>CAJTDN010000007.1 GCA_910574865.1 Lachnospiraceae bacterium | reverse complement strand
CTACATATATATTATAACATGATAGAATAAAAAAAGCAAGGAAAACCTTGCAAAAAAAGGAAATTTTTTATTTGGTTTGGCTTAGCAAGTGGCAAACTCGGGACGCCTTCAAATGCCAATATGGCTGCACGCCGAAGCAATACAGGGAGGCATGGAGGGCGCGGGACGGTTACAGTTCACGGCCTGAAAAGCCGCTTGAATTTGAAATGTAAAGATGGTATCATGGGTACGGGAAGGAAACATAAGGGGATCGGAAGTGCAATAATTAAAGGATAAAATGGAGAGCGTTATGGAGCAGGGAACGAACAAGAACAAGGTTTACGTGGTGGGGCACAAGAACCCGGACACGGATTCGGTGTGTTCGGCAATCGTGTACGCGAATCTGCGGGGCAGGCTGACGGGGCGGCCCCACGTGGCCAAAAGGGCCGGGCAGCTAAACGAGGAGACGCAGTACGTGCTGGAGCATTTCGGCGTGAAGGCTCCCCAGCTTTTATTGGACTTGCGCGTGCAGGTGAAGGACGTGGAGCTGAGGAAGACGAAAGGGCTTAAGGGTTCGGAATCCATCAAGACGGCGTGGTCCATCATGCGGGAGCAGAATTTGAAGGCGTTGCCCGTGACGAGGGACGAGAAGCTGGAAGGAATGATCACGGTCGGCGACATCGCCACCTCCTACATGGACGTGTATGACAGCGACATCTTGTCGAGGGCCCGCACGCAGTACCGTAACATCGCGACCACGATTGACGGCCAGGTAATCGTGGGAAACGAGCATGGGTACCTGCTAAGCGGCAAGGTTGCCATCGTGGCCTCGAGCCGTCCGTTGATGTCGGAATTCATCGAACAGGACGACCTCGTGATTTTAGGCGACCGCGTGGAGGCGCAGCAGCTGGCGGTGGATCTGAACGTGAGCTGCATGGTGGTGTGCGGGGACGCGCATATTCCCGATGACATACTGGAACAGGCGAAGGAGAAGGAAATCGTTGTCATCATTTCCCCGCACGACACGTTTACCGTGGCGCGGCTTGTCAACCAGAGCATTCCCATCCGCCATTTCATGACGAAGGAAAATATCGTGTCCTTCAAGATGAAGGATTACGTGGACGACGTCAAGGAAGTGATGGCGCGCAAGAAGTTCCGTGATTTCCCGGTGCTGGACGGCAAGGGGAATTTCCTCGGGTTTTTGACGCGCAGGAGGTTGTTAAACAGCCGCAGGAAGCAGGTGGTACTGGTCGACCACAATGAAAAGAACCAGGCCGTGGACGGAATCGAGCAGGCCGACGTGCTGGAAATCATCGACCACCACCGCTTAAGCAGCATTGAGACGATGGGGCCGGTGTTTTTCCGCAACCAGCCGGTGGGCTGCACGGCGACCATCATTTACCAGATGTACCAGGAAAACGGCATCGAGATCGAGCCGGTGATGGCGGGACTGTTGTGCGCGGCCATCATTTCCGACACGCTGTTGTTCCGCTCGCCGACCTGCACGCCGCTTGATACGGCGACGGCCACCAGGCTTTCGGAAATCGCCGCCATTGACATGGAGAGCCTCGCGCAGGCGATGTTCAAGGCGGGAAGCAACTTGAAGGGCAAGGGCGCGGAGGAAATCTGCTTTCTTGACTTCAAGCAGTTCACGGTCGGGGAGACGGTGTTCGGGGTCGGCCAGGTGAGTTCGATGAGTAAGGAGGAATTGGCGGAAATCAAGGAAAAGCTGGCGCCTCAGTTGGAAAAAATCCGCAAGAACCATCGGCTGAACATGATTTTTTTCATGTTGACGCACATCCTCGAGGAATCGACGGAACTGCTCTGCACCGGTCCGGAGGCGCGGGAGAAGGCGGCGGCCGCGTTCGATTTGCCATTTGACGTGAAGGACTTGCAGTTAAAAGGCGTGGTGTCAAGGAAGAAACAGCTGGTGCCGGCCATGGTGGAGGCGTTGCAGCAGTGAGTGGAGGAAAAAGGGAGAGCCAAGGCGCAAGGCAAGTGCTCCTTGGCGGACGGCGATGAACGGCGGGCGTGAAAGGGAGGCGATTGGAAATGGACAAGCGGGTTTGGAAACCGGGGAACATGCTTTACCCGCTTCCGGCGGTGCTGGTGAGCGTGGGAGACGAGAGTGGCAGGACGAACATCTTGACGGTGGCTTGGACCGGGACGATTTGCACGAACCCGGCGATGGTGTACATATCGGTGCGGCCGGAGCGTTATTCTTATCCTATGCTGGTTAAGAGCGGGGAGTTCGTCATCAACCTGACGACAAGTCGGCTCGCCCGGGCGACGGATTATTGCGGGGTGCGTTCCGGGCGGGACGTGGACAAATGGAAGGAAATGAATTTGCATGCGGGGAAGAGCGTGTCGCTTTTGCACGCGCCGATCATCGAGGAATCGCCGGTCAACATTGAGTGCAAGGTAACGGAGGTCAAAAAGCTGGGAAGCCACCACATGTTTCTGGCCGAGGTGGGTGCGGTGCAGGCGGACGAGGCGCATTTTGACGAGAATGACAAGTTCGAGCTGAACAAGAGCGGGCTGCTCGTTTATTCCCACGGGGAATATTTGGGACTGGGGGAGAGGCTGGGAAGTTTTGGATACAGCGTGAAGAAGAAAAGAAAGAAGGGGTAACCGCCCCTTCTTTCGTGCCGATTTTACGTGTACCGCTTGATGGTTTCCTTCAAGACATATTTTTTGTCACTGTAGCGGTCGACCAGGTACTGGTTCGCCTTGTGCTCCAATTCGTCCGTAAGCGGCTTTAGCGTAATTTCTTCTCCGTATTTGCGGCTTAATGCCCGTTCCAGCAGATAGTCGCAGACGTGCGGGTTCTTGGGCAGGAGCGGCCCGTGCAGGTAAGTGGCAATCACGTTTTTGTACACCACGCCCTCGTAGCCGGATTTGCCCGTGTTTCCCAATCCGAAAAAGACCTTGCCGAACGGGGTGTGGTTGCCGATGTAGGTGCGCCCGCCATGGTTTTCGAAGCCGACGACGGGGATGTCAAAAAGCGGGCTGTGCAGGATGATGTTGCGGATGAGCCGTTTTGGCTGCCATTCGGTGGTGACGTCGAGGATGCCGAGTCCCTCGATGGTTCTTTTGTCGGTCTTGTAATAGTTGCCGAGCAATTGGTAGCCTCCGCACACCGCCAGCACCACGCCGCCGTCCTCGACATAGGCCTTGAAGTCGTCCCGGATTTCCTTCAGATAGTCACAGACTAGTTCTTGTTCCCGGTCGGAACCGCCGCCAAGGAGCACGACGTCCAGCTTGGAAAAGTCAATCTCGTCCCCGGAAAGGAAGGGCAGCACCTCGGCCCCGATTCCCCGCCATTCCAGCCGCTTGCGAAGGCACTGGATGTTTCCGCGGTCGCCGTATAAGTTCAATAAGTCCGGATATAGATGTCCAATCGTCAGTTTCATAAATGAGTCCTTTCATTTTCCTGATTTCGCATGTCACATGTTGCCAGAAAAAGCGCGGGTTATGGGCGGGTCTCTTCCTGAAGCGCGCCGAGCAGGTGGTTCGTGCGGTAGAGTCCCGAGTAATTCACGATGACGTACAAATTCTTCGTGCCGTTTTCCGTCAAATCGAGGATTGACGCACGCAGGTCGTTTGTGGAACCGCAAGGAACGTCCTCGTATTTGAGGCGCAGGCCCATGTCGTGCTTCCTGGTTCCGGCCGTCAAAATCGTTTTCGCGTTCGCGTCGGCCAGGTATTGGAAGTCCACGTCCCAGAGCCAGGAAATGTCCTCACCGTCCTGGTAGGTGTCGTTAATCTGGATGATGACGTCCTTCGGCCGCGGATCCTTTAGCACGAGCGAGATTTTTTGCTGGAACCCGATGGGGTTCTTGGCCAGGTGGAGCTGCACCCGGGTGCCGTTTATCGTGAAAATGCTTTCGCGGTTGTTCCCATAGTCAAAACGCTCGATGGTATCCTTGAAACCGGACGTGTCCGCGTCAAGCGCCTTGAGCGCGGCATAGGCGGACAACGTGTTGTACACGTTGTAGGGCGAGCGGGCCGACGAATGGATGGTTGTGCCGTCAATGGAAAAATCATAAACCCCGTCGTGGAATGAGACTTCCGAGGCCGTATAATCCGGGGTCGGGTGGGAAAGCCCGCAATTGGGGCAGCGGTAGATGCCGAGCTGCCCGTAATGGAAAAACTCGTATTCCAGCTTTTTCCCGCAATGGCGGCAGAAAATGCTCTCGCGGATTTCCGAGCGGGAGAAGTCGTCAAAAATCTGTTCGCTGATGCCGTAGGTGACGTACGGATTGCCGCCCTCCGTCGCCAGCGTGTAGGAGAGCACGTCGTCACAGTTGATGACGACCTTCGTCTTCGGCACGCCGTGAATGGCCGTCTTCACCAGGTTGTACGTGACGTCCACTTCCCCGAAGCGGTCAAGCTGGTCGCGGGAAATGTTCGTTAAAAGCGCGCAGTCGGGTGAAAGCTGTGGCAGCACGCGCACGGAGGCAATCTCGTCCACCTCGATGCATGCGTAATCGGCGTGCAAAAGCCCGTGCCTGTCCGTCGAGAGGACGAAGGCGGAGATGATGCCGTTCAGCATGTTGGCCCCGGTGCGGTTGATGATGACGGTATGTCCCGCGTCTTCTAAAACCTTGCACAAAAGGCTGTTTGTCGTCGTCTTCCCGTTCGTCCCCATCGTGGCAATGGTCTTTTTGCCGACCTGGGCGGACATTTCGGGAAGGATTTTTGGGTCAACGAGGCGCGCCACCAGGCCGGGTAACGTGACTCCGCTCCCCATGTGCAGCTTCTTGATGGCCGCGCTGGTAAATTTGGCCGCGAAAACGGCCAGTTTGCTTCGTAATCTCATGGTATCCTCACTTATGTTTTATCTTTATCTTGTACTATTATAAGGGAAAAGATACCAGAAAACAAGGTCAAAATTGACGGAAAGACGGTTGCTTTTCATGTTCCGGCCAAATTGCCGCGTATCCTTCAGGGCGATTGCCGCGTCAATTGCCCGTCCTCATTCCCTTCTGCCGTTTCCAATCAGTTCATCCAGGCTGGTTTCATATATGCGGGCCAATTCCATTAAAATATAGATGTCGGGCGTGTTTTTACCACGCTCGTATGCCGACAAGGTCTGCCTCTGTATGAATAATTTTTGTGCGACATAGGTCTGGCTCATGTTCTTTTCCATGCGCAGCTTGCGCAGGTTTTTTCCAATCGTATTTCCCAACATGAAAAGTCACCTCCGTCCATTCATCCATTCTATCATTCGTAAATGTATAAAAAACACTTCCTATTCGCATAATGAAGCATATACCTGAAAAACGAGTATGGCCATACCTGATAGTTGGATAGCACAAATAGCGATATTCTAATAAAATAATAGGAAGAATTGTTTGCGAGGTGACCGTTTGTGCAGAACCGAGTGAGAGAACTCCGAAAAGAACATAAATTGAAGCAGGAAGAGCTTGCCGCGAAGATTAACGTGTCCCAGCAGACGATCAGCCGCATTGAAAAAGAGGAGAATTCCCTTCCTGCCGACACATTGGTGGACTTGGCGAAATACTTCGGCGTGTCGGTGGATTATATTTTATACCAGTCGGATTTTCGGAAGACGAGTGAATACGTGATTGAATTTAACCAGATGATGGAGAAAAATTATGAATTGTGCCAGTTGTATGGACGCCTGGACAAGGCGCAGCAGGAGCTGCTTATGCGCCTGGCGCAGGAACTGGCGAGGAAGGCGGAAAGAACCCCCCGATAGGAGGTTCTTTTTTCATGTCATAGGAAACTTCGATCCTTATGACAAAAACCCTCCGGGGGATGCGCACTTCGCGCCTATGGAAAATGGCTGCTGACGCAGCCGCGCTCCGGCGCGAGAGTCCGGCAAGCCGGACTCTTTGTTCTCCCAAGAACCAATAAAATTTTTAGAATCATTGCCGTGGTTTTGTGGTATACTTGTTTAAAAGGAAACAACGTGCTCGTTGTAAGGAGGAAGAGACATGTTTGAGAAAATGGATTTGACGAAACAGATGTCGAAGGAAGAGTTCAAGTTGAAAATGGCGCCGCTCGCGTCCCGCCTGGGTGAGCTGCAGAGGAGGTGCAGGGAACTGGAAATCCCCGTCATGATCGCGTTCGAGGGCTTTGACGCGGCCGGGAAGGGGTTTTACATCGGGCGGTTGATCCAAAGCCTGGATCCGCGTGGCTTTTCCGTCCACACCATCGGGGAGGAAACGGAAGAAGAAAAGATGCATCCCTTTTTGTGGCGGTTTTGGACGAAGACGCCGGCCGCCGGGAGGATTGCCATTTATGACGGGAGCTGGTACAGGAAGGTGCTGGTTGACCGTTTCGGGAAAAACACGAAGAAGTCGCGGCTTTCCAAGCAGTACGAGGCGATTCGTACCTTTGAGCGGCAGCTCGCGGATGACGGGACGGTTATCATAAAATTGTTGCTCGTCATAGATAGGAAGGAACAGAAGAAGCGTTTCCGAAAGCTGAAGGAGAACAAGGAGACCGCGTGGCGTGTGGACAAGGGGGACGAGGAACGAAACGCGCACTATGATACTTACCGCCGCATGATGGAGGAAATGATTTCGAAAACCGATGATACTTATGCCCCCTGGACGCTCGTGGAGGCGATGGACAAGCGGTATGCCACGGTGAAGATTTACGAGCGGGTCGTCGTGGCTTTGGAAGAGGCCGTGTCGGATGCCGGGAGGCGGTGCGGGGACGTGTGGGCCGGGGAGTCGAAATATGGAAAGGACGTCCTTGCGGACGTGGACTTGGCGCTGGCCTGCCCGAAAAAGGAATACAAGAGGGAATTAAAGGCCCTGCAGAAAAAAATGGAGCTTTTGCACGGGGAATTGTACCGCAGGCGGATTCCGCTCGTGATTGGTTTCGAGGGCTGGGACGCGGGCGGAAAGGGAGGGGCCATCAAGCGTTTGACGGAAAGGATGGATCCGCGCGGGTTCACGGTAATCCCGGTGGCTTCGCCGAGCACGTTGGAAAAATCACACCATTATCTGTGGCGGTTCTGGAACGCGATGCCCAAGGACGGGCACATTGCCATCTTTGACCGTACGTGGTACGGGCGCGTGATGGTGGAACGGATTGAAGGATTCTGCACGAAGGAGGAATGGCAGCGGGCGTATAGGGAAATTCGTGAAATGGAGGGGGAACTTGCCGACCACGGGGCAATCGTCCTCAAGTTTTGGATGCACATTGACAAGGACGAGCAGGAAAAACGGTTCCGGGAACGCATGGAGAACCCGCAGAAGCGGTGGAAAATCACGGACGAGGATTGGCGGAACCGGGAGAAATGGGAACAGTATGAGGGCGCGGTCTGCGAGATGCTTGACCAAACGTCCACGGAGCGCGCCCCATGGATCGTCGTGGAAGGCAACGACAAGTACCACGCCAGGCTCAAGGTACTCCGGTCGGTGATCGACGCGATAGAAAAACGGCTGAAAAATTGAAAAAGTTTTATGATAAGGAAAGGGCGCGGCCGGGAAAATGAAAAAAATTTAGAATATAGGAAGGAAATCATAAAGTTTTGTCGAATATAAATACTAAGAAGCCAAAACAGGGGGTGCTTCATGTATTATCCAGACGAGCTGATTGAAGAAATCAGGGCAAAAAACGATATCGTGGACGTCATCTCGGGGTACGTGCGCCTGCAGAAAAAAGGAAGCTCCCATTTCGGGCTTTGCCCTTTCCATAATGAAAAATCCCCTTCCTTTTCCGTTAGCCGCACGAAGCAGATGTACTATTGCTTCGGATGCGGCGCGGGGGGCAACGTCATCACGTTCTTGATGGAGTATGAGAATTACACGTTCCAGGAGGCCGTTCAGGAGCTCGCGCGGCGCGCGGGGGTCGAACTTCCCAAGATGGAGTATTCGAAAGAGGCGAGGGAAAAAGCAAGCCTGAAATCGACGTTGTTGGAGATTAACAAGGCGGCGGCACAGTATTTTTACGTGCAGCTGAAGTCCCCGCCGGGACGGACTGCTTATGATTATTTGAAAGGGCGGGGGCTGTCGGAGGAGACGATCAAGGCCTTCGGGCTCGGGTATTCCAACAAGTACAGTGACGACTTGTACCGTTACCTGCGGGGGAAGGGCTACAAGGAGGACATGATACGGCAGGCCGGGCTTATCAGCACGGATGAGAAGCATGGCGCGTATGACAAGTTCTGGAACCGGGTCATGTTTCCCATCATGGACGCGAACAGCCGGGTAATCGGGTTCGGTGGCCGGGTGATGGGGGACGCGAAGCCGAAGTACCTGAATTCGCCGGAAACCCTGATTTTTGACAAGAGCCGCAACCTTTACGGGCTACATAGGGCAAGGAGTTCGCGAAAGCCGTACTTTTTGCTGTGCGAGGGTTACATGGACGTGATTTCCATGCACCAGGCCGGTTTCACCAACGCGGTCGCGTCACTTGGAACCGCCTTCACGGCGGGACATGCTTCCCTGATCAAGCGCTACGTGCAGGAAGTGTACCTGGTATATGACAGCGACGAAGCCGGCACGAAGGCCGCGCTCCGGGCAACCCCGATTTTGAAGGAGGCGGGGATTTCGGCCAAGGTGATTCGCATGGAGCCTTACAAGGATCCGGACGAGTTCATCAAAAACCTGGGGGCCGGGGAGTTCGAAAAGCGGATAGGCGGCGCACGCAACGGGTTCATGTTCGGGCTGGAAGTTCTTGAGAAGGATTACCAGATGGATTCGCCGGAGGGCAAGACGGCGTTCTTCCAGGAGGCGGCCAGGAGGCTTACGCGTTTCGAGGATGAACTGGAGCGTGACAATTACATAGAGGCGGTTGCGAAAGCGTACCAGGTAAGCGCACAAAGCCTGCAAAAGCTCGTTACCAAGGAGGCCGTCAGGACGGGAATGGCGAAGCCGGTGAGCCGGCCCAAGGTTGCCGGGGGAAAGAAGGAAGAAAAAGAAGACGGGAGGAAGACCGCGCAAAAGGTTCTCCTGACATGGATGATTGACGACGCGCGCGTGTTCCAACTGGTTCGTGGAATCGTCACGCCGGAGGATTTTACGGAAAGCTTGTATGAGGCGGTCGCCCGGATGCTTTACGGGCAGTATGAGGATGGAAACCTGAATCCGGCCCGGATATTGAACCATTTTCAAGAGGAAGGGGAGCACAGGGAAGTCGCGTCCTTGTTTCATACGAGGATCCGCGAGCTGACGACCGGGCAGGAGAAGGAACGCGCCTTGAAGGAAACCATTTGGCGGGTGAAAGAAAACAGCATTGACGTTCGGTTGAAGGGGCTGCACCCGACGGACATGGCCGGCCTGCAAAGGCTTACGAATGAAAAGAGGAACCTCCCGGAGATTGAGAAACTGCATATTTCTTTTGATTAAAAGGGATAGGAAGCTTCCGGAAAGGAAGGAACTGCATATTTCTTTCGCAAAAAGGATAAAATAATACAAGATGTCTGCTTGCGCAGCCGACATGGGAAGGAAGGACACATGGAAGAAAATAGCACACAGAAATTTATGGAGCGCTTGAAAGAACTGGTCAAACTGAGCAAAAAAAAGAAGGGCATACTCGAGCTGCAGGAGATTAACGACTTCTTTCACGACATGGAATTGTCTCCGGAGCAGATGGAGCATGTCTTTGACTATCTGGAAAGCAATAACGTGGACGTGCTGCGGATAAGTCCGGGACAAGAGACGGACGTGGATTTGGAATTGGATCTGGGGCTTGACCTTGATGCCATCGACATGGATATAGACGCGGCCATCCTTGCGGAGGAGGAAGAGGTTGACGTGGAAAACATCGATCTTTCCGTTCCGGAGGGCGTGAGTCTGGAAGACCCGGTGCGCATGTATTTGAAGGAGATTGGCAAAGTGCCCCTTTTGAGCGCGGATCGGGAAATCGAGCTGGCGCAGAGGATGGAGGACGGGGACGAGGACGCCAAGAAGGAACTGGCGGAAGCCAACCTGCGCCTGGTGGTCAGCATCGCCAAGCGTTACGTCGGCCGCGGCATGCTCTTCCTCGACCTGATCCAAGAGGGGAACCTGGGCCTTATCAAGGCCGTTGAAAAGTTTGACTACCACAAGGGTTATAAGTTCAGCACCTACGCGACCTGGTGGATTCGCCAGGCGATTACCAGGGCGATTGCCGACCAGGCGAGGACCATTCGAATTCCCGTGCACATGGTGGAGACCATCAACAAATTAATCCGTGTGTCAAGGCAGCTGTTGCAGGAACTGGGGCGTGAACCCACTCCGGAGGAGATTGCGGAAGAGTTGGACATGCCCGTGGAGCGCGTGCGGGAAATCTTGAAGATTTCGCAGGAGCCGGTCTCCTTGGAAACACCGATTGGCGAGGAGGAGGACAGCCACTTGGGGGATTTCATCCAGGACGATAACGTGCCGGTACCGGCGGAGGCCGCCGCCCAGACGCTTTTGAAGGAGCAGCTTGACGAGGTGCTCAGCACCTTGACGGAGAGGGAGCAGAAGGTGTTGCGCCTGCGCTTCGGCATGAACGACGGGCGCGCGCGCACGCTTGAGGAAGTCGGCAAGGAGTTCGACGTCACGAGGGAGCGCATCCG
This sequence comes from Lachnospiraceae bacterium, assembly GCA_910574865.1. GTDB lineage: Bacteria > Bacillota > Clostridia > Lachnospirales > Lachnospiraceae > Schaedlerella. The sequence goes on along the minus strand of CAJTDN010000007.1, from coordinate 305,778 downwards.
CCAGATTGAGGCGAAGGCGTTGCGGAAATTAAGGCACCCGAGCCGGAGCAGGAAGCTTCGGGACTACCTGGATTAAATGTCCCGGATTGCGAATGGAAGTGGCGACTGCGGGAGTGCTTATGGCACGAAGCAGTCGGCTTTTCGTTGGGAGGGGGTAAGTAATGGAACTTTCTAAAAGGCTGCAGGCCGTGGCTTCCCTGGTGGACCGATGTGGGTGCGTCGCGGATATCGGCACCGACCACGCCTACGTCCCGATTGACCTGGTGCGCCGCGGGATTGCTTCCCGTGCCATCGCCATGGACGTCCATGAAGGGCCGCTTGGGCGGGCGGCGTGCCATGTGCGCGGGGCGGGCCTGGAGGGGAAAATCGAACTCCGGTTGTCCGACGGACTGGAGAAATTGTCCCCGGGCGAAGCGGATCAGGTAATCATGGCAGGCATGGGCGGCGCCTTGGTGACGCGGATTTTAAAAGGCCGCATGGAAGTCGCGCGTGACCTGGAAGCATGCGTTTTGCAGCCGCAGTCGGAAATTTCGAAAGTGAGGGCCTTTCTTCTGGAGGAAGGCTTTTTGATTATCGAGGAGCAAATGGTCCGAGAGGACGGGAAATACTACCCGATGATGCGGGTGCTGCCGCCGGGAAAAGCGCAAAAGGATGATGGGAAATGGGATGAGGTGCAGCTTCGTTTCGGGAAACGGTTGCTGGAGGACAGGCATCCCGTGTTGAAGGAATTCCTGGAGAAAAACTTGCGGCTTACCAGGCAGATTATGGACGGCCTGCCAAAGGGCGGCGGGGAGCGCGTCGAAGAGAGGCGGGCGGGGCTTTGCCTGGAAATGGAGCATATTCGGCGGGGATTGGAGTATTATGACGGAAGGGACTGAAATGTTATGAAATGTAAGGAAATCATGGAAACCATCGAAAAGGCGTACCCGCCGTCGGCGGCCCTTTCGTTCGACAACGTGGGGCTTTTGGCGGGAAGCGCGGAAAAAGAAATAAGACGTGTCTATTTGGCGCTGGACGCGACCACGCAGGTGATTGAGCATGCCGCAAAGTGGGGGGCGGACATGTTGGTTTCGCACCACCCGCTGATTTTTTCGCCGTTAAAGCGCGTCACGGAAGAGGATTTTATCGGCAGCAGGATTATCAGGCTGGTACGCGGCGACATTTCTTACTACGCGATGCACACGAATTATGACGTGATGGGAATGGCGCGGCTTTCAGGGAACGTTTTGGGGCTTTTGGACACGCGGGCGCTTGACGTGACGATGTCGGGCGAAGGGGGCGTGGAAGAGGGCATCGGCAGGGTCGGCACGCTGCCAAAGGAGATGACGCTTCGCGAATGTTGCGGGTATGTGAAGCATAAGTTAAAGCTGGAGACGGTTAACGTATATGGGAACTTGGACTTGCGCGTGGGCAGGCTGGCCATTTCCCCGGGTTCCGCGAAAAGCGCCATCCGCCCCGCGATTGAGAAAGGCGCGCAGGTGCTGGTCGGCGGGGACATTGGCCATCATGACGGGGTGGACGCGTGGGAGCGGGGATTGGCGGTGATAGATGCCGGGCACTATGGGACGGAGTACATGTTTTTGGAGGATATGGAGCGCTTTCTCCGCGAACGTCTTGATGGCGTGGAAATCAAGGCGGAGCCGGTAGGGTTTCCGTGCCGGGTGCTATGAACGTTATTGTTATTACACCCGGGCCAATCACCACTTTGGCTGACCCAAAGGAGGAATGGCGTGAAAAGAGTGTTCGAAAAGAGAAAAGGAGGCATTGAGATGGCGGATGTTTATTACCAGGTCCATGTGGGGAACGTGACAAAGTCGTACAAGGAGGGAACTACATACCAGGAAATCGCCGAGGATTTCCAGCATATGTACGGGCACCGTATCGTGCTGGTGTTCGTCAACAATTTCCGTTTGCAGGAGCTTACGAAGACGCTTATGCAGGACGGACAACTGGAATTTATCACCGTCGCGGACAAAATCGGGCATGACACCTACAAGCGCAGTCTTTGCTTTCTGCTGGTCAAGGCGGTGCACGACGTGGGCGGCCACGACAAGGTGGAACGCGTGCGGATTCACTTTTCCGTCAGCAAGGGCGTGTACTGCACGGTAGAGGGTGACGTGCGCGTGTCGGAGGAGTTTCTTGGAAACGTGGAAAAGCGGATGCGGCAGTTGGTGGAGGAACAGATTCCTATCAGGAAGCGTTCCGTGAACACGAACGAGGCCGTCAAGCGTTTTCACGAGCACAAAATGTACGACAAGGAGCGGCTGTTCAGCTACCGGCGGGTGTCCAAGGTCAATATCTACAGCATCAACGAGTTCGAGGATTATTATTATGGCTACATGGTGCCGGACACCGGTTATTTGCAATGGTTTTCCCTGCACCTGTTCGAGGACGGGTTCGTCCTGCAGATGCCGACGATTAAGGAGCCGGAGGCGGTGCCGCCGTTTGAACCGCAGAAGAAATTGTTCGGGGTATTGAAGGAAACCATCGAGTGGGGGGACATGCAGGGCATCGACACCGTAGGGGCGTTAAACGAGCGGGTGACGAAGCAGAACATGTTGGAGGCCGTGTTGGTCGAGGAGGCCTACCAGGGACGGAAAATCGCCGAGATCGCGAAAAAAATCGCCGGGGAAAAGGACGTGAAGTTCATCCTGATTGCCGGGCCGTCCTCATCGGGCAAGACGACGTTCAGCCACCGCCTTTCCATCCAGTTGCGGGTGAACGGCATGATTCCGCACCCGATCGCGGTGGATAATTTTTACGTTGATAGGGAGAAGACGCCGAGAGACAAGGACGGGAACTATGATTTCGAGTGCCTGGAGGCGGTCGACGTCAAGGAGTTCAACAAGGACATGCGTGCATTGTTAAATGGCGAGGAAATATACTTGCCGATATTTAATTTCAAGACCGGGAAGCGGGAGTATAGCCATACGCCCAAGCGGCTCGGTGAGAACGACGTGCTGGTCATCGAGGGCATCCATTGCCTGAATCCCCGCCTGACGGCGGACTTGCGTGACGAGAACAAGTTCAAAATCTATATCAGCGCCCTGACGCAGTTAAACATTGACGAACACAATCGAATCCCGTCCACGGACGGGCGGCTGATCCGGCGGATTGTGCGGGACGCGAGGAGCCGGGGCACGTCGGCCCAGGGCACGATTGCCATGTGGCACCGGGTGCGCAGGGGCGAGGAGGAAAATATATTCCCCTACCAGGAGGAGGCGGACGAGATGTTCAATTCCTCGCTGGCTTACGAATTGGCGGTGTTGAAGCAGTACGTGGAGCCGCTTTTGTTTGGCGTGGACAAGGAGAGCGCGGAGTACGCTGAGGCCAAACGGCTTTTGAAGTTCTTTGACTATTTTGTCGGGATTGGCAGTGAATGCGTGCCGATGAATTCCCTGCTTCGGGAGTTTATCGGGGGCGGATGTTTCCAAATATAGAAAGCGCGGACGTGGAAGGCAGGACCCGTGGGAGCTGAATAGTAGCTTCCGGGGTCTTTTTTTCGTTTTTTCAAAGTTATACTTGACTTTAAGTTTAGTATGTGTATAATAAGGAATGGCGTTACAAAAAGTTTAGTAATTGTAAGAAGGTAAGAAGGATGAGCATAGAGGAACAGATTGGTATCAAGATACGGAACCTGCGCAACCAGAACGGCCTGACACAAGAAGAACTGGCGGACCGCACGGAGTTGACAAAGGGCTTCATTTCCCAGTTGGAGCGGGGGCTGACGGCCCCGTCCGTCTCGACGCTTTTGGACATCGTGGAGTGCCTGGGGACGAACCTTTCGGACTTTTTCCATGAGGACGGCGACGTGCAGATTGTTTACCGCAAGGATGACTGTTTTGAGAAGGAGGACGAGGACGGCAACCGGATCACGTGGTTGATTTCCACAGCCCAGAGCCGGAAACTGGAGCCCATCCTTGTGAATTTGAAACCGGGGCAGTCGCTGCCCGAGGATAAGCCCCATGAGGGGGAGGAGTTCGGATACGTCTTAAAGGGCGCCATCCGGCTCCATTATGGCGATTCGGCGTATACTTTGCGTAAAGGGGACTCGTTTAGTTTCCCCGCCACACGAAAGCATAAAATTTGTTCGGCCTCCAGTGGTGTTTCCGATTTTTTATGGATCAGCACCCCGCCGAGTTTTTAACAAAGTAACGAGGAGGATACCATGCAAGACGTAATCTTACAGTTGGACGCGGTCAGCAAGTCTTTTGACGGGAAAATGATTTTGAAGGATTTTGATTTGGAAATCAAGCGCAACGAGTTCGTGACGCTTCTCGGGCCTTCCGGCTGTGGGAAGTCCACGACGTTGCGCATCATTGGTGGCTTTGAGAAGCCGGACGGCGGCCGGGTGCTGTTTGAGGGGAAGGACGTCACTTCCCTATCCCCGGACAAACGCAACGTGAATACCGTGTTCCAGAAGTATTCGCTGTTTCCCCACATGTCCGTGGCGGAAAACATCGCGTTCGGGCTGAAATTGAAGAAAAAGAGCAAGCAGTATATCGACGACAAGATTGCGTATGCCTTGAAACTGGTCAACATGACGAGCTACGCCCGGCGCAAGCCCGCCTCCCTAAGCGGCGGGCAGCAGCAGCGGGTGGCGATTGCCCGTGCCATTGTCAATGAGCCGGAAATCCTGCTTCTCGACGAGCCGCTTGGGGCACTGGACTTGAAGCTCCGACACGAGATGCAGCGGGAACTGATCAAGATAAAGAAGGAGGTGGGCATCACGTTCGTCTACGTGACCCACGACCAGGAGGAGGCGCTGACGATGTCGGACCGCATCGTCGTCATGAACAAGGGCATCATACAGCAGATGGGAACCTCGAAGAGCATATACGACGAGCCGCAAAATGCTTTCGTGGCAGACTTTATCGGTGACAGCAACATCATTGACGGTATCATGAAACAAGACCGCCTGGTACGGATCCAGGGCGTGGACGTTCCTTGCGTGGACGAGGGGTTTGGCCGTGACGAGCTGGTGGACGTGGTCATCCGGCCGGAGGACTTGGTCATCGTGGCGGAAGGGCAGGGGTATGTCAGGGGCATGGTCGTCTCCATCATTTTCAAGGGGGCCTACTACGAAATCAAGGTGAGGGCCGGCGAGTACGAGTGGAGCGTGCAGAGCGTGAACCCTGCGCAGATTGGGGCGATGGTGGGGCTTACCATTTTGCCGGACAATATCCAGATCATGCATAAGCCACTTTCAGAGGACGCGGAGGTTACAAAAGAGGATGAATGAAGGAAAGACCATGAAGAAGCGGCCGTGGCTGGCCACCCCGTACGCCGTGTGGGTGGCGGGGTTTACCATGATTCCGCTACTGGTGATTTTCCAGTATGCGCTGACGAGCCGCGAGGGCGCGTTTACGCTCGCCAATGTCATGGCGATTTTTGAGCCGGTGCATTTGAAAGCATTGCTTTTTTCCCTGGAAATCGCGGTGGGCTGCACGATTATCTGCATCCTCCTTTCGTATCCGCTGGTGATGGCGATGCGGAGGCTGAACATGGGGCGGCAGGGCTTCACGCTGTTTATTCTGATTTTGCCGATGTGGATGAATTTTATCCTGCGCATCCTGGCGTGGCAGTTGATTTTGTCCAACAACGGGATTTTGAATTTTATATTGCAAAAGGCCGGCCTCCTGCCGTTGTCCCTGGCCAATACGGGAACCGCCATCATGATTGGCGTGATTTACGATTACCTGCCATACATGGTGCTGCCGATTTTCAACGCGGTCGCCGAGATTGACGAGGATTTGGTCGAGGCGGCGCGGGACTTGGGCGCGAACTCGCTGACGGTGTTTTGCAAGGTGATTTTGCCGCTTTCCGTGCCGGGGCTTTTAAGCGGCATCGTGATGGTGTTCGTCCCCTCCATGACGTCGTTCGTCATCGCCGACGTGCTGGGCGGGGGAAAGCTGCAACTGATCGGCAACGTCATCGAGCAGGAGTTTACCAAGAGCGCCAACTGGAACATGGGGAGCGGGCTCTCGGTCTCGTTGATGCTGTTCGTCTTAATCAGCATGGCGTTCACCACGAAAAATGAAACGGAAGGGAAATCGTCGTCGATATGGTAGAGATATGGTAGAGAAAATAAAGGATTTCGTAAGCAGGTTTTATCTTGCGCTCGTCATCGTGTTTTTATACGCGCCAATCGCGGTTTTGGTCGTCCTTTCGTTTAACGACTCACGTTCCCGCGTGGTCTGGGGCGGTTTTACCCTGCGCTGGTACCAGGTGCTGTTTTCCAACCACCAGATTATGGACGCGCTCTGTACCACGATTGGTTTGGCGTTTCTTTCGGCGGGAATCGCCACCTTGATTGGAGTGTTGGCCGCGCTGGGTATCCAAGCCATGCGGCAACGCGGATACCAGGTGATGATGACGTTTACCAACATTCCGATGTTAAATGCGGACATCGTGACCGGAATCGCCTTGATGCTCTGGTTCGTCCGCTTCATGCCGCTGGGCTTTGCGAGCGTCCTGCTCGCGCACATCACGTTCAACATTCCTTATGTCATATTGAGCGTGATGCCAAAAATCAAGCAGATGAACTTAAGCGTTTACGAGGCGGCCAGGGATTTGGGGGCGGGTGCCGTCTACGCGTTTTTCAAAGTGTTGCTGCCACAGCTTATGAGTGGCATCGTGTCTGGGTTTTTCATGGCTTTCACGATGTCGATGGACGATTTCGTGATCACGTATTTTACGAAGGGGGCGGGCGTGAACACGCTTTCCACCATGATTTACGGGGAATTGAAAAAAGGCGTCAAACCGGAAATGTACGCCTTGTCCACGTTGATTTTCGCGACGGTCTTCGCGTTGCTTTTGGCGGTCAATTTTTTGCCGAAAAGGAAGGGGAAAAATCCCGCCGGCGGGCCGGCGGCTCGATAGGAAAAATGTCTCGGCATGTCTCCGTGTTGGAAAATGGGTGCCGTAACGGGTTGGGAAAAGTCAAGGATGGAAAAGAAAGGATGAAAGAAGATGAAAAAAAGGGTATGGGCGGCGCTCCTTGCGGGTGCCATCGTTTGTGCGTCGGCGCTTGCCGGCGGTTGCGCGAAGGAAACGGAAAGCGGTGAGACGCTGACCGTGTTCAATTATGGGGAATACCTGGATCCGGAGGCAATCGAGATGTTCACCGAGGAGACCGGAATCAAGATTTTGTACGAGGAGGCCGTGACCCCGGAGGATTTGTACACGAAATATAAGTCGGGGGCGATTGAGTACGATTTGCTTTGCACGAGCGACTACATGCTGGAAAAACTGATCCAGGAAGGCGAGTTACAAGAGATTGACACCAGTTCGTTCGAACATATTGGCAACGTCGGGGAGCGGTATTTCGAGTTTTCAAAATCCTTCGATCCGGAAAACAAGTACACGTTGCCGTATTTCTGGGGGACGGTCGGTATTTTGTACAACAAGGACAAGGTGAAGGGCGAAATCGACAGCTGGGACGTTTTGTTCAACGGGGATTATGCCGGGGAGGTCATCATGCAGAACAGCATGCGCGACAGCTACCTGGTGGCCTTGAAATACCTTGGATATTCTCTTAACACGACCGCCCCGGGGGAACTGAAGGAGGCGCAGGATTTGCTCCTTGCCCAGAAGCCGGACGTGCAGGCCTATCTCGTGGACGAGGTGCGCGAGGAGATGGTGGCCGAGAACGCGGCCGTGGCGGTCATTTACTCGGGGGAGGCGTACCTGGCGCACGACTATAACGAAAAGCTTGAGTATGCCGTGCCGAAGGAGGGTTCGAACCTCTGGATTGACGCGTGGGGCGTGACGAAGTATTGTGACAACATGGACGCGGCACAAAAATTCCTGGACTTCCTTTGCCGCGAGGACGTCGCGCAGATGAATTACGAATACATTTATTATTCCACGGTAAATGACGCGGTGGTGGAGAACATGTCCGCGGAGGAGAAAGAAAACGGGGCGCTGATTCCGCCGGAGGAAGTGCTTGCGGACTGCGAGGTGTTAAAGCAGTTGGACCAGGAGACGACGGACTTGATGAACGAGTATTGGAAGGAACTGAAGGCGGATTGATTGGAACGTGAAAGGCGTAAGAGGCTGTCGGGCAATGACTGCAGGCCCACAATATATGCCGTGGCGCATCTGGATTTGCCACCATATATTGTGGGTTTTCCGCATTACCCGACAGCCCCTTTGTGCAATAAAAAGTTCAAGAACGCTACCGGGAATCCGTTTTATAGAACTCGCAAATTTTTTCCATCCGGCTGCACATGTTCTGGAAGAGCATGTCCACCAGCGTGACGGCGACCATGGATTCCACGACGACGACGGCCCGGGGGACGATGATCGGGTCATGGCGGCCGTGGATGACAAGTTTTGTGTTCTCGCCATGGCCGTTCACGGTCTGTTGCGCCCGGGCGATGGACGGGGTCGGTTTGAAGGCTGCACGCAGTACAAGGTCGGAGCCGTCGCTCATGCCGCCGAGGATGCCGCCAGCGTGGTTCGTCATTTTTTGTACCTGCCCGTTTTCCATATAAAAGCCGTCGTTGTTCATACTGCCGCTGCTTGTGGCCGCGGACATCCCGCTTCCAAATTCCACGGCTTTCACCGCGCCGATGGAGAAAATCGCTTGTCCGAGGATCGCATCGAGCTTGTCAAAGACGGGTTCCCCGATGCCAACCGGCATTCCTTGCACGATGCATTCAATGATTCCGCCCGCGGAATCCTTCCCGGCCATCATCTGCGTCAGGTATCCCTCCGCCTCCTTGGCCAGCTCGTTGTTTGGCATGAAAAGACGGTTTTGGGAAATTTCGTCAAATCGGTAATCCGCTTCCGTTACCGTCACGGGGCCAATCGACTTGGCGAACGCCGTGACATGGATGCCAAGCCGGTTTAAAATCAACGACGCGACGGCACCGGCGGCGACACGGCCAATCGTCTCGCGGCCGGAAGAGCGTCCGCCACCGCGATAGTCACGGAACCCGAACTTTTGCGTGTAAGTATAGTCCGCGTGGCCGGGACGAAACACCTCGGCAATGTTTCCATAATCATGGGAACGTTGGTCAAGGTTTCGCACTATCATGGAAATGGAAGCGCCGGTCGTCCGGCCCTCGAACACGCCGGACAAAATCTCGACCTGGTCGCTTTCCTTGCGCCGGGTCGTAAACTTGCTCTGTCCGGGTTTCCTGCGGTCTAAAAATGCCTGGACGTCCGCTTCCGAAAGGAGAACTCCCGCGGGACACCCGTCAATCACGACGCCTATGCCCGGACCGTGGGACTCCCCCCATGTCGTTATTTGAAAAAATTTTCCGAAACTGGAACCACTCATGAACTTCACCATCCTAAATCATTATGAATTATGCCAATAACATGATACAAGCGTCAAAAGGTCATGCGTTTCATGCTTGCATGAAAAAGGATGACTTTGGGACGCGCAAAACACCGAAAAGTAGCCATTTTTCGCAGAAAAATGAGCGGATTTGAGGTGTTTTAGGATTACGGGAGTGCGTTAGCACGGAGTAATCCGTGTATCATGAGCGTCAAAATACCTTTTGACGCTCTAATCATAACATGAAAAGAACGTATGCTTTTTGACACGCGGCACACGTCGGCACATGGGCGAACCGGTAAAAGGCCGGTCCCGCCGCACCTTATTATAAAAGAAGAAAGCCGAAGATGCAACGGATAATGTTTAATTTTTCTTTAATTGGGATATTTTTCTGTACATTATCCAAAATAAAAGGTATAATATTATGGGTTTTGGGATTACGTGAGTGCACCGGCATGTGGTAATCCGTGTATCATGAATGTGGCGGGGCATTGCCAGGCCATCATGAATCCATGGACAGGGAGAAGGAAGATGGGCAAAAAGAAAGTTCAAGATCTGGATATTATTTATCTGGACGAGGAGACGGATGAGGAATATAAAGATACGGATGGCGATATCATAGATAAGAGAAATCATGGTAAGGAGTCAAAAGTGACGAACAACAAGGGTACGCCGCAGAAGAATGCTTCCAATAAGACCACGTCCCCCAAGGACACGTCCAGGAAGGCGTCGCGGAAAAGGAAGCCCGCATCTTCCGGCTGGAAAAAGGCGGCCGTCGCCGGAGGCGTGACGGTTGTAACCATCGCCCTTTTATATGGTGGCGTCGCGGCTTATTTCATGAGCCATTTCCTGATGAACACGGAAATCAACGGGTATGACTTCACGGCCAAAAGTGCCGCCGAGGCGGAGGAGTTTTGGGCGGAACAAGTCAAAAAGTACGCATTGACGGTAAAGGAAAACGGAGGGCATACGGAAACCATCAAGGCCACCGACATTGGCCTGGCTTACAAGGACGAGGACGCGTTTGAAAAATTGTTGGAAAAGCAAAACGCGTTCCTTTGGCCGACCTCTCTTTTCGAGGAAACCAAGATGGAAGTTCCCATCGATGTTTCGTATGACGAAAGCAGGCTCGCGCAAAAAATTGAAAACCTCGGTTGCCTGAAACAAGAACAAATCCCGTCCGTGTCGGCTTACCCGAAGTATGACGGGGAGAAGTTCGTTCCCGAGAAGGAAGTGATCGGCACGGCGGTCGACATGGAAAAACTGAATGAAAAAATAAGAAACTCCATGGAAGAACTGGCTCCGCAACTAGACATGGTGGAAGAGGATTGCTACGCGTTCCCAAAGTATACGGCGGAGTCGCCAGAAGTCAAGAAAGCATGCGACGACATGAACTTGTACTTGCGCGCTTCCATCACATACCAGATGGACACGGAAGTGGTGCTTGACAAGGACACGATTTCCACCTGGCTTTCCACCGACGGGGACATGAACGTGATTTTCTCCGAGGACGCGGTAAAGGCTTGGCTTACGGAGTTTGGAGACAAGTACGACACGTATGACAAGGTGCGCAACTTCACCACCCCGTGGGGAAGGGCGGTCGAGGTGCAGCCGGGAAAGATGAGTTGGGGCGGCTATGGCTGGGCCGTGGATGAGGGAGCCGAATTTAACGCGATCATGCAAAACATCCGGGACGGCGCGGTCGTCGTGAGGGAGCCCGCATACCTGATTGGACAGCGGGCGGCCGTGCACGGCAACCCGGACTGGGGCGGCACTTACCTCGAGGTGGACATCACGGCCCAGCACATGTGGTATTTCCGGGACGGGCAGATTGCCTTCGAGTGCGACGTCATCACCGGCCTTCCCAATCCGGCCAGGAAGACTCCGGACGGCGTATACCGTGTCCTTGAGAAATGCACGGATTATACGATGACGGGCAACATCGACCCGGCCACGGGAGAACCGGAATATGTTTCCCACGTCGATTACTGGATGCGCGTGACATGGGGCGGGGTCGGTTTCCATGACGCGACGTGGCAACCTGGATTTGGCGGGGAATTGTACAAGACGTATGGTTCCCATGGCTGCATCAACATGTCCTACAGTTCCATCCAGACGCTTTATCCGATGGTGGAGGTGGGGACGCCAATCGTGATTCATTACTAAACGGACGTGTCGCCATCAGGCGGCATTGTCAGTGGAAGAGGAGTTTCTTATGTACGAATTGCTGAAAACGGAAGGAAGGGCGAAGCGCGGGCGGTTTCACACCGTCCATGGAAATATCGAGACCCCGGTGTTCATGAACGTGGGGACGGCGGCCGCCATCAAGGGGGCCGTCTCCACGGACGACCTGCAACAAATCAAGACGCAGGTGGAGCTTTCCAACACTTACCATCTGCATGTCCGTCCCGGGGACGAGGTCGTCTACAAGTTGGGGGGACTTCACAAGTTCATGAAGTGGGACAAGCCGATTCTGACGGATTCTGGAGGTTTCCAGGTGTTCTCGCTGGCAGGATTGCGCAAGATAAAGGAAGAAGGGGTGCATTTCCATTCGCACGTGGACGGGCGCAAGATTTTCATGGGGCCGGAGCAGAGCATGCAAATCCAGTCCCATCTGGCCTCGACGATTGCCATGGCGTTTGACGAATGCCCGTCCAGCGTGGCTGACCGGCGTTACATGGAGGATTCCGTGGCCCGCACGGCGAGGTGGCTTTTGCGCTGTAAGGACGAGATGGCCCGTCTGAACGCGCTGCCAGACACGCTGAACCCGAGGCAGATGCTTTTTGGCATCAACCAGGGCGGGGTGTACGAGGACATCCGCATCGAGCACGCCAAGCGGATTACCGAACTGGGGCTTGATGGTTACGCGATAGGCGGCCTGGCGGTCGGCGAGACGCACGAGGAAATGTATCGGATACTGGACACGGTGGTTCCCCATTTGCCGCAGGACAAGCCGACGTACTTGATGGGGGTCGGCACGCCCGCCAACATCCTGGAGGGGGTGGAGCGTGGCGTGGACTTTTTTGACTGCGTGTATCCTTCGCGCAACGGGCGGCACGGGCACGTGTACACCAACCGGGGAAAGTTGAACTTGTTCAACGCGAAGTATGAGTTGGACGACGCGCCAATCGAGGAAGGGTGCGGGTGTCCGGCCTGCCAATATAGCCGCGCCTATATCCGCCACTTGTTAAAGGCCGGGGAAATGCTGGGGATGCGCTTGTGCGTGCTGCACAACCTCTATTTTTATAACACGATGATGGAAGAAATCAGGGACGCGCTGGACGCTGGTGAATTCGCGGCCTATAAAAAACGGAAGCTGGAAGGAATGGAACAAGGCTGAGAGGAAATGGTTTTGGCAAGGCGGATATATCGACGAAAAGCATGGCAAGATGTGGGAATTTTTGAAAAAGGAGTGAAAAATGCCGATTTTTTGTAGAAAAGCGAAAAAAATCTTGCAGTTGGCGCGATTATTGTGTATAGTAGATATATTGCCTTAGCACGGAAGTATCCGTGTATCATAAGAGATTTAGGAGGAATTGAAATGTCAGGTTTATTAGCAGCAGAAGCAGGTGCGGGGGCAGGTGGCCTTGGCGGCCTGGTGATTATGTATGGCGCGTTGTTCGCGTTGTTGTACTTCTTTTGGATTCGTCCGCAGAACAAGGACCGCAAAAAGATGTCGGCGATGCTGTCCACCTTGGAAATCGGCGACAACGTGTTGACAAGCAGTGGGTTCTTCGGCGTGGTCATCGACATTGACGAGGAGCGCGGCGGCGTCATCGTGGAGTTTGGAAACAACAAGAACTGTCGGATTCCGATGAAGAAGGAAGCCATCGTGGAGGTCGAGAAGCCGGGCGCGGCCGAGGTCGCCGAAAGCAAACAAGATTCCAAGAAGAATGATAAGTGAGAAGGAAGAAGAATCGGGAACGATGCGTCCCCGGTTCTTTTGTTGTATTTCCAATATTTGGCATATTAATTTGAATGAAATTTTTGGGAAGTGAAATTTTCCAAATCTTTGTCTTGAAACCGATAGGGAAATGCGGTATGATGTAAGACGATAGTTTTTTACAAGGAAGGATGAATGTGAGATGAGATTGAACATTGGCGTGATAAAGGGCGACGGCATCGGCCCGGAGATTGTCACCGAGGCGATGAAAGTGCTCGACAAGGTGGCGGACGTGTTCGGCCACGAGTGCGCATATACGCAGCTTTTGATGGGCGGCGCGTCGATTGACGTAAACGGCGTCCCGTTGACGGACGAGACGATTGAACTGGCGGGGAAGAGCGACGCCGTTTTGATGGGATCGATTGGCGGGGACGCGAAGACATCTCCCTGGTATAAATTGGAACCGTCGAAACGGCCGGAGGCCGGCCTTTTGAAATTGCGCAAGTCGTTGAACCTGTTCGCGAACCTGCGGCCGGCGGTGTTGTATGATGAGCTGAAGGGCGCGTGCCCGTTGAAGGAAGAGATTACGGATGGCGGCTTTGACATGATGATCATGCGGGAACTGACGGGCGGCTTGTATTTCGGGGAGCGTTCCACGAGAGAAGTGGACGGCGTGACAATTGCCACGGACACGCTTACATATAGCGAGGAAGAGATTCGCCGTATTGCCAGAAGGGCGTTTGACATTGCCATGAAGCGGCGGAAGAAGGTGACGAGCGTGGACAAGGCGAACGTCTTGGATTCGTCCCGCTTGTGGCGGAAGGTGACGGAGGAAGTGGCGAAGGATTACCCGGAGGTTTCGTTGGAGCACATGCTGGTGGACAACTGTGCCATGCAGCTCGTGAAAGATCCGCGCCAGTTCGACGTGATTTTGACGGAAAACATGTTCGGTGACATCTTGTCCGACGAGGCCAGCATGGTGACCGGCTCCATCGGGATGCTGGCTTCCGCGAGCCTTAACGAGACGAAGTTCGGCCTCTACGAGCCGAGCGGCGGTTCCGCGCCGGACATTGCCGGGAAGGGTATCGCCAATCCGATTGCCACGATTCTTTCGGCGGCCATGATGCTTCGGTTCTCGTTCGACCTTGACAAGGAGGCGGACGCGATTGAGCAGGCCGTTTCCGAGGTGTTAAAGGCCGGTTACCGCACGGGCGACATCATGTCGGAGGGAAAGAAACAAGTCGCAACGAGCGAGATGGGCGACCTGATTTGCAGTTATATCTAAGAATGTCCCGCGAACGGCGGTTTGCCGTTTGCGGGAATAATATGAAAGCGAGGACTTTAATGATGAGAAGTGATACTGTGACAAAGGGAATGCAGCAGGCGCCGCACCGTTCCCTTTTTAACGCGTTGGGACTGACAAAAGAGGAGCTGGAAAGGCCGCTGGTCGGCGTGGTCAGTTCCTACAATGAAATCGTGCCTGGGCACATGAATCTTGACAAGATTTGTGAGGCCGTGAAGCTCGGGGTCGCCATGGCGGGGGGAACGCCCATCATGGTGCCGGCCATCGCGGTCTGCGACGGCATTGCCATGGGACACGTGGGAATGAAGTATTCCCTGGTGACGAGGGACTTGATTGCGGATTCCACGGAAGCCCTGGCCCTGGCGCACCAGTTCGACGCGCTGGTGATGATTCCCAATTGCGACAAGAACGTGCCGGGGCTTTTGATGGCGGCGGCCAGGATTAACGTGCCGACGATTTTTGTCAGCGGCGGCCCGATGCTGGCCGGACACGTGAAGGGCGAGAAGCGGAGCCTTTCCAGCATGTTCGAGGCGGTCGGTTCCTATGCGGCGGGAAAGTTTACGGAAGGAGACGTGACCGAGTTCGAGAACAAGGTTTGCCCCACCTGCGGGTCCTGCTCCGGCATGTACACGGCGAACAGCATGAACTGCCTGACCGAGGCACTCGGCATGGGACTTTCCGGCAACGGTACGATTCCGGCGGTGTACTCCGCCCGCATCCAGCTGGCCAAGCATGCAGGCATGCAGGTGATGGAACTGTGGCGCAGGAACATCCGGCCGCTTGACATCATGACGAAGGACGCCATATTGAATGCATTGACGGTGGACATGGCGCTGGGGTGCTCCACGAACAGCATGTTGCACCTGCCGGCCATCGCGCATGAAATCGGCATGGATTTTGAGATTGAATTTGCCAACGGCATCAGTGAAAAGACCCCGAACCTTTGCCACCTGGCGCCGGCGGGTCCGACATATATGGAAGATTTGAACGAGGCCGGCGGCGTGTACGCCGTGATGAACGAGCTGAACAAGAAGGGCTTGCTGCACACCGAATGTATGACGGTGACCGGAAAGACGGTTGGGGAAAATATCGAGGGACATGTGAACAGGAATCCAGAAGTCATCCGCCCGATTGACAACCCGTACAGCGAGACGGGCGGAATTGCCGTCCTGAAGGGCAACCTGGCTCCAGACGGCAGCGTGGTGAAGCGTTCGGCGGTCGTGCCGGAGATGTTGGTGCACGAAGGCCCGGCGAGGATTTTCGAGAGCGACGAGGAGGCGACGGAGGCTATCAAGAGCGGGCAGATTCATCCGGGCGACGTGATTGTCATTCGTTACGAGGGACCCAAAGGCGGCCCGGGCATGCGCGAGATGCTCAACCCGACTTCGGCTATCGCCGGATACGGACTGGGTTCGACCGTGGCCCTGATTACCGATGGGCGGTTTAGCGGGGCGTCCCGCGGGGCATCCATCGGACACGTGTCGCCTGAGGCGGCGGTGGGCGGCCCGATCGCGCTGGTGGAAGAGGGCGACATTATCAAGATTAACATTCCAGAACTAAGCTTGGAACTGGACGTCAGTGACGAGGAATTGGCGGCCAGGAAGGCGAAATGGCAGCCGAGGGAACCGAAAATCAAGACGGGATATCTGGCAAGGTACGCGTCCATGGTATCCTCCGGCAACCGCGGGGCCATCTTGGAAGTGCCAAAAATGGAGCAGGAGGCGTGAGGCGCATGCAATTGACAGGGGCAGAAATCATCATAGAATGTTTGAAGGAACAAGGCGTGGATACCGTGTTCGGTTATCCGGGCGGCGCGATTTTGAACGTATATGACGAATTATATAAACATAGCGATGAAATCCACCACATTCTGACGTCCCACGAACAAGGGGCGGCACATGCGGCGGACGGATACGCGCGGGCGACGGGAAAGGTCGGCGTGTGTTTCGCGACGAGCGGGCCGGGGGCGACAAACCTGGTGACGGGAATTGCCACCGCCTACATGGATTCCATTCCCGTCGTGGCCATCACGTGTAACGTCGGGGTGTCCCTGCTTGGCAAGGACAGTTTCCAGGAGGTTGACATCACCGGAGTGACAATGCCGATTACCAAGCATAATTATATAGTGAAGGACGTAAAAGACCTCGCCTCGACGATTCGGCGGTCTTTCCTGATTGCCAGGTCCGGCCGTCCGGGTCCGGTGTTGATTGACGTTCCAAAGGACGTGACGGCAAACAAGGCGGAATACGTGCGCGCGGAGATTGAAAATTACGTGCCAGACGCCTCCCATGTCAACGAAGAGAGTTTGGACGGGGCCGTGAAAATGATTTCCCGTTCGAAAAAGCCCTATATTTTTGTGGGCGGTGGAGCCATTTTGTCAGGGGCGGACGAGGAGTTGAAGGCGTTTGCCGATTTAGTGGACGCGCCGGTTACGGATTCCCTGATGGGCAAGGGGGCGTTTCCGGGAACGGATTCGCGTTACACGGGAATGCTCGGCATGCACGGGACGAAGACTTCCAATTACGGGGTCAGCGAATGCGACCTGCTGATCGTGGTGGGCGCGCGCTTTAGCGACCGCGTGACGGGAAATGCCAAAAAATTCGCCAAGCATGCCCGGATTTTGCAGATTGACGTCGATCCGGCGGAGATGAACAAGAATGTCGTGGTGGACGCGCAGATTGTCGGCGATGTTAAGGTGGTTTTAGGCAAGCTGAATCAAAAACTTTCCAAACAGTCCCATTCGGAATGGATGGGGCAGATTGCGGAGTATAAGCAAAAATACCCGATGCATTATCATAAAGGCGTATTGTCGGGTCCGTTCATCGTGGAGGAGATTTACCGCCAGACGGACGGGGACGCCATCATCGTGACCGAAGTCGGCCAACATCAGATGTGGGCCGCGCAGTATTACCGCTATTCCAGGCCGCGAACGTTTTTGACGTCGGGCGGGCTTGGCACGATGGGATATGGTCTTGGCGCGGCAATCGGAGCCAAGACGGGACGTCCGGACAAGACGGTCATCAACATTGCGGGGGACGGGTGTTTCCGCATGAACATGAACGAGATTGCCACCGCGGTCAGGCACCAGGTGCCAATCATCGAGGTCGTGGTCAACAACCACGTGCTCGGCATGGTGCGCCAATGGCAGAACCTGTTCTACGGCCAGCGTTATTCGGCGACCGTCTTGCAGGACGGCGTGGATTTCGTCAAGCTGGCCGAGGCGATGGGGGCCATAGGGATTCGGGTAACGACGGAGGAAGAGTTTAAGGAGGCGCTTGGGCGGGCGCTCAAGCTTGGGAAGCCGGTGCTGATTGACTGCCAGGTTGACAGCGACGACAAGGTATGGCCGATGGTAGCCCCGGGTGCGGCAATCAGCGAGGTGTTCGACGAGGACGACTTGAAGTGACCGTACAGCCAGGCCGCAAAAGGGCAACGATGTGAGAGACGAGATGCCAAAAAGACATGAAAAGGAGTGGATTTGAACATGGGCAGAGTATATAATTTTTCAGCGGGGCCGGCCGTCCTGCCGGAGGAAGTGCTAAAGGCCGCCGCGGAGGAAATGATGGATTATAAGGGGACGGGGATGTCCGTGATGGAGATGAGCCACCGTTCCAAGGCGTTCGAGGAAATTATTGAGACGGCGGAGGCGGATTTGCGTGAGCTGATGCAGATTCCGGACGATTACGAGGTCTTGTTTTTGCAGGGAGGGGCTTCCCAGCAGTTCGCCATGATTCCGATGAACCTGATGAAGAACAAGGTGGCCGATTATATCATTACCGGCCAGTGGGCGAAAAAGGCGGCGCAGGAGGCCGAGAAGTACGGCAAGGTGAACCGCATCGCCTCTTCGGCCGACAAGACGTTTTCCTACATTCCGGACTGCAGCGACCTTCCGATTTCGGAGGAGGCGGACTACGTCTACATTTGTGAGAACAATACCATTTATGGGACGAAATATAAGGAATTGCCGAATACCAAGGGGAAGCTGTTGGTATCCGACATTTCCTCGTGCTTCTTGTCGGAACCGATTGACGTGGGCAAATATGGCCTGGTGTATGGCGGCGTGCAGAAGAACGTCGGTCCGGCCGGGACCGTCATCGTCATCATCCGTAAGGACCTGATTACGGAAGACGTATTGCCGGGAACGCCGACGATGCTGACGTACAAGACGCACGCGGACGCGCATTCCTTGTACAATACGCCCCCGGCCTACGGCATATATATTTGTGGGAAGGTGTTTGCATGGTTGAAGTCCATGGGCGGGCTTTCCGTGATGAAGGAGCGCAACGAGAAAAAGGCGAAGCTGTTGTATGACTACTTAGACCAGAGCAAGCTGTTTAAGGGCACCGTGGTGGCAAAGGACCGTTCCCTGATGAACGTGCCGTTCGTTACCGGCGATGCCGATTTGGACGCGAAGTTCGTCAAGGAGGCCAAGGCGGCCGGGTTGGAGAACTTGAAAGGGCACAGGAGCGTCGGCGGCATGCGGGCGAGCATTTATAATGCGATGCCGTATGCGGGCGTGGAAGCATTGGTGGCATTTATGAAGAAGTTTGAAGAGGAGAATTTGTAAAATGTATAAATATCATTGCCTGAATCCAATCGCTCCGGTTGGAATCGAGAGATTTAACGGGGAGTACGAGCGGTGTGAAAATCACGGGGAAGCGGATGCCATCCTGGTTCGCAGCGCCGTCATGCACGAGATGAAGTTCGGCGACAACTTAAAGGCGATTGCAAGGGCCGGCGCGGGGGTCAACAATATTCCGTTGGAAGCTTGCGCGCAGCAGGGAATCGTGGTGTTTAACACGCCCGGCGCGAATGCCAACGGCGTGAAGGAACTGGTCATTGCCGGCATGCTCCTGGCGGCACGCGACATCATCGGCGGCATCAACTGGGTGCAGGAGCACGAGGAGGACGGGGATTTGGCCAAGGCGGCCGAGAAGCAGAAGAAGGCTTTCGCCGGCACGGAGTTGTCCGGGAAGAAAATCGGCGTCATCGGCCTTGGCGCCATCGGCGTGCAGGTGGCCAACACGGCCATCCACCTGGGAATGGACGTGTATGGATATGACCCGTACGTGTCGGTGGACTCGGCATGGCAGTTGTCCAGAAACATCCACCATGCCAAGACGGTGGACGAATTGTACAAGGAATGTGACTTTATCACGATACACGTGCCTGCCCTGCCCGATACCAAGGGGATGATTAACAAGGAAGCCATCAGCCTGATGAAAAAAAACGTCGTGGTGCTCAATTTTGCCAGGGACGTGCTGGTGGACAGCGAGGCCATGGTGGACGCGCTGCTTTCCGGCGCGGTCAAGTGCTACGTGACCGATTTCCCGACCCCTGAAATCGCTGGTGTGAAGGGAGCCATCGTGATTCCGCACCTGGGAGCCTCCACCGAGGAATCCGAGGACAACTGCGCGAAAATGGCGGTCAAGGAAGTGCGCGATTATCTGGAGAATGGAAATATTACGCATTCGGTCAATTTCCCGGATTGCGACATGGGCAAGAAGGAAGAAGGAAGCCGGATTACGATTTTGCACCGCAACATTCCGAACATGCTGGGGCAGTATACCGCGCTTTTGGCCAAGGAAAACATCAACATCAACGTGATGGCCAACAAGAGCCGGAAGGAATACGCGTACACGGTGATGGACGTGGAGGTCGAGATTCCCGAAAAGGTGGAACGGGAACTGACCGCGATTGAGGGAACCTTGCGGGTTCGCGTGATACGGTGACCGAAAGCAACTTAGTGAAAGCAAGCCATGGGCGAAGCTTGAACTTAGTGCGAGGTCGTTCTTTGAGATTAGCGATGTCGAAAGCAGAGCTTAGCGAAAAGAACTTCCTTGACCGAAAGCAACTTAGTGAAAGCAAGCCATGGGCGAAGCTTGAACTTAGTGCGAGGTCGTTCTTTGAGATTAGCGATGTCGAAGGCAGAGCTTAGCGAAAAGAACTTCCTTGACCGAAAGCAACTTAGTGAAAGCAAGCCATGGGCGAAGCTTGAACTTAGTGCGAGGTCGTTCTTTGAGATTAGCGATGTCGAAGGCAGAGCTTAGCGAAAAGAACTTCCTTGATTGAAAGCAACTGTTTGGAGGGAAGGAACGAAACGAATGGAAGACTATCAGGAGCAGTCTCTTGGCGGCCGCGTGTTCCAGCGGATTCGGGATGATATTTTAAATGGAAAATATAAAGAGCGCGACGAGCTGCGGGAGATTTCCCTGGGAAAGGAACTGGGTGTTAGCCGGACTCCCGTGCGGGAGGCGCTTCGCCGCCTGGAGTTAGAGGGGCTGGTTTCCATCACGCCCAACAAGGGGGCGTTCGTGACCGGCATCACGGCGAAGGACGTGCGGGACATCTATGCGATGCGTTCCAGTCTGGAAGGCTTGTGCGCACGTTGGGCGACCAGGTACATCACGGACGAGCAGCTCGCCGAGATGGAAGAAATCATGATGCTGTCGGAATTCCACGTGAAGCGTGAAGACGAGGACAATTCGGAACAGATTTGCATGTTGGACGAGAAATTTCATTCCGTCTTGTATGAAGCGTCAGGAAGCCGTATTCTCGGCGGGATGCTGGGGGATTTTCACAAGTACGTGCAACTGACCAGGAGGAAGTGCGTTTCGACGAAGGAACGTGCCCGGAAATCCATCAGGGAACACCGGCAGATTTTGCGGGCACTTCAGGAAGGAGACGCCGACCAGGCGGAACAATTCGCCAACGAGCATATTTTTCAGGTGATGCAGTATTTAAAGCGGCTTGACCAGGAAGGAACGGGCTGAGTGCTGGAAAGTGGATATTAGGAAGAGAGCGCGGGCTGAGCGCTGGAAAGTGGATATAGGAAAAAGAACATGGGCGGCAGATAGAAGAGAATGGATAAGGACGGAGGATGATGCAAATGGAAAAAATTAAAATGACGACGCCAATCGTGGAGATGGACGGGGATGAGATGACGAGGATTCTTTGGGGCATGATCAAGGAACACCTCTTGGAGCCGTTCATCGAGCTGAACACGGAGTATTATGACCTGGGGCTTGAGCACCGTAACGAGACGAACGACCAGGTCACGGTGGATTCGGCAAACGCGACAAAAAAATATAAGGTGGCCGTGAAGTGCGCGACGATTACCCCGAACGCGGCCCGCATGGACGAGTATGACCTGAAGGAAATGTGGAAAAGCCCGAACGGGACGATCCGTGCCATTTTGGATGGGACGGTGTTTCGCGCGCCCATCGTGGTGAAGGGCATCGAGCCGTGCGTGAAGAATTGGAAGAAGCCCATCACGATTGCCAGGCATGCGTATGGGGACGTGTACAAGAATACGGAAATGAAGATTCCGGGAGCGGGCAAGGTGGAACTTGTCTATACGGCCGAGGACGGCAGCGAGACAAGGGAGTTGGTGCATCATTTTGCCGGGGCCGGCGTGGCACAAGGCATGCATAACGTCGACCAGTCGATTGAAAGCTTTGCCAGAAGCTGCTTTAACTACGCACTGGATACGAAGCAGGATTTGTGGTTCGCCACCAAGGACACGATTTCCAAAAAGTATGACCACACGTTCAAGGACATTTTTCAGGAAATATACGACGCGGAATATGCGGAAAAATTTGAGAAGGCCGGTATCGTCTATTTCTACACGCTGATTGATGACGCGGTGGCCCGCGTGATGAAGTCCGAGGGCGGTTATATCTGGGCGTGCAAGAACTACGACGGAGACGTGATGAGCGACATGGTGTCGTCCGCCTTCGGGTCGTTGGCGATGATGACGTCCGTCCTTGTTTCGCCGGAAGGATATTATGAGTACGAAGCGGCGCACGGAACCGTGCAGCGCCATTATTACAAGCATTTGAAGGGCGAGGAGACCTCCACCAATTCCGTGGCGACGATATTTGCCTGGACGGGGGCGCTTCGCAAGCGCGGCGAGCTCGACGGCAATAAAGAATTGATGGCGTTCGCCGACCGTCTGGAAAAGGCGACGGTTGACACCATCGAGGCGGGAGAGATGACGAAGGATCTCGCGCTGATCACGACGTTGGAAAACGTGGCCGTGCTAAACAGCGAGGAATTTATCAAGGCGATTGCGAAGCGGCTATAAAGAGTGCGAATCGTAGGAGAGTAAATTACGAAAAAGAGTTTGTGTGCATTCCGTTGCGCTAAGCACTTCAGTGAGCCTCTTAAAACAAAAAAATGGAAGCAGTGGCTTCCATTTTTTTGAGTCTCATTTACGTAGCGCAAAAGTCGTTTACACAAACATCTTTTTCGTAATATGCCCCTCAACGTTTTCGCAGGGATTAACAGTGGAGAGCTTGAGGGTGTAGGAGAGGAGGGGCAAGTGGGTGATTTACTGTTCTTCGAGACATTCCCACTGTTCGTACAGGTTTTCCAGTTGTTCTTCGTTCTGTGTTTTTTCGTTGACGAGTTCCTGGCATTTGACGGAGTTGGAGTACACGTCCTCGTGCGTCAGAAGTTCGTCGATGGCCAGGTTTTTCTCCTCTAAAAGGGAAATTCGTTCCTCGATTTTTTTCAGGTCGTTCTTACGTTTGCGTTCTCTTGCCTGTTGTTCTTTCTGTTCCTGCCAGCTTGCCTTGCCACCGGTTTCTTTTTCCAGGGTGGGGGCCGTGTCCAAGCATTGGACGGACGCGTTGGCGTTTTGGGCGGTGTTTCCAGACGGGCGGCCGGGCGTGGCAAAAGCCTTGGCTGCCGCGGTAGTGCCACCGGCCGGCGCGTAGGCGGCGGTCAGTTCTTCTTTCTTATCCAGATAATAATCGTAATTGCCGATATAATTGACAAACGTCCGGTTGACCAAATCGAGGATGCGCGTGGCCGTCTGGTTGATGAAATAACGGTCATGCGAAACATATAGCACGGTTCCGGTATAATCGTTCAGGGCTTGTTCCAAAATTTCTTTCGAGGTAATGTCCAAGTGGTTGGTCGGCTCGTCCAAAATGAGGAAGTTGGCTTCCGATAGCATCAGCTTGGCCAGCGATAATCGTCCCTTTTCTCCGCCGCTCAAATCCCGGATTTGCTTGAACACGTCGTCGCCCGTGAATTGGAAAGCGGCCAAAGTGTTTCGAATCTGCGTGTTGGTAAGCGTCGGGTAGTCGTCGGATATTTCCTCGAAGGCCGTCTTCGAATCGTGCAGGACGTGGTGCTCCTGGTCGTAATAGCCGATATGTACCTTGGTTCCCAGCGTAAACCTCCCGGCGTCCGCCTCCAGCACCTGGTTCAAAATCTTCAAAAGCGTCGTCTTGCCCGTGCCGTTGTCCCCGATGATGGCAACGTGCTCGCCGCGTTTGATTTCAAAGCTGACGTTTTCAAAGAGGACTTGGGAATCGAACCGTTTTCCCAAATTCTCGACGGAGAGCACGTCATTGCCGCTGGTGCAGGAAGGCTCCAGGGAAAAATGAATCTCCTGCGTACTTTCGAGTGGTTTTTCTACCAACTGTATCTTGTCCAGGACCTTCTCGCGGCTTTCCGCCCGGCGGATGGATTTTTCACGGTTGAACGAGCGCAATTTTTCAATGACGGCCTCCTGGCGGTGGATTTCCTTCTGCTGGTTTAAATACTCCTTCATCTGCGCGTCGCGGATTTGCTTCTTTTTGTCGGCAAACTCCTTGTAATTGCCATGGTACATGCGGACGTTTGCCTGTTCAATCTCGATGACCTTGGTGACGACGCGGTTTAAGAAAAAACGGTCGTGGGAGACAATCAGAACCGCTCCAGGATAATTTAACAAGTACGTTTCCAACCAGGCGATGGAGTTTAAGTCCAAATGGTTGGTCGGCTCGTCCAAAAGAAGGACGTCCGGCTTGGTCAGCAGAAGTTTTCCCAGCGAGACGCGGGTCTTTTGGCCGCCGGAGAGGGTGGAGGCTTGTTTAGAAAAGTCCCCCTCGGAGAACCCGAGTCCCTTTAACACGCCGACCAGCTCACTCTCGTAGGCGTAGCCGTTCTTGTTTTCAAATTCCATGGTCAGCCGGTGGTAGGTTTCCAGCCGGGATTCCAGTTCGTCTCCCGATAAGAGCTTTAATTCCTGCTCGATGGAGCGGATGCGCTCCTCCAGCGCGATGATGTCCGCCTGTGCCGTCTTGAGCTCTTCGTAAATCGTGTTGTCACTGCCTAAGTTCTGCTGCTGGGCGAGATATCCGATGTTTTTTCCCCGCATGAGGGTGACGGTGCCGCCGTCAACCGGTTCCTCCCCCATGATCATTTTCAGGATTGTCGATTTTCCCGCCCCGTTGACGCCGACGAAGGCGGCCTTTTCCCGTTCCTCAATATGAAAGGACGCGTCACGCACGATGACGCGCTCGCCGAACGATTTATTTAAATTATGACATGCAAGTATCATGAAAATTCCTCCCAAAACCATGATTCTAATACCGTAGTATACCACAAAAAGACGGCATGGTCAAAAGTCATTTTTTATGGTTTCAATATCGAAATACGATTCTCTTTGTTCGTTTTGACAATTTACTTCCGATGATATGAGTGGATATCTTGCCAAAAAGATTGACTTTAATAAAACAATTTTATATAATAGTCAAGGACGGCACCGGCATGCGGACGCTTTTGAATCCATGTGCCGGTGTTAAAGGCGGGAGGTTTTTTGAAGTGGAGACAAGAGGCATTTCAAGGGCGGTCATCAGCAGGCTGCCACGGTATTACAGATATCTTGGGGACTTGATTGACGAGGGGATTGAGCGTATTTCCTCGAACGACTTAAGCAAGAAGATGCATGTGACGGCATCGCAGATTCGACAGGATTTGAACAATTTCGGCGGTTTTGGACAACAAGGATATGGGTATAACGTTCAGTTCCTGCGGACGGAAATCGGCAAGATCCTGGGACTTGACAAGAGCCACAACATGATTATCATCGGTGCGGGAAACCTGGGGCAGGCCTTGGCGAATTATGCCTCTTTCGAGAAGAACGGGTTCCTGATGAAAGGGATTTTTGACGTACGGCCGGAGCTGGACGGGGTGGTGGTTCGTGGGGTACCGGTGCGGATGATGGGCGAGTTGGAAACGTTTCTTGCAAAAAACGATATCGATATCGCGGCCTTGGCCATACCAAAGGCGAAGGCGGTCGAGGTATCGGAAATACTTGTGAAAAACGGTATCCATGCCATTTGGAATTTTGCACATACGGATTTGCGTCTGCCAAAGGACGTGGTGATTGAGAGCGTACATCTTTCCGACAGCCTGATGAAGCTGTCATACAACATCACTTGCCACAAGGGCGGTGAGAAGAAAGGAGCGGGAGCTTAGATGCGCTTTTTACCAGACGGGGCCTGGATGCAAAGGGCCGACGCGGATACGATAGAACGAATCGGGATTCCCTCGGAAGTGTTGATGGAGCGGGCGGCGATCGCGGTCGTGGATTTTATGAAGGGGCGGTGCCTTGACAAGGGCAAGTCCCTTGTTGTTTGTGGTTCGGGAAATAACGGTGGAGATGGCTTTGCCGTTGCCAGGTTGTTGGAGCAAATGGGCCCGGGGCATGACGTGACGGTGTTTTTTGCCGGAAAAGAGGCTTCCATGAGCAGGGAATGCCGCCTACAGGCCAAAATCGCAAAAAATCTAGGTGTAAAAATCGTCACTGAAATTCCGAAAGGGGAATACAATATAATAGTTGATGCCGTCTTCGGCGTGGGGCTTAGCCGGGAGGTTGGCGGGCATTACGCCGAAATCGTCGAATGGATGAACGGGTGCGGCGCGGTGAAACTGGCCATCGACATCCCATCCGGCATCGACGCGGGAACCGGCCAGGTATTGGGTACGGCTTTTCGCGCGGACCACACGGTCACGTTCCAGTGTGGAAAGCCGGGGTGCGTTTTATTTCCCGGGGCAGAATATGCCGGCGAGGTACACGTCGCAAACATCGGGATTGACACGTCCGTTTTCGCCGGGGAAGAGGGCGTTTGTTTCACGTTGGATGCAAAGGACGCGGCATGTCTTTTGCCGACGCGGCCGGCCAACAGTCATAAAGGGACGTTTGGGAAAGTTTTGATGATTTGTGGAAGCCGCGGGATGGCCGGAGCCGCATATTTGAGCGCACGGGCGGCCTATACTTGCGGGGCGGGGCTGGTGCAAATTTACACGCACGAGTCCAATCGCGCCATTTTGCAGCAGTTGCTGCCGGAGGCCATCGTTTCCACGTACGGGGATGAGATGGCTTGTGCCGGGAATGCCGCCTGTGAAAACCACGTGGCGGATGCCGGAAATGCGAGTTACGAAAGAGGCCTGACGGATGTCTGGGACGTGGACCGGGAAGGCGGCGAGGACAAATTGTCGTCGCTTCTTTCCTGGGCGGACGTCGTCTGCATCGGCTGCGGGCTGGGGCAGGACGCCATGGCCGGGCGGCTTTTGGAGGAGACGCTTTTGCGGTGCGAGACTCCTTGTGTCGTGGATGCCGACGGCCTCAATTTACTTTCACGCAGGATGGGGCTGTTGCAGGAGACGAAGGCCGACGTGGTGCTCACCCCGCACATGAAGGAGATGTCCAGGCTGCTTGGCTGTCCGTTGCCGGAACTGGAAAGCCGACGGTTTGACAAGCTTCGGGAGTTTGTCGGGCGTTATCCGGTGGTTTGCGCGTTGAAGGACAGCCGTACCGTGGTGGCCGCCAACGACAGGCAGATGTTTGTCAACACGCAGGGAAACAACGGTATGGCCAAGGCCGGTTCCGGTGACGTTTTGGCCGGCGTGATTGCGGCATTTCTCGTTCAAACGAAATCTATATTTCGAGGTGCCGTGCTTGGCGTGCTCGTTCATGCCTGCGGCGGGGACGGGGCGCGGGAAAAATGTGGCGGCTTCGGCATGCTGGCACGGGACTTGATAGACGGAATCCAGACGTTCATGAGGCGCGCGGAGATGTCAAAGGAGAGAAAAGATGAAAAAATATAATCGCATATGTGCCAATATTGATCTGGACGCCATTGCGTATAATATGGAACAGATGAAGCGGCGTGTCGGCGATAAAGCAAAGCTGGTGGCGGTCATAAAGGCTGACGCCTACGGGCATGGTTCGGTGCCGGTGGCGCGGATGTTGGAACCGATTCCCTATGTTTGGGGATACGCGGTGGCTTCGCTGGACGAGGCGATGGTATTGAGGGAAAAGAAGATAAAAAAGCCGATTCTCGTACTGGGTTGTGTGTTTCCGGACCAGTACGAGGACATGGTGGCACAGGAGATTCGAGCCGCCGTGTACACGGAAGAAATGGTGCGGGGAATGTCCGAGGCGGCCATTCGCCTGCAAAAAAAAGCATATGTCCATGCGAAAATTGACACTGGCATGGGAAGAATCGGCTTTGCCACGGATTCGGCCGCGACGCGGGATGAGACGGTACAAACGATTGCGGGACTGGCCGCGTTGCCCGCTGTGGAGCTGGAAGGAATTTTCACCCATTTTGCCAGGGCGGATGAAGCAAAGCGCCTTTTTACGGTGGAACAATATGAACGATTTCACTTCGTGACGGGGGAACTTTCGAAGAAAGGAATCGAGATACCCCTCGTGCATTGCGACAACAGCGCAGGCATCATTGCTTATCCGCAGTATGGGCACAATCTGGTGCGGGCGGGAATTTCCATGTACGGGTTGTATCCGTCCGACGAGGTTTCAAGGGAACACGTTTTCTTAAGACCGGCATTGGAGCTTGTAAGCCATGTCACGTTCGTCAAGACGGTGGAGAAAGGAACCCCCATCAGCTATGGGGGGACGTTTGTCGCTCCCAGGCGGATGCGGGTGGCGACGATACCGGTCGGGTACGGGGACGGGTATCCGCGGTCGCTGTCAGGGAAGGGCGAGGTGCTCATCCACGGGAAGCGGGCGCCAATCCTTGGGCGTGTCTGCATGGACCAGTTCATGGTGGACGTGACCGAGATTTCGCAGACGGCCTCCATGGACCGTGTGGTGCTGGTGGGGCGTGACGGGGACGATTGCATTTCCATCGACGAACTGGGTAAAAAGAGCGGGCGGTTCCATTACGAGTTTGTCTGTTGCCTGGGGAGGCGGATTCCGCGCAATTATATAAAAGGGGGAGAAATCGTCTTGCAAAACGATTCGTTTTAAGTATCCCGTAAAAAATATTCGGATCATTGTATGCGACGCACCCGCACAATCCGAAAACATACATTCTGAATAAAACCCGCAAGAAGCGGGAATACTGAAATTACCGTCTTGCAGGCGCAGGCGGAAATGAAGTAAAATCGGAGTGTGAAAGAAATTGGTAGTGAAAAGAGGAGACATTTATTATGCGGATTTAAGCCCGGTCGTCGGCTCGGAACAAGGAGGGGTGCGTCCGGTCTTGATTATACAAAACGACGTGGGGAACCGCCACAGCCCGACCGTCATCTGCGCGGCAGTCACGTCACGCATGAACAAGGCGAAGCTTCCGACACATGTCGAGATCAGTTCCAGGAAATACGACATCGTGAAGGACTCGGTCATTTTGCTGGAACAGATTCGGACGATTGACAAGCAGCGTTTGCGGGAATTCGTCTGTCACATAGACGGTTACATGATGTCCAAGGTAAGCGAGGCCGTCCGCGTCAGCCTGGAGCTGGATACATAAGAGGAGCAAAAACCAAATTGTCCGCTTTACAGATAAAACAAAGCGTGGTATGATAAATTACGGATTTTAAGCAAGGGAAGACCAGACGAGATAAAAGGAGATTGAAAGACATGTCAGGACATTCAAAATTTGCGAATATCAAACACAAAAAAGAGAGAAACGACGCGGCGAAGGGAAAGATTTTCACGAAAATCGGCCGTGAAATCACGGTGGCGGTCAAGGAGGGCGGCGGCCCCGATCCCACGAGCAACAGCCGCCTGCGCGACGCGATAGCCAAGGCGAAGTCCAACAACATGCCGAACGACACGATTGACAGGAACATCAAGCGGGCGGCGGGCGAGGGTGCCAGTGACAATTACGAGCACATTACATATGAAGGATACGGGCCGAGCGGAACCGCCATTATCGTCAAGACGTTGACGGACAACAAGAACCGTACCGCGTCCAACGTGAAAAACGCGTTTTCAAAGGGCAATGGAAACGTGGGGACGCCCGGCTGCGTCTCATTCATGTTTGACGAGAAGGGACAGATTCTGATTTCAAAAGAAGATTGCGACATGGATGCCGACGAGTTGATGATGCTCGCGCTCGACGCGGGGGCGGAGGACTTTAACGAGGAGGAGGACAGCTTCGAGGTCCTGACCGCGCCGGAGGATTTCAGTGACGTGCGCCTGAAGCTGGAGGAAGCACAAATTCCGATGACGGACGCCGAGGTGACGATGATTCCGCAGACTTACGTGGAACTGACCAAGGAGGAGGATGTCAAAAACATCCAGAAGACCTTGGATTTATTGGAAGAGGACGACGACGTGCAGGACGTATACCATAACTGGAACGAGGAGTGAGGGCGATGAGCGACTATAGGATGGAGACGAAATGTATTCAATCCGGCTACGAGCCGGGCAACGGCGAGCCGAGGGTGCTGCCTATTTACCAGAGCACCACGTTCCGCTATACGAGCAGCGAGCAGATGGGGCGCTTGTTCGACCTGGAGGAGTCGGGATATTTTTACACCAGGCTGCAGAACCCGACCAATGATGCCGTGGCGGCCAAGATTTGCGACCTTGAGGGCGGCGTGGCGGCGATGCTTACGTCCTCCGGCCAGGCGGCGAATTTTTATGCCATCATGAACATCGCGCAGGCGGGCGACCATATCGTGTGCGCCTCGGCGTTATATGGGGGAACCTACAATTTGTATGCCCACACGATTCGCAAGATGGGCGTGGATGCCACGTTCGTGGATCCGGATTGCACGCCGGAAGAACTTGACGCGGCGTTTCGCGGGAACACGAAAGCCGTGTTCGGCGAGACGATTGCCAACCCGGCTTTGGTCGTCCTGGATTTGGAGAAGTTCGCGTCGGCGGCCCACGTGCATGGCGTGCCGTTCATCGTGGACAACACGTTCGCCACGCCGGTCAACTGCCGCCCGTTCGAGTGGGGAGCCGACATCGTGACGCATTCCACGACGAAATACATGGACGGGCATGCGGCTTGTGTTGGCGGTGCCATTGTTGACAGCGGCAATTTTGACTGGGAGGCGCATGCGGAGAAGTTTCCGGGACTTACGACTCCCGACGAGACGTACCACGGGATTGTATACACACGGCGTTTTGGAAAGGGCGCGTACATCACGAAGGCCACGGCCCAGCTGATGCGCGACCTTGGTTCCATCCAGTCCCCGCAAAACGCGTTTTTGCTCAACATCGGCCTGGAAACTTTGCATTTGCGCGTGCCCAGACATTGTGAGAACGCGCTGGCGGTGGCAAAATTCTTGAAGAACCATGAGAAAGTGGCCTGGGTTTGCTGCCCGTCGCTGGAAGGCGACAAAAATTACGAACTGGCACGAAAATATATGCCGGACGGCACTTGTGGCGTGATTACCTTCGGACTTAAGGGCGGCAGGGATGCCGCGGTCGCGATGATGGACAAGCTGAAGATGGTGGCCATCGTCACGCACGTTGCCGATGCCAGGAGCTGCGTGCTTCATCCGGCGAGCCACACGCACCGGCAGATGAACGACCAGGAACTTGCCGAGGCGGGCGTCCAGCCGGATTTGATCCGTTTCAGCGTGGGAATTGAACATATTGACGACATCATCGCCGACGTGGAACAAGCGTTGTGGTGAGCCGCGTTTTCAAATGGTATGGATGTATACAATTTGCGTCCATGCCATTTTTGCGCATATCCGCAAAAGCTGTTAAAGCCCCTTGAAAACGGTATATTTCAAATCCTTTTTCCACATACTACCTCATGATGATATGATACAAGCGTCAAAAGGTCATGCGTTTCATGCTTGCATGAAAAAGGATGACTTTGGGACGCGCAAAACACCGAAAAGTAGCCATTTTTCGCAGAAAAATGAGCGGATTTGAGGTGTTTTAGGATTACGGGAGTGCGTTAGCACGGAGTAATCCGTGTATCATGAGCGTCAAAATACCTTTTGACGCTCTAATCATGATATCAGCAGAATGGAGGTTTGCGAAGATGTTGGAAGTGTATGTGGAGGAAAGACAAGGGCAGGCAACACGGCCGGAAGGAAGGGGGGAAACAAGGAAGCGGGTAAAAACGGAAAGGAAAAAGGAAACGGCAGGCCAGGGACGGATGGCCGAGCAGGAGGAAAAAGAAAAAAAAGAAGAGTGCAAGCGGGAAGAAATCAAGGAGACCGGTACATTGCACCTGGAGGGGGACAAGGAACGCCACAGAATCCAGCTTTTGACGATTATCGGTGAAATCGAGGGGCACGAGGCGGTCGCCAGCAACGCCAAGGCGACAAAGTACGAGCACCTTCTTCCCAAATTGGCGGAAGCCGAGGATAATGACGAGATTGAGGGCGTGTTGATTTTACTAAACACGTTGGGCGGGGACGTGGAGGCCGGGCTGGCCATCGCGGAAATGATAGCGTCTCTTAGCAAGCCGACCGTTTCCCTCGTGCTGGGGGGCAGCCATTCCATCGGGGGGCCGCTGGCCGTTTCGGCCGACTATTCGTTCATCGTTCCCAGCGGGACCATGATCGTGCACCCGGTTCGCACGAACGGGATGTTCATCGGGGTTTACCAGAGCTATAAAAACATGGAGAGGACGCAGGACCGCATTACCGGTTTTATCGCGGGGCATTCCAAAATCAGCCAGAAACGTTTGGAAGAATTAATGCTCGACCCGACGGAACTGGTAAAGGACGTCGGGACGATGCTCGAAGGCGAGGACGCCGTCCGGGAAGGCTTGATTGACGAGGTGGGCGGCATCAGCCAGGCGATGCAAAAATTGCGTGACATGATTGACGAGAGGCGAAAAGAAAAAATTTAAGGTGACAGTCCGAAAAAAAGGTGTTATAATCAAACAAGTATGTTCAAACACCAAGGGGGAAGTATTACATGGCTGCAAAGTCAAATAAAAGACCAAGGACGAAGACGGCGAGGTCTGGAAAAAAGAAGGGGACCGTAAAGAAAAACCAAGAAAACACCTATATTCGCGAGGAAGTTTTAATCCTCTGCTCGTTGGCGGCGTGCATTTTGCTCATGATTAGCAATTTCGGGCTTGGCGGGATGGCGGGGAAGATGGTTTCGTCCGTGATGTTCGGCATTTTCGGCTGGATGGCATACGCGGTTCCCATCTTTCTTTTTGGCGCGGTTGCGTTCCTGAGTTCCAACAGGGGCAACGCGCATGCCTACATAAAGGTGGCGGCGGCCTGCTTTTTGCTGGTGCTGCTCTGTACATTTTTCGAACTTGTCACGAACCCGTACAGCGCGGGCGTGGAACTGGCGTCTTATTATTACCAGGCGAGCGAGCGCCACAATGCGGGCGGGCTGCTGGGCGGATTTTTGATTTCCGTCTTGTGCCCGTGGATAGGTGAAGTGGGGGCTTACGTCGTGGTAGTGATTTTGGCAATCGTCTGCGTGGTTCTGATTACCGAGCGGTCACTGTTAAAGCCGTTGGGCAAGGGAAGCCGCAAGGTGTACGAGGGAGCGAGGAAGTACCATGAATCTAGTGCCGCGCGGGCGGCGACGAGGCGCGAGGCACGTGACAAGGAGCGGCTTGCACGGGCAGACGGGCGGTATGGGTCCGGGGACTTGGAAGAAGCAACCTCCAATGGGAAAAAAAGGCACAGGAAAGTGTCCGGCGTTTCTTTCAACACGACGCTGGTGGAATCACAAGGGGACATGCCGCCACAAGGTGGTGTGAAATCGCCTGAGTTGAAGGAATTGAAAGCCGAGGCGGAGCCGTTCATGGAGCCGGACTTTCGAAATGAAAAGCAGAATCATGGGGCAATCCGGGATGGCTTCGACATGGCTTCGAGCCAAGGGGATTTTGGAATGGTTTCGAATCAAAACGGTTTTGGAATGGAGTCGGGCCGTTCCAACTTGGAAGGGGATACATATGAGGCCGGCATGGGACAAGATTTGCAAGAAGCCGGCGTGGGACGGGAGTCGTACCAGGATGAGGCGAAACCGGAAAAGAAGAAGCGCAGGACGAAGCAGGAGGAACATGCGGCCTTTGTAGAGGCGGAAGCAGCGCAGGTGGGGCTGTCCATCCAGATGCAGGAAGAAGGACGGCTGCCCGTTTACGAGGCACCGCCGCTTGACTTGTTAAAGCGCGGCCCGAAAGCCAACAAGAACTTTGATGCCCAGCTTCGTGCCACGGCCCTGAAGCTGGAACAGACGTTGTCAAATTTCGGGGTCGGCGTGCATGTGACCAATGCCAGTTGCGGGCCGTCCGTCACCAGGTACGAGCTGCAGCCCGAGCAAGGGGTCAAGGTCAGCCGCATCGTGGGATTGGCCGACGACATCAAGTTGAACCTGGCGGTTTCCGACTTGCGTATCGAGGCGCCGATACCGGGCAAGGCCGCCGTCGGAATCGAGGTGCCCAATGCCGAGAACACGGCCGTCATGCTGCGTGACTTGTTGGAATCCGACCAGTTCCAGAATAGCAAATCCAACTTGACGTTCGCGGTCGGGAAGGACATTGGCGGTAAGGTGGTCGTGTCGGACATTGCCAAGATGCCACACCTTTTGGTGGCAGGTTCCACCGGGTCGGGTAAGTCGGTCTGTATCAACACGATTATCATGAGCCTGATTTATAAAGCCGATCCGGAGGACGTGAAGCTTATCATGGTCGACCCGAAGGTGGTCGAGCTGAACGTTTACAACGGGATTCCACATCTCCTGATTCCGGTCGTGACGGATCCGCGCAAGGCGGCGGGGGCGCTCAACTGGGCCGTTGCCGAGATGATGAAACGCTACCAGCAATTCGCCGAGTATAACGTGCGTGACTTGAAAGGGTTTAACGAGAAAATCGCCCAGTTGCCGGACGACGGGGAGAGGCCGCAGAAGATGGCGCAAATCGTCATCATCGTGGACGAGTTGGCAGACCTGATGATGGTCGCGCCAAAAGACGTGGAAGGGGCCATTTGCCGTTTGGCCCAGCTTGCGCGGGCGGCCGGCCTACATTTAATCCTGGCCACGCAGCGGCCGAGCGTCAACGTCATCACGGGTTTGATTAAAGCCAACATGCCGTCAAGAATCGCCTTCGCGGTTTCCTCCGGCGTGGACTCGCGCACGATTATCGACATGAACGGCGCGGAAAAATTACTCGGAAAAGGGGACATGCTGTTTTACCCGACCGGTTTCCCGAAACCGGTGCGCGTGCAGGGTTCCTTCGTCTCTGACAAGGAAGTGCGAAGCGTCGTGGAATACTTGATTGATAACCATGGCCGGGCCTCTTATAGCGACGAGCTGGAAGAGCAGATGAGCGGGGAAATTCCGGCGGAAGGAGTGGCGGTCGCTGAAGGTGGCGCGGACGGCGACAAGGACAGCAGGGATCAGTATTTCGCGGACGCGGGGCGTTTGATTATCGACAAGGAAAAGGCATCCATCGGCATGCTGCAGCGGATGTTCAAGATTGGCTTCAACCGTGCGGCGCGCGTCATGGACCAGCTGGCGGAGGCCGGGGTCGTGGGACCCGAGGAAGGCACCAAGCCTAGGAAGGTTCTGATGTCCAAGGAGGACTTTGAACAATATCTTATGGAAAACGCATAAAAACAAGGAGGTCACGGATGAAGACAGACATTCAAATCGCACAAGAGGCAACGATGCTGCCAATCAAGGAAGTGGCGCAGGAAGCAGGAATCGCGGAGGAAGATTTGGAGTTTTACGGGAAATACAAGGCAAAGCTTTCCCAAGAATTCTGGGAGAAGATTAAGGACAGGGAGGACGGGAAGCTCGTACTCGTCACGGCCATCAATCCGACCCCCGCCGGGGAGGGAAAGACGACGACGACCGTCGGGCTTGGCGAGGCGATGGGCAAGCTTGGGAAGAACGCCATCATTGCCCTGCGCGAGCCGTCCCTTGGTCCGTGCTTTGGTATCAAGGGAGGAGCGGCCGGCGGCGGATACGCCCAGGTGGTGCCAATGGAGGATTTGAATTTGCATTTTACCGGGGACTTTCATGCCATTACGTCCGCCAACAACCTCCTGGCGGCCTTGCTTGACAACCACGTCCAGCAGGGAAACAGTTTGCAGATCGACCCCCGGCAGGTGGTCTGGAAGCGTTGTCTGGACATGAACGACCGGGTGCTCCGCAACATTGTGGTCGGATTGGGAAACAAGATGGACGGCATGGTGCGCGAGGACCACTTCGTGATCACGGTGGCCTCGGAAATCATGGCAATCCTCTGTCTCGCGGACGACCTCGCCGACTTGAAAAAGCGTCTGGGACGAATCATCGTGGCCTACACGTTCGCGGGCGAGCCGGTGACGGCGGATGACCTACAGGCGACGGGGGCGATGACCGCGCTCTTGAAGGATGCCATCAAGCCGAACCTGATCCAGACGTTGGAGCATACCCCGGCACTGGTGCATGGCGGGCCGTTTGCCAATATCGCGCATGGCTGCAATAGCGTGCGCGCGACGCGGATGGCGTTGAAGATGAGTGACATCGTGATTACGGAAGCTGGTTTCGGGGCGGATCTCGGTGCCGAAAAGTTTCTTGACATCAAGTGCCGGGAGGCGGGCTTGAAGCCGGACGCCGTCGTCCTGGTGGCAACGGTTCGTGCCCTCAAGTATAACGGTGGCGTGGCGAAGGACAATCTTTCCAAGGAAAACCTGGAGGCGCTTGAAAAAGGCATCGTCAATCTGGAGAAGCACATTGAGAATCTACAGAAGTATGATGTTCCGGTGGTCGTGACGCTCAATTCGTTCGAGACGGACACGGAGGCGGAAAATGAATTCATCCGCAACTTCTGCGAGGGGCGCGGATGTGAGTTCGCGCTCTCGCGAGTTTGGGAAAAAGGCGGGGAGGGCGGCATCGCCCTGGCGGAAAAACTTCTGGAGACGCTTGAGAACAAGGAGAGCCATTTCCATCCGCTGTACGAGGACTGCCTGTCCTTGAAGGAGAAAATCGAGACGGTGTCCAAGGAGGTTTACGGGGCGAGAGGGGTCGTTTTCGAACCCGCGGCCGAAAAGCAGCTGGACAAGATCGAGTCCATGGGATTTGGCCGGTTCCCGGTATGCATGGCGAAGAACCAGTATTCGCTCTCTGACGACGCGACAAAACTGGGCCGTCCGACCGACTTCGACATTCACGTGCGCGAGGTTTACGTAAGTGCCGGCGCGGGATTCGTGGTCGTGCTGACCGGTGCCATCATGACGATGCCAGGCCTGCCAAAGGTTCCGGCCGCCAACAACATCGACGTTACGGACGATGGGAAAATAACGGGATTATTCTAAGTCGCATGCCGCGGGCGGCGGAAATCCTTTGCATTTTGCGCGGACAGGTTCCGCCATTTGCGGCGCACATGCGTGATAGCTATTTTTTGGAGGGAAGTGATAATTATGGCACGATTAATTGACGGAAAACGTATTTCACGGCAAATTAAGGATGAATTAAAAGCGGAGGTGGAGGCCTTGAAAGGCCGGGGAGTCCACGTCTGCCTGGCGGTCATCCAGGTGGGGGCGGATCCTGCCTCGACGGTATATGTCAACAACAAGAAAAAGGCGTGTGCATATGTCGGAATCGAGTCGGAGGCATACGAATTGCCGGAGGACGTTTCCGAGTCGGAACTGCTTTCGCTTGTGGAACGGCTCAACCGGGAGGAACATGTAAACGGCATCCTGGTTCAGCTTCCGTTACCTGCCCACATTGACGGGGACAAGGTAATTTGCACCATTTCCGCGGACAAGGACGTGGACGGGTTCCACCCGCAGAGCGTGGGCAGGCTGTGGATTGGAGAAAAGGGGTTTTTATCCTGTACGCCGGCGGGAATCATCCAGTTGTTAAAACGTTCCGGCATTGAGCTGGACGGGAAGGAATGCGTGGTCGTGGGGCGCAGCAACATTGTCGGGAAACCGATGGCGGCACTTTTGCTGAGGGAAAACGCTACCGTCACGATTGCGCATTCGCACACGAAGAATTTGTCGGAAATCACGAACCGGGCGGACATCCTTATCGTGGCCGTGGGAAAACGGCAGTTTATCGGGGCGGAACATGTAAAGGAGGGTGCCGTCGTCATCGACGTGGGCATGCACCGTGGCGTGGACGACAAGCTTTGCGGGGACGTGAATTTTTCCGAGGTAGAAAAAAAGGCCTCTGCCATCACCCCGGTGCCGGGCGGCGTGGGTCCGATGACGATTGCCATGTTGATGAATAACTGCGTGGAGACAGCTCGATGGGGGGATGGGGTACAATGAGATGTAGGAGTTGCGGCTCGGACATTCCAGAGGGGATGCTGATTTGCCCGGACTGCGGCACGGAGGTTCAGATCGTGCCGGATTATAATCCATTGGATGATGTTCTCGCGCGCCAGGTGAAGGGTTCGGTGGAAGGGGCCACGAGACCGCTTCGGACGGATGACATCCGGCGTTACCGTGGCCGGAACGAGCAACAGAATTCGAAGTCCACGCGGGTATTAAGCCAGAGCGAGCTGGACCAGATCCGGGCCGAGCGGATGCGGCGTGTCAAACAAAATGCCATGCACAATGAAAAAGAGCGGCAACGCCAAATCATGTTACGTAAGAAAAGGGCATTGAAGCGGCGTTTGCAGGCACTTGCGACCTTTTTCGTGTTGTTGGTGCTCGTGATAGGGGTTTGTGCCTTCCTGCTATACCAGAATTCGTATGACGGGGTGCTTCGAAACGCAAACCAGGCCTTGGGAAGCGGCAGCTTGTCCGAGGCGGAGGTCGCTTTCCAGCGCGCCGTCCAGAAGGACGCGTCAAGGCCGGAAGCCTATGTCGGGTTGTCCAAGGTGTACATGGCGAGGGAGGACATGGAGGCGGCGGAGGAAGTGTTTATCAAGGCCGTGAACTCGCAACCGCTGAACGTGGCGATATATAACGCGGCCATTGAATTTTATGTGGAAAATGGACAGACCGATAAAATACCGGGCTTGCTGGAAGGGTGTGAACAAAGCGTGCTGGAAGAATTGGAAGAATACCAGTCGGACGCGCCGACGTTTAGCCTGGCGGAAGGCATTTATACGGAGGTGCAGCAAGTGACGTTGACCGGAAAGGGCACCATCCATTATACCTTGGACGGTTCCGAGCCGACGGCGGACAGCCCGGAATATACGGAGCCGCTGTTGCTCGACGAGGGAACCGTGGTCGTCAAGGCAATCTGCGTCAACGCCTTGGGGATTCCAAGTTTAAGCGTGTCGCGTACTTACGTGGTGGAAATCCCGGTGGAGGACGCGCCCGCGGTGACCCCTTCCACGGGACAGTATACGACCCCGACGCAAATCACAATCCAGGTTCCGGAAGGGTATACGGCATATTATACGATGGACAACACGGAGCCGACGGCCTCATCGGCACGTTACGAAGGGCCGATTGACATGCCGGAGGGGCGGACGTTTTTTGCGGCCGTGTTAATTAGTGATTCGGGAAAGGCGACCCCGGTCACGAAACGGAATTACGTGCTGACGTATGAATAAAATCATTGTATAAAACGCTTGTGTTAAATCCTTAACGGTGCTATAATTGTACGCTGTGAGTGTATTTTAAACCGTGGGATACATAAATAATTCAAAGGAGGATGGACGTAAAACCATGTATGAGATTTTAAAAGCAGAAAAACTGGCTGAAAAGATTTATCTGATGGACGTGCACGCGCCAAGGGTGGCCAGGCACTGCCAGCCAGGACAGTTCGTCATCGTGAAGATGGAC
Organism: Lachnospiraceae bacterium; assembly: GCA_910574865.1. GTDB lineage: Bacteria > Bacillota > Clostridia > Lachnospirales > Lachnospiraceae > Schaedlerella. Next base: position 266,598 of record CAJTDN010000007.1, on the reverse strand, counting down.
GACAAGGGAGAGCGGATTCCGCTGACGATTTGTGATTATGACCGCGAGGCGGGAACCATCACCATCGTGTTCCAGGAAGTTGGGGCTTCCACGGTCAAGATGGGAGCGCTGAAGCAAGGCGACGGTTTCCGTGACTTCGTGGGACCGCTTGGTTGCGCGTCCGAATTCGTGGCCGAGGATCTTGAAACGCTGAAGAACAAGAAAATGGTGTTCGTGGCGGGTGGCGTTGGCGCGGCACCGGTGTATCCGCAGGTGAAGTGGTTGCACGAACATGGGATTGAAGCGGACGTGATTCTTGGCGCGAAGACGAAGGACATGGTGATTTTGGAGAAGGAACTTGAAGCGGTCGCGGGTAACTTGTATGTGACGACGGACGACGGGTCCTACGGGCGTTCCGGCATGGTGACGAAGGTGTTGGAAGACCTGGTCACGCAAGAAGGGAAGGACTACGACGTTTGCGTGGCAATCGGGCCGATGATCATGATGAAGTTCGTATGCCTTCTCACGAAGAAGCTGGAATTGCCGACCATCGTCAGCATGAACCCCATCATGGTGGACGGAACCGGCATGTGCGGCGCGTGCCGCCTGCAGGTCGGGGACGAAATCAAGTTCGCCTGCGTGGACGGGCCGGAATTTGACGGCCACCTGGTCGATTTCGACCAGGCCATGAAGAGGAGCCAGATGTACAAGACGATGGAAGGACGCGCGATGTTGAAGCTTCAAGAAGGCGATACCCACCATGGCGGATGTGGAAATTGTGGAGGTGACAACTAATGGCGAACGTATTGAACAAAGTACCTGTCAGGGAGCAGGAGGCAAAGGTCAGGGCGACCAATTTTGAAGAAGTGTGTCTGGGTTACAATCAGGAAGAGGCCATGGAAGAGGCGAACAGGTGCCTTGGCTGCAAGAACGCCAAATGTGTCGAAGGCTGTCCGGTGGCGATTGACATTCCTGGATTTATAAAGGAAGTAAAGGAAGGCAACGTCGAAGAAGCATACAAGGTGATTGGAAAGTCTTCCGCGCTTCCGGCTATCTGCGGCCGCGTATGTCCGCAGGAGTCACAGTGCGAGGGAAAATGTATCCGCGGCATCAAGGGCGAGCCGGTATCCATTGGCAAGCTGGAGCGGTTCGTGGCGGATTATGCGTTGGAGCATGACATCAAGCCTGAAGGAGCGAAGGAAACCAACGGGCACAAGGTGGCGGTCATTGGTTCTGGTCCTTCCGGACTTACCTGCGCGGGCGACCTGGCGAAGATGGGATACGAGGTGACCGTCTTCGAGGCGTTGCACGAGCTGGGAGGCGTGCTTGTATATGGCATTCCGGAATTCCGTTTGCCGAAGCAGAAAGTCGTGGCAAAGGAAATAGAGAAAGTGAAGGAGCTGGGCGTGAAGTTCGAGACGAACGTCGTCATCGGCAAATCCACCACGATTGACCAGCTGATTGAGGAAGAAGGCTTCGAGGCCGTGTTTATCGGTTCCGGCGCAGGACTTCCGATGTTCATGGGCATTCCGGGAGAAAACGCGAATGGCGTGTTCTCCGCGAACGAGTACCTGACACGCAGCAACCTGATGAAAGCGTTTGACGATTCCTACGACACCCCGATTGCGGCTGGCAAGAAGGTGGCCGTCGTGGGCGGCGGAAACGTGGCAATGGACGCGGCCAGGACAGCGCTTCGCCTGGGAGCCGAGGTGCATATCGTGTATAGGAGAAGCGAGGCCGAGCTGCCGGCGCGTGTGGAAGAAGTGCACCACGCGAAGGAAGAGGGAGTTATTTTTGACATTTTGACCAATCCGAAAGAAATCCTGGTGGATGAGAACGGCAACGTCAAGGGCATGAAGGTCGTTAAGATGGAGCTTGGCGAGCCGGACGCGTCAGGCAGGAGGCGCCCGGTGGAGATTGCCGGTTCCGAGTACGAAATTGAGGTGGACACCGTCATCATGTCCCTGGGAACCTCGCCGAACCCGTTGATTTCCTCCACGACGAAGGGACTCGACACCAACCGTTGGAAATGTATCGTGGCCGACGAGGCGTCAGGCAAAACCTCCAAGGAGGGCGTTTATGCCGGCGGCGACGCGGTAACCGGCGCGGCCACCGTAATTTTGGCGATGGGTGCCGGCAAGGCGGGCGCCAGCGGAATTGACGAGTATTTGAGAAATAAATAAGCTGGCACGAGACACGGATCATACCGGAAAAGGCGAAAAGCATGCGTCTTCTCCGGTATGTTTTTACGCATGTGGGGAATGTCCGTGAATGGTTGCGGCTTAATTAAAACTAAAGTGTATTTTTAAAACAAGGAGAAAACGCCATGAAAATCACGTTGCTCACGGTTGGGAAAATCAAGGAAAAGTATTTAAGGGACGCGGTGGCGGAATATGCCAAGCGGCTTTCGGCCTATTGCAAACTGGAAATCGTGGAGGTGGCGGATGAAAAGACTCCCGAGCAGCGGTCGGACGCGGTGACGGAGGCCATTCTTTCCGCGGAGGCGGAACGGATATTGAAGCACGTCAGGGACGACGCGTTTCTCATCACGTTGGAAATTGGTGGAAAATCGCTGTCCTCGGAAGAGTTTGCCGCGAAGATGGAACAACTTGCCGTCTCGGGGAACAGCCACGTCACGTTCGTCATAGGCGGCTCCCTCGGGCTTGCAAAGGAAGTGGGGAACCGTTCGAATTTTTCATTAAGTTTTTCCAGGATGACGTTTCCCCACCAGTTGATGCGCGTGATTTTGTTGGAACAGATTTATCGTGGATTCCGCATTATCGCGGGTGCCCCATATCATAAGTGAAATACCCGGCGACGTGAATTAAGGAAGGGAACCGAATAGGACAAAAACCATCTGCATAGACTATTTACAAAACCCATGTGTGGCATTTTTCATGAAAAAAGAATATAAGACCATGCGCATCGGCGAGAGGATTGCCGACGCGGCATGCCTGCCAAAGGACGTCGTCATGGGGGCGTCTGTGGTGACGGTGCTTGGCAGTAACGAGGTGCATATTGAAAACTATCGCGGTATTATCGAATATACGGATTCGCTCATCCGCGTGCAGACAAAGGGAAAACAGATTCGGCTCTGTGGAAAACGCCTGCAGGTGGAATACTACACGAATGACGAGATGAAAATTACGGGATGCATCTGCTCCATTGAATTTTGCTCGTAGGGAAACGGATGAAAAACATGTATGGTGAAATGAAACATGGGAAGATTTGATAAAAGGAAAATCAAATGTGGATTGAATCGAGGGAATCGCTTTGATAGAATCTATTATCCGATACATGAGGGGATATGTAAAAATCCGCGTGGAAGGCGAATCAACGGAACGCTTTTTAAATTTGTGCAGCCACCATAAAATATTCATCTGGGGACTCTCGCCTTGCGACGCGGCATATGAGATGTATGTCACGGTCGACGGCTTTCGGAAGCTGCGCCCCCTGATTCGCAAGACGCACGTCAAAGTCACGCTTGTAAAACGCCATGGATTTCCGTTTTTTGTATTTCAGAACAGAAAGCGGAAATTATTTGTTCCCGGATTTCTATTGTGCATAAGCCTCCTTTACACGTATTCCTCCTTTATTTGGGACATTCATTTCGAAGGGAACGAGACTTATACCGACCAGGTTCTCATGGAATTTTTGGAACGGATTGACGTCGCGCCCGCGATGCCGAAAGGCAGGGTGGACTGTCCGCGAATCGTGAAGGAAATCCGCGAGGAGTATGATGACATCGTATGGGTGTCCGTGTCCATAGAGGGAAGCCGGCTGTTCATCCACGTCAAGGAAAACGAGGACACGTTTACGGACGAGGATGGCGCGAGCGAGGCGGCGAACATGGAAAACGCCCCTCCCAAGGACCTGGTTGCCACGACGGACGGGACGATAACCGAAATCGTTACCCGAAACGGCGTTCCCTTGGTACATGCCGGGGACGAGGTGAAAAAGGGCGACGTTTTGGTCAGCGGGCGCATCGAGGTACTAAATGACGCGAAGGAAGTGGTTGGATACCAGTACTGCCAGGCGGACGCGGACGTTTATGCCGACACGCAGTTTCCCTACGAGGACACGATTTCCAGGACTTATGAGGAAAAGGTTTACCAGCAAAAGGAGCAGCGCGTACAACTTTATGTCACGATCGGGGACGTTCGTGTCTCCATAGGGAGCCGGGCGCATCCTTTTGAAAAATATGAGGTCGGTACGGAAGAGTATACTTTCAAATTGGGGGAAAATTTTTACCTTCCCATAAATTATGGGAAAATTCACGTAAAATCGTATCAGACGGAGCGAAAAAAATATGCGGAGAGTACATTACAAGAGAAATTAACGAAAAATTTCCAAAATTTTTGCGAAAAATTACAAGAAAAAGGTATTCAAATAAGGGATAATAGTGTTAGAATATATCTTAACGACGACACGGCTTCGGCACAAGGGACGTTATATGTGAACCAGTCCATTGCGGAAGCGGCGGATACGGAAATCATCGAGATGGCGGAAAGGAACGAAGAGGATGAGTCTATCGGAAATAATCATTGACATTCCAGCGGAGCATGAAAAAAATGTATTCGGGCAGTTTGATGTTTTTGCCAGGAAAATCGAGCGTAGCTTCCAAATCACGCTCATTGTCCGGGACGGGGCGGTGAAGCTGTTGGGAGAGCAGGCACAGGCCGAGAGGGCGAAGCGGGTGCTCACACAGCTGGTCGAGTTGTCCCGGCGTGGAAACGTGATCACGGAACAGAACGTGGATTACGCGATTTCCCTCGTATACGAAAACCAGGAGGACGAACTGGTCGAGATTGACAAGGACCTCATTTGTTACACGCTGCAGGGAAAGCCCGTGCGGCCCAAGACGCTGGGGCAAAAGGAATACGTGGACGCCATCCGGGGCGGGATGGTCACGTTCGGGCTGGGGCCTGCCGGAACCGGCAAGACCTACCTTGCCATCGCGATGGCGGTCACCGCATTCAAGAAGAACGAGGTGGCGAGGATTATCCTCACCCGCCCGGCCATCGAGGCGGGGGAGAAGCTGGGGTTTTTGCCCGGTGACCTGCAGAGCAAGATCGATCCGTACCTGCGCCCGTTATACGACGCGTTGTACCAGATCATGGGGGCGGAGTCTTTTGCCAAGAACACGGAACGGGGCTTGATCGAGGTTGCCCCGCTCGCCTACATGAGGGGGCGCACCCTTGACAATGCCTTCATCATCCTGGACGAGGCGCAAAACACGACCCCGGCGCAGATGAAGATGTTCCTTACCCGCATCGGGTTCGGCTCCAAGGTGGTGGTCACTGGTGACGCCACGCAAAAGGATCTGGCCGCGGGAACCACGTCCGGGCTCGACGTGGCCGTGAAGGTCGTGAAAGGCATCGAGGATATTCACATTTGCACGTTGACGAACCGGGACGTGGTGCGGCATCCCCTGGTACAGAAAATCGTCAAGGCGTACGAGGAATATGAAAAGAAAGGAAACCGCGCGTCAAAAGGCGCCACGCGGAAGAAAAAGTCATGAGCCTGTACATGGAAGAAGAAGGCGGCACGGCGCTTGGCCTGGATGCCGAAAAAATCGCGGCGTCGGTCATGGATGCCGCCTTGGAGTATGCAAATTGCCCGTACGAGGCGGAGGTCAACTTGCTTTTGACGGAAGAAGACGAGATACGGGAATTGAACAAGACGTTCCGCGAGATGGACAAGCCGACGGACGTGCTTTCGTTTCCATTGTTGGAGTATAGGACGCCGGGGGATTTTTCGCCGTTTGAGTGCCAGCCGGAGGCATTTGATCCGGATTCCGGCGAACTGATGCTGGGGGATATCGTGATTTGTAAGCCCAAGGTGCTTGCGCAGGCCGAGGAATATGGGCATGGCGTGCGGCGCGAGTTTGCCTTCCTGATTGCACACAGCATGCTGCATTTGTTTGGGTACGACCACATGGAGGAGTCACAACGCGAAGAAATGGAACAGAAGCAACGTGAAATCATGGACATGTTAAAAATTTCGCGTTAAGTTTCGTCAGGTCTGCGCAGTAAATGCGCAGACCGTGCGAAAACATGATGGGACAAGGCATATGCCTCATCGTGAAGCGATTTTAATGGCATATGCCGATACGATTCAACTTGTTTGGATTGTATCGATTTACGGAGGATAGTTTTATTTATGGCTGGTTCACAGAACTCTAAAAAAACAAAAAAGGATGATTTTCTCCTTCAAGGCGCGATTCTGGCAATCGCCGCGGTGGTGGTCAAAATCATAGGCGTCCTTTATCGGATTCCTTTGACGAACATACTGGGGGACGAGGGGAACGGCTATTATGGGTACGCTTATGAGGTGTACGCGATGACGTTGATGCTTTCTTCTTTCAGCCTGCCGATTGCCGTCTCAAAGCTGGTGTCCGCGCGGATGGCGTCGGGACAGAAAAAGAACGCGTTCCGCGTGTTCGTCTGTTCCGTGGTATTTGCCATCGTGATAGGAATCCTTGCCGCCGTGCTGATTTTCTTGGGCGCGGACTTTATTTCCACCAGCATGATGGAGTCGCCGTTCAGCGCGTACGCGTTGCGCGTGTTGGCGGTGGGACTCTTCACGGTGGCGGTGCTGGGCGTGTTGCGGGGGTATTTCCAGGGGCTGGGGACGATGATTCCGACGGCCATTTCCCAGATTATCGAACAAATTACAAACGCGATTGTCGGCCTGGCCGGAGCCAGCGTGATGATTAACATCGGGGCGCGGGCGGCAGAGGAGGCGAAGGAGGAATTATTAAAACCGGCTTACGGGGCGGCCGGGGCCACCTTGGGTACCGTGCTGGGTTCCGCGTTTGCGCTTCTGTTTTTGTTGTTTACGATGTATACATATCGTACGACGATTCGCAGGCACATGAAACGGGACAGGAGGCAGCGCAAGGAAGGATACGGGCGGCTTTTGAAGATTTTGGTGTTGACGACATTGCCAGTCATTTTCAGCACGGCGATTTATAATATCAACCAGATTTTGGACATGACCCTTTTTAACAAGATCATGGCCATGCAGGGCTATCCGGAAAAGGAGTACATGGCTCTATTGGGAATTTTTACTGGGAAATACAACACGTTAATCAATGTTCCGCTGGCGATGGCCAATGGCCTTGCCGCTTCCGTGATTCCCAGCTTGACGGCGGCTTATACGGAACGCAACCGGGCGCAGATTCATGACAAGATCGCGCAAAGCACCCGTCTTACGATGTTGGTCGCACTTCCTTGTACCGTGGGACTCGTGGTACTGGCCTCTCCACTGATGGTTTTCTTGTTTAACGATGATGGCGAGATTCCGGCCCGCCTTTTGACCATCGGGGCGGTTACGGTGGTATTTTATGGGTGGTCTACCGTCATGAATTCCATGCTGCAGGGAATCAACAAGATGACCGCGCCGGCCAAGAACGCCGCCATTTCGCTTGTCATCCACCTGATTTCCCTGGTCCTGATGATGGTGGTGTTCAAGCTGAATATTTATGCCCTGGTCGTGAGCAACATCATTTTCTCCATATGTATGTGCGTCCTTGACGTGCGTTCAATCCGCAAGGCGTGCCGTTATCGCCAGGAATGGAACAGGACGTTTTTAAAGCCCTTGATTGCTTCTGCCATCATGGGTGCGGTGACATACCTCGTCTACCAGGTCATGGACGTGGCGGTCGGCGGCCGGTTCGCGGCGACCGGAATCGCCATCGTGGCGGCGGTCATCGTTTATGCGGTCGCAATTTTGAAATTGGGTGCGCTTTCTGTGGAGGACATCATGGCCTTGCCGCAGGGCAGGCGGATTTATATCCTTTGTGACAGGCTGCATTTGTTGCCGCAAAGGTAAACATTGTATAAAAAAGCGGGATAGGGTGATACTATCAAGAAAAAAGAGGTTTTGCCCTATGAAAGGAAAACATGGTATTGCATTTGCCGCGGTCTTGTTAGTGAGCGCGACATTGCTTGGGTTTGGTTATCAGTTCAGTTATCAACGTGCGTTGAAACAACAAGAGAACACGGCCGAGGTCGTACAGCCTCCGAAAAGCGTGATTACGCAGGGGGAGGCCCAGGAAGCCCCGGCAGAGGCGCCGACGCCGGGGGATGGATATTATCTGGCACATTTGCACGGGTACGTGGTCGTTTATTATGCGGACAAGCATACGATATACGAGGTGACGGATATTGAGTTGACGACTCTTCCGGAAGAAGTGCAAGGAGAAATCCTGGAAGGAAAATATATACAGGATGTCAAGGAACTATATGGATTTCTGGAAAATTACTCCAGTTGACGAAAGTGTCCGGAAAGGAGCATGCGTTCCATGGATGAGCAAAAGATTAAAAGGATTAATGAATTATACCGCAAATCGAAGGCGGAAGGCCTTGGCGAGGAGGAGGCAAAGGAGCAAAAGCTGCTTCGCGCGGAGTATTTGGCCGCTATTCGCGGCAATTTGAAAAGCCAGCTTGATTCCATCGACGTGAAGGAGCGTGATGGGAGCGTGGTGAACCTGGGTGAAAAATATGGATCCAAAACGGGAAATTAGGCGCGTCAAGGCACAATTAAGAAATGATTTGCCGGCGGACTTAAGGCGGCGTCATGACGGGGAAATCGTTTCCCGCGTGGCGCGTCATCCGTTCTTCGTCACTTGCGGGATTTTGTTGTGTTATGTCGCGTGCAGGGGGGAGGTGGATTTGTCCCGCCTTATGGAAATCGCGTGGCAGGCCGGGAAACGGGTGGCCGTTCCCAGGGTTCGTGCGGATCAAGAGATTTCAAGGGAAGTTCCAAAGGAAGCGGGGGCAAGGGAAATCTCTTTAAATCCGATTTTGGTGAACCATGAGATGGATTTTTATGAAATACAAAGTTTTTCGGAGCTTTCACCCGGATATGCCGGCATTTTAGAACCCATGCAAGGTAAAATCCTGCTGGAAGTAAAACAAGGTGAAAGCGTTCTCGCCTTGCTTCCGGGGCTTGCGTTTGACAAAGCCGGGAACCGTCTTGGATATGGAAAGGGCTTTTATGACAGATATTTAGAGCAAAATCCCGGGTTTTATACGATGGGAATCGCCTATTCCGTGCAATGCGAAAAAACGCTTCCGACAAGCCCGCATGACAGGAAGGTGCAGGCCGTGATGACGGAGCTGGGAGATTTCATGGGATGATACATAAGAAACCGGGGGACTTGAGTGTTTTAGAATCGTGAAAGCGGGTAACATGAGCGATTCGTGTGAAGAGGCAGGCGCACAAAGCTGTATTTTGTCAGCATAGCTGACTTGTGCGCCGCCGCAAGAGCGCCGGTGGCGTTCTTGAATTAATGACGTACGGAAAGGAAGTTGTGAGAATGAACGTGCATCTGCCAGAAGATCCCGTGATGCTTTTGAGCGTCATCAATACGAAACTGCGGGATTATGGTATGGATTTGGCCGGGCTTTGCGAGGACATGCAATTGTCACAAGACGAGTTGTGTGCCAAATTGGAACGGATTGATTATAAATATGACAAAGAGAGGAACCAGTTTGTATGACGTTAGAACAGAGATTTGTGACGGAACCACCCGTTTCGGAGCCGGATCGGCAGCATTTTTACATAGCCAGGGCAGGGGAGTACGTGAGGGAGGAAAGTAATCGCCTGGGCCGTGTGTTGTCCGCGACGATTACCACCTTTGGCTGCCAGATGAACGCCCGTGACTCGGAAAAATTGGCCGGCATCCTGCGGCAAATCGGCTTTGTGGACGAGCCGGACGAGGAAAAGGCGGACTTCGTCATTTTTAACACTTGCACGGTCAGGGAAAATGCGAACATGCGCGTGTACGGCCGCCTGGGACAGCTAAACCACATCAAGAGAAAACAGCCGCATAAGATGATCGCGTTGTGCGGATGCATGATGCAGGAGCCGGAGGTGGTGGAAAAGCTGCAGAAAAGCTACCGGTTCGTGGACTTGATTTTCGGGACGCACAATATTTATAAATTTGCGGAGCTGTTTGTCAAGTGCAAGGAGGCCGGGCGAATGACGGTTGACGTTTGGGACGAGGCGGACAAGATTGTCGAGGAATTGCCAAACGAGCGCAAATATCCGTTTAAGTCGGGAGTCAACATCATGTTCGGCTGTAATAATTTTTGCAGCTATTGTATCGTGCCCTACGTGCGCGGACGTGAACGCAGCCGCAATCCGAGAGACATCCTTCATGAAATAGAAAGGCTTGTGGGGGACGGCGTGGTCGAGGTGATGCTTTTGGGGCAGAACGTGAATTCTTATGGGAAGACGCTGGATGTGCCCATGTCGTTTGCCGAATTGCTGCGGGAGGTCGAGAAAATCGAGGGACTTCGGCGGATTCGTTTCATGACCTCGCATCCGAAGGACTTGTCTGACGACTTGATCGCGGTCATGGCGGACTCGAAGAAAATATGCCCGCACCTTCATTTACCGATTCAGTCGGGCAGCACGCGGATTTTGCAGAAAATGAACCGGCGTTACACGAAGGAACAGTATTTGGATCTCGTGAAACGCCTGCGCGACGCCATCCCGGACATTTCCCTGACGACGGACATCATCGTCGGGTTCCCCGGGGAGACGGAAGAGGATTTTCTGGAGACGATGGACGTGGTGGAGAAGGTGCGCTATGACAGCGCGTTCACCTTTCAATATTCCAAGCGCAGCAAAACCCCGGCGGCGATGATGGAGAACCAGGTGGAAGCGGCGGTCGTCAAAGACCGCTTTGACCGGCTGCTGGCCCGCGTACAGGAAATTTCCGCCCAGGCCTGCGGCCGATACGAGGGGAAAATAAAAGATGTTTTGGTGGAAACGGTAAACGACCACGACCAGTCCCTCGTGACCGGAAGGATGGATAATAATTTGCTGGTACATTTTCCGGGAAATGAGACGTTGGTCGGGAAAATCGTCCCCGTGAAGCTGGAGGAGTGCAAAGGCTTTTACTATATGGGAAACCAAGAATCATAATTTTCACGAAAACGGCCATACTATGCAGTACGGATTCATAGGAGGGTGTGTTTGGATGAAACGACTAAGCGAGAGCCTCGTCCTCGGGACGATAGGAGGAACCATATATTATTCGCTGGAGGTGATTTTCCGCGGCTTTTCCCACTGGACGATGTGGGCGCTTGGCGGCTTGTGCATGGTGTTTTTCGGCATGCAGGGGGTCTGGGTGAACTGGCAGGATCCGCTCTGGCGGCAAGTTTTGCGTTGCACGTTGTTCGTGGGCTGCGGGGAATTCACGACCGGAATCATCGTAAACAAGTGGTTCAAGCTTCATGTGTGGGACTATTCCAACCAGCCGTTGCAGCTGTTCGGGCAGGTCTGCGTCCCGTTTTTGATTTTGTTTTCCGGCTTGTGCCTTTTGGGGATTTTGTTTTGCGGGTATTTCCTGCACTGGGTTTACCACGAGGAAAAACCGGCGTTCCATATATTGTGACGTGAAAGGGCTAAGACAATCGTAATGATGCTATATCCGTCCATCAAAAAATGCAAGCACATATCCAGGAGGTGGAGTCCCGGCTTACCAAAAGCCAAGGGAACCGTGAATACAAGTCACGCTTGTTTAGTTTCATTTTGGGACGTGAGGAAAATAAGAAAAAAGGGGATACCCAAAGAAATAAACAATGAAAAACAAGGAAGTGAGGCGTTTTTATGCTGAAAAAGCCGATTGGCATAGGGATTGAGAATTATAAGGAATTGGTTGACAGACCGTACTATTACGTGGATAAAACCTTTATGATAAAGGAGTTATTGGATTGCGGCATGAAGGTGGGATTGTTTACCCGTCCCCGTCGTTTTGGAAAGACGCTCACACTCAGCATGATAAAGACCTATTTCGAGAAGGAAATTGCGGCAAATGGGAGTATCGTGGACAACCACCATTATTTTGACGGAATGAAGATTTTGGAAGCCAGGGACGAATATTTGGAACATATGGGCAAGTATCCGGTTATTTCCATGTCACTAAAATCTGCCAGACAGCCGGACTACCATATGGCATATACGCTTTTGCTCCGGCAGATTTCAAGGGAATACGACCGGCATAAGTATGTGCTGCAAGGGAATGCTTTGTCTGAAATGGAAAAGCGACGTTATCTGGCGATTCTTAATTTGGCCGAGGATAAAACGCTATATGCGGATTCCTTACGTTTTTTGTCGGAGTGCCTGAAGAAGTATCATGGTGTCAATACCATCATTCTTTTGGATGAATATGACGTACCGCTGGAAAATGCTTTCTTCCGGGGATTTTACGAGCAGATGATTGATTTCATTCGCTCGCTATTTGAATCTGCATTGAAGACGAACGATTGCCTGCAATTTGCAGTTGTGACCGGATGTTTACGAATTAGCCGGGAAAGTATTTTTACGGGTTTGAATAACCTTGACAGCTATTCCGTTTTGGACAATCAGTTTGCGGAATATTTTGGCTTTACACAGCCGGAAGTGGAAGCGATGCTGGATTTCTATGACCTTGGTTTGCATATTCAAGAGGCAAAGGAATGGTATGATGGCTATTTGTTTGGGGAAAAGGAAGTTTATAATCCATGGAGCATTACAAAATATATAAAAACCGCCAGCAGTGATCCGGGCGCATATCCCCGTCCTTACTGGTCAAACACGTCTTCCAACAGCATCATCCGAGAATTAATAGAAACTGCGGATGCAAACATGAAGGATGAATTGGAAAAATTGATTGCGGGAGAGACGATTGAAAAGCAGGTTCATGAGGAAGTCACATATGGAGAAATCTATCAGAGTCAGGATAACTTGTGGAATTTTCTATTCTTTACCGGTTATTTGAAGATGGTGGCGAAACGATTCGAAAGAAACAAGATTTATTTGACCCTGACCATTCCGAACATGGAAGTGAATTATATTTATGAAAATACGATTCAAGAGTGGTTTGACGAAAACGTTCGCAGTGCTGATTTCCAGCCGTTTTATCAGGCGATGCAAGCACAAGACACGCAGAAGATGGAGAATTTCATTAACGGCCAATTGAGTTTTAGTATTAGTTATCATGATGAGAGCGAGAATTTCTATCATGGCTATTTGCTGGGAGTCTTAGGTGGAATTGTCGGATATCGAATCCTTTCCAACAAGGAGCACGGAACGGGGCGGCCGGACATTCTTTTGCGGCCGAACAACCCGCATCATACGGCATATGTGATGGAAATCAAGCGGGTAAAGAGGTTTTCGGAGCAAAGCGCCGCATGTGACAAGGCGCTGGCGCAGATTGAGGAAAAAGGGTATGCCAGGGAGTTGTTGCACGAGGGCTATGAAAAAGTGGTGTGCTACGGTATGTGTTTTTGCGATAAATACTGTATGATAAAAGTTGCTGTTTAGCAGAAACTGAAAATTTTTTTGACTCTGTTTGAAAAAAATGGTATAGTTTATAGAAGCAAAATCACTCTGGCGCGGCGTTTGGCCGTACCCAGACAATGTGAAACTCAAAGAAAAGGAGACACGAAAGTGGCTGAATTTACACCGATGATGCAGAAATACCTGGAGACGAAGGAGCAATACCCGGACTGCATTTTATTTTATAGACTCGGCGATTTTTACGAGATGTTTTTCGAGGATGCCAAGACCGTATCCGAGGAGTTGGAACTGACCTTGACGGGAAAGAGCTGCGGGCAGGAGGAGCGGGCGCCGATGTGCGGGGTACCCTACCACGCGGTGGAAGGGTATTTGACCCGGCTCGTGTCAAAGGGATACAAGGTGGCGATTTGCGAGCAGGTGGAGGATCCGAAGCTGGCCAAGGGGCTGGTGAAGCGGGAGGTGGTGCGCATCGTCACCCCCGGCACGGTTTTGGACTCGCAGGCGATTGATGAGACGAAGAACAATTACATCATGTGTATCGCATACATTGCCGACCGGTATGGCGTGTCCGTCGCGGACGTGACCACTGGTGATTATTTTGTTACGGAATTGCCGGACGGCGGAAAGTTGAAAGACGAAATCCAGCGTTTCATGCCCTCGGAAATCATTTGCAATGAGGCCTTTTACATGAGCGGGATGGATTTCGAGGACATGCGGGGCAGGCTGGGAATCGCCGTCTATTCCTTGGATTCCTATTATTTTGACGACGCGGTATGCAGGCAGAAGCTTTTGGAGCATTTCAAGGTGGGGACGCTTGCGGGGCTGGGGCTTAGTTCTTATGACTGCGGCATCATCAGTGCCGGGGCGCTGCTTACATACCTTTTGGAGACACAGAAAAACGACTTGTCGCACATGACGCACATCACGCCCTACATAACTGGCAAATACATGATGTTGGACGCTTCCACGAGACGGAACCTCGAGTTGTGCGAGACGTTGCGTGAGAAACAAAAGAGGGGTTCCCTTTTGTGGGTGCTTGACAAGACGAAGACGGCGATGGGGGCGAGAACCCTGCGCAAATACCTGGAGCAGCCCCTGATTGACAAGAAGGAAATTGAACGCCGATTGGATGCCATCGGCGAGTTGAAGGAGCAGGCCATTTCCCGCGAGGAAATCCGGGAGTACCTAAGCCCGGTTTATGATTTGGAACGGCTGATTACCCGCATCACCTATGGTACGGCGAACCCGCGTGATTTGACGGCGTTTGGCGGTTCTTTGAAAATGCTGCCGCCGCTCCACTATTTATTGGAAGAAATGCATTCGCCGCTTCTGGAGGAAATCCGGGGGGAAATGGACACGCTGGAGGATTTGTGCTCGTTGATTGAGAAGGCCATCGCGGACGAGCCGCCGCTGGCCATGAAGGAAGGGAACATCATCCGCGAGGGGTACAGCGAGGAGGTTGACAAGCTGCGCCATGCCAAGTCCGACGGGAAGCAATGGCTTTCCAAATTGGAGGAGGAGGAGCGGGAAAAGACGGGCATCAAGAACCTGCGCGTCAAATACAACAAGGTGTTCGGCTATTATCTGGAGGTGACGAATTCGTATAAGGACATGGTGCCGGATTACTATATGCGCAAGCAGACGCTGACCAACGCCGAGCGTTATATTACACCGGAGCTGAAGGAACTGGAGGACACGATCCTTGGCGCGGAGGACAAGCTGTTCGCCCTGGAATACGATTTGTACTGCGGCGTGCGCGGGCGCGTGGCGGCCGAAGTGGAACGCATCCAGAAGACGGCCAAGGCCATTGCCGCCTTGGACGTGTTTGCTTCCCTGGCCCTGGTGGCGGAGCGAAACCGTTACGTGCGGCCGAAAATGAATGAAAAGGGTGTCATTGACATCAAGGACGGGAGGCACCCGGTCGTCGAGCAGATGATACCGGACGGTTCCTTCATCTGCAACGACACGTATCTGGACGACAAGAAGCAGCGCATCTCCATTATTACCGGGCCGAACATGGCGGGAAAGTCCACCTACATGCGGCAGGCGGCGTTGATTGTCCTGATGGCGCAGGTCGGCTGCTTCGTACCGGCCGCCGAGGCGGACATCGGCCTGGTCGACCGTATTTTTACCCGCGTGGGCGCGTCGGATGATTTGGCAAGCGGGCAGAGCACGTTCATGGTGGAAATGACGGAGGTGGCCAACATCCTCCGTAACGCGACGACCAAGAGCCTTTTGATATTGGACGAGATTGGGCGCGGCACCAGTACCTTTGACGGGCTTTCCATCGCCTGGTCGGTGGTGGAGTACATCAGCGACCCGAACATCCTCGGCGCGAAGACGTTATTTGCCACGCATTACCATGAATTGACGGAACTGGAAGGAAAGATTGAGAACGTAAATAATTATTGCATCGCCGTTCGGGAGAAGGGCGACGATGTCGTGTTCCTGCGCAAAATCGTCAAGGGCGGGGCGGACAAAAGCTACGGCATCCAGGTGGCGAAGCTGGCCGGGGTGCCGGATGTCGTCATCGAGCGGGCGAAGGAAATCGTGGAGGAACTCTCGCAGGGAAACATCACCGTGCGGGTCGGCGAGATTGCCGGCAAGGAAAAGCCGGTGCAAAAGAAGAAGCACCCCAAGAAATATGACGAGGTGGATTTGGCGCAGTTCTCCCTTTTTGACACCGTCAAGGACGACGACATTTTGAAGGAACTGGAGTCCGTCGACGTGGGAAACCTGACGCCGATTGACGCTTTGAACATGATTTACCGATTGCAAAACAAATTGAAAAACCGCTGGTTGGGGGTATAGTCATGCAGAAGATACAGGTTCTTGACCAGATTACAATTGATAAAATCGCCGCCGGGGAAGTAATCGAGCGCCCTTCCTCCATCGTCAAGGAACTGGTGGAAAACGCGTTGGATGCCGATGCCTCTTCCGTCACGGTGGAAATCGAGGATGGCGGTATTTCCCTGATCCGCATCACGGATGACGGGAGCGGCATTCAAGGCGAGGACATCCGCAACGCCTTTTTACGGCATTCCACGAGCAAGATACGCGACGTGGACGATCTCTTGCATATTTCCTCGCTGGGGTTTCGCGGGGAGGCGTTATCGAGCATTGCCGCCGTCGCCAGGGTGGAACTGCTGACCAAGACGCGGGACGCCGTGGCGGGTTCGCGTTACGTGATAGAGGGAGGACAAGAACATTCCTTGGAAGAGGCCGCGGTGGCGGACGGGACGACTTTCATCGTCCGCCAGTTGTTTTATAACGTGCCGGCGCGCAGGAAGTTTTTGAAGACCGCCATGACCGAGGCCGGACACGTACAAGACTTGCTGATGCGGCTGGCCTTGTCGCATCCAAACGTCGCGTTCCGCTTTATCAGCAACGGGCAGGAAAAGCTGTGCACGTCGGGCAGTGGAAGGCTTGACGAGGTCATTTACAGCATTTATGGCAGGGAAGTGACGGCCAGCCTGCTGGAAATGGATTTTGAAAAATATGGATTCGGTATCAGCGGCTTCATTGGAAGGCCGGTCATCACGCGGGGAAACCGGAATTTTGAAACTTTTTTCGTAAACGGGCGTTACGTGAAAAGTCCCGTCATATCAAGGGCCGTCGAGGATGCCTACAAGGATTTTTCCATGCAGCATAAATTTCCGTTCGTGGTATTGCATTTCCAGGTGGATCCGGCCACCGTGGACATCAACGTGCACCCGACCAAGATGGAATTGCGTTTCCAGAGGCAACAAGACGTGTACGACGTGGTGTTCGAGGGGATTCATAATCGGCTTTTGATGCCGGAGCTGATTGAAGAGGTGGAGGCCCCGAAGCCGCAGGATGGAGTCGGGCAAACCGCGAATATTCGAGAAAAAGGCTTGCCGGGGGGCAGGGCGCGGGAAAAGAATTTGCAGGCATCCTCCCCCAAGATTGGAACCGCGAGCCCGTTCCTTTTAAAGCCTTGTGGAACGGACTTGGTGCTACGGGAAGAAAGTAATTATGAAGCCGGCGGGGTAGACGGCATTCCATCAGGAGGCGCAGTCGGAGGACTTGCGAATGCGGCCATGGTGGAAAACGTGTCCGTCCCCGGAAAGGGGCAGGAGCGGGACGAGGAGTATTTCATCAAGAAAATGCGGGAGCGGGTGCTTGCCTACCATAATCGCGTTTCTTCTGCCGAGACTTCCGGGGCGGGGCAGATTTTCAAGCCCGACATGCAAGAAGAACGTATCCGGCAGGCAGCAGCGCTTGCAAAACAAGACGAGCTGGAGAGACGGGAAAACGCGTTCAAGGGACCAGATGCATCAGAGGGACAAGCGGTCACGCCCGAGCAGCTGAACCTCTTTGACGAGCATTTCCTAAAACGGGAGACGAGGGCGGAATACAAGCTGGTCGGTCAGGTGTTTGACACGTACTGGCTGGTCGAGTTCCATGAGCAGCTATACATCATCGACCAGCATGCGGCACATGAGCGGGTTTTGTATGAAAAGACCCTGCGTGGGATGAAGAACCGGGAATACACCTCGCAATATGTGAGCCCGCCCGTTATCCTGACACTGACGATGCAGGAAGAAGAGACGTTAAAGACGCATATGGAGGCGTTCTCGCGCATTGGATTTGAAATCGAGCCGTTCGGGGGAAAGGAATACGCGGTGCGGGCCGTTCCGGACAATTTGTTCCACATCGCGAAAAAAGAGTTGTTGATGGAAATGCTGGATGCCTTGACAGACGGGCTGTCCACGCACATGTCCCCGGAGCTGATTGACGAAAAGATTGCCTCCATGTCCTGCAAGGCGGCGGTCAAAGGCAACAGCAGGTTGTCGGCGCGGGAGGCGGACGCCTTGATCGGGGAACTCCTTACGCTGGAAAACCCCTACCATTGCCCGCATGGCAGGCCGACCATCATTTCCATGTCCAAAAGGGAACTGGAGAAAAAATTCAAGAGGATTGTATAGGAAAATCATATGGAAAAATCATCTAGAGGAATCATATCATGAAAAAACCATTGGTCATTTTGACCGGGCCGACTGCCGTCGGCAAGACGGAGTTTTCCATCAACCTGGCCAAGGCAATTGGCGGGGAAATCGTTTCGGCGGACTCCATGCAGGTCTACCGGGGCATGGACATTGGATCGGCCAAAATCAAGCCGCAGGAGATGTGTGGCGTTACCCATCACCTGATTGACGTGCTGGATCCCGACGAGGAATTCCACGTCGTCCGCTTCCAAAAGATGGCAAGGCAGGCGATGGAGGAGGTTTATGCCCGGAAAAAAATCCCGATTCTGGTCGGGGGAACCGGCTTCTACATCCAGGCGGTGCTCTACGACGTGGATTTCGCGGCCGATGGCGGGGACAGGGCTTATCGTGAGGAATTGAGGCGGCAGGGGCAGGTAAAGGGGGCGGAGTATTTGCATGAAAAACTTGCCCTGGTGGATCCCGAATATGCCGCGCAGGTGCACGCCAACAACCAGAAAAAAGTCATCCGCGCGTTGGAATTTTTTCATTCCACGGGACAAAAGCTGTCCGAGCATAATGTGGAACAAGCCGGGAAAGATTCGCCGTACAATTTTGCCTATTTCGTGTTAAATGACGAGCGGGCGAGAGTTTATGGGCGGATTGACCGGCGCGTCGAACAGATGGTGGAAGAAGGCCTGGTCGCGGAAGTAAGAGGCCTTAAGGAAAAGGGATATACGAGGGAGCTGGTATCCATGCAGGGACTTGGCTATAAGGAAATCCTGGACTATCTGGATGGCCGTACCTCCCTTTCGGAGGCGGTGGAAATCATCAAGCGGGACACCCGTCATTTTGCCAAACGGCAGATTACCTGGTTTAAACGGGAGCGGGACACTTGCTGGCTTGACAAGGACAAGTTTGGCCATGACGAGGCGAGGATGCTGGAGGCGGCATTGGATGTATTGAGGGAGCGCGGCATCGTGGGGATCAAGAGGATTGGAACAAAACGGGAGGAAGATGATGGAATTTGAAAAAATATATGAGACATTGGGTATTTCGAGGGAGGTGTACGAGGCAGGGCGACGCATGGAGGAAATGCTCAGGCCGAGATTTCAGGAATTTGACAAAACCGCCGAGTATAACCAACTCAAAGTGCTCCATGCCATGCAGAAGAACAAGGTCAGCGAAGGATGCTTCCAGGCTTCCAGCGGGTATGGCTATAACGACCTTGGCCGCGACACCTTGGAAAACGTGTATGCGGACGTGTTCCACACGGAGTCCGCGCTGGTTCGGCCGCAGATTACTTGCGGCACCCACGCGCTGGCACTGGCACTTTCCGCCAACCTAAGGCCGGGGGACGAGTTGCTTTCCCCGGTTGGAAAGCCCTATGACACGTTGGAGGAGGTCATAGGTATCCGCCCGTCCAAAGGGTCGCTTAAGGAATACGGGATTACTTATAGGCAAGTGGAGCTTTTAGAAGACGGTTTTTTTGACTATCCGGCGATTGAACGGGCCGTGGGCGGGAATACGAAGCTGGTCACCATCCAGCGTTCGAAGGGCTACCAGACGCGGCCAAGCTATTCCGTGGAAAAAATCGGCGAATTGATTGCCTTTGTCAAGAAAATCAAGCCGGACGTCATCTGCATGGTGGACAATTGCTACGGGGAATTCGTGGAACCAGTCGAGCCGAGCGACGTCGGGGCGGACATGGTCGTCGGGTCACTGATTAAAAATCCGGGCGGTGGGCTGGCGCCGATTGGCGGATATGTGGCGGGACGGGCGGACTTGATTGAAAATTGCGCGTATCGCCTTACTTCGCCGGGACTGGGCAAGGAAGTCGGCGCGTCGCTTGGCGTGATGCAATCCTTTTACCAAGGGTTCTTCCTGGCACCGACCGTCACGGCAAGCGCCCTTAAAGGGGCGGTATTCGCCGCCAATTTATACGAACGCCTGGGATACGCTGTCGTGCCAAACGGGCAGGAGTCCAGACACGACATCATCCAGGCCGTGACGCTGGGGAGCGCCGAGGGCGTAATCGCGTTTTGTAAAGGAGTTCAGGCGGCGGCACCGATAGACAGTTACGTGATGCCGGAACCTTGGGCGATGCCGGGATATGACAGTGACGTCATCATGGCCGCGGGGGCTTTCGTGCAAGGTTCCTCAATTGAATTGAGCGCGGACGCGCCCGTAAAAGAGCCGTATGCGGTTTATTTTCAGGGCGGGCTGACATGGCCAAGCGCGAAATTGGGAATTTTAAAGTCGCTACAATATTTGGTCGATGCCGGAGTGGTTTCCAAAGGAAAATTGGGAAAAATATAGAAAGCATACATGTATACAATATGTGTTCCTATGGTTATCGACTCGTTGTTTATGGGATCGGCCCCATGGTAAGGAGGTTTTGCAATATGGGACACGTGATTGTCATCGGTGGCGGCGCGTCTGGCATGATGGCGGCCATCTCGGCCTCTTATCACGGGGCGGAAGTGACCATCGTCGAGCACATGGAACGAATCGGAAAGAAACTGCTTTCCACGGGAAACGGAAAATGTAATTTTACGAATGCCCGCCAGTCGCCAGAGTTCTATTTATCCGAGAACGGCCACTTTGCGTGGAAAATCGTCAGCCGATTTGGGCAAAAGGAGACTTGTGCCTTATTTCAGGAACTGGGAGTCTATCCGAAAGAACGAAACGGTTATTATTATCCATATAGCGGGCAGGCCTCCTCGGTGCTTGACGCGCTGCGCATGGAACTTGCACGGCTTGGGGTGGGAATTCGGACAGGACAGGAATGCGTGGGCGTCATTCCGAAAAAATCGGGGTTTTGTGTCAAATTGGCGGACGGGGAGCTGGTGGGTGACAAGGTGGTTTTGGCGGCGGGTTCGAAGGCGGCGGCCAAGACCGGTTCTGATGGTTCGGGCTATCGATTGGCCAAGGCGTTGGGACACCATGTCATCACGCCGTTGCCGGCTTTGGTGCAGTTGAAGTGCGCGGAAGACTTCTACAAGGGGATTGCCGGGGTGCGGATACAGGGAACAGTTTCGATTTATGCCGGAAGTAGAAACGAGACGAAAAAGGGACTATGCCAAAACGTTTTGGACAAAGGTGGCCGTGAAAAGCGTTTCCTCGCTTCCGACCAGGGGGAAATCCAGCTTACCACTTATGGGATTTCCGGAATTCCCGTCTTTCAGGTGAGCAGGTACGCGGCAAAGGCGTTGCACGAGGGAGAAAACGTGATGGCAAGGATGGACTTCATGCCGGAATTGTCGCAGGAAGGGCTTTTGGACGCCCTTGCCCGGCGCGCGCTTGCCAGGCCGCAGAAGAAGGCGGAAGATTTCCTGACGGGAATGTTTCCCGGCAAGTTGAACGCCCTTTGGCTTCGTTTGAGCGGCATCGAACGGATGACCGCGGCAGGAGCGTTGTCGTCCACGGCCTTGCGGGCATTGGTGAGAGCTATCAAGCAATTCGAGACGCGTGTCGTGGCCACCAATTCCTATGGGCAGGCGCAGGTTTGCCGCGGAGGCGTCGATACAAGAGAAGTGGACGCGGGCACCTTGGAGTCGCAAAAGGTTCCCGGACTTTATTTCGCCGGGGAAGTTTTAGACGTGGACGGCCCGTGTGGCGGTTACAACCTGCAATGGGCGTGGTCGAGCGGTTACGTGGCGGGAAAGGAGGCGGCCAACCATGCTTCGTGTGAATCAGTTAAACATGGCACCGGGATGCGGTGAGGAGAAGATAAGGGAAAAATTACTGCAAACATTTCATCTGGAACCAGAGGAACTATTGGAATGGCATATTTTCAAGCGTTCCATTGACGCGCGGAAAAAACCGGAAGTCTTTTATTCTTATACCATTGATTTTTCCACGAAAAACGAGAGGAAACTTTTACAAAAGTATAAAGGCAGGCTACGGCCCGCCGCGAGGACGGACTACCAGGTTCCAGAATGCCAAGAGCGGTTCCTGCCTTCGAGGCCAATCATCGTTGGCGCGGGGCCGGCCGGGTTGTTTAGCGCCTATCTGTTGGCCATGGCGGGATGCCGGCCGATTGTCCTGGAGCGTGGCGCGGCGGTGGAAGAGCGCGTACGAGACGTTGAAAAGTTTTGGAAAGAGGGTGTTTTCAATCCCTCGTCGAACGTACAGTTTGGCGAAGGAGGGGCGGGCACCTTTTCCGATGGAAAGTTGAACACGATGGTGAAAGAACGACACGGGCGGAATCGTTTTGTCCTGGAGTCGTTCGTCAAATTCGGAGCGCCGGAAAGCATTTTATATGAACAAAAGCCGCACATGGGAACGGACGTCCTGGTGGACGTGGTTCGCAACATGCGGAACGAAATCATTCGCCTGGGCGGCGAGGTACGGTTTCGCTCGCAAGTTACGGATTTGGAAATCACGGGAAGCCGGAAAAAATCCATAAATGCAGTGATAATCAACGGTTGCGAAAAAATGTATACACGTATACTTATCCTCGCGATTGGCCATAGTGCCCGTGATACCTTCCGCTTGTTGCATCGGCGCGGCATTCCCATGGAGTCGAAAGCGTTCGCGGTCGGAGTGCGCGTCGAACACCCGCAGAAGATGATCCAAGTCGCGCAATACGGGGACAAGATGGCTGGCAGGCTGCCCCCCGCTTCCTATAAGCTGACCCACTCCCTGGAGAACGGAAGGGGCGTATATACGTTTTGTATGTGTCCGGGCGGATACGTGGTCAATGCGTCTTCCGAGGAAGGGAGGCTGGCGGTCAATGGCATGAGCTATTCCAATCGGAATGGTGAAAATGCCAACAGCGCCGTCATCGTCACGGTCACGCCAGACGATTATGGCGCGCACGGCCCCCTTTCCGGCATCGAATTCCAGCAAAGGCTGGAGGAACGGGCATACGAGCTGGGCGGAAAAAAGATTCCGGTACAACGGTTTGATGATTTTTGCGCGAACCGTCCAACGACGAAGTTGGGAGATGTCCTTCCGCAGATGAAGGGCGCGTATCGCCTTGCAAACGTGCGTTCCATTTTTGCCGAAGAGCTTGCCGGTTCCCTGCAAGAGGGAATCTTGGCGATGGACAAGAAAATACATGGCTTTGCCCGTCCGGATGCCGTGCTGTCGGGCGTGGAGAGCCGCACGTCCTCCCCGGTGCGCGTTTTACGGGATGAAAATATGGAAAGCGGCGTGGAAGGCGTTTATCCTTGTGGCGAAGGGGCGGGATATGCGGGTGGGATTACCTCGGCCGCGATGGACGGCATGAAAGTGGCCGAAGCCATCCTGCGTGCGGATTCACGGGCAACTTAAAAAAATCTTAAAGATATCACTTATTAAAAGTGTGTGAAAAGCCTATACACATTTTGGAAATTGTGGTAGAATGATGCAGGACATAAAACAAACATGAACGACCATGACGTGATTACATGGAATCAATCAAGGAAATGAACATGGAAGAGCGCCCTTATGAGAAGTGCGAGAGGTTTGGAGCGGCAAATCTTACTGACGTGGAGTTGCTTGCTGTTTTGTTGCGCAGTGGAACGAAAGGCGAAAGCGCCCTGCAGCTCGCACGCAGGATTCTCCATCCATCATTTGCCGCGGGTGGGGTTTTAAACATCCATCACTGGAATTATGACCAATTGCGGCGGGTCAAGGGCATCGGACGGGTAAAGGCCGTCCAGATTCTATGCCTCTCCGAACTGGCCAAGCGGTTGGCGAAAGCGGGGGCGGGCGCGGAATTGAATTTTGAAAACGCCAAAAGCATTGCAACTTACTATATGGAGGAGATGCGCCACCAGGAGCAGGAAAACATGAAGCTGCTCTTGTTCAATACGAAATCCCGCCTGATTGGCGAGACGGATGTTTCCAGGGGAACCGTCAACGCGACGGTGGTTTCCCCGCGCGAGCTTTTCGTGGAGGCGTTGCAGAAAAACGCCGTCTATATCATACTTTTACACAACCATCCCAGCGGGGATCCCACTCCGAGCAAGGCGGACATCTGTACCACGAACCGGATTCGAGGCGCGGGCAACATGATTGGTATCGAATTGCTCGACCACATCATCATCGGGGACAATTGCTATTTCAGCATGAGGGAAAAGAGTCTATTATGAGGGATGCTGTCATTCTGGCATATGGGAAGGGCGTTTTTCAAGGCATTGTTAAAAGGGAAGGCATTTATGGGTAAGCATTCAAATTCTTTAAAAAATAAATATTGGTTTGGCGGGTTGTGCATGCTTTGCGCGGCATTGATGCTCTTGTCATTCTTTGCGGAGCAAGTGGGCGGCCCGTTTAAAATCGTCGCCAGCTTCACGGTCATTCCTATGCAGCAGGGAGTCAACCAGGTAGGAATCTGGTTGCACGAGTTTAGCGACAATTTTAAGACCATGAAGTCCGTGCAGGCGGAAAATGAAAAGCTGCAGGAAGAACTCGACATGCTGATGGCCGAGAACAACGCGCTCCAGCAGGAAAAATATGAATTGGAGCGTCTGCGGGAGCTTTACAAGCTTGACATGAATTATGCGGAATATGAAAAAATCGGGGCCCACGTGATTGGCTGCGATTCCGGCAACTGGTTTAGCATGTTCACGATTGACAAGGGCAGCCTGGACGGCGTCCGGGTGGACATGAACGTCATCGCCGGCAACGGGCTGGTCGGAATCGTGACGGAGACCGGGCCTACCTGGGCGACGGTGCGTTCCGTGATTGACGATTCTTCCAACGTCAGCGCGATGGTCTTGTCCACTTCCGACCGTTGCATCGTAAACGGTGACTTGACGTTGATAAATGACGGGAAATTAAGTTTCGAGCAGATGGAAAATAACGACAACACGATTGTCATCGGGGACCAGGTGGTGACTTCTCACATCAGTGACAAGTACTTGCAAGGAATTTTGATCGGTTATGTCAGGGAAGTGTCGGTGGATTCGAACAACCTTACCCGTTCTGGGTACATTACCCCGGCGGTGGACTTTAAGAACCTGCAGGAGGTTCTGGTCATCACGGAGACGAAGGAAGACGTGAAAAACAAAACAAACACGGACTCGGAAGTGAATTAGAAATCAGAAAACCAAGAACGCCGGGGAAACGAAATTAAAATCAAGGAAAGGGGGCGTTATGATGAAGTTAAAATTGAAGCGGGTTTTACTGACGGTTTTATTCGTGCTATTTGGCTTTGTCTTGCAAGGCACCCTTTTTCAACGCCTGGCACTGGGGTCCGTCAAGCCGAACCTTTTGCTGGTCATCGTTGCTTCCGTCGCTTTTTTGCGGGGGCCTAAGGAAGGGATGCTGTCCGGGTTTTTGGCCGGCATCCTGATTGACATCCAGTTTGGCGGGCTACTGGGCTTTTATGCGTTCTTTTACATGGTCACGGGCTATGTCAACGGCTTGCTGGGCGGGACATATTATGAGGAAAACATGCGGCTTCCGGTCGCGTTTATCGCCGCCAGCGAGTTTTGCTATGGGGTTTTGATTTACCTTTTGATGTTCATGCTCCGCAGCGAGTTTGATTTTCCTTATTATTTTAGTCATATTATCATACCGGAGCTCATATATACTATATTGGTGGCATTGGCGCTTTATCCACTGGTACGCCTGATAAACTACCGGCTGGAGACGGAAGAGAAAAGGAGCATGGGAAAATTTGTTTAGGCTGATAGTAAAATATGGGAAACAACAGTTAAAAAAATTTAAAAAGGCAATCGTGGAATCCCGCCTCTTCGTGCTGATTCTCGTCTTTGTCCTGCTTTTTTCCATTTTGGTGGGACGATTGTTTTATCTCCAAATCGTCAGGGGCGAATACTACATGGACAATTACAAGCTCAGGATACGAAAGACGCGCACGATTGCAGGCACCCGCGGCAACATCTATGACCGAAACGGCAATCTCCTGGCTTATAATGAATTGGCCTACGCGGTAACAATCGAGGACGACATTACCGGAAAGGACCGCAACAAGAGGCTGAACGCGATTCTGGCAAAGGTAATCGAAATCGTGGAGTCCCATGGCGATTCCGTCATCAACAGTTTCGGCATCGTCCTGGATTCTTCCGGGGAGTACGAGTTTTCCCAGACGAACCGAACCTTGCGGCTGCGTTTCATTGCAGACGTGTATGGGGAAATCTACGTGGACGACTTGTCGGAGAAGCAAAAGAACGCTTCGCCGGGGGAACTGATTACGTATTTGTGCACGGACGAGAATTATGGATATGGAATCGACATAGAAAACCTGGACAAGGAATACGTGCTGAAGATGGTGAATTTGCGTTACGCGATCAGCTTGAACAGTTACCAGAAGTTCATTCCCACGGTGCTCGCGTCCGATGTCAGTGACGAGACGGCGGCCGCCATCATGGAAAATTTGGATGTCCTGACCGGGGTTGATATCGCGGAGGAATCCCTGCGGCGTTACGCGGAAGGGAATTACTTTGCCAATGTCATCGGTTATACGGGGAAAATCTCCCAGGACGAGTACGATGCACTGGACGAGGACATGAAGGAAAAGTACACGCTGTCGGACGTCGTGGGAAAGGCCGGAATCGAGCAGACGATGGATGCCCTTTTACAAGGGGAGAAGGGTTCCACCACCTTTTACGTGGACAGCCTTGGCAAGGTCATCGACACGGTCAGCTATAAGGAACAAGGCATCGGGAATGACGTGTACCTTACGTTGGACATGGAGTTGCAGGAGACGACATATCATCTGCTGGAGGAAGAGATTGCGGGCATCTTGTTGTCCAAGCTTCGTAACGTCATGAATTACGACCCGAGCATTGAGAAAAATGCCAGCAACATCATCATTCCCGTCGACGATGCCTACCATGCCTTTATTAACAATTCCATTATCGACCATGAGCATTTTTCTTCGGAATTTGCGGGGGTGACGGAACGGGAAGTGTACCAGGTGTTCCAGCAGAGGAAGCAGGAAGTCCTGAACTCCATAAGCGGGGAATTGGGCGGGGGAATCCCGTACAAGGATTTACCGCAGGACATGAAGGCCTATCAGGATTATATCTCCATCGACCTTTTGCAGGAGAAAACGGGTCTTTTGATGTCGGACGTGATTGACGTTTCGGATGAAACGTACCTGGCATGGGCGAAGGAGGAGAGCATCAGCCTGAATCAGTTTTTGAATTACGCGATTTCGAAGAATTGGATTGACACGTCGCAGCTCACCGGGTACGTTTCCTCGGAACGTTATTCGGACGCGGCGCAAATTTATCAGGGAATCGTGAAATATTTGGAAGAATATTTGAAAGAGGACCCTGATTTTGACAAAATTCTCTACAAATATCTTATAAAATCAGGTGGAGTGAGCGGAAACCAGATTTGCGCGATTGTTTATGAGCAGGGCGTCCTGCCGATGGACGAAGGGGCTTACCAGAGTTTGAGAAACAGAGGGCTTGACGCGTTTGACTGGTTATGCGGCAAGATTCAAAGCCTGGAAATCACGCCGGGACAACTGGCACTGGAACCATGTACCGGTTCGGCGGTGGTCAGCGACCCGAACACGGGGGAGGTCCTTGCCTGCGTGTCTTATCCGGGATATGACAACAACCGTCTGGCGAACAACATGGACGTCGCCTATTATAACCAGCTTGCCACGGGACTTTCCCGTCCGTTCTATAATAACGCGACGCAGGAACGCACCGCTCCCGGTTCGACGTTCAAGATGGTTTCCTCGGTGGCCGGTTTGTGTGAAAATATTGTCGATAGTGAAACCATTATTTCATGCACCGGGGAATTTGACAAGGTCACGCCGAGTCCACGTTGCTGGATATATCCAAGTTCGCATGGATGGCTTAACATCGTGGGGGCAATTTCCCATTCTTGTAATATTTTTTATTACGAGATTGGTTACCAGCTCGGGATGGACGAGAACAAGGAATACGATAGCGACAAGGGTGTTGAAATATTGAAAAAGTACGCGACGGGATTTGGACTTGACCAGAAGTCGGGGTTGGAAATCCCCGAATCGGAACCACAAATTTCGAACCAGTTTTCCGTGCAGTCGGCCATTGGTCAGGGTACCAACAACTATACCGTCAGCCAATTGAACCGTTACGTGGCCACCGTGGCAAACAAGGGGACCGTTTATAAGCTGACGTTGTTGGACAAGACGACCGATGCGAACGGGAAGCGGATCAAGCAGTACGAACCTGAAGTCGTAAGCACGATGGACTACGTTCCGGAGGAGACGTGGAGTTTGATTCACCAGGGCATGCAGTTGATGGTGCAAAACAGTACCTCTTTCACGGGCTTGGAAATATCCATGGCAGGAAAGACGGGAACCGCGCAGCAGAGCGACGTCCATGCCGACCATGCGTTGTTCGTCGGGTTCGCGCCGGTGGAAGAGCCGGAAATCGCCGTCGCCATCCGTATCGCGAACGGGTATTTTTCCAATTATCCGGCCGACATCGCGGGGGACATCGTGAAGGCGTATTTCCATTTGGCGCCAAAAGAAGAACTGGTGACCGGACACGCGAAGGAGGTCCAGACCTTCACCGTCAGGGGAGACTGACGTGGGGGAAAGGCTTTTGGAAGGGAAAATTTTCATGGAAAGGAAGGTTTATGGACAGGCTTGTTACAATTAAAAGCAACCGTTATGGAATGGAAATCCGTATGGCCGACGACGTGCCTTTTGACATGTTGCTGGCACACATGAAAGAAAAATTTGAAAGTTCCGCCCGCTTTTTTGAAGGGTCGCACTTAGCCGTGTCCTTTGTCGGAAGGAAGCTTTCCTATACGGAAGAGGAGACCATTTTGGAGTTGTTTCGTGACATCACGAGCATCGACATCGTCTGTGTCATCGACAAGAACGCGGAACACGAGCTCGTCTATCGGAACGCCGTGGCGGGCACGATGTCCGGTTTTCAAAAAAAGGACGGGCAATTTTACCGCGGGACGTTAAAAAAGCGCCAGGTCGTGGAATCGGATTCCAGCATCGTCATCCTGGGTGACGTAGAGCTTGGAGCGAAAGTGATTGCCCGTGGAAACGTCGTGATTGTCGGTAGTTTGTATGGCAGCGTGCATGCGGGGGCGTATGGGGACGACGCGTCTTACGTCGTTGCCTTGGACATGCGCCCGAAACGGCTTCGAATCGGGAACGTGGAGGCCAGGCGGCAAATCGTCTACCAGGAAAGCTTGGATATCAAGGGCGCCAAGATTGCCACGGTGGACTCGGGCCGCATCTACCTGGATCCTCTCGTGGAGGATTGAAAAGCGATACTAGAGTTGAGGAGGAATTTACGGACATGGGTGAAGTCATCGTCATTACATCAGGAAAAGGCGGCGTAGGAAAGACCACTACGACGGCAAACATTGGAATCGGGCTGGCATTGGCGCAGAAAAAGACAATCGTCATCGACACGGATTTAGGGTTGCGCAACCTGGACGTGGTCATGGGGCTGGAAAACCGCATCGTCTATAACCTGGTAGACGTGATTTCAGGGGGGTGCCGTTTGAAGCAGGCCCTGATTCGTGACCAGCTTTACCCAGAGTTGTACCTCCTTCCGTCGGCGCAGACGAAGGACAAGTCGGCCATCTCGCCGGAACAGATGAGGAAACTTCTGGCTGACATCAAGGATGAGTTTGACTACGTCTTAATCGATTGTCCCGCCGGCATTGAACAAGGTTTCAAAAACGCCATCGCGGGTGCCGAGAGATCCATCGTCGTGACCACGCCCGAGGTGTCGGCCATCCGGGACGCGGATCGCATCATCGGGCTTTTGGAGACCAGCGGAATCCAGAAAAACGAATTGCTGATTAACCGGATCCGTGTTGACATGGTACGCCGGGGAGACATGATGACGGTGGAGGACGTGACGGAAATCCTGGCAATCGACCTGCTGGGTGTCATTCCCGACGACGAGCAAGTCGTCATCGCCACGAACCAGGGCGAGGCCGTGGTCGGGACGGACAGCCTTTCCGGCCAGGCCTATGAACGTATCTGCCGCAGGATACTCGGTGAAAAGGTGGATATTCCAGACGTGTGCTGCCCAGAAGGATTCTTGGAGCGAATCAAACATCTGTTTTCCGGAAAATAGGAGAGTGTGAGCATGAGTGTCCCATCTGTACGGATTGCAAAAGAACGGATCGTAAACCTCCTCGTCACCGACCGGTTGCAATGTGCGCCCGGCACGGCGGAGGACTTGTCCAGAGACCTCTTTCATACGATGTCGAAATATATGGAGATAAGACCTGAGTGTTTTCAAGTGCGTATTACGCGCTCGGATATACATATTAAATATACGGGAGAGAAATATTGAAAATATTATTACAGTTGATACGGCGTTCGCTTTCGCGCTATCATTATAAAGATTACAAATTTAGCCTGGTGTTTCTGGTAATGGCGATTTCCGTCATCGGCGTCTTCGTGGTGAGAAGTGCCGACCCTTCTTACCAGAACAAGCAAATCCTGGGAATCCTCCTGGGAATCGTGGCCATGGTCGTGATTTCCCTGTTTGATTACAACTGGGTGCTGAACTTTTATTGGGTCATGTACGTGATGAACCTTGTCCTGCTCGGGGCCGTGCTCGTCGTCGGGACGAACGTGAACGGGGCCACGCGTTGGCTGAACTTGGGATTCGTCCAGTTCCAGCCGTCCGACCTGACAAAAATCATATCCATCTTGTTTTACGCCAGGTTGCTGACGAAAAAGGAGAATGCGGTGCGCGATCCGAAAATGTTGGTCGCGGGGATTGCACTGCTTGTTCCCTCCTTGATATTGATTTACAAGCAACCAAACCTTTCCAACACGATTTGCGTCGCCCTCTTGTTCTGCGTCTTGATGTACATGGGCGGTTTGAGCTACAAATTCATAGGCGTGGTGCTGGCAATCGGGGTTCCGTTGTTTGTCGGAATGTTCATTTGGATTATCCAGCCGGATCAGCCCTTTTTGGAACAATACCAGCAAAACCGTATTCTCGCGTGGCTGTATCCGGAGGAATATGAATCCGAGGAGGCGTACCAGCAGTTGAACTCCGTCATGGCGATTGGATCCGGCCAGTTGACGGGAAAGGGCTACAATAATGATGCCACGACCTCCGTAAAGAATGGAAATTTCATCCTGGAACCGCAAACGGACTTTATTTTTGCAATTATTGGTGAAGAATTGGGGTTTGTGGGTTGTTGCGTGGTCATAATTTTGTTATTATTGATAGTGATAAGGTGTATCACCATCGGCATGAAGGCGAGGAACGCCGCGGGCAGGATTATCTGCGGGGGCGTGGCCGCACTGGTAGGCATACAGAGTTTCATCAATATCAGTGTGGCGACCATGCTTTTTCCCAACACGGGAATTTCACTGCCCTTCGTAAGCTATGGACAGACTTCCGTCATTTGTTTCTACATGGGAATCGGTTTTGTGCTTAATGTCGGGCTTCAGCCGAAGAAGTATCAGTAGACGAGATTAGGAGAGGTGGCTGCTATGAACATTGGATTGGTTGCACATGACGCGAAGAAGAAGCTGATGCAGAATTTCTGCATCGCGTATCGTGGGATTTTGAACAAGCATCATCTTTACGCGACGGAAACGACGGGCATACTGGTAGAAAACGTGACGAATTTGAATATCCACAAGTACCTTCCCGGGCATCTTGGCGGCAAGCAGATGATGGGGGCGCAGATTGAACAAAACGAGATGGACCTGATGATTTTTTTCCGCGATCCGCTCACCCCACGTTCGCACGAGCCGGACGTGAACGACATTGTTCGTTTGTGTGACATGTACAATATTCCGATGGCCACGAACATTGCCACGGCGGAGGCATTGATTTTGGCATTGGACAGGGGGGACTTGGATTGGAGAGAGATGTACAAGTAAGACGGCAAGGGGACGTGGCGCGGAAACGTAGGAAGCACGACCGGAAAAGGGACATGGAGCGGGAACGTAGGAAACATGCTTGGCCGGAGGACGTGGCGGTGAAAGACATGCCGCCAAGGCAGCGACGAGAAGAAATGGCACGCCAGAGGATGATGCGCAGGAAGAGGAGGAAACGACAAAGGCTTATTCTCTTGGCGGGAGGCGTCGCCTGCCTAATAATTGCCATTGCTTTCCCGAGTTGTTTGTTTTTTTACAACCAAAAGGAAAAGAATACTCCTTACTGTACGCGATATGAGGCGGCCACGTTTACAAAAAGCCTGCAAAAGGACGAATTATTCGCATCTTCCTTGTGCGTTGGAACCGACAAGGTGTTGGAATATGCAACCTTTGACAGCAATTGGGACGAGTTCCACGCGGCGGCTCTTTTCGACTTGGAACATGCCCGTACATTGTATGCGGAAAGGGTGTTCGAGCGGCTCTATCCGGCCAGCACGACGAAGTTGATGACTGCATATGTCGCGTTAAAGTATGGAAACTTGGATGACGTCGTGGTCGTGGGAAGGAATGTAACGCTTTTGGAGCCGGAAGCGGTGTTGTGTGGGCTGCAGGAAGGCGACCGGATTTCGCTTTACGATTTGTTGTGCGGGTTGATTCTCTACTCCGGAAATGATAACGGGGTGGCCATCGCGGAGCATATCAGTGGGAGCGTGGAAAGTTTTGCCCAACTTATGAACGAAGAGGCATGGAAACTGGGGGCGACAAATTCCCATTTTTTGAATCCCCATGGCCTTCATGAAGAGGAACATTACACGACGGCGTATGATTTATATTTGATTCTCAACGCATGCATCCAAGATCCGCGATTCGTCGAGATTGCCTCGATGCCGAGCTATACCGGAACGATGACGGCTGCCGACGGGAGCGTGCGCCATGGAACATGGACTCCGACGAATCATTATACGGGAGGAAGCCGACCTTGTCCAGACGGAATCCGCGTGGTGGGCGGCAAAACCGGCACGACCAACGAGGCCGGATCTTGCCTGGTGCTATACAGCGTGACGTCAAATAGTCCGGACGGGCGGGAACATCCATTCATTTCTGTCGTGATGGGCGCGCCGTCCAAGCCGCATTTGTATACGAAGATGGACGTCCTTTTGGGTGCGGCCGTGTCTTCGGCAAACGACATGGCCAACGTGGAGGATTCGTCGAGCGGGGAGGATTCGCTGACGGACGGGACATAAAAGACAAAACCGCCGGTTTTGCCGCCAGCGGTTTTGTCTTGATATAGGAATGTCGGTTATGACTCGGACATGCTGCCGATTCTTCCATAAAGGCTGATCAGGTAAAGTCCGAACAGTCCCACGACGGTATAAATGATTCTGGAAAGCCAGCTTAAGTCGCCGAAAAGGAAGGCGACCAGGTCAAAACGAAAAATGCCGACCAAAAGCCAGTTGATTGCACCAATAATTACAATTGTAAGTCCAGTATTGTCGAACCACTTCATGTGTTATATCCTCCTTTTTATATCAATGGACATAGTATGTGTAAATATACTGGAAATATACACGAATGGGGAGTGTTGATTTGAAAGGACAACAAAGCAAGGTCACGACGATTCAAAAACGCAAAAACAGATGGGAGATGAACATCGGTATTTTATTGTTTGTCGTCATTCTCATATACCTGGTCGTGACCGTATTCATGTATACAACTTCGAAACAAGTATTTGTATACGAGGTAAGAAGGGGCAGTATCGTAAAAGATAATTCATATACGGGGTTTATCGTGAGGGAAGAAACCGTGGTGGCCGCGCAAGACAGCGGCTATGTCAGCTATTTTCAAAACGAAAACGCGAAAATCAGGACGGGAAGCGACATTTATGCCATTTCCGGCCAAAAGCTGGAAACAAAGGAGGATGCTGCTAACGAGCCATCCTTGGTCCTGAGCGAAGAGCAACGTCAAAGCATTTTGCGACGCACGCAAAACTTTTATGAGAATTTTGAGGCGGACAAGTTCTCCACGGTTTACTCTTTCAAAAACGACGTGGATTCCATCCTGCAGAACGCCTCCAAGCAAGCCAAGAACGCAAAACTGAACGAGATGATCGCGAAAAACGCGTCTTCGATTCCGATTAGCAAGAGCACCAGGGACGGCATCATCGTAATGACGTTTGACGGTTACGAGGACGCAAACGAGGAGAGCCTTTGTCCGGAAATCTTTGAGCGCAGCGGTTACGAGTCGCGCCACGTCACGAACCAGGCGAGCGTAAGGCAAGGCGACCCCGTCTACAAGCTTATCACGGACGATGACTGGAAGGTGTACATACAGCTTTCCCAGGAAGCGGCGTTGGAACTTTCCGGGACAAGCGCGGTCAAGACCCGGATTAACAAGGAAAACGAGACGATTTGGGCGGATTTTTCCATCGTGGAAAAATCGGGTGCCTGTTATGGATGTCTTAGTTATGACAATTCCATGATTCGTTACGCGAAAGACCGGTACGTGACGGTCGAATTGATTTTGACCGACCAGAGCGGGTTGAAGATTCCTAAAAGTTCCGTGGTCGAGAAACCGTTTTACGTGGTCGGCGCGAATTACCTTGAAACGATTGGCGCATATAACCAGGGAGTCCTGGTTCAAAAAGGGGGAGAGGCGGTATTTGAGAGCGTGGAAGCTTTCGCCTTGCCGGATGACGAGCACGTTTATCTGGATCCTTCCCGGTTTGAGGAGGGGAGCGTGCTGATTAAGCCCGGCTCCACGGAAACGTGCACTTTGACGGAAACCGTGCCTCTTTCCGGGGCATATTGCGTGAACAAAGGTTACGCCGTGTTTAAGCCGGTGCAGATTTTGTGCGAAAATGATGATTACTATATCGTTCAGGAGGGGATGCCCCATGGACTGAACAATTATGACCATATCGTCCAGAACGCGGATGCCGTGGAAGAGGACGAGGTCATTTTCCAATAGAAAAAATACGTCAACTCCTTGTAACAAGGCGGGAATTTGACAGAATCAGAAAGGAAGACGGGCCATGTCAAAAGAAAGCATGTTGAAGAACAACTTAGGAAGGGTGGAGGAAAGCATAGTAGAGGCGTGTAACAGGGCTGGGCGCAGGCGCGAGGACGTGACGTTAATCGCCGTCAGCAAGACGAAGCCCGTCGAGGTGCTAAAGGAGGCCTACGACCTCGGGGTGCGCGTGTTTGGGGAAAACAAGGTACAAGAGTTGCTTGACAAGTACGAGGCCTTGCCTAAGGACGTGGAGTGGCACATGATTGGACATTTACAGACGAACAAGGTAAAATACCTCATCGGAAAGGTGGAAATGATTCATTCGGTGGATTCCTTGAGACTGGCACAGGCGATTGAAAAGGAGTCTGCAAAAAAAGATTGTGTCACGAAGATATTGATTGAGGTCAACGTGGCGGAAGAGGAGAGCAAGTTTGGCATACGTGTCGACGAGGTCGAATCGTTCCTGGAAAGATTGGCCGAATTCAAGCATGTCCAGGTGTGTGGCTTGATGACAATCGCCCCATTTGTAGAAAATTCCGAAGAAAATCGCGAAATATTTAAAAATTTACATAAATTATCTGTTGACATTATGGGAAAAAACATTGATAATAGGAATGTGGACGTACTGTCGATGGGGATGACCAATGATTACGGGGTCGCCATAGAAGAAGGGGCGACCATGGTCCGGGTAGGAACCGGGATTTTTGGTTTCAGAAATTATTTCTGAAGCGGCGGTGCGAAAAACAAGATTGTATTCGACAGCGTACAAGATAGGAGTATAAGGTATGGGTGTGTTTGATAAATTTCTTGACATCATGAAACTGAATGATGATGACTATGATGATGATTTTTATGATGATGACGAGTATTATGATGATGACTATGAAGAGAAGCCACGTCGTTCCGTGTTTGGTGGAAAGAAAAGCGGCAAGGATGACGGGTATGATGATTTTGACATGGACGAAGGGGGCAAGTTTGCCCCTGCGAACAGCAACAAGATAACCCCGATGCGCCAGCCGTCGGCCAGGAAGAACAATGGGAACATGGAGGTGTGCGTGGTAAAGCCAAGTTCCGTTGACGATTCCCGCGAGATTACGGAGACATTGTTGGCCGGTCGTACCGTGATTTTGAACCTGGAAGGGATGGATTTGGAAATCGCGCAGAGGATTATCGACTTCATTTCCGGTGCCACTTTCGCGATTAGCGGCAACCTCCAGAAAATTTCGAACTATATTTTTCTGATTACGCCGACGAACGTGGACATTACCGGCGATTTGCAGGACTTGTTGGGAAGTTCCATGGAGAATCCCAGTGTCCGCGGTAGATTTTAGGAAAGATTTTCAAGATGCAGAAAGAAGAACAATTATTGGAGAGGCGTTTGACCGAGCTGTCGCGGGTCGCCTGTTATCGTGAGAGGATTACATATTCTGACTTTTTAAATTTGAATGAATTGAATATTTTACATTCATTGCCAAAAGATACCCTTTTTACGAAATATCTCCTTTTTGGCGGGTATGAATCTGCAGAGCGTCAGTTGGTGGCATTTTTGCCTGATGCTCTTTCTTTGCGTGCCGGGGGCGAGGATAGGAACAAACTTTTCCAGGACGCGATTTCGGTGCTAAGGATTACCCCGCTCCACGGGAAATTTTCGGAGGAACTTTCCCACCGTGACTATTTGGGGGCGATACTGAACCTTGGGATAGAGCGGAGCAAGATAGGGGACGTCGTGATGGATAAGAATCAGGCGTACGTGTTCACGAGTCCGCGGATGAAGGACTTCCTGCTGGACAACCTTGGGCGGATACGCCATACGGCCGTCATGGTGCAAGAGGAGGAACTGCATGGGTTTTCTTATTCCCCCCGCTTTGAGGAAATACGGGGAACGGTAGCGTCCGTGCGTTTGGACAGTCTGCTTTCCCTTGCGTTTTCCTCTTCGCGTAGCAAATTATCTCCCTTGATTGAAGCCGGAAAGGTATTTGTAAATGGGAAGCTTGTTTCATCCAACGGTTACCAGCCCAAGGAAGGAGACCGGGTTTCCGTGCGTGGTATGGGAAAGTTCCAGTACGTGGAAGCGGTAGGAACCACGAAAAAGGGCAGGATTTCTGTTTTGGTCCATAAGTATGTATAAGACGTAAAAGTCATAAAATCACAAAACAAAATAGTCAAGGGAGTTTGGGAATGGAGAAAAATAGGACGTTAAAAAGTTACCTGCATGCGGGAATCGTATGCCTGCTTTTCGTGATGGCCGACCAGTATACAAAATACCTGGCCATCATCCATTTGAAGGGAAAGGCCTCGTTTGAACTGATTCCCGGGGTGTTTGAACTACAATATCTGGAAAACCGGGGGGCCGCTTTCGGCTTGTTTCAGGATCGGCAAGTTTTTTTCATGTTGGGCGCTCTATTGATTTTTTTCATCGTCCTTTATTTTTATGCGAAAATCCCACATCAAAAACGGTACTACCTGATGCGTGCTTACGCCGTCTTGATTGTCGCTGGCGCGCTGGGAAACATGATGGACCGCCTTCGCCTTGACTACGTGGTTGACTTTTTTTATTTTAGCCTGATTGATTTTCCGATTTTCAACGTTGCCGACTGCTATGTCGTAATTGGCTGCGCCTTATTTGCATTTTCCCTCTTGTTTTATTATACGGAGGAGGAGCTTTCTTGTTTTTCCTTTTCCAAAAAGGCGTAATGCGTGGGCGTTCATATTCATGCTCTGATGGAGGAATCGTGTTTTATGGAAGAATTACGTTTTAGCGTGTCAAATGAAGCGAAGGGGGAACGCGTTGACAAATACTTGGCCGGCCGGATGCCGGATAAAACACGTTCTTTTATCCAGAAACTAATCAAGGAAGAGGGCGTGACCGCCAACGGGAATGTTTTAAAGGCCAATTACAAGCTTTGTGCCGGTGACGAACTCCTCGTGTCCGTTCCAAGGGCAAGGGAACCCGACATCATTCCCGAAGACATTCCCCTTTCTATACTTTATGAAGACGATGACGTTTTGGTCGTGGACAAGCCAAAGGGCATGGTCGTGCATCCGGCACCCGGCCATTATTCTGGTACGCTGGTCAACGCGGTCCTATACCATTGCAAAGGGCGGCTGTCCGGTATAAACGGCATCATGCGCCCGGGTATCGTGCACCGCATCGACATGGACACGACCGGGTCTCTTTTGATATGTAAAAATGACCTAGCCCATCAAAAGATGGCCGTCCAGCTGAAGGAGCATTCCATAACCCGAAAATACCACGCCATCGTGCATGGAATCCTGAAAGACGGGGAGGGGACGATTTCCTTGCCAATCGGACGCCATCCGGTTGATCGAAAGAAAATGAGCACCCATGCGGTCAACGCCAAGGATGCCGTCACGCATTTCAAGGTGATAAGGCGTTTTGACAATTGTGCCTTGAGCGGCTTACGGCACCCGCTTATACGAAATGCGTCCTGCCAGGGACATCAGAAGGATTTTACTTATGTGGAATGTACGTTGGAGACGGGAAGGACACACCAGATACGTGTACACATGGCCAGCATAGGCCATCCCGTTCTCGGAGACGAAGTTTACGGCCCTGCAAAGTGTCCGTTCAAACTACAGGGGCAGACTCTGCATGCCAAAATTCTTGGAATCGAGCATCCTTCAACGGGGAAATACATGGAATTTGACGCCCCGCTTCCAGAATATTTTCAGGATTTGCTGGATTTGCTGGAAGGACGGAAA
Source organism: Lachnospiraceae bacterium (assembly GCA_910574865.1). Taxonomy (GTDB): domain Bacteria; phylum Bacillota; class Clostridia; order Lachnospirales; family Lachnospiraceae; genus Schaedlerella. The sequence goes on along the minus strand of CAJTDN010000007.1, from coordinate 227,853 downwards.
ATGGGCGGGAACACATAGTGGGGCGTGTCCGCATCCGTTTTGCCGAACTTTCTGTTCATAAATCATGTTCGTATATTTGTTATTTTGTATAAAATGACTACAAAATTGCCAAGAGTTCTTGTAAAATTCATGTTTATCAGATATAATCAAACATAATGAACAAGGCTTGACGAGATGACGCTTGCCAAGAGGGGTTCACAGACTACGCGGGAGGATGACAGAAGAATGAAGACAAATACGATTATTACGATTGGAAGACAATTTGGAAGCGGCGGAAGAGAAATTGGCTACAAGATTGCGGAGGATCTTGGCATTAAGCTTTATGACAAGGAGATGCTTGCGCGTGCTGCCAAGGAAAGTGGAATCTGTGAGGAGATTTTTGAGACACATGATGAAAAACCGACGAACAGCTTTTTGTATTCTCTGGTCATGGATACGTATTCTGTAGGCTATACCGGCAGCGCGTACACCGACATGCCGATTAATCACAAGGTGTTCCTGGCACAGTTTGACGCCATCAAGAAGATTGCGGACGAGGGGCCATGCATCCTTGTCGGGCGCTGCGCGGATTACGCACTGGAAAATTATGACAACGTGGTCAGCATTTTCATCCATGCGGACTTGCACGCCAGGATTCGCAGGATTGCCCGCATTTACGATTTGCCGGACAACAAGGCCAAGGACATGATCCTGAAGGCCGACAAGCAACGTTCAAGCTACTATGACTATTATACCAACAAGAGATGGTCCGACGCGGAGAGCTATGAACTTTGTCTCAACAGTTCCATGCTGGGCATCGAAGGAACCGCGAAGATGGTGGAGCAGTACGTGGCGTTGAAAGAAGGCATCTCCATAAAAGACACGAAAATATGACGGTGCCATATTGACTCCCTTGCCGGTTCATATGCTTTCTCTGAATTTTCTTTCGTTTTTCAAAAAGTACCCGGGGTTCGTGACGGGTACTTTTTGTGTCATAGGAAACTTACACATTACGAGTGACGGCCGCTCCATTTTTCCGGCCAGCCTTTTAGGTTGCCGCTTTGGATGGCGTGGAACATCCGCTCCCGCGCACCGGGATGCTCGGTATTCAATTGTTTCAAAAGTTCCTTCGCGTACTGGCGTTTCGTATATCCGTCCACCGGACATTTGCTTTTGACGACCGGAAGGTTGTATTTGTTGCGAAAGCCGCAGATTTCCATCTCGTCCACGAACATCAAGGGACGTATGACTGTCAAATCCATGCGGTCAAGGTAGGTTTTAGGTGAAAAAGAGTAGAAGCGGCCCTCAAAAATAAGGGAGAGCAGCATCGTCTCGATAATGTCGTCCTTGTGGTGGGCATAAGCCACTTTGTTGCAGCCCAGTTTCTTGACGGCATCGTTCAAGGCGCCTTTTCGCATTTTGGCACAAAGCGAGCAGGGACTAGGTTCCTTGCGAACGTCGAACAAGATGTGATAAATGTCTGATTTGACGACGTGATATGGAACTTTCAGTTCCTGGCACAATTTCTGGACGGGAGATAGATTAAAGCCTTCAAATCCCAAATCCACGGTGACGGCACTTAACTGGAAACTCTTCGGGTAAAACCTTTGCAGGCCTTGTAAAGCGTATAAAAGGGTCAGGCTGTCCTTCCCGCCGGATATCCCGACGGCAACATGGTCACCTTCCCCGATCATTTGATATTCGTCCACCGCTTTTCTCGTATAGCTCAATAATCTTTGTAATTGCATGTCGATTTGGCATCCTTTCTCGTAATTGGTTTTCGATTAGTCTTCCCTCAGGCGGACCGCCTTCGCGGCCAGGCGGCGACGGTCCTCGTCGAGGGCGGCATAATGCTTTTTCGTCGTGTTCACGTCTTTGTGGCCTAATACGTCCGCCACCAGGTAAATGTCCCCTGTTTCTTTGTATAACGCCGTGCCGTAGGTACTGCGAAGCTTGTGGGGCGTAATTTTCTTGTTCGGGGTCACTTGTCTGGCGTATTTTTTTACGAGGTTCTCCACGGCCTGGACACCGATACGTTTTCTCTGGGTGGATAAAAACAAGGCGTCTTCATGGCCGGGCAGTGGGATGGTGGCCTTCCTGGTCGTATAAAGATAGGACTTGAGCGCGTTTTCCACTTCCTCGCCAAAATACACGACCATCTCATTTCCCCCTTTTCGAACCACCTTCACGCCATTGTTCTTGAAATCCACGTCCGTGATGTCCAGGCCGACACATTCCGAGACCCGGATGCCGGTTCCCAACAACAAAGTGATAATCGCCAGGTCGCGGTTTTTATTTTTTTCATAATAACGTTTCTGCTGGCCGGACAATGCGTCTCCCCCGTGTTCCACGAAGTCAAGCAGCATGGCGATTTCGTCCGCGTCAAGGCGGATGATGGCCTTGTCATGCAATTTGGGCATGTCCACGAGCAACGTGGGGTTCTTCTCGATAATCTGGTGCTTGAAATAATAACCATAAAAGCTGCGAAGGGCCGACATTTTCCTGGCAAGTCCCTTTTCATCGTTCGTGATTTGTTTTTCCTCGTTTTTATACACTTTTAAATATTCTTGGTATTCCTCGATATCCACGGGTTCAAGACGTCCTATGTCGGCCGGCGTGAACTGTTCGATGGAATAATCCTTATATATGGGGTTGTTCTCCATCAAAAAATGGAAAAACACGCGGATGTCATAAGCGTAGGAAATTCGCGTCTTGGCAGACGTCCTTGGCTCGACCGCGCGGAAATAGTCCTTGGCAAACGGCGGCAACGTCTTTAACACCTCGCGCAGGCGCAAGGTGTTGTCTATGTAAGTTTGCTCGTGGTACGTCTTGTTTTTGGATTTCCTTGTCTGGCTCAAAATGAAAACCTCCTTAATTTAAACTGTTGTTAATTATTCAAATTCTTAATCACGGATATGATTGGCCGGCGTGATAAGGCATGCATGTCTGAAAAGACATTTATGATCCCATGGTACAGATTATAGCAGATTATAGAAACTTTGTCCACATCTTTTGGAAAAATCGGCATTTGTCGTATAGATGTTTCATGGTTTCATGAAAAGTAACGATGTAACCTACTTTTCATGAAAATTGATACCGTGGGTAATTACGGAGTCACAATGTCTTTCGCCCCGCCCAATGCAACCAATTTAATCTCCATAATTCTGGCAGACGACGAGAATGCGTTCTCCCGCATAGATGGTATCTCCCTTCAGATGGTTCAATTCCTTCAAAACGCCAATGTAATCCGTCAGGGTTCGGCAATCATCCGTACAGTATGTCTCCGCAATGCTCCAGAGTGACTCTCCCGGACGAACGACGATGGTTTTATAATACTTGGAAGAATCGCTACATATGGAATACGTGGAATAAGGCGTTCCGCCATTTTCACTCATTGTTCCCTTTCGATTCTCTTTTGCCAGACTGATGAATCCAGCCATAATGGGCAAGGATAATATGAACAGAAAGGTAATGTTCATCATCCGTTTGGCCATCCTGCGTTTCCTTCGAATATCTTTTCTGCCCTTGGACACTCTTTTTCTTCTTACAGAAACTTGCGGATTACGTTCTTCCACTTCATACATGATTTTTCCCCTCTTTCGTGTGCTCCCCTTGAAATCCGAACAAATATTCACAAACACTCGTTTGTTCTTTCTGTGAGAAGTATAATACGTGAACGGACGTTTGTCAATATTTTTTTAAAAAATTTACGAACATATTTTCGCAACAAACGTTTGCTTTTTTCTATTATTTGTGTTACTATAGAATACAAATAATACTTTTGCAGAAATCAGAGGAGGTAAATACATATGGCACAAGGTAAGATTAGCAAGAAGCAAGAAGAAATTTTAGAATATATCAAAGCACAAATTTTGGAGCGTGGTTTTCCGCCTGCAGTGAGGGAAATTTGCGAGGCGGTCCATTTGAAATCCACGTCCTCGGTTCATTCTCATCTCGAAACGCTTGAGAAGAACGGATATATACGTCGGGATCCCACGAAGCCGCGGGCGATTGAGATTCTTGATGATACGTTTAATTTAACACGGAGGGAACTCGTGAACGTTCCGATTATCGGGCGCGTGGCTGCCGGCGAACCGATTCTCGCACAGGAGAACATTGAAAATTATTTCCCGATTCCGGCGGAGATGATGCCAAACAAGCAGACGTTCCTACTTGTCATTAAAGGGGAAAGCATGGTCAACATCGGTATTTTTGATGGGGACTACGTACTGGTCCAGGAGGAACATACGGCGCAAAACGGGGATGTCGTGGTGGCGTTGGTCGATGACGGCGCAACGGTCAAGACCTTTTATAAAGAGGAAGGCGTGATTCGGCTTCAGCCGGAGAACGACTATATGGATGCAATCATCGTGAAGGACGTGGTGATACTGGGGAAAGTCATCGGGGTGTTCCGCTTTTTAAAATAAAGTTTTAACGTTACGGGAAAATCCGATGTTTATGACAAATGCCTTGCGGCAATGTCCACAAGGCATTCGTTTTGTTATGCGGGGGTGTCACAAGGTACTTGTTACTCTCCTATTTCTTCTGGAGTGATTGCCTTCCCGTCCCGCCAAATTCGTTCCAGGTCATAAAACAAGCGGTTTTCCTTGTCAAACACGTGGACGATGATATCGCCAAAGTCCAACAGGATCCATTTTCCCGTACCGTAGCCCTCACGTTGTTTTAACGGGTGTCCGGCACGTGCAAGTTCCTCCTCCACGTTGTCGGCCATGGCGCGTACCTGGTTTTCGTTTGCGCCGTCCGCTATCAAGAAATAGTCCGCCATGATGGAGACCGTGCTGATGTCAATGAGTTTGACATCGCCGCCCTTTTTTTCTTCCAAGGCACGATATGCGATGCGTGCCATTTTTTTTGATTGATCCATCTATCTTCCATCCTCCTCTTTCTGATAAAATAAATAGGTTTGTTCCGTCAATGGATTGATGTTTTTCTCCGTGTTCTTTAGATAATCCAGCGTATTTTTGGCGCATACGCTGACAGCCGCGTCAATATTCGTGAAAGCCAGGAGGCGTACCTCGTCCAGTCCCGGAATCATTTTTCGGCCTGGTTCTATATAATCGGCAAGAAATATGATTTTTTCCAACATGCTCATCTGCGGGCGTCCCGTCGTATGGTGGAGAATCGCGTTAAGCACGTCCCCGTCATCCACGCCGTATTCCTTTTCTGCCAGACAAGCCCCCAGCTTCGCGTGAACCATCGGCGGGATTTCTTTTTCAATGTCCGTAAGTTCCAGTCCTAGCTTGCCACATAGTTTGACTTGTTCCTTGGGGGAACAAAATTTTCCACAGTCATGAAGCAGGCCGGCCAGCATGGCCTTGTGGATGTCAGTGTCATGGCGCATCGCCAGCGAAGCCGCCGTATACATGACTCCCAGCGTATGCTGGTATCGGCTCTTTTTTAATTTTTTTTCCAGTTTCTTCTGTATCGTCTCTAAATCCATGCTTTCACACCTCGTTCTCTCCTAATAGGGATGAATAAACCGGGTGGCCCGCCCTTCCAGTGGAAAGCGGTACCGCGAACCATTATTCAAGCATGCCATGCCCCGTCATTTGGGCGCGACGGCATAAAGATGGTTTTTCTGGATATAATCCGCCACGGTGTCAGGAACCATATAGTATACGCTCAGGCCGCGTGACGCGCGTGCGCGAATTCCCGTGGAAGAAATATCAATCAATGGTGCCATCAGAAGCTCGATTTTTGCCCCATACCGGTTTTCCAGGTAGGATATCTGGCGTTCCATGTCCTCCATGTCCCGGTCATCCCTCATGGCTGCCAGTATGCGGCAGTTTGGGAAAATTTTTTGAAAGCACTTCCACTTTTCAATTGAGAATAGCGAGTCCGCCCCCAATATAAAATAGAATTCGTGTTCTGGAAACGAGGCCGTAAACGCTTGTAACGTCTGATACGTATAAGAGTGGACGCCACTGTTTGCCTCGTGCAGGCAAAGCTTGAAATGTGGCACGTCGCAAATCGCCCTGCGCACCATTTCCACACGATGCGAAAGCGCCTCCTCCGTCTCGTCCGCCATCCGTTTATGGGGCGGATTACCGTTTGGAAGGAACCATATTTCGCCCAGTCCATAATCCTCAAATGCAAATTGGGCCAATAACAAATGTCCGATATGGATGGGGTTGAACGTCCCTCCCATAATCCCTATTTTCATGTGCGTCCACCTATGGTAATATGATTTTTTTCTTGTTTTCCTTTCCCTCTTTGTACAAGACGATTTTTTTGCCGATTACTTGTACAACTTGGGAATGCGTACGTTCCGCCACGATGCGGGCAAGTTCGTTTGGATCGTCCGGGCAGTTTTGCAGGACGTTAATCTTAATCAGTTCCCTTGCCTCCAGGCCTTCCGCAATCGCCCCGGTCAGGCCCGGGGTCATGCCGGACCTGCCAATCTGGAAAATGGGGTCGATATTCATGGCAAGCCCTTTTAAATATGCTCGTTGTTTCGATGTCATCTCATCCGCTCCTTGCATCTTCCATAATGAGAAACCTTTCCTCGAAGAACCTTCTATTTCTCACTTGTAATAATCAAATTGAAGGCCGTACATCTTCACGGTATCGCCTTCCGTAATCCCTTTTTGTTCCAATTCGTCCAAAATGCCGCCCTCTTTTAAAAACCGTTGGAAGAACGCGAACCCTTTTTCCGAATCCAAATTGGTGTATCCCAGCATTTTTTCGATTTTGGGACCTTCCACGACGTAAACGCCCTCTTCCACCGTGACGGTGTATGGAAGCTCCTCGTAAATCAATTCGTCCTCGGGGAAATATTCCTGGGCAAACACGACGGGTTCGGAATCCATCTGTTCCAGCTGCCGGCTCACGTAATAAAGCAGTTCCGCCAGCCCTTGTCCGGACACGCCGGAAATGGCAAAGACCGGGATGCCTTTTGGCTCGAACTCCGCCTTCAGCCGATCCAGGGAATCCGCCTCCGGATACATCAGGTCCATTTTATTGGCGGCAATGACCTGCGGCCGATTTGCCAAGTCCTTGTTATAAGACGCCAGTTCCGTATTAATCTTGTAAATGTCGTCAACGGGATCCCGACCTTCCGTTCCGGCCACGTCCACCACGTGTATCATCATCTTGGTACGCTCAATGTGGCGAAGGAACTCGTGTCCAAGCCCGGCTCCCTCCGACGCGCCTTCGATGAGGCCGGGAATGTCCGCCATCACGAACCCTTTTGAATCATCCAAATCCACGACCCCGAGGTTCGGGTTCAGCGTGGTAAAATGGTAATTGGCAATTTTTGGTTCCGCGTTCGTCACGCGTGACAGCAACGTGGATTTACCGACGTTTGGAAAGCCGACCAGACCGACATCCGCAATGACTTTGAGCTCCAATAGAACCTCCAGTTCCATCGCCGGTTTCCCCGGCTGCGCGTACTTTGGAACCTGCATGGTCGCCGTCGCGAAATGTTGGTTTCCCAAGCCTCCTTTGCCTCCTTTTAAGACGATTTGGCGCTTGTTGTCGCCAGACATGTCGGCAATGACCTTTCCGCTCTTCAATTCGCGGATGACCGTTCCCGGCGGCACCTTCAAAACCAAATCTTCGCCACTTTTCCCATGGCACCGTCTCTTGCCGCCCTCTTCGCCGTCCCCGGCGGAAAACTTTCTCTTGTGGCGGTAATTCATCAGGGTGTTCAACCCCTCGTCCACCTCGAAAACCAAGTCGCCGCCCTTGCCGCCGTCACCACCGTCCGGGCCGCCGTTCGCCACGTAAAGCTCACGTCGGAAACTGCAATGTCCGTCGCCGCCCTTTCCAGAGCGGATGATGATTTTCGTCCTGTCCGCAAACATAAAAACCCCTCCTTTCGAATGGAGTGCAATGCAATATCATGCCACCATGCCATGCCAGGGCATGCAAGGCACGCGAATCCCACCCGCAAGCGGCGGGATTAAAAAGGCAGGAATTATATTCCTGCCTCGTTTTACGGATAATTATTTAGCTACCGGACGGATGGAAACCTGCTTCTTGTCCCGTCCTTTTCTCTCAAACCTTACGATGCCGTCAACCAAGGCAAATAAGGTATCGTCGCCGCCACGTCCCACGTTCACGCCCGGGTGAATCTTCGTCCCGCGCTGCCTGTACAAGATGTTGCCGGCCTTTACAAACTGTCCGTCCGCTCTCTTGGCACCCAATCTCTTTGATTCGGAGTCACGTCCGTTCCTGGTGGAACCAACTCCCTTCTTATGAGCAAAAAACTGAAGGTTTAAATTCATCATGGTAGTTACACCTCCTTAATAATAATATCCATATAAGTTCCGTATTCTTTGTCGTCCTTAAGACTTTCCAGACCGAGAATCATGGATTTTACCAATAGTTGCGCATCATGCGACATGTTCGACGTAAAACGAAACACGATGCTGCCCTCATCCTCGTTGCTCACACAGCTTGTCTTGTCTTCGGTAAAACGCGCGATGGAGTTAATGGTGTTGATGACGAGCATGGAAATGGCGGAGCAGAGAATGTCCTCACCGTACCTCGCGTAGTCCGCATGGCCGCTAACGTCAAATCCTTCAAATTCATGATGCTTGTTTTGATACAATGTAATCGTGGTCATAAGAATCATGCGTTGATTTTTTCAATCTTGACCGCGGTGTACTGCTGTCTATGGCCGTTTTTCTTATGGTATCCGGTCTTTCTCTTATACTTGTAAACAATGACCTTTTTCGCCTTGCCGTCCCCGATTACGGACGCGCTTACCGTCGCGCCGGCCACGGTCGGGTTTCCCACGACCAGCTTGTCATCGCTGACTGCCAGCACCTGGTCAAACGTATAAGATTCTCCGGCTTCCACGCCAAGTTTCTCAACTTTAATGATATCGCCTTCGGCTACTTTGTACTGTTTACCACCTGTTGCTATAATCGCGTACATATGGCACCTCCCATTATCATTACTCGCCAATTATGGTGTCCGCATGTAATCTGCAATGAAAGAAATGCGGAACTTCAAAACCTCATTGTGCGGCATACTGTTAAAATATACCACGCCGTCAGGACAAAGTCAAGAGTTTCTTTGCGTTTTCCGTCAAAATTAGCCGTTTTTCTTTTTCTGTCATGTCCATGTTGGAAAAATATTCGACGGACTCCTTTTGTCCCGACCATGGCGAATCCGTCGCGAAGAGTATCTTGTCCGGGCCGTGGTTCCTGCAAATACGGATAAATTGCCCGTCGGAAATCTCCCCGAACACGACGGCGGTGTCAAGCCAGACGTCTTGTCCTACCAAATGTTCTTCCACTTCGTCCCAACGTTTAAATCCGCCCATGTGGGCGAGGACGAGCTTCGGGGGCTTCACCTCGTCTAAAACCTCGCGGGCCATCTTCGGGGTGCAGTGCACGCGGTCCGGGTATCCGGGGTCGTACCCGGCATGGACGCTGACGACAAAGCCAAGTTCGCTGGCAAACGAGATAATCCGTTTGTATTTTAAGTCGTTAAAAAACGTTTCCTGGTAATCCGGATGCAGCTTGATTCCCTTAAAGCCCATTTCCTTGAGTAAAAGCAGTTCCTTTTTATAGTCCGCGCAATCCGGGTGGATGCCGCCAAAGGACAAGATGCCGTCCTCCCCGCGAAACTGGCTGGCAAAGCGGTTGATGCTCTCAAACTGGGAAGGCTTCGTGACGACCGGCATCGCGACGGACAAGGCAAGTCCAGCCTTCTTTGTCGATTCTTCCAGCCCGTCCGCCGTGCCGTTGGTAAATGGCGCGACATGGCAGCGTTCGCTTAAGAAATGTAACGTACCTTCCGCGATTTTGTCTGGAAAAATATGCGTGTGAAAATCAATCATTTTGATGTCCCTTTCTGCATTAAGAAAGATTTCGGTCATAGCGTGTCCACGAAAATCTCGTATAACGCGCGGATGGCGTTTTTGAAATCATCATGCCGCACGCCGACGATGATGTTCAACTCGCTTGATCCCTGGTCAATCATTTTCACGTTGATGCGCGCATGGGCCAGTGCAGAGAAAATACGCCCGGCCGTCCCGCGCGTGGAACGCATGCCGCGTCCTACGATGGCAATTAACGCGAGATCCGACTCCAGTTCGATGTGGTCGGGCTGCACGGCCTTGCGGATTCCTGCCACGACTTGTTGTTCCTTTTCCTCCAGGGTGTCCTTGTGCACGAAAATCGTCATCGTGTCGATGCCGGAAGGCATGTGCTCGATGGAAATGCCATTTTCTTCAAATACGTGCAACACCTTGCGACAGAACCCGATTTCCGAATTCATCATCGCCTTCTCGATCGTGATGGAGGCGAAGCCGTCGGTACCCGCGATGCCTGTAATCGTGTATTTCGGCTGTCTGCAAGTACCCTCCACGATCAGCGTCCCTTTGTCCTGCGGGACATTGGTGTTGCGGATGTTAATTGGGATACCCGCCCTCCTGACAGGGAAAATGGCATCTTCGTGCAAGACGCTCGCGCCCATGTAGGACAATTCCCGCAATTCTTTATATGTGATGGTTTCGATGGCCTTTGGATTTTTGACGATACGCGGGTCGGCAATCAAAAATCCGGACACGTCCGTCCAGTTTTCATAGAGGTTCGCCTGTACCGCCAAAGCGACCAGGGAACCCGTGATGTCCGAGCCGCCACGCGAGAACGTGACCACGCTCCCGTTCGCTTTCGCCCCGTAAAAACCGGGAATCACGGCCCGCTTCAGCTTCTCAAGACGTGCCGCCAACAATTTGTTTGTCGTCCCGGCATCAAATGCGCCCTCGTCGTCAAAACGCACCACTTCCGCCGCGTCAACGAATTCCATGTCTAAATAGGCGGCCATGATTTTTCCGTTTAAGTACTCCCCGCGGGACGCCGCGTAATCGCGGCCGATTTTGCGTCCGAAGTTTTCCCGGATGGTCGCAAACTCGTCCTCCAGGGAAAAGTCCAGCGAGAGGCCGTCGATGATTTCCTGGTAACGTGCCTGGATTTCCTTCAACTGCTCCGTAAAATCCTTTTCTAAAATCGCGGCCTTGTAACAGGCGTACAACATGTCCGTCACCTTGGTGTCGGATGAAAAACGTTTTCCCGGCGCGGACGGAACCACGTACCTCCGGCTCTCGTCGGCACGGATTATTTTTCCCACTTTTTCAAACTGTTCGGCACTGGCCAATGAACTGCCGCCGAATTTTACCACCTTTATCATGCTTTCGTATCCTCCAATAGTGATTTCTTCCACAAGAATTCTACGAGTTCCTATTATAACGTTTTCTAAATAAGTTGTAAAGCCCGATTTTCCATAAAAGTCCCCGGATGCCAATGGCTTTCACAATTGCGGAAAGATATTCTCCCGCCGGCATTCATAAAGTGGCTTGCGCACCTTTTTGCGCGTCAATTCCACGAGCTGCAAGGCCGTGATGTCTACTACCTTGGCCGGAATCGGATCCTTGGAAAGGAAGTGGCGCAGTTTATGTAAAAGCTCCTGAAGTGCATTTTCATCGTCCATGTTGATAAAGTCGACGATGATGATGCCGGAGAGGTTTCGGAGGCGCATCTGCCGTGCAATTTCGGCGGCCGCTTCCAGGTTGATTTTCTGGTATGTGGCCAGACGATTTTTGCCGAGCACGCACTTCCCGGAATTTACGTCGATGACCGTCATTCCCTCCGTGGGCTGGATGACCAGGTATCCGCCGCAATTAAGCCAGATGCGCTCGTCAAGCGCGCCGGAAAGCGCGGTCTTTAGACTGTAGAGCGCGGACATGGAAAGCTGTGGATCCGCATATTTTTTTAACAGCGAAAGCATTTCCGGCTGTGCTTGTTCAAAATAATGTTTCACCTTTGCATATAGTTCCACGTCTTCCACCAAAATTTCTTCCAAGCCCTCCAAATACACGTTCTTTAAATCGGTAATGTAGGAAGGCGGAGCCGACTCCAAGCAAGAAAAGCAAGTATGGTGGCGGCAATGTTCCTTTAGTGTTTCGTATCGTTTTTGTAATTGTTCGATTTCCTGGATGACCATTTCAAACGGCACGTCCTTGGCGTTCGTGCGCACGATGATGCCGAATTCCGCGTTTTTTTTGGATTCCAGGCATTCTTTGTACTCTTCCCGCAAGGATTTGGGAATCTTGGCCGAGACCCCGATGCGCGTGTTTCCGGTGGTTAGTATGCAAAAACGCCCGTTGAAGCTTAAATTGCTGCTGACAGTCGGTGCCTTGGTCTTTACGGCTTCCCGGCTTACCTGCACCACCAGCTCGTCTCCCGCGCACAAGCTTTTGCTGCCGCCTTTTTTCGTGAACAAGGCACTGCCACTCTGGCTGGTGTCGTAATAGCACTTCACGCCGCCAATGTCGATAAATGCCGCCCCGATATTTTTTACGACGCGCTCCACCTTGCCGATATAAATATTACCGAGCGCGGCCACGTTTTTTCCCTCGTCCTCTTCCTTGGCGCAATGAATCTCCACGACTTGCGAATCTTCCAGAAAATACGTCCAGACGCAGCCCTTTTCTTTTGTCATCAAGACTTTTCTTACCATTATAATTCTCCCATTACTTAATTGCTTCTCCTAGTGATTCCAGCGTCACCAGGTTTTGTTCTGTTTCATTTCCCATGTCCGCGTACAACTCCAATCGGTGGCAGGCGAGAGGAACGCTTACTTCCTGATTTTTCTGTGCTTTCGCAAATGTGAAAAATGCGTCCATCACCAAATTTGGTTTTAAATTTTTCACGCTCCCGGCCGCAAGCTGCATGTAAATGGCATTTTCTCGTGCTTCAAGACGGTAAATCATCGGACGGATATCCACGTTTGCCTCACTTCGTTTCGTCTGCTTGCGCACGCAGATTTCTTCCTGCGCCGCAAACTGGGTCAAGTAGTCCTCCCAGTCTTCGAAAAATGGGGAAGCTTTTGTGGCCGCCGCCTGGCAGGTGCCAGGTTCCTCTTCGATTCCTGATGCGGCGTGCTTCAAAAACGTGTGTTCACCAAAGCATGTCATGCATTCTCGATCACATACAAGATAATCCGCGGCGGCCACGATGGCCATCCCGGTCATTTTTTTCTCCTCGGAAATTTGACGGAAGCTCACAATCTCAATGCCGTCAGCCGCCACGGCATTTAAGCGGCGTATGGCCTCCTCGCTTTGTACCGGCGCGCTCAACTCGATGTCCGCATATTCCCCGTCGCTTGTCAGCCCGATTCCCAGGGGACTTGCAAACGACATGATCATGTGCGGGCTGTAGCCGCCCGTAAAGGCGATGGGAATTTCCGCCCGGCGCATCATTTTCTGGAAATGGCGCATCACGTCCAAATGTCCGATAAAGCGCAGGACGCCGTATTTTTTGAATTTAATTCTTACCTTCAAAACAGACACCTCCTCCAAAGCCGGCCGCGCCGCAGCCCGCACATTGCTGGCGGCAGTTTTGCGTCACCTCGGCCCGCACCGCCCTCTCCCACTCGCGCTCCAAAAACTTCCTTGTGACTCCGATATCAATAAAGTCCCACGGCAAAAGCTCGTCCGTGCTCCGCTCGCGCAAGGTGTAAAAGTCCGCGTCTACGCCCGTGTTTTCAAAGGCGGCGAGCCATTTCTGGTAATCAAAGGACTCCGTCCAGGAATCAAAAAGACAACCCAGCCGATACGCTTCCTCGATGACCTTTCCCGTCCGCCGGTCACCTCTGGCGAATACGCCCTCCAAAATCGTCTCATCCGCCTCGTGCCAGTTATATTTCAGACTTTTACGGTTTAGTTGCTCCATAAATTCATGCTTTACGAGGGCGGCCCGGCGTACGTACTCTTCCGACGTGCACATCGTGGCCCATTGGAACGGGGTGAAGGGCTTTGGCACGAAAAAGGACGAACTGGCCGTAATCTGGCATTTACCGTTTCGTTGTTCCTTCGGAATCTCATAATAACGCCTTGCCACGCGGTCACAAAGGCGGGCGATTTCCTTCATGTCCTCCTCCGTCTCGGTCGGAAGTCCCAGCATGAAATAAAGCTTGACCTTCGTCCAGCCGCCCTCGAACGCCTGTCCGGCCCCTTCTAAAATGTCCTCTTCGGTCAATCCTTTGTTTATCACGTCCCGCATGCGCTGGCTGCCCGCTTCCGGTGCAAAGGTCAGGCTGCTCTTTTTGATGTCCTGCACCTTGCTCATCACGTCCAGTGAAAATGCGTCAATCCGCAGGGACGGCAACTGGATGTTGATTTTTTTGTCCTGAAATTCTTCGATTAAAAAGTTGACCAGCTCTTCCAGACAAGAATAGTCGCTGGAACTTAACGAATTCAAGGAAATTTCTTCGTGTCCGGTATTCTCAAGCATCGCCCGCGCGTATTCTTTCAGCACTTCCACGTCACGCTCCCTTGTCGGGCGATAAATCATTCCCGCCTGGCAAAAACGGCAACCGCGAATGCAACCGCGTTGGATTTCCAGGACGACCCGGTCTTGTGTGGCCTTGATAAAGGGAACGACCGGCTTTAACGGATAGGTCGCGTGGGTGATGTCCATCGCGACTTGCTTTTTGACGGTGCGCGGCGCGTGTGGACTTACCGGGGTAAATGCGGCAAGCGTGCCGTCCTCGTGGTAGGATGGCTCGTACAATTGCGGCACGTAAATGCCAGGCACTTGTGCCGCCCGCTCGAGAAATTCCCGTCTGGATTTCCCCGCGTCACGGTATTCCTTATAGCATGTGAGCAACTCGTCATAAGAAGTTTCCCCCTCCCCGATGTAAAACAAGTCAAAAAACTCCGCCAGCGGTTCCGGATTGTAGGCACAAGGGCCGCCGCCAATCACGATGGGGTCGTCCTTTGTACGCTCCGCCGCATGCAGCGCGATGCCGCTCAAGTCCAGAATCTGCAAGACATTGGTGTAGCACATTTCATACTGCAGGGTGATGCCGAGGAAATCAAAGTTCTTAATGGGGTCTTGTGATTCCAGGGCAAAGAGCGGGATGTGCCGCTCCCTCATAATCTGGTCAAGATCCCGCCATGGGGAATAGACGCGCTCGCACCACGTATCCTCCCGCTGGTTGAACATGTCGTAAAGAATCTGGATTCCCAGGTGCGACATGCCAATCTCGTACACGTCGGGAAAACACATGGCGAAACGAACCTCCACCTCGTTTAAGTTTTTCATCACGCTGCCCACCTCGTTGCCAATGTATCTGGCGGGCTTTTCAATCTTTAGTAATATTTCATCATTTAAGGCTAACTTTCTCATAATCTCTCCCTTAATAGTTCAACTTTGCAACTGTGTTTTTTGTTTGTAGTGTTTTTGCCGCAGGCGATTCACACGGCAAGAATCCCGGTGCCAGACTTATCTTCCAGTCAAATCCTCTAATATAACATATAAGGACTCGTGCTGTTTAAATAAACGCCCGTTTTTATACTCTCCTATTTTTATTCCCGCATGCAACGAGCTAAGCAATATCCCGCCAAACGCACTTTACGCCAGTGGATGCTTTACGCATTCGTTAAGGTATGCCTGCCCGGGCACCCCCCTGCGGGGCGGGCGAACGCTTATGCGTTCGTCAAGGTATAGTATAACTGATTTTGGTGACAGATACAAATATTAAATCATATTTCCAACATAAAATGGGATTTCGGGAGATTTCCATGAAAATAACATGAAAAAAGCCGGATATGTGATTTATCCGACTTTCTGTCTCTACTTCGCCCCAAACGTTTCCAGTACCTCCTCAAAATCCGTCTGTTGTTCAATCTGGTTTACGATCATGCTGCTGTTAACCCCCGCCACCGTCATGTCCTTGTAATCCGCCCACACGTAGCAGGCGAAACAGAGGATTCCGATGACCAGGCGCAAATAAAAGCTGCCCGTCGTCGACGTGGGATTTTCATCGTACAAGTCATGGTAAATATGACGGTATCTCGGATGAATCGCCGGGATGCCGCCGCTGTCGTACATTCTCTTGGTATCTTTCAGTAATTGCTGCCTGCGCAATGCCGAATCGTCCATAATGCCTCCCCATGTGCCAAAACCAGCGTTTTCCCGGTCGATGCATGCCGAAAACATAAAGGCCCGTACGCCAGTCCTTTTACTATGTCATATCTTATGTCCCACGTTTTCGTTTTAGAACGATTCTTAATAGGCATCCGATGATGCCAACATGACCTTGCATTGCTTTTTATAACACGCAGTCGGTGCATGGCCACGTCTGTTCTTGTTCCAACATCCATGGAATCAGGCTGCTTCATAAAGCACCACCCCTTCTTGTTGGACGTTCTCATAATTATGTTCATATACATGGGGATTATCGGTTCGCCAGTTCCTCGGCCACGTCGTCCCACGTGACACCCTTTTCCACCATCAGTACCATGGCGTGATAGAGGAAATCCGAAATCTCGTACTTGATTTCCTCCGGGTCGGGGTTTTTGGCCGCGATGACGATTTCCGTCGCTTCCTCTCCCACTTTTTTTAAAATCTTGTCAATGCCCTTGTCAAACAAATAATTCGTATACGACCCTTCCTTCGGGTGTTCTTTGCGGTCCTGGATTGTCCGATACACGGACTCCAGGATGCGCTGGGGATTCTTGTTTTCCGCGTCGTTGCCGATGATGGTTTGGAAAAAGCAGGTGCGGTTGCCGGTGTGACAGGCGGCTCCGATTTGTTCCACCTTTGCCAGAAGCGTGTCCTTGTCACAATCCACCGTCAGGCTTTTCACGTACTGGAAATGCCCGGAAGTCTCGCCCTTGACCCACTGCTGCTTGCGGCTGCGGCTATAGTACGTCATCCGTCCGCTCTTCACCGTGTGCTCGAAAGCCTCCTCGTTCATGTAGGCCAGCATCAGGACGTCCTTGGTCTGGTAATCCTGTGCGATGACGGGAACCAGTCCATGTTCGTCCGTCTTCAGTTCTGAAAAGTCCAAAATGCTTTCAAAGGAGGTCATGTGGATGCCTTCCACGGCACAAATCTCCTTGAACTCGTTAAAATCCATGTCCTGATGGCTTACGAACATCCCGGAAACACCCTTGACCCGATCCGACTTGAGGATTTTCAAAATTTCCGACTGCTCCATCGTGTCCGTCAAAACCACGCAGGGCATCTCCGTGAGGTATTCCACGGAATTCAAGTCCAGCCGGTGCATGAACACCACCTCTGAACAGCACTTTTCCACACAGTGGTGCTTTTTGAACAAGGTGTCAAAGTCGTTTAACGACACGGCAATCTTCGCCTTCCCAAATCTTGCCGATACCTCCTCGATCAAGTTTTCCGAATCCGTCTTGGCGAGGTTGAGCATCGCCCGTTTGGCCCCGGCGTAAAGGATTTTCTTGACATCCTCCAGACGATGAATGTTCCCGCCCGCCGTCACCGGGATGCCGATGACCCGGTTGATTTTTTTCAAGATGCCGATTGCCTGGTCATGCTCCTTGTCATTGTCCGACAAGTCAAAAACCAACAATTCGTCCGCGCCGTGCTCCCCGTAACTCTTGGCGAGGGCGACCACGTCGTCGGACACCACCGTGTGGTCGTCAAACCATTTGATGGCCTTTCCTTTTTCTATAAAAATACATGGTGTCAATCGTTTATAACTCATGTCATATTCCCTTTCCACTACAATGAGCATTTCGTGTACATGTTTTGGACACTTACAACGTTCCTTTCGTGGACCATACGTCCTTGATTCTTGGTTCTACCATGGTCGCCATGTCCAACGTCTTTCCAAACGCCTTGAACAAGGCCTCCGCCATGTGATGGTTGTTGCCGCCGTCCAAGATTTTCAAATGCAGGTTCATCTGCGCGCTATAGCTGACGGCGTAGAAAAATTCCCGGACCATCTCCACGTCCAGCCCCCCGAGGCGTTCCACCGTGAACGGCGCGTCATATTTCAGGTACGGACGGCCCGACAAGTCAATCGCGCACAAGGCCAGCACTTCGTCCATGGGCAATAGGAAATGCCCATAACGTCGGATTCCCGCCTTCCCACCTAGTGCCTTTAAAATGGCCTGTCCTAGCACGATGCCGGTATCCTCCACCGTGTGGTGGCAGTCCACGTCCAAATCCCCGATCACCTTGACCTCCAGGTCGAACAAGCCGTGGCGGGCGAAACCGTCCAGCATGTGGTCGAAAAAAGGGATGCCCGTGTCAATGAGGTTCTTTCCGCTCCCGTCCAGGTTGATGGAGAGCGTGATGTTGGTTTCCTTCGTGCTTCTTCCGCACTCTGCCTTTCTTTGCTGCATGGTCAATCCTCGCTTCTTATTTTATCAAGGAAGTTCTTTTCGCTAAATTCGGCCTTGCGGCCTCGTTAATCTCAAAGAACGCCCTCGCACTAAGCTCATCCTCTCTATGCTCGGATTCGCAAAGTTACTTTCGGGCAAGGAAGTTCTTTTCGCTAAATTCGGCCTTGCGGCCTCGTTAATCTCAAAGAACGCCCTCGCACTAACAATGCAACATCCACTCAACTAGGCTCGTAAAATACCTCGCCAAGTTTCGGGATGGGCTTTCTCGCTAAACCCGCACTTTTGTGCTCGTTAAGCGTTCAATGCCAGTTACTTTCGGGCGAATCGAACTTCGATGGAATTCGCGTGCGCGGTCAATTGTTCGGCTTTCGCAAACCGCTCGATATCTTCGTGCACCTTCTCCAAAGCCTCCCGTGAATAGGCGATGAGACTGGATTTTTTCAGGAAATCGTCGACGGAAAGCGGCGAGAAAAACTTGGCCGTCCCGTTCGTCGGCAAAATATGGTTCGGTCCGGCGAAATAATCCCCCAGCGGCTCGCTGCTGTATTCCCCGATGAAAATGGCGCCGGCGTTTCTCACCTTCATCATCACCTGGTACGGGTCGGCGGTCATGATTTCCAAATGCTCCGAGGCAATCTCGTTGACCGCGTCGATTGCGTCCTCCAAATTGTCCGCGACCAAAATATGCCCGTAATTTTCCAGCGACTTCTTGATGATTTCCGCCCGCGAAAGCACCTTGACGAACCCGTCGACCTCCACGGACACTTGTTGTGCCAATTTCCGGCTCGTAGTGACGAGGATGGCGCTGGCCAGCTCGTCATGCTCGGCCTGGGAAAGCAAATCGGCCGCCACGTAGCGGGGATTTGCCGTCTCGTCGGCCAGGACGAGGATTTCGCTCGGCCCGGCGATAGAGTCGATGCTGACGTGTCCGTAAACCGCCTTTTTCGCCAATGCCACGTAAATGTTGCCCGGCCCGACGATTTTGTCCACCTTGGGAATGCTTTCGGTTCCATAGGCCAGCGCGGCGACGGCCTGCGCCCCGCCCACCTTGTACACCACGTCGGCCCCCGCCTCCTTGGCGGCGACCAGCGTCGTCGGGCAAACCTTGCCATCCTTTCCCGGCGGCGTCACCATGACGATTTCATTCACGCCTGCCACCTTCGCCGGCACGATGTTCATCAAGACCGAGGACGGATAGACCGCCTTCCCGCCGGGAACGTAGACCCCGACCCGCCACAGCGGGGTCACCTTCTGCCCCAACATCGTCCCGTCCGGCTTGCTGTCAAACCAGCTGTACTGCATCTGCTTGGCGTGATAATCCTCAATATTTTTCAAGGCCTTGCGGATGACTTGCAAAAGCCCTTCGTCCACCTTTTCGTAGGCCTCGGCAATCTCCTCTTCCGTCACCTTGACATTTTTTGCGCTTAGCTTCACCCCGTCAAATTTTTCCGTATAGGCAAAGACGGCCTCGTCCCGTTTTTCGCGCACGTTGCTTAAGATTTCCTGCACGCCCGCCTCGTACTTGCCGTAATTGTCGGGGCTGCGGCGAAGCAGTTCCTTTAACAAATGACTCTTTGTCGATTCGTCCAACGTCTCAATTCTCATATTTTTCTTACCCTCTTTTCGCTATTTGCACTTACGTGAGATGCATGCACCGCCGCTTAGCGAGGTTCTCTCGAGCTTACAAGGCGGCGCGTCAAGTATTTCGTGCCCGTCTTTTTGATCCAAATCACGTGTCCGCCTCGGCCACCACGTTACGGAGGCCGCCAATCAGTTCCTTGACCCGCTCGTTTTCCATCCGCATGCTGACCGGGTTGACAATCATGCGGGCGGACAAGGGGCACACTTCCTCCAATACCACGAGCCCATTTTCCCTTAAGGTGGAACCCGTCTCCACGATGTCCACGATGACTTCTGACAGCCCGACGATTGGCGCCAGTTCGATGGAGCCGTTCATCTTGATGATTTCCACCGTCTGGTGTCTTTTATTATAAAAATAATCCTTGGCTATGTTCGGGTACTTGGTTGCCACCCGGATTAGCTCGCGGTGCTTCAAAAGTTCGCGCGCGTCCTCGTGGCCGCATACGCACATCCGGCATTTTCCAAAGCCGAGGTCCAAGACTTCGTGCACCTTGCGGTTTTCCTCCACGATGGTGTCGCGCCCTACCACTCCGATATCCGCCGCGCCATACTCCACGTAGGTCGGCACGTCCGGACCCTTGGCAAGGAAAAACTTTAATTTTAATTCCTCGTTTACGAAAATCAACTTACGCGAATCCTTCTCTTTCATTTCCTCGCAGGTAATTCCCAAACTTTCCAACATTTCCAGCGTCTTCTTGGCCAATCTCCCTTTTGTCAGGGCAAATGTCAAATAGTTCATTCCACGCCCCCCTTTTTCACATGCAAGGTTCTTTCCTGCCCACTATACAGGTTGATCATGCGGATATTGTCCTCGTCCTTCAATTCCAATATGCAAAACGCTTGTGTACGTTTCCCGTATTCCACGAAATCCTCTTTCGTGTCCGTTTCCTTTCGCTTCAAAAGTTCGATGCATTTTCCCTTGGAACGGAAGTCCTTGGCCAGGGAAAGCGCCCATTTTTGCGTTTTCCCGTCATAGACGATGAGATTGTTCGAGGCGGTCGCGATTTGGATTTTCTGCCGGCTCATGGCGCCGAGCAGGTCGTCGAGCAAAATGCCGAACCCGATGGACGGCGTGTTTTTTCCGAACTTCTCCAACATGTGGTCGTAGCGTCCGCCGCGCACGACGGCATCCCCGGTTCCGTACGTGTACGCGCGGAAAATGATGCCGCTGTAATATCCGTAGCTCCCGCTCATGCTCAGGTCGTATGTCACAAAATCTTCCACGCCATACACCTTCAAGATTTTGTGAATCGCCTCCAAACGGGCGACCGCCTGCCTGGCAGGGTCGTTTGGCGCGGCCTCCCGGGCAATGTCCAGGATTTCCACGTCCCCGAGCAGGTCCGGCAGCAAGCGAAAGGCTTCCAACACGTCGGGGGCGGCCTTTTCTTCCAAAAGAACCTCCTCCACGCCGAAATAATTGCGGTTGGCAATCAGCGTGTATACCTGCTCCGTCGATTCCGGAGACAGTCCGGCCGACTCCGCCAGGCCGTGTATGAAGTCCACGTGCCCGATGTTGACCTGGAACTTCTCAAGTCCTACCGAGCGCAGGCCGTCAATCACCATGGCAACCATCTCGGCGTCCGCTTCCGGCGAGTCTTCGCCAATCAACTCGGCACCGAGCTGGGTGCTCTCCTTCAAATGCCCCTTGTAGCTGGAATGGTTGATGAAGGTGTTTCCGGCATAGCAAAGCCGCACCGGGAACTCTTCGTCCGTAAACAACGTCGCCGCCGCCCGCGCGATGGAAGGCGTAAAATCGGGACGCAGCACCAGCGTGTTTCCTTCCTTGTCAAAAAACTTGTAGAGCTCCCGCGTGGAAATCGTCCCTATTTCCTTCCGGAACACGTCAAAAAATTCAAAGGTCGGAGTCTGTATGTCCTGGTATCCATACAAATGCAAGGTGTCCTGCAATTTCTTGGAAACGGCCAGTTTCCTTTTGCATTCCATGTGGCAGATATCTCTCACGCCTTCCGGCGTATGTAATTTCTGTTCCATTTATAGTCTTATTCCTTTCACCATGATTCACTTGTATTCCAAGTGCCGCGAACGGCAGCCACTTTAACACGCTAATACATTAAAAGCCTTGATTATTATACGAAGTTTCCCCGGGAATGTCAATCCCTTGTCGCTTTTCTTCTTCCCTGTCATCCAAGTCCTTCTGTATATAGTTCAAGTAAGGAATGAAAGCGCCGTGCTTCCAGGACACGAAGTATTCGGGACGAAGTTCCTCGAAGCGGAAGCTTTTCCTGCCCCCGCCAAGCGCCCTGTCCCAGAATTTCTTCATTTCCTGGAACCGCATGTAGTACAAGGCGTCCTTGCCGCCATAGTAGATTATCAAAAAGGAAATGCCGCCCTGTCTTTCAAATTTTTCCATGAACGCCACCTGGTGTTCGTGAATGTTTTGCAAAGGAAACGTGTCGGTCGAGCATTCCTTGGCATCAAAGCAGACGGGAATTCCCTGCACCGCCCCGATATAGTCCACCGTGCTTATTTTGTCAAAATAAGCCAGCGTGATGTGGCGGTGTTCCTTGTCAATCTGCACGGGGGTAATCGGGGTGGGGATTTTCTGGATCAAGGCCAGCCCCTTTTCCTCGTAATGCTCATTCGTGCGATTTAGCAAGTCCTCCAAGGTGGAGCCGCGAAGACCCCTGGAATTCCATGTCCCCATGTTGACCTTCCTCCGTTAAAATAAATTGATTGCATGCACTTGCCTCCCATGTCCGGTCCTCATAAATTGTCCGGAACAATTCTGGCACTTCGGCCGTGAACGTCCTGCCGGAAAGGCGGGCAAGCGGGCCGTCCGTCCGTGGCATCACGAGCGCGTACGCGTGTAAAAGCTGGGAGCAAAGGCCGTACGCGTCACGGTAACGGTCGTTTATTTTTCGGTTTCCATATTTGTAGTCCCCGATAATCGGATGCCCGATGGACGAAAGGTGCGCACGGATCTGGTGGGGCTTCCCGGTGACCAGGTGCACCCGCAAAAGCGTGGCCTCCCCCATGTGTCCCAAGTCTTCCCTTGCCGCATGCCCTTGCGGGGCGGACGGCGTATGTCCGGGCGTTTGCCAGGATGCACGTCCTCCCTGCCTGCCGGGCGTTTGCCCCGTGCCCACCGGGGAATTCGCAAGCGGCACGTATTCGGTACAAATCTTGTCACGGCCCGTCCGTTCTTCCGTATAAACCTGCACTTTGTTCGTCCTTCCATCTTTCTCCAGCCAGCCGTCTATCCTTTGCCCCCTGTCGATTCGTCCGGAAACCAGGCATAGGTAATATTTATTGATGGAGCGTTCCTTAAAAAAGCGGCTCAGCTCCTGCAGGCCGGCAAGCGACTTTCCCGCCGCCAGAAGCCCGCTCGTGTTGCGGTCCAGCCGGTTGCAGACCGAGGGCCGGAAGGTTTGTAATTCTCTTTCGTCTAACTGCCCCGATTCCAACAAATACGAAATCAACAGTTCCACGGCGGAAACGTCTTTTTCCGTTGCCCTCTGCGACAACATGCCGGCCGGCTTGTTTAAAAACAAGACATGTTCATCCTCGTAGACGATGGCGGACGTGAAACTTTTGTACGACGAAAGCCCGTCCGCCATGAAACTGCCATTCGACGAAAGCCCGTCCGGTAGGTGTTCCCCTTTTGCCGGAATCTTTGTCGGCGGGGGAAGCACGGGGGAATTTCCCGTGAACTTTTCCAATGTCTCGTCGGAAAGGAAGAAGCGGACCACGTCCCCCGCCTCCACCTTTTCCGAGCCGCAGGCTTTCTTCGCGTTCAGCGTGATGTTCTTTTTTCTCAACATTTTATAGAGGAAGCCTTGCGGCGCGAACTTCAAATATTTTGCCAGCAATTTGTCGAGCCGCTGCCCCGCCTCGTTCTTCGATACGATACGCTCCTGCATAGATTCTCCTCGCATTGTCCTTTCAAGCGGCATTACGCCCACGAATCGCCATACACTTTAAAGCATCCTCTTTTTCATAATGAAATGTTCATTATCACGTTTGCAATCTGCCGCTCGCGTTCCTTTTGCCGTTCCTTCCCTTCGGCGGATTTGTCCATCGCCTCCAATTTGGAGAGGAACCCGCCATACTGGTGGACGAGGCGCACGTCAACCTTGCCCAACTCGTTTTCCGAAAGCATTTGTCGGACGAACCTTGCGGCGTAGTCCACGTCCACCTTATCACTCGGCGCGTAACCAAACACTTTGTTTCCCAAAATCGCGATGCTCCCCACGGGCATGATTTTCTCCTTGCTGGTCAGCACGAGGTCGTATACCATCGTCAGGTTGACACTTTTATCCCGGATTTCGCGGGCCGTTTTTTTGTCCATGGAACGGTACGGCAAGCGGGTGATGACTCCCACCAAGGCCTTGCTGGCCGGGAGGCATCCCACCACGGCGACGACCGTCAGGAGGTTTTTATTGGAATGTGTCTGGCTGTACCCGAGCCAGAACAAGGCGGCCACGATGACAAAATAGGCCACCGTCCGCAAGATTTCCACCTGCAGCTTGTAATCCAAATAGCCGGGCCTCCCCTTTTTCGCTTTTTTTCGGATTCGAAACCATTTCTTGAAATTGTTCTTGAACCCGTCCATGAATTTGTTCATCGGTCCTTCGTCCTTTTCTTCGTATTTCGCGTTTGATTTCTTTCCTTTGCCATCTGCCGCGGGCGAATCAGGCATTCTTTGCCAAACCCAATCAGGTCGGTGCGTCCCGCCTTCGTGAGAGCTTCCTTGACCAGCCGGTAATTCGCCGGATCTTGGTACTGGATAAGCGCGCGCTGCATCGCCTTTTCATGAGGGCTTTTCGGCACGTAGACCGGTGTCATCGTGCGCGGGTCCAGGCCCGTATAGTACATGCAGGTGGACAAGGTGGATGGCGTCGGATAAAAGTCCTGTACCTGCTCTGGCATGTAACCAAGGTCGCGGCAGTACTCTGCCAGTTCCACGGCTTCCTTGAGCGTCGAGCCGGGATGCGACGACATCAGGTACGGCACGAGGAACTGCTCTTTATGGAACCGTCCGCCTTTTTGCTCCCGTCCGCTTGTCTGGGTCTGCCCGTTCGTTTGTTCAAAGGCTTTCACGAACTTTTGGTAGACGTCGTTTCGCGGCTTTCCCATTTTGTCGAGTACCGCGTCCGACACGTGTTCCGGTGCCACCCTGAGCTGGCCGCTTATATGGTGTTCACACAATTCCCGCAGAAACGTCTTATCCTTGTCCGCCAGCAGGTAGTCAAAACGGATTCCCGAACGGATAAAGACCTTTTTTACCTTGGGAAGCGAACGCAAGGCACGCAATATGTCGATATATTCCCGGTGGTCCGCCTTCAACCGCGGGCAAGGCTTGGGATAGAGGCATTGTTTTTGCGGGCAGGCCCCGTACGTGCCTTGCTTCTCACACGCGGGATGGTGGAAATTGGCCGTCGGGCCGCCTACGTCGTGGATGTACCCTTTAAAATCCGCGTCCGCGATACATTTTTCGGCTTCCATAAGCAACGATTCCTTGCTGCGGGCCTGCACGATTCGCCCCTGGTGAAATGTCAGGGCACAAAAGCTGCAGCCGCCAAAGCATCCCCGGTTGCTTGTCAGGCTGAACTTGATTTCCTTGATGGCAGGCACGCCCCCCAGCCCTTCATAAGAGGGATGGTAGGCACGCATGTAAGGCAAGCCGTACACGTCGTCCAGCTCCGTCTGGGTCAACGGCTTTGCCGGCGGGTTCTGCACGACATACAAATGTTCCCCGTAGCGTTCGGCCAACCGCTTCCCACTAAACGGATCCGTATTACAATATTGACAATAAAAACTGCGCGCGTAATTTTTCTTGTCCGCTTTCAATTCCTCGAAGGTGGGCAACAAAGTCGCGTCATAAACCGCGTCCAAACTTTTTACTTTCACCACGGTCCCGTCAATGTAGGTGAGGTCTTCCACGGAAAGCCCCGCATCCAACGCCTCGGCGATTTCCACGATGGAGCGTTCCCCCATCCCGTAGGAAATGAGGTCCGCGCCGGAATCGAGCAGGATGGAACGTTTTAATTTGTCCGACCAATAATCGTAATGCGCCATCCGCCGCAGGCTGGCCTCGATTCCCCCCAGTATGACCGGGGTTTTCTTATAAGTCCGGCGAATCAGGTTGCCATAGACGACTGCCGCGTAATCTGGGCGTTTTCCCATCATGCCGCCCGGCGTGTAGGCATCCGTGGCACGCCGTTTTTTCGACACGCTGTAATGGTTTACCATCGAGTCCATGTTTCCCGATGAGACAAGGAAGCCAAGCCTTGGCTCCCCATATATCGTGACGCTCTCCTTGTCCTTCCAATCCGGCTGGGAGATGATGCCGACCTTGTAACCGCGAGCTTCCAAAAGACGGGTGATGATGGCGGCCCCAAACGACGGGTGGTCCACATAAGCGTCCCCCGTCACGTAGACGAAGTCCACCCGCGTCCACCCCCGCGCGGCCATGTCCTCCCTGCATAAGGGAAGGAATCCATCGTTCTTTTTTATTCCCGCACCACTCTGCCTCATTCTTCCAACTCTTTTCTGTCCAATTTTTTGTATTCCCCAGGTCTCAGGGTGGAATCCAGCACGAGGCTTCCCATCTGGATCCGTTTCAAATACACGACTTCCTTTCCCACGGCCTGGAACATCCGTTTTACTTGATGGAACCGTCCCTCGCGGATGGTCAGCGTGATTTCCGACTCCATGTTCGACTCGTCATTCGATTGTATGACAAGCCTTGCCGGTAACGTGTGTTTCTCATCCCCGATGTCCACGCCCTCCTCGAACCGCCGCACGTCGTCCGCGGTAACGATTCCCCTTACGCGCGCGTAATATACCTTGTCCACATGTTTCCTGGGGGATAACAGGCGATGGGAAAGCGCCCCGTCGTTGGTAATCAAAAGCAACCCTTCCGTGTCCCGGTCAAGCCGGCCGACGGGAAACAGGTCTTTCCTCCTCCGGCTTTCAATTAAGTCCACCACGGTCTTCTCCCGTTTGTCCCCGCTTGCGGAAATGATTCCCGCCGGCTTGTTGAGCATGTAATACTCAAATTCTTCATATGGGACGAAAACGCCGTTTACCGACACCTCGTCGTGTCCGGTTTCCACCTTCTGTTCTGCTTTTAAAACCGCCGCCCCGTTTACCCGCACCTGCCCTTTCGAGACCATTCTGCGGGTCTCCGTGCGCGTCCCGACTCCCATGTCGGCCAAATATTTGTCCAGTCTGATTTTCATGTCCATCCCTTGCATCGTCATTTTGAACCATGGATTTGCACCGCCACGAATTGTCCCTTGTACCGGCCGCATGCCCGCTTTATGTCCACCGCCAGCCCGGCAGGTACTTGTTTTTCAGCATCTGGCCGCCAAGCTTGCCGAATCCCAGTGGATACCCGTCCACGCAGACGAGGTACCATCCTTTTTCCTTTGAAGACGTCATGTCTTCCACGTCCAGGGTTTCCCCCTTCAAATAACGGATGACGCGCCCGTCGTGCAGCGGAAAGTCCAAGACATGGGCGTATTCTTCCTTTTTTAGGCACATGGCCAGCGCCTGGCTCGGCTCGAAGCGGTTCTTTTTCAATTCCCCGAGCAACAGTCCCGAACGCAAAAAGCGAAGCCCTTTCAAGTCCGGTAAATCTTTTGGCATGTAGTATGCGTGACCGTCATAAATCTCGATTTGCCGTTTCTCAAGGTGCCAGGACACCCCTTGCAGAAAGGAGGCCAATTCCTCCGGAAGGTCCTGCCCTTTCGCGCCGGTTCGAAAACGATGGCCTTCCACCATGTCAACCTCCGCCCGGCCGTTCCCGCCCTTTTTCAATAATGCCAGGTAATGTCCTTCGCCCCGCATCCGCTGCGGGAATATGCGCACGGTTTTATTGAAATCCGGATTGCCGCTCTCCGTGAACTGCGGCATCCCCCCGGAAAATCCGGCATACCCTTCCAGGGCGCAAATCTCGAAGTCCGGGTGGCGGTCAAGCAAGTATTCCACCGTCCGTTCATTTTCCATGGGATCGAATGTACAGGTGGAATATAAAATCATTCCTCCAGGACGGAGCATCTGCGCGGCCTGCGTGATGATGCCACGCTGCAGCTTGGAAAAAAACTGCGGCCCATGTTCCTCCCATGCCTTAATCATCCGCCTCTCCTTGCGGAACATCCCTTCCCCCGAACAAGGCGCGTCAATCAGGATTTTGTCAAAATATTCGGGGAAACGCATGGCAAGCTTCCCGGGTTCCTCGCTTGTAACCAGGACGTTTCCGATGCCGAACAGTTCCAGGTTCTTCAAAAGCCCCTTGGCCCGGGAACTGCTGATGTCATTGGCCACCAAAAGGCCGCTCCCCGAAAGCCTCGCCCCCAACTCGGTAGCCTTCCCGCCGGGTGCCGCACAAAGGTCGAGCACCCGCTCCCCTTCTTCCACGGGCAGCCGGTTGGCCGGGGTCATCGCGCTCGGCTCCTGCAAGTAATAAAGGCCGGCATGATAATAGGGGTGCTTGGCCGGAGAGGCTTTTGTCCCGTCATAATAAAAGCCGTTGGAAATCCACTCTACCGGTTCAAGCGGCCAGGGGGCGATTTTTTGGAAGTCCTGCACGGAAATTTTGGACGTGTTCACCCGCAACCCGAAATGCCTCGGTTCATCAAAACACTTGACATAATTTTCATAATCCGCCCCGAGAAGCCCCCGCATCTTCTCCTCAAAGCCTCTTGGTAATGCAATCATCCCATTCTCCCGCATTGGCGCAAAATTTCCTTCAAAAGTTCCCATGTCCGACGTGTGGACTCGATGTCAAGCCGCTCGTTCACGGAATGGATGTCAAACATCTGCGGCCCAAAAGAAACACAGTCGAGCCCGGGTTTTTTCCCGCAGAAAAGCCCGCATTCCAATCCCGCGTGGATCGTGGTCACGACAGGTTCCCTGCCGAATATCTTTTGGTAGGCGTCCACCACGATGGGACGGACGCGCGACGTTTCCCGATACGACCATGCCGGGTATTCCCCCTCTATATGGAAAGAGGCGCCCAACAGCCCGGCGAAGGAGGAAAGGCGTTGCTTAAATTCCTCCAATTTGGAATCCGTGCCACTCCTGGTCAAAATCTTGCAATGCAATCCGCCATCGTCCGTCGCGACGACCCCGAGGTTGTCGGAAGTCTCCACCAGGCCTTTCAGGAAGCGGCTGTACTCGTGCACCCCGTCCGGGCAATTCAAGAGGAAGCAGGCGACCTTTTCCATCGATTCCCTGTCCATCACCGTTTTTGTTCCCTCGCCGCCAACCTTCACCTGCAGGGACAGGTCCGGCTCGTCAGGGCCAAATTCCGCCCTCCAGGTGGCGAGCATTTCCCCGCAAAAGGATTCTATGGACACTACATCGTCCGCGTCCGCCACGATTTTGAGGGTGCACCGCGAGGGGATGACGTTGTCCTTCGTCCCGCCCGTGACCTGGCACAGGCGGACGTTTCCCCGCGCGTCCAGGCAGGAAATGAGCCGTCCCGCCAGCTTGTTGGCATTTCCATGCTGCTGGTGGATCTGCGCCCCGGAATGCCCCCCTTGCAAGCCGCCGATTTGCAAGTCGATTTCGACGCCGTCGGCACGTTCCCACACAAGAGGCATGTCCATCGTAAAGTCGAAGCCGCCCGCGCACCCGGCCAGCAACACGCCCTCCTCGTCCGAGTCGAGGTTTAGGAGCATGTGGCCTTCAAGTGGTGACAAGTCCAGCTTGTCCGCCCCCAGCATGCCGACTTCCTCGTCCGTGGTCAACACCACCTCGAGCGGCGGATGCGCAATCCCGTCGCTGTCGAGCAATGCCAGCGCATAGGCCACCGCGATACCGTCGTCCGCCCCAAGCGTGGTGTCCCTCGCCTTCAAAAAACCGTCCTCCACGTACAAGTCCAGCCCGTCTTTCGAAAAATCGTGTACGGAGTCCGCACGCTTTTCACAGACCATGTCCAAGTGCCCCTGGATGATGACCGGTTCGCAGTCTTCGTACCCTTCCGACGCGGGCTTTTTGACGATGACGTTGTTCTGCTTATCCTGCACGACCCAGAGTCCCCGCTCCTTGGCAAACGCGACGCAATAATCGCTAATTTTCCTTGTATGGTATGATCCTCTCGGGATTTCACTTATTTTTTCAAAAAAGGAAAACACTTCCCTTGGTTCCAATTCCGAAATCCGTGACATGTCTCGTTCCGCCTTTCTTTACTTCCTATATTTTTTGGCACTGATATCGTCATGTACCATTGTTGCACAATCCGCATAAAAAATCAACTGGTTTCATATATCTTTCCTGACGGAAACATTTTTGGGAGCCCTCATGCGGACACGATTTAAAAACATCCTTCCGGTATTCCTCTTCTTCCTCATGCTGTTCTGCCCGCAGGCCGTGTTTTCAGGTGCCTCAAAAGGACTCATGCTCTGGTTTGAGGTGGTACTGCCCACTTTGTACCCGTTCTTACTGTTGAGCGGCTTCCTGCTCGTGACGGGCAACCTGGAATTCATTTCCTCGCTGCTGGGCGGCATATGCTCCCGCCTCTTCGGCGTGTCCCGAAATGGCAGCTTCGTCGTGCTCACCGGCTTTCTATGCGGATACCCCATGGGTGCGAAGACCGCCGCGGACCTGTTTGAGTCGGGACACATTTCCCGCGAGGAAGGACGTTACCTTTTGTCTTTCTGCAACAATACCAGTCCTTCCTTCATCCTGAATTTCCTCGTGTTGCAGACGATTGGAGATCGGACGCTCTTGCTGCCTTCGTTTGCAATCCTGATGGCGGCTCCCGTCCTCGTTAGCTTGTTTACCCGCAGGCTTTATCATTTCGATGCCACATGTCCGCCAAGGCCTCCACGGGGCGGGGCAAAAGCAAGGACGCGCGGCGGGAACTGGAATTTCCAGGAGATTGACGCCTGCATCATGAACAGTTTCGAGACGCTTGTCAAGGTCGGGGGCTACATCATGCTATTTTCCGTCATCATTTCGCTCTTGCAGATGGCGGACACGCCGACGTGGCTTGACTGTGCCCTCTCCTTGCTCGAGGTCACGAACGGCCTGGCAATGTTAAAGGCCCTGCACCTGCCCCTGGCGCTTTCCTATCCCCTGATGCTGGGACTGGCCGCCTTTGGCGGGCTGTGTGCCGCGGCCCAGACGCAATGCATGGTACAAAAGGCAGGTTTCCCCATGACGCCCTATCTCATGCAAAAACTGGCAGCCGCCCTGACTGCCAGTCTACTTGGTATCCTTTATCTTTTGGCATGCTGACCGCAAATTCGGTTCTTGCCGTCCGCGCGGGCATGGAAACAGCCGGCCTACTCCACCGGGTAACCGTCGTCCATCCCATCGTCCTGCGGAACGGAAAGCTCGGCGCGGTTCGTCCGCACCACGTCGTAGCACTCTTGGAGGGAATTGATCAGGCCGTCATATTTGGTCGTGTAGCTGTCCAGCGTATGGCCGATGATGCTTTCCGCATTGGCGAGCAAGTCGTCCGTATACTGGATGGCCCCGATGCGGATGGCGTTGGCGTCGGCGGTTGCCTGGTCCAAGATTTCCTGCGCCTGGGCCGTCGCCTGCGTCACAATCTCGTTCGCCTGGGCGTACGCCTGCTGCATGATCTCGTGCTCACTGACCAGTTCCGTGGTCTGCACCTGCGCCTCCTCGATCATGGCGTCGGCCTTCGCCTGCGCGTCCGCCAAAATCGCGTCCCGGTTGGCGATGATTTTCTGGTAGCGCTTAATTTCGTCGGGGGTTTTCATGCGAAGCTCCCTCAACAATTCGTCCAAGTGTTCCTTGTTCACGATGATCCTGGTCGTGGACAGCGGCTGGTACTTACAATCCCTGTCGATATATTCCTCGATTTCCTCAATAATCTGTTCAATACGGCTGCTCATAATCTACATTCTCCTTCTGGCATTCATCTTTTGTTCCAACTCCTTCCGAACCTCCTCGGGAACGAATTGTCCAACGTCTCCCCCGAAGGCGGCAATCTCCTTTACCGTGGTAGAACTCAAATATGAATACTCGATACTTGTTGTTAAAAAGATGGTCTCCAATTCCGGCCCCAGCTTGTGGTTCGTCTGGGACATCTGCAACTCGTACTCGAAATCCGTAATCGCCCGCAAACCGCGAATGATGACGCCGGCTTCCATCTCCTTCGCAAAATCGACGAGAAGGCCGTCAAACAAGGCGATTTCGACATTTGGCAGGTCCTTGGTGACATCCTTTAACATTTTAACACGTTCTTTTGCAGAAAACAACGGCATTTTTGCATTATTGTTCAATACGCCGACAATTAAATGGCCAACCAGCTTCGCGCTTCGCCGGATGACATCCAAATGCCCGTATGTGACCGGGTCGAAACTGCCCGGATAAATCGCTTTTAACATATACCTTCCCCTTTGGTCTCTTGCAAGGTGCGCGTCCTGCAAACATGGCGCAGGAAGACGTGCTTGTTCGTCTTATATTTCTTCTCCTTGTCAAGGACGTACCCTTCCTCTTCCAAATATGGAAACGAAGTCCTAAGTGCCGCCTCGACGATGATGAGCGCGTTCTCGTTTAAAAGCGCGGAGGTTGACAAATACCGCAACACCTTCTCTTCCAATCCCTGCCCGTACGGGGGATCCATGAAAACGAAGTCAAACCGCTCCCTTCCCCCCATCTGCCGCAATGCAAGGAGCACGTCTCCTTTTCGTACTTGCGCGCTCTCTTCCAAATGCGTGTGCCGCAGGTTTTCATAAATGCATTCCACGGCCTTCGGGCTTTGTTCGATAAAGACCGCCCTATGTGCGCCCCGGCTCAAGGCCTCGATTCCAATCGCGCCGCTGCCGGCGAAAAGGTCCAAAAAGGCGCGGCCGTACAAGTCGGGTGCCAGCATGTTGAACAACGTCTCCTTGATTCGGTCGGTCGTTGGCCGGGTATCCGGCCCGTCCGGCGTTTTCAGTTGTAGGCGTTTCGCGCTTCCGGCGATGACACGCATGCTTTTCCACCCCGCAGTCAAGAATTCGTTACCCGTCAACTTTCGCGGGAACAAACAAATTTTATCAGAAAAAAGCACCAAGGTCAATCCTTGGCGCTTTTTTCTTTCAATTTTTTTCCTCAATCTACAAGATTCGCGCGTCCAGGCTTATTTGCCGGCCATCTGCTTCTCCTGCTGCTCGATCATTTTCTTTACCATATAACCACCAACAGAACCGTTCTGCTTGGAGGTCAGGTCCCCGTTGTAACCATCCGTCAACGGTACTCCCAACTCGTTTGCCACCTCATACTTGAATCTGTCCAATGCGCCCTTGGCTTCCGGCACTGCTGCACGGTTAGATGAACGATTTGCCATTTTTGTTTCCTCCTTTTGCAACTTTTGTAACTTTTCTTTTTCGTTACGTTTTTTGCTTTTTTATTTTCTATTGTTTTGTAACTTTACGTTACAACCATAGTATGCGGAGGAATCTCTCTTTTACACTGGAACTTTCTTCCTTTTTCAAGGTTTTCGCGGCCGCCTCGCCGGCTTTTTGCAAAATGGCCGCGTCCTGGTAAACGTCGCCCAATTTAAAATTCATCACGCCGCTCTGGCGGATGCCGAAGATGTCGCCGGGGCCGCGCAGGCGCAGGTCCTCACTGGCAATGTGGAAACCGTCGTTTGAATGGTTCAGGATGTCCAGCCTTTCTTTCGTTTCTTTTGATTTTGAAGCCGTCATGAAAATGCAGTAGGACTGGTGCGCCCCACGTCCCACCCGGCCGCGCAATTGGTGGAGCTGGGCAAGCCCGAACCGTTCGGAATTTTCAATCAGCATCACCGTGGCGTTGGGAACGTCGATGCCCACCTCGATGACCGTCGTCGATACCAACACTTGTATTTGGTTCTGGGCAAACGCGAGCATGATTTCGTCCTTTTGCGCCTGCCGCATCTTCCCGTGCAGGCATGCCACCTTGACATTTCCGCCCAGGGACTCTTGCAGGTTCCTGGCATAGTCCGTCACGTTTTCCGCCTCCATGTTCTCGCTTTCCTCGACCATCGGGCAAATCACGTAACATTGCCGCCCTTCACCAATCTGCTTTTTCATAAATGTATAGGCGGTGGCCCGGTACCCCGTGTCCACCACGCAATTTTTTATCGGCAGACGGTTCTTCGGCAGCTCGTCCATGACGGAAACGTCCAGGTCGCCATACAAAATGATGGCTAGGGTACGTGGAATCGGCGTCGCGCTCATCACGAGGACGTGCGGGGAATCCCCTTTCTGGGCCAGCATTTCCCGCTGTTTCACGCCAAAGCGGTGCTGCTCGTCCGTCACCACCAAGGCCAGCTTGTGGTACGTCACGCCTTTCTGTATCAGCGCGTGTGTCCCGACGACAATCTGTGACAGCCCCAATTCGACGCGCTCGTACGCGGATCTTTTCTGGGCGGCAGTCATGGTTCCGGTCAGGAGTTCCACCTTGAGCGGAATGCCATATTGCCGAAACATTTCCTCAAAAGTGTGGAAATGCTGCCTTGCCAGGACTTCCGTGGGAGCCATCAAAACCGCCTGACAACCGTTTAGCCCCGCATACATCATCGCCAACAGTGCCACGATGGTCTTGCCGGAACCCACGTCGCCCTGTATCAGCCGCGACATGACGTGGATGCCGTCCATGTCCCGTTTCACGTCACGCCACGCGCCTTTCTGGGCGTTGGTCAGTTCGAACGGGAGTTTTTGTATAAATTCGTCCATCACGGGCTGCGGTCGCATGCAGTAGGCGTTTAACATCCGTCCCTTCTCTTCTGCCGACAAACGCAACGACAAGATGAACAAAAAAAACTCTTCAAATACAAGGCGTTCGCGCGCCTTATAAAACAATTCCTTTTCCTGGGGAAAGTGAACCCCACGCACGGCCTCCTGGTAATCCATCAGGCCGTATTCTTGTTTTATATAAGAAGGAAGCACGTCCTCGGAGAATTCCAAGGACGACAACGCCTGCTTTACCGCTTTTTGGATCCCGTTGTTGGTCAGCCCCTTCGCCAGGGAATAGACCGGCTGCAGGGAATCGAGTTTTTCCCGGTATTTCGCGGGCGGGTAAAAAATTTCCGGATGCTCCATCAAAAGGCCGTCCCTCTTGCGCACGACCCTGCCCCGGAGGGTGATTTGCCCCCCGCCGGCCAACATGTTTTTTAAAAAAGGCATCCGAAACCAGACAACCTTCAAGGTTCCGGTCAAATCCTTCACATATGACGTCGTGATTTGCAGCTTGGGGCTTCCGCCGACCGAGACCCTGCCGTAAATGGCCCCGCTGACCGTCATCACATGGTTTTCTTCCACCTCGCTGATGGGAACCGGCGGTTCATACACGTCGTACCCGTGCGGGAAATAACGGATCAAGTCCCCCACCGTGTAAACGTCCAGTTTTTGGAACAACTTTTCCGTCTTTTCGCCAATCCCTTTCAGCGCGCTGATTCGTTCATTTTCTTTCATGATTCTATGATATCCATAAGCGGCGGGCTTATCCACCCGCCGCCAAATGCAATTTTCTCCATGTCTTACATGCTTCAAACTTACTCTGCCGAAATCACGTAGTAATAAATCGGCTGCCCGCCAAAATGCATGTCCACGTCCGCGTCCGGGTACGCCTTTTGCACTTCCTCGGCAAAGGCCCCGGCGTCCGCCTCGCCGACGTCCTCGCCATAGTAAAGGCTGATCAGCTCGGTGTCCTCGCCCGCCATCACGGACAGCATCTCCAACGCCGTCTTTTCCACGGACTGCCCGACCGCCAAAATCCCGTCGTCGCCGATGCCCATGATGTCGCCTTCGTGGATTTCCTTGTCGTCAATATGGGTGTCGCGGACGGCGTAGGTAACCTGCCCCGTCTTCACGTTCGAAATCTCTTCCTTCATCAGCTCCGCGTTCGCCGCGGCGCTTTCATCCGGCATATAATTGATGACCGCCGTAATCCCCTGCGGGACCGTCTTGGTCGGAATCACGATGATGTCCTTGTCCTTCACGAGCGACTGCGCCTGGTTGGCTGCCAGGATGATGTTCTTATTATTTGGCAAAATGAAAATGTGGTCGGCATTGACATGGTCGATGGCCGTCAGCATGTCATCCGTGCTCGGGTTCATCGTCTGCCCGCCCTCGATAATATAGTCGACGCCCAGTTCGCGGAAAATGTCGTTCAAGCCTTGCCCGATGGACACGGCAATGAATCCCACCTCCTTACGAGGTTCCTGCTTTTTCGCCTTCCCGGCCTCCTCTGCGAGCTTTGACGCGTCGCGGATCAGCTTTTCCTGGTGTTCCTCGCGCATGTTGTCAATCTTCATGCGGGAAAGCTGGCCGAACGTGAGCGCCTTCTGAATCGCCAGTCCGGGATCGTTCGTATGCACATGGACCTTCACGACGTCGTCGTCCGCCACGCAGACGATGGAATCGCCTATGGACTCCAGGTAAGCCTTGAACCCGTCCTCGTCCGCCTGCGTGAATTCCTTTTCCGTCATGATGATGAACTCGGTGCAATATCCGAACTTGATGTCCGCCCCGGCCTGTGCCTGCGGCTTCACCATCGTGGTGCCTGGTGCCGACTTGATGGCGCTGTAATCGATTTCCTTTCCTAAAAACGCGTCATATGCCCCGTTTAGCACCTCAATCAGCCCCTGCCCGCCAGAATCGACGACGCCCGCCTCTTTGAGCACCGGCAACATTTCCGGAGTCTTCAAAAGAACCTCCTTGGCGTAATCGATGACTGTTGGAATGAACGTCTCCAAGTCGTCGGTCGTCTCTGCCAGTTCCCGGGCCTTTTCCGAAACGCCCCTGGCAACCGTCAATATCGTGCCCTCCTTCGGCTTCATGACCGCTTTGTACGCGGTGGCCGTCGCCCGCTCGGTGGCGGAGGCCAAAATCTGCACGTCAATCTGGTCGTGCTCACGAATTGCCTTCGTGAACCCGCGCAAAAGCTGGGACAAGATGACGCCGGAATTCCCGCGCGCACCGCGCAGGGATCCGGAGGAAATCGCTTTCGACACGGTAAGCATGTCGGCCGATTCCAGCGAAGTCACCTCTTTCGCGGCCGACATGATCGTAAGCGTCATGTTCGTACCCGTATCCCCGTCCGGAACCGGAAATACGTTCAGTTCATTAATCATCTCTTTTTTTGCTTCCAGGCTGGCTGCCCCGGCAAGAAACATTTTCGTAAACAGCTCCGCATTTATCGTCTTCGTTGCCACGATAATTATCCTCCTTAATCAATCACTCTTACACCTTCAACGAAGATGTTGATTTTTTGCACTTTCATGCCGGTGAATTCCTCTACCTTGTACTTGACGTTGTTCACCAGGTTGTCCGAAACCGAAAGGATGTTCACCCCATAGGAAACAATCACATGGAAGTCCAACGTGATTTCGTTGTCATTGGTTATTTCCATGTGGATGCCATGGGTCAGGCTCTCCTTCTTCAAAAGCCGGACAAGCCCGTCCTTCATGTTGACGGCCGCCATGCCGACAATCCCGAAACACTCCACGGCGACGGAACCTGCATACTTGGCAATGACTTCCGGGCTGATGGTTATCATGCCCAAATCTGTGCTCATACTACCTTTCATCCTATATTCCCTCCATTCTAAATGGTTTTTGGCAGAAAATTTCTAAAATTTCTTATACAGTATACTATTTTCTTCCAAACATTGCAAGAAAATTAGTCAGAATTATAAAAAACTCTTGCATTCACCCCCTCTTTCTGATAGAATACTTAGTGTTGCGAGTCCGTGAAGGACGATTTCAGATTGTTAGGAGGTGCAATGATGGCTAAATGCGCTATTTGTGATAAGAGTGTCCATTTTGGAAACAACGTAAGTCACTCGAATAGAAAGTCCCCCAAGATGTGGAGGTCGAACATCAAGTCCGTACGCGTGAAGACGGAAGGCGGTTCCAAGAAGATGTACGTGTGCACGTCTTGCCTGCGGTCCGGCCGCGTGGAACGTGCCTGAAGCCGGGCATCGGATAATGCACGCGGTTTTTTCTTCAAACGAACAAAAGTGAAAGACTCAATATCTAAATGATACCGAGTCTTTTTTCTTTTTCCTATTTTTAAATGGCACGCAGGCGTGACACGCCATGTGCCGCCCTGCGTGCCGCGCTCACCGCGTCACCGTGTGTTCCACGAATTGCCATGCGCTTCGTACCCGCAACGTCATTTACAAAATAACACGTATCCTGCCGCTATGCATCCGATAAGCAAAATTACCCGCAGGAAGGACGTCACCGGTATCATCAAAATACACAGCATCCCGCTTCCGGCACACAACAAGGCAAAACCAAACACTCGCTTCATAGATACTGTCCATCGCTTTCGTCCAATTCCCCGTTCTAATACCATCATATGCAAAAACGGCGAAAATGATTCACCCTTATTTCCACGGGGAATGTCACTTCTCGACGGAATCAAGCATTTCGGACACGTCGGCCTCCGTCACCTTGTCTTCCTTGGGTGTCGTGAACTTGTCAAGCAACTCCGGCACCATGTCCAGAAGCTTCGTAATCGTATCCTGGTTCTTGATGTTGACGAGGCGCGCGTTACCGTCCTTGATGACCAGCACGGAACTGGGCGTGATTTTGCCGCCAAGTCCGCCGCCGCCCTTTTCTTTCTTTTCCCCGTCAAATTCCCCGGCCCCGATGCCGAATGATACGTCAATCAACGGGAGGATGGTCACG
Source organism: Lachnospiraceae bacterium (assembly GCA_910574865.1). Taxonomy (GTDB): domain Bacteria; phylum Bacillota; class Clostridia; order Lachnospirales; family Lachnospiraceae; genus Schaedlerella. Next base: position 189,478 of record CAJTDN010000007.1, on the reverse strand, counting down.
TTGTCAACCTTGATCGCGTCCCCCACGACGGTTTTCGTGGACACGATACCGTCCATACCCTTAAACAATGCCTCCACCGTGTTTGCCAGACTGTTCGTTCCTGCCATTTTTCTTTCCTCCTAAAAACATAATATAGTGTTCTAACATAAGTATCGCATCTCACATAAAGTGGCGCTATTTCAAAATCCTCAAACATCGAAGCTGAAGTTCTTGATGTCCAACAACGTGCGCCTGCAGTTCGCGTTTAACAACAAGTTGCAAAGCATGGCGGCGAAAATGCATGCCCTGACTTGTCCTTTCACGAACATGCTACCCTCCAGGACTTCCTGCCCGAAATCAGGGCGGATGTCCAAATGCTCGCAAATTGAAGGATATATCACGCTCACGCCGGCCAATACCCTGCCCGTCACCGACGGATCCTCGAAGCCAAAGCGGACGTTTGCCTGGAGCTTCTTAGGCAACAACCGGCGAAGCAACTTTTTCACCTCAAAAAGCACCTTCTTTAACGCGCCGGCATGCACCTCGTCCGTGACAAAATCCACGAGGACGTCCTTTTTCTTTTGCAACGTCTCCATTTTACCACAAATTTCCTGAAATGTACATTTTAACTTTTCCACAAGGTCGCTTATTTTCGCAAACAAAGGTTCCTTCGGTTTGGAATCTTCTTTGGCGGAAGTCTTTTGGGGAGATTCCTTCGGTTTGGAATCTTCTTTGGCAAAGGTGTTTTTAGGCGATTGCTTTGGCTTGGAATCCTCTTTGGCCGGCTTTAGCCGCTCTTGCCCGAGCGGCTGTTTTCGTCCCCGCGCGTCCTCCTCGCCACGTGTCACGGCAGGGGCTTCGGGGACAATCGGAGTTTCCGCTTCCTTCTTTACAGGGACATCTTCTCGCTTGTCCATGACGTTTTCCGTTTCTTCCGCTTTCTTTTTGCCCTCGCCTTCGTCTTCCTTCGAAGCTCCTGGTTCGCTGGAAATTTTTTTCCACGCGATTCCCAGCTGCCATGACAATTTTTGATCCACGTAACGGACGGAGGCCCGAACCAGGTGGAAAAAGACGGAAAAGTCCGCTTCGGCCGCCAGGCTGGCAACGTCCCCCTCGCACTTCGCCCGCACCTGGTATCGAAGGGGCGTGAACAAGACCAGGCACGCCGCCAGCACTACCAGGCAAAGAACCACCAAAAGAATCCAGCAAATAATTTTAAAAATCAGAAATAGGATATGCATCTTTACCCTCCCATTCGTTTTTTGCGCGATAAGGCCAAACAAACGGCCAAATCCGCGCGGTGCGGTCAATTTTCCTCAAAAGCCTTTTGACGTCCGCGGATATATTCACGAATCCCCGTGTCTTTCGTCTTTTCCATCACCTCGAGGAAAATCTGCCTTACCAGCCCGACGGCGGTGAAATAACTTCCGGCCAGCCCTACCACGAAGATTTCCTTGTCTTCATAATACGGTTGCCTTAAGAAGACGGAGGAAAAGAATTCCAACTGGTTATGCCCGCCCCCTGCCAGCGTAAGGATGAATACCGGCATGTGGAAGGCGGAAGTGTCCGTCAAATTTTCCAGGACTTGTTCCTTTTTGTCTTTTAAATCCTCGCTCACGTATAAGTCACAAAAACATTTGATTCTCATCTTACCCTCACCCTATCCGTCAAGATATTTTCGTCTCGCAAACAATACTGATATTAGCGATTATAATATGCGTCCAACACTTGTTTGGCAATCGGCACGGCCAGTGCGGACGCGTTCCCGTCGTAACCCTCCACCGTGACGCAGATGACCAGTTCCGGGTTGTCCACGTTGGTGAAGCCGACAAACCAGGAATGCATTTTCTCCCCGTCAACCAGGCTGTACTCCGCCGTGCCGGTCTTGCCCGCCACGTTGTAGCTTCCGCCGCCAAGGGCCGTCGCCGTCCCCTCGTCCACCACCGCGCGCATGTATTCCTTCAATTGTGCCGCCTCCTGCACGCTCATCAACCTGCGGAAACTTCGCGGTACGTTTTTGCTGATTTCCGTGCCCGTGTAATTCGTGACTTTGTCCACCAGGTACGGCTCCATCAACGTCCCCCCGTTGGCAATGGCCGCGCAGATGAGTCCCATGTGGTAAGGGCTGGCCAGCGTGTTCCCTTGTCCCATGGCAGTCATCATCAGCTCCGAATCCCCCGTGGCATCCGTTACCACGAAGGAACTTTTGGAATAATCCAATAAGGACGGCAACTTTTGGTTGAACAACAACTCTTCCGCGGTATCGCGGTAAGCGGCCCTGTCGAGGGTCAAGGCGATATTTGCATATGAGCAGTTACATGACTGGGCGAACGACCCGCGCAAGTCCAAAAGCCCCTGCGCGGATTTGGTCCAACAGGTCATGACAAAGTTCTGGTGTTCGAACGTTCCCGCGCAGTCGAAAGAATAATTCGCGTAGTCCGCGTTCTCGCGCATGTATTCCAAAGTCGTGACGATTTTAAACGTCGAGCCGGGCGCGTACAACCCTTGTGTCACCCGGTTGAGGAACGGGGAATTTTCCTCGTCCGAATTGAGGACATACCACGAGTCTTCCACATCGTTCGGGTCATAGGAAGGCTTCGAGAGCATGACCAGAATTTTCCCGGTCGAGGCCTCCATCACGAAAACGGCGCCCTTGTTGTCGCCCAGCGCGTCGGACGCGGCCTGCTGCATCGGAAGGTCCAAAGTGGTCACGAGCGTGTCGCCCCGGTTCTTTTGGCCTTGGAATTCATTCTTTATTTTTTCCACGAAAAAAGCGTTCGAGGTCAGCAAATTAAAATTACCCACCGATTCCAATCCCGTTTTTCCAAACTCCGGACTGCTGTACCCGACCACGTGGGCAAACAACGCTCCTTGCGGGTAGTGACGGACTTCCGTCCCGTCCTCCTGCACCTGTGTTTCTGCCAGGACGTTTCCGTTCCGGTCGGTAATCGTCCCCCGGACGACGCGGTCGGCAAAGTTGTCCTGCCTTTCATTATAAGGGCTGTTGATGATGTCTTTCGCCTGCACCGTATTGAAATATACCAGGTAGACCATCAGTGCCAAAAACAAGAGCACGAAGAAATAGGTCACCCTAGCGAATTCTTTGTTTGGGGACTTCCTCGAAGCTTCCTTTTGCTTTTTGGGCCTTCCTGTCTGCAGTTCTTCCCACGCCATGATTTCCTCTTCTCTCCCTTGTCCGATTTTTCTTTTCCTCGTCTTCCCTGATAATGTACAACCCTTGTATGATGCCAAACATGATCATGGTGCTCAAGAGGGAACTTCCTCCATAACTCACGAGCGGCAACGTCACCCCGGTCATCGGGATGAACTTGGTCACCCCCCCGATGGTCAAGAACACTTGGAAAATGTAACACGTTCCCAAGCCCAACGCAACCAGCTTGTAAAACTGGTTGCGAATTTCCATCGCGATATTGAGAAACATCACGTAGCAACTCACGCACACCAAAATCAGGCAGAGGGCGAAAATCAAGCCGAGTTCCTCCGAAATCGCGGCGAACACGAAATCCGTCTCACGCACCGGAATGAGCTCCGGACTTCCCTGGCAAAGCCCCATGCCAAACCATCCTCCCGTACCGATGGCGAACAGCGACTGGGCAATCTGGTATCCCCCCTCACTGTAGGAAGCAAACGGATCCTGCCAGATGGAGACGCGTACCTTGATGTGGGAAAACAAGTGGTAGCCAGCCACCGCCGCCGCGCTGCCGGCTCCCAGTCCGGCCACCGCGTACAATGGCTGCCGTGTGGCCACATAAAGCATGACCAAATACACGACAAAGAAAATCAAGGCCGCCCCCAAGTCGGTGGAGAGTACCAAAATCAACACGTGTGCCGCGGCGATTACGGTCGTCGTCACCACCCTCTTGAAACCGGTGTCGCCGCGCAGGCTGGAGGCCACGAAAAACACGAACAAAATTTTCACGAACTCGGATGGCTGGATGCCAAACCCGGCAATCTCAAAACCAAGCTTCGCCCCGCCGGAACTTACGGCGAACACCGCCACGACGGCCAGGGCAAGGAAACCGATTGCCGCATAAACGTAGGTCATGTCAACCAAAATCTTCATTTTACGGATGATGACCGGCACGACCAGTCCAATGGACGCCCCCAGCACGGCAAACACGAACTGCTTGACGGCACTTGTAAACGACAGTCTTCCTATAACGATGAAACCAATGCAAAGCAGCATGCACATGTTATTCACGACCAGACGCGAGACATTGGGATAAATCACGTTGTTCAGTACGACGACGGCCGCTAAAAACACGACCTGCGCCATGTAAAAAAGAACCATGCGCTCTTCCCGGATCTTCAAATACAGCACCGCGTACGCCATGAAATGAACGCCAAACATCAAGAAGTTCTGGCGTAGCAACACCCGTTTCTCATCCCGCTCCTCTTTCTGTAAAAAAATGGAGAAGCAGGAAAACGTATATGCGGCCATCAACAAGATGATGACGTATTTTGCCATTTCCACAATAATGTTAACCATTCGTCAAATAAACTCCTATGTCATTCCACGACATGGATTCATCGCCGATACCACGTGCGGCTCCACGATGCACAATCCCGTCGTCCGTCAACTCTTATGTCACTCCGCGGTAAAAATGCCCCCTCGTATACTCGCCCTCGAATTGTCCGCACGGGTCAAGGATTTTGGCCGTTTGCGCGCCGTCTTCGACCGTAAACTGGAACCGGATCCATTCTGGGGCTATTTTACCGAGTTCTTCCTTCAAATCATATAAATATAATGGCTTCGTATTATAAATTACCGTATGGCAGTCCTGGCAACATGTCTTCACCGGAAATTGGTCTTTATGGCGGTCGGTGAGTGAAACGAATCCACCCGCGCGGTCGCATCTCCCCATGTTTTTTTTGACGCATTGTGCGGAAAGCATGACCGGGTAACGGCCATAAACGACCAATTCGTGACGGCCGCCGCGAAATTCAGCCAGCTCATGATGGTTCAACTCGGGCGACAACGTGAAAGCATCGAACCCTTGCCGCCTCCAAAACTCGAGCCCCTGACTGTTCATCACGTAAAGCGGGTAATCCAAAACAATTTCCTTGGCATAACCGCGCTCTTGCAAAAAGGAAACGCTCTCGTAGTTACGCGCCAAAACGCCGTCCACCAGCCCGCCCGCCAACAAGTCATGAAGTTCCTCCATCCGCCTTAGTGCCTGGCTTCGCACGACAAAGGGCAACGCCACGTAAATTTGGGGCCGCGTTCTTTCAACGGGGGCGGCATGGGATTTGTCTTCGCTTCCGCCCGCCTCGCCCCCGAAGGACGGCCGCCGGCACGACATTTGCAACGACTCCCATTTTTCCGCGAACAAATCGAAGTCTAAATAGATTCTTTCCACCCGGGAGCATTTTAAAACAACTTTTAATTGTTCCACCGTCTCCACCAGGGCGCTTACCTTGTTCCCGCGAATGCCGGACGTTTGGCCGGTTTTTTGGCCAGGTGCGCCACCTGCCGCCAAAACCTTGCTTCGTGAAGGTGCGCCGGCTCCCGCCAAAACCGCTTCATCGCCATCCCCCGGCCGCGCCGTCTGAATCGTTTTTCGGCGGTAGCTTTCTTGTATCTGTTCTTCCAAAATCCTTAAAGCGTTCCGCCTCAGCTCGTTAAATTGTTGCATGGGCAAAAACAATTCTCCGTCCATCACGACGTCGAGTCTCCCAAACACGAATTCCGTGTCCTTCGTCTTATACATCTGCCTGCGCACTTGCGCTTCCTCAAGCGGCCTGCCCGTCGCCATTTCCACGTCCAGAGCGGTGTGCGCCTGGATGCGGGTTTCGCCGCACGATATTTCTAGTGTAGCAGGTTTTCCGGCAGAAAGGTTTAAAATTCCATAAACTTTTTCTTGTTTTTTTCCAAAAACATAAGTTTCTTGGATTTCATCCAACAATTTTTGGTTTCTCGTCCTATAAAGGACGCGTCCCACCGTGATTTTTTTGCCCTTTGGAGCCAGTAACGTGACACGATCCCCTTTCCTTGCCGAAAACCCGCAAGTATATTTCCAGGAATCCTCCTTATCCGTATTGGCCGGCGCGCCACCTTTCCTGCCTGCCGCGCCGGGAGAATTTTTTTCATCGGAAAAATCCAACACGTCGCCTGCAAAGATTCGCGTCATGGCGATTCCCTTTAGTTCACGCCCGTTTTGTGAAAGCACCTTGACCGCCGCCACCCCGGCGTGGCCGGGACGCTCCAGGGAAATCATGTCCCGCCCGTTCTTTTGCATGTAATATCCCTTGTGGAATCCGCCCCGGTTGAACAAGTCAAGCAGGCGCTCCTTGTCTTCCGCCTCCACATGGAACCCGTCTTTCCCACGCTCCAAATATAAGTCGACATATTTTCGATAGGCCGCCGTCACGCCCGCCACGTATTCGGGACGCTTCATCCGTCCTTCAATCTTAAATGAATCAATCCCCGCCCCGACAAGCCGGGGAATCAAATCCAGCGTGCAGATATCCTTCATGCTCAATAAATGGCCGCCTCGCGTCCCTGCCTGGTAGAAAAGGCGGCATGGCTGGGCACACTGTCCGCGATTGCCGCTCCGTCCGCCAATCATGCTGCTCATCAGGCACTGCCCGGAATAACAGTAGCACAAGGCACCGTGCACGAAGCACTCCACTTCCATGCCCGTACGTTCTTTCAGGCGGCGAATTTCCTCCAGGGACAATTCCCTGGCCGGTACCACCCGTACCGCGCCCGCTTGTTTTAAAAAACGCGCGCCGTGCACCCCGGTGATGGTCATCTGCGTGCTGGCATGGATGTCCAATCCGGGAAAACATTCCCGCACCACCCCAAGCACGCCGACATCCTGCACGATGACCGCGTCAAGGCCATGTTCGTACAAAGGATTCAGGTAACCTGGAAGTTCCCGGATCTCGTCATTTTTCAAGAGCGTGTTGACGGTCAAATAAAAACGGCATCTATGCAGATGGGAATAATCGATGGCTTCCAGTAATTCATCCCGTGAAAAATTCTGCGCGAAAGCGCGGGCGCCGAACCGCCGCCCCCCGGCGTACACCGCGTCTGCCCCGGCGGCCACGGCCGCCCTCAAGCTATCGAAAGACCCGGCCGGTGCAAGCACCTCCACCTTTTCTGCAAGCGTCCCAAATCCATTTTCAACCGTGTCCGCTTCTTTTGCAAGCCCATTCGGCCCGTTTACAAGCCGTCCTGCCCTTCCTTGTCCCTTCACGTCCTTACCCATTCATGCTCCTTGCCTGTTCCCTGCCCGCATCCTTTCCATGGACGCTTCCGGCATGCCATGCTATTTTTAAAACAGGCTGCCAGATATGGACAGCCCATGCACGTTTACTTTCTGCGATTCTTCATTTCTGTCTCAAGCTTCACAATCTGCATCTGCAGGTTGTTGTTCTCCTCTTTCATCTTGGCCAGTTCCTTCTCTGCATTTTCCAACTTGATCTGGACGGATATCAGCTCGTGCTTCAAGTCGTACATCTCCTTGTCCTTCAGCTCAATGTCGCTCTCCAAGGAATCACCCTGCTTTTTGGCCTTGAAATAGTCATCCGCGATGTTTAGTGCAAGGAGTACGTTCCGTGTGTCCGCGCTCTGTTTCCGATACCCCTCGCTATTCGTGCATTCCGTAATCTTATGGTTCAAATAAGAGGCAATCTTCTGTAAATATTCCTCGCCCTCAAAACCGCTTAGCGTATAGACTTTTCCCCCGATCAGGACTTCCGTAATGTGCTTTGCTGAACTCATGGCTTCATCTCCTTGCGTTTCTTATCTATTCATTATAAACTATCCGTTTGCAAAAACCAACTGTTTTTTACATATTTTTCATCACTTTTCTTCCCAAGGGATTCCTAGGTGCCGGTAGGCAAGCTCGGTCGCGACGCGTCCCCTCGGCGTCCTCTGGAGGAAGCCGTTCTTTAACAAATATGGCTCGTAAACGTCCTCCAGCGTCCCGGCATCCTCGGAAATCGAGGCGGCCAGCGTGTCAAGCCCTACCGGCCCGCCATGGAAACGTTCAACCATCGTGGCCAATATGTTGCGGTCCGTATGGTCCAAACCGTATTTGTCCACGTCCAAAAGGTCGAGCGCGTAGTTGGCGACGCGTTCGGTAATCACGCCGTCATATTGCACCTGGGCAAAATCCCGCACGCGCTTTAAAAGCCTATTGGCCAGGCGCGGTGTTCCCCGTGAACGCTTGGCCAGCTCCCTCGCGCCCTTCTCCTCGATTTCAACCTGCAGCACCTCTGCCGAACGGAGCACGATGGCCGTCAACTCCTGCTCGGTATAAAATTCCAGGCGGTGGATGACCCCGAAGCGGTCGCGCAGCGGCGCGGTCAGCATCCCCGCCCGGGTGGTGGCCCCGATCAGCGTGAACTTCGGCAAGTCCAAGCGGATGGAACGGGCGGTCGCCCCCTTGCCAATCAGGATGTCGATGGCAAAGTCCTCCATGGCCGGGTACAATACTTCCTCCACCTGCCTATTCAGGCGGTGAATCTCGTCCACGAACAAAATGTCGTGCTCCTGCAGGTTGTTTAAAATGGCCGCCATCTCCCCCGGCTTCTCGATTGCGGGGCCGGACGTGATTTTCAGGTTCACCCCCATCTCGTTGGCAATGATGCCGGAAAGGGTGGTCTTTCCCAGCCCGGGCGGGCCATAAAACAGCACGTGGTCGAGCGCGTCGTTGCGCTCCTTGGCCGCCCGGATATAGACGTCCAACATGTTTTTTGCCTTTTCCTGCCCGATATAATCTTTCAAATACTGAGGGCGCAGGTGGTTTTCAATTTTCTGGTCCTCTTCCAGGTTTTCTGTCGTGATGATTCTCTTGCCCATATAATTTCCTTATTTACTCCTCGTTTCATCTGACAATCATGACCTTGCCGCCTTTTCACGGCCCCGCCACAAATCAAAACATCATTTTCAACGCCGCCTTGAGCAGTTCCTCCACGGTCGTATACGCATCGCCCGCCTTCTTGACGGCTTTCATGCTCTCCGTACTGCCATATCCAAGCGCGACCAGTGCCTGCACGGCATCCGACTGGATGTCGCCAACGGACATGCCCCCGGCACTTGCCAAAACACCCTCATCCACTCTTGTGGAACGCTCCAGCACGTCCTCCAGGTCCAGCTTGTCCTTTAATTCGATGATGAGCTTTTCCGCCGTTTTCTTCCCGATGCCGGGGGCGGCACAAATCGCTTTCGTGTCCCCCGAGAGCACGGCAAAGCGCAAGTCGTCCGCCGACAACGCGGAAAGGATGCCAAGTCCTCCCTTGGGGCCAATCCCGCTCACCCCGATTAGCAGCTTGAACAGCCGTACCTCGTCTTGTGAAAGGAACCCGAACAACTGCATCGCGTCCTCACGGACGTTCAAATATGTATAAATCTTGACCTCGCTTCCCGCCCGCGGCAACTGCCCCATTGAACGCTCCGGCATGAAAATCCCATAGCCGACCCCGCCAACGTCGACAATTACCTTGTCCTGTTCGAACCCGGCCAGTTCTCCTTTAATATACGATATCATGACAAAATTTCCCTTTCAATGCATTCCTATATGGTAATATGACGAACACCCCAGTATATAAATTCACTGGATTTTGACCCCAACATCTTATTATCATAACACACAATTTATACAAATGCAATCACATGTTCGATTGTATTTTTCTCATTTCTTGCTATAATAGGGATTACCATTTTAACTGAAACGAGGTATTATGAAAATAATGAAAAAAATTTTTTCCACCCTCCCCATGCTCCGCCTTTTGCCACCTTTCCTCTTGGTAGCCGCCATGGTGCTTCTTTGTGGATGCCGTGCCGGGGAACCCGAGGAATTGGCGATGACGGAAATCTATTTTGACACGGTCGTGCAAATCCGCATCCAGGGAGGGACGCCGGAAATGCTGGAGACATGCAAAGAAATGTGCTCCTACTATGAGGGACTGCTCAGCAAGGAAATTCCAACCAGCGAGATTTCGCGCGTCAACGCTTCGCCGCAAGTCGCGGTGGAAGTTTCCCCCGAGACGGCCGGCTTAATCAGGCAAGGACTTTATTATGGCGAGTTATCAGATGGAAATTTTGATGTCACGATTGCCCCGGTAAGCGATTTATGGAATTTCCACGACACGCAAAATCCCTCCATTCCATCCAAGGAGGCAAGGGAATCAGCCCGCGTCCTCGTAAACTACAAGAACGTGCTTATCGAGGGGAACGAAGTCACCCTCCTCGTTCCCGGCATGAAACTGGACCTTGGCGGCATCGCCAAAGGTTACATCGCCGACCGGCTCAAGGAATATTTGGTCGGCGAAGGCGTGGAACACGGGTATATCAACCTTGGTGGGAATGTCCTCCTGATTGGGAAAAAGTACGACGGGAGCAACTACCGCATCGGCATCCAACGGCCGTTTGACAAAAGCGGGCAAGCAATTACCTCGGTCGAGGCGGCCGACTGTTCCATCGTCTCCTCCGGCATCGACCAACGCTATTTTGAAAAGGATGGGAAACTATACCACCATATCCTAAACCCGGAAACCGGGATGCCCTTCGAAAATGACTTGTTGCAAGTCACCGTCATTTCCGACGACTCCGTGAGCGGGGACGCGTTAAGCACCTGTTGCTTCGCGCTGGGACTCGAGGAAGGAACGAAACTTATAGAATCCTTGGAAAACGTGGAGGCCGTCTTTATCACGAAAGATTATGAACTGCATTATGCCGGAAAGCGAAAAGAACAAAGAGTTTCGCTTGCGAAACTCTCGCGCCAAGCGCGGCCGCTTTAGCGACACGTTTCTTTTCGCGCTTGTACGCATCCTCCCGGAGGGTTTTTATGGCATGGGGAACGAAGTTTCCTATGACATAAAAAAGCCATGCTTCTTTGTTTCCAATAAAAAGCATGGCCTTCAATACCTAAAACGTCACGATACCGGTATCTTCCGCGGCGTAATAATCTTCCGCGGGCATTTATCTGCGCACACGCCACAATTCGTACACTTCGACGGGTCGATGTGGGCTAAAAAGTCCGTCACCGTGATGGCTCCCGCCTCGCAATTCTTCACGCACATGCGGCAGCCGATGCATCCCACCAGGCAGACGTCCATCAATGACTTGCCCTTGTCATGGGAATTGCACTGTACGAACGTCTTCTGGTCATACGGAAGAAGCTCAATCAGTTTCTTCGGGCAAGCGGCGATGCATTTTCCACAAGCTTTGCACTTTTCTTTGTCAACAACGGCAATCCCCTCCATGATGTGGATGGCGTCAAACGGGCAGGCCTTCACGCAGTTTCCAAAGCCCAGGCACCCGTAGTCGCATCCCTTAGGGCCGCCGTCCTGCATCATGTTCACCATGGCGCAGTCTTTGATTCCATAATATTCATATTCGTTTTGTGCCTTCTCGCAGGTCCCGGCACATTTCACGAAAGCCACCATGCGCTTCTGTTCGCCGGCCTCCTGCCCCATGATGGCGCCGATTTTCGCCGCCACCGGCGCGCCGCCGACAGGACACGCGCCGACCTCCGCCTCACCCGCCACGATGGCGGCGGCCAGGCCGGAACATCCCGCGTAGCCGCAGCCACCGCAGTTGTTGCCAGGCAATACGCCAAGAATCGCCTCCTCGCGCTCATCGACTTCCACCGCGAACGCTTTTCCCGAAAAACCGAGGAAAATACCAATGAACAGTCCGACTCCGCCGACAATCGCTGCCGCTATAATAATTCCTGTTACCATCTATTTTTTTCCTCCCGTCAACTAAATTAACCCGGAAAACCCGAAGAACGCGATTGCCATCAGTCCGGCCGTCACGAGCACGATCGGGGTTCCCTGGAACGCCTTTGGAATGTCGTTGTGCTCCGTTTTTTCACGGATGCCCGCCATCAGCACGATGGCGACAAGGAAACCGACCGCCACCGCGATTCCGTTCACCACGCTCTCCAAGATGCCGTAGGACTTCTGTACGTTCGTAAGCGCCACGCCGAGTACCGCGCAGTTGGTCGTGATGAGGGGAAGGTACACGCCCAGCGCGTTGTAAAGCGGGGGCATCGCCTTCTTCAAAAACATTTCCACGAACTGTACCAACGCCGCAATCACGAGGATGAACACGATGGTCTGCAAGTATTCAAACCCGGTCGGGACGAGGATGAACTTATAAATCACGCTTGCCACGAAGGAGGCAATCGTGATGACGAACACCACGGCCCCGCCCATGCCGGCCGCCGTCTTCACGTTCTTGGAAACGCCCAGGAACGGGCAAATGCCAAGGAACTGGCTGAGCACGACGTTGTTTACCAGCGCGGATCCTATCGCGATCAATAGCAATTCTTTCATTTCGCTTCCCCTCCCTTCTCTTGTTCCGTCATACCGGAAAATACCATCTTGCCGCCGCACGTCTCGCGGCTTGCACAAGACTCGCACCCCGTGCCGCCCGCACACTCCGCACCCGCGCCGTTCACGGCGGCCCCTTTTGTCTTCGCGCGGTTTTTAAACACGTTCTGCAGGGCCGTTAACGCGGCGAGGACGAAGAACGCGCCCGGTGCCAGGATAAATATCGTCAGCGGCTCGTACGCTTCCGGCATCACACGGAAGCCAAACACCGTTCCGGCCCCAATCAATTCCCTGACGAAGCCAATCGCGGTCAGTCCCACGGTAAACCCGAGTCCCATGCCGATGCCGTCCATGATGGAGAGGACGACGGGGTTTTTCGAGGCGTAACTTTCGGCCCTGCCGAGGATGATGCAGTTTACCACGATAAGCGGAATGTAGATTCCGAGGGAATCATATAAGCTCGGGACGAACCCTTCCATTAAAAACTGCACGATGGTCACGAACGATGCCACGACCACGATGAATGCCGGCACGCGCACGGAATTCGGAATAATCTTGCGCAGCATGGAAATCAACATGTTGGAGAGCACCAGCACCACCGTCGTGGAAAGTCCCATGCCGACGCCGTTGATGGCGGAGGTCGTGACCGCCAGCGTCGGGCACATTCCCAACATCAGCACGAAGGTGGGGTTCTCCTTTACCAGGCCGTTATACAGCCGTTCCATATACTTATTCACCACTGCCACCTCCTAACACCTCGCGGAAATATACAAGCGCGGAATTTACTCCGTTCGTCACGGCGTTCGTGGTAATCGTCGCGCCGCTTAGCGCGTCAATTTTGTCCTCCCCTTCCTCGCCGCTCTTGGTATAGAAAAACACGTCCACCTGCTTATCCTGGAACTGGTTCTTGAACTCCGGCTCCTTGGCTTTCATGCCCAGTCCCGCCGTTTCGCCGATGGAAAGCATCTCGATGCCCTTCACCGTCCCGTCGTTTAATATGCCCACGGAAATCTCGATGTCGCCGCCGTACCCCTCGTGCGAGGCCACGGTGATGACGTAACCAATCTCCTTGCCGTTCGCATCCTTGGCCACGGCGACCTCCATAATGGAATCCGCGTCGTATCCGGCCGCCACGAGCGGCTCAAAGGCGGCTTCCTCGTCCACTTCCACGTCTTCGAACGAATCCGCCTCGGCGAGAACCGTCTTATACGCGGCCTGCTTGGCATTTTCCTGCGCCTGGGCAATCGGCTCCTTGGTAATCTCGTAGACGAGTCCCAGAAGGCACCCGGATATCAAGGTGATGGCCGTCAAAATCATTGCGTTCTTTATAATCTTATTCATTATTTCTCTCCTCCTTTACCAAATGGTTTTGGAAGAGTAACCTTTTCAACCAATGGAACCAGAAGGTTACTGATGATGATGGCGTAGGACACGCCCTCGGCGGAGCCGCCGAAAAGCCGGAACAACCCCGTCAATATGCCAAGACAGATTCCGTATACGATCTGTCCCCGCTTCGTAATCGGGGAAGTCACGTAATCCGTCGCCATGAACCATGCCCCAAGCATCAGGCCACCACCACAAAGGTGGGCCGTGACGTACTGCAAATCGAACCCGTGCCCGCCAAATAAAAGAATGAAAACCACGAATGTCACGATGTACGTGCCGGGAATCCGCAAGTCGATGATTCCCGTCCACAGCAAAATGATGGCACCGGCCAAAAGCGCTATGACCGAAGTCTCACCAATCGTTCCGGCCGTGTTGCCGAGCAGCATGCTCATGGTGTCGACGGACTCCCCTGCCTTTAACGCGGCCAATGGCGTCGCCCCCGTCACGGTGTCGTAGGTAAACGTCGTCATCCGTCCCGTAAAGCATATCAGGAGGAAGCAGCGCGCCCCCAGCGCGGGATTCATGAAGTTCTGCCCCAGGCCGCCAAACAACTGCTTCACGACCAGTATCGCGAATATCGACCCCAGCGCCCCCATCCAGACCGGCAACGTCGGCGGGAGGTTCAAGGCCAGCAAAAGTCCCGTCACGAGTGCACTGCAGTCCCTGACCGTGATGGGCTTGTGCAGCGCGCGCTCATATATGTACTCCGTCAGGACGGCGGCCGCCGTCGTGACAAGGACGAGGAGCCATGCATGCTCATGGCGGAAATTATAAATCCCGAAGAAGGTAGCGGGCAAGAGCGCAATCACTACCATCAACATGATGCTGCCGGTGGTCGCCTTGTCCCGGACGTGGGGCGAAGATGATACTTTCAATTTATTATTCACTGTCTCTCACCTCTCTATTTCTTCTTTTTGTTTGCCAGCGCGGTCTTCCGCATGGAACCGATGGCCTGCTTCAACTGCCGCTTGGCCGGACACACGTAACTGCAGGAACCACATTCCACGCACTCCAGGCCGTTTTGTGCGACGAAAGCCGCCTCGTCCTGACGCTTGGCGTAATCCGCCAGCCGGGAAGGAATGATGCGGCTCGGGCACACCTCCACGCAACGGCCGCAGTTGATGCAGGCGCTCTCCGCACTCTGCGCCACGACGTCCTTCGCGAAGGCGAGCAACGCCGAGGAAGTTTTGGTGACCGGCGTGTCGGTCGTGATCATGGCAAATCCCATCATCGGGCCGCCGGAAATGATTTTTTCCGGTTCCGTCACAAAGCCGCCCGCGGCCGCGACCAGTTCCTCATGGTTCGTTCCCAAAAGCACCCGGAAATTGCCTGGCGCCTTCACCGCGTCCCCGCTCACGGTCACGATGCGCTCCGTCAACGGCCTTCCCTCTATCACTGCATGGTGGATGGCAATGAGCGTCTCCACGTTGTCCACGATGCAGCCCGCGTCTGCCGGAAGCATCGTGGAATTGATGGCCTGCTTCGTGACGGCGTAAATCAACTGGCGCTCCGCCCCCTGCGGGTACTTTGTCACCAGCTCGCAAACCTCCATGCGCGGCTCGTCTTTTATGGCCTCCCGAAGTTTGGCGATACAGTCCTTTTTATTGTCCTCCACGGCGAACACGCCTTTGGCATGTTCGAACAAGGACAACACGACCCGCATGCCACTGACCAGTTCCCCCGTATGTTCCAACATCCTGCGGTAGTCTGCCGTGATGTAAGGCTCGCACTCCGCGCAGTTGGCGATGATGTAGTCAATCTTTTCCGGTTCCTTTGGCGACAGCTTCACGCGGGTGGGAAACCCGGCCCCGCCCATGCCGACGATGCCCGCTTCCCCAATCTGTCCGATGATTTCATCGCGCGACATCTTGTCAAGCGGCTTGACCGGCGGGTACTCAACCTCTTTATAATCGCCGTCGTTTTCAACCAGGATGCAATCCACGCTGCTCCCGGTCGGGTTCAGGTGCTTTTCAACCGACTTCACCTGCCCCGATACCGAGGCATAAATCGGGGCGGACACGAATCCGCCGGCATCCGCGATCTTTTGTCCCTTGAGGACGTGATCCCCCTTCTTGACCAACGCCACCGCGGGTGCCCCGATATGCTGGGAAAGCGGGTAAATCAACGTTCCCGTGGGCAAAATCTTCCTGATGGGCTGGTCCTTGGCAAGGCTTTTGCCATCGTCGGGATGGATTCCGCCTTTAAATGTAAACAATGCCATTTGTGCTCTCCTTTCTTTACGTCTCATACTTTTCTATTTTACTAGACCATATGCAGAAAATCTAGTCTAAGAAGTATATTTTTTGTATCTTTTGTCGAACATCTTGTCGATATTTTAACGTTAAATATAAAACATTTGGGGACAAGGTTTCCCATGTCACAAGAAAAGGGCCGCCACACCTTTCGATTTTACAAATCACCAGTGTAGCGGCCCCGTTTTACCATGTCCCTTACTCGTCTGACAATTCCAGAGCCTTCATGCTCAGACTGATTTTCTTGTCCGCCACGTTCAAATCCACGATTTTCGCCGTCACTTCCTGGCCGACGGAAAGAACGTCCGACGGTTTCTCGACATGCGCCCGGGAAATCTGTGACACGTGGAGCAACGCGTCCACGCCCGGCTTCAATTCCACGAACGCGCCGAAATCCGTCATGCGGGCAACCCTGCCCGTCACGGTGGAACCAACCGCGAACTCCTCGTCGGCGTCTACCCACGGATTGGTCTCCGGGAACTTCAAGCTCAGCGCAATCTTCGTGTCACGGATGTCCTTTACCAACACTTTCAAAGGTTGTCCCGTCTTAAACACTTTCTTCGGGTGCTCCACCCTGCCCCAGGACATCTCGGAAATGTGGAGCAGGCCGTCCACGCCGCCCAAATCGACAAACGCGCCAAAATCGGTCACGTTCTTCACGGTTCCCTCGATGGTGTCGCCAATGTTGAGCCTTGCGAACAATTCCTTTTGCTTTTCCGCCCTCTCGGCCACCAAAAGCTGCCTCCTGTCGCCGATGATGCGGTTCCTTCTCGGATTGAACTCGCTGATCACGAACTCGATTTCCTGGTCCGCGAACTTGCCCAAGTCCTTCTCGTACGTATCGGAAACCAGGCTGGCCGGGATGAACACCCTCGCGCCCTCCACTTCAACGCCAAGACCGCCGCCCAGAATCTGCGTCACGGTCGCACGAAGCTTCTCCTTGTTCTCAAAGGCCTCCCGAAGCTTCTCGTTCCCCTTTTCCATTGCAAGACGTTTGTAGGTCAGAAGCACCTGCCCTTCCCCGTCGTTTACTTTCAATACCTTAACGGTCATCGTGTCGCCAACGTGCACCGCCTGGGTCAAGTCAACGGACTGGTCGTTGGTATACTCGCCCTTGGAAAGGATACCGTCCGACTTGTACCCGATGTTCAGGATGACCTCCTCCGGTTTCACGTCGATAACCGTCCCTTCCACGACCTCGCCATTGTGGATCGTCTTAATTGACTCGTCTAGCATCTGTTCAAATGATAATTCTGACATTATTTTGAACCTCCTCAATTATATTGTTGGGCGTGGATGCCCCTGCTGTAATACCTACTGTTTCCACGGACCTTAATTGATTCAAATTCAAATCGTCAAGTGTCTGTATGTAGTACGTAGCCTTACATTCCCTTTCGCATATCTCGTACAGCTTCTGGGTGTTGGAGCTATGCTTGTCGCCAATCACAATCATGGCATCCGCATGTCTTGCGATGTCGAGAGCTTCTGCCTGACGCTCCTTCGTCGCATTACAGATGGTGTTTACAACATTAACATCATAACTCTTTTTTGAAATAATTTCAACTAAATCTTTAAATTTATTGTAATTAAATGTCGTTTGCGAGACGACACACACTTTTTCCCCTCTATTTATGGGGAAATTTTCGACATCTTCCACATTTTGGACGACCGCCGAGCGTTCCCCCGCCCAGCCCCGGATGCCGATCACCTCGGGATGGCCGGGGTTGCCTATAATCAGAATGAACCGTCCGCTTTCGCTTTCTTCCCTCACGATGTCATGGATCCTCTTGACGAACCGGCAGGTCGCGTCCACGATTGTCAGGTCCTTAGACTTCAATTTTTCATAAATCCGCCGTTCCACGCCATGGGAGCGGATGACGATGATTCCTTCATCCACACGGTCAAGCCCTTCCTCGTCCTCGATGACGAGGACACCCTTCGACCGCAGGTCTTTGACGACCTCCTCGTTATGGATAATAGGGCCATAAGTATATATCTTCGTCCCGCCGTTTTTTCTCACCTGCTCGTAGACCATCTCCACCGCGCGTTTCACGCCGGGACAAAACCCGGCGGTTTTCGCCCTCACCACTCTCACCTTGCCACCTCCCTCGTCCTTATATATCCACCCTTGCCCGCCCACCGTCAAAATCCGCCCCCGCCAATTTCAAACCACGCAAATCCCGGATTGCGCAAAGTTGGCCTTTCATGGCATTCTTTCACTTGCAATATCCGCAGATTGCACTTACGACTTCCTCAATCGTCATGTGGGAACTGTCGACCAGGTGTGCGTCGTCGGCCTTGCGAAGCGGTGCCGTAGCGCGATTCATGTCACGCTCGTCGCGCTCCTTGATGTCCCTGGCAATCTCGTCAAAGTCACAAAGAATGCCCTTTTCCTTTAATTCCTCGAACCTGCGCCTGGCTCGCGTCTCCACGCTCGCCGTCAAATAAATTTTCACGTCGGCATCCGGCAAAATGCATGTCCCGATGTCGCGCCCGTCCATGATGACGTCCTTCTCCCTCGCCAGTCCCCGCTGCAATTCCAGCAATTTTTCCCGCACGGCCGGAATCTGCGAGGTCTTCGAAGCCATGTTGCCCACTTCCTCCGTGCGCAGCCTGTCGGTGACGTTTTCCCCGTTCAGGTAAACCTGCTGGATACCGTCCTCGTAGTCAATCGTCACGTCCGCGTCCTGGCAGGCTCCTGCCACGTCCGCCACGTTTTCCGGGGCAATCCCCTTTCCCAGGAAATGAATGGCCATGGCGCGGTACATCGCCCCCGTGTCCACGTAAATATAGTTCTTCTCCTTTGCCACCAGTTTCGCGATCGTACTCTTCCCGGCTCCGGCCGGGCCGTCCACCGCCACGTTATATCCCATGAACTTTTCCTCCTCCCGCGTGTGTCCCCGCCAAATATCCGGTGGACCACGCAATCTGCAAATTAAAGCCGCCCGTCCTCGCGTCCAAGTCCAAGACCTCGCCGGCAAAGTAAAGCCCCTTGACATGCTTCGACTCCATTGTTTGGGGATTGACTTCCTTTACGCAAACCCCGCCTTTGGTAATCACCGCCTCGTCGTATCCGCGCAGGCCGATGAGCGTCATCTTGAAATCTTTGACAAGTTCAACGAACCGCGTCCGTTCCTCGCGCGAGACTTCGTTGACCGGCTTGTCCGGGGCAATGCCGCCCCGCCTTGTCATGACCGGCCTCAACTTGGCGGGAAACAGCCCGTCCAACACGTTCTTGAACTTTTTGTTCTTGTTTGCCGCAAAGTCCCGCAAAATCCTCTGGTCCAATTGTTCCTTGGAAAGCGCCGGCTTCAAGTCGATGCAAAGTGTCAATTCCTTCTTGGCCAACGTCCGCCCCACGACGCTGCTGGCACCAAGCATCAAAGGACCGCTGACCCCGAAGTGGGTGAACAGCATTTCCCCGAACTCCTCGAACAATTTTTTCTTCCCGTCATAAATGGACGCGGACACGTTTTTCAAGGACAACCCTTGCAGCTCTTTCACGTAGGTTTCCTTCACCGTCATCGGCACGAGGGAGGGAATGGGTTCCGCCACTTCGTGTCCGGCCTTTCTGGCAAAACGGTACCCGTCCCCGGTGGAACCGGTGGAAGGATAGGAAAGCCCACCGGTCGCCACGATGCAGGCATTCCCGGTCAAAACTTCCTTGTTCGCCAGCCGCACGCCGCAAAATTTTCCATTCTCCACCAAGACTTCCTTGACGGCCGTGCGGAAACGGACGTGGATGTTTTGGCGTTCCATTTCCTTCTGCATCGCCCGGATAATGTCGGAAGAATGATCCGATGCCGGGAACACGCGGTTCCCCCGCTCCGTCTTTAACCCGACCCCGAGTTCCTCGAAAAAGCCCATCACCTGCCAGTTCGTAAAGCCGTAAAACGCGCTGTATAGAAACTTTCGGTTCGTGGACACCGCCGCGAACAAGTCCTCCATGTCTCCCGCGTTCGTCAAATTGCACCGTCCCTTCCCCGTGATGTAAAGCTTCTTCCCAATCTTGTCATTTTTTTCCAGTAAATACACTTCCCGCCCGTTCCTGGCCGCGAAGATGGCTGCCAGGCTTCCGGCGGCCCCACCGCCGATAATGATGACCCTGTCCAATGTTCACTCTCCCGTTCTCGATTCGCTTTGGGTTTCCATGAATACCACAAATCGCCCGCGCTTCGCGCTCCCGCAATCCACCACGTCCGTACGGACTTACTCTTCCCCCAGGTCTGACAACGGGTTCAGCTCGTCCGCGCTGTAAACTTGGTATTCGCCCCACAACCGCTCCAACATTTCCAGCGTGGTCACGACTTCTTTCTTCTTTTTCATGCACAGTGCCACGACCAGAGCGTTGATGACGCTTAATGGCGCCACCAGTGAGTCCACGATGGAAGCCATGTCGCTCCTGGCAATCAGGTTGCAGGAGGAATAGAGGTTCATCGGCGAATGCGTGCTGTCCGTTAGTGTAATGACCTTCGCCTGACGGTTGCTGGCAAATTCCAACGCCTTGAGCGTGCGCATGGAATAGCGCGGAAAACTAATTCCAATAATCACGTCCTGCTCGTTGATGCGGATGAGCTGCTCGAACACCTCGCTGGCGCTATTTGTGTTGACCGTCACCACGTTCTCGCAGATAAGGTTCAAATAAAAGGCCAAAAAGGACGCGAGCGGCGCGCAGCTGCGGATTCCCACGACATAAATCTTGCGGGCCGCGAGTATCGTGTCAATCGCCACGTCAAATGCGTCGTGGTCAATCGTGCCTAACGTCAACTTGATTTTTTCAATGTCCGATTGCAGCACGGTTTCCAATATCTGCGACTGGCTGACACGGCCGAACGTCACCTCCATCCGCTGGATGGAATTCAGGCGGTTCCGCACCAGTTCCTCCAAGGCTTTCTGGAATCCCGGATACCCTTTGTAACCAAGCTGCGTCGCGAAACGCACGACCGTGGACTCGCTGACCCCGACCACCTCGCCCAGTTTGGCGGCGGTCAAAAAGACCGCCTTGTCGTAATTCTCCACCACATAATCCGCCAGACGCTTCTGCCCCTTGCTAAGTCCCTGGTATTTCTCCTCAATATGCTGCAAAAGCTTGTTCGTACTACTTTCCCCCACGTTCAAATCCTCTTTTTCATGACTTCGATTCTGTTGTATTAGTATACCCTAGGCGCGGTCGTTTTTCAAGTGCCATATTTAAAACACGTACCCATAAAAACAAATCGGCCATTCAAACCGTGACTTCCCGGGTATACGTCTTCAGCCACCCGCGCTCTTCCTCGTCAAGGTACGGCGAGATTTTCTCATAAACCTGCCCATGGTACGCGTTCAAAAGCCCGAGTTCCCGCTCCGTCAACAACCCGGGTTCCAGCGCGTCCAGGTCAATCGGCACGAACGTGAGGTGCTCGAAACGCATGAACTGCCCGTATTTGTTCTTCTCGTCCTCGCAAACCAGAAGTTCGTTTTCAATGCGGATGCCGTGCGAACCCTCTATATAAATACCCGGCTCATCGGTAATCACCATGTTCTTTTCCAATGCCGGGGCGGCACTTCCGTTTACGGGCGGCTTCCACATGAACCGCTGCGGCGGCTCGTGGATGTTGCCGAGATATCCCACGCCGTGTCCGGTGCCATGGTTGTAATTCAGACGCTGCCGCCAGAACGGCTCCCTTGCCGCATAATCCAGGTTCATCCCGGTCGCGCCATGCAAAAACACCACGTCCGCCAAATTCAGCATGCTGGCGACGACCGTCGTGAAATGGGCCCGCTCCTCGTCCGTGACGGGGCCAAGGGCCACCGTCCTCGTGATGTCCGTGGATCCCTGGAAATAATTCCCGCCCGTATCAGTCAAAAAGAGCCCTTCCGGCTTCAACTCCACGTT
Organism: Lachnospiraceae bacterium; assembly: GCA_910574865.1. Classification (GTDB taxonomy): domain Bacteria; phylum Bacillota; class Clostridia; order Lachnospirales; family Lachnospiraceae; genus Schaedlerella. Next base: position 167,674 of record CAJTDN010000007.1, on the reverse strand, counting down.
CGTCTCCGGCGAGGATGAATAATGGACAATTGCCGCATGTTCCTTATATGCGCTGATCGGCCCGAAGCTGGGAGAAATGAAGTCGCCTTGTTCGGCACGCAGTTCTTCCAGCTTCTCCGAGGCACTCATTTCCGTGATTTGGATTTTTCCGACATTTTGCTTTAACCAATACATAAATTTCGTGTGTGCCACGCCATCTTTGAGATGAGCCTTGCGAATATTCTCAACCTCGATGTCATTTTTCACCGCCTTCATCAAAATCAAGGGATTCTCCCCGATTACGACCGGCACGTCGGGGGCGAGATTTTGGGACAACGCGTAATTTACCTGCGCCTCGTCCAGCCAGATCCGCTCATCTTTTGTAAACTTTTTCATCCTCCCATAGATGGAATCATAATTGTACACCTGTATACAATTGTGCAAGAGATGTTTCTTTATGGAAGAATCCAGCTTCCGGGCATCCACGTACAATTCCACTCCATCCATCGTCACCACCGCATAGGATAAAAGCAATGGAAAATATTCCACGTCCCGTCCACGGATGTTCAGCATCCATCCAATGTCGTCAAGTCCCGTCAAAAGCAACGCGCTCGCCTGGTATTCCTCCATTTTTTCCCGGACGCGCTTCAGCTTGGATGAAACATCCTCCCCAGCATAACGCACGTCCAGGGAAAACGCCGGGTTTTGTGGCAATGGAGGGCGATTTTGCCAGATTTTATCCACGAGGTCTTCCTGGCAGATGATTTTCCCGCCCTTCCTGCGGGCGATTTCCTCATACTCTTTTCCCTGGCGAATGCCTACCGTGCGTCCGTCAAAGCCAATCACCGCTCCGTCGCCGAGTTCCTTTTCCAAAAGTTCGGCAATTTCCGGCACTCCCTCCTCCCCGCTTTTCATCAGGATGATTCCGCTGCCTTCAAGCTGCGCGGCCGCTTGTAAAAAATAACGTCCGTCCGTCCACAGATAGCTCTTCGTCCGAGTCACCACCGCCGTACCGGCCGAACCGGTAAACCCTGTCAAAAACGCCCGGGCCATGAAATGCTCGCCCACGTACTCGCTCTGATGGAAATCCGCCGTCGGCACGATGTAGGCGTCCATCCCCTGTTCGGCCATCAACGACTGCAATGCCGCGATTTTCTCCGTCACTTCCATTCTTTTCAACTCCTTCCCTATTCAAGAACGCCACCAGCGTTCATGCGGCGGCGCACAAGTCAGCTATGCTGACAAAATACATCTTTGTGCGCCTGCCTCTTCACTCCGTTACGGTCGGCGCTAAACGGATGTCCACTGGACATCCAGCGCCCGCCGGAGTCATTCCCTCATCTGATATAAACGGACGGCAGGGATACGCTCCCTGCCGCCCACGCCTGTCTTTTCTGATAAAAGTCGAAAGGGGTTGGTTTTCGACTTTCAATGTCACGTTCTTTTTTAGTGAAAGCCAAAAGGGGTTAGTTTCCGGCCTTCAAATGTCATGTTTTTTTAACGAAAGCCAAAAGGGGTTAGTTTCCGGCCTTCGAATGTCACGTTCTTTTTTAGTGAAAGCCAAAAGGGGTTAGTTTCCGGCCTTCAAATGTCATGTTCTTTTTAACGAAAGCCAAAAGGGGTTAGTTTCCGGCCTTCGAATGTCACGTTCTTTTTTTACGAAAGTCGAAACGGGTTGGTTTTTCAACTTTCGGATGATTGAGTCTTAAACATTCTCCACGAAAAGGTCATCATTCACTCGTCCTTTGTAACGTCCCTGGGTTGGGGGACGTTCCTTGGATTCGTTTTGTATCCCCGTGAGCCTCCTATACCGGATAAGCCCCGTTTTCCGTATCCGCGACGGCCGCGTCGACTTTCGTCTGCTGCGCCTCACGATATTTGAAGAAGTCCATCGCCACCTGTGGGAACAACGCGTAGGACAGCACGTCCTCGTCTTGTTGCATGTACTGCTCGCATTCCTTGCGCAGCGTGTCCAGCTCGTTCTCGATTAAGTCCGCCGGACGGCAGGTGATGATTTCCGCGTCCTCGCCGATAACCTTTTTCTGCACTTCCGGATTGAACGGCTTGACGGTCGCGCCATATTTCCCGGACAAGATGTCCTTCGTCTCCTTGGTCGCCATCTTGTAACGTTCGCCCATCAACACGTTGAACACGGCCTGCGTGCCGACAATTTGGGACGACGGCGTAACGAGCGGCGGTTCTCCCAGGTCTTTGCGCACGCGCGGAACTTCCTCGAGCACGTCGTAAAATTTGTCTGCCGCGCCCTGCTCCGCCAATTGGGAAGTCAGGTTGGAAAGCATGCCGCCGGGTACCTGGTACAACAATGTCTTGATGTTGACGCCCATGTTCTTCGGGTTCAAGAGTCCGCTCTCTAACGCCTGGTCGCGAATCGGGCGGAAGTAATCGGCGATTTCGGACAACAACGCCTGGTCAAGTCCCGTGTCGTACGGGGTGCCCTTGAACGTTTCCACCATCACTTCCGTCGCCGGCTGGGACGTGCCAAGCGCAAACGGCGACATGGCCGTGTCGATGATGTCGGCGCCCGCCTCAATCGATTTCAAATATGTCATGGAAGCCACGCCAGAAGTATAATGTGTGTGCATTTCAATTGGAATGTTGACCGCTTCCTTGAGAGCCGTCACCAAATCCGTCGCCTGGTAAGGGCAAAGGAGACCCGCCATGTCCTTGACGCAGATAGAACCCGCGCCCATGTCCTCAATCCTCTTTGCCAAATCCATCCAATACTCCATCGTGTAAGCGTCTCCCAAAGTATAGGACATCGCCACCTGGGCGTGGGCCCCTTCCTTGTTGGCTGCGGTCACGGCCGTCTGCAGGTTGCGGATGTCGTTCAGGCAGTCAAAAATACGGATGATGTCGATTCCGTTGGCCACGGACTTCTGTACGAAATATTCTACCACGTCGTCCGCGTACGGACGATAACCCAAGATGTTCTGGCCGCGGAAGAGCATCTGCAGCTTCGTGTTCTTAAATCCATCCTTAAACTTGCGCAGACGCTCCCACGGGTCTTCCTTCAAGAAACGCAAGGAAGCGTCAAACGTCGCGCCTCCCCAGCACTCCACCGCGTGGTAGCCGACCTTGTCCATCTTCTCGACGATGGGCAGCATCTGCTCCGTCGTCATTCGGGTGGCAATCAGCGACTGGTGCGCGTCACGCAGGATGGTCTCTGTAATTTTAACCGGTTTTTTCACTATTTCTGCCATTTATCTATTCCTCCATTTTTATTCCCCATGGCTCGTTACGGGGTAAACCGTCATTCACGGCCTTCGGCCGCTCATGGTAACGGCAAGGTACCAGTAATCTACTTCACGCCAAAAATCGCCATGAACGTTCCGGCCGCGACCGCCGTACCGATAACGCCCGCCACGTTCGGTCCCATGGCATGCATCAAAAGGAAGTTGGTCGGATCCGCTTCCGCGCCGACCTTCTGCGACACCCGGGCCGCCATCGGCACTGCCGACACGCCTGCCGAACCAATCAGCGGGTTCACCTTGCCGCCGGTCGCCTTGCACATCAGCTTTCCGAAAAGGACGCCCGCCGCCGTGCCGAACGCGAACGCGATCAGGCCGAGGGCGACAATCTTAATCGTGTCCCATGTAAGGAACGCTTCCGCGCTCGTCGTCGCGCCGACGCTCGTTCCCAGCAAGATGACGACGATGTACATGAGCGCGTTGGACGCCGTCTCCTGCAACTGCCTTACCACGCCGCTCTCCCTAAAGAGATTGCCAAGCATCAGCATGCCGACAAGCGGGGCCGTGGTCGGAAGAATCATACATACCACGATGGTCACCACGATGGGGAAGAGGATGCGCTCCAACTTGGAAACCGGGCGCAGCTGCTCCATCTTAATCTTACGTTCTTTCTCCGTGGTCAAGAGCTTCATGATTGGCGGCTGGATAATCGGCACCAGCGCCATGTACGAGTATGCCGCCACCGCAATCGGACCCATCAGTCCCGTCTGGGAAAGCTTTCCAGCCAGGAAAATGGACGTCGGGCCGTCCGCGCCGCCGATGATGGAGATTGCCGCCGCCGCCTTGTCGGAAAAGCCCATCGCCATCGCGCCAAGGTAAGCGGCAAAAATACCGAACTGTGCCGACGCGCCGAGCAGGAAGCTCTTCGGATTTGCAATCAGGGGGCCGAAGTCCGTCATCGCGCCGACTCCCATGAAAATCAGGGACGGCAGTATCGCCCACTCATCTAATATGAAAAAGTAATACAAAAGTCCGCCAATTCCGTTTGACGAGTCCTCGGCGTGCATCATGATGTCCGGGTAAATATTTACCAGCAACATGCCGAACGCAATCGGGACAAGCAACAGAGGCTCAAAGCCATGCCGGATCGCTAAATATAGGAAAAAACATGCGACAGCAATCATCAGCAGGTTTCCGACCGTCAGGTTCAGAAACGCCGTTTGCTGGATGAGGTTTCCTAATGTATTTGAAATATATTCCATTTGTCAAACCTCCTGGTAACCTAGTTTAATGTAGCCAAAACCGCTCCTGACTCAATGGCGTCGCCTACTGCTACATCAATACTGGCAACGGTTCCCGCCTCCGGGGCAACTACTGGGATTTCCATCTTCATCGCTTCGATAATGACGACCGTGTCGCCGGCCTGCACGCTCTGGCCCACGCTCGCCTCAATCTTGAATACCTTGCCTGCCGCGCCCGCCTTTACTTCGATGCTGCCCGCGCCTGCCGCCGCTTTCGGGGCTGCCGGGGCCTTTGCCGCGACCGGGGTCACGACCGGAGCCTTCGCGGCCACGGGAGCCGCGCCCGCGCCCTTCTCTTCCACTGTCACGTCATATACGCTGCCGTTCACTGTAATGGTATAATTTTTCATTTTTTGCTTCCTCCTAAATTAATTCCATCTATTGGTTTTTCTTCTCTTAATCGAGCGAACCACGAACCCGTCCGTGCTCGTTCCAGTGGCCGCCGCGATGGCCGCCGAGATGACCGCGACAAGTTCGGTATCGTCCGTCGCCGCCGGAGCAGGAACCTTCGCCTGCACGATTTCCTTCTCCACCAGGGTCTTCGCCGCCGGCACTTCCCTCTTGCCGGAGAGCTTCTTCTCCAGGGCGGGAATAAAGCCGAACAAGGAAATGATGAACGCGATGAAAATCAACACCACGAACACGGTTCCCATTCCCAAAACGGTGTTTAAGGCCGCCTTGGTCAAAATCTCGGAAATACTATATTGGGCGTTAATCGTCATGCTTTCCATGTCCGTCTTCTGGTTGAACGCGAACTCCAGGGTACCGGCTCGCTTCTCTGCCTCGAACTCGGCAATCAGGGTGATACCCTCGTTCGTCACCTTCGTCTCCGTCCAATTATACGATTTGATTTCGCCACACTCTTCCAGACCTGCGATCCAGGCATTGGTCATTTCACGGAACTCGCTTGCACCAAGACGAAGGCCATAGTTGAGGAACGTGACATCGATCACCATGTCCGGTTGCTCAATCAATCCCTCCAATTCTTCCTTCGGCGCACTCTGGAACGTGCTTAACATAAAGTCGGCCTGTTGTTTGAGTACCTCTTCATTATAACCTGCCTCGTCCTCCTTGCCACTTCCACAGCCCACGAGGCTGAGCACGAGCATAAGGACGAGTCCTAATACACTGATTTTATTCTTCACTTCGCCTCACCTCACTAAACCGTACCATGTTTCTTGTTCGGACGGTCCTCTCTTTTTGTGAAGAGCATCTCGAATGCCCCTATCACGTATTTTCTCGTGTCCGCCGGCTCGATGATGGCATCCACGTAGCCCCTTCTCGCCGCTGAAATAGGACTCGACTGCAGCTGCCTATACTCTGCCGCCTTCTCCTTCATCGTCTGCGCGTCGGATTCTGCGTACATGATTTTGGCCGCCATCGTGGCGTCCATCATGCCGATTTCCGCCTGCGGCCACGCGTACACCATGTCCGCGCCGACGGACTTGCTGTTCATCGCCACGTAGGCGCTGCCGTAAGCCTTGCCGACTACCACGTTCACCTTCGGGACGGTCGCGTTCGCAAACGCGTAAGTCATCTTGGCAACGCTCTTTGCCATGTCCTTCTCCGCCGCCTTCGTCGCCTCGTAACCGGTCACGCTGGTCAACGTCAGCACCGGAATGCCGAACGCGTCACAGAAATTGATGAAGTCCGTGGCCTTCTTGCAGCCGTCCACCGTCAGCACCGTGCCAAGCTCCTTTGCATTGCCTTCCACGTCATAAATCTTGGAACGGTTGGCAATCGCGCCGACCGTCATGCCGTTTAATCGAATCAGCCCGGTCGCCATCTCCTTGCCATAGTTCTTCTTCGTCTCGAAGAACACGCGGTCGTCGGAAATCTCCGCCAAGGCAATGCCGGTGTCTTCCGCCGCGTTCGCGATCGTCCCGCACGCACGGTTCAAATCGTCGTCGCACCCGGCATAGGAGAGGTCGTCTTCGTTGTTCGCCGGAATCATGCAGACGAGGGAACGGATTTGGGAAAGGATTTCTTCCTCCGTGCCAACGACGTCCACCAGCCCCGCCGTCTCGCTCTGGTACTTGGCGCTTGCGGTGTCGCACTTGGACTTCTCATTGCCGTCGAGCGCGTTCGGGGAATTCACGAACAATTTGCCGTTCTCGCTTTCCATGAACGTGAAATCGGTCAATCCCGGGATAATCGCCAGGCCGCCGCCGCACGTTCCGAAAATCGCCGTAATCTGCGGAATCACGCCCGAAGCCAGTGCCTGCTTCTGATAAAGGCTTCCGAAAGCTTCCAACGCGTCCGTCGCCTCCTGCAGTCTCAGTCCCGCGCAATCCACCAGGCCAATGACGGGTGCCCCCATCTTCATGGCCATGTCGTAGACGTTCACGATCTTTTTTGCATGCATCTCGCCGACGCTTCCTTTTAACACGGTCGCGTCCTGGCTGTAAACATACACAAGGTTCCCATCGATTACCCCGTACCCGGTGATGACGCCGTCAGAAGGAGTATCCGTTGCCCGCAAGTTGAAATCCGTGCTCCTCGCGGTGACCGCGCCGCCGATTTCAACAAAGCTGCCCGCGTCAAGCAGTGTGGCAATTCTCCTGCCCGCCGGGTTTTTTGTTGCATTGTAGCTCATCTTTTAGCCCTCCATATACATTTGTACTAAAATTATGACTATAACCAAAAATTTTCGCCTATTGTAGTATATACTATCTTTCCCGAAATTTCAATTCATAAAACAAAAAAAAATTAAGACATGCGCATATCAGCGCATGCCTTTCAACTTGAAAGAACTTGTCAATCCATTTAATAGGCCGGCCTGGGAGGACAATTCTTCACTGGCCGCCGCACATTCCTCGCTGGTGGCGGAATTTGTCTGCACCACGGCTGAAATCTGTCCAATGCCATCGGTAACCTGGGCGATGGCGTCGGTTTGTTTCTCCACGGCTTCCACGACGACGGACATCTTGGAAGTCACGTTGCCGGCAATCTGGCCTGTTCGCTCCAAAGACTCGTTCACCTTTTCTACCGCGATGCCACCCTCGGTGATGGCCGTGATGGAACCCTCGATCAAGTCCCGTGTGGCTTTGGCCGCCTCGTCGGACTTGGCCGCCAAATTCCTCACCTCGTCGGCGACCACGGCAAACCCCTTGCCGGCAGTTCCCGCCCGCGCGGCTTCCACGGCGGCGTTCAAGGAAAGTATATTAATTTGGAACGCAATATTTTCAATCGTGTCGATAATCGTGCTAATTTCTTTTGACGAACCGGAGATATTCTCCATGGCCACGTTTAGTTCCTTTACATAATCTATGCTGATTCCCAGCTGCGCGCCGGCCTGGTCGACAAATTGCCCCGCCTCCACCGCCGCGGCCGACGTACGCCGCGCACTCTCAGAAATTTCGGTAATGGTGGCGGAAATTTCCTGAACGGCACTGGCCTGCTCCGTGGCGCCCTGGGCCAGGGCCTGCGCGCTGCTCGCGACCTGGCTTGAGCCGGAAGTGACCTGGCCTGCACTGGCCGTAATCTGTCCCATGGTGCTATTCAACGCCGCATGGATGCCGTCCAAAGACTTTTTGACGGACTGGAAATCTCCCAGATAATCCTGGCTGGTAACCCGAGTCAAATCACCATTGGCAATGGAACCCAGCACGTCGTCAATTTCACCAATATAAGCCCGTAAACGGCAAATGGTATCCTCGAATATCCGCCCCAATACGCCAACCTCGTCGTTGGAGTAAACGCCGGCTTTGGCTTCCTCGCCGCCTGCCAGCCCAAGCTCTCCCCTTTCCAGCCTGTTGGCCATTTTCGTAATCTCGCCCAAAGGCCCGGAAACCTGCCGCCGTAAATACGCCGCCATGAGAACGACGCAGACCACAATGAGAGCCAGACTCACCACGACGGCCAAAACAATGACGAAAAACGTCTCCTGCCTTGCCGCGGCCGTAGAGATACCCGCAAAAATCAGTCCGTTAATTTGACCGTTTTCCCCTTTTGTCGGAACGTAGGAACAGAGATAGCGTTCTCCCAGGATTTCCGCCTCGCCCACATAACTTTGGCCTTGTTGAAGCACGATGTTGGTCAATTTCGAAGAAAGCTTGGTGCCAACCACCCGTTCGCCGTTCTGGGTTACGGTACTGTACGCCCTGGTATCCCCTTCAAAAATGGTAAATTCACATCCCATGCGTTCTTTCAGATTATCCAAAACCTCGTTTAAATCCTCCCCTTCGGATGCCCGCTCGAGTTCATTGGCCAACATGTTGGTGCCATTCGTACAACGCTCCTCTTGCATTCTCACGACAAGGGAATTGAACATAAAAACGCAGATGGTCATCGCCAGCACGACGGAAAGCACCTGCATGGCCGCCACGACGATGCCGATTTTCACTCCGATACTTCTATATTTTTTATCCTTGCCGCCATTTGTCATCCGTAATCCTTCCATTTCTTATTTCCTCCATTCACCACAGTAATTCAGTTCCTTTTATTTTCCTGATTCCGAAACTGTATCGGGGTCATCTGGTAAGCCCGCTTGAACAGCCGGTTAAAATGCTCCACGTTCTGGTATCCGACCGAGTCGGAAATGCTCTCCACGCTGGCGTTTCCGCTCTTTAACATCGCCCGTGCCTTTTTCAGGCGGATCTTCTGCACGATGTCTCCGAACGTCATGCCGGATTTCTCCTTGATATATTTGGAGATGTATGGCTTGGAAAGGAAGAACTTTTCCGAGAGCTCGTCGAGCGTCACCGTCTTGTAATGTTCGTGGATATAATTCGTGATTTCCAAAAGCCGCGCGTCCTTGCCGAGGGCCGCGCCTTTCACCTCGTCAATCTTGTTCACCGCCACCTCGAGCGCCGCGATGGAAGCCTTGATGATGTCCGCGTCAATGCCGACGCCCCAGTACTTCTTCTGGTTGCAGTTCACGCCCACATAGGCCACCGCCTTGGAAGACGACCCGCGCGTCAAAGAATGCTCCTCATATACCGCCAGTTCGTAGCTGATGTCGAAATAATGCTTCAGGGCGTTGCTGACCGCGTCCAGGCGGCCGTTCCCGACTCCCGTGATGACGTGCCGGTTGCCCGCGTGGCTTACCGTGGCCGAGGCCACGATGCCGTCCTCTTGTTTGAAATGGCACTCGTCAATCGAAAACACCGACTTGGCGGTAATGTAATGGTCCTCGAAAATCTGGTACACCAGTTCCGGGCTCAATTCCTTGTGTGCCTTGTCAGACACGTCCTTGACCAGGTAGCCGACCTCCTCGCGCATTTTTTCCGGAAGGCTGATGCCATAATTCTGCTTCAGAATATAGTTCACGCCGCCCTTGCCGGACTGGCTGTTGATGCGAATCACGTCCGAATCATAACGCCGTCCCACGTCCTTGGGATCAATCGGCAAATATGGAACCGTCCATTTCTCGCTCTTTCCTTCCTCCCGCCAGGCCATTCCCTTGGCAATCGCGTCCTGGTGGGAACCAGAGAACGCGGTAAACACCAGCTCGCCCCCATAAGGCTGGCGCGGGGAAACCTTCATGCGGGTCAGCCTCTCGTAGACCTCGCAGATTTCCGTCATGTTGGAAAAATCCAACCCCGGGTCCACGCCATGTGAGAACATGTTCATTGCCAGCGTGATGACGTCCACGTTGCCCGTGCGCTCGCCGTTCCCGAACAATGTCCCCTCGATGCGGTCCGCCCCGGCCAAAATGCCAAGCTCCGCGTCGCTGACGCCCGAACCGCGGTCATTGTGCGGGTGCAGGCAGAGGATTACGTTGTCACGATATAACAAATGCTTGTTGAAATATTCCACCTGGCTGGCGAACACGTGCGGCATGGCGATTTCCACGGTGGTCGGCAGGTTGATGATGGCCTTTTGGTCCGCCGTCGGCTTCCATATTTCCAGCACGGCGTTGCACACGTCGAGCGCGTACTCTACCTCGGTTCCCGGAAAGCTCTCGGGGCTGTACTGGAACGTGAAATTCCCCTCGGTTTGCTCGGCCAGCTCCTTTAACAGCTTCGCCCCGTCGATGGCGATTTGCTTCACCTGCTCCTTATCTTTCTTGAACACCTGCTCGCGCTGGGCGACGGACGTGGAATTGTATACATGTATAACCGCATGTGGGGCTCCTTTTACCGCCTCGAACGTCTTCTTGATGATGTGCTCACGGGCCTGTGTCAGCACCTGCACCGTCACGTCGTCCGGTATCATGTCCTGCTCAATCAAGGTGCGCATGAACTGGTACTCGGTCTCCGAAGCGGCCGGGAAGCCGACCTCGATTTCCTTGAATCCGACGGACACGAGCAACTTGAAAAACTCCACCTTCTCTTCCAGGCTCATCGGCTCGATCAGTGCCTGGTTCCCGTCCCGCAAATCCACGCTGCACCAGATGGGCGGCTTGTTGATATAGTCCTTCCTGACCCAGTCGTAACATGGCTCGGGTGGCATAAAATAGGCTCTTTTATACTTTTCAAAGTTTTTCATGATTGCATCTCCTTATATTTTATCAATTCGGTTGTCGTATTTTATCCTTTCCTATACTAGCACATACGGCGCAATTAATCTAGTGGTAAATTTAATCAGATTCATTGATATATTTTAATCTCTTCTTTCCCGCCTGCGCACGGAACGGGAAGAAAGCCATCGCCGTTTGCCGCCTTCAACAGACGAACTTAGCAGGCAATCTTACGGAAAATCCAGCCAAGGCACCAGGAAAACGTCCGTTCTCTTATGCTTTCGCAAGTCTTTATCTCCGTCTCGTAGAGCAAGTTGCCATCACAGAAATATTGCACCTTGCCCACGACGCTCCCCTTCTCGACGGGAGCCGTCAAGGCTTCTTCCACCTCCGTGCGCATTTCAATCCGCTGATCTTTTCGCAAAAGTGCCTTGTAACCCTCCAGTCCGTCCTCCATCTCGACTTCCACCTTTGCCTGCGTGTCGGGTTGATTGTCGGAGGCAATCCCGTCGTGCACCACGATCGGCCGCAAGTCGGGCCGTTCGGTTAATTCGACATACTCAAACGATGAAAGCCCGTACTCCATCAGTTCCCTCGTGTCGCGCCATTTGTACGTCTTGTGGTTTGGCCACCCGCAGGCAAGCAGTGCCACGATGAAGACACGGTCATCCCGCTTTAACGCCCCCACATAACAATATCCGGCGCCGTTCGTGAAGCCCGTCTTGCCTGACAACGCCCCGTCCATCATTTTTAAGAAGGAATTGTGGTTGTTGCACGAATAGGACGACTTCCCCTCAAGATCCGTAAAAGCGTAAGAATCCGTCCGCGTGATTTCCAAGAATTCCCCGGCCTTGGAGGAATCCATGATGCAATATTTCATGATCCTGGCCAGGTCCTCGGCCGTCGTGTGGTGCGTCCCCTCGTCGTTTTGAGAGTCCAGCCCGTTGGGGGTGATGAAATATGTATGCTCGCAGCCAATCTCTTTCGCCTTGTCGTTCATCATCCTGGCAAACTCTTCCGTGCTCCCGCCCACGTATTCCGCCAAAACGACCGCGGCGTCATTGTGGGACTCGAGCATCAGGGAATACAAAAGGTCTCCCACCCGGAACTTTTGCCCGGCCCGGACGCCCAGGTGCACTTCCGGCTGGGATGCGGCCTTGCCGCTCACCTCCGCCTGCGCGTCCAAATCCGCATGCTCCAGTGTCAAAATGCAGGTCATGATTTTCGTCGTGCTCGCCATCGGTCGTTCCACCTGACCATCCTTGGCAAACAAAATACGCCCGCTGTCCGCATCCATCAATACTGCCGACTGGGCGTATAACTGGCCGGGTTCCTTGATTTCCAGCCCCGACCCGTCGGCCGTCCCTTCCGTTTCCGGAATCACAAAATCCTTTCCGGGCTCCGCCCCGACCGCTTCCGGGATTACGAAACCCGCCGCCCGGGCCGGCCAAACGCAACATAATACAAGGCACGTGACCGCGCAGGCAAACGCCGCCAACCGCCTTCCCATTCTTCTTTTCCGATTCATCCATTCCTCGATGCCATGTGTTCTTGTTTTTATATGTATGACGGCGTAAGGCGGCGTATGACTGGCCTGGATAATCAATCCTAAATGTCCAATTTGAGCTGCGCCTCGTCCTCGGCTTCCGCCTTGAACGACTCAATCTGCTCCTGGTCAATCGTGGGCAATTCGTCCAACGTCTGCACCGAGAACCTGCGCAAGAACTCTTCCGTGGTGCGGAACAAAATCGGGTGTCCCGGCGCGTCCAAACGCCCCGCCTCCTCAATCAGCCCGAACTCCACCAGACGGTTTACCGCGTGGTCCGACTTGACGCCCCGTATCTTTTCAATTTCCAGGCGCGTGACCGGCTGCTTGTAGGCGACGATGGACAACGTCTCAAGCATCACGTCCGTCAAAACGTACCGCCGTGGCTGTTTCGCCACACGTATCAAGTATTCGTACATTTCCTTCTTGGTGCACATCTGGAACGCGTGCTCCAGTTCGATGATGCGCACCCCACGATCTTGCGCCTCATACTTGTCCATCATCAGGTGGATGATTTTCCTCGTCGTGTCCTCGTCATGCTCGATTGCCGCGGCAATCTTGGACAACTCCACGGAATCCCCCATCGTGAACAAGATTCCCTCTATAATTCCCTGTAGTTTTTCAATTTCCATCCCGCACTCCCCCTATGTCATTCGCCCGCCTTGCACATGGCCGCCTTTTTCGGCCGCCCGCGCGCCTTTTGCGTTCTGGCGCCCGCGCCTATTCCAAAAGGGACTGTATCATGATTTCCCCGCAAGTCTCGTCCTGCGTCACATGGATCGTCCCATCCTTCATCAATTCCAAAATCGCCAGAAACGTCACGACGACGTGCGTCTTGCTCTTCTGCTCCATGAGAAGCTGGCGAAAGCTGAAAAGGCGGTACTTCCTGGCGTAATCCTGCACGTAGGCAAGTCGTAGCTGTAACGGCACTTCCTCTTTCTCGATTTTACCGAACTTGCTGCGCACCGGGTCAATCTTGTTTTCCTGCCGCTTCATCACTTCCTTGAACACCTTGTGCAATTTGGCAAGCGTCAGGCCGTCAAGCAACGCCCCTAAATCAACCGGCTCCACGTAGTCTTGGATTTCCTGCGGGATTGGCTCGTTCCGGTAAAGGATGAATTCCGCCTCCACCTGCCGGTCCCGAAGCTCGTACGCCATATATTTGTACATTTTATACTGCAGCAGCTGTTCCACCAGTTCCTGGCGCGGGTCTTCCTCCTCACCGTCCTCGTTCACTTCCTTCGGCAGCAACATCCGGCACTTGATGTCCAGGAGCGTGGCGGCCATCAGCAAAAATTCGCTCATGACGTTCAAATCCGCCTCCTGCATGTTACGGATGTACTCCATGTACTGGTTCGTGATTTCCACGATTGGAATGTCATAAATATCCACTTTGTTTTTATCAATAAGGTGCAAAAGGAGATCCAGAGGCCCCTCGAACACCTCCAGCTTTACTGGTATCGCCATTTTCTCACTCGCCTTTCAAATGCAGCACGACCACTTCGGCCGGATTAAACAACCGCACGTGGATCGTGTGCGTGCCAAGTCCCCTGCTGACAATCACGGCCTGTTCCCCCACCCACGTCATCTCGCCCGCATGGCGGGGAAACAAGTGGAATTGCGGGGTAATCACACTCTTACCGTTCGGCAGGCAGACAAGTCCCCCGTGCAAATGTCCGCTAAGGACAAGGTCCGCCCCCCACTTGAGGTAGCTGTCCGCATACTCGGGGTTATGCGCGAGCAAAATCTCGTATTCCCCACGAGGGCACTCTCCCAGCCTATCCTCGACGTCTGAAACGCGTACCTTGGAATGGCGCAGCTTTTTATAACTGTCCAACGGAAGCTCCAAACCGCTTACGCGCATCCGTTTTCCGCCGATTTCGAGGCAGACGCTGTCATTTTCCAACAAAATGACGCCTGCCCTGCAAATGCGCCTCCGATAACGCCCATACGTGTCCCCGAACCGCTCCTTATATTCTTTAAGCCGCTGCTCATGGTTTCCGTTTACATAATAAATGGGGCAAATCTTGCACAGTCTTTCCACGAAATCGGCCGCTTCGGCAAACGATGTCTCCACCTTCGCGACGGGCATGTCCCCGCCAATCAAAATCGCTGCCGGACGCTCCCTGGCGATGGCCTTCAACAACTTTTCGTTCCGCTCCCCATACATGTGGTTGTGGAGGTCACTCAAGAACAAGACCTTGTCCTCTCCCGTGTCCTTCGGCCATTTGACCGAGGAAATTGTATAATGCGTCATCCGAAAGCCATGCAATTCGCGGCATATTTCCAAAAATACGGCCAGAAGGAACGCGCCACCCATAACGAACCATTTCATAAATACAAACTCCCGATTTTCCCGGGCGGCCAAATCCACCCGAAACATTTTCGTTTCCTGCAAGGATTGTATACACGTATTCAAAACAAAACCCATGAACAATCCTTGCCTATTCTATCACCTTTTCCTCTCAAATTCAAGGTGAAACTGTCCATTCCGCACCTTACACCCGCATATTCCCAAGAATTTTCTTTAGAAAATCCACGAACTTCGCCTTTTCCACCGCCTCGCCCGCCACGATGTCCACGCTTCCGATTTCATTTCCGTTCCATTCGTACTTGAGCCTTCCCACCACTGCCCCTTCCTCGATTGGCGCGGGCAGTGCTCCGGCCAATTCGATTTTGGCCGTAATCTGGGACAAATTTCCGCCACTCGTGTCCAAGTAAGAAAATGTATTCTTGTATACAATCTCAATTTCTTCTTTTACGCCGCCGTCAATTTTCAATTTCCCAAGCTTGGGAGGTTCCTGGTCGTGATACAATTGGCATTTACTAAACCCATACCCCAAAAGCGTGGTTGCGTCCTTGAATCGTTTCTTCGAGTCGTCCGCCGCCATGATGACCGCGATAAGCTCCACGTCGTCCTTCTTTGCCGTCGCCGAGACGCAGAATTTGGCAAGCCCCGTGGAGCCCGTCTTCAATCCCGTGGCATACTCGTACTGGCGTATCAATTTGTTCGTGTTGGTCAATCCGAATTCAGAGGTTCCTTTCTTGGTGGTATGCGTGATATTTTCCATCCAAATCGTGCAATAATCATGGATTTGTGGATATTTCGTAATCAACTCCCGCGACATCAGCGCGATGTCCCTCGCGCTCGTCTCATGCCCGTCCGTGTCCAGGCCGTTGCAATTGACAAAATGCGTGTTCGTCATGCCCAATCCTTTCGCCCGTTCATTCATTTGCCGGACGAATTCCTCCTCGCTCCCGCATATGTACTCTGCCATCGCCACGCAGGCATCGTTCGCGCTGGCAACTGAAATGCATTTTAACATCGTCTCCACCGTCTGTGTCTCCCCCGGCTCCAAAAACACCTGGGAGCCGCCCATGGAGGCGGCGAATTCCGAGACCGTCACCTCATCAGTCAGGCTGATTTTCCCGGTGTCAAGCGCGTCGAAAATGAGAAGCATGGTCATGACCTTCGTCACGCTGGCCGGCGGTCTTGCCGTGTCCGCGTCCTTTTCATAAATGATGGTTCCCGTGGAAACCTCCATCAGCACTGCCGACGGGGCGCTAATCTGCGGACCCGCGGACGTCTCCTCCTGCGGTATCGTTTCATTTCGCATTTGTCCCTCAGCGGCGGCCGCCTTGGCAAAGCTTACGCCAAACAGCTGCACGCTTATCATCATGCCCAGTAAAAACACCAAAACCATTTTTACACGAAATCTGGGAAAAGTTTTCATCTGACACGCTCCCCGTGAATTTGTTCCATTATTAATATACTCCCACCACGGTTTCTTTAGAACCTTCCAAGAGGGATAATGGCACGAGGGAATGCAATCGGAAAACGAAAAACAGGACTTACGGTCAATGGAAATGCCCATTGGTCGCAGGCCCTGGCTCTAACCCTTGTAAAATTTGATTGCTTTCATTCTATACTTGACGGATTCGGAGAGTCCGCTGGCGCGAAGCGCATCAGAAAAAGGGATACCCGGAGGATATACCTTGACGGGCTCAAAGAGTCCGCCCGCCCCGCTGGGACATGCATTAAGGGATACCTGGAGGGTATGAAGCGGCACTCCTTGACTGTCACGCGTAGGTCAGCAGCTTTTTCAGGCTTTGCTGGAATTGCCGGTTTTTGACATGGTTTTTTAGACGCTCCGCGGCGGTGGCATGCTGGTTTTGTTCCGCGTCGTACTGGGCGACCAACGTATGGTAATCAATCGCAGGATTTTGTCCCCAATGAATCAAAATCCAATTCATGCTCTCGGGTCGCCAATATTCCATCGGAATTTCGGCATTTTGCAGGACCTTGATTTGTTCCAACGCCTGCATGGCAAGTTCTTCCAGCTCTTCTTTCAAATCCGCCTCCATATATTCCTGGTGCTCGATCCTCTCCCGCAGTTTCGTGAAAAATGTTTTGCTTCGGGACTGTCTTGCAAGAAGGCGGTTGCTCCGCTTCACGATTTCCTGCAATCCGGAAGCGGCATTCCAACAATGGACGAATATCTCCTCCCGTTCCGCGTTCTGGGCGAGAATCTCGTCCTTGAAGCTGAACGTCTTAAAGACACGGTGCACCCCTCCGCCCAGTTGCAAATCATATTCTTTCCTTGTTTCCGGATTGGAAAGCACACGATACGCCTCCAAAATTTCCTGCATCCGGCTGGTCGTGTCGATGCCGTTTTGCATGTTGGCATCCGGGTGGTACATCTTCGCCAACGCGGTGCGGGCGTTACTAATCTCTTCCAATGTAGCGTCCCGGGAAACGCCCAAAATTTGATAATATGTACGAGCTGCCATAAAAATCTCCTTGTATATCAATCACAAATAATCTGGGGGGATGCGTCCGACGACGCCACACCATTCCCACATGAAGTTATTTTACGCCAATATGAGAAAAAAATCAAGGAAACTATTTGTCGAAAAACGGTTACTTTATCCTTGCCGTCTTAAATTGGAAATGCTTTGATAACTACCTGCTGATGGTGACGTTGGTAGTTTTGATATGCTGAACCAGAAACTAGTGTGAATTACATATTGGGCTCCCATAATAAACAAACGGGCACCGAAATGACCGTCTTGGTCGATCAGGACGGCAAACCCGTTGCCACCCCGATTGACCGAAAGTAACATTTCTATTCGTGAGGCCATACGCCTCACCATACGGCCGGAAATCTTTTCCATTCGGCGCGGCCTGACGGCTACGCCGAATTTCCGTGCCATGCCTTTTGAACAAGGAAACAAAGCAGGCGATACAAGGATTCTTCCGCAATCAGGAAAAGTACCAGCAACATGGCGATTCGCATGTTCATTACCGCCATGCCGAACAATGGTCCGCAAAACACGAAACAGCAAAGAAAGCCTGCCACGCAAATTGCAAGCAACATGACATCAAACGAAGATATTGGCAGACAAAGCTTTCCCAACATGAGGAATCCCGCAAACGCCAACAAAAGGACGGCCGCAGTGACCGTTCCGTCCGTATCCAAATCAAACATGATGCCATAACGCAACAAGACAATTACTGCCACCGTACCGGCCAACGCCGCCGGCAGCCCATTTTTTATCGATTTCAGCAAGAACCGTTCCTCGTGTTTTTTATCCCCGTTCCCATCCGGGCACCCCACATCTGACGTGCTCCGCGCCGGCGGACGCTTCGCGTCCGACAAGGTATACCCATCCGGGCACCCCGTATTTGACGCGCTCCGCGCCAGCGGACGCTTCGCGTCCGACAAGGTATACCCATCCGGGCACCCCGTATTTGACGCGCTACGCGCCAGCGGACGCTTCGCGTCCGACAAGGTATATAAAAACAAGGGGAGGGAAGGGATACCGATTGTAAAAATACCAAGCAACGTCCACATCGACAATGTGACGGGGTACGGAATCGAACAGACGACGGCGTACAACGCCAGCAAAAGCGCGGTGACGTTTTTCATGAAAAACAAACTTGACAAATTGCGCAGGTTCTGGTTCAACGCGCCGCTTTCCTCGTAGGCCGTGGCAAGCAAGTCAAATCCGCCACTTTTTGCATACATGTCGGACAAACCTGCCGTGTCCCCTTCCCGTGGGGCAAATCCGACGCTGACGTCGGCATTTTGGACGGCGGCACAATCATCCTCGCCTTTTGCCACCATCGTCACCATGTTTCCCGACTCCCGAAGGATGTTGACAAAGATACTTTTCTGTAGTGACGTCGCATTTCCAATCACCGTGGAACGAAGCACCGCCTTGCGCATCGCGTCCATGTCGTTCAGCGTGGCGGCATCCACGCACCGTCCGTCCTCCACGATTCCCGCCTTTTTTGCCTTTTCCAAAAGTGCTTCCGGTTCCTCCCCAGAAATCAAGATGACGCGCACGCCGTCATCTTGAAACGCCCGAAGCGCTTCCATGACGGGCGAATCGAACTCCCCAAATAGCGAGGAATCCCCAACGCAAAGCACATCCGTTCCCGCCAGGCGCATGATCGCCCTCTTATCCTGAACTTTCAGGCCTTTCTTGGAAAGCCGCGCCGCGCCGACAAAATTCGCGAAATGATTCAAAACGTACATCCCGATGGGCATGGCCGCCACGAAGGCAGAACACATGGAAACCACACTGCCTCGAAAGCTTTCATTACGAAACATAAAGGCCTGTACGAATAAAACCAGGCCAAACACGCCGGCAACCGCCCCCATCCGCCTGCCATAAGCGTCCAATGATTTCTCCAGCTTTGACTTCCGGCGCCTTACGACCACCTCGTCCAGTTCCCCTTCGCCGCCTTCTTTCCACAACACCTTCTCCAACCGTTTCCTTTCCTTTCGGTCGGAGAAAATGGAAATGACAAGGTTCAAAAAAACAAGGATGCCAAACGCCGCCTGGGAAAATGCCCCGCTAATGCACAATAAAAAGACCGCCCCAATCAGCACCATGTTACTATATGTACAAATGTTGTGGCAATAAATTTCCTGCAGTTTGCGGAACACAACCCCTATGAACCATTTGGCTTTTTGAACCGCCTTCTTCTGCAGCAACGGGGTTTTCTGCCTCGGCTTTTCCCCTGCGCCGTCGGCTCCGCTCTCTCCTGGCTTCGCGCTTTCCGGCCTCGGCCGGTAAAAGTCATAAACAATCGCTGGCAGACGCGCCATCTCTTCCGCCACGACCTGCGTCTTCTCTTTCGTCGCATCCGACATCTTTTTACTCCTTCTTGGTCCATGGATATTCTATCTCATCTATAAACCGAAAGGCCATGCTTTTCCATGCAGGCACGAAGCACATGACCTTTTGACCCCGGTATCCTCATTACAATATGTACTTTTTCAGCAGGGAAAGCACTTCGTCAAGGTTAATCGGCTTGGCTGTATGCGCGTTCATGCCGCTTTCCAGGCAACGCTGGATATCCTCGGAAAAGGCGTCCGCAGTCATGGCAATAATCGGAATGTCCACGGCGTTTGGATGCCCCGACGCGCGAATCGACCTGGTAGCCTCATAACCATTCATGACCGGCATGCGAACGTCCATCAGCACCGCGTCATAATATCCGTTGGACGATTGTTGGAATTTTTCCAAACAAATCTTCCCGTTTTCCGCCCAGTCCAGTTCCAAACCGACATCGGACAACAGTTCCGCCAATATTTCCCAGTTCAGTTCGTTATCCTCGGCCACCAGAATGCGCCGCCCAGACAGCCCCGTGTCCGTTTCCGTCTCGCAATGGGCCTCCTCGACGCCCATGTATTTCCTTAATCCGTAAAACAATGTCGATTTAAACAATGGCTTTGAAATAAAGCCGCTGATGCCGGCCTTCCTTGCTTCGGCCTCGAACTCGCTCCAGTCATATGCTGAAATCAGGATGAGCGGCATGTCCTTGTCCACGATTTTTCGAATCTGCCGAGCCACCATCAGGCCGTCCATGCCTGGAAGCTTCCAATCCAGCAAGACGATTTGGTAATCGTCCCTCATCTGGTGATGCCTCGTCACCAGTTCAATCGCATTCTCCCCGCTCAACGTCCACTCCGCCTGCAGGCCGATGGACTCCAAAGCCTCCGTCGCCGTACGGCAAAGCACCTCGTCATCATCCACCACCAGCATCTTCCACGCCGGAAGAACCATGTCGATTTCCTCCACGTCGGCCTTTTCCATGTCCAACACGACATGGAACTCGGTTCCCATGTCCAACTCGCTGTCCACGGTAATGGTTCCCCCCATCGCGTCCACGATGTACTTCGTGATTGACATGCCAAGCCCGGCTCCTTCCGTTTTCTGGACCCGCTTGCTGTCCGCCCTTGAATAAGAATCAAAAATATGTTCCATGAATTCCTCGGTCATGCCGATTCCGTTGTCCCTGACCACGACATGTGTCCGAACGAACATCTCACCCTTCGAAGATGGGGCATCCTCCTGGTACAAGGACAACTGGATGCTACCGCCCTCCGGCGTGTACTTGACCGCATTTGACAGCAAGTTCATCAACACCTGGTTCAAACGCACGCTGTCACAATACACGTTCTCCGCCACGATGTTGTCTATGTGCACGTTGAAATGCTGCCCTTTTCCCTTAACCTGCGTCTGTACGATGCCGACAATGCTCTCGACCACTTCCCGCAGGGAAATCCGTTCCGCCGTCAACGTCATCTTGCCACTTTCGATTTTTGACATGTCCAGCACGTCGTTAATAAGCCCTAGCAAGTGCCTGCTGGACAGCGAAATCTTCTTGAGGGAGTTTTGTACCTGCTCTTTGTCGTCAATATGCGCCGTTGCGATTGCGGTCATGCCCACGATTGCGTTCATCGGGGTACGGATGTCATGGCTCATGTTCGAGAGGAACTCGCTCTTCGCCTTGTTCGCCTGTAACGCCTCCTGGCGGGCCGCCTCCAAATCATCCAGCTGCTGGCAGGTCATTTTATAGTATCTATAGAAAATATGCAATAGTGCGACAAGAATGATGCCAAAAATGGCAAGCGTGGCTAACGTCCTGTTCTGGTTCAATCCGTTCACGGTCTCGCTCAGTATGCCGAATGGCAATATCGTCACCAGGTGCCACTCCGAATATGGCAACGTCGTGCAGTACAATTGCTGCCGGCTCCCGTCGAAACTTAGAATCGTCGAGAAATTCTCCTTTTTCTCCATGGCATCCGACATTTCCCGCACGAACTTGTCAATATTTTTCGGATCGTCTTTCTGATACCGCTCATACAAGCTGGTGAAATAATCCGGATACTCCGTACTTAGGTCGCTTGCGATGAAGCTGCCGTCCTTTCGGATAATCTGGGAGGACATCAGCGAGTTCTCTTCCTCCGTCTCCAACATCGTGCTGATATAGTCTATGGGAAGGGCGGCCACCATCGCAATGCACCTTTCCCCGTCCTTCATCGGATAGTCGGCGATGATGCCGAACAAGACCACCTCGTTCCCTGACGCGTCCGTACCCACCGCCACCTTCTTATCCCCACGCCTTATAGACTCAAAAAAGGAATCCGGGTCCGCAAGCTTGATCTGCTCTCCGTAAAGCATCTGCAATTCGCCGTCCTCCGAACAAAGTGCCAGATAGTTGAAGTTCCTGACATGAACCCTGTAAACCAGCTCGTCATATAACACGTCCACGTCATTTATGTCAACGGAAACGACTTCCTTGGCCGTCTCCGCCTGTTCCAGTTTCAACTCCATGAGTGTTTGAAAATGCGAGGTAATCTGCTCGTTTATGCCTTCCATGTATAGGTCGCCCACCTTGTCGATGGCATCCTTGCTCACGATGCTCATATAATATCCCAGGCATAAAAACGCGCCCGCGCTGATAATCAAAAGAATCAAAAAGCTGCCAATCAAAAAACGCGTGGTACTGCCCCTACTCTTGTTTCGGATATCCATGTATATTTTTCCTCCTTAAACCGCATGGGTGCAAAATGTCTTTAGTCCCAACAACATTATATCAGTTTTTTCCACAAAAACAACCTTTTTTTGATGGCAGTACATTATCTCGGCCAATCAGCGTGACGGCTGGCCAAAATTTAAAATGTAATGTTCCACGATACCTAAAATGTCTTGTGGGCGTTTTGCAATATAATCCGCCCCGGCCTCCTCTAATTCACGGCGGCTCCCATACCCATAAAGAACCCCGACGGAGCAAACGCCCGCCTCCTTCGCGCCCAATATGTCGTGTTCACGGTCACCCACCATCAAAACGCGTTGCCTGTCCTTCACGCCGCAACTTTCCAGCACGTATTCAATGACCTCCGCCTTTTTCACCCTGCCGCCGTCCAACAAGCTTCCGCCAATAAAGTCGAAGCAGGACTCAAACCCGAAATGCCCTGCAACCTGGCGGGCGAAAATTTCCGGCTTTGAAGTGGCGACACAAGTGCGCACGCCTTTCTCCCGCAATTTTATCACGACCTCCAGGATACCTTCGTACACCCTATTTTCAAAAATTCCCTTCGTCGTGTAATATTCCCGATACATGGCGACCAGCTTCTCCCCTTCCTTGTCCGAAACGCCCGTATACAGTTCGAACTGCCTTTGCAACGGTGGGCCGACGAAACATTTCAATTCCTCCTTGTCCTGCACCTTTCGTCCATATTTTTCCAATGCGTAGCCCACGCTGTTGATAATACCTTCCGCGGAATCCGTGACCGTCCCGTCCAAGTCGAACAGCACACAGAACCCTCCTTCTTCAAATATCCTTTTCATCACTCGACCTCCCATGTCCCCGGCCCCAATGGCCAATTGCCGGCTGCCCGGCCTGCCAGCACGCTAGAACCTGCGTATCTGGTCGCCATTTTCATCATTCGTCTTTACAATGCCCTTGATGACCACGTAATAGCCATAAGAATCATTTACCTTGACATACACGCGCTCGTTCAATTTACGGCCCAAAACGGCCTTTCCCAATGGGGAGTCGATACTGATGAGCCCGTTGATGGAATTTCCACGCACGGAAGTGACCAGGCGGTAGCATTCCGTCTCGTCATCGTCTTCCATGTAAAGTTCCACGGTATTGTTAATCCCCACCTCGTCCGCACCAGATCGCTCGTCCACGATTTCCGCGTTCTTCAGCATCTTTTCCAAATAGCGGATCCGGCTTTCGTTGCTGTTCTTGTCCTTTTTCGCCGCGTGATACTCGAAATTTTCACTCAGGTCTCCATGCGCCCTCGCTTCCTTGACCGCCGCAATCGCTTCCTTTCGCACGACCAGCTTGCGGTGCTCAATTTCCGACTCGATTTTTTCCACGTCGCTTCTTGTCAATTTTTCCCTTATCATTTCATTTCCTCCGTCAATTTTCTCGACCAGAACGCGCCCAATGCCCGTCCCACCGTTTTTAACCCGCAAACCTGGAAGTCGCTCCATTCCCGTGGGAACGTCTCCAAATACCGTCTGTCCAAAAAACGGTCATCCAACAACATGATGACTCCCGCGTCCTCCTCCGTGCGGATTACCCGCCCGGCTGATTGCAGGACCTTGTTCATGCCTGGATAAAGGTAAGCGTAATCAAAGCCGGACATCCCGCCCTCGTCGAACCACCGCTTCAAAATCTCTCGTTCATTACATACCTGCGGCAGTCCCGTCCCCACGATGGCCGCTCCAATCAGGCGCTCCGCCGTCAGGTCAATCCCCTCCGAAAAAATGCCTCCCATCACGCAGAATCCAATCAACGTGTTCGTCCGCTCCTCCTCAAAGGTTTCCAGAAAAATTTCCCGCGCCTCCTCGCCCATGAACTGCGACTGCAGGACGATTTCTATCCGATTAGGTGCTTCCATCGCGTCAATCTTGGATTGTATGCACGCATACACGTCCTGCATGAATCGATAGGAAGGGAAAAAGGCCATGTAATTGCCTATACGGCCACCGGCCATACGCAAAATGTACTCCGCGATTTTTTCATAGGTTTCAATTCCCCTGCGGGTATACTTAGTACTCACGTCATTTCCCACCAGCAAAAGCCTATTTTGCCGCGGAAAGGATGATTGCGCATAAATCGCGTAATCATCCGCCCCCACGCTGAGCAGCTTCTTGTAGTAATAGATTGGAAGCAGGGTCGCCGAGAAAAATACCGTGCTGTTTCCCTGGCTCATGTAGTGGTCAAGATTCGCCGCCGGGTTCACACAGAACAAATTCAGCCGGAAACGGCCGTCCGCACCCAGTTCCGTATAAATCTTGTAATTTTCATCCAACGCTTCATAAATGTTCAAAAACGAGCGCGCCTGGAAATAAAAATCCAGCACCGCGTCCCTTTTTTCTTGTTCCCGCGGCTCATCCAAGTACCGTTCCAGTTCCGACACGACGTTCATTAATTTTAACGCGATATGGGATACGCCGTCAAGCACCTGATACGTTTCACATTCTTTTTTTAATGCCAGCAACTGCTTGTTGCATTCCTCCAGACGCTTTGCCAGCTTCGCGTCCGAAGCCTTTACCAGGCGGCGGATTTCCATCACCTGCTCCTTGACAAGCTGCGCGCTATACATCTTACGCCCGCGCTCCACCAAATTATGTGCCTCGTCAATTAAAAAAATGTAGTCCCCTTTCACTCCTTCGGAGAAAAAACGTTTCAGATGCGCGTCCGGGTCAAAGACATAATTGTAGTCACAGATGACGGCATCCACCCACATGGACACGTCCAACGCCATCTCGAACGGGCATACCCGGTATTTCATGGCTTGTGCCTTCAATGCCTCGCGGGTCATCTTGTCCGCCGTCTGCAACATGTCAAATACCGCGTCATTTACCCGATCGTAATGTCCCTTCGCGTAAGGGCAGGCATCCGGGTTACAGTCCGCCTCCTCGCAAAAACAGATTTTCTCCTTTGCAGTCAGCGTGATGATTTTGTAGGACAGCCCGTTCTTATGTAACGTTTCGAATGCCTGCTCTGCCACCGTGCGCGTGATGGTTCTGGCCGTGAGGTAAAAAACCTTCTCGCCCAATCCCTCCCCGACTGCGCGTACGGCCGGGAACACGGTCGCCATCGTCTTCCCGACACCGGTAGGCGCCTGAATGAACAACTTCTTTTTGTGCAAAATGGTCCTGTACACGGATGATACCAAGTCCCTCTGCCCTTCCCTATAATCGAAGGGAAATTCACATTTCTTAATGGAACGGTTACGTGCCTCCCTCCACCGAATTTGGAAGACGGCCCATTTCTCGTATGCCCCTACCAGATCCAGGAACCACGTTTCCAGACTCTGGAAGTCATAAAGTTCGCGAAACCGTTTGATTTCCTCCGTATCAATCTGACAGTAAGTCATCTGTATGCCAACCTGCTTCAGCCCTTGCTGCCTGGCGTAAATATATGCGTAACATTTCGCCTGCGCGAGGTGGATGCCGATTGGACTCTTAATGTGCTCCAAACTGCTTAACACGCTCTTAATCTCGTCAACCACCACCATGGAGCCATCCTCCAGGATGCCGTCTGCCCGTCCTTCCACCTGGAGTACGAAATCCTCGCACGGACACTCGATTTTCAAGGGAACTTCCGCATGATAAGCGGAACCCATCCGCTTCTGTATTTTTCGATGGATTCTGCCCCCCTGCAACATGGCATCCTTGTCCATGCCGCCCGCCACGCGACGATCGATGTCCCCCTCCCGCAAAATGAACTCCACCAGGTTGCGGACGGAAATTCTAATCACTTGTGATTCCATATGTCCCTTCCACCATAAGGCCAAAACGAATTTTGACCTCAATTATACCACGGATTTTTCACACTACGTGCTTTTGACCCTGGTATCTCATCATATATACAACATAAAATGCATGTAATTGACGCCCTCGATTTCTTCTTGTCCGACTACCAGTTCGCCGCCCAGGTTCCTCGTCAGTTTTTTCACCTTCGCCAAGCCAATCCCGTGCTTTTGCCCATCTCTTTGTTTCGTCGTATAACCGGACTCGAAAAAGCGGCTTATTTCCTCCAGGGACTGTTTCGGATACTGGTTGAACACGTCCAGAACCAAGTGGTCGTCCTCGGAATCCAGAAATATTTTCACCTTTCCGCCCTCCTTTGCCGTCGCCTCATAGGCATTGTCCACCAGCACGCCCGCCATCTCAATCAGATGATGTTCGGAAACGCCCGAAATGACTTTCCAATTACGGACTTCAACGTCTGTCTCGACATTTTCCGGGGAGTTGATAATCTTGCTGTACAAGAATCCTGCCAACACTTTGTCGCTGATGCGCAAAAGGGACAAGTAGCGGCTGGCATTGTCTGAACGCACCTCGTGAATGTACTCCAACTGCCGCCGTACCAGTTCGTCATATGTGTCCACCGTCAAATGCATGTTGAGAATCGCGTTGAGGTGATTGTCAAAGTCATGCTGGCTGGCACGGATTTCTTTTACCAGTTCCTCCAACGGCTGTATATAAAGCTGATACATCATCAGTTCCTTCTCCTGGTTCTGTATCAGGTCACTATTCAATTTCCAGTCCGCAATCCCCCAAAAAATCAAGACGATAAATAGGCAAAAGACGATAATCATTTTAACGTCCAGCGTGCCGCTGACTTTCAAGTCCACGATCAAGTAAACCCCAACCAAAAAAGACAACATGCAAAACACCCGGTAGAGGATTTTGCGTATGTTCCTATCCATTCATTCTCCTTTTCACTTCCGATTTAAAGGTCACGCCGATGTCGATTTGCTCCGGGCAGCCCTCTACCTGAATCATCTGGTTCACCAAGTCATAATACTTCACCGCGTCGCGGTTTACCACGTACATGCGATGGCATTGAAAAAATTGTTCGACGGGAAGCTTTTCCAAGAGCTGCCGGATGCTCACGTAGGGCACGTCCAGCTGTTCCCCTTTGAGATATAGGCGGACTCCCCGCTGTACCACCTTGCAACAAAGAATTTCGTCACAGCTTATCTTATAGTTGATTCCACTTTTTTTCACTATAATCGAGGGATGCTCCACCGCCTGCTTGTGAAAAAGCAACTTGCGCACCAAGTCCTCAATCTCCTTGCGAACGTATGGCTTCATGACATACTGGTAGCAATGAAGCCCGCGGTAGGCTTCCATCTCCATCCCTGCCACGCTCGTCACCATGACGAGCGGCGTGAATTCGTATTGCCGAAGGCAACGGATTTCCTTGGCAAATTCCATCCCGGAACTGTCGCTTGCATTGTTCGGATTCAGGTTCACGTCCAAAAGGAATAAATCAAAAGAAACGGTGCGCCCAAGTAGCAGCCTGGCCGAAGCCAGGTCTGCCGCCGCGTCCACCGTTATCTCTTCTGAAATCTCCCGGAGTATCTTCGTCAGAGCCTCCCTGCTGTACGTCTCATCTTCCAGCACCAAGATTCTAAGCATAACGTGCTCCTACTCCGCTTTTCCATCCGTTCGCGCTACTTCCGCGATCGTCTTCGTCAAACCGGCAATCGATTGCAGTTCGGACGGGATGATAATCTTGGTTGCCTTTCCGTCCGCGGCCTTCGCAAACGCTTCAAGGCTCTTGAGCGTCAGCACCGTGTCGTCCGCACCCGCCGCCTTGATGAACTCGATACCTTCCGCGGTCGCCTTCTGCACGGCACGAATCGCCTCCGCCTGGCCTTCCGCTTCCTTAATCTTTCTCTGCTTCTCGGCATCCGCCTTCAGGATGGCTGCCTGCTTTGCCGCCTCGGCTTCCAAAATCACGGACTCCTTCTCACCTTCCGCGACCAGAATCGTGGACTTCTTCTCGCCTTCCGCACGCAGGATGGCCTCCCTTCGCTCACGCTCAGCCTTCATCTGCTTCTCCATGGCGTCCTGAATCGCCTTCGGAGGCATGATGTTCTTCAATTCCACACGGTTGACCTTGATTCCCCACTCGTCCGTGGCAATGTCAAGAATCGTGCGCATCTTCGTATTGATAGTCTCCCTGGAAGTCAGCGTCTCGTCCAATTCCAAGTCACCGATGATGTTACGCAGGGTGGTGGCCGTCAAATTCTCAATTGCCGCGATTGGGCTTTCCACACCATACGCATATTTTTTCGGATCCGTAATCTGGAAGAACACGACTGTGTCTATCTGCATGGTTACGTTATCCTTCGTGATCACGGCCTGCGGTTCAAAGTCAACCACCTGCTCCTTCAAGGAAACCTTCTTGGCCACCTTGTCCAGAATTGGAATCTTGAAATGAAGGCCCACGCCCCACGTCTCCTTGTATCCGCCCAACCGCTCCAAGATGTACGCGTGTGCCTGCGGCACGATTCGGATATTTGACATCAAAAGCCAAATAAGAATGATTAATACGATTAAAATAATAATAAACCAGAACATACCCTATTCCTCCTCAAATTTTTCGACAATAAGCTTTACTCCCGAGATGTTGACCACCTTTGCCAGCGTTCCCGGCTCCAGCGTCTGCGTGTCCGCCACCGCCCGCGTGGTCCACTCCAAACCGTTCACGACGGCCGTGCCTGTTCCTTGGATATTATCTACCTTTTCGGTGATTCTAACCACTTTTCCAATCACTCCCTCATAATTCGTCTTTTCATGATGGGAGTTTATGTGCCTCACCGCGAATGGGCGTGTAAAGACAATCAGCAAAAACGTCACCGCGACGAAGATTCCAGACTGCCACCAGAAGTTCAATCCCACGAGCTGCGCAAGCAATGCGGCTAAGGCTCCTCCCGCCGGCCAGATGGTCGTAAGTCCCACGGTCGGAATCTCGATGAGTAAAAAAACAATCAACAGTCCCAGCCAAAGGATCGCCTCTCTCTCCATGTACGTCCTCTCCTTTCCGTAAAAATTTTTGCATCCTCTTCTTATCTGGATGTTGATTCTATCTTATTCTCTTTTCATCCATTATACAATACTTTTTGCGTGAATGCAGTGTTTTTTGTATTAAATTTGTTTTTTCAACAAATGTCGATATACGGATTGCTCCGCGCTAACGCACTCCCACAATCCTAAAACACCTCAACCCCACCCATATCATCAAATTCCAGCATATCCTTTCGAAAGTGGAGCGGCAGGTGCGTTCGTTGGCACGACGGGTTCCTCCGCTCCTCGATGGCGATTGCCTGGAAAAACCCCCTCCACAAACACGCGAACTCTTTCTCCCGCTCCGTCACCCTTTTCGTCAACTCTTCGTCCAACTCCTCCCCGCTTATCAAAATCCAGGGCGCGCGCGCCCTGTGCAGCAAGGCTTCCTTGTGCGTCTTGTCATAAATCATCCAGTTTTCCAATGGGAAACGGTTGCCAAAATGATCCCCGAAGCACGTAAGGACGCGGTTCCTCGGCGAGATTTCAGAAAACATCACGCCGCCTTCCAGTTCTCGGAATCGAATGAATTCCAGAAAAAGGTGTGCCTCGTTCGCCACGCGGCGTTTTAACTCGAACACCTTTCCCACGGCCGGGTTCGTCAAATGCTCCATGATTCTTTTGCTGTCCTTTACCGCCCTTGCATCCTGGAGGACGTGAAATACGGCATCTGCCCGTTTTGCGTCCTCTGACAACAAGGCATGGTAAATGTCCCAATATGCCTTTTCCCCCAGGTGGTCCCGTATCAACTTGTCCACGGCCACGCCTTTTCGCCTGTCCTCCACCACCTCGACATATTCACAAAAAAGCTGGTGCTCCACCGTGTCCGTAAACGCGATTCCCGCCTCCTCGTCGCGACTTGATTTCCACGCATCATAAAGCGCGGAATAGATGCCATTCATCGTCTGGCCACACAAGTATACCTTCCTCACCTCGCGCCACCGCCTTTCATTCTTTTAGCCTTCATCCTCCCGGCTTTCATCCATCCACCCTCCCATCCCTTCAGGCCTTTATCCGGCCACGATGTTTTGGAGCGTCCGCGGCGTGAAATTCTGATCGTCAAACAAGGACAATTGGCGGTAACTCAATCCCGTCACCGAGTCCGGCAGGCGTTCTCCCACGTTCAAAAGGTTCCGCGTGATATAGTCCTCGTCAATTTTGACGGAAGGGTACATCATCCTGCCGTTACAAGTCAGGAAATACACTGCCCGCTTGAGTACCACCCCCATCCTCTTCAAATCTTCGAATTTCACGTTCCCCATCCTTCTTGCCTTGACAATCCGCAACGCGGATTTCACGCCCACTCCCGGCACGCGCAACAACATCTCATACCCCGCCTTGTTCACCTCCACCGGAAACTGCTCCAAATGGCGGATGGCCCAGTCGCACTTCGGGTCAAGCAGCACGTTGAAATTGGGGTTCTTCTCATCCAATAGTTCATGGGCCTCGAACCGGTAAAAACGAAGCAGCCAGTCCGCCTGGTAAAGCCTGTGCTCCCGCAAAAGGGGCGGTCCCCCTCCCGCACCTTCCTGGTATTTGACGGGAAGGGCCGCATCCTTGTTGACGCTGACGTAGGCCGAGTAAAAGACTCTCTTCAGCCCGAACTTCTGGTATAGCGATTCGGCGACGTTTAAAATCTGGTAATCATTTTCCGGGGTTGCCCCGATAATCATCTGCGTGCTCTGTCCCGCCGGCACGAAATGCGGGGCGTTTCGATAAAGTGCCACCTCCTGCTTGTTCTCCGCCATGGCGTTTTGCACCAGTCGCATCGGGGCAAGGATGTTCTTCCGCGTCTTGTGCGGTGCGAGCAGGCGCAGGCTTTCCGCCGTCGGCAGTTCTAGGTTCACGCTCATCCTGTCCGCCAAAAAGCCAATCCTGCGTATCAGCTCCGCATCCGTCCCCGGTATCGCCTTGACATGGATGTAGCCTTGAAAATGATACGTATGGCGCAGCTTGTAAAGGGTGGCGTAAATCAACTCCATCGTGTAGTTCGGGCTTTTCAGTATGCCGGAGCTTAAAAATAGCCCCTCGATATAATTGCGGCGGTAAAACTCAATCGTCAGGGTACAGACCTCGTCCGGCGTGAACGATGTCCTCTCCACGTCATTGGAAGAACGGTTGACGCAGTACTTGCAATCAAAAATGCATTCATTCGTAAAAAGAATCTTAAGGAGGGACACGCACCGCCCGTCTGCCGCGAAACTATGGCAGATGCCCGCGGCATGGCAATTTCCGATGCCGGTTCCATCTCCTTGGCGATCCACCCCGCTGGAAGTGCAGGACACGTCATACTTCGCCGCGTCCGACAAGATCTTCAATTTTTCAAATATCGGCATCCCGATGCCAATTTTGTCAGCAGCCATCCGTTTTTCCTCCATCCCATTCATGACCAGAACCTTTGTTCTTTCTGATTTTACTACATTCCTCACTTATTTGCAAGCCTTTTTCGAACAAATTTTTGTTTTCTTTTAAACATGTTCGAATATCCGTTTAATTCGGCGACATGTACAAGAAAAATGGACAACTTCTAACAGAAAATGATTGACTTTCCTTGTTAAATATGCTACTCTAATTGAGTACCAGTTCGCAGGTCACAGACAGACGCGGACACAATATTATTTTTTATTTTTATGGAGGGCAACACAATGACAGGTACAGTAAAGTGGTTTAACAACCAAAAGGGTTACGGGTTTATTTCCGACTCAGAAGGCAACGACGTATTCGTTCACTACTCGGGAATCGTTACGGACGGATTCAAGTCCCTTGAAGAAGGCCAAGCCGTAGAGTTCGAAGTTACCCAGGGATCCAAAGGACCGCAGGCAACAAACGTAGTAAAACTTTAATCAGATTTTTGAATGTACCTTTTAAAATATAAATTCCAACAGATTTTCATATTTTAAAGTAATACACAAGAAACGAGATTAAGAAAAAAGAACTGGCTTCCTGCCAGTTCTTTTTTTGTGCCATGGGGAACTTTGTTCCCCATGCCCCCCTCTTCCATCCCACGCCTTTTATCAAGACACCTATATCAGCAGAGCGGGTATTTCTCCGTCAACCCGGCCACCATCGCCTTCGCCTTCTCCACGTTGTCCTCTCCCTCTATGACCATGGCGATGATTTCCGCGATTTTCTCCATGTCCGTTTCCACCATGCCGCGCGTCGTTACCGCCGGGGTGCCAAGGCGCACGCCGCTGGTCACGAACGGGGAACGTGGGTCGTTCGGAATCGTGTTCTTGTTACAGGTCACGTGCGCGTCGTCTAACCGTTTCTCCAGTTCCTTTCCGCTAACGTCCTTTTCCGTCAGGTCAACAAGCATCAAATGGTTGTCCGTCCCGCCGGAAACGATTTGCACGCCACGTTTCATCAAGGCATCCGCCAAAGCCGCGGCATTCTTCACCACTTGTCCCATGTATGCCTTGTATTCCGGCTGCAAAGCCTCCTCGAAGCAAACCGCCTTGGCCGCGATGACGTGCATCAGCGGGCCGCCCTGGATGCCCGGGAACACGGCCTTGTTAAAGTTGAACTTCTTGTTCACTTCCTCGCTGCTCATGATCATGCCGCCGCGCGGCCCGCGAAGCGTCTTGTGCGTCGTCGTGGTCGTCACGTGGGCATACGGAATCGGACTCGGATGCAGGCCGGTCGCCACCAGGCCGGCAATGTGCGCGATGTCCACCATCAAATAAGCACCCACCTCGTCCGCAATCTCACGAAACCGCTTGAAGTCAATCGTCCTCGCATACGCGCTGGCACCCGCCACGATCAGCTTCGGACGTTCCTCCCTGGCAATTCGAAGCACGTCGTCATAATCAATCACGCCGTCGCCATTGACCCCGTAGGCCGCCACCTGGAAATATTTCCCGGACATGTTGACCGGTGAACCATGCGTCAAATGTCCGCCGTGATCCAAGTTCATGCCCATGATCTTGTCGCCCGGCTCAAGCATCGCGAACATCGCGGCCATGTTGGCCTGTGCCCCGGAATGCGGCTGTACGTTGGCATACTCGCAGCCAAACAGCTTTTTCGCGCGCTCCCGCGCCAAGTCCTCCACCACGTCCACGCACTGGCAACCGCCATAATACCGTTTTCCGGGATACCCTTCCGCGTATTTATTGGTCAGGGGGCTTCCCATCGCCGCCATCACGGCCTTGCTCACCCAGTTTTCCGACGCGATCAGCTCGATGTGGGAATTCTGGCGCTCCATCTCGTCCTGAATCGCCCGGGCCACCTGCGCGTCAACTTTTTCAATTTCCTCAAATCCGTACATGATTTAATCCTCCTATAAAATTTACTACGTAGTATAACATAGAATCTCCTTGATTACAAATTAAATATAAATTGTAACAATCCATATTTCTAAAACACCTCGAACAATGACAACTGGTTGCTTTGCGGCAAATCCCCGAAAATCCCCAAATCTTTCATCAGGTCGATGACGGTCTTGCTCACCTTCGTGCGCTCGCGAAAATCATCGAGCGAGAGAAACTTCCCGTCCTTGGCGGCCAGCTCCACCGCTTCCGCCGCCTTCTCCCCAAGCCCGTCCACGCTGGCAAACGACGGCATCAGCTTCCCGTCGATGATGCGAAACTGTTTCGCCCGCGCCTGGTACAAGTCAAGCGGCAAAAACTCCAGCCCCCGCGCGTACATTTCCTGCACGAGCCGCATGTCCTTCAAAGTGTCTTGTTCCTTGTTCGTCAGGTCATCCGCACGCCGCTTATAATCTTTCATGTAATAATTGAGCTTGTCCTTGCCCTGGCACATCAGCTCATAGGAAAACGCGTCGGCGCGGATGCTGAAATACGCCCCATAATAGGCCAGCGGGTAATTGATCTTGCAATAGGCGATGCGGTACGCCATCATGACGTAGGCGGCCGCGTGCGCCTTCGGGAACATGTACTTAATCTTCTTGCAGGAGTCCATGTACCAGTCCGGCACGTCGTTCTCCTTCATCGCCTCTTCCCACTCCGGCTTCAGGCCCTTGCCCTTGCGCACGCTCTCCATGATGGTGAAAGCCAGCGAGCTGTCCATGCCCTTGTTGATCAAGTACACCATGATGTCGTCGCGACAGCAGATACAAGTGGAAAGCACCGCTTTCCCCGTCTTAATCAGTTCCTGGGCGTTGCCCAACCACACGTCCGTGCCGTGCGAGAGGCCGGAGAGGCGGATCAAGTCGGACAATGTCTGGGGGTTCGCGTCCTGCACCATCTGTATCGTGAAATCCGTGCCAAATTCGGGGATTCCCAGACTGCCAATCTTGCACCCCTCAATGTCCTCCGGCTTGATTCCCAGCGCGCTCGTGTCATGGAACAACGACAAGACCCGCCTGTCATCCAGCGGAATCTCCGTGGCCACGAACGGGTTTTCCCCATTATATTCGTTCGGCAGCGCGTCCGAAGTAATGTACTCCTCCAACATCTTGATCATCGTCGGATCGTCGTGCCCGAGAATGTCCAATTTCAAAAGGTTGTGGTCAATGGAATGGTAATCAAAATGCGTGGTCGTAATGTCCGTCGTCATGTCATTGGCCGGGTGCTGGATGGGCGTGAACTCGTTGATGTCATGGCCGCGCGGCAAGACCACGATGCCCCCCGGATGCTGCCCCGTGCTGCGCCGGATGCCGGTACACCCCTGGCTGACGCGCTCGATTTCGCATTTGCGCTTCCTGGTTCCCCGCTCCTCGAAATAATTGCGCACGTAGCCGTAGGCCGTCTTGTCCGCCAGCGTGCCGATGGTGCCCGCCTTGAACGTATGTCCCTTGCTAAACAAGACCTCCGTGTACTTGTGCGCCTTCGACTGGTACTCGCCGGAAAAGTTCAGGTCGATGTCCGGCTCCTTGTTTCCCTTGAAGCCGAGGAACGTCTCAAACGGGATGTCGAACCCGGCCTTTACCAAGGGCTTGCCGCAGTTTGGACAATTTTTGTCCGGCATGTCATACCCGCAGCCGCCGGCAAACGCCCTTACCTCGTCCGATTCAAAATCACTGTAATGACATTCGCTGCAATAATAATGCGGACTTAACGGGTTCACCTCGGTGATTCCCGCCATCGTCGCCACGAAAGACGAACCCACCGATCCCCGCGATCCCACCAGGTAGCCGTCGTCCACGGACTTCCACACCAGTTTCTGGGCGATGATGTACATGACGGCATAACCGTTGGATATGATGGAATTCAACTCCCGCTCCAGGCGTGAGGAAACTTGCTCTGGTAAATCCTTCCCGTACATCTCGTACGCCTTTTCATAACAAATCCTGCGAAGCTCCTTGTCGGAATCCGGAATGACCGGCGGGCATTTGTTCGGGTTGACGGGGGAAATCTTCTCAATCATGTCGGCAATCTTGTTCGGATTCGTGATGACGACCTCCCACGCCTTTTTCGAACCCAAATACTCGAACTCCGCAAGCATTTCTTCGGTCGTGCGAAGGAACAAGGGCGGCTGGCTGTCGGCATCGGCAAAGCCCTTCCCGGCCATGATAATACGCCGGTACACCTCGTCCTGCGGATCTAGGAAATGGACGTCGCACGTCGCCACCACCGGCTTTTTGAACTGTTCCCCAAGTTCCACGATTTTCCGGTTGATTTCCATCAAATCCTCTGTCGAGTTGATGTCTGGATATTTTTCGCTTTCCAACATGAACGTGTCATTGCCAAGCGGCTGTATCTCGTAATAATCATAAAACTCCGCCAGACGGGCCAATACCTGCGGCGACTTCTTGTTCAAAATCGCCTGGTAAAGCTCTCCCGCCTCGCAGGCGCTGCCAATCACCAGGCCCTCCCGGTGTTTGTTCAGGAGGCTCTTGGGAATCCGCGGGCGCCGCGCGTAATACTCGATGTGCGAGGCGCTTACCAGCTGGTACAAATTATAACGGCCGATGTCATTCTTGGCCAGGATGATGATATGGTGCAAAGGCAACTTGCGAATCGCGCCCACGTTCATGCTGCCAAACTGGTTGACGCCCTTTAGCGTGTCAATCCCCCGTCCCTTAAGCATTTCCACGAATTTCAAAAATATTTCCGCCGTCGCGCCCGCGTCATCCACCGCCCGATGGTGGTTTTCCAATGAAATGTTCAAGGCCTTCGCCACAACGTTCAGCTTATACTTTGACAACGTCGGCATCAGGACGCGCGCCAGGGCCACGGTGTCCAGCGACACAAAATGCGGCTCGATGTCCTGGTAACGGCAGTTCTGCTCGATAAAACCCACGTCAAAGCTGGCGTTATGGGCAACCAGCACAGCGTCCCCGACAAATTCCAGGAACCTTGGCAAAATCGTATCAATGCCGTCATATTCCATCACCATCTCGTCGGTAATACTTGTCAGTTGCGTGATGTCAAACGGAATCGGCCGCCCTGGATTGACGAACGTGCTGAATTTATCCACGATTTCGCCGCCCACCACCTTTACCGCCCCAATCTCGATGATTTTGTCCTTGATGGCGCTAAAGCCCGTCGTCTCCAGGTCGAATACCACGTAAGTGTCGTCGAGCGTTTCGCCCGTGGCCCCGATGGCGATTTCCGTCAAATCGTCTGCCACGTAGCCTTCCACTCCGTAGAGAACCTTGAATGGGTCGCTCGCGTCCAGCCGTTCGATAAAATGGTTCGCGTCCGGAAATGCCTGTGTCACGCCATGATCTGTGATGGCAATCGCCGCGTGCCCCCACTCGTGCGCCCGCCTGACAATGTCCTGCGTCTCGGAAACGCCGTCCATGTCGCTCATTTTCGTATGGCAATGCAGTTCCACGCGCTTGATGGGACTCAAATCCTCCCGCGTCACGCTGAAGTCACCGGTCTTTTTAATTCCTGCGATGGAACCAAGCGTCAGTTCCCCGTCGAACTTGTCAATCGTCGTGACTCCTTTGATTTTTATGAAAGCGCCTTTCTTCAAGTCCCCAAGAAGTTCTGCCAGCTGGTCGTTGCGCGTAAACATTTTGACGGTGATGGTATCCGTGAAATCCGTCACCGCAAACATCAAAATCGTCTTCTCGTTGCGGATTTCCCGCGTCTCAAAATTAATAATCTTGCCGCGGACACAGATTTCGCCCATCTCACCCACCACCTGGTCCAAGGTGATTGGCGAATCGTCAAACGGCTTTCCATAAATCAAGTTCGGATCGTCGCCCATTTTCAACGGGCGCGCAAAGTCCCTGTTAAAATTCTTCTTGAAGCCGCCCCTGAAGCCGCCTTTCGCGTCCTTACCAAAGTCCTTTCCATTCTCCTTACGTCCTCCCGGCCCGTTCGCGCCCCTATGGCTTTCGGAATCCTTTCCCGCCGGTTCCGCTTTGACGGTGCCGGGCACGTCCCCGTCGGCCGAAGCCGGATCGTCATGCCCCTCGCCAAGCCGTTTCCCTTCGCCTGGTCCGCCCGCCCTCTTGCTGCGGGCAAAAATGGCCTCGATTTCCCGCTGCAGGCGTTGCTCCTCGAACTTTCGGGTACCGCTCTTCTCCCGCTGTTTATAAGAAACGACGATCCTGGCCGGAATGTGGAACCGTTCTTCCAATATTTCCTGCAGAAGCCCGACAATCTGTTCCTTCCGCCCCTCGGAAATGATGCCCTCTTCCAGTTGCAGACAAACGACGTCCTCCCCCTCGAAACTTATGTCCGCCTGCTTGAACGTGTTGGCCGACAAAACACTTTCCCGCTCCAGTTCCAAAACGACGCTGTCCTTGTACTCCAAAAGTAACGCCTTGGGCGTGTACTGCTCCGACAAGGCATACTCTTCTTTCAGGCGGACGGACACCGGGGCGGTGGAAAACAACTGCTCCTTGATGGCGCGTTCCATCTGCCAGACGTCCTTCTTCTGAATCAGGTGTCGGCAAAACGTGTGGACATGTAAAAAATCATGCTCCGGATTCGTGCAGATTTTCATCACCTGCACGTCGTCAAACAACCGCCTTAACTGCTCCGCCGCCTTCAGCGTCGGAAACACCTCAAAAAATGGTTTCGCGTTACTACCCGCTTCTTTTATTTGTCCCAATTTAACAACTCCTGCCTAAGCGCTCCCAACAGTTCCCCTTCGTCCAGCGTGCGAACGACCTCGCCCTTCTTAATCAGCACGCCCTTCCCGTCTCCGCCGGCGATTCCAAGATCCGCCTCCTTCGCCTCGCCCGGCCCGTTGACCACACATCCCATCACGGCCACCTTGATGTCCAGCGGAAATTCCTCAACCATCTGCTCCACCTTGTTTGCCAGTGAAATCAGGTCAATCTTCGTCCTGCCGCAAGTCGGACAAGAAACGACCTCGATGCCGCCCCTACGAAGCCCCAGCGTGCGCAAAATCATCTTCGCCGTGCGGATTTCTTCCACCGGGTCGCCGGTCAGCGACACACGGATGGTGTTGCCGATTCCCCCGTTCAAAATGATGCCAAGCCCCACGGAGGATTTGATGTTGCCCGAATAGAGCGTCCCTGCCTCCGTGATGCCCACGTGCAACGGGTATGGGCATGCCCTCGCAATCAGTTCGTGTGCCTTCACGCATGTCGGCACGTCCGAGGACTTGATGCTCACGACCAGGTTGTCATATCCCAGGTCCTCGATCATGCGCACCTTGTCCAGCGCGCTCTCCACGATTCCCTCTGCCGTCACCCCGCCATATTTTTTTAGCAGCTGCTTTTCCAGCGAGCCGCCGTTGACCCCGACGCGAATCGGCACGCCGTATTCTTTCGCCTTCTCGACCACCGCCCTGACATTCTCCCTGGAACCAATGTTTCCCGGGTTGATGCGGATTTTGTCCGCCCCGTTCTCTATCGCCGCGATTGCCATCTTATAGTCAAAATGGATGTCGGCCACCAGCGGGATGTGAATCCTTTTCTTGATTTCCGACAAGGCACTCGCCGCCGCCATGTTCGGCACCGTGCT
This sequence comes from Lachnospiraceae bacterium, assembly GCA_910574865.1. GTDB lineage: Bacteria > Bacillota > Clostridia > Lachnospirales > Lachnospiraceae > Schaedlerella. The sequence continues at coordinate 128,696 of CAJTDN010000007.1, read as the reverse complement.
GCGCACGATTTCGCATCCCGCCGCCTCCAGGCTCAAAATCTGGGCCACCGTCGCCTCCACGTCCTCCGTCCCCGTGTTCGTCATCGACTGGATGGCAATCGGACGCGTGCCGCCAATCACCACGTTCCCAATCCGTACTTCTTTCGTCTGTTCCCTATACATTTGCCTTCACTCCTTCCCAATATCGGACAGATTTCGAACTTTCAACAGTTAGGAGCGTGCCCCGGCAGGCGCACGTCCGAAAACAAAGAGTTCCGCCTGCGATACCTTTACGCCTGCGAAACTCCCTGCTCCTTTCACCATCCCAGTATGCCGGTTGACGTCACGCCGACCGGCTCACTTCTTGTCAAAAACCAATTGTTCTCCATACTCACGCTCCGTCAACGTCAACTGGTTCTGCTCGATGTTATAATCGTACGTCCCTTCCATCGAATCAAAAGCCAGCTTTACCTCCTCGACGGAAAGCCCTCCATTCGTGCTTTTTGCAATCTTCGCGGCTTCCTCGTCACTTAAATAAAGGCTCAACGTCTTCTGGTCGACATCCACCTTGTAATACATGGTAACCACCACCTCGCCGCTTTCAGATTCCACCAGCATGAATTCCGCCGTCTGCACGTCCTTAATCGTCATCTGCATGTCACTGTCCGCGTTAACCCACGTTCCTTCCAGGGGATTTGCCGTGAATAGCTGAAAAATGAAGTAGGCCGCGATTGCAATCAGCAAAATGGAGGACACCCCAATCAGTGCCTTCCAAAAAACATTTTTCCGCTCTTCCTTTTGCGCTTCGTATTGTTCGTTGTTTTGTTCTCCGTTTTGAATGAGACCCATATTATGCCACTTCCCTCTTGACATTGTATTCCATTACTATGGTATGCAGTTGACGGGCCGCCATACGCCCCATGCCATTTATTTTACCTTTATTATAAATATTTTGTACCATTCTGTCAACGCCCAACATGACGTGGGCCGCGGTTTATGTTACTTTTCACGTCCTGCGGCCGCGATAGTGGCCGGTTTATCAGGAAAATACCCCGCCCAGCACGACATAGGAAAACAATGTCATGATAAACGCCGCCAGCAACACGCCGAGCACGACCGCCGGAAACGCCTTGCGGAACTTCACGCCAAGCAACGCGGCAATCAGGGAACCCGTCCACGCCCCGGTTCCTGGCAAGGGAATCCCGACAAAGGCTACCAATCCCCAGAATTCATACCTCTCAATGTTCGCGCTCTTGCTCATCGCTTTTTTTTCCAACTTTTCCACCATCGGGCGGAACGCCTTCGTATGCTTGAGCCAGTCAAAAATCTTCGTAATCAGTAAAAGGATGAACGGCACCGGGATGATGTTCCCGATGATGCAAATCGGAATCGCCTCCCACATCGGCACGTCCAGGAATGCCGGTCCCGCCGCGATCAAGCCGCCGCGAAGTTCCAATATCGGCACCATGGAAATAAGAAATACGATGACTTCCTTCCCCACCTTTCCGCCCAGATTGCTCACGAACCACTCTATCAATGCTTCTTTCATGTCCCTTTGTTTCTCCTATCTTTCTTGTTTCTCCTATCTTTCTTGTTTCTCGTGTCCTTCTCGTTTCCCTGCTATGTCTTCTTATACCTTTTGTACGAGACGCTCCAACGCGGCGAACAAGGCCTCCATTTCTTCCCTCGTGCCGACGGTAATCCGCAGGTACCGCGAGGTGCGCCCGCCGCCAAAATAACGCACGTAAATCTGTTCCCTTTTCAACATCTCGAACAATTCCCCCGCATCCTTCTCGGGATGCCTGGCAAAAAGGAAGTTTGTCCTAGAATCGGTAAACGAAAAACCTAACCGGGCCAGTTCTTTCTTCGCCCATTCCCGCGTGTCGACAATTTTTCGTACCGCTTCCCGGAAATACCCGTCCGCCTTCACGGCCTCCACCCCGCAGACCAACGCGGCCTGGTTCATCGTGTAAGAATTAAACGAAAATTTCACGTCGTTCAGGCAGCGGATCAAGGCCGGATGGCCGATACAGAAACCAATCCGCATTCCCGCCATGGAACGCGACTTGGAAAAGGTCTGCACCACGAGCAGGTTGTCATATTTTTTCGTCAAGGCGACGGCCGAGGGACCGGCAAAATCCACGTAGGCTTCGTCCACGATGACGACCACGTCCCGGTTGTGGGCGACAATGTCCTCCACGAAGTCCAATTCCTCATAAATGGCCGTCGGCGCGTTGGGATTGGGAAAAATGATTCCGCCGTTTTCTTTATGATAATCCTCCTTCACCAACCGAAACTCCGCGTCCAGGTGGGGACACTCGTAAGGAATCCGGTAAAGCTCCGCCCACACCTTGTAAAACGAATAGGTAATGTCGGGAAAAAGGATTGGTTTGTCCGAATTGAAAAAGGTAAGGAAGCACATGGACAACACGTCGTCGGAACCGACCCCGACGAACACCTGGTCCTTTCCCACCCCGTAATAACCGGCCAAGGCTTCCGTCAAATCCGCCGCCGCCGGATCTGGATAGAGGCGAAGCCCTTCCACGTCCAAATCCCGGAGCGCCTCCGCCACCTGCGGGGCGGGGGGATACGGGTTCTCATTTGTATTTAACTTGATGACCCTGGTCTGCGGCTGTTCGCCGGGCACGTAAGGTTCCACCTTTCGGACATATTGCATAAGTTCTGATCGCAACTGCATGTTTTCCACTCCCATCATTCGTATTGCATCATTCCTGCCACGCCAACCACGCCCGTCTTCCGTCACTTGTACTCTTCCGCCAGAAGTGCAAACTTCGGCAGGGAATTCACGATTGTCTCATACGCCACGCAATACGCGATTCGCACGTATCCCGGACAACCGAACGAGCTTCCCGGCACGATTAAGATGTTGTGCTTTTTCGCCGCCGCCACGAACGCCTTTTCATCGGCGACGGGGGACTTCACGAACAAGTAGAACGCCCCCTGCGGCTTGACGCACTCGAAACCAAGCTTGGCAAGTCCCTGGTACAGCGTCTCCCGGTTTCTGTCATAGTATGAAATGTCCGTGCGCTCGTTTAAACATGCCTTGACCACCTTTTGCTGCAACGTCGGCGCGTTTACGAACCCGAGGATACGTGTCGCCACGTTAGCCGCCGCGATTAAGTTCCCGCTGTCCGCCGCCTCGTCGGGAATCACCAGGTAGCCAATCCGCTCTCCTGGCAGGGACAAGGACTTGCTGTAGGAATAACCGACAATCGTGTTGGCATAATACTTCGTCAAATACGGGACTTCCACCCCGTCATAGGCCAGTTCCCGGTACGGCTCGTCAGAAATCAAATAAATGTCCGTTTCGTATTCCTTTTGCTTTTTTTCCAAAATGGCCGCCAGTTTCAAGATGGTCTCCTCTGAATACACGACGCCCGTCGGATTGTTCGGGGTGTTCACGATGACCGCCCGCGTCCTTTTCGTTATTTTTTCCTCAAATTCACCCAATTTGGGCTGGAAATCCGCCGTGTTCGGCGACACCTCGACCAGCACGCCGTCATAATTGTCCACGTAACTCCGATATTCCCCGAAATAGGGGGCGAATGTCACCACCTCGTCCCCGGGATTTAGCAAGGCTTTCAAAATCACGTTCAAGCCCCCGGCCGCACCCACGCTCATCGTGATGTTCTTCGCCGAAAAGGCCGTGCCAAACCGCCCGTTCAAGGACTCCGCCACCGCCGCGCGCACGTCCTCGTAACCGGCGTTGCTGTTCGTGTAGCCGTGCAGGGCAATCGGATCCTCCTCCTCCAAAATGCGGCGAATCGCCTCTTTTACCGACTCCGGTGCCGCGACGTTGGGGTTTCCCAGGCTAAAATCATAAACGTTCTCCGCCCCGTACAGCTTGGCCATGCGGTTTCCCTCCTCGAACATCGCGCGGATGGCCGAACTGTTGGCAACCATGTTTTCCATCTTTTTCGATATCATCGTAATTATCCTTCCTTTTCTCTTATGAAACTGCTCTCACCCGATACTTCAACAAGGAAGTTCTTTTCGCTAAATTCGACCTTCGGTCTCATTAATCTCAAAGAACGACCTCGCACTAAATTCAAGCTTCGCTTGCGCTCGCTTTCATTAAGTTGCTTTTGGTCACCGTCCCTTTTTCCACCAGGAAGGCCGGCTTGTAAGACAGCTTGGCCTGGCGCAGGCCTTCCAGCCCCATGTCTTCCTCCCGGTTGACGTACTGGTAACCTTCACATTCACGTATGACGAACTGCTGGTTAATCATCGGATAGGCCCCGTCTACTTCCGCGAGCGCCTTCTCGACGTGCACGACAAACGTGTCCGTCCCGACCGGCTCGCCCACGCAAAATGCCACCACCTGGCCATCCACCTTGAGGACGCCGCCGGTCAGTTCCAATTCCTTGTAAAGCCGCAACGCGTTCATCGCCACGCACAGCTCCGCATTTTTCTCCGGGTCATCGTCACAACCGTTCTGGTTGCGCCATGTGAGCGCCATCTGGAAACAATCCTCCACGTTTCCGTCGTCCAGTGTTTCATAACTCCAATTTTCATGCGTCTGTTGGAACCGGTTGATATGGTTGCGCTTCCCGTGCAGCTTCTTGCCCGAAAGCGTGGCCAGCTTTTCCCGTTCATAAACATAGTCGGCCGCGTCCCGGTCATATTCAATCGTATACCGTCCCGGCCACCATGATTCCAGCAAGTCGAATTCTTCCCGCGTCACGCAATAGAAGCGGAGATCCGCCCCCTGCCCCGAGACGTAAGCCCGCAAAAACTCCACCGCACGCCTGACGGCATCCTCCTCCCCCACCGGGAAGGAAAAAGACGGCTCGCCCCGCGCCTCGTTTTTAAACACGATGGTATCCTCGATTACCGCGTAACGGGATTCATAATGCTTCGCCCACAAGTACACGTTGGCAAACGTGTTCTCGCAACTTCGCCCCTTATATTTCCGATAGTAATGCCGTATCTGCTCCTTGTCCTCCAAACTCGGATAGTGAAACTCTATGCCATTCATCCTTTCAACCATTCTTTCCTAAGCTTTTTCGACCCGTTCCTCTTCTCATTCCCTTTTCCTGCCGCGCCGTCCCTCACGCCCCGTTCATCCGTGCCAGCCGTTCTGCCTGGTCCGCCGCGATAAGGCTGTCGATGACCTCGTCAAGCGCCCCGTCCAAAATGGTGTCCAGCTTGTGCAGCGTCAGCTTGATGCGATGGTCCGTCACGCGTCCCTGTGGGAAATTGTAGGTGCGGATCTTCTCCGAACGATCCCCTGTTCCCACCTGGCTCTTGCGCGCCTGCGCTTCCGCGTCGTGCTGCTTTGCCAACTCCATCTCGTACAGCCTTGCCCGCAACACCTTCAAGGCCTTATCCTTATTTTTCAACTGGGACTTTTCATCCTGGCAGGAAATGACGATTCCGGTCGGGACATGGGTCAACCGTACCGCCGAGTCCGTCGTGTTGACGCACTGGCCGCCGTTTCCCGAGGCGCGGAACACGTCGAACTTGCAGTCGTTCATGTCCAGTTCCACGTCCACTTCCTCCGCCTCCGGCATGATGGCCACGGTAATCGTGGACGTGTGGATGCGCCCGCCGCTCTCGGTCTCCGGCACGCGTTGCACGCGGTGCACGCCGCTTTCGTACTTCAAGCGGGAATATGCCCCTTGTCCGGTAATCATGCACACGCACTCCTTGAAGCCGCCAATCCCGTTCTCATTGACGGAAATCATCTCCATCCGCCAACGGCGCCCTTCCGCGTAATGCGCGTACATACGGTAAACCTCCGCGGCAAACAAAGCCGCCTCGTCGCCGCCCGCCCCGGCCCGGATTTCCAAAATGACATTCTTTTCATCGTTCGGATCCTTGGGCAGGAGGAGTATTTTCAATTCCCGCTCCAGCGTCTCGACTTGTTCCCTGGATTCACTGATTTCCTCCTTTGCCAATTCCCGCATCTCCTCGTCGGACTCCTCTTCCAAGAGCATAAGCCCGTCCTCGATGTTCTGCCTGCATTGTTTGTATTTCTTGAACGTCTCCACGATGGGGGCAAGGTCGCTCTGCTCTTTCATCAGGCCGCGGAAACGCCGCGCGTCATTTGCAACGTCCGGCTCCTGCAGTTCCCCCATCACTTCCTCGTATCGGATTAACAAATCCTCCAATTTGTCAAACATCACGCTTTTTCCTTTCTATCCACCTTGTACATGCGTGGCACGCGTATCGTGCGCCAGAACCGCCCCAAGCCGCCTTACGCGCATCTATCATACACGCCGCTCACCACCCGGTCAAGCCCCGTCAAATCTTTTTTTACCTTTATTTTAGAAAATCCGGCTTCCTGCATCAACTTGGTCACGTCTTTTGCCTGGTCGTATCCGATTTCAAAAAGCAGATGCCCGCCCGGCTCCAAGTGCGTCTTGCACCCTTCCACGATTCGCCTGAAATAGTGCAATCCATCCTCTTTTCCATCCAGCGCGATGCGCGGATCGTAGAAGCGTACCTCCGCCTGCAACTGATCCAGCTCCTTGGTCCTGACGTATGGGGGATTGGAAACGATGACCTGGAATCGCCCCTCCACTTTGGAAAACAAGTCGCCATGAACCCATGTGGCTTCCAGTTCCAGCCTTTCCGCGTTTTCCCTCGCAACTTGAAGCGCCTCGTCGGAAACGTCCGCCCCGACCCCCTCCAGGGCAAGGCAGGAGTCCTGCTTCATATAATGCATGAGGCTTAGCAAGATGCACCCCGACCCGGTGCACATATCCAATATACGCAAAGGACTTGCCGCCGGTTCACCCCCCGTCACGTCCTTTTGGCGTTCCCTGGAGAGGGACTTTAAAAGCCCAAGCGCGATTTCTGCGAGGATTTCCGTGTCCTGGCGCGGAATCAGTACAAATTCGTTGACCAGGAAAGGAAGTCCCATGAACGCCTGCTCCCCGGTGATATGCTGCAACGGGATTCTCTGTGCACGCTTCTCTATATATAGGAAATATCTCAATTCTTGTTCTTTCGTCAATTCTTTCTTCGGTTCCTTGAAATAGTCGGCCCGCGACATCCTTGTCGCGTGTTCCAGCAAATACCATGCGTCCAACTGCGCCTCGCCCACGTCCGCCTCTTCCAATTTCCGCCTTCCAAGCATGTATGCCTCGTCCATCCTCATGGTGTCACCCCGCTTTCAATGCCGCCCGTGCCGAAGTTCTCATTAATATAATTCCTCCAGTCAAACACGGCCTCCACGGCACGGATGGCGACCTCGATCATGCCGTCGTCCGGCTCCTTTGTCGTCAAATTCTGAATCAAAAGCCCCGGCCTGCTCAGCGCGTTGACGACCGGGTTCTCACTATTTCCCGCAAGGCGGATGATTTCATAAGAAACGCCGGCAATCAGCGGCAGGAGCGCGATTCGAAGCGCCACCCGCAAAACGGGCGACTCGGTGGTAATGAAAAAGGCGAAAACGATGCTGACGACCATGACGAAAAACAAGAAGCTCGTCCCGCACCGCTTATGCCGGCGGGAGCTTGCACGGACGTTTTCCACGTTCAACTCCAGTCCGTGTTCGATACAGTTGATGCATTTGTGCTCCGCCCCATGGTACATGAACGTCCTCTGGATGTCCTCCATCCGCGACACGAGCAAAATGTACGCGAGGAAAATGAGCACCCGGATGATTCCTTCGCACACGGTCAAAATCATCCGCGACTGCGTGAACCGCCGGAGGAAGCCGCTCATATAATAAGGTAGCACCATGAAGACGGCGATTGCCAGCACGACGGAAAACGCCATCGTCAGGCCCATGACGAGTTTCTCCTTCTTTTCCTCTTTTAAAAGTTCCTGATTCGTCATCTCCTTCTTCTTTTCGCCCTCGCCTTCTTCGTCCTCATAAAAGCTTGCCGAATAGGTAATGGTCTTCATGCCCAGGACAAGTGAATCCACAAAATTAAAAATCCCTCGTATAAATGGGATTTTCTTCACTTTGCCCCACGAGGCGACGCCATGGTAGTCTTCCACGCTGACCTCGATTTCCTTGTCCGGGCGCCTTACGGCCACCGCATAGCGGTCACCATTTTTCATCATGATGCCCTCCAGCACCGCCTGCCCGCCGATATTTGATGATTTCATGCCGCCCTCCCGTATAAAATAATGCCGCCATGAAAAACCGCGCCGGACTTCCATGGGGCAAAAACAATAGGCTGAGGCGCCATCACCCCAGCCTGTAACATTCCACTCTTATTTCATACCATATTTCTTGTTGAACTTGTCAACACGTCCACGCGCCTGCGCGGCCTTCTGCTGGCCCGTGTAGAACGGGTGGCACTTGGAACAGATTTCTACGTGGATGTTCTTGTTCGTAGAACCCGTCATGAAGGTATTGCCGCAGTTGCAGGTCACGGTCGCCTGATGGTACTCTGGATGGATTCCTTCTCTCATGATTTTCACCTCTCTATTTTAAACTGACTTTCGCTATAATCGCCAAACAACGTTGACATTGTACCATACCCGCAATTCAATTGCAAGTTATTTTTTCATATTATCCAATGAATTTTTGTTTGATGACCTTTTGCGCCAATTCCGCGTTATCCCTCGTACGGGTAAACATGTTCAAAAGGTTGTCCACCGCCTCGTCCGCCTTCATGCCGTTGAGCGCGCGGTGAATGATGTACACGGCCTCTTGTTCCTCCCTGGTAAGGAGCAGGTCCTCCCTCCTGGTACCGGATTTTGGAATGTCAATGGCCGGAAACACCCGTTTCTCCTGGAGTTTCCTGTCAAGCACCAGTTCCATGTTGCCGGTTCCTTTGAATTCCTCATAAATCACGTCGTCCATCCGGCTTCCGGTGTCCACCAACGCCGTCGCCAGCACCGTGAGGCTGCCACCCTCGCGCATGTTGCGCGCGGCGCCGAAGAAACGCTTCGGCATATGCAGGGCCATCGGGTCAAGGCCGCCGGAAAGCGTCCTTCCTGACGGTGGAACCGTAAGGTTGTAGGCACGTGCCAGCCTCGTGATGCTGTCCAACAAAATCACGACTTCCTTCCCGTGCTCCACCAGGCGTTTCGCCCGCTCGATCACCATCTCCGACACGCGCTTATGGTGCTCCGGCAATTCGTCGAACGTCGAATAAATCACTTCCACGTTGTCCCCGACGATTGCCTCGCGGATGTCGGTCACTTCCTCCGGACGCTCGTCAATTAAAAGAATCAATATGTGCATGTTTGGCTCGCTGCGCTGGATGGACAAGGCCACTTCCTTCAAAAGAGTCGTCTTCCCGGCCTTCGGTGGTGACACGATCATGCCACGCTGTCCTTTTCCAATCGGGGAAAGCAAGTCCATGATGCGCATCGCCGTGCTGCTTTTCGGCCCTTCCAGCTTCAGCCGCTGGTTCGGGAAAATCGGCGTCAAATCCTCGAAATTGTGCCGTTGCATCGCCACGGACGGCTCCAGCCCGTTGATGGCCGTCACGTACAAAAGCGCGCTGAACTTCTCCTGCTGCGTCTTGATTCTCGTATTGCCCGTCAGGATGTCGCCGGTCTTCAAGCCGAAACGGCGAATCTGGGAAGGTGCCACGTACACGTCGCTCTCGCCAGGCAAATAATTCTCGCTTCGGATGAACCCGAACCCGTCCGGCATGACTTCCAAAATCCCGTCCACGGTCTTTCCGCTGTCAAGCTGCTCGATGTCCGTCAAGTCCTTTTTCGGTTTCTCGGCAGGCTCGCTTCTCGCGTCCTTGGAGTCCTTCGCCCACTTGGGATCCTTCATCTCTTTCACGTCGCCAAAATCCCTTGCAGCCTCCGCCTCTTCTTGTGCCTCTTGTTCTTTCTTCGCTTCCTTCATGCGGTTGGCCTCTTCCTGCGTAAATGCCCCGGCCTGCTTGTCCTTCTCGTCCTGCGCGAGCATCGCTTCAATCAACTCGCCCTTTTTCAACGAGGTGATTCCTCTCATCCTTCTTGCTTTTGCCAGCTCACGCAACGTCATCAATGGCAAGGATTCATACTTCTCTCTCGTCATGCTTTCCTTCCTTTCTTTTATCCATGTTTACTTGACATCCTTGTTTATTTAACCTGAAAGAATACATATCTACAAAGCTTTAAAATTTGTTTTGGGGACAATGAGGGACAATTTTGTCTGATTGTCTGATTGTCTGATTCGACTTCAAGTGAAATAACTTCTTTCCCTATTATACACGACCGCGCAAAAAATGCAAAGCTTTTTTTCTTGGTTTCAAAAATTTTTTCAACTGGCTTGTTCAAGCCTTGCTTTGAACACTTAAGCGTGCTATGATATAGGAGCGTCAGTACAAGGACGCGTCGTGTCCGACACCACATCATGGCAGGCGCGTCATGGTAAAGGCACATGCCATGGAAAACGAATTTTATAAGAAGAGGTATGGGAACTATGACGAATAATGAGAAAGCGTTACAGATGCATGAGGCATGGAATGGAAAGATTGAAACCGTGGCCAAGTCGCGCGTAAATTCCCGCGAAGACCTGGCCATCGCATACACGCCGGGCGTGGCCGAGCCGTGCAAGGTCATCGCCAAGGATTCGGAGGCCGCCTACCGCTACACCATCAAGGCCAACACGATTGCCGTCGTCTCCGACGGGAGCGCCGTCCTCGGGCTCGGCAACATCGGGGCGAAAGCTGCGATGCCGGTCATGGAGGGGAAAGCCGTCCTCTTTAAAGAATTCGGCGGGGTCAATGCGGTCCCGATTTGCCTGGACACGCAGGATACCGAGGAAATCATCAAGACCGTCGTACATATCGCACCGGCCTTTGGCGGCATCAACTTGGAGGACATTTCCGCCCCGCGCTGTTTCGAAATAGAGGAACGGTTAAAAGGACTTCTGGACATCCCCGTCTTCCACGACGACCAGCATGGCACGGCCATCGTCGTGCTGGCGGGCATCATCAACGCACTCAAGGTGGTCGGAAAGGACAAGGAGGACTGCCGCGTGGTCGTGAACGGCGCGGGTTCGGCCGGCATCGCCATCACGAAGCTTTTGCTTACCTACGGTTTTGCCCACGTCACCATGTGCGACATAAATGGAATCATCGGCAAATCCTCGAAGAACCTAAACTGGATGCAGGAAAAAATGGCCGGGGTGACGAACCTCGAGGGCCGGACGGGAACGCTTTCTGATGCCATGAAGGGCGCGGACATATTCGTCGGGGTTTCCGCGCCGGGCATCGTGACCCCCGAGATGGTCGCTTCCATGAACAAGGACGCGATTCTTTTCGCCATGGCCAACCCGGTACCGGAAATCATGCCCGACCTGGCAAAATCCGCCGGGGCCAGGGTCGTCGGAACCGGCCGCTCGGACTTCCCCAACCAGGTGAACAACGTGGTCGCCTTCCCCGGCATTTTCCGCGGGGCGTTGGAGGGGCGGGCCACCCAGATTACCGAGGAGATGAAGCTGGCCACCGCCAAGGCCATCGCCTCGCTCGTGCCGGACGGGGAACTAGGCGAAGAGCACATTTTGCCGGAGGCTTTCGACCCCCGCGTCTCCGAAGTCGTCAGCAATGCCGTGAAGGCACTGATTTAGAAACGCCGACGTGGGCATCATGGGGCCAAAATCCCTTTTGACCCCAACATCAACTTGCCGGAAAGGACAAGACTCATGCTTACCTGGGGTGAAAAAAGATACCATTCCATGGACTATGACCTGAAACGCGCCTATGGGGAAAAAGTCTACAAAGTCACGATAAACGCCGGGATGACCTGCCCAAACCGGGACGGGACGCTTGGAACCGGCGGGTGCATTTTCTGTGGCGCGGGCGGTTCCGGCGACTTTGCCGGGGACGCGTCCCTTCCCGTCGCCGCCCAGCTCGCGGCGGGAAAGAAAACCTTGCGGGAAAAACGACCCGTCCGCTTGTTTATCGCGTATTTCCAAGCCTTCACCAACACTTATGCCCCCATGGACGAACTGGAGCGGATTTACATGGAGGCGGTCTTAGATCCAGACGTCGTCATCCTCTCCATTGCCACGAGGCCGGACTGTCTGGGGGAAGACGTGTTGGACTTGCTTGAACACGTGAACAAAATCAAGCCGGTCTGGGTGGAGCTCGGCTTACAAACCATCCACCCACGAACCGCCGCCTGGATTCGTCGCGGGTATGACTTGCCCGTTTTCGAGTGTGCCGTACGCGAACTGAGAAAGCGCCGCATCGACGTGATTGTCCACACGATTCTCGCGCTTCCGGGCGAATCAAGGGAAATGATGCTCGAAACCATCGACTACCTGAGCCGCCATGACATCCAGGGTGTCAAGCTGCAGCTTTTGCACGTGCTGGCGGGTACCGACCTCGCCGGCATTTATCACGAACAGCCCTTTCGGGTTCCTACCTTGGACGAATACGTGTCACTCGCCGGGGACTGCATCGCCAGGTTACGCCCGGACATCACGATTCACCGCCTGACCGGGGACGGACCTAGTGACCTGCTAATCGCGCCGCTTTGGAGCACGAACAAGCGGGGCGTGTTAAACGCCCTGCACCGGCATTTGAAGGAAAAGGACATCTGGCAGGGAAAGGAGGCCGCGTGCTTCGCCGAACGGCCCCATGAATCGTCGGGAAAGGAGTACCATGATCGAGACACTCACCTTATATAAGTTAATCATTTTATACATGTTGGATAAGGTGGATTTTCCATTGACCACCGCCCAGATTTCCGAATTTCTCCTGGAAAAGGGCTACACGACCTATTTCAAGCTGCAGGACGCCTTGTCGGAACTCCTTCATTTGAAAATGATAAAAGCTGAACGCACGCACAGTCGCACGCTATACAGCTTGACGGAATATGGGGGCGAGACCATTTCCGTGTTGCGCGCAAGCCTCTCCGCCGCCATCCGCAAGGACGTGAATGATTTCCTGCGTGAAAAATCCTACGACTTGAAGTCGGAAGCCGCCGTGCGGGCGGATTATTACCTTACCACCACCCACGAATACGAGGTGCATTGCAAGATTACGGAGGACGGAGTCAACCTCGTTGACTTGAAGCTCGTCGTCCCCACCGAGACGGAGGCAAAGGCCATCTCCGCCTCCTGGACGAACAAGAGCCAGCAAATTTACGCCTCACTGCTCTCTCAGCTTTTGTAGGTGTTCCTTGATTTGTTTTTCATATCCCAGGTCGCCAGGTTCATAGAACCTGGCCTCTTTGATTTCATCGGGCAAATACTGCTGCCTGGAAAAATGATTCGGGAAATCGTGCGCATACTCGTACCCGACCCCGTGGCCTAATTTATGCGCCCCCTTGTAATGCGCGTCCTGCAAATGCGCGGGCACCGTCGTCTTCACCGTCCTCACGGACTCGTTGGCCGCCGCGATCGCGTTTACCGCCGAATTGCTCTTGGGCGCGCCGGCCACGTACAACACCGCCTCGGATAGGATGATCTGCGACTCCGGCATCCCGACACGCTCCACGGCCTGGGCCGCGGCCACCGCCACCGTCAAGGCCATCGGGTCCGCGCACCCCACGTCCTCGGCCGCGCAAATCATGACGCGCCTGGCGATGAATTTGATGTCCTCGCCCGCGTAAAGCATTTTCGCCAGGTAATAGACCGCCGCGTCCGGATCCGACCCCCGCATGCTCTTGATGAAGGCCGATATCGTGTCATAATGGTTATCGCCCGTCTTGTCATAGCGCACGACCCGTTTCTGGATACACTCCGAGGCCACGTCCCGTGTAATGTGGATGATTCCGTCCGACCCCCGCTCCGTCGTCAATATGCCAAGTTCGACCGCATTTAACGCGTTCCTGGCATCGCCGCCGGAAATATCGGCCAAAAACTCCAACGCGTCCCCACTAATGTCCGCCTGAAAGCTCCCCATGCCCTTTTTCTCGTCACGGACAGCCCGCACGAGGAGTTTCTTTACGTCCTCCTTTTCCAAAGGGTGCAGCTCGAACACGCTGGAACGTGACAATAACGCCCCGTTTACCTCGAAATAGGGATTTTCCGTCGTCGCCCCGATCAGCGTGATCGTGCCGTCCTCCACGAACGGGAGCAGGTAGTCCTGCTGCCCCTTGTTGAAACGGTGGATTTCGTCAATAAAGAGAATGGTTTTCTGCTGGTACATGCCGAGCAGGTCCTTGGCGGACTTCACCACTTCCTCCATGTCCTTCTTGCCGGCCACCGTGGCGTTAATCTGCTCAAACCGGGCGCTGGTCGTATGGGCGATGACCTTCGCCAGCGTCGTCTTGCCGGTTCCCGGCGGGCCGTAAAATATGATCGAGCCGAGCTTGTCCGCCTTGATGGCGCGGTAGAGCAGCTTATCCTTCCCGATGATATGCTGCTGCCCCACCACCTCCTCGAGCGTCTCCGGACGCATCCGCGACGCCAGCGGCGACTCCTTCTCCTGCTTTGTTTCCCTCATGTAGTCAAATAAATCCATCGTGCTTTTCTCCTTAGCCATGAACCCGTCCTGGGCACTGGCGCTTGTGCTTTAAACGCTTACATACGATACACGTCGCCAGCAAGGTTCTTTCAAACTCGCCAGGCGGCGCCTGCTCCCTTAATCCAATATGAGTTCATCCACCGTCACGAACTCGTACCCCTGCTCCGTCAGGACGTCTATGATTTTCAGCGCGGCCTCCACCGAGCTTTCATAACAGTCGTGCAACAAGATGATGTCGTTTTCCTCCACATCCTTTACCACCCGTTCTACCACCTTATCCACGTCATCCGTTTTCCAGTCAAGCGGATCCACCGTCCACAACACCGGCAACACGTGCAGCTTTTCCTCCAAGGGCTTTTGCCACGCCCCGAACGGCGGGCGCATGTACTCCACCGGTTCGCCGGTGATGTCGGAAATCAAGTCGTTCGTCGTGGCAAGTTCCTTCAGCGCCGCCTTGTCGCTGACCTTCGTGATTTCCACGTGATGGTAAGTGTGGTTGCCAATCAAATGCCCTTCCTCCTGCATGCGCCTCACGATTTCGTCATTGCCGTCCTTTTCTATGTTTACCCCGATCAGGAAAAACGTCGCCTTCACGGAACGTTCCTTCAGGCCGTCCAACAACACGGGAGTCCATTTCGCGTTCGGCCCGTCGTCAAACGTGAGGGCGATTTTCGGCCTCTCGCCTGTTTGCCCGCCGTCATTTTTCACCTGCCCGGCGTCCTCCCCCGGCCGGCCATCCTCCTGCGCCTGGCTTGTGTCCCCCCGCGTCTGTCCACCATCGTCTTCCACTTGGCCCGCATCCCCTTGCGTCTCCTTGGCATCGTCCCCCGCCGCTTTGGGTTCCGTCGTCACCTGCCCATGCACCGTCCGTTCGGAATCTTCTGGATTTTGGATCCATGGAAAAAGCCCCAGCAACAGCAAAACATACGCCAGGCCAAGCCCTTGTAGCCACCGTTTCATCTTCCGCCGATTCGTTCTATCGTTCATTGCCTTCACGTCCATGCTATTTCGCGCGCACCCTGGCGTCCTGCGGCCATCCGCCACACCGCTTGCCAACCCCCGGGGCGACCGCCATTTCTCTCCATGTATATGCGCGAACCTCGCGAAATATTGGTCATATTTGCCGACCCGGCCATGATTCTCGCTCCTGCCACGGTTTCCGGTTCAGGCACCATTTCCGGTTCTTCCACGGTTACCGCTTTGGCCGCCATTGCCCATAATTGGACGCCTACTTCGGCCGCCTCATGCCCGCGGCCGCAATTTTCCGGTACTCTGACGGGTTCGTCTTCATTTTGTCCTTGAACGCCTTGGAAAAATAGAGATTGTTGTCAAATCCCACCGAATAGGCAATCGTCGACACGGAGAGCGTGGTTTCCCTCAACATCTGCCGGGCACGTTTGATGCGAAACTCCGTCAAATATTCTTTCGGCGACTGCTGGACGTGGCTTTTGAACGCGCGGAACAAGTGGCTTCGGCTAATCCCGACGTATTCCGCGATTTCCTCCACGGTGATGGGGTAGGAATAATTGTTCGTGATATAGTCCTTCGCCTTTTCCACGTAAACAAGCTGTCCGTCGCGGACCTGCTCCACGGGCGGGCTGGCATGGCGCATCAGGGTGGATAAAAACGTGTACAGCGCCCCCGTCATCGCCACCGCCGAGTCGTACGTGTTCCCCTTGACCTTGTAAATGTCGTCAAGCTGTCCGTGCACTTCCCTCTTCGGCAACGCCCCCCTTTCAATCCACGGCCTTTCCTGGGTGAAGTCCGTCGCCCGGATGAGGGAGTCCGCGTCCTCCCCCATGAACCCGACCCAGGCATATTCCCAAGGCTTTTTCTCGTCCGCATAATATTTCACCTGCGCGTCGGGATAAAGAATAAACAAGTCCCCCGAGGCCAGGGGGCGCACCACGCCGTTGACCTCGTAATATCCCTTTCCCGAAATCACGTAGTGGATACAGTAGTGGTTTCGCACGCCCGGTCCCCATTGGTAACCCGGCTCGCACCTTTGGTGCCCGACGTTGCACACCGACAAGGAATTCATCAGGTTCTCACCGACCTTGTAAGAATATTTATACGTACCTTCCATGGAACGCTTCCCCCTTTCCATTGTTCCCCCCTTTGCCCTCCCCGGTATCTTTATGGTGCTGGGGCTGAATACGTTTTGCCCCACGGACCTTAGGTATCATCAATTATAATGTAGGCAACCAGATTTTTCAAGCAACTTTTGCAACATTTTTACATGTTTTTGCACCGATTTTTTATATACTTTTTTTGTTCCTTGCCCTATAATGAAACCAGTATAATCTATACCGGCATTTTGTCCATTGTCATTTCAGGTGCATGGCAAAATCCGCCAGAAAGCGAGGAACGATTAATTATGAAAGAAACATTATTTGCCAAATTTGCCGAATTGTACGGCGATGACAACGACGCGCGTTTCTATTTTTCCCCCGGCCGCGTCAACCTGATTGGGGAACACACGGATTATAACGGGGGACACGTGTTTCCTTGCGCGCTGACCATCGGCACTTACGGGATTGCCAGGCCGCGCACGGACCGTCTGCTTCATTTTTATTCGATGAACTTGGACCATTTCGGGGTGGTGGAGGTTTCGCTCGACGACTTGTCGTACCAGGCGGCGTACAACTGGGCCAACTACCCGCTCGGCATGGTATGGGCGTTTGCCGAAAAGGGGTACGTTTTGGAGCATGGCCTCGACATGCTCATCTGGGGCAATATCCCCAACGGGTCGGGCCTTTCCTCCTCTGCCTCCCTCGAGGTGCTGACCGGGGTGGTTCTGCGCGACTTGTACGGCTTTGACGCCTTGGGCATGACCGACCTCGCCCTTTACGGCCAGTATTCCGAGAACAATTTCAACGGCTGCAACTGCGGCATCATGGACCAGTTCGCGGTGGCCAACGGCAAGAAGGACAACGCCATCTTTTTGGATACCGCCGACCTAAGCTTCGAGTACGCGCCGGTCGTGTTGACGGACTCCAAGATCATCATCACGAACAGCAAGGTCAAGCACAGCCTGGTCGATTCGGAGTACAACACCCGCCGCTCGGAGTGCGCGGACGCGTTAAAGGCCCTGCAGACGGTCCTGGACATCAAGGGGCTGGGCGACCTGGACATGGAGACGTTTGAAAAACACAAGTCGGTCATCGGCGACGAGGTAAAGGAACGCCGCGCCAAACATGCCGTGGCGGAAAACCAGCGCACCATCGAGGCCGTGGCCGCCTTGGGGGCCGGCGACATCGAGCGGTTCGGACAGCTGATGAACCAGTCGCACGTCTCCCTGCGCGACGACTACGAGGTGTCCTGCGAGGAGATTGACATCCTGGTCGACTTGGCCTGGAAGATTCCCGGCGTGCTCGGTTCCCGCATTACCGGCGGCGGTTTTGGCGGCTGCACGGTCAGCATCGTGAAAAATGATTCCATCGACGCGTTCATCGAGACCGTTGGCAAGGCCTACCTGGAAAAGGTCGGCCACGAGGCGGAATTTTACACCGTGGAAATCGGTGACGGGGCAAGGAGGCTTTCCTGATGAAACTCTACGAGAACATTAAAAAATTAGTACAGTATGGAATCGATTGCGGCATCACGCCGGAGTGCGAGCGCGTGTACACGACCAACCTCCTGCTTGACGCTTTTGGCGAGTCTTCTTACGAGGATGTCGGGTGCGACCTCGTACATATCGTGTTGGAAGACGTGCTTAAGGAGTTGCTTGACGAGGCCTGCGCGCGCGGCATCATTGAAAACAGCGTCGTTTACCGTGACTTGTTCGACACGAAATTAATGAACTGCTTGTTGCCGCGGCCGGCGACGGTACAGGAAACATTCTGGCAGAAATATCAGGTCTCTCCCGAGGAGGCCACCGAGTACTACTACAAGTTCAGCCAGGACAGCGACTATATCCGCCGCTACCGCATTAGGAAGGATGTCAAATGGACGACCGACACGCCTTACGGGACGCTTGACATCACGATCAACTTGTCCAAGCCGGAGAAGGATCCGAAAGCCATCGCTGCGGCCAGGAACGCGGCGGTTTCCTCATATCCAAAATGTCTCTTGTGCATGGAAAACGAGGGCTATGCGGGGCGCGTAAACCATCCCGCCAGGGAGAACCACCGCGTCATCCCCGTCACGATCAACGGCTCACACTGGGGATTCCAGTACTCCCCCTACGTGTATTACAACGAGCACTGCATCGTTTTCAACGGGGAACACACGCCGATGAAGATTGACCGTGCCGCCTTTGCCAAATTGTTTGATTTCGTGAAGCAGTTCCCGCACTATTTCCTCGGCTCCAACGCGGACCTGCCAATCGTCGGCGGCTCGATTCTAAGCCATGACCATTTCCAGGGCGGGCATTATACGTTCGCCATGGCAAAGGCTCCTTTCATCAAGCATTTCACCGTGCCGGGCTACGAGGACGTGACGGCCGGCATCGTGAAATGGCCGTTGTCCGTCATCCGCCTGCAAAGCGCGGACAGCGGACGGCTGGTTGACCTGGCCGACCACGTTTTAAAAGCATGGCGCGGCTACACCGACGAGGCGGCTTTTGTCTTTGCCGAGACGGACGGGGAGCCGCACAACACGATTACCCCGATTGCCCGCAAACGCGGAGACTTGTATGAATTGGATTTGACGCTACGCAACAACATCACGACCGAGGAGCACCCCTTGGGCGTGTACCACCCGCATGCCAACCTGCACCACATCAAGAAGGAAAACATCGGCCTGATTGAGGTGATGGGCCTGGCGGTGCTTCCAGCCCGCTTAAAAGGCGAGCTGGAGCTTTTGAAGGAATACATCCTGGAAGGGAAGGACATCCGCTCGAACGAACAGATTGAAAAACACGCCGACTGGGTGGAGGAATTTCTGCCCCGCCACCCGGAACTTTCGCCGGAGAACGTTGAGGACATCCTGCGCCGGGAAGTCGGCATGGTATTCTGCCAGGTGCTCGAGGACGCCGGAGTGTATAAATGTAACGAGGAAGGAATCAAGGCGTTTGACCGCTTCATCCGGACGCTGTAAACAAGTTATGCGCATAAAGAGTCCGGCGGCTGACCGGACTCTTTTTATGTCATAGGAAACTTCATTTCCCCGTCACTGAAATTTTAAACCCGTATTGATACCTGGTCTCCGGCCTTATCTTGTACCTGTCCGGACACGGCACGAAACAATCGCCAAGCCCGTTCTGTATGCCGTCGATATTCAACGTCGTCTGTTCATGATCCGACAGTTCATGCACATGGGTCGCGTCCTGCAACTGCCTTAACGTGTACGGCCACGCGGAGGCCGCGACCGGCTTGTTCATGCACTCGACCCGAAGGCCGTTCCCCTCCTTGTCCGTCAGCGTCAGCCAGCGCACGCCTTGTTTGTTCCCATGCTCCTGCGGGCGGACGTGCTCGTCCTGTTCTTCCACCTTTTTCCGGTGAATTTCCACCATGCCGCTATATTCTCTTCCCCAATATGTGTCATGGGGACCCTTTCCAAACCAGGTAAAGCTGTCATAAGCGCCGTCAAGCTCCATCTGCATGCCAAACCGCGCCGGCACGTTTTTCTTTCCCGTCCGCAGCACGCAGGATACCAGAAGGCCGCCGTCCTCCGTCACCCGGTAAGAACGCCCATAATAGTTTTTCTTCCATTCGTGGATTACCGTCACGCCGTCCTTCGTCACTTTCAGAGACTTCGGACTGCCGATTCCGTCCAGGCTCAAGTCGCCCCAGAATCCGACCTGCTTTGTCCTTCCCATGGCGAGCCCGATAAATCCGGCGTCCGAATCCGTTATCGCCCGGAAAAAGCTGGGACGAAGCGGCGTTTTTAACCATACCTTCCCCGCCGCCTCGATTTGCTCCACATTCCCGGTTTTTTTTGAAATCCTATAAACCGCGGATTTGGTAATCAGCCGGATTTCCTCCTTGTCCTGCGTGATCGTGACCTCGCCCTTTCGCCCGGACGGCTTCGTTTCTTTCAAAATCCATTGTTCATAGGCCACCACGTGCCCGGCCCGCGCCCACGGCAAATCCTTTCGCAGGGAAAATTCCACCTTCAAGGAAATGACTCCCGCCTCCTGCAGGGAACTCTCATAAGGGATTTCCACGACGCCCGTTTTTCTCGGTTCCACATGAACCGTGAGTTCCCCGCCTTCTGTCCGCTTTCCGTTTCGGGCCAGTTCCCACCGGCAAAGATATTCGCCCGCGTCCGTGAAACTGTGGCGGTTCGTGATTTCCACCCGCCGTCCCTCCTTAAGCACGCAGACCAGCGGCTGGAACGCTTTTTGGATTTCATAAAAGACCTCGTGCGGTTTTCCGTTCCAGTCCGCCGCGCCGTTGCAGCAAATATTTCCTGCCTGGTCTTTCACACCCCAGTCGCCGCCGTAAGTCTGGACGGGCTTGCCGCCAATCTCCCCCTTCGTAAGGGACTTGTCCTTGAAATCCCAGATGAAGCCTCCGCACCACCGGTCGGCTCCTTCGAACACCTCCATGTGTTTTTCTACGTCACTGCAGCCGTTTCCCATACAATGTCCGTATTCCGTCGCCACAATCGGATGATGCTTATAATCCTCAAATTTGATTGATCCCAGGGACATGTTTAAAGGCAACAACATCTGCAACACGCCCGGCTTTTTCTCCACGTCCTTCCCCTCGGCAAAAAGCATCTCCCGCTCCGGCGAGGAATACCCGTCACACAGAAAATCGGAGACCTTCAGGTCACTGCCGCCCTCATAATGGACGGGACGGGTGGCGTCCAGCGCGAGAGCCGCCTCTTTCATGCAATAATGGTTCATACCGATGCTCGATTCATTGCCCAGGCTCCAGATGACCACGCAAGGATGGTTGCGGTCCCTGGCCACCATCCTCTCCATCCGGTCCACCACATGGGCGTTCCAGACCGGATTGTCCCCGGGCACGTCCTTGTCCCGGACGCCATGGGATTCCACGTTACATTCATCCATCACATAAATGCCATACCGGTTGCACAGCGTGTAAAAGTACTCATCCTGCGGGTAATGGCTCGTGCGGACGGCGTTAATATTAAACCGTTTCATGATCCGCAAATCACGCTCATACACCTCCCTCGGCACATAATAGCCGTTGTCCGGCGTGAACGCGTGGTAGTTGATTCCCCGCAGCTTCAACGGCATCCCGTTTAACAGAAGCTGGGCCTTTTCACGGTTAATCTCGATTTGCCGGAAACCAAAATCCACCACCCGCGTCTGGCTTTTTTTGTCCGCCGTGCGCAACGTCACCCGAACCTGGTACAGGTTCGGCGTTTCCGCCGTCCACAAACGCACCGCCTTGCAATCCATGACAAATGACACGACATCCCCCAGAACCGCCTGCGTCATCTGCGCCTCCACGTTGCCCTGCCACAGAAGCTCCACCGTGGCATCCGCGCCGCGCGGCCGCCCTCCATGCGTCGCGCCTTCGCCGCCTGCCGCATTTTCTACCGCTACGCTTTCCGCCACCGCACTTTCCACCGCCACATTTTCCGCCGTCGCGTTTTGCACGTTTTCCGTCTTCACTTCGACATACAGTTTCGCGTCCCGGTACTCGCCGTCCAACTCGCTTTTCGCATAAACATCCGCGATATGCGCTCTCGGCCTGGCATATAATGTCACATCCCGATAAATTCCCGACATGAACCACATGTCCTGGTCTTCCAGATAAGTGGCATCCGAAAACTGGTACACCTTCGCGCTGACCGTGTTCTCCCCCTGACGGACAAACTCTGTGACGTCAAACTCCACCGGCAGCATGGAGCCTTTCCCCATCCCCACGTATGTTCCGTTTATCCAGCAGTAAAACGCGGACTTCACGGAGCCAAACCGCAAAATCACCTGCTTTCCCTGCCACTCTTCCGGCACAAAGAAACTTCGACGGTAAGCCCCCGTATACGTCTTCTTGTGGTCAATTTGAGGAATCTTCTTTTTCGAAGTGTTCACGGCCGATGGAAATCCGGCCCCGAAATACCAGGGAGCGCCATACCCTTTCGTCTCCCAGCAGCCTGGCACCGAAATCTTCTCCCATCCCGTCACGTCATACCCTTCCTTATAGAAATTCTCAGGCACTTGCTCCGGCGACGGTTCGCACGAAAAATACCATTCACCGTTCAGGCTGATGCCGTCCTCCTCCGAAAACGCCGCGTGGGCGGGCAATACATTTTCACCTATGACAGAGGGATCCTCCCATTTTTCATACCCCATCATGATGCCTCCTCTTCATTTTTATCCATAATGTACCTCTGCCGTCCCCTTTTGTCAAGGTCATCTTTCAAAATACTACTCCCGTACTCTTATCTTGATGCCGCTTTTGCCAATTCTACATATTTCTGTAAGATTTCGACACCTGCATCGGTGTCTATATTGTCAAACCCTTTCACATAATCCTCCCAACTCAACGTACCGTTAATCACGTTTGGCACATTCTGAGACGAATATTCCCGGCACACCGTCAGAATCTTGTTATACTGATTCGCTTCCTCCGTGGAAAGAAGACTTGTATAATCCATGACGTTTCCGGTATTCAAATATTTGGTCCACTGCTCATAAGCCTTATCGACCACCGCGGTGGCATGCTGTTCATACCGGGCAAGTTCACCGTTTCCAGTTAGTTTGAAACCAACACCATTCGAATTCCCGCAAGAGCCGTAATGAGTGAATTGGATGAATCCACGGTCGGCGTGATTATTGTATTTCCTGCTTCATCCGTTTCTTCCGTATAAGCTGCGTCAATCTCATACTCCGCATACAAATCCGGATCAAGGGTCACGGATGCATATTGTTCCTCGCTCAACCCGATACGAATCGTCTTGGACCCTTCCAACGTATATGTCCAATCCAAAAATGTAAACAACGTGGCCAAATCCTTTCCTTTGGCCTTGGTGGTAATACCGAGTGCCGCACCCTTTCGACTCGTCTGATACAACGCGTCCGGATCCACGAACTGGTGTCCGTCGTTTCCATACATGTCATTTATCGGAAGAGCGGCTCCCATCACAAAAGCATCCGCCTGGTCAGAAGAATCCTGGCAAGATGTGCGGATTGCCGTTCCTAGCGTGCTGACAAGGCCACACCACATACCAACCTTGCCTTGGTTAACCCCCGTTGAATTAATTTGGAAAAAGATGTCGTTAGAACGAGTATGGAACTGTGAATCCAGCCAGCCATTTTTATACCATACCTGCATGCACTCCAAATAGGTTTTAAAATTCTCGGAAATGCCATCATAGGATATCTCCCCGTCCTTCAGATAAAAGCTGCCGGTACCACCACCGAAAGAGGATGTCACGTCACCCAACCCACTATACCCATAATACTGAACCGTGGTTCCATAGGCGTTGCTGTCATCACTCCATCCTCTTTCATCGATTGCCTTGTCAAACGCCTCAAACATCCATTCCCAGTCACTAATAGTAATTGGGTCGGAAGTCCCGCTTGGGAAAATGACATTGTCCGAATAGGTGTTGGCAGGGTCTTCCCCATAATCCGCGTGAAAAGCGGTTACCTCGTTTTTCTTCCAACCCTCCAAGTCATTTTCCTCGACGGCCCGCGCAAGAGGAGTCACCGTGGGATGTCCGTACTTTTTAACACAATCACTTTCCCAATCCCACACGTATTCCGTTGGCTCCGCATATTTTACGACCCAGTCGCGGCGATAACAAGTTAAAGTTGTCCTGTTCTGACCCCGTAATCGGAACCAGATAAGATAGCGGTCACTTTAGCAACGTATTCCCTTTCGCGCCCCGGCGCATCCTCCCGGAAATTTTTGTGTTATTGGGAACGCGGTTTCCTACAGCATAAAAACCGCCATGATTCCGATGTTTATTCGTTTCATGACGGCCCTTCTCATTTTGACACCATGATGCCTACGGATTACTTCGCATTACATGCCCTTTTTCCCTTTTTCATGCAATATGTCCCGAACGCGATTAAAGCCAGCACGAAGGCCACGATGGCAAATCTTTTCTTTTTCATGTCTTCAAATATCAAAAAGAATTGATGGAAGTGTTTGAAATGAAGGTAGCGTCGGTATACAAAAGGCCGTATTGCCTTCCGTATATCGACGCTACCATCATTGCAAAAAACATGTTACCAGAATCACTTCATGGTATCATTGATATGCGAAACTCTTTGTTCACTCTTTAACGTCACACGATTCCCTGCGCTGTCATGGCATCCACGACTTTCTCGAAGCCGGCGATGTTGGCGCCCACGACGTAGTTGCCCTTGAAGCCATATTTCTCGGCGGCATCCGCCATGTTGTGGCAAATGTTGACCATGATGTTTTTCAGCTTCGCGTCCACTTCCTCGAACGTCCAGCTCAAACGCTCGCTGTTCTGGGACATTTCCAAGGCGGAAGTGGCCACGCCACCCGCGTTCGCGGCCTTTCCCGGGGCAAACAAGACACCGTTCTTTTGCAAGTACTCGGTCGCCTCCAGAGTGGTCGGCATGTTCGCGCCCTCGGCGACGGCGATACACCCATTCTCCACCAATGCCTTCGCGTCCTCGAGGTGCAGCTCGTTCTGCGTCGCGCACGGCAGGGCGATGTCCACCTTCACGCCCCACACGCCACGACCCTCGTGATACTCGGAATTCGGGCGGTAATTCTTGTACTCCGTCAGGCGGGCACGCTTCACTTCCTTGATTTCCTTCAAAGCCGCCACGTCGATACCCTCCGCATCATATACCCAGCCGGTGGAATCGCTCACGGTCACGACCTTCGCGCCCAGCTGCTGTGCCTTCTGCGTCGCGTAAATGGCCACGTTCCCGGAACCGGAAACGGCCACCGTCTTGCCCGCGATGTCAATGCCGTTCAATTTCAACATCTCGTCCGTCAGATACAGCAGGCCGTAGCCCGTGGCTTCGGTACGGGCCAGCGACCCGCCATAGGAAAGACCCTTGCCGGTCAGCACACCCTCGTACAAACCGCGGATTCTCTTGTACTGACCGAACATGTAGCCAATCTCCCTCGCGCCGGTTCCGATGTCTCCGGCCGGAACGTCGGTATCAGCGCCGATATATTTACAAAGCTCCGTCATGAAGCTCTGGCAGAACGCCATCACTTCCCTGTCCGACTTGCCCTTCGGGTCGAAATCGGAACCGCCCTTTCCGCCGCCGATAGGAAGCCCTGTCAGGGAGTTCTTGAAAATCTGCTCAAACCCGAGGAACTTGATAATCCCTAAGTTCACGGACGGGTGAAGGCGAAGCCCTCCCTTGTACGGCCCGATCGCGCTGTTAAACTGCACGCGGTATCCGGTATTCACATGTACCTGCCCCGCGTCATCCACCCACGGCACACGGAACTTCAACTGCCTCTCCGGCTCGACAAGACGCTCCAAAAGCGCGTCCTTGCGGAACTTCTCCTCGTTCGCCTCCACGACCACGCGAAGGGATTCCAGAACCTCCTTCACGGCCTGGTGGAACTCCGGCTCCGCCGGATTTTTCTTCACTACCAGATCAATGACTTCATCAACGTATGACATTGCTTTCTACCTCCTAATTATGAAATG
This sequence comes from Lachnospiraceae bacterium, assembly GCA_910574865.1. Lineage (GTDB taxonomy): Bacteria > Bacillota > Clostridia > Lachnospirales > Lachnospiraceae > Schaedlerella. The sequence goes on along the minus strand of CAJTDN010000007.1, from coordinate 102,846 downwards.
GTGAACGCGCCAACACACGTATCGGCGCATGAAACGCACGGATTGCCCCATGCCGTCGCGCCTCCGGAAACCGAACACGACGCACGGCACGAAGGCTTTTTTACCCACCCATTCATTTTATAAGGAAATTGCATGATTGTCAATCGATAATTTCACATTTTCATGGTTTTCTTCTATCTTTTTGATTTTTTTTAACTCATTTTGCCTTTTTGTAAATCCAAAAGTTGCAAAACGTCCCGTTCGTGTCCCGATTTAACGCCGGCGTAAAGCCGCCGACGACCAGCCGGCTCCCGCGCCGGAGCGCGGCTGCGTCAGCAGCCATTTTCCTTGGACGTGAAGCGCGCGTCCCCCGGAAGGTTTTTGCGTATGGGAAACAAAAGTTTCCCATACGCAAAAAAGAGACACCAGATCGACTGGTGTCTCTTTCTCCGCACGTTTTAGTTGTATTTACGTTTCCTGGCAGCTTCAGACTTTTTCTTACGTCTTACGCTCGGCTTCTCGTAATGCTCTCTCTTACGAATTTCCTGCTGGATACCTGCCTTGGCGCAATTTCTTTTGAATCTGCGTAAAGCACTATCCAACGTCTCGTTTTCTTTTACGATTACATTTGACATAGTCTCACACCTAACCTCCCCTCCAGTCTTATATTGTGCATCATACGACTGTTCGGGTGTATAATATTATCGCACTACAGTAAATTATAACATATTTTTCCGTCACGTCAACCTTTTCTTTTCAAATCGGGCAGGAAATTATCATTTTCTTTTGATAAAATTACCAAAATCGGCAAAACCACCCCTGCCCGTCCTAAAAATATGCCCTTATGACACTTGCTCCGCCAGCACTTCGGCCGCCTTTGAAAGCGCGTCGGGGATGCCCGCCGGGTTCTTTCCTCCCGCCTGCGCCATGTTCGGCCGTCCGCCACCGCCACCGCCGACAAATCCCGCGACGGCCTTAATCAAGTTCCCAGCGTGGGCACCCTTTTTCATCGCGCCGTCCGTGGCCGTCACCATCAGGCTGACCTTACCGTCATTTCCGGAAGCCAGCACCACGACACCCTCGCCGAGCTTGCCTTTCAACTGGTCGCCGAGCTCACGCAGGCCGTTCATGTCCACTCCGTCAAGCCGCGCCGCCAAAAGCTTCACGCCCGCCACGTCCTGCACCTGGTCCATCACGTCACTGGCCGCGCTCTGCGCCATCTTGCTCTTCAAACTCTCCACTTCCCCATGGAGCGTCTTGTTTTCGGCCAGAAGGTGCGCAATCTTGTCGCCCAGCTGTTCCGGCGTGGCCTTCAAAAGCCGTGCCGCGTCGTGCAGTTCCTTTTCCAATTTTCCATAATAACTCAACAAGCCCTCCGATGTCAACGCCTCAATCCTGCGCACGCCCGCAGCCACGCCAGTCTCGGAGACGATTTTCATCGCCATGACGTCGGCCGTGTTCTCCACGTGCGTGCCGCCGCAAAATTCAATCGAAAAATCGCCCATGTTGACCACGCGCACGACGTCGCCGTATTTCTCGCCGAACAAGGCCTGCGCCCCGGTCTTTCGCGCCTCCTCGATGGGCATGTCGCGGATGTCAACCGTAAGCCCCTTGCGGATGTTTTCATTGACGATGTCCTCCACCCTTTGAAGTTCTTCCGCCGACAACGCGGAAAAATGCGTGAAGTCGAAACGCAGCCTGTCCTCGTTCACGCTCGACCCCGCCTGCTCGACATGCGTTCCCAAGACGGTGCGCAAAGCCTTTTGCAGCAGATGGGTCGCGCTGTGGTTCCTGGCCGAAAGCGCGCGCTTTTTCGCGTCCACCGAAAGCGTCGCCGCGTCGCCCACTTTGACCATGCCCTTCACGACATGGCCGACATGGCCAATCTTGCCGCCCAGCAGCTTGACGACGTCCTCCACTTGGAACTCGCCCCCGGCGGTACGGATGACGCCGGTATCGGCCTCCTGGCCGCCGCTGGTCGCATAGAACGGGGTCTCGTTCACGAAAACGGTTCCCCGCTCCCCGTCAGAAAGCGCGTCCACCACTTCCTTGTCCGTCGTAAGCACCGTAACCTCCGACTCGTAATCCAGATGGTCGTAGCCGACGAACTTGCTCGTCACGCCCGGGTCAACCGACTCGTAGACCGTCACGTCGGCCCCCATGTAATTGGTCACTTCCCTGGCTTCCCTGGCGGTCCTCCGCTGCACTTCCATCGCGGCCGCAAAACCTTCCCCGTCCACGTCCATGCCTTTCTCCGCAAGGATTTCCAGCGTCAAGTCGAGCGGAAACCCGTACGTGTCATAGAGCCGGAACGCCTTCGCCCCCTCGAGCGTCTTAACGCCCTCTTTTTCCATCTCGGCCGTCATTTCCTCCAAAATGCCAAGCCCCTGGTCAATCGTTTTATTAAATTGCTCTTCCTCCTTGGCAATCACCTTGAGGATAAAGTCGCGTTTCTCCTCCAGCTCCGGATAGCCTTCCTTCGACCCTTTGATAACCGTCCCGGACAACACCGGCAAGAAGCTTCCCCCGATGCCAAGCAGCCTCCCATGGCGGCACGCGCGGCGCAAAAGCCGGCGGAGCACGTAGCCCCGTCCCTCGTTCGAGGGCATGATGCCGTCGGAAATCATGAACGTGACGGAACGCACGTGGTCGGTGATGACGCGGATTGACACGTCGTTTGACGCGTCTTCCCCATAGGTCTTCGAGGCCAGTTCACAGACATGGTCGCGCAACGCCTTGACCGTGTCCACGTCAAAAATGGAATCCACGTCCTGCACGACCGATGCCAGCCGCTCAAGTCCCATGCCGGTGTCGATGTTTTTCTGCACGAGCTCCGTGTAATGCCCGTTCCCGTCATTTTCAAACTGGGTGAACACGTTGTTCCAGATTTCCATGTAACGGTCGCAGTCACAGCCCACCGTGCACCCCGGCTTTCCGCAACCATATTTTTCCCCACGGTCATAATAAATCTCGGAGCAGGGGCCGCAGGGGCCGCTGCCATGCTCCCAGAAATTGTCCTCCTTGCCGAACTTGAAAATCCGTCCGGCCGGGACGTGCATCTCCTTGTTCCAGATTTCAAACGCCTCGTCGTCCTCCTCGTAGACGGACGGGTATAAACGTTCGGGGTCGAGTCCCACCACCTCGGTCAAAAACTCCCACGACCACGAAATCGCCTCCCGTTTGAAATAATCGCCGAACGAAAAATTGCCCAACATCTCGAAAAACGTGCCGTGGCGGGCCGTCTTTCCGACATTTTCAATGTCGCCCGTGCGGATACATTTCTGGCAAGTGGTCACGCGCCGCCTCGGCGGAATTTCCTGTCCCGTAAAATATGGCTTTAACGGGGCCATTCCCGAATTAATCAAGAGAAGGCTCTTGTCATTGTGCGGCACCAGCGAAAAGCTCTTCATCGCCAGGTGTTCCTTGCTTTCAAAAAACTCCAGAAACATCTTCCTTAATTGGTTTACTCCATATGGCTGCATCTGCCTGTTCCTCCAATTCGTATGACATCATAAATTTCGAACGGCCACGCGGCCGCTTCCATGGCGCGCATGACACGATTCATCATAGCATGTCCCATTCCTTTTTTCAAGACTCATCACTTACCTTTTTTGCAATACCCGCCTGTAGCGGGGCGCACGATTTTGTGCCTTGCAACACCCGCTGTGCATAATACACGGACTGCATGGCGTCTTTTCCGTAAAAGTCCGCACCGATCATGTCGGCGTATTCCTGGTTCAATACCGCGCCGCCGACCATCACCCTGCAATCCGGAGCCTCCTTGCGGAGCAGGCGAATCGTCTCTTCCATGCCGGCCACCGTCGTCGTCATCAGCGCGCTGAGCCCCACCAGGCGGACGTCCTGCGCCTTCACGGCCTCGACGACGCGCTCGGGCGGCACGTCCTTGCCCAGGTCAACCACGTCGAAGTTATAATTTTCCAAAAGCACCTTGACGATGTTCTTCCCGATGTCGTGGATGTCGCCCTTCACGGTGGCGAGCACGACCTTCTCTTTTTTCCCGCCGGCGTTTCCGGCCCCCTCCATCGCCTCTTTCAACACCGCGAACGCGCCCTTCGCCGCCTCCGCGCTCATCAAAAGCTGCGGCAGGAACACCGTCCCTTCCTCGAACCCTTTTCCGACAAGGTCCAAGGCCGGAATCAAATGCCCGTTGATGACGTCAAGTGGCGCGCTTGCCTTCACAAGTTCCCGTGCCAAGGCGCCCGCCTCGTCCTTCATCCCCCGTTCAATCGCCTTTTGCAACGTCATTCGGCCGCCCCCGGCGCCTCCCGCCCCCGGCATGCCCGCCCCGTTCCCGACGTTCCCCGATCCGACCGGGGATTCGTTTGCCGCACCGGCCGGTGCCACCGCGGTCGTCATGCCTCCGTACTTGGAAATGTAATTCCCGCAATTGTCATCCAGTCCCATCAAAGCGTGGTATGCGTCGTAGGCACGCATCATGTCTTCCGAGGCGGGGTTGATGATGCCCGAACTCAATCCGCCATGTAACGCCATCGTGTAGAACGCGGCATTGATGACCGGGCGCATCGGCAACCCGAAAGAAATGTTCGACACGCCGAGCACCGTGTGCACGCCCAGTTCGTCGCGCAGCCGCCGAAGCGTCTCCAAGGCCACGGCGGCTCCGCGCGGCTCGGAACTGATTGTCAGCGCCAGCGCGTCCATCACCAGGTCCTTTTTCTCAATTCCATATTTCGCCGCCTCGGCAATGATTTTTTTTGCGATGGCGATTCTTCCCCCGGCCGTGTCCGGGATGCCGTCCTCGTCGAGCAGGAGCGCCACCACTACTCCCCCGTACTTTCGAACAAGCGGGAACACGCCGTCCATCGACTCCTGCTTTCCGCTGACCGAATTGACCATCGCCTTCCCGTTATAAACGCGAAGCGCGGCCTCCATCGCTTTCATGTCCACGGTGTCAATCTGCAGCGGCAGGCCGGTAACGCCCTGCAGGCTTTCCACGGCCTCCTTCATCATTTCCGTCTCGTCGATACCCGGAAGCCCCACGTTCACGTCGAGGATGTGCGCCCCCTGGTCCTCCTGCGTGATGGCTTCCTTTAAAATATAATCGATATCGTGTGCTTTCAAGGCCGCCTTCAATTTTTTCTTGCCGGTCGGGTTGATCCGCTCACCGATGATTATGGAACGTCCGCCGAACAAGACGGCCTTCCCATACGACGAGACGACGGTCCGCGCTTTCCTCTGCGGCGGCGCGACCTTTATGCCGGCACAACGCCCGGCCAAAAGGCGGACGTGCTCCGGGGTCGTCCCGCAACAGCCCCCGACCGCGAGCGCCCCCTTCCGCACGATTTTTTCCATCTCCTCCGCGAACTCTCCTGCCGATATGTCGTACACCGTCTTCCCGCCCCGCGTCTTTGGCAGGCCCGCGTTCGGCTTGACAATGACGGGAAGCGAGCTGTAGGCAAACAATTCGTCCAATACCGGCCCCATCTGCATGGGACCCAGGCCGCAATTGACTCCCAGCGCGTCCACCCGCAGGCCTTCCAGCATGCTTACGACCGCCAGCACGTCTGCCCCTGTCAAGAGCTTCCCGCGCTCGTCGAAGACCGCCGTCACGAACACCGGAAGGTCGGTGTTTTCCTTGGCCGCCAGTACCGCCGCCTTCATCTCGTAGGTGTCGCCCATCGTCTCGATATGGATGGCGTCGACGCCGGCGTCGGCACCATAGACGACCACCTCTCGAAACGCCCGGTAGGCTTCCTCGAAATCCAAGTCCCCCATCGGCTTCAGCAATTTCCCCGTCGGCCCCACGTCGAGCGCGACGTATCCGTTCCTGCCCGCCTGCCCGAACGCATCGCGCGCGTTGCGGACCGCGGCCTCCACCACGTCTTTCAACGGATACCGCCCGTCATGGTATTTCAGCGCGTTCGCCCCGAACGTGTTCGTCAATATGACGTCGCTGCCCGCTTCGACATACGCCTTGTGGACATCAACGACGTCATTCGCGCGCTCCCCAAAATTCCACGTTTCCGGAAGTTCCCCCGGCCCCAGTCCCCTCTCCTGCAAAAGCGTTCCCATGCCGCCGTCAAAAAACAGCAGCCTTTTCCCCAATTCGTCTAAAATCATGTGGCACCCCTTTCATTTACGATTTTCAGGCAACGGCCTTGCCATCCGCCCCAGTGCCGCACCCGTTTGCCCGCCCTCAATCCCTCCGATAAAGGCAGTCCCTCTTCCGGCACGCCCCGCAGCCGCCTTGATGGCACGCGGCACCAACCGTGCCAATCCCGATTACCGCCGTGACGGACTTTATTGGGGTCATCAGGCACCCGTCCGTCATCGTGAGACCGATTTGCTTCGCACAGTCCAGCATCCGCATGATTCCCGCCTGGTATGACAAGGAAAAGTCACCGTAACCCGGGCTGAACCTCGGCCTTAAATATTTTCCTTCTCTTCGCGCCTCCCGCGCAATCCGCTCCTGGCAGGCATCACAATATTCTTCCAAGTACGCGGCCGCGCAAGCCTGCAAGACGACGGCTTTCGCCATGTTGGTAATTTCCGCCCGGCGTATCAACCGGTCCACGCCCACGCCCAACGTGGCCGCGAACAGTGCGGCCTCCCCGCACCCTTTTAAATTTTTTGCGAGGTTCCTGCTTTCAAGTTGAAGTCCGCCAATCGCGAGGCGCCCCGCGCCACCCGTTTCCCCGTGCGACAACGCAAAGATGCGATAGATGCTTTTTTGCTCCGCCACCTTGCGCAAATCCGCGAAGGATTCCGCAATCAAGGCGAGCGTCCCGTCATCTACCGCATGCTTTCCATATCCCAGGTAACGAACGGCCTCCCTTTCCAGATGTCCCATCGTGTCCCTCTCTAGCTCTTGACGATTTCCGAAAGATTTCCCATGATGGCGGCCGCGACGTCCGGCTTGTTCATCGAGTAAATATGGATGTTCTTCACCCCGTTGGCCAGTAAGTCGATAATCTGGTCCGTCGCATAAGCGATTCCCGCCTGCCGCATCGCCTCAGGATGATCCCCGAACCGGTCAAGGATGGACAAGAACCGCCTGGGAAACACCGTTCCCGACAATTCCCGGCTCCTCTTCATCTGCGTCGCGCTCGTAATTGGCATGATGCCCGGCAGCACCGGAACCATGATACCCGCCTCGCGGATGCGGTAAAGAAAGTTATAATGGATATCATTGTCAAAAAACATCTGCGTCGTCAAAAAATCGACCCCCGCGTCCACTTTCTGCTTCAGGTACTTGATGTCGTCCGCCTTGTGCTCGTTCTCCACGTGCCCTTCCGGATAGCAGGCCGCCCCGACGCAAAAGTCACCATTCTTCCGAATCTCTTCCACCAGTTCGTACGCGTACCGAAACCGGTCGGCGGTGGGAAACGGCATCCCTTGCGGAATGTCCCCCCGCAGGGCAAGAATGTTCTCGATGCCCAGCGCCTTCAAGTCGGCAACCACCTTTCGCACCTCATCCTTCGTGGACGAGGCGCACGTCAGGTGCGCAAGGCTTTCCACGCCCAAATCGCTCTTGATGTGGTTGGCAATCCGCGCCGTGTTCTTGCTCGTGCCGCCGCCGGCGCCGTACGTGACGCTGATGTAGGAAGGCTTAAGCGCCGCGATGCGGTCCGTCGCCTCCATCACCTTGTCCACCCCGGCATCCGTCTTTGGTGGAAACACTTCGAAAGAAATACGTATTTTGTCACCATGGTTCAGCTTGTCTATAATCTTCATCCCTTATTCTCCCAACAACCCATTGGCTTGTCCATGGGCCTCATCCTTTATTCCCCCAGCAGTTCGTGATAGAGCAGCTCGTACTGTGCCGCCGAATTCTTCCAGGAAAAGTCCATCTTCATAGCCCGCTCCACCATCTTGTTCCAGTCCCTCTTCTTGTCGTAGAAAATCTGCTCCGCATAACGAACCGTGCTCAACATCTCATGCGCGTTGTAATTCGTGAAGCTGAATCCCGTCCCTGTCTTCTCAAACTCATTGTAAGGCTCCACGGTGTCCTTGAGTCCGCCGGTCTCGCGCACGATGGGAAGCGTCCCATAACGCAGGCTCATCAACTGGCTAAGCCCGCATGGCTCGAACAGCGAAGGCATCAAAAACGCGTCACAAGAAGCATAAATCCGATGGGACAGCTCATTGGAGTAATAGATGTTGGCCGACACCTTGCCCGCGTACTTCCACGCAAAATGGCGGAACATGTTCTCGTACTTCCCGTCCCCGGTTCCAAGCACCACGATCTGGACGGCGTCCTGGCACAACTCGTCCATGATGTAATCCACGAGGTCGAACCCTTTCTGGTCCGTCAGGCGGGAAACGAGGCCGATCATCATCGTCTTCGAATCCTTCTCCAGCCCCAGTTCCTCCTGCAGGCTCGTCTTGTTGAGCACCTTGACCTTGCGGAAATTGTCCACGCTAAACGGGTGCGAGATCATCGAATCCTTTTCCGGGTTCCACTCGTCGTAGTCAAGACCGTTGACGATGCCCCACAAGTCATGGGAACGGGCATTCATCAGGCCGTCGAGCGCCTCGCCGTAAAACGGCGTCTTGATTTCCTGCGCGTAAGTCTGGCTGACCGTCGTCACCTTGTCCGCGTAAACGATGCCGCCCTTCAACAAGTTGGCGTCCTTGTAGGCCTCCATCTTGTCCGGAACGAAGTAGTACTCCGGCAGCCCGGTGATGTTCCTTACCGTCTTCGTGTCCCACACGCCCTGGAACTTCAAGTTATGTATCGTCATCACGCTCTTGATGCCCCGGTAATATTCGCCCGCGAAACGGAAATTGTCAAGGTAAACCGGTATCAGGCCGGTCTGCCAGTCATGGCAGTGGATCAGATCCGGCCGGAAACCGATGACCGGCAGTATGCTGAGCACCGCCTTCGAGAAAAACGCGAACTTCTCAATGCCCCACTTCGGGTCGCCCTCGTACGGGCTGCCTCCGCTGAAATAGTACTCGTTGTCGATAAAGTAGAAGCGAATGCCATCATAGACGCATGTTAAAATGCCGACGTAACGGTCCGCCCCCGCCAGATTCATGTAAAAGCTGTCGACATACTCCATCATGTCCTTCCACTTCTGGTACATGCAGTTGTACTTTGGAAGGACGACCCGGACGTCGTACTTGTCCTTGTCGTAATACTTCGGCAAGGAGCCCGCCACGTCCGCAAGTCCTCCAGTCTTGATAAACGGGACACATTCTGAAGCAGCAAACAATATGTTTTTCATAACCAACCTCCGATTTTTTCTTTTTGTTTTTTAGTGGATGTGCGTATATTATAACTCATTTTAGGCAGAAAGAAAAGAACTATCTGCGTTATTCCTATCTCAAATAATAGAAATCCTCCCCATCTCGTCGCAGAAAGTTCTTTTATCTGTGGTTTTCCCTATGCTTGTATTCTAACTGTATCGTATCGGCAATCAAGGCTATGAATTCTGAATTCGTAGGCTTGCCCTTGCCGTTGCTGACCGTATATCCGAACAACTCGTCCAGCGTGTCCAATTTTCCCCGGCTCCAGGCCACTTCGATCGCGTGGCGTATCGCCCGCTCGACCCTGCTTGAAGTCGTCTGGTACTTCTTGGCAACCGTTGGATAGAGGATTTTCGTGATGGCGTTCAATATGTCCATGTCCTCGACCGCCATCATGATTGCGTCCCTCAAGTAATGGTAACCCTTGATGTGCGCCGGAATGCCGATTTCATGCAGCATGTCCGTCACCCTGTTTTCCAAATCCCGCTCCAGCGCACCCGGATCCGCAACGTCTTGTGCTTCCTTTTCCCTCTCTTTTATCTCCTTTGCCGTTACTTTTTCTACCCTTTCACTCTTCCTTGGCCGCTCTATGATTTCATCCCTTGGTTCTTCGTGGCTTTTGTACATCTCCTTGGCCGTCTTGATTCGTTTTAGCAACATGTCATTGTTAAACGGCTTTAAGATATAGTAATTTGCCCCTTTGTTGAAGGCGTCTTCTGTAATCCTTTCTTGTCCAACTGCCGATATGATGATAAAGCAAGGCTGCTTTTTCATCTTTGGGTCATGCCCGACGTTTTCCATGACCGTGATGCCGTCCATCTTTGGCATGATCAAGTCCATCAGGACGACATCCGGTTCCGTCTCTTTAATGATCTGGCACATTTCCTCACCATCCGTCGCTTTTCCTACCACGTTTAAATCTTCATCCGTGTTGATGATGCTTTCCATCAAATTAAGCATACGGACGTTATCATCAGCAATGGCCACGTTCAAAGGTTCCATAAAGCTTCCTCCTCATGAATCCCTTACACTAAGAAAGCCACCTGCTCCATTATACGCCCGTCCCTTTTCGATAATCAAGCACATTCCTATGATGGATTTCGACAAGCCATGTCGATTTGATGAATTTTCCATCAATTTTTTGACGTTTTTTGTCGTAACAACTCCCATCTTGTAAAACGATTTTGTCATTCTACCGTCTCCCTTAGCATAACGTCCGCAAAAATGCCGTATCCTTTTGTCGGGTCGTTGACAAAAACGTGCGTGACGGCCCCCACCAGCTTGCCGTTCTGTAAAATCGGCGACCCGCTCATCCCCTGCACGATTCCCCCCGTCTCCCGAAGGAGGCGTTCGTCGGTCACCTCGATGACCATTCCCTTGTTCGTGTCATACGCCGACTCGTTGATTTCCAGAATCCGTATCTCGTATTCCTGTACCTTGTCCTGCACGTAGCAACGAATCGTTGCGGGGCCTGCCTGCACTTCCTCCCTCGAGGCGACCTGCACCGCCATCCGCTCCTCAAAGAGGGACTGCACGTCGTCAATCGTCCCGTAAATTCCTTTTTCCGTGTTTTTCCATATGGAACCCAGCCTGTTGTAGCGGTTATACACGATTAGCCCCTCCATGCTGCCAGGAACGCCGTCCATGCCCTTGACCACGGAACGGATGCTGGTCTTGTACACCCTCCCTTCGCTCAAATTAAGCAACACGCCCGTGTCCGTGTCGTGGATACCATGCCCCAGCGCGCCAAACACGCCATTTTGATTAAGAAATGTAATGGTTCCTAATCCTTGTATGTTATCCTTCACCCAGATTCCAAGCTTGAATTCCCCGGGTTCGCACTCCACCGCGTCAAGCTTCACGCTGATTTCCTCCTGGTCCCTTTTGACGTTCAGGACGACTTCCTTCTTTTCCAGTCTGCCCAGCGTCTGGATCAATTCCTTCTTGTCCGAAATCTGCGTGTCATTGACACGAACGATATAGTCACCGGCCTTGACCAGGTTATGGGCCGGTTCGCGCTCCTGCCCGTCCATGCCCTTCACGCCCTGCGTGTCAAGCACGAGGACGCCCTCCGTCTCCATATAAATCCCGACCGGCATTCCACCGACCAGGACGGTGTCCTCTCCCATTTCCACCGCCCCGGAAGTCTCCTCGGGCAGGACGTCCGCCGCCGTCCACCCGACGGGTCCATACATGCAGCAGGCAAATAAGAGAAGCAGGCCGAAAAGTGGTTTCTTCCATTTCCTTTTTCTTCTGTTCATACTATAAGCCACGCCCTTTCTTTTTTACTTTTGTGTCTTCCTCTTAAGGGTTCTCTTATAGTATGTGGAACTTTCAGAATGCCACACTGGTATTTCGTTTCACACTCTGCCAATTCTTGTAACAAGCCGCGCATACACGGACGCCGCCCTTTCTCCCGCACGGCTCAAAGGTCATCGCGTCCGCTCCTTCATCTCCCGCGCGCCCGCAAGGATGCTTTCCGTCACGTTTGCGCCACCAAGCAGCCGTGCCAATTCCCGCACGGAATCTTCCTCCGACAAAATTTTAATCTCGGTTTTCGTCACGTTTTTCCTGGCCGCCTTCTCAATTAGGAAGTGCGCGTCCGCCAACGCCGCGATTTGCGCCAGGTGGGTGATGCAGAGCACCTGCCTGGACTTTCCGATCAAGTGCATCGCCTCCGCCACCTTGCCGGCCGTGATGCCGCTGATTCCGGTATCGATTTCATCAAATATCAAAGTCGGCGTGTCCTCCTTGTCGGCCAGGACGGTCTTCACCGCCAGCATGATGCGCGACAACTCGCCGCCGGATACCGCCGTTCCCATTGGCCGCACGTTCTCACCCGGATTCGTCGAAATATAAAACTCCGCCTCGTCCATGCCGTTCGCCGTATATTTCCGCGTGTCCGAAAAACGCATCTCGAAACGCACGTCAAGGAAATTCAAGTCAACGAGCCCTTTTCGAATCTCTTCCACGAAAGCCTTGGCCGTTTCCTTGCGTTTCTTCCTTAAAGAAAGGGCGCACTTTTCATACATGGCGGCCGACGTTTCCAATTTTTCCTTTAATTCTTCAATATAATTTTCGTAATCTTTCAGTCTTGATAGTCTTTGTCTTTTCTCCTCACAATATGCCAGGATATCATTGACAGTATTTCCATATTTTGCCTTCAAACGGTTAATTTCGTTGAGCCTGCCTTCCGTCTCGTAAAACTCCTCTTCGGAAAATTCGAGGCTCTTCCCGTACCGCGCGAGTTCCCGGTTGAAGTCGTTTAACAAGCCGTCCACTTCCACCAGCCGCTCGTACAACGCCGCCCCCTCCTGGTCGACGTCCACGACGTCCGCCAGCGCACGGATGGCCCGGCTCAGGCACTCGCTCGCGTTGCCGGACGGATCCTCGCTCGTGTAGCGGTGGGCCTGCTCGACACTCTCGGAAAGGTTCTTCCCCTCCGACATCCTTCGATAAAGCTGCTCCAACTCATCGTCCTCGTCCGTCAAAAGGTTCGCCTGCTCAATCTCCTCAATTTCAAATTCCACCAAAGAAATCTCCTTCAACCGTTCCCGCTCGTCCATGGAGCCTTCCTCAAGCTGCTGCTTCAGTTTCGCATGTTCATGGTAGAACTTGGCCGTGTCCCTCTTTAACTTTTCAATCTTCCCCCCCGCATACAAGTCCAAAAACGCCAGGTGGTTTTTCTTGTGCAGTAACGTCTGGTGCTCGTTCTGCCCGTAAATGTCAATCAGAAGGCTCGCCACGTCCTTCAAGGTTCCTTTCGAGACGCTCTCCCCGTTAATCTTGCTGACACTGCGCCCCTCCATCAGCTTCCTGCTAAGGACAATCCGCCCGTCCTCCACGAAAATGTCCATTTCAGCCAGGCGTTTTTCGATTTCCCCGTCCTCCACGGTGAACGTCAGCTCGACAAATCCCGACGCGGCCCCGGTGCGCAACATGCCCGCGTTATACTTTCCGCCCAACGCCAGGCCGACAGAACCGAGCAGGATGGACTTTCCCGCGCCGGTCTCGCCGGTCAGGATGTTGAGCCCCGGCTTAAACTCCACTTCCGCCTCGTCAATCAACGCCAGATTTTTCACATGCAAGTATTCTAACATAAATCCTTCCGTCCTTTCCTGCCGTCATCTTTCGTCTTTGCGCGAAATGATCTTGCGGATCTTGCCCATGACCGCGACCGTCTCCTCGACGCTCCTCACCGCGCACATGATCGTATCGTCCCCGGCAATGCAGCCGACCACCTCCCGCCACCTCATCGCGTCAAGGGCCGCCGCCACGGCCATCGCCATGCCGGACACGGTCTTGATGACAAGGATGTTCTGGGCCATGTCCATCGAGACGTAGCCGTCACGCAAGACGCGGATGTACTTCTCGCCGATTTCTTCCTCCACCGTTTTCTGGAAGGCATATTTCTGCCTTTTCGCGTCGATTGGCACCTTCATCAGCTTCATGTCCCGGATATCCCGCGACACCGTGGCCTGCGTGACCTTGAATCCGGCATCATTAAGACGCCGTGCCAGCTCCTCCTGCGTTTCAATGTCGTACTGGCTGATTAATTCTATGATTTTCGCGTGGCGGCTGACCTTCATCGCTTTAATTTCCTTTCATCTTTTCCCTCATGGTTTTCATGAAGCTTTCTTTTCCCAACTTCAAAAGACGGGTCGTGTCCGCGGCCTTCGCGACCAACACCCGGTTTCCCGTCGTCACGGACACGGTCCTCGCCCCGTCAAACGTGACGCAGGCATGCTCGACGCCCCCGTAACGCCCTTCCCCGATTTCCACCTCGATGAGGTCCTCGCCCGACAGAACGACGCTGCTGGCGTTGAGTGAATGGGAACAAATCGGAGTGATGACAAACATGCTCGCCGTCGGCTCCACGATCGGCCCGCCGGCTGACAAATTGTACCCCGTCGTGCCCGTCGGGGTGGAAATGATAATCCCATCGGCCTGGTAACTGTTTAAAAGGACACCATTTACGTACACGTGGAAATGGACCAGGCGCAATCCCCCCTCCCGGCTCACGACGATGTCGTTTAACGCCGTGTGCGAAAACGTCACTCCAACGCGTCCCTTAAGCATCATCCGTTCCTCGACGTCCACGTCGTCGCGAAAAAGGCGGTCCAGTGCCCCCCTCACGTTGGAACGCTCTACCTCTGCCAAGTACCCGAGCGTCCCCATGTTGACCCCGAGAATCGGCAGGGCCGTACCCGACAGTTCCCGCGCCGCCCGGATCAACGTCCCGTCCCCGCCGACGACAATCGCGCATTGGGCGTCCCCGGGAACGCTCCCCGGCAAAATGTAGCCCTCCCCGTCCTTCTTCGACAAGTGGCAAATCTTCCCGTTCTGCTCGATATAGTGCCTGATTTCTTCTGTCACCTCGTTGTTTTTGTCCTTCAACGGATTCGTGATCAAATAAAATTTATCCATCGTAATCGCCCCCGACCACTTTCCTTCCATCGTGCCGACGTGTCCTTTTCTGCCTGCGCGGCAAGCACCCGATGCGGTTTTCATGCCGGCATGTCACGCCAGTGCCCCGAATGCCAAATCCACCACCGCGTCCAAGTCAATGTCCGTCCCCGGGCCGGCGGCCCCTGCCGCCTTTGCCGCGCCTTTTTTCATGTGCAGCAGGTACTCGATGTTCCCCTCCGGTCCCTTGATGGGGGAATAATCGATTTCCTTGATTTCAAACCCGATGGAACAAGCATGGCCGACCACCTTGTGAATCACTTCGCGATGCGTCTTTTGCTCCCTGACCACGCCCTTTTTTCCCACTTTCTCCCTGCCGGCCTCAAACTGGGGCTTGACCAGGGCCACGATTTCCCCGTCCTTTTTCAAATAGTCCCTTATCGGCCCCAGCACCTTGGTCAGTGAAATAAAGGAAACGTCAATCGAGGAAAAGTCAATCGGCTCCCCAATGTCCTCCGGCTTCACGTAACGGATGTTGGTCTTTTCCATGCAGACGACCCGCGGATCCTGCCTTAGCTTCCAGTCGAGCTGCCCGCGCCCCACGTCGATGGCGAAGACTTTCCGCGCCCCGTTTTGCAACATGCAGTCCGTAAACCCGCCGGTGGAAGAACCGACATCCGTGCATACCTTCCCCTCCACGCTCACGTCAAAGACGGCCAACGCCTTTTCCAGTTTCAATCCGCCCCTGCTCACATAGGGAAGCGCGTTCCCCCGCACCTCGATCCGCGCGGTCTCCGAAACCGGCGTTCCCGCCTTGTCCTCCCGCTCGCCGTCCACGTACACGTCGCCCGCCATGATGACGGCTTTCGCCTTTTCCCGGGAGGAAGCGAGGTTTCGCTTCACCAGCAAGATGTCCAATCGCTCTTTCATGTTCTTTCTTCAGCCTTTCTCATTCCCGTTTCTTCACGGCACCGGCCACGATTATGGCCGTATCCTATCCCCCTTGAGGCGCCGGGCGACAGCCGCTCCTTCACCCGGCGGACGATTGCCCCTTTCTCCAGGCCGACCTCCCGCCGCAAGATATTCACGTCCCCGTGCTCGACATATTCGTCCGGTATGGCGATACCGAGCACGTCAACGGGCAATTCTTCCCCCGACACGTAAGCCTGCACCTGCTGCCCGTAGCCGCCGGTCCAGACGTTTTCTTCGATGGTCACCAGCAACCGGTGGCTCCCCGCCAGTTCCTTTATCATTTCCGCGTCCAGTGGTTTTACGAAACGTGCGTTTATCAGGCTGCAGGAAAAACCTTCTTCCTTCAGCGCACCCCGCACCTCTTCGGCCACTTTTGCCATGTGTCCCACGAAAAGGATGGCGATTTCCTCCTCTTCGTATAATATCTCGCTTTTGCCATACTCGACGGGCGCGCGGAACTGCCGCAGGCCTTCGTACGCCTCCCCGCGCGGGTAGCGCAGTGCCACCGGACATTCCAGCTCCACGGCAAAACGTACCATGTCCGCCATCTCCCAACGGTTTTTCGGGGAAAGGACAGTCATGCCCGGAACCATCGCCAAAAAGGAAAGGTCAAAAATCCCCTGGTGCGTCTCCCCGTCGCTGCCGACGAGCCCGGCCCGGTCCACCATCAGCTTCACCGGCAGATTCTGCAGGCAGACATCGTGCAGCGTCTGGTCAAAAGCCCTCTGCAGGAACGAAGAATACAACGCCAGCACCGGCTTCATCCCGCCCGCGGCCAGCCCCGCCGCGAAGGTCATGGCGTGCTCTTCCGCGATTCCCACGTCATAGAACCGTTTGGGAAAATACCTGGCAAAGCGGGAAAGTCCAGTGCCGTCCGCCATCGCCGCCGTGATGGCCACCACTTTCTCGTCCTTTTTCCCAATGTCACAGATGACCTTGGAAAAGATATCCGTGTAGCTGTCCTTTCCCGAAACGGCTTTCAGCTTTCCCGTATCCACCTCGAAAGGCCCCGGGCCGTGGAAAAGCGCGGGATTTTCCTCCGCCGGAGGATAGCCCCTCCCCTTCTTCGTCAGCACGTGCACGAGCACCGCACGTTTCAGCCGCTTCGCCTCGCAAAACGTCTTGTAAAGCTTTCTCACGTCATGCCCGTCCACCGGCCCTAAATACGTAAGCCCCATGTCCTCGAACAACATTCCCGGCACGATTAATTGCTTGATACCGCTCTTCGTCTTTTTCAGCTGGTACACGATGCGGTCGCCCTTCACGGGAATTTTCCGCAACGTCTCCTCCACGCCCTGCTTGAGACCCGTGTAAGCGTCCGCCGTGCGCAGTCCGTTCAAATAATGGGAAATGCCGCCGACATTTTCCGAGATGGACATGTTGTTGTCGTTGAGCACGATAATGAAATTGGTCTTTAAGCGGGCCGCGTTATTGAGCGCCTCGTAAGCCATCCCGCCGGTCATGGAACCGTCACCGATAACGGACACCACGTTGTACTTCTGCTGCTGGATGTCGCGCGCCGCCACGTATCCCAGCCCGGCCGAAATGGAGGTCGAACTGTGTCCCGTGTCAAACGCGTCGCAATCGCTTTCCTTGCGTTTTGGAAAACCGCTCATCCCCCCGTACTTGCGCAGCTTGTCAAAACCGGCCATACGCCCGGTCAGAAGCTTGTGCGTGTAAGACTGGTGCCCCACGTCCCAGATAATCTTGTCCTTCGGCAGTTCGAACGCCAGATGCAGCGCGATGGTCAGTTCGACCACGCCCAGGTTGGATGCCAGGTGGCCGCCCGTCACGCTGATTTTTTCGATAAGGAACCCACGGATTTCCTGCGCGAGCAAACCCAATTCTTCCGGATTCAGTTTTTTAATGTCATTCTCTTTCTGAATTTTCTCCAAAAGCATTTCTATTTTTCCCTCTTTATCAATGACAGCAAAAGTTCCTCCAAAAACGTGTCCACGGGATGCAAATCACGCAACATTTCCACCGCTTCCCCGGACAATCTCGCCACTTCGCCACGCGCCACGTCAAGACCCTTGTACGCCACGTAGGTGGTCTTTTCATTTTTCTCGTCGCTGTGCGTCGGCTTCCCGAGCACTTCCGGGGTGCCGGTCACGTCCAGGATGTCGTCCTGGATCTGGAAAGCCATCCCCACCTTGGCGGCAATCGATTCCACCACCGAAACCTGTTCCGCGGAAGCCCCGGCGAGCACCGCCCCCACCATCATGGCGCACTCGATGAGAGCCCCCGTCTTTAACCGGTAAATGAAATCGAGCGTTTCTTCGTCCATCGCCTTCCCGCTCAACTCCACGTCCACGACCTGCCCGCCGATCATGCCGAACACCCCCGCCTTGGCGGCCAGGACCTGCATCGCCCGGCCGACCACGCGCGCGTCCTCTTCTTCCATGTCAAAAGCCGAGGCGGCAGTCTCGAAAGCATAGTTCAAAAGCGCGTCCCCGGCCAGGATGCCCATCGCCTCGCCGTAAACCACGTGTGTCGTTTTTCGTTTACGGCGGTATTCATCGTCATCCATCGCCGGAAGGTCGTCATGCACCAGGGAATACGTGTGGATCATCTCCAAGGCGGCCGCAAACGGCCAGACCACCTCGCCCCTCCCGCCAAACATGCGGTACGTCTCCAACATGAATAACGGGCGCAGACGCTTCCCGCCCGCCATCAGGCTGTATTCCATCGCCTCCAAAACCGTCTTCTGGAGGCCGCGCCTTTCCGGTAGAAACCGCGCCAGCGCTTCCTCGATTTCGGCGACTTTTCGTTCCCGTTCTTCCTTAAAATCCATGTGTCTCTCCATTCTCGTCAAAATTCACGTGTTTTTGCATCCCCGTCAGAATCCGTGCGTTTCCCTATCTTGTCAGAATTCATATGTCTCCCCGTTCTCGTCGAGCACCAGCACCTTCTTTTCCACGGTGTCGATGGTCTCGTTGCATTTTTTCAGAAGACGCATCCCCTCGCTGTAAAGCCGGAAAGACTCCTCGAGGCTTACGTCCTCCGTCTCCATCCTGCCGACGATGGCCTCCATCCGCTCGAACATTTCCTCCAAAGGAAGCTGTTCCTCGCCTGCCGCTTCTTGCGCTTGCACGTCCACTTTCGTTTTCGTCATCTTGTCCCCGTTCGTTTTCTTCGAAGCCATGCCAATCCTCCTTTTGCGCGACCGTTCAACAAATGCTAAACGGTTACGGCATATGGCCGTTAAAACCGTTCCCCTTTTGCACCTTCTTGACATCCGCCGTGACGCACCCGTCCTTCACAAAAACCCGCACCTCGTCGCCCGCCGCGACCTGCAGAACGGAACGAATCTGGCGGCCGTTCGCGTCTTCCATGTACGAATAGCCCTGGTTCAATTTCAAGAGCGGGGACAGTCCCCGCATTTTTTCAATATAAATGGCCATTTGGTGCCGCCGTGCCTCGGTTGCACGCCCCATCAGGCGGCGCAGGGCCGTCTCAAAATCTGCCGAACGCTGTCGGTTTTCATTGAGCCTCTGCTGGGGACTTGCATGCTTGAGCCGGAGGGACAGCTGCTCCAACCGCTGCCTGTGCTCCCGCACGCGCGCCTGCATCTGCCGCCGGAGCCGCATCCCACCCTCCAGCATACGTCCTTCCAAAACCACGTATTCGCTCACGGCCAGTTCCGCCGCCGCGGACGGGGTCGGCGCCCGTAAATCTGCCACGAAATCGGAAATCAAAACGTCCGTCTCATGCCCGACCGCCGAAATCACCGGCACGCCGCAGTCAAAAATCGCCCTCGCCACGGCTTCCTCGTTAAACGCCCACAAGTCCTCGATGGAACCGCCGCCCCGGCCCACGATTATCACGTCAACCTTGTACCGTTCCAGCGCGCGGATTCCGCGCACGATGCTTTCCACCGCCCCCTCGCCCTGCACCAGGGCCGGGTAAAGAACTAACTGCACGTAAGGGTTACGCCTGCCGGCGACATGTATGACGTCACGCACCGCCGCCCCGGTCGGGGCCGTGACGATACCGACGGTTTTCGCGTATCTGGGAATGGGTTGCTTATACTGCGGCGCGAACATCCCCGTCTCCTCCAGTTCCTTTTTTAACGCCTCGAAGCGCTCGTACAAGTCCCCCACGCCGTCCAAAATGATTTCCTTGGCGTAAAGCTGGTATTTCCCGTCACGCTCATAGACGGCCACGCTCCCCAGCACGACAACCTTCTGTCCTTCCTGCATACGAAAAGAAAGCCCTGACCGTGCACCCGCGAACATGACGCAGGCTATCGTGCCGGACTCGTCCTTCAAAGAAAAATATATATGGCCGGAAGTATGGTACTTACAGTTCGAGACTTCGCCTTTCACATAAATGCGGTTC
The DNA here is from genome assembly GCA_910574865.1 of Lachnospiraceae bacterium. Taxonomy (GTDB): domain Bacteria; phylum Bacillota; class Clostridia; order Lachnospirales; family Lachnospiraceae; genus Schaedlerella. The sequence goes on along the minus strand of CAJTDN010000007.1, from coordinate 82,917 downwards.
AGCATGAAGTCCTGGCTGAACATGTTTTTGATGTAAGCGTTCACCTGCCTGACCGTGTAGACATTGCGCATACACCCGCCTCCCATCATCATAACAAAGAGTTTCGCTTGCGAAACTCCCGCGCCAAGCGCGGTCGCCTTGGCGACATGTTTCTTCTCGCGCTTGTGCGCATCCCCCGGAGGGTTTTGTGTCGTAGGAACGAAGTTTCAGTCGCCCGTCACGTCGTCGCCACGGGCCACCTTGCCCAGCACCCCGTTCACGAAGGACGGGCTGTCGTCCCCGCCAAAACGCTTCGCCAGCTCGACCGCCTCGTTGATGGCGACCTTGGTCGGAATGTCCTCGTCCCACGCCATCTCATAGACCGCGAGCCGTAAAATGGCCAAGTCGACCTTGTTCATCCGTTTCGTCTTCCAGCCCTGCGTGTTCTCGTTGAGCAGCTTGTCAATCTCCGGCAGCCGTCCTGCAACCGCCCCGTACTTATTTTGCATATATGCCTTGTCGTCTTCCGTGGCATGCCCCAAGGCGTCAAGATACAGCCGCAAAGGCTCCTGCATCTCCTCCGCCCCGTGAAATTCGACCTGGTACAACATCTTGAATATATGCTCCCGAAGTTCTGTCCTTATCATCCTCGTACCTCCACGAGCGTAAGTCCGCGCTTGTATGGCAGACGAGGGAAACCGCCTTGTTCCCGCCAGCCCATCCCGGTTCGCCATACCCGGTGTCCCGGCTACGCCTGCGCTCCCATCTCCACGCCTGCCACGCGGATGTTGACGTCCGCCACTTCCAGCCCGGTCATGTTCTCAATCGCCGTCTTTACCTTCTCCTGCACCTTGGCCGTCACGTTCACGATGCTGTAATTGTACTTCAACACCAACGCCAGCGACACCGTGACGATACCCTCAAGCACGTCCACGCGCACGCCCTTGGACAAGTTCTTAATTCCCTGGCGGCTGATGGTCTCGTTCGTCAGCCTGCCGTTCAAGCAGTCCACGCCCTCCACTTCCGTCGCGGCCAGCCCGGCGATGATTGCCACCACCTCGTCCGCAATCTTGATTTCACCCTTGTTGGCGTCCTGCTGTATCGTATACGTCGTCCTCTCGTCCTTTGCCATTTCAAAAACCTCCGTTCGGTCATCAATCTCCTTGGCGGGGCATGTCCCTTTCAAAGTTTTCCCGCCACCTTATAGTATTATAACAAATATCCTTCTTTTTGCAAACAAAAATATTGATTACAGTGTTATTTCCCCACGATATGCTTGCATATCAGTGGGAACAGACTTTATAACACGCCCCACAATGAGGATGAAGTGGGCGAAGCCCCATGGGAATCCGAATTGCGGGCAGGATTGTGAAAGCTGCTTGCGGCGAAACAATCCGTAATCATCCCCCGGCCTTATGACCGCCCGAACTCCGACAGCCGCAAGTCGGGATTCCGTTCCAGCGTCATGCGCACGCTCCACTCATGGACGAACAAAAGAAGCGGCCTGCCGTGCAGGTCCTTGATTTTCTTCATGTCCGACGTGCCGCTTAAGGCATCCATGTCAATCCCTTCGTTTTCAATCCAGCGGATGTACTCGTATGGAAGGTTCTCCAGCAAAATGTCCACGTTGTACTCATTTTTCAAACGGTACTTCAGCACGTCGAACTGCAGCACGCCGACCACGCCGACGATGATTTCCTCCATGCCGGTATTGTACTCCTGGAAAATCTGTATCGCGCCTTCCTGGGCAATCTGGTTGATGCCCTTGACGAATTGCTTGCGCTTCATGGTGTCCAATTGCCGCACGCGGGCGAAATGCTCCGGGGCGAACGTAGGAATTCCCTCGTAGGCATATTTGTCCCTGGAGGTCGTCAACGTGTCGCCGATGGAAAAGATGCCCGGATCGAACACGCCGATGATGTCGCCGCCATACGCCGTCTCGATAATTTTCCGCTCGCTTGCCATCATCTGCTGCGGCTGGGAAAGGCGAATCTGTTTGCCGCCTTGTACGTGCCAAACGTCCATCCCGGCCGTGAACGCCCCCGAACAGATGCGCATGAACGCAATACGGTCACGGTGCGCCTTGTTCATGTTGGCCTGAATCTTGAACACGAACGCGGAAAACGCCGTCTCTTCCATCGGGTCAACCATTCCATGGTCGGACATCCTCGGCAGGGGGGAGGTCGTCATCTCCAAAAAATGGCGCAAAAAGGTCTCCACCCCGAAATTGGTCAGGGCGGAGCCGAAAAATACCGGGGACAGCTCCCCCTTCGACACGAGCTCCTGGTCGAACTCGGCCGCCGCGCCGTCAAGCAGTTCGATTTCTTCTTCCAGTTTTTCCTTCGCGGCCGCACCGATAACCTGCTCGAGCCGGCCGCCCGCGGCATCCACCGTCCGCACCTCGCCGACGCGGGTGCCCTTCTGCGTGCCGGAAAACAGCTCTATCGTCTTGCCCTGCCGTTCGTACACGCCCTGGAAGGCCTTGCCGGATCCAATCGGCCAGTTGATTGGACAAGTCGCGATGCCAAGTTCCTTCTCAATGTCGTCAAGCAGCTCGAAGGTGTCCATCGCGTCACGATCCATCTTGTTGATGAACGTGAAAATCGGGATGTGGCGCATCACGCAAACCTTGAACAGCTTGCGCGTCTGCGCCTCCACCCCCTTCGACCCGTCGATGACCATGACCGCCGAGTCGGCGGCCATCAGCGTACGGTAGGTGTCCTCCGAAAAATCCTGATGGCCTGGCGTATCTAAAATGTTGATGCAGTAACCACCGTAACCAAACTGCAGCACGGAGGAAGTGACGGAAATACCGCGCTCCTTCTCAATCTCCATCCAGTCGGAAACGGCGTGCTTGGCCGTCGCCTTGCCCTTCACCGAGCCGGCCGTGTTGATGGCCCCGCCATAGAGCAGGAACTTCTCGGTCAGCGTCGTCTTTCCCGCGTCCGGGTGGGAAATGATGGCGAACGTCCTCCGCTTCTTTATTTCATTCGTAAAATCCATGATGGCTCTCCTATTATTTTTTGCGGCGAGCGGCTTAAGTCCGCCTCGCGCGGTGCGTATTCTACTATACCACTTTCTTACATCCATGGCAACGCCTGGTTTTTAATTTCGCCCATTTTCCCGTTTATTTTTTCCATTCCCCGCGTTTTTACTCGTGAATCGGCGTGATTACGATGTTTTCCGGCGCGATTTGCGTCTTGCGGCTCACGATGTCCTCAATCTGCGCCCGGTTCGCGTCCGTGAGCTCGGCCGCGTTGACCACGATGTCCGCGGAATCCTCCGTCAGGTTGACCACCGACTCGGAAAATCCCTTGGAAGCCATCAGCGTCTCAATCGCCATCTCCTGTTCGGCAATCTCCGTCATGCGCACGAGCTGCGACACGGCCTCCTGCTTTTCCTCGTCGCTGATGTTGGTGTTGTCGATGATGGACTGCAGCGTCTCCTTGTTCTGCGAGCGCACCTGTTCCCTCGAAACCTTGGCCTGGGCAACGGTCGTCTCCGCGCCGGAACCCGTCAGTACCGCCTCGCCGGGAACCCCCTCCACCTCGGAGTCATTGCTTAAGATGTCGTCCGTGCCAGTCGCCAGGTCCTCGTCGGAAATGTCCAAAAGCTCCTGGTTGGCAAGGTCGGCGTTGGCCTGCGTCGTGTCATCCTTCTTCCCGTCAAAAAGCGCCCCCGAATAGTTCAGGTATCCGGCAATGGCAATCATGACCGCCAGGGTGGTAATAATGATTTGGTTCTTCTTAAATATACGTTTCACTTGTAAACCTCCTTTTATGTATCTGTCCTTTTCATTATTTTTATTTTATGCGCCTCCACCCCAAATAATGCCTGTACCGCCTCCGTAATGTCACGAATCACGACCGCGTTGTCGCCACCGTCGCACACGATCAGCACGCCCCCGATTTCCGGTGTCAGCTCCTTGCGCACGTACGGGGTCTGCGTCCCGTCCGAACGCTGTTCGTAAACGCTCTCCCTTTGCGAGGAACGCTCGTCGATGGTGCGGGTTCCACCCACGCTGTCGGCCTCGCTGCTCGTCTGGCTGTCAGAAACCTGGTCCTTTTCCACCACCTTCTCCGCCGTGGATTTCAGCGTGATGACGACCTCCGCCCTGCCAACGCCCTCCACCTGTTCGAGCGCGCGGGCAATCCGCTTCTCCAGATATTCCTGGTACGCCTCCTCGTCCGACAGCCCCGAATCCGAAACCGGCTCCGCGTCCCCCTTCTCCTCCGGCTCCTGCCCCGGCATCGGCCAGGCGACGACCAACAAAAGGATCCCGACCAGGAACATGGTCAAAAGCTGCGTCTTGTTAGGAAGCTTCGGATGCCCGCACCACAGTTTCAACTTTTCCATCCAATTATTCCCCAATCCGAACGTCCTCCACTTCTATGTCTTCTACCTCCACGCCGCTGCCGCCAGTTCCCACGCTTTCCACGCCCGTCCCGGCACTCTCGCCGCCCCCGCCCGCCGACTCCGCCTGGTTTTCCCAGAATTCCTCGCCCGTCTCCTGGAAATACCGCTCCATGGATTCCACCTCGCGCAGCATCCGCCCATACTCTTCGCCGTGGTAAAGTCCCTCAAAGTTTTGCGTGATCCCGCTCAGCTTGAAAATCGGCGACGCCAGTAAAAGGATGACCACCATTCCGGTAAAGAAGCGCACGTATTTACGGTACGCCGTTCCCGGCAGCGCGTCCAGCGCCATGCCCGCGATCAGCAAAAAGAACACCAGGTTCTGTATCCATTCATAAAGCACGTCCAACATCTCTTCCCTCCTCCCCGCTAACACTTGGTGAAGTTTACATGAACCCCGTGGCGGGTCGTCCTCTTCATATCAAAACCAATCCGTCGGCACGCGCCACTTCCCTACGAGGTTGCGGCGGCCGCCACGGCTATCGTGAGAAGGAACAGTGCCGCCACGGTCAAAAACGTGCGCAGCATCAGCCCATATCCCTCGCTGACGCTGCGGATGCACCCGGTAATCCGTTCGTCGGAAACCGGCTGCACGAGCGCGGCGGTCACCTTGAACATGAGGCATGCCAACGCCACCTGCACCACTGGAACCACGCAAAGCAGCAAAAGGAACGCAGCGCCCGCCATCCCGATTCCGTTTTTCAGCAGTACCGCCGTACCGAGCACGACGTCCGTAATGCTGCCGAACGTGTTGCCGATGCCTGGGATGGCCTCGATCGTCTTCGTCAGCGCGCTCCTCTTGAGCACGTCGATGGCCGGCCCCAAAAGGCCTTGCACGACGTTTATTCCGATGACGATGCCAAACATCGTTTTAAGCCCCCACGTCACGAGCTTTTTCAGCAAGTCCGCAAATTCACTTAACGCGTCCCCTCCCAAAAGATAATTTACCACCTCAAGCATGATGTAGACGTTAATCATCGGCAGCACCAGATGTAAGATCACCGCCTCGACGGCGTAAATCAGAAACAAGGCGAGCCCGTAAAACATCACCGCGCTGCTGCTGCCGGAGGAAAGCGCCACCGCCAAAAAGTACATGGGACAAAGCAGGCGCATGAACCCCACCACTTTCGCGACCTGCCCCTCCATCCCGGCAAACGCGACGCGAAACGAATGCAGGCACATGGTGATAATCAGCATGTATAATATGTAGAAGCCGACCTGCGACACCTGGCGGCTTTGCAAGGCGTCGGAAAAATTGGTAAAGATGGCGGCCATGATTGCAATTAGCAAAATATAGGCGACGCTCTTTCTATTGCTGGCAAATTCGTAGCCGAGCCTGTCCTTCACGTACTCCACCAACTTTTGCCCGGTTCCTTCGAGGTCGCCGGCCATCAGGGAGGAAAGCACCTCGGAAAAAAGAACCCGCTGGCCCGGGAACATTTCCGCCAAGCCGTCGTCAATCTCCCGGAAATCAAATTCCGCCAAAAGCCGTTCCTCCATTTGCTCCCTGACGTTTTCATTTTCCTCCCCCGCCCTTTCTTCGGATTCCCCCCCGTCCTCCGCGTACGCTTGTCCACGCCCGGTTCCCGCGTCCCCGCCGGCCGCCTTTGCCGGCACGGCCAAACAGCCGGGCATTGCCAGGGACAATAAAAAAAACAATACCATCGTGCCAATTTTCTTCCTCATGCCATAAACTCCCGTATCGCCTCGAACAATGCCAAAAGAACGGGCATCCCCAAGGCCAGAATCGTCAGCTTGCAAAACGTCTCGATTTGCACGGCAATCGCCTGGTGTCCCGCGTCCTTGCAAATTCCCGAAGCAAACTCGGCGATGTAGGTAAGACCCACCATTTTCAGCATCGTCTGCACGTACGCGACGTCCACGTTGATATAAGACTTCAGCCGCGAAACCACGTCCACGAAAAAGCCGAGCCGTTGCACGATGCAGAAAAACAAAAAAATGCCTACCGCGACGCTGACATATACGGCATACTCCGCCTTCGAAGCCTTGAACTGCACCGCCAGCAAGGCACCCAGAACCCCGACGGCTCCAATCTGCATAATCGTCATCCCCGCACCCCTTTCTTCGCGTCCGTCCATGACGCGAACACCGCACCCACCGCCCATGGCACGTGTCTTCCATGTTCTCCCGCTACAACGCGAACAGCCTTTGCACTGTCATGAACAAATCATAAATCTGCGGCAATATCCAGGTCAGCACCAAAATCAACCCGGCCAGGCTGACCAGGAACGCCTGCTCGTCCCTCCCGCTGTGTTTGAGCACCTGGCTTAATATGGAAACAAGTATGCCGACCGCGGCAATTTTAAATATCAGGTTTATCGTCATTGTTTCCTCCCATCGTTTTCTACTAGTTTCTTGTCCCGTTGATTCCAATCCGCCATTCCCGCCACGAATGGCGGGGCGCCCATTGGCATGTCGGCACGTCACAGCAAGATGATGACCAAAAAAATCCCCCCCATCACCCCGAGGCAATTGCCAATCCGCCGCTTTGCCGCCATCTGCAGCCGTTCCTTCTCAATCTCCTTCTCCAGCCGCTCCAGATACCTTGAAAAATTCCTCGTCTCCGACGCAAGGTCCGCCTGCCCGAGGCTTTCCCCCAATTCCTTCAGCTGCGCGAGGTGCTCCCTTTTCAGGCGGAGGGAAGAAAGGCTTTCGTCCGCCGCGTGGTTCCATATCCGCCGGAAACTTTCGCCGTCCCGCTCGTCAATCCGCCTCTCCATCCCCACAAGCCAGGCTCTGTAAGGCCGCCTTACCCGCGCCGCCACGCGACCGAACACCTCTTGCAGGGGGGCGCCGGTATATTCCAGCTCTCCCTTCATCATAGAAACGACATGCCGCAAATACAAAAGCGTCTCCAAATATTCCTTGAGCCACGCCCCATAGAGCACGCCCGCCGCTCCCGTCGAGGCCACCACCAGGACCGCGCCTATCACCCGCTGCATAATATGTTCCCCCGTCCGTCATAAACGTGCACGATTTCCCCCGGATGCCGCGAATTGCCAAGGACGACGTAACGCTCGAAACGGTGCTTTCGGATCAGGTCGCCAACCCCCGGCTTTTCCCCCGCTTCCTCCATGTCCAGGGCGTGCACGCTGGCAACCAGCCTGCATCCGCATTGCATGGCGTACTCCACGGCATGCACCTCCTCGCAGGTTCCAATCTCGTCGATTGCCAGCACCTGCGGGGACATGGAACGAATCAGCATCAGCATCCCCTGCGCCTTCGGGCAACAGTCCAAAATGTCCGTACGCATTCCCAAATGGTTCTGGGCGACGCCCTGGTAACACCCGCCGATTTCCGAACGCTCGTCCACCACGCCGACCGTGCATCCCTTCACGAAATCATTTCCGTCGGAAACCTGGCGGACGATGTCGCGGATCAAAGTCGTCTTCCCGCACCTGGGCGGGGAAATGATTAACGTGTGGCAAACCTCCCGGTTTTTCGTGATATACTTCAGGACGCGGTCGGCGCAACCGATTTTCTCGTGCGCCATCCGGATGTTGACGGAAGAAATATACTGGATGTTCTTCACCCTCGCCCCTTCCAGCAGCGCCTTCCCCATCACGCCGACGCGGTGGCCGCCCTCGATTGTCAAAAACCCCTGCCGCAGTTCTTCCTCGTAGGCATAGAGCGAATAGTGGCTGACATAATCCATCGTCTCCCGCACGTCCTCCCTCGTCACGGCATACTTCTCCGTCCCGCCCGCCGGAAGCACCTTCTCCCGGTTGCGGTACACGACAATCAGCGGCTTCCCGATCCGCAACCGTATTTCCTGCAGTTCCGCAAAATCCAGGTCCTCCTTCAGCAGGCATTCGCGGATGTTCTCCGCCAGGATGTTTAAAATTTGTTTTTTCTTTCTATTCTCCTTCATCTTGTCCACCTCTCTAAGAAATGTATATGAAGAGATATGGAAAATATGACCGGGACTTTTGCAGAAAAAAGCGGCATCTTCATCCTCCTGGTCGGAAAATGATGATGCCGCTTTATTTTTATTCATTTTTTAACTGACGCTGACGTGCGAACGCGGCACGTCATGCACCAATGCCTTCTTACTCTGCCACGTCGCGCATGCTAAAGCTGAATCTTCCCATCTTGTCCTTGCCCATGCAGACGACCTTCACCTTGTCTCCAACGGCCAAAACGTCCTCAACCTTGTCAATTCTCTTCTTGGAAATCTTGGAAATGTGCACCATGCCTTCCTTGCCCGGCGCGAACTCGATAAACGCGCCAAACTCCTTGATGCTGACCACCTTTCCTTCGAACACCTGTCCCGCCTCGAAATCGGTCACGATGATGGTGACCAGCTTCATCGCCTCTTCCATCATCTCCCTCTCCGTGCCGCAAATCGACACGAAACCGTCGTCGTTGATGTCAATCTTCACGCCGGTCTGGTCGATAATCGCGTTGATGGTCTTGCCGCGCTGGCCGACCACGTCACCAATCTTCTGCGGGTCAATCTGCATCTGCATGATCTTCGGCGCGTACGGGCCGACCTCCGGCCTCGGCTCGGCAATGGCCTTGCCCATGACCTCGTCGAGGATGTACGTCCTCGCCTTCTTGGTCGCGGCAATCGCCTCCTCGATAATCGGGCGTGTCAAACCATGAATCTTGATGTCCATTTGGATGGCCGTGATACCTTTGTGCGTACCGGCCACCTTGAAATCCATGTCGCCAAAGAAGTCTTCCAGCCCCTGGATGTCGGTCAGTACCAGGTAGTCGTCGTCACTCTCGCCCGTCACCAGTCCGGCGGAAATACCCGCCACCGCCGCCTTGATCGGCACGCCGGCCGTCATCAGGGACATGCTGGACGCACAGATGCTCGCCTGCGACGTGGAGCCGTTGGACTCGAACGTCTCGGAAACCGTGCGAATCGCGTACGGGAACTCTTCCTCGTTCGGCAATACCGGAATCAACGCCCGCTCCGCCAACGCGCCATGTCCGATTTCACGTCTTCCCGGCCCTCTCGACGGCCTCGTCTCGCCGACCGAATAGGACGGGAAATTATAGTGGTGCATGTATCTCTTGGAGGTTTCCGCCTCGTCCAGGCCGTCCAGCCTCTGTGCTTCGGAAAGCGGGGCAAGCGTCGTCACGGTACAAATCTGCGTCTGCCCACGTGTGAACATGGCCGAACCATGCACCCGCGGAATCAGGTCGACTTCTGCCGCCAGCGGACGAATCTGGTCGATGGCGCGCCCGTCCGGACGCTTATGGTCAACCAGGATCATCTTGCGCACCGTCTTTTTCTGGTACTGGTAAACCGCCTCGGAAAGCACGGCGAGCCACTCTTCATTTTCCGCGAACGCCTCTTCCAACTTGGCCGTAATCTGGCGGATGTTCTCCTCCCTCGTCTGCTTGTCGTCCGTAAAGACGGCCTCCTCCATCTCCTGCGGAGGCACGATTTCCTTGATGGCCGCGAACAGCTCTTCTGGAATCGCACAACTCGCATATTCATGCTTCGGCTTGCCACACTCGGCGACAATCTTGTCCACGAAAGCGATGACCTTCTGGTTTACCTCATGCGCGGCGAAAATGGCCTCAATCATGCGGTTTTCCGGTATCTCGTTGGCCCCGGCCTCAATCATGATGACCTTCTCCCTCGTGGAAGCCACGGTCAACGCCATGTCAGACACCAGCTTCTGTACCGCCGTCGGGTTGAACACCAGCTCGCCGTCCACCAACCCCACCTGCGTGGTGGAAATCGGCCCGTCAAACGGGATGTCGGAAATGCTCACCGCGATGGCCGCCCCCAGCATGGCGGTCAGCTCCGGGCTGCAGTCCTGGTCCACGGACATGACGAGGTTTTCCAACGTCACGTCGTTACGATAATCCTTCGGGAACAAGGGGCGCATCGGGCGATCGATGACACGGTCGGTCAACACCGCGTTCTCCGAGGCCTTGCCCTCCCTCTTGTTAAATCCGCCCGGAATCTTGCCGACGGAATACATCCTCTCGTTGTACTCCACGCTTAACGGGAAAAAATCAATCCCGTCCCTCGGCTTTTCGGACGCGGTCGCCGTACAAAGCACGGTCGTATCCCCATAATGCATCAATACCGCGCCGTTCGCCTGCTTGGCCACGCGATCCACGTCAACCCGCAGGGTTCTCCCCGCAAGTTCCATCTCATACTGTTTAAACATCGTTTTCTCCTTTTTGTCTGGTATTTACCGTAAAAGTCCCGTCCGGCATCGAAACGAATGCAAGCTAGCTTGCATATTCGTTTCGACGTCGGACGGGCTAACCCGTATGAACAAGTAGGGCGATAGCCCGAACCCAAGAACGCGGGTGGCGATTGCGAGAGTGCTTTGCACGAAGCAATCGACTTTTACTCGTGGTTGTGTCGCCGTCAAGCGACATGGGTGTTTCGTTATGCCTGCAAGGGGGAAAACGTCCGAAACTACTGAAAAACACGCCCATCAACACCGTCACTTTACCGAACGGCATCCATGTGGCAGAACACATGGCACCATACACCATGTACAGAAAAGGCAAATTGACATGCTTTTCAGTGGTCCCGGAATCTTGTCCCGACCCACAAGCTTTATCATTATAACACGGGGTAGTTACAAGTGCAACGAAAACTTTTATAAATTCAAAACAATCTCTGTAAACAGCAAGGATAGCGTCGGTGTACAGAAGGCAACACGGTCGATGAAGGGCATATTTCCCCCCTTTCGTCGTTACTTTCACTCCGCGTACGTCCTTGTACGCGTCGCTCAAGTGCCTTGAAAGGGGGGAAATATGCCTCTTCACGACTCTGCGACCTCACCCATAGGGATTTCAAGGGTTTTCAAGAAAGATGAATGAGGCGTACAAGGACGTACGCCGATTGAAGATGACGCTGAAAACCCTTGAAATCACATGGGCTGAGGCGTGTTGCCCTCCGTACACCGACGCTAAGGCGGCGTGAAACAAAACACGCCGCCCTTTTTGAATCAGCCGTCTTCCCGGTACTTTTCTTTACTTTCCGGCTGCCTTGTCCAGTTCCTTGTTGGCCTGCTCGACCTTCAGAAAAACCATTCTTCCCCGTTCGTCCAAGAACTCATCGCGTTTATCACGGACCACATGACCGACATCAGCATGGAACTTGCCGCGACGCATTTTGGCTACCATAAAAATTATTTCCCCACGATTGTAAAGAAACGGACAAACCATACGTTTCTGGAACTCGTGACCGACATCCGCCTGCAGAGGGCATGCAACCTTCTCCTGCTTACGGCGGATTCCATCGAGGAAATCTCAGCCTCCATCGGCTACAAAAGCACGGCCTCCTTTTATAGCAAATTTTATGCCAGGTTTAAGATGACGCCCAAGGAGTACCGGAAAAGGCACTAAAAAAGTGTTTCGCAAGCGTAACTCCCGCGCCGGAGTGTGGCTGCGTCAGCAGCCGCTTTCCTTAGGCGCGAAATGCGCATCCCCGGAGAGTTATTACCACGGCTTTGGGTTCTCGCCCTTATACTTTTTCCGTTTCAAAATCCTCCGAGCCAGGCAGGCCGCGAACAGTACCGCGAACACGCCCGCGCCAATGCGAAGCTTCACAATCAGGCCAGGCGTACATGCCTTCACGACCGTGTCCGGGCCGATGCCGTTCATCGCCGAGGAATTGGCCATGTTGTACAAGTTATAATGCATCGCCTCGCGGAGCGCGTACGCCACTTCCGCGTCGCCCTCGGCCGCGCGCAAATGCTTCTCGGCGTTCGTCATCATCGCGTCAAAGAGTGCGGAACCGGCCAGCACGCCGTCCACGCCGCTCATATAGTCCACCGTCGCGTTGTCCGTGATGATGAAGCCCGTGCAGCCCCACTCGCCGCGCAACACGTTCTTCAAAAGATTCTCGTGCGCGCCGCACCAGACGGCCCCGAAACGGTCGTACCCGTTCATCACGCCCGCCGAAGGGGTCCTCTCCACCACCGGCTGGAACGCTTTTAAGTAAATCTCCCGGATGGACTGCTCGTTCGCCCAGGTGCCAAGCCCCATGCGGTTCTCCTCGCAGTCGTTGAGGGCAAAATGCTTCATCTCCACCAGCACGCCATTCTCAGTGATGGCCGCGTTCTGCTCCGCCGCCAGCGCGCCCGCCAGGAAGCCGTCCTCGCTGTAATACTCGAAATTGCGCCCCGCATAGGGAGTGCGGTGCGTGTTGTTGCCCGGGCCGTACAGTGCGCTCACTCCCGCATTTAAGCAGTCCTGCCCGATGCAGTCCCCCACCCGCCCGGCCAGTTCCTTGTTATACGTGGCGGCCAGGATGTCCACCGAAGTGATGGCCATCGCGTCTTTCGCGCCCCGCCCGAAAAACCCGGTAAATCCCTGCGGGCCGTTCTCCTGCCTGGCGGTCGGTGCCTGCACGCTTCCCGCGCCGCGGACCAGGTGGAAGCTTTCGGACACCGTGTTTACCATCTCGTCCCAGGTCAGCTGGTCAAGCAAGTCTTCCCACTTCGGGTCGTCAAAATCAAGTCCCATCATGTCGTAAAGTTTCAGCCCGTTCTTGGCCCCGAACGTCGGCAGCTCGGACGCGTCCGATTTCACGTTTTCATGCCTCTGCAAGGCCAAATCCGCGACCAGGCCGTCCGTCAGGCCCAGTTTCACCGGTTCTGCCGGATACGTCCCGCTCCAGTCGCTCCGCGAAAGGTACGTCACCTTGGCCGGGCTGTCCCCGTACAGGTTCAAATCCGCGCCCTCGAACTGGTTCACAATCTCAGTTCCGTTTTTTGACATGGCATACGTGTCCGCGTCAAACTCCTCCTGCGTCCACAAAAGTGCCAGGTCCGCCCTGCCGTTTTCATCCATCCGGCCGCCGCTCGACCCCGCCGTAAATCCCTTGGCCGCCAGCACGTTGTTGACCGCGTCGTGGGCATTTTTCCCGATGACCAGGTAATAGTCCCCGTCGTCCAATATGTAAGTCCCCTCGCCGTACGCGTCATAGGAGGCCAAGTCCCGCTTGTCCACGAAAACCGTCACTTCCTGCGATTCGCCTGGTGCCAGGATGTCCGTCTTTTCAAACCCGCAGAGGGTCACGGCTGCCTTCTCCACCTGGTTTTCCTTGTCATAATCCGTGTACGGCGACTGGGAGTATACCTGCACCGTCTCCTTGCCGGAATATTGGTCACCGACGTTTTTCACCGTCACCGTGACCTCGAACTGGTCCGTCTGCGCGTTGTACCTGACGGACGCGTCCGAGTATTCAAACTCGGTATAACTGAGACCGAAGCCGAACGGATAGGCCACGTCGTCGCCATAGGCATAAGCCCCGGCGTTGCCCGTCCCCATCACGTAATCCTCGTAGCGCGTCTCATAATAACGGTATCCCACGTAAATACCTTCCTGGTACACCACGTAATATTTCTGGTTGTTCCCCAACCCGGCTCCTTCCGCCCCGTCATAGACCTGCGTCGCCATGTTGACCATGGCCGGCGAGGAATAATTGTCATAACAGAACGTGTCCGGCAAATGCCCCGACGGCACCACGTCGCCCGCCAGGATGTCCGCCACCGCGTTGATGCCGGTCACGCCGACCCCGCCAATCCAGAGGGCCGCGTCCACCCCGTACACCTCATCCTTCAAAAAATCGAGCTGGATGGCATTGGAAGAATTCAAGAGCACGATAATACGCCCGATTGTCCCTTCTTCCTTCATCTTCGCCAGGTTCGAAAGCATCGCCTTCTCATTGTCGTCAAGGGCCAGGTAATTCAAGTCCTGGAATTCCAGGTCGGCCCCCTCGCCGCCCAGGCGGGAAATCACGACAATGGCCGCGTCGCCGTACTCCTTCACGGAAGACAGTTCCTCGTCCGTGTACTCGTCCCACGGCACCTCGCCGGTCGCCGCGTTCGTGTTGGCGAACATGCTGCTGTTCCTGCGCACGTACTCGCTCCCCTCGCCCTCGCTATAGAACTCCCATAACGTCTCGTTCACGGAAAATCCGGCGTCCTCCAGCGCGTCCTTCAGGTCCGGCGCTTTCTCTGTATCCACCGCGCCAGAACCAGTGCCGCCGTAAATAAGGTTCACCGACGAACTGGAAAAGCAGCTCACCTTCGCGCCCATATCAAGCGGCAGCGCGCCGTTCTCGTTCATCAGAAGGGTCGCGCCCTCGCCCTCAACCTGCTCCACCAGGTCACGCTCGTACGCGATCCGTTCCTCGTCGCTCTCAAACCCCACGCTGTAGTACATCGCGTCCTCGTCATAATTCTCGTACTTCGTGTACGTCGAGCCGGCCAGAATCACGAACGAATTCTCCATCACGCCGACCAGAAGAAGCGCCACGCCGCAGACCACCGCCACGAACGCTGACAAAAACGCCAGGATCCCCCACGGCCTTCCCGCCTTTCTCAGCCCCTTCTTCCATGCCTTTTTCGCGGCTTTCGCCCCGTCCACTTGTTTCATGTCCTTTCACCTCCATATTCTCCACTTGACGGCAAACACGCCCGCCCATTGTGTATATTGTATCGAATATTTAGACATAATACAAGTGTTTTGTCGATTTTATACAAACTTTCTCATCATCCCAGCTTCGCCGCGAAATCCGCCATCGCCTCCGATATTTTTATCTGCTGCGGGCACACTTTCTCGCAGCTTCTGCAACCCACGCAGGCGGACGGGTGTTTCTCCCCGGGTTGTGCCATCAAGGCCATCGGCGCGATAAATCCGCCCCCGGTGAACGCGTGCTCGTTGTAAAGCCCTAACAGCATCGGGATGTCAAGCCCCTTCGGGCAATGGCTGACACAATAGCGGCAGGACGTACAAGGCAGCGCGCCGCCCAGTATTCCTCTGGCAACCATGAGCAACGTGTCCATTTCCTCCGCCAAAAGCGCGCGCTCCGTCTCATATGTATGAATGTTTTCTTTCAGCTGCTCAAAATTGGACATCCCCGAAAGCGTGACGGTCACGCCGGGAATGCTTTGCAGGAAACGAAACGCCCACGCCGGAACCTTCTCGTCCGGCCGCAGGGCAAGCAGCTTTTTCTCCCCTTCCTCCGAAAGCTTCGCAAGCCGTCCGCCCCGCAACGGCTCCATCACCCAGACCGGGATGTGAAATTCGTCCAGAAGCTCCTCCTTCGCCTTGGCGTCCTGGAACGACCAGTCCACGTAATTTAACTGGATTTGGCAAAATTCCATGTGCCCGCCGTAGGCGTCCAAAAAACGCTTCATCACGTCGCGGCTGCCGTGCGCGGAAAATCCCAGATGCCGGATGCGTCCGTTTTTCTTCTGCTCCAGAAGGTAAGAAAACACCCCGTATTTCTCATCGTCCAAATACGCGTCAATGTTCATCTCGCAAACATTGTGGAACAAATAAAAGTCAAAATACTCCACGCCGCATTTTTTCAACTGCTCCTCAAAAATTTCCTCCACCTTTGCCATGTTTGAAAGGTCGTAGCCGGGAAATTTGTCCGCCAGGTAAAAGCTTTCGCGCGGATACCCGGACAGTGCCCCGCCCAGCACGGTTTCCGAATTGCCGCCATGATATCCCCAAGCCGTGTCATAGTAATTGATGCCATGCCCCATCGCGTAGGCCACCATTTCCTTTGTAGCCTCCACGTCGATTTTCGCGTCGTCCCCGTCAACCACCGGCAGACGCATTGCCCCCATCCCCAGCGCGGACAATTTTTTATCCTGGAATTCCTTCATTACCATCGTTCATGCTCTCCTCTCTGAAAATGATATACGTACGCTTACATTTCCATTATAAAGGCCATGCATCCAATTGACAAATACTTCTTTCCTATTTCGTGTTATTCCTTTTTGGCATATGACGATATCAGGTTCAGAAGGTCATGCGTTCCATGCTTGCATGGAAAAGCATGACTTTGGAACCCGCCCGCTCCGTCGTCGCCTTACGTCCAGTCCTTCCTTCTGTATAATATCGCACCGGCGACGCCACATGCCACCGTCACCGCCCCGAGGACAAGCAGTTCCCGGCCATGCAATCCGAGGCCGTCCCCGGCAAACACCCCCTGCACCAAATCAACCGCGTAGGTCATCGGCAGGAATCCGGAGATTGTTTTAACCGTGTCGGGAAACAACATGTCCGGCATTGTCGCACCAGACAAAAACAGCATGACAAAATAAAAAAGGTAGCATAGCAGGGACGTGCTTTTTACGTCCCACCCGACGGCCGTGAAAAGGAACCCCATGGAAAACATGGCCGCCATGGAGAACGACAGCCCAATGCTGACGGGAAGAATTTTACCCTTCACCTGGACATGGTAAAGAACCGCCCCGGCAACCAGCAGGATGAAAATCCCCACGAGCGTCATGACGACATTGACAAATACTTGTGCCAGCATGACGTTTCCCTTCCCGGCCGGCGTGGCATCAAACCGTTTATAAATTTTTTTCTCCTTATACCCCGCCAACGTCAAGGGCAGTGACATCAGGCTCGTGACCCCGATTACCATGACACAATAGGCCGGCACGCAAACATCCATCATCCGGACGTTTGCCCCTTCATAAACCGGCTCGTTTCCAAAGATACCTCCAAATAAAAGGAGCATCAGCACGGGAAACACGAGCGCGAAGAAAAAACTGAAAAAATCCCGTGTAAACAATCGTAATTCCATTTTGCATAAAGCGATAAAACCTTTCATAAGATTCCCTCCATTGTCAGCCCCGCCGTTTTCGGCGTAATCATCAAGTATAATTTTTCCAATGAGAACGTTTCCTCCCACTCTCCCGCAGGAACCCGCGTCTTAACGTATTCCCGGAATTCCTGCTTCGTCCCGAAAAATTGCCGTTCACCCTTTTCCAGATAAAGAATTTTGTCCGAGAGAACCTCCACCTCGTCCAGATAGTGGGAAACCATGAGGATGGCCACGCCGCCCTTCCTTATGTTCCCAAAACTCTTCCACATGTTCTGCCGCACTTCCGGGTCAAGCCCCGTCGTCAGCTCGTCCAATACCAGAAGCTTCGGACGCTCCATGAGGGAAAGCAGGATGGACAGCCGTTGCTTCTCCCCGCTGGACAGTTTGTGAACCGGGCGTTTTCTTTTTTCATCAAGCCCCATCTGTGCCAGCAATAACTCCCAGTCGGCCGGCCTCTCGTAAAAACTGGCAAACAACCCGCACAATTCCTCCACCCTGATTTTCAGGGGATATTCCGCTTCCTGCAACTGGACGCCCATTTCTTTGTAGACCTCGCCACGGCGCAGCCAGGGGTCTTTATTGAAAACCCGGATTTGGCCGCCGTCCGGCTTCCGTAACCCCTCCACGCACTCCACGGTGGATGTCTTCCCGGAGCCGTTCTGCCCGATAATTGCCACGATTTCCCCGGCTTTCACGGAGAATGAGACGCCCTTGACCGCGTGCACGTTCTTATACGCCAAGTCCAGGTTTTCCACCCGCACGATTTCCTCTGCCATGATGATTCCTCCTTGTTTTCATGATATCGACATTCTACAATTATTTTTGAAAACGAACAATGAGTTCCGGGGCAGCGGTGGTTCGTGGCGCGCAAGCGGTCGAATTTCATGCATGAAATACACGCATTTATTTTTTTGTTGTGGTATAATATCGACAGAGATTATACCCGCGCCGATTTGCGTCCGACCAAAGAGAGGACAAATGCATAGGCAAATCGTGCGATTCCCCCGGAGGGTACATGTCCGAAGGACATGATATGATTTCGACAGAGGAGGTGTGGTCATGAGAGTGGAATGCAAAATCAGCACGGCCTATAAAGAACCCTACGCGGTGCTTCACATAAACAAAATGACCGGGACGATTGCGGAAATCATTTCCATGCTGGAAAAAGAAAACGCGAATTCCCCGGCATTGGTCGCGGCAAAAGACAAAAAAACCTATTTCATCAAACCGGAAGACATCTCGTTAATACGTGCCGAGGGCAGGGACATCATCTGTTACGACAGGCTAAAAAACAGATATGGACTGGACAAGCCCTTGTATGAGCTGGAAAACACGCTTGACGCCAACTTCGTCCGCATTTCAAAATCGGCGATTGCCAATATCAACCAAATTCATCACGTGGAAGCAAGTTTTAACGGGACAATGGAACTGGTAATGAAAAACGGCATCACGGATTATATTTCCAGACGTTTTCGTAAAAATTTCAAAGAAAGGTTGGGATTAGAATGAAACGTACCTCTAAATTAATAATAAAATATCTTTTATTTGGCATTTCCCTGGGCTGCACTTTTTTCATGGTTACATGCCTGGCCTTTTCCCTTGCGGGCCGGGAGGACATTTTAATGCTGATTTGCAAAGATTTCGCGAGGCAGTCCGCCGGCGCCATGCTGGTAGGCATCGCCGGCGGCGGCACGTCCGTCATCTACCAGTTTGACCGTCCTTCCTCTTTTTCCAAAAGAATCATACACTTTTGTGTGGGGATGGGCGTTTTTTATCCCGTTGCCATTTGTTTGGGCTGGATTCCTTTTTATCCTGGCAACGTCACCCTCACGCTCCTGCAGCTTTTATTCACATGCGGCATTTTCATGCTAATCTGGTTCTGCTTCTATCTGTTTAACCGAAGCGAGGCGAAACGGATTAATGAAAGGCTGAGGGAACTTGAACGGGATAACGCGGGGAACGAAAAAGGTTAAGACCTCCCCGGATACCACGCGTTTCTTTCCCTCCATCCATCTGCCGCATTTACCACGCACGATTCCGTGTAGTTATCGGGCTTTGACTTGGTTTGTAGCCTTACCCTCGTACATAACCTCGTATGTGGTTTCTGTTCGTCAGACCAGAGGTTTGCCCTCCGGGTTAGTATTTTCCCCGAAATCCGGCTTCCTTCAGATTCCACCTCACGATGGACACCCTTGCCTTCGGCTATATCCTTCCCACTACCGGGCGGATTCCAGACTTTCACCGGTTAGAAACGTACGCCGCCGGGCGCACACCAAAAGCGCCATGCAATCGATAAACCTCTTGCATGACGCTTTTCTCGTGATTCATTCCATTATGACGTGCGGCCATTGGCCGCGCACCCTAATTACTTTCTCAGACCCAATCTCTCAATCAGGCTACGATATCTCTCGATGTCAACCTTCTTCAAATACGCCAAAAGCCCGCGCCTCTGGCCGACCATCTTCAGAAGACCCCTTCTGGAATGGTGATCCTTCGGATTTGCCTTGAAATGCTCGGTCAGCTCGTTAATCCTGGCCGTCAGAATCGCAATCTGCACCTCCGGTGAACCCGTGTCGCCCTCGCTTCTTCCATATTCCGCGATAATCGCCTGTTTCTTCTCTTTGGAAATCATGTCTTGCATCCTCCTTTAATATTCTGGTAACCGCCTGGCATTAAGCGATGGTGGAGTCCTCCAGTCACCGAACGCCGGCTGATTTCACACGGGTAAAGTATAGCACGTATCCTCCCGCTTGTAAAGTGCGAAATTTAACATTTTAGTTTTGTGAATTCACCCCTCAGAAAAGACCTTTTCCAATTCAATGAAGCAGCCCTCCAGAACATTGACCTTTGCAATATCTTCCGCCCCATAATCTTCGCGGATTTTCAACATGCCACCGTCCAATG
Organism: Lachnospiraceae bacterium; assembly: GCA_910574865.1. Lineage (GTDB taxonomy): Bacteria > Bacillota > Clostridia > Lachnospirales > Lachnospiraceae > Schaedlerella. The sequence goes on along the minus strand of CAJTDN010000007.1, from coordinate 63,035 downwards.
TGAACACCTGGACAGACTGATTGTCCGGATCTACCATCCAATATTCCAAAACTCCCGCCCGCTGGTACAAATTCAGCTTTACAAGCCGGTCATGCCGCCGGGTGGAGGGAGAGAGTATTTCAATAATCAAATCTGGTGCTCCTTTACAGCCGCGCTTGTCTATCTTGCCCCGGTCGCATACCACGGAAATGTCCGGTTCAACAATCGTGTCAACATCTTCCGGCTTGTCACCGTCCCGCTCGAACAGCCGGACACCAAACGGGGCGGGATAAACCTTGCATCGCTTCCCCACCAGAAAATTGGCCAGCTGGCGAAACAGCTCGCCGCTCAACTCCTGGTGCCGGCTGGATGGCGTTGCCATCATAAACGCTTCACCGTTGATGATTTCGACACGCTCGCCCTCATCCCAGGTGAGAACGTCCGCGAAAGTGTACTGCTCTTTTTTTGCCGGTAAGGCCATTGGTCATTCCTCCCTTGCCAATTCCATTTGTTCCAACAGTTCCGCGCATTTTTCCTCGTCATAATTTATATGAAGCCTGAAAGACTTCACCTCCCAGAAATGTGCTTGCCAGCTCCATCTTCAACCTGGCCAGCATCCTCACACCTCCCCGTCATCCTCGAAGTCATCCACGCTCTCCGACTCCATGATGGCGAACGCGATGTTGGTGGCATGGTCGGCCACGCGCTCCAGCCCGGAAAGAGCGTCCGAATAAAGCATCCCGGCCTCCGGCGTGCACTTCTCCTTGGAAAGGCGTTTCACATGGGAACGCTGAAGCTTTTTCTCGTACTCGTCCACCGCGTCCTCCAGCCTGACGATTTCCCGCATATGCTCAAGGTTCTGGTTGGAAAACATGTCCAGCGAGTACTCCAGCACCTTGAGAACCATTTCCGTCATTTCCTGCAATTGTTTAACCGCTTTCTCACTGAACGATATCTTCTTGTTGATTCGCTCCATCGCCGAATCGGCAAAGTTTTCCGCGTGGTCGCCGATTCGCTCGATATCGTTTACCACGTGGAACAGCCCGCCCAGCTTTTTGGCGTCGGCAGAAGGAAGATCCATCTCATTGATTTTCACCAGGTAGTTCGTGATTTCCTGGTTCATGTAATCAATGTACGCCTCCTGCTTATACACTATCCGCGCTTTTTGCTCATCTTTCCCGGCAAGCGCCTCCATGCTCAGCCGCAGGTTATTTAGTGCCACCTCGCCCATGTGCTGCAGCTCGTGGATGGCGTCGATGACGGCCGTCGTCGAGGTCGTCATCGTTCCCTTGCCGATATATTTCAGCTCGAACGCATCCTCCGGCTTCGCGTCCTCACCGGGGATAATCAGGTACGTCGCCTTGACAATCCAGCCCATGAACGGGAAGAGGACGATTACCTCAAATATCTTAATCAGCGAGTTGGCGTTGGCCACCGCCCGGCTCAAATCGCCGCCGGAAAACGCGAGCAACCCGTCCGCGATGGGGCGCAGCCCAATCATCAGGATGACGTAAACGATAATGGTGCCGATGACGTTGAACAACGCGTGGATGGACGCCGCCCGCTTCGCGTCCTTTTTCCCGCTTAAGCTGACCACCAGCGCGGAGACGCACGATCCCATGTTACAGCCCATGATAAGGAAAAAGCTCAATTCATAAGGAACCAGGCCCTGCCCCACCATCAACATGAGGATGCCCACCGCGGCGGAAGAACTCTGCAGCACCGCCGTCACGCAAAAGCCGACAAAGACCGCCAGCAAATTACTTTTCAGCAGCTGGACGAGGCTCACGAGCTGGGGCGACTCCTTTAGCAGCGTCATGGCGTTCGACATCGTGGAAAGTCCCATGAACAAGATGCCGAAGCCGAGAATGACGACGCCCAGCTTCTTCACCCATTTCTTGTTGAGGAACATGTACATCACGACGCCGATGATGACGAACAAGGGCGCGATGTCCGAAAGATTGAACGCAATCAGCTGCCCCGTCACCGTCGTTCCGATATTGGCTCCCAAAATCACGCCGGTGGCCTGGTACAAGTCCATCAGGCCGGAATTGACGAAACTCACGACCATGACCGTGGTCGCGTTCGACGACTGGATGATGCCGGTAAAAATAATCCCGACCATCGTCCCGATAAAACGGTTCTTCGTGAAAAACTCCAAGACCGAACGCATCCGGTCACCCGCCATCTGCTCCAGCCCGTCGCTCATCAGCTTCATGCCAAACAAAAACAGTCCCAACCCGCCAAACAACAAAAATACCGTGCTCATGTCCATCGTCTCGTACCTTCATCCCTCTTCTGAATCCATCGCAGGAGTGCTCCCCCGAACACGTTCCCATCCGTACCCGCCCGTCCGGTGTCCCCAGGCCGCTTACCAGGCGCGTCCCGCGCCGACGCCCCTGCCATATCCGGCAAAATAGTCCCGCCCGTACCGAATGTCCTTCTCCACCTGCGCCTTTAGTTCTTCCACGGAAGCGAATTTCATCTCCGGCCTTTCAAACTCACAAAACCGAACCAAAATTGCCTTCCCGTAAACGTCCCCCTGATAATCAAACACGTGCGACTCCACGAGGAGCCGTTCCTCGTCCGTCACCGTCGGCTTGATTCCCACGTTACAGATTCCCTGCCGCCATGTCCCGTCAATGAGCACCTCGCAGGCGTACACGCCAAAGCGGGGGGCAATCTTTTGCTCCTCCCACAACATGTTCATCGTCGGGAAGCCAAGCCGCCTGCCAAGCCGCCTGCCGTGCTCCACCGTGCCATGCGCCTCGTACGGGTAGCCCAAAAGCCTTGCCGCCTGCCCCACGTCGCCTTTTGCCAGTTCCTCGCGAATGTAAGTGCTACTGATTACCCTGCCCTGGTACTGCTCCTTTTCCACCACGTCCAGGCAAAACCTGCCACGCCTCGCATAATCCTCCAACATCGCCACGTCGCCACGTTTCCGATGGCCAAAGCCAAAATCGCTTCCCACGACGACATGGACGGCCTTCATGCGCTTGATCAAAATCTCCTCGATAAAGCTTTCGGCCTCCATCTCGCGAAGCTCCTTCGTAAACGCGCATGCAATCAGGTAGTCGACTTGTCCTTCCAGCCGTTCCCTCCGCTGCCTGCCCGTCAGCAAAGAAGCGTTGCCCATGTCGAACGCGCAGACGACGCCGGCCACGTCATTCGACTGATAACGCCTTACCTTCTCAATTAATTTCTGGTGTCCAAGGTGCAGCCCGTCAAACTTTCCCAAGGTTACGGCCGCCCTCCGGCCGTCCTGATAGGCTTCCAGTTCATTTAAACATTGCATATCCGTTTTTCCTTAATTTATCCGCTTCTTCTCCGTCCAAAAACATGTTTTCTAAAACCAGGCGGCCCTTCTTCACGTCATACCGATAAATGCCGACAAACACGCGGCCCGAAACCGTTTCCAACGTGCGCATGCCGTCCTCACTCAAAGGCGCGTCTCCATTCGGCAAATACGCGCCGTCCACCGGCTTGCCATTTGCCTGGCGCGGTTCACCTGAGCGAAGGTAAATCCTCACGCCCTCGCCGTCCTGCAAAATCCCTTTTGACTTTTCCGAAAAAAGCCCTCCCACGTCCGGCTCGCTCCCTGCAAAGACTACCTGTCCCGTTGTCAGCGCGTTCCCGTTACACGCGTGGGAAATGTACCCAGGACGCACGAAAGCCTCCTTAAGCGATGCAAACATTTCATCCACCGGCAGAACGAGTTCCCACAGTCTTCCTTGTCTCTGGTATTCTTCCACCTGCGAAAGGCACACGCTTTCTGCCAACGTAAACTGGCTCACCTTCGTCCGCAAAAGACTTTCCATGCAACCCCCGCAGCCAAGCGCAGTCCCGATATCATGGCAGAGCGTGCGGATGTACGTTCCCTTGGAACAATGCACCTCCATGCGCACACGCGGCAGTTCCATTTCCAAAACGCGGATGTCATAAACCGTCACCTTCCGCGCCTTACGCTCGACTTCCTTGCCTTCGCGCGCCAATTCGTAAAGCTTCCTTCCATTTACCTTCAAGGCCGAATACATGGGGGGAACCTGCATATACTCCCCTATGTAGCCCCAAATGCACCGTTCCACCATCTCTTTTGTAAGCCGTATCGTATCGCACTCTCTCACGACCCGTCCGCTTACGTCCTGCGTGTCGGTCTCAACGCCCAGAAGAAGCGTCGTCTCATAAATTTTATCCTTGTCCGTCAAGACGCCGCACACCTTGGTCGCCTTTCCCAGGCAAACCGGGAGCACGCCCTCCGCGTCCGGATCAAGCGTCCCCGTATGGCCTATTTTCTTCTGCCGCGTGATGCCGCGAAGCTTCGCCACCACGTCGTGCGAAGTAAATCCCTTTTCCTTGTATATGTTAATGATTCCGTTTATCATGACTTTTCCAGCTGCAATGCAACCTGTTCCAATATATTCGTGATCACGTCGTGGGCCGTTCCCTTCATGGTAAGCCCGGCCGCACGCACGTGCCCGCCGCCGCCAAAATACTTCGCCACACGACTGACATCCACCTTGTCACCCGATCGCAGGCTGACCTTGAACTCCTGGAATTTAAGCTCGTATAAGAAGATGGCGACCTCCACCCCCTTCGTGTAACGCAACTGGCTCACGATGCTGTCCAAGTCGGCGGGAACGGCCTCGAAGAAACGCAGTTCCTTGGCCGTCACGTAAGAAACGATGCACTGCCGGTCAAGAACCAGCATGCTCTCCAAGAGCGCCTTGCCCAAAATCTGGGTCTGGACGAACGTCTTTTCATAAAACGTGTGGTAAATCAAACGGTTCCCGTCCACGCCCTTGCGCAAAAGCTGCGCCGCCGCTTCCATCGTCTCGGGAGCCGTGCAGGCATACTGGAACACGCCCGTGTCATGTGCCATTCCCACATAGAGGCACTCCGCGCAGGCGAGGTTGATTTTGTCCACGTCCAACAAGTTGAATACCAGCTCGCAGGTGGAACTGGCGTCCGGCACGATATAATTGCGGTTGGCAAAGGACTGGTTGCTCACATGGTGGTCCACGCACAAGGTTTCTCCCGCTTCTTCAAAAAGGGGGGCGCTAAAGCCAAGCCTCGCGCTGTCCCCGCAATCCAGGCAGATGAACAAATCATAGATAGGATTCACCCCGCTTGGAACCTCGTGCCTCACGGCCTCCGTCCCCTTCAAAATGCGAAACGTCTCCGGAACATCTTCCAAGTACACGTCAACGTCAAGGGACGGGTAACATTCTTTCAAATAATGGTAAAGTCCCATGCAGGAACCGACACAGTCGCCGTCCGGGCGCACGTGTCCGCCCAATGCCACCGTCCTCTTTCCAGATAAAATTTCCGCCAGATGTATCATCATTCTTCACCGTCTTTCAAATTCTTGGTCAACTCGTCAATCTTCTTGCCCATGTTCACGCCATACTCGATGGACTGATCCAGCACGAAGGTAATCTCCGGCGTGTTGCGCATGTTCAGGGTTCTTGCCAGTTCCCGCCGAATATACCCTTCTGCGCTCTGCAACCCTTTGATGGTGTCACGCCGCGCCGCCTCGTCGCCGTACACGCTGACATACGCCTTGCAGGTCTTCAAGTCCGGCGCGACCGAAACCGCCACCACCGAGGTCATCGGTGCCACACGGGGATCTTTCAGTCCCCCGCGCAGGATGTTTGAAAGCTCCCGCTGTACTTCGGCGTTCACCCTCGTGTTCTTGATACTGTTTTTTCTCATTGAAATTCTCCTATCATGGGCACTTTTTTACCCTTATTATTTCCTCTCCACTTCTACCATCTTATACGCCTCGGCCAGGTCACCCTCCTGGATGTCGTTGAAGTTCTCGAACACGAAACCGCATTCATAGCCTGCCCTGACTTCCTTCACGTCATCCTTGAAACGTCTCAAGGATGCCAGCGGGCCGTCAAAAATCACGATGCCGTCTCGTGTCAGGCGCACGGTACAGTTCCTTTCGAAAATCCCGTCCAGGATATAGGAGCCCGCAATCGTTCCGACACCGGAAGCCTTGAACGTCTGGCGCACTTCCGCATGGCCAAGCACCTTCTCCTCGAATATCGGGTCAAGCATGCCCTTCATCGCGGCCTCCACGTCCTCGATGGCGTTATAAATCACCCTGTACAGGCGCAAATCCACTCCTTCCCGATCCGCGATTTCCTTCGCGGTCACGTCCGGACGGACGTTGAAGCCGATGATGATGGCGTTGGAAGCGGATGCCAGGCTTACGTCGGATTCATTAATCGCGCCGACCCCGCCATGGATGATCTTGATGACCACTTCCTCGTTGGACAGCTTCAAAAGGCTCTGTTTCAACGCCTCCACGGATCCCTGCACGTCGGCTTTCACGACGATGTTCAACTCTTTTAAGTTGCCTTCCTTAATCTGCGTGAACAAGTCATCCAAGGACATCTTGGACTTCGTGTCTTCCAAAAGCTTCACCTTGTTCTGGGAAATGAACGTCTCCGCGAAGCTTCTCGCCTCTTTCTCCGTCACGCAGCCCACGAACACCTCGCCCGCGTTCGGGACGTCGCCAAGCCCCAGAATCTCCACCGGGGTTGACGGTCCGGCTTCCTTGACCCGCCTGCCCTTGTCGTCCATCATCGCACGCACCCTTCCGTGCGCGCTGCCCGCGGCGATGGCGTCGCCCACATGCAAAATACCCTTTTGAACCAGGACGGTCGCCACCGAACCCTTGCCCTTGTCAAGCTGCGCCTCAATGACCAGCCCCCTGGCCGCGCGGTTCGGGTTCGCCTTCAGCTCCATCACCTCGGAAGTCAAGAGAACCATCTCCAAAAGCTCCTGGATTCCCTCGCCCGTATGCGCCGATACCGGCACGAACACCGTGCTGCCGCCCCAATCCTCTGCAATCAGCCCGTATTCCGTCATTTCCTGCTTCACGCGGTCGACGTTGGCGCTCGGTTTGTCAATCTTGTTGACCGCGACAATGATTTCCACGCCCGCGGCCTTCGCATGGTTGATGGCCTCGACCGTCTGCGGCATCACGCCGTCGTCGGCCGCCACGACCAGTATCGCGATGTCGGTCGAATTCGCCCCGCGCATGCGCATGGCGGTAAACGCCTCGTGCCCCGGGGTGTCGAGGAACGTGATACGCTCGCCGTTCACTTCCACCACGTAGGCGCCAATGTGCTGCGTGATGCCACCGGCCTCGCGGTCAATCACGTTCGTATGGCGGATGGCGTCCAAAAGCGAGGTCTTGCCATGGTCGACATGGCCCATGACGCAGACCACCGGCGGACGCTTCTCCATCGTCGCCTCGTCCTCGTCCTCCTCCTTGAGCAGTTCCTCAATCACGTCTATGACTTCTTCCTTCTCGCAAAGGATGTCAAACTCCATCGCGATTTCTTCCGCGGTGTCATAATCGATTTCCTGGTTCACCGTCACGATTTTGCCCTGCATGAACAACTTTTTCACGATGACGGACGGCACGATTTTCATTTTGTCCGCCAGTTCCTTGATGGTCAAAACTTCCGGAAGGATAATCTGCTTGATTTCCTCCACTTCCACCTTCTTCGGTTGCGGTTTCTTCACCTCCGCCGCCTGCTTGTTCAGCTTACCCTTTTTCCCTTTGTTTTCAAACTCCGAATCACGCAGCTCCCTCTTCTTGTAATCTTTCTCCTTGTCCTTGCCCTTGTTCCTCTGGCTCTTCTGCTGTTCCGTGATTGGCGTCGAAATCGAGTCACGGTCGTCCCTGCGCGTTCCCGGCCTTCCCTGGGAACGGTCCCCGCGTCCGCCGCCTTGCCTGTCTCCGCGGTCATTTCTGTCAAACGGCCTCGCGCCGCCACGACCCTGCGCGTCTCCGCCCTGGGAACGTCCGCCCTGGCCTCCTTGGAAACGGTTCCCGCGATTTTGGCGATCCCCGTCTTGCCTGCGGTCCCCGCCAAATCCGCCTTGCCTACGGTCGCCACGTTCTCCGTTCTGGCCGCGCTCCCCGCGTCCGCCGCGTTCTCCGTTCTGGCCGCGTCCACCGCGCTCTCCGTTCTGGCCGCGCTCCCCGCGCCCGCCGCGTTCTCCGTTCTGGCCGCGCTCCCCGCGTCCGCCACGTTCCGCGTTTTGCACGCCGTCTCCACGGCCTCCGCGCTCTCCACGTTCCCCGCTCTGGCCGCGCCCCTGCCCGTCAAGGGACTGCGCACGTTCCGCGCGGCGGCGTTCCTGGAAATCCGCGTTCTGCACGTGCTCCGTGCCTTGTACGCGGCCCGCCTGTTCTGTCTTCTCAGCCTTCGGCATGCCCGCGGCCTTGGCCGCCATTTCCTTCTGCAGCTGGGCCTCCGCGTTCATCCGCTCCATCTCCAGCTGGCGCATCGCCGCTTCCTTCTGCGCGGTGGTCTGTACGGACACTTGAATCCTCGGTCGCATTTCCACCGCCGGGCCTTTCGAACGGTTCCCGCGGGAATTCCTGGACGGCCTCGACGACCCGTTGCCCGAACGCCTCTCACCCTGGCCACCGCCTTGCGACTTCTGGGACTGCTGCCCTTGTTTCGCGCCACGCTGTCCTTGTCCCTGGCCTTGCGCCTTGTTTCCCTGGCGGTTCCCCATCCTTCCGCTCTTGGAATTCTGGGGGCGGAACACCTGCATGATGGTCTTCTTCTTGGGAGCGGATTCGGCCGCCTCGTCCGCGCTTACCGCCGTGTCCGGCACCTGCCTCTTTTCCTCCTCCGGCTTCTTCCCGTCATTACTCTTCCCCGACTGCACCACGTCCTTTACACCATCTTTCCCTGCCTTCGCCACTTTGGCCGCGTCATCCTTCCCTGCCTGGGAGGTCTTGTTCGCGCCGTCTTTCTCGACTTGCGCGGCCACGTCCTTCTTTTCATCCTGCACGGCCTTGGCCACGTTCTTCTTTTCATCCCGCATGGCCTTGGCCACGCCATCCTTCTCGCCTTGTCCTGCCTTGCCTGCGGCATTCCTTCCAAACTCCTTGCGGATGGCGGCCGCCACCTCGTCCTCGATGGAACTCATGTGCCCCTTTATGTCTACCTTCTTTTTATTCACCAAGATGTCTACCAGTTCCTTGCTCTCCAATCCCAGTTCTTTCGCCAGCTCGTGTACTCTCATTTTCGTCATACTCTTTCCTACCTCCTTATGCAATCGTGTTCCTTTCCATCTGTTTTTGAATTCCCTTTGCAAATCCTTCGTCCAATATTGCCAGAGATGCACGGAATTCTTTTCCCATTGCATGCCCTAAGGTATCTTTATCTGCATAAAAATAAATTGGAACTTTATAAAATTCACACATGTTTCGAAACATGCCTTTTGTATTTTCTGAAGCATCCGATGCCACGATGACAAGTGCAGCCGTTCCCGACTTGACCGACCTCTCCGTCATGAATTCACCGCTTGCGCACCGCCCCGCCTTTGTCGCGAGACCCACGAGGGACAATACTTTATCTCGCATCAACCGCACTCATCTCCTTTTCCAGACGTTCATACACTTCCGTTGGAATCGCCTGCTTGAACGAGCGTTCCAGCCCCCTGCCCTTTACCGCCTTTTGGAAGCACTCCGCCGCGTGGCACAAATACGCCCCCCGGCCGTTTTTCTTGCCGGTCGCGTCCAGCAAAAAGCCTTCCTCCTCCGTCCGCAGGATCCTCAACATTTCCTTCTTGGGTTTCATTTCCCCGCAACCCACGCATTTCCGCAAGGGCACCTTTCGTTTTACAGCCAATCCTCTCACCTCGTTTGATTCTTTCCTGGCCCATGGCCGCCGTTTTCCAAGTCCGGCCTCCACATGGCCGCCTCTCTTACGGCCGCGTGACGCGCGTCCCGGCCCGCTCCCGTCCTGCTCGCGCTTTGCCGCCGGAATCCGCCCCGCTTATTCTTCCACTTCGTAAAACTCGGGCGCGTTCGGGTATCCCTCGTACGGGTCGTACGCCTCGTCATATTCTCCGACATATCCTTCCTCGTCCATGGCACCCATCTGCTCCATGTAGTCCTCGGGCAACTCCCCTGACTCGATTGCCTGCGTCTCGCTCTTGATGTCAATCTTGTAACCGGTCAGGCGGGCCGCCAGCCTGGCGTTCTGTCCCTCTTTCCCGATTGCCAGCGACAGCTGGTAGTCGGGAACGATGACGCTGGCCATCTTCTCGTCGGGATCCGCCATGACGGAAATCACCTTCGCCGGGCTCAGCGCGTTTTCAATCAAAAGCGCCGGGTTGTCGCTCCAGTTGATGATGTCGATTTTCTCACCCTTGAGTTCGCCCACCACCGCGTTCACGCGTGCCCCGTTCAATCCCACGCAGGCGCCCACCGCATCCACGTTCTCGTCATTGGACCAGACCGCCATCTTGGTACGCGACCCGGCCTCGCGGGCGATGCTCTTGATTTCCACCGTCCCGTCCCTCACCTCGGCGACCTCCGCCTCAAACAAGCGCTTCACCAGCTCCGGATGCGTGCGGGACACCAGGATCTTCGGTCCCTTCGGGGTGTTGCGCACCTCCACGATGTACAGCTTGATACGGTCGGTGGGCTTGAAATGCTCGCCCCTCACCTGCTCGCTTTCCGTCAGCATGGCGTCGGCCCTTCCCAGGTTGATACTGATGTTCTTCCCGACATAGCGCTGCACGATGCCGGTCACGATATCCTTCTCCTTTTCAAAATACTGGTCAAAAACGACCTTTCGCTCCTCCTCGCGTATTTTCTGTAAAATCAGGTTCTTCGCGTTCTGCGTGGCAATCCGTCCGAACGACTTCGACTCCACACGCACTTGCGCGACATCGCCAACCTGCAAGTTGGAATCGATCTTTTCCGCGTCCTCCAGCGTGATTTCCAACGCCGGATCGAGCACTTCTTCCACGACTTGCTTTTCCGCGATCACGGCGTAGTCGCAAGTCTCCTTATCCATGACCACCTTGATGTTGTCCGATGTCCCAAAATGGTTTTTGCAGGCACTGAGCAAGGAACCTTCAATCGCCTCCAGCATGCTTTCCCGGCTGATGTTCTTTTCCTTTTCCAAAATTGTCAGGGCCTCCATTAGTTCTGTGTTCATTTTTCTCTTATCCTCCCTAAATTTATCTTTAAAAATCCAACGCCAGACGTATCAGCGCGATGTCGCTTCTCTCAAATGTCTGTAACGTGCCGTCCCCGTAAGAAAGGGTCACCGTCCCCTTGTCAAAGGCATGCAGGGTTCCGGCAAACTCCTTCTGTTTCTCGATTGCCCGGAACGTTCGCAGTTCCACGTCCTCCCCCAGGCTTCTCTGAAAATCCTTCTCCTTCTTCAGCGGCCGCCCCAACCCGGGCGAACTCACCTCGAAAATGTAACTGTCCTCAATATAGTCCTTCTCGTCCAGGACATCCGAAAACGTCCTGCTGACATTCTCACAATCGTCCACGGTAATACCGCCCGGCTTGTCAATGTAAGCCCGCAGATACCACGTCCCCGCCTCCTTCACGTATTCCACGTCCACCAGTTCGAAACCGAACCCGGCCACGACCGGCATAAGGAGTTCCTCCGTTTGCCGTTCATATTCTTCTCTTCTTGACACGTCCCAACTTCCTTTCCCATCCGTTTTCCTGCCATCGAACAAAGAAGAGTGAACTTTTCGTTCACTCTTCCACCGGCATCTTTATGTAACTGTAGGCAAGTATAGCACTTAACTCGCGGAAAATCAAGGGATTTTCAAAAAAATCTCTATTTTTCCAAAAAATACCTTCCCACGTCGGCCACCAGTTCCCGATATTTACAATGCAAATGCCACACGCCCTCCTTTTCCGGCATCAACTCGCAGGACGGGATTCCGGTGAGGCGGTTGTTCGCCGCCTGCCAGTCACGGGACAAAATCTCGCACAGCAGGCCCACCTCCCCACTCTGCGTGTAAAGGTAAATTTCGATATTATTTTTCATGTTGTCAAGAAAACGGTAAAAATAAGGCTCGTCCTTCCACTTCACACACCGTACGAACTCCAGTAATTCCGTAATTGACAGTCTTAAGGTTTTCAGTTCTTCTTTTGTAAAAGTTCTCACATTATTTCCTCCCGTCCCCCCACCCAGGAAACGCCACCTAGGACATACGATATTCCGACCATGGCGATAGCACAAGCGAAAGAAATGAATCATTGCTCTTTTTTCAAGGCCAAAAGGCCTACGGCGTGCCCAGCAATGAAAAAAGAGTAAAAAACAATTATTTTCCTAGACATTTCATGCAAAAACCACTAAAATAGTACCCGCCCGTTCAAGCATCGGGTTTTACTTCATTATTTTACATATTTTTTCTAGGAGGGATTCCATCATGAAATTTTTAATCCAACGCGTGACCGGGGCAAGCGTGTCCGTGGACGGGGAAGTAATCGGGCAAATCGGGAAGGGCCTCTTGGTACTGGTCGGTATCGCCAGGGATGACGACGGACAAGTCGCCGACAAACTCGTCCGCAAGCTCGTGGGCCTGCGCATTTTCGAAGACCAGGACGGGAAGACCAACCTTTCCCTCTCCGACGTGGACGGGCAGCTGCTCTTGATTTCCCAATTCACGCTTTACGCGGACTGCAGGCGCGGAAACCGCCCGGGCTTTACGAACGCCGGCTCTCCCGACAAGGCGGACGCGCTTTACGAGTATGTCATCGCAAAATGCAAGGAGAACGTTCCCGTCGTGGAACGGGGACGTTTCGGGGCGGACATGAAAGTCTCGCTGACCAATGACGGGCCGTTCACCGTCATGCTGGACTCCGATGAGCTATGACGTCGCCCCGGGCGTGCTTCCAATTGCTATTCACGGGGGCGCGCGCCCAATTGTAAAAGCATGAATGGCCCATGTCACGAAATAAAATATTTTTCAAAAAAGGATTGACAAATTTTGCGCTCTATTGTAAACTAGTAGCGTTGCATGTGGAATGCATGCAACGCAGATGCTGCCTTGGCGCAGTCGGTAGCGCGCATCCTTGGTAAGGATGAGGTCGGCGGTTCAAGTCCGCTAGGCAGCTTAAAATCCCGGAAACTTCACGTTTCTGGGATTTTTTATGCCTTTCATGGCGTTGGTATACGGATTTTAAATCTAGCAGTATCCTCTGCGTGGGCGGCCTTACTTCCCGCTTCTCCTCGCGTCGATACGTCGCCCCCGGCACGCCCCCCCTCACTCCAGCAACTTCACCGCCTTGCCACGGATCCGCTGCAAGGCGTTGTCTATCCCCTTGGGGCTTTTGTCCAATATGTTCGCGATGGTCCGATAGTCCGCGCCCGTCAGGTGCAGGTACAAGACTTTGCTTTCCAAATCGCTCAATTTCTCCTCCAGGCGCGCAATCAGCGCCTGGGTGGACTCCTTGCCGAAATAAAGAGCCTCCGGGTCGTTCTCCACCCCAGGCTCAATCGTGTCGATCAACGGGAGGGCGGAATCCTCTCCCTGCCCCTCCCTGCTGTCATATAGAGAAACATAGGAATTCAGAGGAAAATGCTTCTGCCGCCTCGACGCCTGTATCGCCGAATACATCTGTCTGGACACGCACAGTCCGGCGAAGCTGGCGAAGGAAGTCCCCTGGGACAAGTCGAAGTCCCTCACCGCCTTGATAAGCCCAATCATCCCCTCTTGTATCAAGTCGTCGTTTTCACCGCCGATCAAATACATTTCCTTCGCTTTCCTGCGCACCATCTCTTTATACTTGATCATTAAAAAATCCATGATTTCCGACTCGCCGTCGCGCAATCTAACAATCAATTGCTCGTCCGGTATCGCTTCATACTTCTTCATCACGCCCTCCATCCCCGGCATTATCCTACGACATCCGCTGGCGGACGATTTCATAGGCTAAAATTCCGGCAGCCACCGACGCGTTAAGCGAGTCAATCTGTCCCTTCATCGGGATGCCGACCGTGAAGTCGCAGCTCTCCTTCACAAGCCTTCCCACACCCTCCCCCTCGCTGCCGATGACCAGCCCGATCGGGCCTTTCATGTCCGCCTCGTACATCGTCCGGCCTTTCATGTCCGCGCAGACGAACCAAATCCCCTTTTCTTTCAACTCCTCAATGGTCCGGGCCAGGTTCGTCACCTTTGCCACCTTCGTATAATTTAGCGCCCCCGCCGAGGTCTTGGCGACAACCGCCGTCAGCCCCACGGCCCTGCGCTTCGGGATAATTACCCCATGCGCCCCCGCCAGGTTCGCCGTGCGGATGATGGCTCCCAAATTGTGCGGATCCTCGATATTGTCAAGCAAAATCAAGAACGGCGGTTCTTCGCGCTCCTTTGCCAACGCGAGCATTTCCTCCACCTCGGCGTACTCGTAGGCCGCCACGAAAGCGATGACCCCCTGGTGCCTCCCGGTCACGGACAAGCGCGAAAGCCGCTCCTTGTCCACGAATTCCAAAATCGTGTCCCGCTTCTTCGCCTCCCTGACAATCGTCTGCACCGGGCCGTCCTGACACCCTTTCTGCACAAACAGCTTGTCAATCGTCCGTCCCGAACGAAATGCCTCCAGGACGGCGTTTCGTCCCTCGATTTGCAAGGACAAGTCACGCCCGTCCTTTTCCCCGTCACGATTTTTTTGCATGTCCGTCCCTCCTTTTTCTCATTGCCATGCGGACTCCGTCTCGTCAAGCCCGATTTTCACCAGCTGTACCAGCCGGCCATATTCCTTTTTCAGGTAAAGGTAGCCGACCAACGCCTCAAACCCGGTCGCGCGCCGATAGTCGGTGATGGACTGGTTCTTGGCCGGGGTCACTGACTTTGTGTTCCTTCCCCGCCGGAACACGGCGTGCTCCTCCTCGGAAAGCAGCGGCTGGATGACGCGCATCATCTGTGACTGGGCCGAGGCCTGCACGTAACGGCTCGCCCGCTCGTGAATCTTTTGCACTTGCCGGTTTCCCTCGTTGACAACCATGCTCTTTATCATCAAATCGAACACCGTGTCCCCGACATAGGCCAGCACGAGGGGCGAATACGAGCCGATATCCGCCTCCCCGAAGCCCAGTGCCTCTTCAAAACAATCACGAAATTCGTATTTCACGCCTTCTTCCATTTTACTCCTTCTCTCGTGTCTTCCAATACAATGCCCTTCTCAAGTAGTTCGGCACGGATTTCGTCGGCCCGCGCGAAATCGCGTTCTTTCCTCGCCGCCTGCCTCTTTGCAATCAGGCCCTCGATTTCCGCGTCCAAAATTTCCTCCTTTTGCTCCACGATGATGCCAAGAACGTCCGTCAGCCTCGCGAGCAGTTCATACAGTTTCTGCACGTACTCCCTCGAACTTTCCCCGTTTGCCGTGGTATTGGCATATTTCACGAGTTCGAAAACCGCCGCGACGGCATCCGCCGTGTTAAAGTCATCCTCCATCGCCTTCTCGAACATGTCCACGAACCCGCGCGTCTTTGCAAACGCTTCCGTCTCCTCCCCACTCATCCGCCCCGCCTTCGCCGTCTCCTTCAAAAACCGCAAATTCTGCGCCGCCGTCACGATCCGCTCCAGCCCGTTCTTGGCCGCGTCCATCAACTCGGCGCTGAAATTGAGCGGGCTTCTGTAATGCGCGCTGAGCATGAAGAACCGCAGAACCTGCAAATCATATTTCTCGCTGATTTCCCGCACGGTGAAAAAGTTGCCGAGCGACTTGGACATCTTCTTATTGTCAATATTTAAAAACGCGTTGTGCATCCAATATTTGGAAAATTCCTTCCCGTTCGCCGCCTCGCTCTGGGCGATTTCATTCTCGTGGTGGGGGAATATCAAGTCCTCGCCGCCCGCATGGATGTCAATCTGCTCACCGAGATATTTCTTGGACATTTCCGAACACTCGATGTGCCATCCCGGCCTGCCTTCGCCCCACGGGGATTCCCATGCCGGCTCCCCTTCCTTCTTCGGCTTCCAAAGCACGAAGTCCAACGCGTCTTCCTTCTCGTCGGCCCCGCTTACCAGGAGCGAACGGTTGCCGGAGCGCAAGTCGTCCAGGTTCTTGTGCGAAAGTTTCCCATATTCTGCAAATTTCCTGGTACGGTAATAGACCGTGCCGTTTTTCTCATAGGCAAAGCCTTTCTCGACCAATGCCTGAACCAGTTCCACCATGCCGCCGATTTCCTCGGTGGCCAGCGGGCTTTTCGTGGCGGGCTTGACGTTCATCCCCTGCATGTCTTTTTTACACTCGGCAATGTAACGCTTGGAAATCTCGTCCGCGCTCACGCCCTCCTCGTTCGCCTTCTTGATAATCTTGTCGTCCACGTCCGTGAAATTGGACACGTAATTGACGTCATAACCCTTGTACTCAAAATACCGCCGGACCGTGTCGAACACGATCATCGGGCGGGCGTTCCCGATGTGGATATAATTATACACGGTCGGCCCGCAGACGTACATCTTTACCTTCCCTTCCTCCAGGGGAACAAATTCTTCCTTCCTTTTTGACATCGTATTATACAGCTTCATCATTATCATCCACCTTTCTCTTGTCTCCTGTCCGCGCGTGTGGCGAAGTGGCCGTGTGAAGGGCGGCCCCGCCCTCGCGCCCGTCCTTCACGCCCCGGCCGCCTCGCACGCGTCGCTTCGTTTTGAAGCCCCCGTCAGTTCCTTCAATCGTTTCTCCATCTCCAGCAGTTCGCCATGCAGCCGAATGTTGTCGTTTTGCAGTTCCCGGATGTCCTGCAACATCGGATCCGGCAAATGCACGTGGTCCATGTCCGCGCGGGGAATCTTTTTTTCTCCCATCCGCACGACGCGTCCCGGCACGCCGACCACCGTGCAGTTGGGCGGCACCTCCTTGAGGACGACGGATCCCGCCCCGATCTTGGAATTCTCGCCGATGGTGAATGACCCGAGGATTTTCGCCCCCGCGCTGACCATAACGTTGTCCTCCAGGGTCGGATGGCGCTTTCCCTGCTCCTTTCCCGTGCCCCCGAGCGTCACGCCCTGGTAAAGCGTCACGTTGTTGCCCAAGACGGCCGTCTCACCGATGATAACGCCGCTTCCGTGATCGATAAACAGCCCTTTGCCAATCGTCGCCCCGGGATGAATCTCGATGCCGGTCTTCCTCACCGCACGCTGGGAAACCCACCTCGCCAGAAAATAATGCTTTTTCAAATACAGCTTATGTGCGACACGGTAATGCAAAATCACCTTGAAACTGGGATAAAGCAATACTTCCATGTTCGACTTGATGGCCGGGTCGCGCTCACGCACGACTTTTATTTCATCCCTTATATAGGAAATAAAACCCATATGCAACTCCTTTCCCGTATGGTTACTTTTCACGGGCAGTTTCCCTTTCCGGGGTATGGGAAAAGTAACCTTGTAATGCAAAAAACTCCGGCTCTGTCAAGAGACGAAGTTTTCTTCCGCGGTTCCACTCTTGTAAAGGCAAACGCACCATGCATGACATGTTCGTCATGACGCGCCCGTCTGCCTTCCCTCACTGACTGATAACGTCCGTCACCCGTACCCCGCTACCTCCCTTGCGGGCGGCAATCCACGTCCCACGTGGCTTCACCGGCCGCCGCAAGGCGTCCCTCATTCACAAGGTCTGCTCCCGAATGCACTTCACGATTGTTTCACTTAAAACCGCTTCCACCCAACGGCGGCTTCTCTCTGAAAGCTTCCCGACCGCTACTCTCTTCGTTCCCCGCATTTTTCCCTTCACGATACCTATGATATGCAAAACCCGAACCTTTGTCAACCTTAAATTGAAAGAATATTTCCCAATACGTTACTATTCATCCCCGCCGTCACACCACCTCGTTTAAAAACACCTGTTCCAACGGCTCCAGTTTTCGCAATTCCTCCCTCAACCGCGCGCTTAAAAAAACGCCGTCCTCCGATTCCACCTCTTCTATCGACTTCATTCCAAACAAGAAACTGGTCAAGGCCGCAATCGTCAGCACGCCTTCCGAATCCTCCGTCTCCCTTACGCGAATCCTGCCCGCGTCCGTTCCCCCACTGCAAATCCGCCAAATACGGCTGTTTTGTACAAGGAGCGAATCCAGCACCGCGAACGAACAATCCATGTCATACCCTTCCCTTACCCGCATCGCCGCCAACACGTATTCCGGGTGTAAAAGCCGCGCCATGATCAACGGCTTTCCCTCCCCGCCCGGCGCATGAAGGCCGTCCTGTTTCACGACCGACACATCAATCCCGCCTTTTTCCCCGACCGGCTTGGCCGGCGCGTAAACTTTTATCTCGGATTGTCCCTCGCCTGCCAGACCCCGCGCGGCCTTGTGAAAGGCCTCCTCATATTCCGGCAAATAAAGGGGTTCCAAAATCTCCAGCTCGTCCTCCCGGGAATACGAAAACATGCCGACCAATCCTTCTTGTGCCCGCAAAAGGCGAATGCCGCCCCCTTCGCTTTGCTGCTCAAAAACCTGTCTCTGGTAATATGGTTCGTCCCGAACCGCGAGCACCTGCCACCGCGCGGCAAAATGCTCCTCAAAAAACGCCGCCATCTCCGCCGCGTCGGAAAGGCCAGCGTCCATGTAAAGGACCGGCGCCCCGCTCCCTGCCGACGCGCAATCTTTCTTTTCCATCTTCGCCGGCACGTGGTCCTTCTTTCCGGCACTCGCCGACACGGGATCCTGCCCGCCCTCCTTCACCGGCAAAACCTCATGCCCCTGGACGTAAATAAAGCGAAAATCGTACGGCGCGTAAATCTCCTCCGCGGCAGGCATCAAAAACGTGAACCACTCCTTGCGCCGGTACATTTCCTCCATGACGTGCACGAGCAGCCTCCGCATGAACCCGCGCCCGCGATGCTTTTCGGCCGTCGCCACGCCCACGATGTAATGTGCCGCAAACGCCCCTTCTCCCACCTTCACCTGGTACGGATTCAAGTGGAGCATGGAAAAAATCGTCCCGTCTTCCTCTAGCACGTAGATTTCATTGTCCCTCGTTTTCAAAAAATAATAATAATCCAAAAAGGCCCCGGTATCCTCCGAAAACACTTCCTCCCACAGCCTTCTCGTCCTTCCATGTTCCAAAACGTCTAACTTCTTAAGCTTCATTGTCCTCCCTTAAAACCGCGCATCCCTCGCACACGTCACACGGACGTTTCCCGGGCGTCACGTCAAAACTGCCATAATTCGTCGCCTTTTCCAACAAGCAGACCGCCTGGGCGGAAATCCCCTCGCCGCTTCCGGTAAAGCCAAGCCCTTCCTCAGTCGTCGCCTTGACGTTGATTTGTTCCTGCTCCACCCCCAGCGCGGCCGCCATGTTCCGGCACATTTCGTCAATATGAGGACGCAGCTTCGGCCTCTGGGCGATGACTGTCGCGTCGACATTTTCCACGATATAGCCCCTCTCTTCCAAAAGCCCCGCCACGTGCTCCAGAAGACGGATGCTGGAAATTCCCCTGAACCTTTCATCCGTGTCCGGAAAATGCTTTCCGATGTCCCCAAGGGCCGCCGCGCCCAAAAGCGCGTCCATCACCGCGTGTACAAGCACGTCGGCGTCCGAATGTCCGAGCAACCCCTTTTCATGCGCGATGTCCACGCCGCCGAGAATCAATTTCCGGCCTTCCGCCAATTTATGCACGTCATACCCCATGCCTACCCGCATAATCTAACTCCTCCTATCCGTCATTCCGTCCCGGAAACCCGCGGAATCACCCTTGTCGCCCCATCTGCCGCCTCCAATATTTCCTGCGTGTCCTGCGAGATGACCGGAAGCTTCTGTGTGTCCTTCAACAACTCGGGCGGCGCTTCCGGCTCGTCCTCCACTGCTCCCGGATTACGCCAATAACGCTGGAGGGGATCCTCCCCCTCTTCCTCGTCCAGCCACATGGCCTTGGTCACGTCGTCCCATGAATCGGGCACGACTTGTTCCACCGCGCTTTCACCCACGTCGTGCATCACGCTTCCATTCATGTCATTCTTAATCGTAATCGTTCCCTGGATGCTCTCTCCCACGGGTTCCATCGGAGCCGTACGAAACATCGAGCTGTCCCGGTTCCCGCCTTTATGCCGCTTCGCTTCCCGCAGCTGCCGCTTCGCCTCCTGCCTTTTCGCTTCCTGCCTGGCCTCTTCCTGCCACCCCGCCCAAACTTCAGCCGCCTTTTTTCGAAGCCTCCCCGACATGCGTCCCAACGTCCACACGAAATATCCCGCGCCGACCACCAAAAAGACGGTCGCAATCAGAAGTTTTTTCGTCATGTCCTCCGGCCTCTGGTCCATCATGATTTTGACAAGCTCCACGCCCACGAAGACAAAATAGGCGCTTACGGTTAATTTTAACAAATTCACGAGCTTCGTATACACTGGTTTCTCCTTCGTATTCTGAATTTTGCGCGTCGCGGGCATGAAACGCATGCCTTCTCCCACCGACATTTTCCAGGAAGTCCTTTTCGCCAAGCCTGACTTCTAAGGAAGTTCTTTTCGCTAAACTCGACTTTCAGTCTCGCCAATCTCAAAGAACGGCCTCGCACTAAATTCAAGCTTCGCCCATGGCTCGCTTTCATTAAGTTGCTTTCGGCCAAAAAGAAAAACTCTCGTAAATGAGAGTTTTCCGCCGCTCTTTTCCAGAGCCTTTCTGTAGTAGCGGAAACTGGATTTGAACCAGCGACACCACGGGTATGAACCGTGTGCTCTAGCCAACTGAGCTATTCCGCCACATTATAATAGTAAAACCACCAATCCAAACATGCCAGACAAGGAATCCCTGGGGCCTATAGGGCTCGAACCTATGACCCTCTGCTTGTAAGGCAGATGCTCTCCCAGCTGAGCTAAGACCCCGTCCTGCAATTGGATTTCAATTGGTGCGGGTCGCGGTTGTCCGCAACCCGCTTTACTATTATACAATCATTACCCTACAAATGTCAACAACTTTTTTACATTTTTCTATTTTTGTTAAATTCTTGCAAAATATACCTATTTTCTGACAATCCTATTGAAAATACTTTACGCCTGACTCGAACAATTTCAAATCCTGCTCGCCGTATATGTTGATTGCCACGCCGCGCCCGCGCCGCTCGGAGTGTGCCATCTTGCCCAGCACGCGCCCGTCCGGACTGGTGATTCCCTCGATGGCCATGTACGAGCCGTTGACGTTCCACTCCTCACTCATGCTGATATTTCCATCCGGGTCACAATAACGCGTGGCCACCTGGCCGTTTTCGAACAGACTTTGCAGACACTCCTCGCCGGCCACGAAACGGCCTTCGCCGTGCGAGGCTGGATTCGTGTACACGCCGCCCAAATCGGCCAACGCAAGCCACGGGGACTTGTTCGTCTCCACCTTGATATAGACCATTTTGGAAATATGACGGCCAATCGTGTTGTACGTCAAGGTTGGGGATGCCTCATCTTGTCCGACGATGCGCCCGTGCGGCACCAGTCCCAATTTAATCAAAGCCTGGAATCCATTGCAGATTCCCAGCGCCAGGCCGTCCCGCTCCTGCAAAAGCTTCTCCACGGCTTCCTTGATTTTGGCGTTCTGGAACGCCGTCGCGAAGAATTTTGCCGAACCGTCCGGCTCGTCACCCGCGCTAAAGCCACCCGGAAACATAATCATCTGCGCCTGACTAATGGCCTTTTCAAATTCCTCCACGGACTCGCGGATGCCTGCCGCGCTTAAGTTTTTGAACACCCGCGTAATCACCTTCGCGCCAGCCCGCTCAAAGGCCTTCTTGCTGTCGTACTCGCAGTTCGTACCCGGAAATACCGGGATGAACACGGTCGGCCGGGCAATCTTGTGGCTGCAAATATGAACGTCCCTCGTATCAAACGGCTTCGCTTCCAGCTTTTCATCATGGTCAGATGCCGACTTGGTCGCGAACACGCCCTCCAGCGTCTTGGTCCACGCCTCCACGGCCTCGTCAAGCGAAATGCGCACGTTTCCATAAGAAAATGCCTTGTCGTCCGTCACTTCGCCAATCAACGTATAGGTAATCGAAAGCTGCCCGACCTGGTCTGCCGGAACTTCCGCAACCAAATCTCCAAACGCCGGGGCGAACGCATCCCTCGCGTCCAGGTTATGCTCCAATTTCACGCCCATGCCATTACCGAACGCCATCTTGCTGACCGCCGCCACGACGCCGTGACGATCCAAGGCGTATGCCGAGACGATTTTTCCGGCGTGAATGTCATCTGCAAACTTCCCGTATTGTGTCTTAATCTGCCCGTACTTCGGCAAGTCATAATCATCCCGCTCAATGCGAAGCCAGACCAGCTTGTTTCCTGCCTTCTTAAGTTCCGGCGTGATAATGTCCTTTCCCGTCGCCATGTCCACCGCGAACGAAACGAGCGTCGGCGGCACGTCGATATCCTGGAATGTTCCCGACATGCTGTCCTTGCCGCCAATCGACGGCAGGCCGAAACCAAGCTGCGCGTCATACGCGCCCAACAATGCCGCGAACGGCTGGCCCCAACGCCTCGCGTCTTCCGTCATGCGGCGGAAATATTCTTGGAACGTAAAGCGAATCTTACGGTAGTCGCCGCCTGAAGCCACGATTTTCGCCACCGACTCCACCACCGCGTATATCGCGCCGTGGTATGGGCTCCAACTCGACAGATAGGGATCGAATCCATAGCTCATCATCGACACGCTGTCGGTCGTCCCGTCCACCACCGGCACCTTCGCCACCATCGTTTGTGTCTCCGTCATCTGATAACACCCGCCGTGAGGCATGAAGACGGAACCCGCGCCAATCGAGCCGTCAAACATTTCCACCAGTCCCTTTTGCGAACAGACGTTTAAATCCCCAAGAACCGCCAGCCACTTCTTGCGCACGTCGCCCACTTCCTCGCGCACGAATAAAGAATCGGCCTTGGATGGGATTTCCACCTCCACGTCAGTCTCTTGGTGCGCCCCGTTCGTGTCGAGAAACGCGCGGGAAATGTTGACGATTTCCTTCCCCCTCCAGACAAGTACCAGACGCGGCGATTTTGTCACGACCGCCACCTCCGTCGCCTCCAGGTTTTCTTCCTCGGCATAGGCCATGAACTGCTTAACGTCCTTCGGATCCACGACTACCGCCATACGCTCCTGCGACTCGGAAATGGCGATTTCCGTGCCATCCAGGCCGGCATACTTTTTCGGCACCTTGTCCAAATCCACCGTCAGCCCTTCCGCCAGTTCGCCGATGGCCACGGAAACGCCGCCCGCGCCGAAATCATTACATTTCTTGATCAGCCTGCTGACCTCTTCCCGTCGAAACAGCCTCTGAATCTTGCGCTCGGTCGGCGGGTTCCCCTTCTGCACCTCCGCCCCGCAAGTCTCGATGGACTCCTCGGTGTGCACCTTTGAAGACCCCGTCGCGCCGCCGCAGCCGTCGCGCCCGGTACGCCCGCCGAGCAAAATGATAATGTCGCCCGGATCGGAAGTCTCGCGAATGACCGCCCGTCTCGGGGCCGCCCCCAGCACCGCGCCGATTTCCATCCTCTTCGCCACATAATTCGGGTGATAAATCTCCTTCACCAATCCCGTCGCCAGTCCAATCTGGTTGCCATAGGAACTATATCCCTTGGCCGCCCCGCGCACCAGCTTCTTCTGCGGGAGCTTGCCCTTCAATGTCTCCTTCACGGACACGGTCGGGTCGGCCGCCCCTGTCACGCGCATCGCCTGATACACGTAAGTACGTCCCGAAAGCGGGTCACGAATCGCACCGCCAAGACAAGTCGCCGCCCCTCCGAACGGCTCAATCTCGGTCGGATGGTTGTGCGTCTCATTCTTAAAATTAATCAGCCACTCTTCTTCTACTCCGTCCACTTGTATCGGCACCACGATGCTGCAGGCGTTAATCTCGTCAGACTCCTCCTGGTCGGCAAGCTTCCCCTCCTTTTTCAGCTTGCGCATCGCCATCAGGGCCAAATCCATCAGGCAGACGAACTTGTCCTCGCGTCCGGCAAAAATCTCACTGTGCGTCGCCAGATACTTCTTGTAAGTATTCTCAATCGGCTCACGGTAATCGCCGTCATCAAACTTCACGTTTTTCAACTCCGTGGAAAACGTCGTGTGACGGCAATGGTCGGACCAGTACGTGTCAAGCACGCGGATTTCCGTCATCGACGGGTCGCGCCCTTCCTCCCCCGCAAAATAGTTTTGAATATGTTTGAAATCTTTGAACGTCATGGCCAGCCCCAGCGAACCGTACAGCTTGTTCAGTTCGCCCTCCGCCATCTGGCAAAAGCCCTCGAAAATCTTCACGTTCTCCGGCTCGTCAAATACCGTCACCAGCGTGTCCGGCTTTGCAAGGCCCGTCTCGCGGGAATCTACCGGATTGATGCAGTGGCTCTTGATGGCCGCGAATTCCTCGTCCGAGATTGCCCCCTCGATCACGTAGGTCGTCGCCGTTTTAATGACCGGATCCTCGTCCTCCTTGATAAACTGCACACATTGTTTTGCGGAATCCGCGCGCTGGTCAAACTGCCCCGGCAGATATTCCACGGAAAACACCCGGTCCGCCTCGTTCTTCACAAACTCCTCCCGGTACAGGACATCTACCGGCGGCTCCGCGAACACGCCCCGGCAAGCCGTCTCGAAGGTTCCGTCGGAAATGTTTTCCACGTCATAACGAATCAGCACGCGCACCCCCGTCACCGACCTGATGCCAAGATAATGACGGATTTCATGGGACAACTCCTTCGCCTGTACGGCAAAATCCGCCTTCTTTTCCACATAGACACGTCTTACATCACTCATCATTGCCTCTCCTTTGTTTTATATTTTGCTGATGCCAGGGTCAAAAAAGTCATGTATAACTTTTGAACCCGTAAAACACCGATAAGCAGCCATTTTTCGTAAAAAATGAGCGGATTTGAGGTGTTTTAGGATTGCGGGAGCACGAAGTGTGTAGCAATCGGCTTTTGGCTTCATGCCTTTGCCGCCCGCGCCTCGCCACGGCCTTTGTGCGCACACCACCGCAAACCGCAAAAGACCACCATCACGAAGATGAGTCCCGCCACGAACAAGCCGCCAATGCGCAGGACGAAGTCAAAAAACAGCCCTTCCGGCAACATGCGAATCATATAATCCTCGGCCGGGTCGAACATCCACAAGTCATTGTCGAAGAAAATCTCGTGGAACAACGTGAACACCGCGTTGAAATCTCTCGCCACGGCAATTCCCAGAACGGCCAGAAACGCCGCCAGGATGCCCACCGTGACCTGGTATGCACGGGACAGGATTCGCAACACGTCCGCCTTCAAAAACAGCAGGGCCATAAGGCTCGCCGCCGCCACGGCAACAGCCCCGATTCGAAGCCCGAGGCCGCCCAGGAACAATCCCTGCACCTCCCCCATATGGAATCGGTCCTGCTCGTTGAAAAAGTCTTGTTCCCTTCCCCCGACGGTCGCCGTGACACTCAAGTTTTCCCGGTTTCCACGCAGGTATGCCATCATTTCCCGTGTCACGTGCATCACGTCCTCCATCGTCATGTCCAAGTCGGCGAGCACGCCATATTTTTCATATTCCTCCTGGTAAAACCCAAAATCCGCGTACATCGCGATTTCAAAACTGCTGATTAATAAAATCACAAGCAGGGAGACCGCGAACAAGAAGCCTGGAAGCCATTGTACCTTTTTCAACTAAATACCTCCTCACGCCCGCCAAATGCTCATGGCGCCCCCCCTGGTAAGCCTCGGCAACACCTCGCTAACGGCGGCGGAATGCCTCGCACCTAAGCGGCCAAAACACGCCCCCCAAGTGCTCATGGCGACACCACGGCGATGCGCATCATGTTGCTCGCCTTATGTTTCTCACCCTGCACGTTCGTGGAGGGGATTCCCGCCGTCAAAACGACCACGTCGCCCTCGTCCACGTACTTTTTCACGCGTGCAATCTCGATGGCCCCGTCGCAAATGTCTTCCGTCGTCTTAAATTCCAGCGACTTCAACGGCCGTACGCCCCAATAAATGGACATCCGCCGCAGCGTCCGCTCGTTCGGCGTGATACCAAGAATCTCCTGCCTCGGCTTCAAATTCGACATGACGCGGGCCGTCGCCCCGGAAACCGTCGGGGCAATCAAACACCTCGCGTGCAGGTTTTCCGCCGCCAGCACCGATGAATAGGCAATGGCACTGGAAATGCCGGATTTCAACCGTTCTCCCGCCCGGCTTAAAAACAAGTCATAATCCAAGTGCTTTTCCGTGCTCTCGATAACGTGCACCATCATCTGCAGGGCTTCCACCGGATATTTGCCCGCCGCCGTCTCGCCGGACAGCATCACGGCATCGGTTCCGTCATACACCGCGTTTGCCACGTCGGTCACCTCTGCCCTGGTCGGACGCGGATTGCGAATCATGGAGTCCAACATCTGCGTCGCGATAATGACCGTCTTGAAGCTCGCGTTCGCCTTTCGTATCATCTGCTTCTGCAAATATGGCACCTCCTCGGCCGCAATCTCCACCCCAAGGTCGCCACGCGCGACCATGATGCCGTCCGCAGCACGCAAAATCTCGTCGATGTTGCTGATGCCCTCCGCGTTCTCAATCTTGGCAATGATGGGGATATAAGGCGCGTCCAGTTCCTTCAGCCATGCGCGGAGTTCTAAAATACACTCCGCGTTGCGCACGAACGAGGCCGCGATAAAGTCCACCTCCTGCTCCACGCCAAACCGGACATCCTCCTTGTCCTTTTCCGTCAGGGCGGGAAGCCGAACCGCGACGTTTGGCACATTGACACCCTTTCGCTCGCCCAATTCCCCGCCGTTGACGACGCGGCAGATAATCTCCTTCTGGTTCTTTCCCGTCACCTCCAGCTCGATCAACCCGTCGTCCACCAGGATCCGTTTGCCTTTTTCAATGTCCTGCACGAGTCCCGGATAGGTGATGGACACTTTCTCCTTCGTTCCCACCACGTCCTCCGCCGACAATACGAACGTCGCGCCCGGTTCCAGCACTACCTTGCGCCCGTCCTGCAAGACCCCGGTGCGGATTTCCGGCCCCTTGGTGTCCAAAAGGATGGCCACGTTGGCTCCTTCCTCCGCCCGCATCTGCTTCAACATGTCCATGCGCCGCCTATGCTCCTCGTAATTCCCATGGGAAAAATTGAACCGCGCCACGTCCATGCCGCACCGTACCAGGCCGCGCATCACCTCCTTGTCGTCCGTGCGCGGCCCCATCGTACAAATCACCTTTGTCTTTTTCAATTATGTCAACCTCCTGTTCTTTTTGTCCCGGGACTTTCATTCCCTCCATACTTCCGCTTCTATCCCCACGCGCCCCGTTTCACGCCATATGTCTTTTGCACGCCACCCACGTGCACGCGGGCCATGCCTTGTTCCCCGCACTTTCCACGCCCCTACTTGACATGCTCGTGCGTGAACAGATGCTCGTTGCAATACTCGTAATTTCCCTTGCACTTGGAGCAGAACCGAAATTCCAAATCGGGAGCGTCCACCTCCGTCCTCCCGCAAACCGCGCAACGGTGCTTCGCGCCATTGGCATAGCGCATCTTCGGCCGCTCAACCTGCTTTTTGAACTTCCGCTTGCGCATCTGCTCTTTCGGAGTATAGGCCTTTAGGTTTCGGCCGGACAAGAAAAACAAAATAAAGTTCAAGAGCGACGCGATAATGACGATGCGGATGGCGGCATTGCCACGCAGGAAATCCAGCGCCAAAATCACGGCATAAGCAATTCCCAACCATTTCACCTTGATAGGCAATATGAAGTAAAACATGACTTCCATGTCGGGAAACATGGCCGCATATGCCAGAAAAATGGACATGTTAATGTAAAACGTGCTAAAAAACATGCACGATGCCGTCACCGTAATAAAAACCACCGTCGAATCCCGTACCGTCAGGGCATAATATGCATATAGGACAAATGATCCGACGACCGTGAACAAAATTCCCGAGAACATGTATACATTATAACGAAATGTTCCCCAGCTCCGCTCCAATGACGTTCCCACGGAATAATAAAAGATTAACATGATGATAATCGTCAACGGGTTCCCGCTAGGTGGAACCAATACCCACGAAATAACCCTCCACACTTGTCCCCCAAGAATATAAACGGGGTTTAACATGATCCACTGGTATAAATCTGGCAAGAAAAGCTGTATTCCATATCCGATGATATATGCCCCAATCAAGTACATCGTCAAATTTGGAATCGCGTAACGCCCAATTTTTTTCTCCAGCTTATTCAACCATTTGTTCAAACCTCATCTCTCCTTTTTGTTTTAATCACAAGACCGCCTCTTCATGTTTCCTTGTATCATTGTACTGTCTACGGGGTGGTTTGTCAAACACATGTTACCCTTTTTTTCTATAGTTTAGATAAATTTCCCAGATTAAATTCATGATTTTTCAAAATCTGGAGCATAATGCCAATTGCCTTTTTTCACATTTTGTCGTATAATCACCGTGATGCACGTTTAAGGCCGGTTGCATGAAATAACGACTGACAATGCGTCGGTGTGGAGATGGGTTGAGGCGTGTTGCCATCTGTGCGCCGACGCTATCTGTATGCACCTTTTCACATTTTATTTCTAACACCATAATATAAATTACCAATACGGCTTTTTGCCGTGCCAGGGAAGCCCGTGACACCGTCAAGGCCGCCCACGGATAAATTTTTTAGAAACGAGGGATACCATGAACCAAAACGAATTACATACGCATGACAAATCACATACCTTAGGGATTGACATCGGCTCCACGACGGTCAAGATTGCCGTCCTGGACGCCGATAACCATGTGTTGTTCTCCGACTACAAGCGGCATTTTGCAAACATCCAGGAGACGCTTTCCGACCTGCTCGGGAAAGCGGTAAGCGAACTCGGCGACACCTGGGCCGCCCCGGTCATCACCGGCTCGGGCGGGCTTTCCCTGGCAAACCACTTGAACGTGCCCTTCGTGCAAGAAGTCATCGCCGTGTCGAGCGCCCTGCAGTCTTATGCGCCGCAGACCGACGTCGCCATCGAACTTGGCGGCGAGGATGCCAAGATTATTTATTTCGAGGGCGGAAACGTGGAACAACGGATGAACGGGGTCTGCGCCGGGGGCACGGGCTCCTTTATCGACCAGATGGCTTCCCTGCTCCAGACGGACGCTTCGGGCCTTAACGGGTATGCCAAAAATTATCACGCCCTCTACTCCATCGCCGCGCGTTGTGGCGTCTTTGCCAAAACCGACATACAGCCCTTGATTAATGACGGGGCCGCCAGGGAGGACTTGGCCGCCTCCATTTTCCAGGCCGTCGTCAACCAGACCATCAGCGGGCTGGCCTGCGGCAAGCCGATTCGGGGGCACGTGGCGTTCCTCGGCGGCCCGTTGCACTTCTTGTCCGAACTGCGCGCCGCCTTCATCCGCACGCTGAAATTGGATGACGAACACGTCATCGCGCCGGACGACTCGCACTTGTTCGCCGCCATCGGCTCCGCCTTGAACTCCAAAAAGGAAGAATTCGTAGCACTAAGCGAGATGCGGGCGCGGCTGGACGGCAAAATCCAGATGGAGTTCGAAGTGGAACGGATGGAACCCCTGTTCGAGTCCCAGGAAGACTATGCCCGTTTTACCGCCCGCCATGACCGCCACCAGGTTCCCATGAAAGAGCTTTCCTCCTATTCGGGAAAAGCGTTTTTGGGAATCGATGCCGGTTCCACGACGACCAAGGCCGCCCTCGTCGGCGAGGACGGTTCCTTGTTGTATTCATTTTACCAAAATAACAACGGCGACCCGTTGGGAACGTCCATCGCCGCCATCAAGGACATTTATGCGAAGCTGCCGGAAGACGTGGAAATCGTGCACTCCTGCTCCACCGGCTACGGGGAGGCGTTGATCAAGGCCGCCCTTTTGCTTGACGAGGGCGAAGTCGAGACCATTTCCCACTATTATGCCGCCTCATATTTCGAGCCGGACGTGGACTGCATCCTGGACATCGGCGGACAGGACATGAAATGCATCAAAATCAAAAACCAGACCGTTGACAGCGTGCAACTGAACGAGGCGTGCTCCTCCGGATGCGGCTCGTTCATCGAGACGTTTGCCAAATCATTGAATTATTCCGTACAAGATTTCGCAAAGGAAGCGTTGTTCGCCAAGCACCCTATCGACCTTGGCACACGCTGCACCGTATTCATGAATTCCAAGGTGAAGCAGGCGCAGAAGGAAGGGGCCGAGGTGGCCGACATCTCCGCCGGGCTCGCCTATTCCGTCATCAAGAACGCCTTGTTCAAGGTCATCAAGGTGTCCGACGCCTCCGAACTTGGACGGCACATCGTCGTGCAAGGCGGAACGTTTTACAACAACGCCGTGTTGCGGAGCTTTGAAAAAACTGCGAATTGCGAAGCCATCCGTCCGGACATCGCCGGCACGATGGGGGCGTTCGGGGCGGCCTTGATTGCCCGCGAACGATATACGGAGTGCGAGGGGACGACCATGCTTTCTGCCGAGGATCTCGAGGCGCTCACGTATTCTGCCACGATGTCCAAATGCAAGGGGTGCACCAACAACTGCCGGCTGACCATCAACCATTTCAGCGGCGGACGCAGGTTCGTCACCGGAAACCGTTGTGAAAAAGGAATCGGCAAGGAGAAAAAAGACCACAAAATGCCAAACCTCTTTGCCTACAAGCTGAATCGTTATTTTGGATACGAGCCGCTTCCCGAGGATGAGGCCGGGCGGGGAACCATCGGCATCCCGCGCGTGCTCAACATGTATGAAAACTACCCGTTCTGGTTCACGTTTTTCAACAAGCTGGGATTCCGGGTCGTGGTCTCCCCGGCCTCGACCCGGAAAATATACGAGCTGGGAATCGAGTCCATCCCCAGCGAGTCCGAATGCTATCCGGCCAAGTTGGCGCACGGACACGTGCAATGGCTGATTAACCAAGGAATCGAGCACATTTTTTATCCCTCGGTTCCATATGAGCGGAAAGAATTTACGGAAGCGAACAACCACTACAACTGCCCCATCGTCACCTCCTACCCGGAGAACATCAAGAACAACATGGACTCCATCGTGAAAGGCGAAGTGGACTTCATTCACCCGTTCTTGAATTTCGAGAACGAGGACACCATTTCCTTCAAACTGATTGACGAGCTTTCCGAAAAGTTTTCGCTAACCGCGGAGGAAATCAGGTCCGCCGTGCACGCCGCATGGGTGGAACTGGAGAATTGCCGAAACGACATGCGAAAAAAGGGGGAAGAAACGCTCGCATTCCTTAAAAAGACCGGAAACCGTGGAATCGTGCTGGCAGGAAGGCCATACCATATCGACCCCGAGGTCAACCACGGCCTGCCGGAACTGATTACGTCCTACCACGTCGCCGTGCTGACGGAAGATTCCATCTCACACTTGAACCCCGCGGAACACCCGCTCAACGTGATGGACCAGTGGATGTACCATTCCCGCTTGTACGCGGCGGCAAACTACGTCAAGACCGTCGACAACCTGGACTTGATCCAGTTGAACTCGTTCGGTTGCGGGCTGGATGCCGTGACCACGGACCAGGTGGCGGACATCCTGACCAACTCGGACAAAATATATACTTCACTAAAAATCGACGAGGTCAACAACCTCGGCGCGGCCCGCATCCGGGTACGTTCCCTGCTGGCTGCCATCCGCGTGCGCGAGCGGCGCAAGGAAAAGCGTACCGTTGCTTCCGCGGCCATAGAAAAAGTTCCATTCACCAAGGAAATGAAAAAGCAAAACTATACCATCCTCTGCCCGCAATTGTCGCCGATTCATTTTGAAATCATCGAGTCGGCATTCCGTGCTTCCGGTTACCGGCTCGAGGTTCTGCCAAACGACAACAAACAAGCGGTGGACGTCGGATTAAAATACGTGAACAATGACGCCTGCTATCCTTCCTTAATCGTCGTAGGCCAAATCATGGACGCGATATTGTCGGGCCGCTACGACACCGATAAACTGGCCATCATCATCACGCAAACAGGAGGCGGCTGCCGCGCCTCCAACTACATCGGATTCATCCGCCGTGCGTTAAAAAAGGCGAACTATTCGCACATTCCGGTCATCTCCTTGAACCTGAGCGGACTGGAAGGCAACCCGGGCTTTCGCCTCACCCCGCCGTTGGTGCTGCGCGGCATCTATGGCCTGGTATTTGGGGACGTCTTCATGAAATGCGTCTACCGAATGCGCCCTTATGAGGCCGTTCCCGGCACGACGGACGCGCTGCATCGCAAATGGGTGGAAAAATGCAAGACATTCGTGTCCAAGGGATACCCCTCCCGCCGCGCGTTCAAGAAAATGTGTGCCGACATCATTCGGGAATTTGACGAAATCGAGACGCTTGACGTCCGCAAACCGCGCGTCGGCGTGGTGGGCGAGATTTTGGTGAAATTCCTGCCCGCGGCCAACAACCACCTTGTCGAGCTCCTGGAAAAGGAAGGGGCCGAGGCGGTCGTGCCAGACTTGCTGGACTTTTTGCAATACTGCTTCTACAACCAGCACTTCAAGGTATCCGACCTTGGCTTTGCCAAATCAAAGGCCAAGATTGCCGATTTGGGCATCAGGTTGTTGGAATGGTTCCGCGCCCCCGCCAACAAGGCCTATAGGGCCAGCAAACATTTTGAACCGACCACGCCAATTGAACGGCTGGCGGAAATGGCCTCTGAAATCGTCTCCATCGGCAACCAGACCGGTGAAGGATGGTTCTTGACCGGAGAAATGCTGGAACTGATTCACTATGGCGCGGGCAACATCGTATGTACGCAGCCGTTCGCCTGCCTGCCCAACCATGTCGTCGGCAAGGGAGTCATCAAGGAACTGCGCAGGTTATATCCACAATCCAACGTGGTGGCAATCGACTTCGACCCGGGTGCCAGCGAGGTAAACCAGTTGAACCGCATCAAACTAATGCTCTCGACCGCGAACAAGAACCTGGAAAACGAACTGGCCACCGAAGCACAAGGCACGCAGCCGGCAAGACGGACGGACACGGAAGTAACAACGAGTGGAACGACGAACAACGGGTCACTGACGGACGCGTTTGCATAAGGAATGACAAAAAGAAAAGCGTGAAAAAAGAGTTTCCTATCATAACTAACGGGGCAAGGTGAATTTACCACCTGCCCCGTTTTGGTTAAACATTGTGCCGGTATGCGGGCGCCATCCGCATACCGGCACTAAAAAGGGCCATCATCCAAATTCAATGATAACCCTCTTCCATGCTCAGATTCAAACATTTCAACCTCAACCCACGGCACGAGATTACTTTCCACGGGAGCCGCCCAAACAGCTGCGAAACCGTGCGTTTGAAAACACAATTCCCTAACGTTTCAACTGGAACCGGTTGGTTTGTGACTGTAGCAAGTGAGCCTGGTCAAACAACTCCGTGCTGACCGCCGCCGCTTCCTCGCTGCTGGCCGAATTCGTCTGGACAACAGCGGAAATCTGCTTGATGCTCTCGGTAACATCCATGATGGACTCCGCCTCGCCCCGTACCGCGTCGGCGATGATACCGATATCGCTATTGGAATTCGTCACCAAATCCAATGTCTTGTTCAACGTACCAGAAACATCGTCAACAATCTCGCTTCCTCGATTTGTCGCCCTGACACAATTGTCAATCAATTCCTTCGTTGCCTTGGCCGCCTGGTCGGACTGGGCCGCCAGACTGCGTACCTCGTCAGCCACCACTGCAAAGCCCTTTCCTGCCGAACCGGCCCTTGCCGCCTCGACCGCCGCGTTCAAAGCAAGAATGTTCGTCTGGAACGCGATGTTCTCAATCGTGCCAATAATCTGCCCGATTTGTCTCGAAGTGTTGCTGATATCCGTCATCGCGGAAACCATCTGCTCCATCTGCTCGCCGCTGGCGGAAACCTGCTCACCCGTCAGGCGGGCATGCTCCTGGGCCTTGGAGGCCACTTCCACGTTATCCTTCGCCCTATTGGACAAGTCATCCAATACCCTGTACAAATCCTGGATAGACGCGGACTGCTCCGTGGCCCCCTGCGCCAACGACTGCGAACTGCTGGAAAGCTGTTCCGCATTCGTTGAAATGCGGCGCTCGGCCTGGCCAATCTGATCCAGCGCACCGGACAAGGTGGTCGTGAAGCTGTCAATCGAAGTCTGGATGGATGTGAAATCCCCGATATAATCCGCAGAGGTCCGCACGTTGAAATTTCCATTCGAAAGCTCGCTCATAATACGGTTAATGTCCTTCACGTAACTCTCAATCAGTTCCATGGATCTTTTTAAGGTACTGGCCAAATCACCCAGTTCATCTTCGGAGCTATATGACAAGTCCAAATCCAGATGCCCTTCCTGTAGAACCCTGCTACTGTTGGTAATGTCGATAATCGGCGCAATCACGCGGCGCAACACGTACATGACCAGACTAATCAGGCAGACCAGGGCCAACACGAGGCAGACCAGGCTGATGACGTTCATGCTCAAAATTGTCTGCTCCATGCGCGTCTCGGTCTTCTCGCTCAAAGACGTGCTCCGCTCTATCACGTCGTCCAGTATCCCCACCAATGTGGAAAGGTTGGTCTGGATGGTATTCTGATAATACTCCTGCGCCCCAGCCGGATCGTCCTCCATCAATTCCAACACGTACGTCGCCGACTCATGCAATTCCTTATGTAGCGGCTCCAACTGGGTACGCAGCGCCAGAATGTCCGTATCGTCCGTGCCGGCCTCGCCATAAATCCACTGGCCCAAAACACAAGTCGTCGGATCGATACTGCCGGTAAACTCCGTATCCGCATACAAGGCGTTACTCAAATTAGATGCCCATTTATAATGTGCGGTCTCCGCACGCTCCGCCTTGTCTAGCACGGCGTTGGCCGAGGCGGCATCCGCCTGGGTGTTCTTGATGTTAAAGACATTGAACGTCGTCGCGAAACTCAACAAGAGCGTGGCGGCGAGAGAGGCAATCACCCGAATTGCCACGGCCTTTTTAATACTCTTTTTCATAAGTGCACATCCCTTCCATTTCAACTAGTAATGCTGTCACATGAGCATTCCATACTGTGTCTATGATACACCAGCACGCTCAATTTTGCAATCCCAAATTTGTATTTTCAAAAACTTTTTTTCTTTTCTATCCCGGTTTTATTCCCAAAGCTAAAAAAACACCAGAAAACGCCCACTGTGCGCGCCCGCTTTGTGGTGTCCGGCACTCTTGGTCCAACATGCAAAACGGCGCGAAGCCTGAACCACCATGATTCGGCTCCGCGCCATAGTATGCGGAAGATGGGACTTGAACCCACACGGCACGAATGCCACAAGATCCTTAGTCTTGCTCGTCTGCCAGTTCCGACACTTCCGCAAACCGTAGCATGATTACTCATGCCACAAATGATATAATACTATCTTATGAGAAAATTGTCAATTGATTTTTTTTAACCTAATATAGATTTATGGAAATCAATCTCCAACTTTATGCCAACTTCTCCTTTGCCACACCGGCCAACGTCGCGAATCCTTCCTTATCGCTCACCGCCATCTCCGCCAACATCTTCCTGTTGATGTCGACGTTCGCCAGTTTCAATCCATGCATGAACTTGCTGTAAGACAAGCCGTTTAACCTCGCCGCCGCGTTGATACGGGCAATCCAGAGTTTCCGCATCTCGCGCTTGCGCTGTTTCCTGCCCGCATAAGAAGAAGCGAGCGCCCTCATCACGGACTGCTTCGCGACCCTATACTGCTTCGAACGTGCTCCCCTATATCCCTTTGCCAGCTTCAATACCCTGTTATGTTTCTTCCTTGCGTTCATTCCGCCTTTGATACGTGCCATTTCTTAATCCTCCTATTCTTACACCAGTCTGTCGCCGCCCCTTATAAGTACGGCAAAATCTTCTTCATGTTCTTTACGTTTGACTCGTCCATAATCGCGGACTTCCTCAGATTCCTCTTCCTCTTGCTCGTCTTCTTCGTTAAGATATGGCTCTTATAAGCTTTATTTCTTTTCAGCTTTCCCGTACCCGTCTTTGTAAAGCGCTTTGCGGCCGCCCTGCTTGTTTTCATTTTTGGCATGATAATATCCTCCTTTATGCGTGCTTTGCCTATTCTTTTAACGTTTTACGGTTAAAATCATACTCATGTTTCTGCCTTCCAGTTTCGCGGGCTTCTCGATTACGGCGATGTCCGAAAGCAGGCCCGCGAAATCATCCAGAATGTGCCTGCTCTGCTGTACGTGCGCCATCTCCCTGCCGCGAAAACGCAAAGTCACCTTCACCTTGTTTCCCTTGGTGATGAACTTCTTCGCGTTATTCACTTTGGTATTCAGGTCATTCGTATCGATGTTCGGGGAAAGGCGTACTTCCTTGATTTCCACAATCTTCTGCTTCTTCTTGGCTTCCTTTTCCTTCCTGGTCAGCTCGTACTTATACTTTCCGTAATCGATAATCTTGCAGACCGGCGGCTTTGCCATCGGGGCAATCTTCACCAAGTCCAGCTCCGCCTCCTGCGCCCTTTTGTAAGCGTCCCTGGCAGACATAATTCCCAACTGTTCCCCATCCTCACCAATCAGACGAACTTCTCTGTCTCTGATTTGTTCGTTAATCATCAACTCGCTAATTGTCCTATACCTCCGTCACATGAATTCCTTCAGGCCCCTTGCGGAACGTCCCCAAAAATTTCCGGCCGTTCCTTTACGAAAAAAAGAGTGGACACCGTATCCACTCTCAACCTTCATAACAAGCACGCCCTCGTGGACGCGTCCCGTCAATCAATATCGAACCATGGTCACCCGATTATGCCATGGTGAGAGCGGATACTCTGCTTTCTTTTTCTCATGCTTGATTAATCTAACACATTTCCCCATGGATGTCAACCCTTTTTTCCAAAAAATCCAATTCCAAAAAAATCAATTCCATCCAAGCATCCGCCCCGCCACTCCCCTGTTGAAGTGTCCGCCAGCCTTACTGACGCTTCCGCCGCTTCGCGGGCACCGTGGCGTTCAAGAAGCTCTTCCCGGTAATCGTCTTGTTAAATATCACCGCGCCGATGCAAATCAGGCAGCCGATGACGAACCCGACGAAATTGAATGCCGCCGTCAAGATTAACAGCGTCAGGCGCATGAACTTGAGGGCGTAGCCCAGCTCGAAGTTCGGCTGCGTGTAGTCGGCCACGGCCACGAACGCCATGTAGAGCATCACCTCGCTGTTAAACCACCCGGACTTGACGGAAAACTCGCCCATCACGATACCGGCGATGACGCTAAGCGGCGTGCTCAGCATGTTCGGCGTGTTCAAGGCGGCCAGCCGCAGGCCGTCGATGGACAGTTCCAAAATCAGGAACTGGTAAATCAGGGCGATGTTGACCGTGTCCTGTATCGCCACGAACTCGAATATTTCCGGCAAATATTCCAGGTTCTGCATGAAAAGCAAAAATACCGGGGTCAGAAACACCGTCCCGAGAGAAATCAACGCCCGTGAAAACTTCAGGTACACGCCGGTAATCTTGGGGAAATAATAATCGTTCGCCTCCTCCACCATGTCGAAAATGGAGGTGGGCAGGATCATCGCCGACGGTGAATTATCCACGAGGATGACGATTTTTCCCTCCAGCAGGCAGGCCGCCGTCGTGTCCGGCCGCTCGGAGAACTTGAATTTCGGGAACGGGTCGTACCATTTCCGTTTCAGGAGCGCCTCCGCGAGGCTCTGCTGGTTCATCGTCAGCGCGTCAATCTTCACGTTGCTGATCATGCCCCGAAGCTTGTCCAGCATTTCCGGCTCGATGCGGTCGCTCATGTAGCAGATGGCGATGTCCGTCCGCGAGGCCTCCCCCGCCTCCACCATCTCCATCACCAGGTGCGGGTCACGGATCCGCCGCCGGATGAGCGCCGTGTTGAACACGACGGTTTCCACGAAGCCGTCGCGCGAACCGCGGAGCGACTTGTCCTTGTCCGGCTCGTCCACGCCCCTGGCCGGATACGTCCGGCAGTCGATGGCGATGCAGACCTCGAATCCTTCCAAAAAGAGGCAGCTCATGCCGGAGAGGACGTTTCGCACGACCGCGTCATAATCCTTTACAATGTCCACCTCCACGTAAGGAATGAACTGCCGGGAAAACGCCGTCGCGTCCTGCGGCATCTGGTCCTTCGTGATGCGGAACATGGAGTCCATGATTTTCAGCATCGTCTCGTCCTTCGTGAACCCGTCAATAAAAAAGAACACCGCACGTTTCCCCGCGACCGTGATATCCCTGCGGATGATGTCGAAGCTCTCCTTCACGGGGAGAATCTTCTCCATCTGTGCGATGTTCTCGTCAAAATTCGTTCCTACTTGTCCAGTAATCTTTGCCTTCATTGAAATTCTATCCCTCCCGGTGCCAACCACCATTTTCACTATCTTGATCCATGAAACCGCTCCCTACCAAGGTACTTTCGCAATTTCACCTTCTTTATGTTGGATAGAATTTCCCGTTTTTTTTAAATTATGCGTCTTGCGACACTTAAGCGGGCCGTTTCGCGCCATTTGGCAAATCGCCCGCCCCCGCCGTTTCGCGCCCGTTCACTTCGTCGTGCTCCCGAACCCGCCGTTTCTCACCTCGGTCGCCTCGTCGTCGACGGTAATCCCGTACTCCACGAAAATGCCCTGGGCGAAGCCGTCCCCCGCTTCCAGAGTGAGCGTCTTCCCTTCATGGCCGTCGTTCGTCACCTTGATAAACATGTGTCCTTCGTTGTCCGAATAAAAATAATCACTGTCAATGATTCCGACCGTGTTGTCAAGCTGCAGCCGGTATTTGAACCCCAGGCCGCTTCGCGGGTAGCATTTAAGCACCCAGCCCGGCTCCATCCAGGCCCGGATTCCCGTCGGAATTTTGATTGTCTCGCCCGGGTTTAATGCAATCCCGGCCGGCGTGAAAAAATCGTACCCGGCCGAACCGGCCGTCGCACGCCTCGGCAGCCTGACCTGATCATAAACCACCTCCGCCTCCCGTGCCGTGGTGCTCTTAAACGTTCCCGTCCAGTCGGCCACGAAACGCTCCCTGCTTACCTTTTGAAACTTCGCTATTCTCTGCATCTTCTCTTTACCCCATACTCTTCTCTGACACCATGATATCCACGAGTTGCTTCACACCGCGTGGTATCGCCAT
This sequence comes from Lachnospiraceae bacterium, assembly GCA_910574865.1. Taxonomy (GTDB): domain Bacteria; phylum Bacillota; class Clostridia; order Lachnospirales; family Lachnospiraceae; genus Schaedlerella. The sequence continues at coordinate 24,205 of CAJTDN010000007.1, read as the reverse complement.
CACTTCATCTTCACCCGAACCACGCCGACGGTCTGCCCCGGCAACGCCATCTCGATTTTGTTTCCATTCATCGCGATTCTTTTCTGCCGGATTTCCACCTGGTACTCCGGCTTGCCGTCGAACGTAAGATTATTCCTCGCCCGCAAGTCTTCCGAATGGATATACTGCATCTGCGCGCCCGCAAATTCTATAGGTTCGCTTCCGCCACCCGATATCCCCTCCAAATCAAGTACGAATTTCTTTGCCTTTCTTGCGGCATTGACCACTTTGACATAGACGAACTTCCCGTCCGCCGTCGCGCAGTAATACAGCCCGTGCTTCCCGCTTCCCTCCGCTTCCAATATCCGCGTGCCGACATTGTTCATGTACAAATACTGCACCAGGTAATTGGTCGTCTTTAGCACCTCGCGCGGCGAGAAATTAATCATGTTGTGCTCCCACTGCGCCCCGTCCACCAAAGAAAAGAGCGGCGCGTAAGAGGACAGTTTCACCAAATCCGCGTTGCGCTCGATACCCGTCAGGAAAGCCGCCTCCGAAAGCGCGCTCTCGAACACGTTGGGAGCGGAAAGCTTCATGTTGCAGGCATATTCGCCGGCAAACACGCCCGCGCTCGTGCGCGGGTACTTGTCGTACACCTTGTGCATCTTATAAAACCATTTCGGATAGCGGTAATAATGCTCGTCCAAAAGCGCATCCGGCATTTCCGTGCGGATGGTCTTCCAATTTTTGTGGAAGTCCGGGATGCCGTAAAACGGATTGGCGGAAAACACCAGGGTGATTTCCGGGTGGTGCTCCTTTATCAACTGATAAATCCGCCGGCAGCCGTTCCAATAATGGTCGCCCCAGTTTTCATTGCCAAACCCGATATATTTGAGCCCGAACGGCTCCGGATGTCCGGCATCGGCCCGCTTTTTCGCCCATTCGCTTTTCTCCGGGTCGCCGTTCGCATACTCGATCAAATCAAAAACGTTCCGGATGACTTCTTTTTCATACTGCTCGGAAGACGCGTCAATCGGCACGCCCGTGCGGAACTGGCAGCTCGTTCCCGCCCAGGTGACGGGCAACGGCTCCATTTGCAAATCCTCGCAGAGCAGGAAATACTCGTAAAATCCCACCGCGTAAGACTGGTTATACCCGGCCGTCGTGCGCAGCGCCCACAGATTATAATCCGAAACGCGCTCGTGAAGCGGCCCCAGCGTGTTCTTCCACTTGTATTCATTTCCAAGCGCGGCCCCCTCCGTGATGCAGCCGCCGGGAAACCGCAAAAACTTCGGGTGCAGCTCTTTTAGCACCTGCACCAAATCCTTGCGCAGCTTCCCTTGCGACCATTTCGGGTCGCCCGCGCCCCAGTAATCCGTGTCCAGGAAGGACAAATAGTCCACGTCCAGCTCGCCCGCGCCTTTGATTTCCAGCACGAATCGTCCATAGGCCGTTTTCACCCCGGCCAGGTCCGCCACGCGCTCCTGCCACCCCCCGGAGGACAAAGCCATGCACTTCTTCTCTGTCAGAGGCACGCCGTTTTCATCCTCGACATAGACGCACGCCTCGCCCTCATAACCGGACGCGTCAAAGAAACCGGAAAACTGGTATGTATGCCCTTCCACGATGGAAATGGCGCAACGTCCGGTGACAATGTCGTTTCCATTATAGCCGTAATTTTTGAGCACCGCCCCGTCCCGGATGCGGGCATACTCGCTGGCCGCGCACAATGGTTTTTTCGAACCCATGTCCACCAGCCCGCTGGTTTCCCAAAACCGCAGGCCCTCCATGTGGGGCACGACTTTTTCCGGGGCCTTGCGGCAATCCTTCTCCACCACGCCCGGCTTCATGTACCAGCCGTCAAAGCTGTTGTTACAAAGGACGTTGGCGTTCAAGCCGCCGTCGCAGGCAAAATTGATGTCCTCCAGAAACAAGCCGTACAACATGTCCGAAACCCGCTTTGGCACCTTGCCTTCCCGTATCTCAATCTTTCGTTCCATCAAAAGCTCCTTTCTTAAATACCACACCGTTCACTACCCGTTTCGCCATAAAACACGTGAATTCACATAAAAACAATGTTGGAAGTTAAAGGTATCTTTACCCCAAAATCACGCTTCCGCCTCCGGAAACCGTATCCGTTCGCTTAAATTCGGCGTCCCGTACAAGTCATACGGCGTGGCCTGGTACACGTAATAATTGACCCAGTTCGTGTACAAATTGTTCGCGTGCGAACGCCACTGCAAAAGCGGCTTCTGGTTCGGGTCGTCATCCGGGTAATAATTGACCGGCACCCGGATTTTTAATCCCTTGCCCAAATCCCGCTTGTACTCGCCGTCCAACGTCATCCGGTCATACTCGGGATGCCCCATCACGAAAATCTGCCGCCCCCGCTGCGCCATGCACAAAAACACGCCGGCCTGTGGCGAGTCGGCCAGAATCGTAATCCGCTTATCCGCCTCCAGCGCATCCCGCGGCACCTCCGTGTGCCTGGAGTGCGGCGCGTAAAACACGTCGTCAAACCCGCGCAAAAGCGGGGTCTTGCGGTTTCGCACATGGTGGGCGAACACGCCGAACTTCTTTTCCGGAAGCGGCGCCTTGTCAATGCCGTAATGATGGTAAATGCCCGCCTGCGCCCCCCAGCAAAGGTGGAGCGTGGAAGTCACGTTGGTGGTCGTCCAGTCCATGATTTCTTTCAGTTCCTCCCAATAGTCCACCTCCTCGAACGGCATCTGCTCCACCGGCGCGCCGGTGATGATGAATCCGTCGAACTTCTGCCTGCGGATGTTCTCGAACGGCTCGTAAAACTTATAAATGTGGCTGGTGGAGGTGTTTCTTGACACGTGGCTCGTCACCCGCACGAATGTCACGTCCGTCTGTAACGGCGTGTTCGAAAGCGACCGCAAAATCTGCAGTTCCGTGTCCTCCTTGAGCGGCATCAGGTTCAACAGCCCGATGCTGAGGGAGCGAATCTCCTGGTGCGCGGCCCGGTATTCGTCCATCACGAAAATATTCTCCCTCTCCAATATCTCCTTCACCGGCAAATCATTTTGTACTCGAATCGGCATCTTCCCCTTTTCCCCTTTCCTTCATGGCATCGCCGCCTTCCTCGGCAAATTCCTTTTCCTCCCCGTCATTTCTTTGTTCCTTGAGCACCTCGTTGTGCTTCGAATGCACGTATTCCCCATTGTCGTCCACGTAGCTGTAAGTGTCATAGCTGTCCGTCATCGTCGGCAGCTTGCGCCGCTCCAGCTTGTGGTTGATGACCATGGAAACCACGTAATATATGACGGCAAAAGTCGGAACTCCCAAAAGCATCCCGACGATGCCGAACAATCCCCCGCCCAGGGTAATGGCGACAATGACCCAGAACGAGGAAAGCCCGGTGGAATTTCCCAGTATCTTCGGTCCGATGATATTTCCGTCAATCTGTTGCAAGACCAGGACGAAGATGATGAAGTACAGTCCCATTTTCGGATTGGAAAGCAAAATCAAAATCGCGCTTGGAATCGCCCCGATATAAGGGCCGAACACCGGAATGACGTTCGTCACGCCGACAATCACGCTCACCAGCAAGGTATACGGCATCTTCAAAATGCTCAGACCGATAAAGCAAAGCACGCCGATTATCAGCGAGTCGATAATTTTCCCGATGATGAATCCGGAAAAAATTTCGTTGCTCTTGCCCGTCAGGTGGAGGATCAGGTTGGCGTCCCTCGGCTTGAAAAGCGCGTAAATAATTTTCTTCGCCTGTTTGGAAAACACCTCCTTTCCAAACAACACGTAAACAGACACGATGAGTCCCAGCACCCAGTTTAGCAGCTCGCTCACGACATTGATCATGCCGGCGGTCACGTTTGACATCAGCTTGTTGGCCTGCTCCATCAAGTCGGTACGCAGCCACTGCTGGATGAAGTCGGTGGCCTGTGTCAGCACCACGGTGAACACCTGGCCCAGCGTGGTGTCGTTCGAAGTCATCTTCGTGATGGCTTCAATCGCGTCGTTCAATTGTGTCGGGACCGTGCTGATCATGTTCACGACACTGCGGTACAGTTCCGGTATCATCATGTTGCACAGCGCCACGATGACCGCGAGCAAGACGAAAATCGCCGCCAGCACGCCGAGCCCCCGCGCCGTCTCCTGCTTCTTTTTAAACTCCGGCATCTTTTTCTCGAACAAGCAAAGCAAATGCCTCTCCACGAATTTCACGATCGGGTTCAAGAGGAACGCGATTGCCAGCCCGTAGATGACCGGGCGCAGGACATTCCCAATCTTGAACGCCATGCCCAAAATGTCGTCAAAACGGAGCAATGCGAAATACACGAGGATACAAGCGAGGATTACGACAAAAAGTGCCATTCCCTGGCGAAACTGCTGGCGCAGTTTTGAAGGCCCCCTGCCTTTTAACTGCGGCCTCTTTATGTAATACCCGCTTCTCTCTCCCGTCTTTTTTTCTTCTTTATTTTCCATTTCACCCTCCACCTCTTCTTTATTTCACTAAGCCAAGGAAGGGTCTGTCCCTGACAGACCCTTCCTAAATGCTTAACCCTTGTAACTAAACGTCGCACATTCCGTGTTTTCGCAATGGCAGGCATTGCCGCCTTCCACGCTGATGCGCCCGGCATGGCAGTCACAATCCTTGTTGTACTCGCAATCCGTCGCCTTGCAATGGATTCCCGTCTTTTCTGACGCCTGCCTGTCGGTAACATTGCTATAGCTGTCTTTCGTCCTCTCACGGAAACTGTCACAGCAAGTCTCCCGTGCGGTTTTCGCGTCCCTTCCCGCCACCTCGATCTTGTCCAGGTCGCACAAATACTGTTGGTTATGAACGCACGTCTGTACCGTACATCTTAATTCTGGCATGTTGATACCTCCTTCTTTCATAAAAAGTCCGATATCAGTATGCCCGGCTTCTGCCCTCTTTATTCTTGCGTGCTTTTCATCTCCCGCGCCACCCTGTCCGCGACTTCCTTTTGAACCTGCGCGATAAACCCGGCAATCTCCTGCGAGCCCTCGTCTCCCGCGAAGCGGCTCCTGACGGACACCTTGCCCTCTTCCTCTTCCTTCGCGCCGACCACCAGCATGTATGGAACCTTCTGCATCTGTGCCTCGCGAATCTTGTAACCAATCTTCTCCGCCCGCATGTCGAGCTCCGCCCGGATTCCGGCCGCGTTCAGCTCGTCAAGCACCTTCCGCCCATATTCCATGTGCTTGTCGGAAATCGGCAGCACCTTCACCTGCACCGGTGCAAGCCAGGTCGGGAACGCGCCCGCGAAATGCTCAATCAAGATGCCGATGAAACGCTCGATGGAACCGAATGCCACGCGGTGGATCATGATCGGGCGGTGCTTCTCGCCGTCCGCCCCGGTATACTCCATCTCGAACCGTTGCGGCAACTGGAAGTCAAGCTGGATCGTGCCGCACTGCCACGTCCTGCCGATGGAATCCTGCAGGTGGAAGTCAATCTTCGGCCCGTAAAACGCGCCGTCTCCCTCGTTCACCACATAATCACGCCCCAAATCATCGAGCGCGCCCCGAAGGGCGTCGGTCGCCATCTCCCAATCCTCGTCGCTTCCCATGCTGTTTTCCGGACGGGTAGAAAGCTCCACGTGGTATTTGAACCCGAACAAGCCGTACACTTCGTCAATCAGCCTGGCGACGCCCTTGATTTCATCACGGATCTGCTCCGGCATCATGAAAATGTGCGCATCGTCCTGCGTAAAGCAGCGCACCCGCATCAACCCGTGCAGCTGGCCGGATTTCTCGTGCCTATGCACCAGGCCCAGTTCGCCCATGCGAATCGGCAGGTCGCGATAAGAGCGCGGCTCCGACTGGTATACGAGGATGCCGCCCGGACAGTTCATCGGCTTGATGGCAAAATCCTCCTCGTCAATGACCGTCGTGTACATGTTTTCCTTATAATGGTCCCAGTGGCCCGAAGTCTCCCACAGATGGCGGCTCAACATGACCGGGGTGGAAATCTCCACGTAGCCCGCCCTTTTATGAATCTCCCGCCAGTAATCCAAAAGCGTGTTCTTTAAGACCATGCCCTTCGGCAAAAAGAACGGGAATCCCGGCCCCTCGTCGCGCATCATGAAGAGCCCGAGCTCCTTGCCCAACCTCCTGTGGTCGCGCTTCTTCGCCTCCTCTAGCATCGTCAAGTACTCGTCCAGCTCCGCCTTCTTGGAAAACGCCGTCCCGTAAATGCGCTGCAGCATCTTGTTCTTCTCGCTGCCACGCCAGTAGGCCCCCGCCAGGCTCGTCAGCTTGAACGCCTTCACCGGCTTGGTGGACATCAGGTGCGGGCCCGCGCAAAGGTCGGTGAACTCGCCCTGGGAATAAAAGCTGATTTCCGCGTCCTCCGGCAAATCCTCAATCAGTTCCACCTTATAAGTCTCGCCCTTTTCCTTGAAATACTCGATGGCCTCGGCCCTCGGCTTCGTGAAACGAATCAAGGGCAATCCTTCCTTGACGATTTTCTTCATCTCCGCCTCAATTTTCTCCAAATCCTCTTGTAACAGCGGGGTTTCCTTGTCAATGTCATAATAAAACCCGTCCGCCACGGAAGGCCCGATGGCCAGCTTCACGTCCGGATACAAGCGTTTGATGGCTTGTGCCATGATGTGGGAGGCCGTGTGGCGGAACGCCCCCTTGCCCTTCTCGTCCTGGAACGTCAGGATGCCCAACTCGCAATCCTTGTCGATAACCGTCCGCAAATCCATGACTTCACCGTCAACCTCCACCGCCGTGGCCATGCGCGCCAAACCCTCGCTGATGTCGTTCGCGATGTCGATGGCTGCCATGCCATTTTCATATTCCCTGACGGAACCGTCCTTCAAAGTGATTTTCATTGTCGTATCATTCCTTTCCTCTTATGCGGCTTTTCGCATCTTTCTATCTTCCCCATGCTTCCCCGCACGTCTGCCATACGGACGTCCGTGTCGCGTCCGCCCGCCTTTCATGCGGTCTCTCCCGTCATGGTTCACGCGTTTCTCCCGCAACATTTCTTGTATTTCTTCCCGCTTCCGCATGGGCATGGGTCGTTACGGCCAATCTTCTTCTCCTTGCGAACCGTGCCGGACGCCTTCTGCTCCAGGTAAAGCGCCTTCTGCGTCTCCTTGTCAAAAATGTCGTCCCACTGCGGCAGGGCGTACAACCAGTCCGCCTTCGCGTCCACCATGTTCTTGTATAACTTCTCCTTGTCGAAAGCCAGGCTTACCTGGGTGTCCTCGTCCATCGTCTCAATCGGGTTCGGCTCCTTCAGGCTGTCATTGATGCCGTCCAAAAATCCAACCATCGTCAAAACTTCCTGCCCATATTTCTCCGCCAGCCCTTTCACCGTTCCCGTCACTTCCTCGTCCGGGTTCGCAAGCAGCTGCTCGTAAATCCCCTTCTCAATCTGGAAATACTCGTCCCAGAACTTCTTCATCCACCCCTGCGTCTGCTCCTGGTTGTATGCCATGTCGTGCCATTGTTCAAGCAAGCTTTTGTCACTCATTCTTAATAACTCCTTTGTCCATGGAATATTTGCGGCCGGGCATTGTTATCCATCGGTCGCCGTATAACTATTTATTTTATGCCAAATTTCACATTTTTGCAACACAAAGAATACAAAATTTTCTTTTTTCACAATTATGATGATTTTATGTGGAAAATATGGTATCATAGCGTCAGTGTATAGATTATGACAGAAAGGAAGTGTCCCCATGAAAAAATCCAAGCGCGTCCTCGCACTCCTTGGCGCCATCCTATTAGTCCTCTTGTACGTGGGCACCCTCGTCTTCGCGTTGATTGACCACCCGCTGTCAAGCGGCCTCTTCAAGGCGGCCGTTGCCGCCACGATTTTGGTTCCGGTCATTTTATACGGCTTTTTAATGTTCCGCAAATTGGTAAGGCACGAAGACGGGGACGACGAGGCATGAAGCCTTGTTGCCCGCGCGAATCAAGTATAAAACAAATCCGACCATTCCGTGATTCCGGCATGTAAGACCACTTGTTTTGCATGCTCTTCTTTTTCCGCGCTCCCCCGCGCCCGCGCCTGCCTCCTTTCCAAATACTCCTCTATGGAAATACAATTGACATATCGCCTCTCCTGGTTCACCTGCATGTCCGTTCCCTCCCGCAAAGACATAGTCGGGGCCAAAAGACCATGCCTCTCATGCCTGCGCGAGACACATGAACTCTTGACCCCAATATCATTTATATGCAGGGAGACCTACAAATAGAACCATTTTCCACCAAATCCACTGTCCGTTCACCCATGGTGCAGCCACCACCCGGCCCGACGTTCGTCATTTCTTCCGATAAATGATGTCGTCCCGTCCCGGGCCGTTGCTAATCATCGTAATCGGGTACTCGATCTGCTCCTCGATAAACTCAATGTATTTACGGCAATTTTGTGGCAAATCCTCATACTTCCGAATGCCGCGGATGTCGCACTCCCAACCCGGAAGCGTTTTCAAAACCGGTTTCGCCCTTTCAAGCAGGTGGGTAACCGGGAAGTCCGTCGTCACCTTGCCGTCAATCTCATAACCGACGCAGACCGGAATCTCGTCCAAATATCCCAACACGTCCAGTACCGTAAACGCCACGTCCGTCGTCCCCTGCATGCGGCATCCGTATTTCGACGCCACGCAGTCGAACCATCCCATGCGCCTCGGACGGCCCGTCGTCGCGCCATACTCGCCGCCGTCGCCGCCGCGCTTCCTCAACTCGTCCGCCTCGTCCCCAAAAATCTCGCTGACGAAGGCTCCGGCCCCGACCGCGCTCGAATACGCCTTGCAGACGGTGATAATCTGCTTGATTTCATAAGGCGGAATCCCCGCCCCGATGGCGCCATAAGCCGCCAGCGTGGAGGAAGACGTGACCATCGGGTAAATGCCGTGGTCGGGATCTTTCAAGGAACCCAGTTGTCCTTCCAGCAAAATATTCTTTCCCTCTTTTAGTGCATTATGCAGGAACATGGACACGTCGCACACGAACGGCTCCACCATCTTCTTATACCCTTGGAGTTCCTTATATATCTCGTCCGGATCCAAGAGCGGCTTGTGGTACAAATGCTCGAAAAGGATATTCTTCTGCTCCGCCACCCGCACCACTTTTTCCCTCAAAAGCACGTCATCAAACAGCTCGCTGACCTGGAATCCCGTCTTCGCGTACTTGTCAGAATAAAACGGCGCGATGCCGGACTTCGTGGAACCAAAGGACTTGCCGCCCAGACGTTCCTCCTCGTAAGTGTCAAGAAGCTTGTGGTAGGACATCACGATCTGCGCCCGGTCGGAGACCAGAATCTTCGGCATCGGAACGCCCTTGTCCACGATGGACTTCACTTCCTCGAACAATCGGGGAACGTCCAACGCCACCCCGTTTCCGATAATGCTCGTCGTATGATTGTAAAACACTCCCGACGGCAACGTGTGCAACGCGAACTTGCCGTAATCGTTCACGATCGTGTGCCCCGCGTTCGCCCCGCCTTGGAACCGCACGATAATATCCGCTTCCTTGCCGAGCATGTCGGTAATCTTGCCCTTGCCCTCGTCACCCCAGTTTGCTCCAACTACTGCCTTTACCATCTTACACGACCTCCTGTGTATCATTTCAAATCCACATCATTTACATGGCACTTCCGTTTCCAGACACTTCAAAAAGGAATGCCGAAATGATTATACTATATATTTCCATGCATGTAAAACGTTTTTTTCATCTATAATGACTTTCCTGATGATACCTATGGATTACTACGCACCATGTGCTCCCGCAATCCCGAACACCTCAAATCCGCTCATTTAAGAGGAAGTTCTTTTCGGTGTTTTACGCACTCCCAAAGTCATGTATTGCCATGCAGGCATGTCATACATGACCTTTTGACCCTGGTATCATCTCATCACATGAGCGGCGCGACCAGCCTAAGCACCCTCCCGCAAAGCATCATGAACGGCGAAATCTTCTTGATGTCCGACACGGAAATGCTCGTACACTGCCGGAGCGTCTCCTGAAAATCCTTCTCCACGCTTCGCACCACCGGATTATTATAAAAGAACAAGCCGCACTCAAAATGCAAATACAGGCTCCTATAATCCAGATTTACCGTGCCGACCGTGGCCGTGTCGTCATCCGAGACGAACACCTTGGAATGTACGAACCCCGGCGTGAACTCGTAAATCTTCACCCCCGCCGAAATCAGGTCCCGATAATATGTCTTTGCCACCGCGAACGCGTACCACTTGTCCGGGATGCCCGGCATGATGATTTTCACGTCAATCCCGCTTTTCGCCGCGCGCGTCAGCGTGTCCACCATCTGGTTGTCAATGATTAAGTATGGGGTCATGACATGCACGTACTTCTTGGCATGGTTCAAAATATGGCAATATACTTCCGCTCCGACGTTTTCCTTGTCAAACGGGCTGTCCCCGTAAGGCGTGATAAACCCAAGTTCTCGGTGCAATTCCCGCTCCTGCGGGACGAGATAACGCTCGTAATCTTCCTTTCCCGTCTCCGTCACGTTCCACATTTGTAGGAACAAAAGCGTCAGGCTCCTCACCGCGTCACCCTTAATCATGATGGCGTTGTCCTTCCAGTAACCAAAGCGTTCCTTTTCATTAATATACTCGTCCGCCAGATTAATGCCGCCGGTAAATCCCACGTTTCCGTCAATCACGCAGATTTTCCGATGGTCGCGGTTGTTCTGGCTGGTGGTGAGCACCGGGCGGATGGGTGAAAACATCTTGCACTGGATTCCAAGCTTTTGAATTTCCTTTGGATAATTGTACGGCAAAAGTGAAACGCTGCACATCCCGTCATACATGAAACGTACCTCCACGCCCTGGGCTGCCTTTTGCTTCAAGACTTCCAGGATGCCGCCCCACATCCTTCCTTCCGCGACAATAAAATACTCCATGAAAATAAACCTTTTGGCCTTTTTCAGTTCTTCCAGGAAAATCGGGAAATTATCCTCCCCGCACTTGTAATATTCAGCCTTCGTGTTGCGATATGTCGGATAATGGAGCTGGTGGTTCATGTAATATGCCAAATTTGCGTTCGCTGGTTTGCTAAGCCGCAAGTCCTCGATAATGCTTTTCTTCTGGCGCATGTACGGCCACGTCTGCAGCTGCTCGTGCTCAAGCTTCTTTCCGATGTACCTGTTGCCAAGATCCAGCCTCACGTAAATGTAAAAGAGGCAGCCAAATACCGGGAAAACCAAAATCAACAGAATCCACGTGCACATGACCTCCGGGTTGCCCCTCGTATTGATGATGTAAATGATGACGCCCGCCTGAATTACCGTCTGAATCATATACGCCAGATACTGGTACTGGCTCAACGACTCGGGCCACTGCGTCAACGCCGCCAGCACGCCGACCTGCAATAAAATAAGTACGGCAACCAATGCCGTACGACTGAATACCACGCTCAAAATCCCTTTTTTCGCCTTTTTTACCGCCTTGTGTTCCGCCATCTTTTCTCGTACCTCCCCAAAGGCTCCCTTGTACATTTCACGTACCCGCAAATAAGAACCCAAAAACATGTTCCACGCATGAACGCCCCATGACAAACTTGTCAAACCTTCTGACACATATGATACACAAGCCGTTCCGTATGACAGTATAATAGTGTAGCACACTTTTCCACTTTCATCAATCTAATTCCTTAATCAATTCTTAACTTTCCGCCAATTCTTAACTTTTCGCAAAAACCATTGTCTTTTTTCCTGATTCGTATTAGAATAATGACGTGTGGTTCCCGCGATTCGCTTCGCGACTTCACACCGCCAAATTATTTTGAAAGGGGAGTTATGCATTGAAGAAACTTTTAAAATGCCTCACCGCGCTGGCAGTTCTCGGAACCATCGCCGGACTGCTCGCCTCCTACCTCCATAAGACCCGCGTGGACATTGATTTGGGCAGCGGCCACGCCGCGGATGATGAAGAGTTTAGCCTGGATACGGATTTGCAACCGATAATCGAACGTGACTATGTTCCTTTGAAAAAGGCGGACAAAACGCCAGCAGACGATAAGATTGAATGACAAATGCCACAATTCATAAAAGGTAGCGTCGATGTATGAGTTATCACACCGACGCTATTTTCATCCCCACGCCTTGTCAAGAAGCCGCACGGCCTGCATAATGTCTTCTTCTTTCATTTTCGCATACCCCAGGATTATCGTAGGGGTGTCCCCATGCTTCAAATGGCCGGAGTCCTGCCCCACCACGTAGTCCGAAAGCCCGTACACCCTTACCCCCTTGTCGGCCGCCCGCAAAATCAGCTCGTCTTCCGTCCATCCCGTGTCAAACCTAAGCAGCAAATGGACGCCGGCGTGTTCGCCCGTAATCTGGAATTTCACCCGCACCTGTTTTAATGCCGCAAGCAGCACGTCATGGCGGCCCTTGTACAACGCCCGCATCCGGTTCAAGTGCCTTTCATAATACCCCTCTTCCATGAACCGCTGCAAGACCTGCTGGTTGATGCGCGACACGGTCGAATGCAGGAACGCGCCCCGCCGACGGTATGCTTCAAGCAAGGACGGCGGAAGCACCATGTAACTGATGCGGATGGCCGGCGCGATGGACTTGGAAAACGTGCCGATATAAATCACCCGTCCCCCGCGGTCATATCCCTGCAGGGCCGGTATCGGCTTGCCTTTATAACGAAATTCACTGTCATAGTCGTCTTCTATGATATAACGCCCTTCCTTCGCCCCCGCCCAGGAAAGCAATTCCAAACGCCGTTTGATCGGCATCACGATTCCTAGCGGATACTGGTGGGAGGGCATCACGAAAGCGATGTCGGCTTCGGAGGCGGCCAGTTTTTCCACGTTCATCCCGGAAGCGTCCATGTCCACCGTGCACACGTCGCAAGAAAGCGTCCGGAACAACCGATAGTCGCGCTTATACGTGGGATTCTCGAACGCCACCTTGTGGGCGTTGCCAATCACCGTGTTCAAAAGCATCACGAGATAATCATTGCCCGCGCCGATGACAATCTGTTCGGGTCCGCAATTGACACCCCGCGCCTGGTGCAGGTAATCGCAAATGGCCCTTCGAAGCCCAAGCTCCCCCTGGGAATCGCCCAGGGAAAACAACTCCGCCTTGTCATCAAGCAGGCTCTCCCGCGAAAGCTTCCGCCACACGCCGTAAGGAAAATAATCCAAATCCACGCCGTTCGGGGTAAAGTCATAAAGAAATCGCCCGCCCGTGTCACGGGGAATCTCCTTTTTCCCCCGCGACGGGGACTCCAGACGGTAGAGTCCCCCCACTTCCGCCACGAAATAGCCGCTGCAAGGCCGCGACTCGATATACCCTTCCGACAAAAGCTGCTCGTAGGCCAGCTCCACGGTGCTCCTGCTCACTTCCAGATGCCTGCACAAGGCCCTGGTGGAAGGAAGCCGCTCCCCGCTTTTCAACCGGCCGTCCTGAATGTCCTTCTTCACATACTGGTAAATCTGCTCATATAAGGGCATTTCCGACTTCGGCCGGAGGTGAATCGTCAATTCGTTCATAATCTTACTTCGGCAGCTTGAACGAGCTCTTCAGCGACACGATGCGGTTGAACACCAGTGCTTCCGGCCTGGAATCCTTCGCGTCAATGCAAAAATAACCGTTTCTCACGAACTGGAAGCTGTCGTACGCCTTCGCCCCGCCAAAGCCCGGCTCCACGTAACAGTCCTTCAAAACCGTCAGCGAATTCGGATTCAGGTTCAAGGAGCCGTCCTCCTTGTTGTACACGCCCTTCTCCTCATCCACCAAATTTTCATACAAACGCACCTCGGCCTTTTGCGCCGTCGGCGCGTATACCCAGTGAATCGTCCCCTTGACCTTCCTCCCGGTAAAGCCGCTGCCGCTCTTCGTCTCCGGGTCATAGGTGCAATGAATGGTCGTCACGTTGCCCGCCCCGTCCTTCTCGAAGCTTACACATTTTACGAAATAGGCAGACATCAGGCGCACCTCGTTGTCCGGGAAGAGCCGGAAATATTTCTTCGGGGGAACTTCCATGAAATCCTCCCGCTCGATATAAAGCTCCCGCCCGAACGGCACCTTGCGCGTGCCAAGTTCCTCGTTCTCCAGGTTATTGGGCACGTCCAGGTACTCGACCTGCCCCTCCGGGTAATTGTCAATCACCAGCTTGACCGGGTCGAGAATGGCCATCATGCGCGGCTTCTTCAACTTCAGATCCTCACGGATGCAATATTCCAGCATCGCGTAATCGACGGAGCTCTGTGCCTTGGACACGCCGCACATCTCGACAAACATCTTGATGGACTCGGGCGTGAAGCCCCTGCGCCGCAACGCCGCGATGGACACTAAGCGCGGGTCGTCCCAACCGTCCACGATGCCGTCCTCCACCAGCTTCTTGATATAACGCTTGCCGGTCACGACGTTCGTCAGGTACAGCTTGGCAAACTCAATCTGGCGGGGACGGTTTTCAAACTCGCATTCCCTCACCACCCAGTCATAGAGCGGCCGGTGGTCCTCGAACTCCAGCGTGCAGATGGAATGCGTGATGCCTTCCACCGCGTCCTCGATCGGGTGGGCAAAGTCATACATCGGGTAAATGCACCACTTGTCACCGGTGTTGTGGTGCGTCATGCGGGCGACGCGGTAAATGACCGGGTCACGCATGTTGATATTCGGGGAGGCCATGTCAATCTTCGCCCGCAGCACCTTCTCGCCGTCCTGGTACTTGCCGTCCCGCATGGCCTGGAACAGTTCCAAATTTTCCTCCACCGTCCGGTCGCGGTACGGGCTTTCCTTTCCCGGCTCGGTAAGCGTCCCCCGGTACTCGCGGATCTGCTCGGCGGACAAGTCGCACACGTAAGCCTTGCCCTTTCGAATCAATTTCAGCGCGCACTCGTACATCGTGTCAAAATAATCCGACGCGAAATACAAATGCTCCTTCCAGTCCGCGCCCAGCCACAAGATGTCCTCCTTGATGGAGTCGACGAACTCCATCTTCTCCTTGGTCGGGTTGGTATCGTCGAACCGCATGTGGAACGTCCCGTGGTATTTCTGGGACAATCCATAATTTAACAAAATCGACTTGGCGTGCCCGATGTGCAGATAACCGTTCGGCTCCGGCGGGAACCGCGTGCACACGTGGTCGTAAACCCCTTCCGCCAAATCCTTGTCAATCTCCTGCTCGATAAAATTTCTTGATACAACTTCGTTCTCCATCTCTTCCTCCTGCGACCGCCGTTAAAAATCCGTTATGCCCCTCCACGCCGGCCCAGTGTCTTGTCCCCTTTTGCTGAAAGTCAATGGA
Organism: Lachnospiraceae bacterium; assembly: GCA_910574865.1. Taxonomy (GTDB): domain Bacteria; phylum Bacillota; class Clostridia; order Lachnospirales; family Lachnospiraceae; genus Schaedlerella. The sequence continues at coordinate 8,972 of CAJTDN010000007.1, read as the reverse complement.
ACAAGGCATTAGTGTAGTGTGACGGGCATCACGGTCATGCCCACAAGTTTACCATATATTCCACAAGTCGGCAAGTGATACTTTTCGATTTTTTGAAGCTTCTGTCCCAAAACGGTTACAATTCAGCCCCACGCCAGCGCGGGACCAAATTGTAACAGGCATCGCCCGCATTTTAATTTGCCTATGGCAAAGCGGGTGATGCATCGGCCAGATTTATGTGCATCCTCCCGGCCAATCAGCGTAGTGATTGGCCGGGGACTGAACTGTAACCCCAAAACGGTTACAATTGACGGCCTATCTGGCCGTGAGTGTAATGCCATCCAGCCATTTAAAATTGCCTGTCAAAGGTATCTTTCCATTTATGAAAACATGTTTATTATATAATCATAGCGTCGGTGTACAGAAGGCAACACGGACGCTATAGCAGGACGATATCGCTCTTTGTATATTTCGCAGGAATCCTATAGTGCGCTTTACAATCTTCTTTCCCGTGCTTTTGTCCCCTCGCCATCCCCGCAGTACAACAGCCTCTTTATGCGGCTGATATCATCTTCCGGGTTTCCATCATCTGTTTTCTTTGGTATGTACACAATACTTTGATTTTCTTTCTCGTCATCTGAAAGTTCCTTTAACGAGTTCACATATTTTGTAACCTCAAAAAATAAAAAAGGCCGATGCAACACACAATTTGACGGATTGACGATAATCGCGTCCTCAATAAAGTCCGGCCGCATCGGCTCAGCCTTTTTTCCAGTCAGCGCATAATAAACTTCGCACGCGTTCATTGGTGACTTCGCTCTTTTTAAAATCCGGCATACGGCCGCCGTTACCGTGGGTGCCGCAAAACTGTTCGCCATAGGCGTTTCTTGTTTATCACCCGTAGGCGTAATCACGACATGCTTTGACGACGCAACAAAATTCATATCTTTTCGAACGTCATCGGTTTCATATTGAATCCCTCTCAACCCATGACCTGCCGAAACGCCAAAAACGCCGCCAAACTGTGCCGGATAGGAAACATAAGATGAATTACTATACGCGGCGACAAGTATTTGTCCGTTCCCAAACATTTTCGCGACAATTCTCCGCAAAAGAACCGCGTCTTGCGCCCTCGTGGTCCCGATGCTCATGTGGACAATCGGTATATTCTGTACGAAACACCACCTTAAAGCGGCCGATAATTGGTCAAACGTCGCCGACTCGCTAACGTCCCGAAAAATCTGCAAACTGCAAAATTCCACAGAATCCGTGTACCTTTCTATAATTTGCGCGCATACCGTCCCGTGTGCGGTCAAAATACCATCCTTTTTGGTACGCGGACGGATATTCCCGGATTCTTCGACAACCAAGTCCTCAATCACACATGCGTTTGCCAACAAATCTTTTCGAATCCCGCTGTCTATTAACGCCACCTTCATGTTCCCATCCGCCTTTCCACCATCACACTTTCGCATGGTCAGCGCGGTAAATGAGCAGACCTGACTAGACATCCCCTAAAAGTCACGGGTATTTTGATATTCAAACAATTGTTTATATCTGGAATCTTTCCCCAACAAATCCTGATGGGTTCCCGTTTCAACGATTTCCCCATGTTCAATAATAATGATTCGGTCAGCCAGACGGGTATTGGCAAGCCGGTGGGAAGTGAATATCGTCGTAGTCATCGCCTCCTTTTTCAAGGCCGCGAACAACCGATATTCCGCTTCCGGGTCAAGACTTGCGGACGGCTCGTCCAAAACTAGGCAGGTATGCCGTCTGTAAAAACTCCTTACCAGCGCGACCTTTTGATGTTGTCCCCCTGATAATTCCATTCCGTCAGACGATAAAGAACGCATAAGCTGGGTATCCAAACCACGAGGCGCTTTTTTCAAAACATCTGGCGCGAACCGCTTTAACAACTCACAAACCCGCTCGTCCAAATCGTCCGATGGTTGTTCCGTATCTGAAATGGTTATATTTTCACGCAGAGAAAAACAATAGTTCGGTTCTTCCTGAAAATATACAGAGAACGCTTTTCTTAATGATTGCAGGGTGTATTCACAAATATTTCTTCCATTTATGGCGATTTGCCCAAAATCCGGCTCATAAAAACGTAAAAGCAATTTGATAATCGTGGATTTCCCGGAACCGTTTACCCCGACAAGCGCGATATGTTCCCCCTTTTCTACCGAAAAACATATATTTTTCAACACTAAAACATCCGTTCCCGGATAAGAAAAACAGACATCGCGAAATTCAATATTTTGGATATCCTTTAATTCTTCCTCTCCCTCATCCAGGATGCGGTTATGAAACCCGTCAAGCTTCCATATGCTTTGTATTTTTAATTGATTATCATACACGGAAACAAGGGAAGTCGTCAATGAATAAAAATTACCGCATAACTGCCCGACCAGCCCGGTATATAACGAATACGCGCCGATGGTCATTCGATTTAGGAAAATTTTTTTGCCTATGTCCAACGCTATGATTATCATGGAAATTTCCGGCAGACAATTCAACATGCCGGTTAAAATGCCGCGTGTCCGAAGCGCCGTTTTCCTTTTGGTAAATGTCAATTTCCATAAATCTTTATACTTTTTCATCAAAAATGAAGTGGCATCATATAGCCGCAAATTTACCGCATAATTTTTTTCTGGCGTAATCGCCTGGATATATGCTTTTTTTCGTTCATTATTAATCTGCTCCACGTCCAGGTCATAGAGTGCTTTCGTGTACCAAATGGACGCCATCGCCGCCGGGACGGACGCGACCAGACTTATCACGCCATACAACCAGTTTTGTAAGCACAAGATAATCAACACGATAAAAACCGTGACAATCGTCGCCAGCATTTGCAATATGTGCCAAATCGTTTCCATAATGGCATGGACATTCTGGGTCGCCAGAATCAGCGCGTCATAATACTCCGAATTGTCGAAATATTCCAAATCCATCCCCAACGTTTTCTCCATAATCTTTTGCGACAATTTCGCGTTCAATATATCCGCCTGAACCACTTGCACATATTGGCTTATATTGCGCATAATGACTAATGAAATATTTACAATCCACATCATGCCCAGCAATAAAACAAACCTTTGCCGTTGCAGTTGCGAATCACCACTTGTCAACACGTCCAGAACATCCTTCCCTATATAGGAAAGCACGACCGCCAGCATAGACGGCACAACCGTCGAAACAATTCGCAAAAACGTATACAACGGAGAGGTTTGCCAGGATAATCTCAAACAATAGCCTACGTTCCCGCCAAATTCTTTTATTTTCTCAAACTTCATGAATATATCTCCATCTTTAAGCCAAAAACCAGAGAGAAGCCATTCTTAAGCCTCTCCCTGGTACGAAAACAAATTCTCTACCTACTACCCTGCTTCGCTCTACACGGTGCCATTGGCGACATTTCCCGCAGCACTCCATGCTCTATCCGGTGCCTCATTTTCCGCTCTATCTGCCCCTGATAAACTGGTACAATTACACGTACAATCACATCTTAATGCATAAGAACAAGAGCAAACCGCATAAGCTTCCACCGTATGCTGAGATACAGTTTTCTTTAATTTCATGCCACACACCTCCTTCCTTTTTATATCTTAGAAGAGAGTTTAAAAGTTTGCCGGATAACACGTCGAACCCCATACGCTCTCAACTAGACCATGATATCACCACCATCAAAGCTCATCCTGACATATTTGGCAAACAATGTCGGCAATGCCGGCAATCGTTGTAAACGCATAATTTTCAAGATATTCAGGTTCTATTTTAATATGAAATACCTTTTCAACTTCGGCAAAAAGATATACTAACATGATTCCGTCAAGATTAAATGGTGGTAAAAACAAACTTTTGGCACGATTCTCTGTACAAAAACCATTACTATCAACCTTAAAAGATGTATACAATATCTTTTCGATTTTTTCGCAAACGATAGCTTTCTTTTCTTTTTCCATTTTACCAAACTCCTAGTATATTCAAACTATCAAAACATGTTATCGACGGTTTTTCTCAATTTTTCTTCCTGCATAATCGCGTTAAAAATCGGAACATCGCTTTCTTCGGCATTTTCCACCATATAATCCCACATAAACTTCATGTCCACATAGGAAAATGTCAGTTTTCTGTCCTGGATTGCCTGCATGAAATCTATAATCATATTGCTGACATGGACACCTGTTATTTGCGTCCCGTAACGATATGCAAAATCATCACTTAACGTCTTTATCATTTTGGGACTGCTCATCTCAAATGGAACACAACAAAAACAATAATCTGGCGGTATGGCCTGACATGCCATATATGTTTTTATGCCATATCCGTTCGGAACGATATTGCTATATCGAAGCATGCCGTCAAACGCATGTACCACGATGACATCCGGCGCAAATTTTTGTTGTAGCACGTACGTATACTTATTTATTCTTTCTATTATTTCAAGCGAAGAATACCTCCCGCTAAACAAAGTGGATACGTCATGAAATCCCAAAAGACGATACATCGGCTTGTCCGTTATCACCTCTACCTTTAACCCTTTTTGACGTAGTATTGTCGTTAATAAGCATACCAATTCCAAACTATCCGCTTGCTCTACCAAACCGCCAACCAAGATAACCGGAATAGGATTCTCATGCACGACACCCACTTCCTCTATTTCATCTTCCCCTACCTCTCCCTTAACTACTGATAGAGAAAAACGACGATATAATTCTTTCCTCCAAGCCGGGATATTTAACTCGTCACTTTCAAAACATAAAATCTCTTTGTGATTATGTACGGCATCTTCAATCAGTTCGCTTCCAACACCTTCCTTCTTTAGATAAGTTCCATCCAACAACAGCGTTGACCAGGATGTCTGCATGTCCAAAGAATCTTTTACCTCCACCCCCACATGCGGTTGATTACAAACATAACCCGCATCTTTTCCAGTCAGCCCACTCCCCGGAAAGGATACCACCTGACTTATCTGATATTCATTTTGAAATTCTTCCAAGTGCCTTATCATCGGAAGCAGTGTGGCATTATACGGATAAATAATCGCGTTTTTCATTTCTGACTCCTTAGCCTTTATTTATAAACTCTTTATTGTACGCCGGTATCTCATTCAGAAGAAGATAATTCTTGATTTCCATTATAGCAGCATGCTTTGTCGCATCACAGTATTTTAATTTTGCATGTGCACTCAGTTCTTCTCCGCCTGCATCCGCGCGTTTCCCACATTGATTACAGAACCGAAAACACCAACAATGTATACATGCGTCACGAGTTACACAACTCGCATTCAAAAAACGCCTGACTTTTTCAATGTCAAATCCTTGATCCAGCGAACCTATATGGGCAATTGATGATGTCTCACTCACTCTCTCACAAGGATAAAGATTACCGTCTATGTCAACCAATAATCGCAGTTGTCCCGGACTGCACGGCCCCGATGGTGCATCATACGCCATCAAAGGCGATTTTTGTGAAATTTGCTCTACCTTATCAATAGCGGTTTCGATTACTGCCTGCAAAACGGGCGAAACTTTTTCCATCGGATATCGCTTCCAATGCGCAAGGTAGGCCAAAAAACGATGATATTCTTGTTTGCAATAATATTCATCTGACACTATCTCCGGTATGTCATCATATTCCCAATCAATCAAGGACGGCTTTAGATATTCCGCTTCGATTCCTAACGCAGAAACAACCTTTGCCACCTCATCTAAATCGTTATTCGTGTCCACAACCATGCTAATTCGAATCTTCTTCCAATAATCAGGATGTTCCTTCTTCATCAATTCGAGATTCCTAGCAACCGCGTCAAAAGTTCCTCTTCCATCGCGAAACACCCTATTTTTATCATTAATCTCCCGGGGACCATCCAGGCTGATTAACAAACTCACATTGTTCTCTTCTAAAAAATCCATGATTTCTTCATTAAGTAATGAACCGTTCGTGGTCATCGAAAAAAATATTTCTTTGCCCCGGAACCTCTTCTTGCTATACTCGGCAATCTTTTGTACCAGCGGAAATTGCAACAATGGTTCCCCACCATAAAAGCCAATCGAAACCCTTTCACTTTCAACCGAATGTTCCCACAAAAAATCCACAGCCTTTTTTGCCGTCTCAAAACTCATCGTCCCGTCCGAATGTGAACGCTGCCGAACATTTGCTCCCTCCGAATATACGCAATATTTACATCGAAAATTGCATTGTTGCGTCAATTGAAGTGTCATCAAAGACATTTTACGTTCTAAAAGAAATCCCACGACATCCGTGTACGGATGTTTGATTTCCTTGACCGGACTCTCGCTTTTCAGATAGCCTTGTGATTGCAATTCCAAAAACTCTTCTGGAATTACCAGCTCTTCCTTTCCCTTTTGCAAGCTTTCAACATAACGGTATGTATCTTCTTGGACATCCAACATGCAACTTTGCGGAACATCATAAATATAGTTCGCGTTTGGCGTTCTAAATAATTTTACAAAGGGAATTTCATTTTCTTTCGACCTTTTCATTGTAGAATCTCCTTTCCCAATATTTATATATTAAATCGTTTCCCTCAAAACACAATATGGTTACACCATACTTTTAGAAATATTGAAAAATCGCATTCTTTAATTAATATCATCATAATCATGTGGATAACAGCAGACCCAAATATCATCATTTTTCATATATGTTGTTCATGCCGTTACTTATGTTGTAATATAATTTGGAATTTTCTGCTAATTCCTATATAATGTATTGGCAGATGCTTTTGTTAAATCGAAGCTTCCACTTTACAACCACAATATAGAAGAAACTGTATGTCTATCTCACAACCGCCGGTATACCCTATATACATTTGTATACATAAGTACACAACGAAAAAAGCATAAAGCCTAATACCAAGGAGATTACAACCATGATTTACCGTCCCAAACAATTTGGCATTGTATTACGAAATGCCCGGATGGACAAGAAACTCACACAAGCCGAACTGGCCGAAACACTTGACATTTCCTTATCCTATTTAAAGGATTTGGAACGTTTTCGGAACAATCCAAGCTACGAAGTTTTCGAAAAGGTTATACGGTACTTCAACTTGTCGGCAGATACGGTCATTTACCCAAACAAAAATCTGGCAAACGATACATACCTGCAAATCAATCACTTGTTAACCCGATGTGATGAAGGGCAACTTCAAGTCCTTCTCGCCACCGCAAAAGCTTTGATAGATACAAAACCAGTGACGGATTCGGATGACGATTGACCCCGTATATTCCGATTTTGGGTTGATTTTTGAACGATGTTTGATTAAACAGCACATCTATTATAAAGCTCTATCCAAGCAAAATATTCGCCCAAACACATCATATCCGCCCTTATGTACATCATATTCGGAAATTTTATTTACTCAAACTTCGCACTTGAATAAGCGCCTATGCACCTTGAAAATCCAATAAAAACTGGCAATAAAATAGCATGAAACACTCTGTTTTTGGTATAATTGAATTGTCCAGAAACAACATACCAACGGAGGCTCATGCTATGAATAACAGTATAACACAAGACAACCAGAATGATAACCAGATTTCTAAAACTATCAAAAGATTTTTTGCCAGATTCCATGTGACGTCTGCACTGAAAACGGCGGGCGCTTATCATAAAAAAGGTACACCTGTGACACAGATTTTTCAGTATCTGTTTCTCCTGATCTTTTCAAACAGAAGCATGTACATGAATCTGCTGTCGGGAAGAAATACGCCGGCTTTTGCTAAAGATACGGTATACCGCTTTATGAAATCAACACAGATCAACTGGATCAGGTTCACAACGATACTTGCATCAAGAATTATCAAGGATGCCGTTGTCCCATTGAATCATGCAGACAGGGAAAATGTTCTCTGCATTGATGATTCTATGTTTGAAAGAAACCGCTCCAAGAAGGTGGAACTCCTTGCAAAAACTTACGACCATGCAAAACATGCCTATAAGTTCGGGTTCCGTATGCTAACCCTGGGATGGACTGACGGAAGTACGTTTCTTCCGGTCAACAGTATCCTTTTATCCACGGATAATAAGAAAAACCGTGTGAATGAAGCCGTCAGTCTCGATAAAAGAACCGTCGGTTATAAGCGCCGCAAGCTTTCTATGACCAAAGGGACGGAAGCTATGTTGGAACTTCTGAAAGCCGCTAAAACAGTGGGGATTCCTGCAAAATATGTCCTCTTTGACAGCTGGTTTTCTTCTCCCAAATCGCTTCATGCTGTAAAAAATCTTGGCCATGAAGTGATTGGAATGATTAAGAAAACCCCAAAGATGTTCTTCCGATACAAAGGAGAAGAACTTTCCCTTATTGATATCTACAAGAGGAACACAAAACGCAGGGGACGTTCCAGATACCTCTTATCGGTGGATGTGGAAGTCATCAAGGACGGGGAAGCGATTCCGGCCAGGGTTGTATATGTCCGCAATCGGAATAAGCGCAAGGAATACCTCTGCCTCATCACAACAGATACATCTTTATGTGAAGATGAAATCATTCGCCTTTATGGAAAACGCTGGGATATCGAAGTATTCTTCAAAGTCTGCAAGAGCTATCTCAGGCTCAGTAAAGAATGGCATTGCCTTTCTTTTGATGCAATGACCGCCCATACGGCAGTTGTTTTTACCAGGTATATGATGCTGTCCATCGAAAACAGGGAAGCAAACGACAACCGCTCACTTGGAGAACTGTTTCTGTACTTTTCAGATGAAATGTCTGACATCACATGGATGCAGGCATTTCAAATGTTGCTTCAAATGTTCCGGAAACTTTTAGAGGAACACAGTGATCTTGTTGATGAAAAGATAGATGAACTGGCTGACACTTTCATCAGCACCTTACCATCCCTGCTACAATCCCAATTAGTAGCAGCATAGTGTTCCAAAAGGCTGTTCTTTGATAATTGAATCATTGCCAGATATTGAATTTTCAAGGTGCATAGCTAAAATCTATGTGCGAAGTTTGAGTT
>CAJTDN010000006.1:336676-337617 GCA_910574865.1 Lachnospiraceae bacterium | reverse complement strand
GTGCTACCGGTTCTGCCGGTTCCCTGGTTCAACAAGCGTTAGACAAGGCGAGACAAGTGACAACCGGGAGCAATGCCGACGGCACGTTCCACGCCCACGCGAACGGCACGGACATCGCCATCCGGCACAGCGAGGAGGCCATCGTGAACGAGCTTGGCGAGGAAGGGTTGATCCGAAACGGCGTGTTCACGAAGATTCTCGGCGGCATGCGGAAGATGCAGCTCCGGGTGGGCGACATCATACTGAACCACAAGCAGGTGCGGGAACTTGAAAGAAACGGATACGTCACTTCCAACGGCGGCCGCGGGAAACTGATAGGCGCTTACGGTGGCGGAGCCGGCGGCGGGTCTTTGCCCGGCGGGTCTTCGTCAGGCGGCGGCCCTGGCTCCAATGCATACTCCGGCCCCAACCCAAATTCGAATTCCCATTCAGGTTCCAACCCAAGTTCCAACTCCTATTCCGGTTCGAATTCCAACTCAAGCTCCAACCCAGGCACCTCCTCCAGCGAGGATGCCGAGAAAACCTTGAAAACCTACGACTGGGTAGAAAACAAAATCAAGAGCATCGAGCGGGCAATTGACCGGCTGGACCAGGCCGTGGAGCGGACGTACCGCAACTGGGCGGAGCGAAACGGCGCGCTGTACAAGGAAATGGAGGCCATAAACGGCGAAATCCAGACGCAGGCGCAGGCCGGCCAGGAATACATGCGCAAGGCGGACGAAAGCGGCCTGTCGGACTATTACAAGGCGTTGGTGCGTGACGGCGGCCTATCCATCGAGGACATCCAGGACGAGGCCTTGCAGGAGCAGATTGCGGACTACCAGGAATGGTACGAGAAAGCGCGCGACTGCGAGGACGCCATCGAGGACTTGAAGGACGACCTTGCCGACCTGGCGAAAACAAACTTCGACAACGTGAGCCAGGAGTTCGAAGACCAGTTG
>CAJTDN010000006.1:0-336263 GCA_910574865.1 Lachnospiraceae bacterium | reverse complement strand
CAGACGTACATTTCCCGGCTGGCCGAGGAATCGGACTGGCTGATCGGGCTACTGGAAAAGCAAGGGAAACTGATGGACGACAACGGCAACTTCACCGACGCGGGAACGGCCACTAAAGGGCTTCACGCCATAAACTACGGCACGTACATGTCGCAGGCCGACGATTACGCCAAGGAAATCCAGAAGATTAACGCGGAACTGGCCAAAGACCCATATAACACGACACTCATCGAGAAGCGGGACGACCTGTTAAAGTCGCAGAGGGAATGTATCGACGCGGCCTATGACGAGATTGACGCCGTGAAAGACTTAATTTCGGACGCGTATGACAAGCAGCTGGACGCGCTGCAGCAAGTCATTGACAAACGCAAGGACGCGCTGGACGCGGAAAAAGACCTGTACGACTACCAGAAAACCATCGCCGAAAAGACAGAAAAAGTTTCCTCCCTGGAGAAGCAGATGAACGCGTACGCCGGGGACGATTCGGAAGAGGCAAGGTCGACGGTCCAGCAGCTGAAGGTTGACCTGGAAAAGGCGAAATCCGACCTGGAGGAAACCGAATACGACAAGTGGCTGTCAGACCAGGAACGCCTGATGGACGACCTCTATAACGAATACGAGACGCTGTTGAACCAGAAGCTGGACGACATCAATTTCGTCATGAGCGAGATGATTGATTCCGCCAACAACAACGCGGGAACCATCGTGGACACACTGAATACCACCACCACGTCCGTCGGCACCACCCTATCAGACAACATGAACACGGTCTGGACGTCGAGCAACGGCATCGTCACGAAATACGGCGAGAATTTCACCACCAGACTGTCCGGCATCGCCACCACCCTGGAAACCATCAAGAACCTTGTGAACAGCATGGTGTCCGCGTCACAGCAAAAAGCGGCACAGCAGGCGGCGGAACAGACCGCGAGGCAGCAAGCGGCGGCCAACAAGGCGCCGGCATCAAACCCGTTGCCAAGCGCCACGGTTCCGCCACAAAACATGCAGGCAAACAACAATAACGGAACGGACACCTCGTTCTTCGTGCCAAAGAAAGACTTTTATCCGAAGAACAAACTAAATGTCGACGTGAGCATCGTTGACCGGTTGAAGTACCATGATTTCGATTCCTCATTCAGTCAATGCGCCATGTATTATGCAAAGATGGGCTTTGGCGGAAGGTACACCGGGTCGGCCGAGCAGAACACGCGGATGGTGCAATGGATGAAGAGCCACGGCCTGCATCGCGGCGGCGAGATTGGCGACTTGATCAAGGGAACGAACGACACCGGTTTCGCGCTGGTAAAGACCGGCGAGACCGTGCTGACCGAGCAGGCCACGCGGAACCTGAAAGACACGCTCCTGCTGGCGAACCCGTTCGTGGAATCCATTCGAAAGATGAACGAGAAATTCAAGAACACGCCAATGGCGGGCATGGGCGACACGCAAAACGTCGGAAACGTCACGCTGGACATTGACAACATCACGTTGCCAAACGTGAAAAACTACGATGAATTCAAAACCGCCCTGCTGTCCGACAGCCATTTTGAAAAGGTCATGGGACAGGCCCTGACCGACAGGGTCATGGGCGGGAATTCGTTAAACAAGTTCAGATATATTTAAATCGAGTAGAGGAGATTTTCCCCTCTACTCGCCGCGCAGGCGCGGCCTCTTCGGTGGTCGCGCCTGCGCGCATCCTACAAAACCCCAACCGTGCGGTTGAAAAACATTCCATCTGCGCGGTTGGAAAACATTTAAGGAAGGTGATTAAAAATGTTGACGAAAAACAAGCTAAGTCCAGAAAAGAAACTGGAAACACAGCAACGGATCATCAAGCAATTTGAAAAAGAGAAACTCCAATTGCTGGACGCCATCGAGACATTGACGTTTGAAAAGGAATTTGACAGGAAAAACAACATGGAATCGATAAAATTGGCAAAGTCCCTGATTAAATCCATGGAAAGGCAAATGGCCACGATGGCGGAATGTATCGAAGAATTAAACGTTTACAAAGCAGAATACAAGAAATGTATCGGGATGCTGAAAGATTCCCTGGTACGGAAAGGAGCCACACAATGAGGTGTATTGATTTTGAATATGACGGGCAGCTGCTGTCCGGCCACGATTGCATGATATGCGGTATCGGCAACCCGCCTGGGGTGGAAACGGTGGATTTCGGGAACCATGTTTCCCTCAATACCGTTTATTCCATCGGAACGAACAAGTTCCACATTTCTTCCACGGGATATGACGAGCCTTACACGGTCTCGTTCCAAGTCGCCAAATTATCCCCTGACGGGGAGCTGGCAGTCCCCATGGACGAATACGAATTAAGCGACATGATGCGCTGGCTGAATAGGAAGAATTACTGCAAGTTCAAGCCCATTTACAAGGACGGCGAATGTTTTGACGTCTATTATATGGGAACGTTTGACGTGCAGCCGATTGATTTGTGCGGCAGGATCATCGGGCTCGACCTGACGTTGAAGACGAACGCCCCGTTTGGGTATTATGAGCCGGTGTGCGTCCACATGAATTTGCAAAACGAGGAGGACTCTTACACGCTCATTGACGGTTCCGACGAGACCGGGCTTGCCTATCCCGCGACGGTGACCATCGAATGTCTGGCCGCCGGCAACCTGGTCTTGAAAAATTCAAAGGACGCCCGCCATACGGAAATAAAAAATTGCCGGGTCGGGGAAATATTGACGCTAAACGGGGAAGAAAAGTTAATCACGTCAAGCATGTCGCACCAGAAACTTTACAATGATTTCAACTACAACTTCGTCAGAATATACAACGGGCGGGAAAACGGACGTGACGACAAGGACAACGTCTTCTCTTCCACCCTCCCCTGCAATGTCACGCTCGTGTATTCTCCCATTTGCAAAAGGGGGGTGATTTAATATGAAAAAAATAGTTTATAAAAGGTTCGAATCGCTGGAAGAGCCGACCATCGTGCTGTCCACGAGAAGCCAGGAACACCTCGGTTCACTGTCGAACGTCGATTCTTCGAGCATTACATATAAAAAGAACCTGAATGCCGCGAATGAATTTTCGTTCAAGATTTACAAGACGGTGGACGGGAAGGAGGAACGGCTGTGGGACAAGGTCGTCGACCTGAAGCTGATCTGGGTGAAGGAAGTAAACGAGTATTTTGAAATAAGGGTGAACGTCAATGACAGCAACGACACCGTGAAGTCCGTCACCGGCACCTCCCTTTGCGAGGCGGAGCTTGGGCAGACGATGCTGTACAACGTGGAAATCAACAACGAAAGCGACATTTCCAGAAGCGATTATGTCGTCACGAAGTTTTACGACCCGGACAACCCGGACGGCTCCCTTCTGCACAGGGTACTGGGGAAACTGCCCAATTACCACATCAGGCACGTGGACTCGTCCCTTGCAAACCTGCAGCGTTCTTTCAGCATAAATGGAACTTCCATCTATGATTTTTTGACGGGGGAATGTGCCGAACAGTTTAACTGCCTGTTCCAGTTTGACAGCATAAGCCGCGGCATTTCCGTCCATGACTTATACACGAACTGCCTGCATTGCGGATATCGCGGGGAATACGGGGACGTGTGCCCCAAATGCCGTCAGACGGATCTCGCTTATTTCGGCGAGGACACCACGATTTACGTGGACAAGGAACACTTGACGGACAACGTGACTTTCGAGACGGACGTAAGCGGCGTGAAAAACTGTTTCCGGCTGGAAGCCGGGGACGAGCTGATGACGGCGACGGTCCGCTCCCTGATCCAGAACGGCGGCGGGAACATCTGGTATTTTTCAAAAGAAGACAAGGACGACATGCCAAAAGAGCTTTCCCAAAAGATTGACGAATACCAGACGCTTTATGATTCCTGCACGGAAGAATACCAGATTGTATTGGAGAAGTTATATGATTCCATCGACAAAATACTCTACCACACTTCTTCCATGATGCCGAATGCCGGACACGACGAAGTGACGGCCGCGACGGAGGCTGCAAAATTAACCAACGCGCCCCTTAGCCCGCTCGGGCTTTCCGCCCTCAACGCTTCCACGTCCGCCGCCACGGTGGAAGGCGCGTTGAAAAACTACGCGAAGGTATACGTAAAGACCGGATACGTGAAGCTGGAAGTGGGCAACGGCCATTTTCAGTATGCCGGTAAAAATTCCGACGGATATCATTACGGCACATGGACGGGAACTTTCAAGGTGACGAATCGTTCCGACGAAAAAGACGTGGCGACATCAGGCAACCTCACCGTGACCGTCCATGACAATTATGAAAGCTTCCTCAGACAGAAAATCGAGATGTTAATTGCATCAAAAGATGATGACGACGTTTCCGTGTTTGACGTTCTTAAAATTGAAATGCCGGACAAATCCATGGATGCCGAAGAAGCAGAAGCGTTTAAAGCCGCAAAACTAAACGAGTTTAAGAAAGCTTTGGAGAAATATGGCCTGAACCGTCTGCAATCGTTTTATGACGCGATCCAGAGCGTTCTAGAAATCATGGTCGGGGCGGACCAGGCGAACGAGAGCGCGAGCCTTTACTCTGACCTGTATCTGCCCTATTATGAGCGGTTGCAGGCATGCCAGGCCGAAATAGACAAACGGCAGGCGACCATCAAACAGTTGCGGGACATTTATAACGAACAGGAGGCGAAAAAGAACGAAATCCAATCCAAGCTGAATCTCGAAAACAACTTGGGAGAAGAGCTCTACAACATTTTTTGCTCTTACCGCCGGGAAGACACGTACAGCAATCAAAATTATATTTCGGACGGGCTGAATAACAAGGAATTGTTCGAGCGGGCGAAGGAGTTTTTGGAAACCGCCAAAAAAGAATTGTATAAATCAGGCGAACGAAAGCATTCCATATCGACCGATTTGAACAACGTCTTACTGATTCCGGCGTTTGAACCATTGCTCAACAAATTCGAACTGGGAAACTGGATCAGGGTCCGCGCGGATGAAACCGTATATCGTCTGCGTCTGATTAGTTATGGAATCAATTTTTCGGATTTGAACAAAATACAAATCGAATTTTCCGACGTGACAAAGGGGATGGATGGAACGTCCGACATGGGAGACATTTTATCGGCGGCACAGTCGATGGCCACGTCCTACAACTATGTCAGCAAGCAGGCCTCCAACGGAAAAGATGCCAAGGACAGGCTGGAAAACTGGGTGGAAAACGGACTCGCCCTGACCAAGATGAAAATCGTGGACAATGCCGACAACCAGAACATCACCTGGGATTCCCACGGCGTTTTGCTCCGCGAGTACCAGCCGGTCACCGACGATTATAATGACAAACAATTGAAATTCATCAACCGCGGAATTTATGCGACCGATGATAACTGGAAAACGGCGAAAGTGGGCATCGGCGACTTCACCTATTATGACCCGGAAAGCGGGCAGATGAAGGAGGATTACGGCGTGATTGCCGACACGCTGGTCGGGAACCTGATTTTGTCGGAGAAAGTCGGCGTGTACAGCACGGACAATTCCATCGTCCTGGACCGAAACGGCCTCGTCATCACCACCGACGCGACGAAGGAAGGCGTGAACAACGCGGCCGTGACATTGCGCCGGAAGACGGTGGACGAAAACGGCCGGGAGCATGTCGAGCCGATGCTGTACATTGACGGCGACGGAAACCTCGTCATGACCGGCACGGTGCACATCCGCTCGGGGCTGGACAACGCCGCCGAGACCTTGCAGGAATTGTGCGACATGAGCAAGTTCGACACGAGAATCAGCACCGTCGTGACGAACGAGTCACAGAAGATTTACGGCACGGTTGATCAGAAATACACGAGCGTCATGGAAACTGTCAAGGAGCAGCTGGACAATTACAAGGCCGACCAGGGTCAGTATATGAACTATGACGCAGACGGGCTGACGCTGGGGGCGAAAGGCTCCCCTTTCAAGACGGTCATCGACAACCGCAGGATGGCTTTCAAACAAGGCGAGACCACGGTCTCGTATATCAATAACGAGCAGCTTTATATCAATTCCGCCGTGATCAACGACGCGCTGAAGCTCGGCAAGTTCTTCCTCTGCCCGAGGCAGAGCGGGGGCGTGTCATTGACGTGGAAGGGATAACGGCGCGGCTGAACTAACAAAAAAATAAGAAAGGATGATATTTTATGGCTTTGAACGGATCCGTTCATACAAATGATTATGAAACAAGATATTACACCGTCGACTGGACGGCCGACCAGTCCGTGGGCAACAACAGTTCCACGATCCACTGGACGCTCTCGTGCGCAGGCGGGAAGGCATACGGGGGCGCGGGATGGTACGCGGAGCGGGATTTGCGCGTGTACGTGGCGGGAAACCTCGTCGTGAACAAGACCGATTTCGTAAAACGCTACGCGGGCAACATCGCCAGCGGCTCCGTCGTGGTAAACCACGCGCCGGACGGCACGGCCGGCTTTAACATCACACTGGAGACGGCGGTCTACGTAAGTTCCGTGAACTTGCGGGGCTCCTCCGACTTTCGCCTGAACGATATCGCCCGGGCTTCCAAGCCCACGTTCGTCGACGAGCAAGGACATCCATCGGGCAGCGGGACGATGGGGAAAACCGCCACCATCCACACGAACCGGAACAGCGGAGCGTTCACCCATTCCGTCCGCTACACGTTCGGCAACATGAGCGGCACGATCGGGGAAAACGTGACGGACGGCGTTTCGTGGACGATTCCCCTGGATTTGGCCACGCAAGTGCCAAACGCCACCTCCGGCATCGGCACAATCAGCCTCGACACCTACAACGGTACCACGAAAATCGGCACGAACACCTGCATGTTTACCTGCAAGGTTCCTGAAACAATAGTCCCGGCCATGACCGCCGCGAACGTCACCATTGACAACGGCGCGAGCGGCGTGGTCGCCGGATGGGGATTGTGCGTGGTAGGATTTTCCAGACCAATCATTACCGCCTCGGCCAGCGGCGCGCGCGGCTCCGCCATCCGCTCCTACTCCGTTGACGGCGTGTACCACGCGGCACAATCCGACGGTTCGCTTTCCTTCACCGGGGAGGCGTTTACCATCGGCGAAAACAAGATATTTCACATATGCGCGACGGACAGCCGGGGAAGAACCTCGCAAGTCCGAAGTACCGCCAATGTTGAAGTCGTTCCATACCACAACCCGTACATTTCGGCATTTACCGCCCAAAGAAACCCCGCCGACAATTCGCGGGTCACCGTCCATGCCGTCTGGGTGTTCGCGAGCGTCAAGGGGAAAAACAGTGCCACGGCCACGTTGTCTTACAAGCAATCGACAGGAAACGGCTGGACGACTTACGGCAGCCTCACGAATGACGCGAGCACCACGCTGACCACAATATTTACCGAGGAATCCAGCTATGACTTCCGGCTCACCGTGACGGACAGGCTCGGGCGTTCAACGACCTACGAGGCCACCGTCCCGACCGCGGAGGTGTTGCTTGACTTCCGGGCCGGGGGAAAGGGCCTCGGCATCGGGAAAATCGCGGAGACGGACTCCCTGGAGGTCGCCATGGACGCGAAGTTTGCAAAAAGCCTCGTGATGACCGACGTGGGAAGCAAGGGAAACAATATTAACCTGCGGGATATCGAAAGTCTCGTAAAAGGTTGGATACGGTCATGGGTTTTGACAAACGCCTACCCGGTCGGCTCGATTTACATGAACGTGAGCGGGACGAACCCGGGAAGCCTCCTCGGCGGGACGTGGACGGCCTGGGGCTCCGGGCGGGTGCCGGTCGGCGTAGACGCGGGTGACGGAAACTTTAACACCGTGGAAAAGACGGGCGGGCAGAACACGGTCACGCTGACCACGGAGGAAATACCGCCCCACGCGCACACGTTCTGGGCATTGCAGTGGAACCAGGAAATCGGCAACACCACGCTCGTCGAGGGGCATGACGTGTCCGGCAAGACCGAAACCATAACGAATGCTTCCTGCGGGCTTCCAGGAGGCGGGACGAAAGCGCATGGCAACCTGCAGCCGTACATTACCTGCCACATGTGGAAACGGACGGCATAAAGACAAAGAGTTTCGCTTGCGAAACTCTCGCGCCAAGCGCGGTCGCCTTAGCGACATGTTTCTTTTCGTGCTTGTGCGCATCCCTGGCCGAACTGTAACAATAAAATACTACAACTTTTATGAAAATATGAGGTGATATCATGAATTTCAAGACAATACAAAACTTATCCATCGACTTTAATCAGAAGGGTTACAAGACCATAAACGCGAAGCAGTACGACAAGGAAACGAGATATGTCGTGGTGCACTGCACGGATAACGGGACGTTCGTCCCGCTGGACGACACGGTTTACGCGAACGCGCGCACCATGACGGCGGACGGCCGGGCGCTGCTCGACCCGGTCACGGTCCAGGACGACGGAACCATTTTACTGGAACTGGACGACACGTTGCTGGCCGCGCCGGGAAGGGCGGCCACGCAAATCGACATCTATCAGAGCGGAACCGAGAAGCGGCTTGCCACGATGAGCTTTTTCATAAACGTCGAGCCGTCCGTCTACGGAGATGACGCAATCATTGCAAGCGATGAATTCAACGCCTTGACCGAGCTCATCAAAAAGGTCACGAAAGACTACGAATATGTTATTGAGGAGTCAAAGAAACATGCGGACAACGCGAAAGCATCAGAGGATAATGCGGCCGGTTCGGCGACAGACGCGGCCAATTCCGCCACGGAGGCCGCAGAACAAGCGGCAAACGCGCAAGACTTTGCCACGGCCGCCGCCCGGGAAGCGACCGCGTCCGCAAATTCCGCAAATGCCGCGAAAATCTCCGAAAGCAAGGCAAAAGCGTCGGAAACCGACGCGGCAAACAGCGCGAACGACGCCACAAATTCCGCGGATGCCGCAGCCAATAAGGCAAGCGAGGCGTCCGGCCACGCGGACATGAGCAGAAGCTACGCAATCGGCACGAACAACGAGGTGCGGGAAGGGGACGCGACCGACAACGCCAAGAAATATTACGAGCAGGCCAAGAGTATCGCGGAATCCTTCGCCGGGACATTGCGCCCGAAGGGAACGATAACATTTGCCAACCTGCCTTCTGTCACGAACGCAAAAGAAGGCGACATGTACAACATTTCCAACCAGTTTACCACGACCGCTTCTTTCAAGGAAGGCGCGGGCAACGTCATTCCGGCAGGGTCGAACGTCTACCGCACCGAGGACGGCTTCTGGGACGTGCTGGCGGGAAGCCCGGTGACCGGGGTCAAGGGAAGCGCGGAAAGCTCATACCGAAGAGGGAACGTCAACATTACCGCGGGGAATATCGGACTGGGGAACGTGACCAAAAACATCGCGGACTTGCAAAACAAAATGAACGCCCTCGAGGCCGTCTGGGAACACGTACTGTGGGATACCGGCGGATGGAACCCGTTCACGGAAACCGCGCCGGCATCGGCAATAAATAATAAGACTCATTAAAATCAAGGAGGTAAAACAAAATGAGAATTGACCAATATGAAACGTCAACAATTGAAAACGAAACTTTGTTCCCGGCGGCATTTGGAAACCAAACCAAAAACGTGCGCGGCACGGACCTGAAAAACTTAACAAATAAAACGGCAGATGCAGCGGTAGAGTCCTACGTCGCGCAGCATAAGGAAGAATTACGAGGCCCGCAAGGGCCGAAAGGTGATACCGGCGCAAAAGGCGCGACCGGCCCGCAAGGGCCTAAGGGCGATACCGGCCCGACCGGACCACGCGGAGCAACCGGGGCGACTGGGGCAACCGGCCCGCAGGGACCAAGGGGATATACTGGTGCGACCGGGGCAACCGGCCCGCAAGGGCCGTCCGGCTCGCCGTGGGGTGGCGGGACATTTACCGGAACCGTAAGGCTTAAAAACGGACTACTATTATGGCCGGATTCTGGATATGGATGGATGGATTTATACATTAACGGAAATACAATGGCAGGTTCTTTATTCGCGGATTCGTATGGCGCATGCTTAAGAACCACTATCGGAAGGCTTGGCCTGATTTGCCTTAACGGGCATTCTATAGACTGCACGCATCCTAACGGTGCTTGGGCCGGCGTAAGTGCCGGCGCTTTTACAACCGTGTCATCTCGTCGTTACAAAGAAAACATCAAACCGATGACCGACGAACGTGCAAAGAAAATACTGGATGTGGAAGTTGACACATACGATTACAAGGACAACATGGTTGATGAAAACCAGCATGACCGCACCGGCGTAATCGCGGAGGAAGTCGTGGAAATCATGCCGGAAGTCGTGTTGTACCGGGAGATTGACGGACTTGGAAAAGTGCCTGACAGCGTGGACTATTCGCGTTTCGTGCCGTCCCTGATAAGGATGGTGCAAATCCAGCAGGACAAAATCGACACGCTGGAAGAACAATTGAACGACTTGAGGGAACAACTCACGGACATGCACGCCGTCAAAGCATGACACCAGAGAAGAAGTTCAACAACTTTGAGTTTCCGAGAGCACTCATCAAGATTAGCGGAGGTAAAACAAAATGAGAATTGACCAGTATGAAACGTCGACAATTGAAAACGAAACTTTGTTCCCGACGGCATTTGGAAATCAAACCAAAAACGTGCGCGGAACGGAATTGAAAAACTTTACAAATGAAACAGCAGGCGCGGCGGTAGAATCCTACGTCGCGCAGCACAAGGAGGAATTACGAGGGCCGCAGGGACCGAAAGGCGACACCGGCGCAAAAGGCGCGACTGAACCACAAGGACCTTCCGGCTCACCATGGGGTGGCGGGACATTTACCGGCACATTGGCCATTAGTCAAAATGGTGCTACTTCAAGTTTCCACAACGCGGCTGACGCTCTCTGTATTGATACCCGTGATATCCGATATGTAAAAATATTTTGTCGGGAACAAGTATTCATGCAACACGGTCCGGATCAGGGATGGGCTTGGGCGGGTTGCTCGGCTGGTGGTTTTTTCACGCAGTCATCGAAACGATATAAGGACAACATATCCGACATGACAGACGAAATGGCAAAAAAGATTCTGGCCGTTAATGTCGTGACATTCGATTATAAAGAGAATATAAGGATAGAATCCGAACGATATGGACATTCCGGCGTTCTTGCGGAGCCTACTGATGAAATTATCCCAGAAGTCGTGATGCATCAGGAAATTGACGGTGAAATGGTTCCCGATAGCGTAGACTATGCCAAATTTACACCATATCTAATCAAGATGGTGCAAATGCAACAAAAAGAAATTGACGGACTAAAGTCAGAAAATGCAACTCTGTCCAAACGGCTCGATGCAATCGAAGAAATGCTCAAAATCATGAGCCACACGAATCAAGAATCAAAAATGATGGGAGCGTGATGAAATGAAAATAAACCAATACGAAATAGAAGAAAACTTACAAAATATAAAGCTGTTAGGTGCAAACGACTCCCTTACTGTCAGGATTCCCTTTGAAGCAGTAAAAAAGCACGTATTTAAAGATGCAAACGCAACGCCGGAGAAAAACGGGTTGATGTCCAAGGAAGACAAGATAAAATTGGACGGACTCAGAGATGGTTCTGTAACCGGGGTAAAAGGTAACGTTGAAACAAGCTACCGAGCCGGAAACGTCAACATCACGCCCGCTAACATCGGGCTCGGAAACGTGAACAATACTTCCGATGCCAACAAGCCGGTATCAACAGCGCAAGCCAACGCCATCGGGCAAAAGCTTTCAAAGACCGGCGACACGATGAGCGGGCATTTACATCTAGGGAACAACACGATGGCCAATTCGCCAAACATTTACTGGAATGACAAGAACCGTTCCGTCTGGGCAGGGACGGCGAATGATAACGGATGGTTTTATTTGTGGGACGCGACAAACGGCAGGGGCATCCTTGTCTCAGGAAAAGACGGTTCCGGCGAGGTGTTTGGCGGCAACAAGGCGTCACTTAGGACGGACGGCGAGGGCGGCAACCTGACTTTGCAAAGCCATGACGGCTCCATCGGGCTGGAAGTGGATTCCTTTGATGACAACGGTTTTCGATTTTATGTCTACCAGGTCAGCCCTTGGAAATATCTCGGTGACTTTTCAATCGACAAAAACGGGACGCTCTATTCGAGTGGCGGATTTTCCAGTTTCTTAAAGGACGCGGACGGCGCGGCATACAAAATCAAGGCCCAATATTCGGGAGAGCTGGGTTCCGCCGATTGGATTTGCGCCTGGCAGGACCTGGGAAACAACGATATCCGCATCAGGGCCGTCAGGCAAGGGAACCTCCGGGTTTATAACGCGGCCAGGTGTGGTGACATGGCCCCGGCATCCGCAGCGTCAGGCTCGACCATCATGTCACGGGACGGCAACGGGGACACAAATGTCCGTTATCTGAATTGCAATTATCTGCACTCTTCCCAAGGGGTGGAAAACGGTAATATCGCCCACGTCATTTACCAAAATGGCGACGGGTACTATCGAACATGTTCTCTAAACCATCTAGGTAATTCCTTATACAATAACGGGCAACTCATGAGCAGGAACGGCGGCATGTTTACCGGGCCGACATACTTCGGCAATTCGTCCAACTGGTGCTTTCCGGGTGACGGCCAGTGGTTTTTCAAATCGGACCGAGATTTCCAGTTCCAACCAAAAAACTGCGCCGGTGACGGGGCGTTGAGCGTCGTGGGCTCGCTTATTTATACGGCGGCCTGCTTCCAATACTCCGCCCGGAAATTCAAAGAAAACATCGTTCCGGTTTCCGAAGAAGACGGGGATAAAATCTTAGAATTGGAACCGGTCGAATTCGATTATAAGGACACGGGGAACCATTCATCCGGGCTAATCGCGGATGACGTGAAACAATATTTCCCGGACCTGATTTACTACAACGACGACGAAGTGACCGGGCTGAACTACGTGGGCCTGATTCCGTACATGCTGAAGAAAATACAAATGCAGCAAAAGAATCTTGACGAAATGAACAAACAAATAGGCAAATTAAAGGAACAACTCGCGAGGCAAAACCTTCCCGACAGTTCGGTTGCAATCCGATAATCGATCGAAATGTAATTTATTACAATAACGGTCCGTTATCAGGTAACGGCGCGACAGATAACACATGACGCGACGGTTTCAGAAAGGGGGTGATACCTATGGACGAAAAATGTATTTTGAATGCCGAAAGGGACTGTCTCGGCCTGATAAAGGCGAAGGAACTGGAGCACGACCTGAATGACTTAAGGAAGCAAAACTCGTCAAGCCACGAGCGGATTTTCGAACGCCTCGGGGACTTGGAAAAGCAGGAGGGAATCCAGGGCGTCCAGTACGAGAACATCCTCGAAAAGCTCGGCGATTTGACTAACAACCTGAACGACCTGAAAGCGGACAGCAAAGAAGTCGTGTCAAAACTGCCACCGCTCACGCATAGGGTGGACTCGCTGGAACAGTTGTCAACCGACGTAAAGGAGATACAGTCCAAACCGGGAAAACGCTGGGAAAGCATCGTGGAAAAAGCCATATTGCTCGTCGTTTCCGGCGTAGTCGGATTCGTACTGGCACAAGTCGGGCTTAAGTAAGGAAAGGAGGTAATACCATGTCAAAAAACAATTCTCGCGATTTAAAGCTGAAAAGACATGACAAAATGACCAAGCGCAAGCCACTCTCGACGAGCAAGTTAATCCTGCTCGGGATGATTCTCCTGTGCCTGCAAATCGTGTTCTTTTGCGAGTACGCGATGCTCACGCTGGGCGACACGAGCGCGATGTACGTGCTAATCGGCATACCTGCCGCCCTCGCACCGATTATCTGGGGGTATTACGGCAAGAGCAAGGCCGAGAACGTGTCCGGCGGCATCGTGTACGAGTCCGCCATGGCCGAGATGCGTTCGAAGAATGAAAATGAACCGGCTGATGGCGCCGTATACGAATCTGTCACGACCGAAACGCGTTCGAAGAATGAAGGTTCGTCCAGCAATGCCGCCGGGTAAGACGAAAGGAGGAAAACATGAACATTTTAAACGGAATCCAGAAATTTTTGGAATTAATAAACGACAACTGGACAACCACCATGGTCATCCTCGGCCTCGCCGCCGCGATAGCCCAAAAAGCGAAGAATTACCTCGCAAAATCCGACGACGAAAAGATTGCCATCGCGAAAATGCAGATTCGCGAGACGATATTAAAGCTCGTGGCGGAAGCCGAGATGGATTATGAGGAATGGGATGTCGCGGGCAGCATCAAGCGCGCCCAGGTCATCAACCAGATTTACGAAATGTACCCGGTATTGTCCAAGATCGTCGAGCAGCCCGAACTGGTCGCGTGGATTGACGAACAAATCGACGACGCGCTGGGCACGCTCAGGCACATTATCAAGGAAAACGAAGTCAGCAAATGAAAGGTACATCATCAAGGAAAACGAAGACAGCAAATGAAAGGTACATCATCAAAGAAAACAAAAGCAACGAATAGGAAGGAGAATTACATAATCATGGCAAATTATAATAACTACTACAACAGCACGTCCACGCATTACATTTCAAATTCCGGTTCCGACGAGAACGGGAGATACCACGGAGGAGCCGCGGGCGACCAGACCGGCGGGGAATGGGTCCTGCGCCCATGGTATTCCAGGCCGTGGAGCTGCGTGCTCCGCTATGAGAAAGACGCCCGCGTGGGGCTAAAACTCGCCGAACTGGGATGTGCCGCCGCGTTAAACGACAAAATCGGATACGACCAGTACCAGCGTGACACGTACTGGAACCAGTTGAAAGCCTCCGGGTACGACCCGTCAAGAATCACGGCCGCCTGCGAGTCCGACTGTTCCGCCGGCGTCATCGCGAACACGAAGGCCGCGGGGAACCTGCTTGGAATCCCGGCATTGGCAAACGTGAACGCGACCTATACCGGCAACATGCGCTCCGGGTTCAGGGCCGCGGGGTTCACCATCCTCACGGACGCAAAGTACACACAAGGGTGCTCCTACCTCCTGCCGGGGGACATTTTATTATACGATGCCGCCCACACGGCGACGAACATCACCGTCGGCAGCAACGTCCGCAACAATAACGGTGGCAACAACGGCGGTAACGCAGGCACGATTGCCACGCCGCCGCAACAAGCTTCCACCTCTTCGGGCAACCCCGGGAAGGACGAGAAATGGAAGGGAGTCGTCACGGTCAACGGGCTTAACGTGAGGAAATGGGCCGGGACGGAACACGGCACCTGCTCGTTTAGTCCCCTGAATAACGGCTGCAAAGTCAGCGTGTGCGATTCCGTAAAAGCATCTGACGGCTCGGTCTGGTACTATATCAAGTACAACGGAAAATACGGGTTCGTCCATTCAAAATATGTCGCGCAGGACTCCGCTCCTGCCCCCGCTCCTGCCCCATCCGCCCCGTCGCAGGCAAAACCATCCAACAACGCGCCCATGAAAAGAACCGCCTACGAGTCGGCAAAAAGTTTTTCCGGGCAGCTTGCGGGGACATACCGGACTACCGCGGACCTCAATATCCGAGCCGGGGCCGGAACCAACAAGCCTTCCATGGTCGTCATTCCCAAGGGCACGACCGTGCAAAATTACGGGTATTACACGAACGTGGGCGGCACTAACTGGCTGTACGTGCAGTTTACGTACGGCAACGTGACCTACACGGGATTCGGGTGCGGGACGTATTTGAGGAAATAAGTGCCCTTAGCATCACAAGGCACAACGGGTGCGCGACAGTGAAACCGCCAAGGACAAGGCATCCGAACCACGTCACCATATAACCTTTAAACATTCAAACCGGGAGGGCAAAACGCAAACCCTCCCGGCATTTCATGCTCTCGTAATCCTAATTGGCGTTATCCGCGAGGAGGGTAACCGCGTGCCGTATCGCCCCCGGGATGCTTGGTTGTTCCTTTCGGATATACTCCCGCATCGTCTCTTCCATTTCCCCCGGCACGAAATTACGCAGCGTCCCCCAAATCCGTTCCTCGGAAAACCGGCTGTCATACGCTTTCGGAACCACGTCGCACGTCTCCTGGTACCAACGCAAAAGCTCCGCCTGCATACGCCATACCACGCCTTGCAGCGCGCCATCCGTAAACGTGCCGTCGGCGTTCCTCTCCTCTGTCACGTACAAATTTTTCAATTCCCGCGCGTCATCATCCAGGCAATATAATTCATGCTCCCCGCTCAAATGCTGTACGAACTTGTAATGCCCGTCCGTCACCATCGTGGTCTTTTCGTGTGCCTCACTGTCTAATTCTGCCGTCTTTTTCGCCCAATAATCATCCATTCCCGGCCTGGGCGGATCGCAGTGCCACTCATCGCATTGTTCCTCATGTGCCAGGCGGCCGCCCTCGCAATGTGCGTACTGACGCACCCGGAAGTCCCTGTCCGCCACCACGGGGCGCAGGCTCCTGCCAAAATGGTCTTCCACGGGCTCCACCCCCGCATAGTCCATGACCGTCGCGTAAAAATCCACCAGTTCCACCACGCCGCCGGCAACCCCCGCGTCACACGCAAAAACCTCCCGCCCGTCATCGTCCGTCATTTTCGGGGGCTTCACCAAAAGCGGCACCCGGGTGAGCACGTCCTCATATGTGTTTTGTGCCTTCTCCGCCAAATGGTAATCGCCCGCGAAATCCCCATGGTCGGAAAGAAAGAAAATGGCCGCGTCATCATACATGCCCGCTTCCTTCAAGGCATCACACACCGCCCGGAACATGTCGTCCACCTTGGCACATTGTGCCAGGTAAACATGGCGCAACTCTCTCCACTCCTCCGCCGTCTTGTCTTCCAGGCCGGACAATTCCTGCAGTTTTTCTATCATGCGCGATTTGCCCCGCTGCCCGGCCGGGTCAATCTCGTCCGCGATGGCGTCCCCGTCCACCATGTCATAATACTTTTGCTCCACCTGGTACGGCACATGCGGGTTTGTCCAACCCAGGAACAAGCAAAGAGGTTTTTCCGAGCCGGCATGATGCCTGATTCGTTCGATTGCCGCATTCGTGTCCGTCCAGTCCTCGTTCCATCCAGGCCCCCTTTCCTCCCGGATTCCCACAAAATGGTCATAAACATGCTTTTCCCCGGTCCGGGCCTCGCCCTTCCCGGCTTTCACCCCCCCTCCCGGCATTTTCAAATCCACCCGCCGCGGGGCTTTCCCTTTGTCATAATAAAAGATTTCGTCCGCGTGTTGTTCCTCCAGGCCGGTGATTTGCCCGGCAACCAGGTCGTTTCTCCCGTTAAGCCACACATAATACCCCGCCTCGCGCAGCTGCTTGAACAAGCTCGTCTCACCCTCATGAAGCAAGTACCTCATCGTCCGATGCCCCCGGATGTGGGGGTACAGTCCCGTCAAAAAACTGCAGCGGCTCGGCACGCATACCGGGTTCTGGCAATATGCCCGTTCGAAAGACACCGCGTCATGTTTTGCAAAAGCATCCAGCGCGGGCGTGTGTGCCGCCGCATTTCCCATGTGCCCCATCGTGTCCCATCGCATCTCGTCCGGATTCAAAATAATGATATGCGGTCTTTTTTTCATTCCCATATGAAATGTCCTCCTCTTTGCCTTTTCACCTTAACGTCGCGCATGCAAATGGCAACACGCCCTTTTGTAAACCGACGCTATGACAAGTTTCCCTCGAACTCCTCCAAGTACCCTTTTTGCATTTCCCCGTCATACTTTCCCTGCACGAACAAATCAAACACCCGCCCGCAAAATTCCTCCCAGGATTTTGTTTCCTTTCCGGCCAGAACCGGAAAAAACAACACCCCGTTTTTATCCGCCGCCGCATGGTCGCCCGGCGCGTCCCCCAGCATGACGACCTGCCCCGGTTCATAACCACATTGCAAAAGCTTTCCGATGCATTCGGCCTTGCTCCCGTATTCCTGCGTCATGCAGACGTCCACGTACTCCAACAAGCCGTTACACCGCCATTCTTCCTCGACCGCCGCCGCGTTCGCCGCCGAAATGACCGCCACGTCCGCGTGCGCATGCGCTTTCTCAAGTGCCTTTCGCACACCCTCAAACGTCGGCTTCTTCTCCCCCGGGATGGCCGCCACCGCGCGGTTGACCGCCCTCGACCACGACAAGGCCTTTTTCAACACCTTGTCGCCCGTCCGCGCGGGCTCCTGTCCCAGTGTCCTGGCATCCGTTCGCGCGGGCTCCTGTCCCGATGCCCCGGCATCCATTCGCGCAAACTCCCGCCCCGCCGCTTCAACACTCACTCGTGCGATTTCCCGCTCCAGCGCCGCCTCGGACAATTCCGGCGAGGAATCCACCCACTCGCGGTAACATTCCAGCCCATCATCAATATAACCTTTTTCCTTCGCATATTGCAACAACAACGCCAGTCCCTTGAAGCGGTTGATGCCCCTGCTCATCCGGTACAAATTGACCTCGTTCCAATACCGCAAAAGCTCCTCCTTGTGAGCTTCCAGACCCCACTCCGCCACCGCGCAAGGGCCGAAGCATTGCAAATGCTTGATGGTCATACCGTCAATGACGCAACCGTCCGAATCCAGACAGACCAGGTACGGGTGCTTCCTCACATATTCCATTTTATTTTCCATGATTTTCCTTCTTTCCCAAAAGCGGCCCCGGATGGCGGCACGCCAAATGGCCAGACGAACCTGTCCATATGTCTTGCCACCGCCCAGGGCCGATATCATGTGCTTATATTTTTGTGGCCCAACTACCACACCACACATTTTCATTATATTTCCCGGTGAATCCCGGCTCACAAAAGCTTCGCTTGTCCCCTATATCGCCGTTTGATTCCGCGCTGCTCGTTTCCGGTTTGCTATCGCAAACCGGCTCGCGAACGCTTCGCTTGTCGCTCGGGTCGCCGCTTGATTTTGCTCGGCTCGAGCCCGGCCGTCCGACTATCTTTTCCACCGCCGCCCGGATGCCGCTCCTGGTCGGCGCGTAGGCGTTTATGTACGTCTGCATCATCGGCAGGTCATACAAATGGTTCGTGTAATTTAACGACACGCAGATTGTCGGCACCTCCCGCGTCCACCACGGCAGCTCGTTGGAATGCGCCGCCGAATATTTCACCCGCACGTTATTTTCCTGCGCGTACCCCTTCATGTGGACGAACACGAACACCACGTCGTAGCGGTCACGAAATTCTTTCACAGACGGCATGTCCATCACGCGGTAACGGTTCACCGGCGACATGTGTTCCATCTCCAGCTCGTAGTAAGAAGGATTCACGTCCACCGAAAAACCCACCCGCTCAAGCTCCTCGACGACGATTTTCTTGGCCGGGTCGCCGCCGTCCGCATAGGAAACCGGCGCGCTCTCCAGAAAATACAGCCGCGCCCGCCGCTTCTCCGCCACGGAAACCGGCAGCAAATGCTGCGTGTCCTTGACCAGCGTTATCGCCTTGCCGGCGATTTCTTCCGCGATTTTTTGGTGTTCTGCACACCCCAGCACGTTTTTTTCATCAAAAGTCTCCGGCATTCTTTTTTTGTGCAACCCAAGCTTCGCCTTCATGCCAAGAATCCGCTCCAACGCCTCCGTGAGGCGTTCCTCGGTGATGACACCGTTTTTGTAACCATCCATCATATACTGGAAATCCTCGTCCGGGTCATGGAAAAACAAGAACATGTCGCATCCGGCCGCGATGGCACCCGGCACTTGTTCCCGACGCGGTGCCGCGCCGAGCAGCCCGCCCATGTGGGAGGCATCCGTCACCACCAGTCCCTGGAAACCTAATTTTTCACGCAAAAGCCCTTTTACCAGCTCCGGCGCGAGCGTGGCAGGCTTCACTTCTTCCAGGCGCATGTCCGGACACAGTTTCTGGCTGTAGGACGGCAAGGCGATGTGCCCCACCATGATACTTTCCAGCCCGTCCTCAATCAGCCCTCCATACACTTTGCCAAACGTTTCATCCCACTCCTTGCAGGAAAGGTCGTTAATGCCCAGCACGAGGTGCTGGTCGCGCTCCTCGACCCCGTCCCCGGGAAAATGCTTCACGCAAGGGAGCACGTTGCTCTCCCGGCAACCCTTGATATAAGCTTTGCACATGGCGAGCACCTTGTCCGGGTCACGCCCGAACGAGCGGGTGTTGACGATGGTGTTGCGCCAGTTCAGCACGATGTCCGCCATCGGGGCAAAATTCCAGTTGCAGCCAAGGGCCTCCGCCTCGCGCCCGCTTACCAGCCCCAGCCCGTACGCGCTGGCCACATCATCACTGGCCTCGCATTCCGCCTCGGTGGCGACGAACGTCCCTTCTTTGCAAATCCCGTCCCCGCCGGTCTCCCCGTTGACCGCGACGAACATCGGGATACGGCTGTATTTCTGGTAAC
This sequence comes from Lachnospiraceae bacterium, assembly GCA_910574865.1. Lineage (GTDB taxonomy): Bacteria > Bacillota > Clostridia > Lachnospirales > Lachnospiraceae > Schaedlerella. The sequence goes on along the minus strand of CAJTDN010000006.1, from coordinate 315,996 downwards.
ACTGGTTCTGGGCGAAAATTTTCTTCGCGTCCCGCTCGACATACCTGGCCCCGCCGATATGGTACCGCTCGACCATCCCGCGCAGATAACCCTCGTCCGTGCTCCTGCCCAGGTGGATGAATAACTGGCCGATTTTCTCCTCCAGGGTCATGCCGGCAATCGTCTCTTGCACCCAGCGCACGCCTTCGTCATCCAGATAAAACGGTTTTTCCTTTAAATTCACACTCATATTACATCATCCTCATTTCCTGCCAAACTACCACCGTCTGTCACGGCATTCTGCATTTATTCCCCTGCCCTCATGCGTTCAGTGCCTTTTCCCACGCCATCATGCGTTCAGTGCCTTTTCCCGCGCCATCACGCGTTCAGTGCCTTTTCCCACGCCATCATACGTTCAGTGCCTTTTTCCGTTTCATATTCTGATACCACTTCGTAATCACGCTACCATACGGCGTGGTGATGACATTAAACACGAAAATGAACACGCCCATCAGCACCATGGAAATCGCGCTGCCCATCTCAGCCGAGAGCACCGCCTGCAGCCCGTAGGACATCATGCTAAGGGTCAGCGCCCCCATCAGCGTCCCGACGGCCTCCCCGCAAAATCCGGCCAACGCCAACCCGATAAACACCGGCAGGATGTTGGTGAAAAGATCTCCTACCGTTGAAAGCGAGGAAAATGACGCCGACTTAATCGTCTGGGACGTCCATATCATCGTCGCGCAGCCAAAAATCAGGCCGCTGAACGCGTACGAAAGAATCACGTTCTTCTTCTCGTTGATGCCGATGTTGACCGCCGCCCCCTGGTTGTTGGCCAAGAGCGCGGACTGCTTGCCCGTCACGGTATACCGTTTGTAAAAAATGTAAACGAAAAGCGCTAACACGAGCGGGATTAAAACAAGCGGGAACTGGGAAAATCTTTTCAATTCCATGTTGGCAATCAGGTTGATGCCCGCGCCGTTATAAATCAGCGGCGTGACGGCCTCGTAGAGCAGCGCGATGGTAATCGTGCTCACGGCCACCGGCAACCTTCCGTAAGCATAGAGGACGGCCACCAGAATGCTTAACACCGTACAAGATACAAGGCACAAAACGGCAAACAACACAATCGAATTGCCCGAATTCCTCGCCACGTTCCCCGCAATAATCGCCGACAAAAGCATGATTGCCCCGCCGGAAAAGTCAAACCGCCCGTTGTTGAACTGGAGGCCGATTCCCAGCGCGCAAGTGCACGAGACCGCGATATTGACCACCAGCGTCCGCCACATTGCCACCGTGCCAAAATACGTCACCCCGTTCACGTTACAGAACACCGCCATCACGAGGAACATCAGAACCGGCAGCGCCAAAGTCCCCGCGATTCGTTTTGGAACACTCATTTTCTTCTTCATTTTCAGGAACGACCTCCCTATCTTTTCTTTTTACGGGCCTCCACGACCCGCTTTTGTCACGCCGCCGTCCGAACATACCAAACGGCAGCGTTCCACCATTTCCACGCTTTTTACTTCTCGTAACCCTTTTCCGTAAAGGCGTCGGAATTCATCAAATCCACCAGTTGCGCGTATGTCGCGTCCTCGTTGTACCTTGTAAAATATTGCTTGCCATCCTCCATGGATAACGCGAGTTTTGACATGTCACTGCTCAAAAGCGGGCTGTCCTCCTCTACGGTCGTCATGACCTCGTCACTCGTGATGTTGACGTACGCCCCGTCAAGCACTTCTGACTTTTCAAAGTCCGCAAACTGCTTTCCCTGGATGGCATTGTCCAGCATGACCAGCGCGAAAAACATTTCCTCATAATTCGGCAAATACAGCCCCTGCACGATTCCCGTGCCCACGTCGTCCACCAATGCCTGGTCGCCTTGCAGACCGAACGTCAGAAGCTTGGTGTCCGCATCCGCCTGGCCGTTCCCGATGGCATTTGCCAGTACCGGGTAAATGAACGACTGGCCGGCACAGAAGCCAACGATGGCATCCAGATCCTGGTGCTGCTTTTCATTAAAATATGTGTCGTCGAGCGGCTTGAACATCAAAACGGTCGGCTCGTCGTCAATAACTTCGATTTTCTCGGATGCCGTCTCGTTATATTCCTCGATATACGCCCGCAACGCCTTGTCAGCAATCGCGTACTGCGGGTAGGCGAATGCCGGTGACATGCAGATGGCGACCTTTTGATACCCTTTTTCAATCACCTTCTCCGCCATCTTCTCACCAATCTTGTTACCGTCCGCGTACCCGCCTGCCACGGTGCCAAGGAACTTCTCGTTGTCCGCGCAGGCCGCACTAGCTCCTCCCTCGCCATAGACCGATGCCATGTCACTGGCCATGCCGACCACGAAAAGTTCCGGGTACTCGGCCATGATGTCTGAAATCCCGCCGTCCTGCATGGCAATCAGGCCGACCACGTCGCTCGTCATGGCGTTCTTTACCGCGGTCAGGTTGCCGGCCGGGTCATTCGCCCCATCGCCATAGATAATCTCGTAACTGTATCCCAGTTCCTTCGTCCACATATCCATGTAGGTAATGTTAAAATCGTAAAGCGTGCCACTGCTCACATTAGAAAGCAACAAAATCTTCCCGCCCTTGGTGTCGCCGCCATTTTCTGCCTGCGTGTTCCCGCTTCCTCCGTTTTCCTTCGAAGCGTCCCCGCCGTCCCCGTCCGTCCCGCACGCGGCCAACATGCAAAATGCCATTGCCAGAACCAAGACTACCGCTACCACTTTTTTCGTCAACTTTTTCATAATGACCTCCTTGATTTTTTGATATTTGTAATTTTACTGTAAAAGTCCCGGACGGCGGCGAAACGAATGCAAGCTGGCTTGCATATTCGTTTCGGCATCGGACGGGCTAACCCGCATGAACAAGTAGGGCGATAGCCCGAATTGTAAATGCGGGTGGCGATCGCGGGAGTGCTTTGCACGAAGCAATCGACTTTTACTCGTCTATGATATCGGGAACCTCCGTCACACTTGCCCCCGCGCCGACACGGTATGAATGACAACGGATTCCCCGCCTATCACCTCGGTAAAGCGCCGCCCTTCTTGCGGCTGGTAATCAGTACCACGATTAAGAATATCACCGCCTTGGCGATAAACGTCATGCGGGTCGGCAGGCCGATTAACGGCAGACCCACGTCGAGCAGGGCGAACGTGAACGACCCGACCACCGCCGCCGAAATCCGCGAGCGCATCCCGCCGGAAATCGGCATGCCGCCCAAGATCAGCGACACCATGATGTTCATTTCAAATCCCGTTCCCGTCGAATCGGACGCGGAACCCGTATACCCCATCTGGAAAATGGCCGCCACGACGAAGCAGATTCCGGCAATCATGTAGCAGAGCAGCCGGAACTTTAACAGGCTGACCCCGCTCTGCACCGCCGCCGTCTTGTTCGCCCCCAGCATCTTCGCGTATTTTCCGACCCTCGTGTAATTGAACAGAAACACCGCCGCCACGATTTCCACCACCAGCACCGCCAGCATCAAAAGCGGGGACTTGAACACGCCGTAATCAACCGTCCGCAGAGTGACGCTGCGGGTTCCCAGCGTCGCGTATATGATGGTAATGATTCCACTTAGAACCTGCATGACCACGACCGACGGGATGATGGGGATGATGTTGAGCAACGGCCCCGACGCCCCGTTGATGACCGCGAATACCAGCGACAGCAAAATGCACAGCAGGATTCCGGGAACCAGGCTGCCTGTCGTGTTTCCCAGCACGACCATCAGCGTGGCGTAAATACCAATCTGCTTGCCGATGCTGATGTCCAGATTTCCCATCGCGTAGATGAACACGGCTCCCACCGACATCAGCGCGGTCACAATCACGTTGGACATCAGGGTTCCCAGCTTCTCCGCCGACCAGATGCTTTCCCCTTTGAGCGGCGTCACGATGGTAAACAGCAGGATGCAGAAAATCAGCCCGCCATAGGAAGCCACCGTCGTCGCGTTTTTCTTTAGCCATTCCCGGACGGGAACGGCACTCGTTGCTTTTACTGCTTCTTGCATTTCTCTTCTCCTTAAAATCATTTTAACTCATGATGCCAACATCATCTTTGCCACGATACCCACGGATTGCTCCGCGCTTCGCGCTCACGCACTCCTTCAAACATTCGAAATCCGCCCTTCCGGACTCCTTTCTCATGTTCGGCGCGTCCCAAGGTCATGTACTGACATGCAAGCATGTCACACATGACCTTTTGACCCCAACATCATCTTTGCCACGATACCTACGGATTGCTCCGCGCTTCGCGCTCACGCACTCCTTCAAACATTCGAAATCCGCCCTTCCGGGCTCCTTTCTCATGTTCGGCGCGTCCCAAGGTCATGTACTGACATGCAAGCATGTCACACATGACCTTTTGACGCTGGTATCTCAAATCATATATTCAACGATGTCCGTCTGTTTCAATTCCGGCGCGCGCGTAAACGTCTTCGTCACCTCGTAGTCCTTCATGATGACGATTTCGTCCGCCATCCCCACCAGTTCCGACAACTCCTCGGAAATCATCAGGACCGCCTTGCCGTCTTTTTTCATCTGCTCAATCAACGCGTACATCGCCTGCTTGACGCCGATGTCCACGCCCCGCGCGGGGCAGTCCATGATGATAACCTCGGATCCCTTCGCCGACCATTTGGCAAACGACACCTTCTGCTTGTTGCCGCCGGACAAGGTGTTCACCAGCTGCCGACCGCCATGGCACTTGATTCGAAACGACTCGATTTCCTTGCCCGCCATCCTATGCTCGTCCCCAGGCAGGACCATGATGCCCTTTTCCAACGACTTCAGCGACGGCAACACGATGTTCTGCTCGATGGACGCGTCCAATACCAACGCCTCCTGATCCCTGTTTTTGGAAATGTAACCGATTCCGCTCTCGATTGCCGCCAGCGGGGTCTTGATTTCCTTGCCGTTCCTTAGCACCCTTCCGCCCTCGGGCCTTTCGATTCCATAGGCGATGCGCCCGATTTCATGCATCCCGCAACCGGACAGACCGCCAAATCCCAGGATTTCCCCCTTGTGCAGCTTCAGGTTGAAATGCTTGATCGGCCCCCAGGAAACGTCTTCAAGCTCCAACGCCACTTCCTTGCCATGGCTGGAATCAAAATCCTCGCGGTAATATTTCTCCCCGATTTCACGTCCTACCATCAAATATCGAATCTTTTGCACGGCATCCGGCGCGTCCATCTCCTGGCGGCTTAACTCCCCGACAATCTCGCCGTCGCGCAGCACCGTCAGCACCGAGCAATGCTCCAAAATCTCGTCCATGTCGTGGGAGACGAACACGACGGTCTTGTCCTCTTCCTCCGCCATCTTGTGAATCAACTTATAAAGGATTTCGCGGCCTTCCAGCGAAAGCGCCGTCGTCGTCTCGTCCACCACCAGAATCCGCGTCTCGTCGGTGACGCAGCGCACGATTTCAATCAGCTTGCGGTCTTCAAAATTATAATGATTGATGGCGTCCCTGGCATGGATGCGCTCGATGCCGAACTTCTCCAACAGGCGCTCGGCCTCACGGTACATTTTTTCCATGTTGATGATGCCCATGCGCGAGAATTCCTTTTCATGCCCGGCAAAAATGTTCTGCGCCACCGTGACCCCGGGAATCGTGTTGGCCTCCTGCAAAATCATGGAAATGCCCGCCGCCTGCGCCTCCACCATGTTCGACGGGCGCCACGGTTTTCCCTGATAAAGCATTTCACCGCTCGTTTGCGGCTGCATACCGCAGGCGATGGACATGATGGTCGATTTCCCGGAACCGTTTTCCCCAATCAGCCCGCGAATCTCGCCCTTTTTCAACGTGACGTCCACGTCCTTCAAGGCGATGGTCGGCCCGAACGCCTTATGCATGTGCCTGATTTCCAAAACTTCCTCTCCCATACCGCTCCTTTCCCGATGCCATTCGCGCCCAAGCGGGAACCAAATGAACCGTGTCCCAATGCCAAAGGCACCTTCTCTTGTGATGGACTAATATTAGCACAATTTTAAACAAGCCGTTATCATAATTCTAGCCCATTTTAGCATTATTTTAACCATATTTTTGATTTTAGGGTGATTTAGGTCAATTCTTGTATTTACATTTTCAAAAGTATCTTCTATAATACCTAAACAAGGGCGGCTGCCGTTTTTAGTCACCAGGCATGTTGCCCTCCGTACACCGACGCTAAAGACATCACGGAGGGATTATGTTATGGATATCGCTTTGATTCATTTTTTACAAAGATTATTGCGCGACGCGCTGGCATTGAACTTCAATTATTTTTCATGGCCGTTTTCCGACATTTCTTCCGTCGACCTCGGCCTGCGCAAGGGACTTAAGGACTCCGCGCGCCTTTACGGAACCATCCACGGCATCATGGAGAACCTTGAGACGCATACGTTCACCGAATACTGCGACCGCTACCTGCTCCATTACATTTTGTTCCGTCCTTATGGGGACGGCAAGGACGTGGTCACCATCGGCCCTTTCTTGAAAACCGATGCCGACCAGGAATACATGGACCACGTCATCTGGACCCACCACTTGAACCACGACGAAGCGGAGACGATTGGCGACCTCCTAAACCAGCTTCCCGTATTTAACAATAATCTCCGCCTGATTTCCATCTTGTACGACCTGATGGATTACATCTCGCCGCAGGAAGCCGATTTTGATTTTAAGGAACTGGATCCCGACGTGGAAACGACGGATACCGACTACGTGCCCGTCGACAATTACATGCTGAACGTCAAGGCCACGGAGGAACGCTATAGCCTTGAGGAACCGATTCTAGCGGCCATTTCGAAGGGCAACGTCGCCGAATCCCTGGAACTGTCACGTCGCTTCATGAGCATGCTGTACGCCCCCCGCATCAGCGACCCGCTGTATGACAAGAAAGCCGGACTCATTTCGATGAACACCCTCATGCGGCAAGGCGCAAAACTAGGGCACGTCCATCCGGTTTTCATCCACGAGCTTTCCGGCCGACATGTCAAGCTCATCAACCAGGCCGGATCCGACGCGCAGCTAAACAAGTTACACGAAAAAATCATCCGCAACTACTGCCTGCTGGTGCAAAACAAGTCACGGACAAAATATTCCAAGCTAGTCAAGGACGTATTAAATTACATCGACTTCAACTTAAGCGGCACCCTGACCTTGTCCACGCTGGCCGACTATTTCCACGTCAGCGCGCCCTACCTCTCCCGAATCTTCAAGAAGGAAATGGACGCGACCGTCACCGACTACGTGACCAACCTGCGCATCCACGAATCCCTGCGGCTTTTGAGCGCCACGAACATGCAGGTCCAGGAGATTGCCGCCTACGTCGGGATGCTGGACTTCAATTACTATACGCGGACGTTCAAGAAATGCATCGGCTGCACGCCGAGCGAATATCGGAAGAACTTGCGGAAATAATGCTGCTTTTCGCAACCGTTTGGGCATCCCCCCGCGAAAAGTGACGAAATAAATATTTAGAATAATTTCGCACAAAATATTGCTTAAAACATTCCATCATGCTATGATATGAAAAACAGAAAGGAAGTGACCTTATGGCCATCATAAGTCCAGTTTCAGATTTACGTAATTATAATACGGTTCTTGAAAAAGTATCCGTTGGTTCTCCCGTATACCTGACAGTCAATGGAAGAGGAAAATATACGATTCGCGACATTGCAGAGGACGAGGAATTCGAGAAAACAAAAGCCATGCTCCGCTTGATGTGCGAGCTTAACGAAGGCAGACGCTCCGGCGAGGAAGAAGGATATGTCACGTCAGATAAAGTGCGAGCATATTTTCATGGTAAAAAGCCATGAAAAGGTGTAGAATTGAATACTCAAAAAAGGCAGTCCGCGATTTGGATCGGGTATGGTCGGAAGTTTTCGGAGTCTCACAAAGTCACGATATCGCAACCAAGTATATTGACGACTTGATGGATACAATCGAATCATTGACAAATCGCCCTAAGTCCGGCTCTCCCCTTTATTATGAAAACAGTTTTACCGGATACTATTTTGTCGTCTTTAAATCCTACATGGCATTTTATCGTCTGGAAAAGAATGCCATGCTTGTCGATCGAATTTTATATGGCAAAAGCGATTATATGAGATGCCTGCACATTGCCCCAAAAGAAACACTTTGACATTTACCCTGGGAGGATGCTTCTTCACTGGACAAATTATATACGTCAGACAAGTTTGAGTTCGTGGTCATTTATGGCCGCCGCGTAGGAAAAACCGCGATTATCACTCAATTTATCAGGGACAAAAAGGCGATTTACTTCATGGGCGTGGAGAGCAGCGCCAGGCAAAACCTGGAAAACCTTAGTCAAAGCATTCTGGAGTTTTCCATGGATGCCCCAACCGAAACGGCCTTCCTTTCGTTCCAGGCCGCCTTGGAGCATGTTTTCAGGCTGGCCAAAGAAAAACGCCTGATTTTGGCCATCGACGAATATCCTTACGGCATCGCGACCGGAGCCTCCTATTTCGTTATAAAAAAACAAGACTCTTTCTATTTGCAAAAAACGGATTCACCAAGGGTTGCATAGATTTGGCGAAAAAATCAGAAAGCGTGGAACTGGTAACCTATCATGACATACTGACATTACTATGCGAGTGACGGGCATCGTTACGGTTCAGCCTTGGCCAAACCGTAACAAAGGGAGGTGCAATTTATGCGAAAATCATTCCAAAACCTGAACATCGAATTTTCCATCGGCGACGTTTCTTTCCAGCTTCTCAACGCGATTTTTGAAAAGCTGGAGCGCAACATCCCCAAGCACAGCCACGGAAGCGGCACTTACGAAATCCACTACATCCCCGCCGGATACGGCGCCCTGCGGGCCGCCCACTCCTCCTACGCCATTGTCCCGAAAACGCTTTACGTCACGGGCGCACATGTGGAGCACTCCCAGTTTTTCAACGAGGCCGACCCCATGCGGGAATATTGCATTTACGTCAAAAAACTGTCTCCCGGCAAAGGCCGTAAATTCGATATCGGTCACAAATATGCCACGGACGGAAAGCGTTACAGAGACGGTGCCGACAAGGACGGCAGGCACAAAAACGGCCACGACGGCACAATGTCTGATTTTTGCAGCACGCCATTTTGGTTCGGGGCCGACCGAGAAAACCTGCTGCCGCTGATGGAACAGATTTTTGAAGAACTGACCTTGCATCCTGCCGGATACAAGACGATGGTGAGCGCCTTGCTCACACAATTATTGATAAAGTGCGCCCGAAATTACGGGCATGACAGCCGCCAGGCCCTCCCTGACGAAACCGCCCCTTCCGGCCAGACGACCGTCATCCTCGAGGACTATTTTCTCTATGAATACCAGAACTTGTCACTGGAAGAACTTTCCCGCCGCCTTTCTTTAAGCCCGCGCCAAACGGAACGCCTGCTCAAAACCCAATACGGAAAGACCTTCCAGGAGAAAAAAATAGAAGCCCGCATGTCCGCCGCCGCCGTCATGCTCGCAAGCCCGATGAGCATCACGGCCATCGCCGAACAATTGGGCTACTCTTCCATGGAACACTTTTCCACGGCTTTCAAAAAATATTATGGGCTAAGTCCGAGCCATTACCGGAAAAAAACGCCCGCCGCCCCCTTGCACGCCACACGGTCACCGTCCCCCTTTACATCGCCTTGATACGCTCGATTGCCGCCACCGTGTTTTCATGGCTGCCAAACGCCGTCAGCCTAAAATACCCTTCCCCGGAGGGTCCGAATCCCGAGCCCGGCGTGCCGACCACGTTCGCCCGCGTAAGGAGCATGTCAAAAAACTCCCAGGAGGTCATGTCCCCCGGCGTCTTCAGCCAGATGTACGGCGCGTTGACGCCGCCCGACACGCGGTATCCCGCGTCCTTCAGGCCTTCGTAAATCACCTTGGCGTTTCGCATGTAATAGGCAACCTGCTCCTTCAGCTGCGCCCTCCCGGCCTCGCCATAGACCGCCTCGCCGGCTTTCTGCACGATGTAGGGCGCGCCGTTGTATTTCGTCCCGTGCCGTCTCGCCCACAGCGAGTGCAGCGTCACGTCCCCGCACCTTACGTCCTTCGGGATAACCGTCGCCCCCAGCCGCACCCCGGTAAACCCGGCATTCTTGGAAAAGCTTCGAAGCTCGATCGCGCAGCTTCTCGCGCCCTCGCACTCATAAATCGTGTGCGGCACGTCCTTCTCGGAAATGTAGGCTTCGTAGGCGGCATCGTAAATGATGACGGCCCCGACCTTGTTCGCGTAATCCACCCATTCCTGAAGCCGGTTTTTCGTAATCGTCGAGCCGGTCGGATTGTTCGGAAAACACAAATAAATGATGTCTGGTATTTCTTTCGGCAGCTCCGGTGCAAAATTCGTCGCCTCGGTACACGGCATATAAATCACGTCGCTCCACGTCTCCTTGGCCGGATCGTACGTGCCCGTCCTGCCCGCCATCACGTTGGTGTCCACGTAAACCGGATACACCGGGTCGCAGACGGCGATTTTATTGTCCGTGGAAAAAATTTCCTGGATGTTTCCCGAATCACACTTCGCCCCGTCGGAAATGAACACCTCGTCCGCGGAAATGTCGCAGCCCCGCGCCTGATAATCGTTTTTCGCCATCGCGCTTCGCAAAAATTCGTACCCCAAATCCGGCGCGTACCCCCGAAACGTCTCCGCACACGCCATCTCGTCCACGGCCTCGTGCAACGTCTGGATAATCGCCGGGGCCAGCGGCTGCGTCACGTCGCCGATTCCCAGGCGGATAATCGTCTTGTCCGGGTTGGCCGCCGAATAGGCCGCCACCTTCTTCCCAATCGTTGAAAACAAGTAGCTCCCCGGCAGTTTCAAATAATTTTCATTTACCTTGAACATCGTCCGTATTCCCTCTCTTTCCTTTTCCGTTTGAATCCATCCCTGCCGACGCGCCCTGTCACGCCTTCTCCCACGTCCCGTCAAACACGACCTCGGCCGGCCCCGTCATAAACACGGCATCTCTTTCCTTGTCCCAGTGAACCTGCAAGTCGCCGCCGAGAAGTTTTACCGTCACCTCGTCCCCCGTAAGGCCGTTTAAGCTGCAAGCCACTGCCACCGCGCAGGCTCCCGTCCCGCAGGCCAGCGTCTCCGCAGAGCCGCGCTCCCATACGCGCATCTGCACGGTATTTTCATCCACCACCTTTACAAATTCCGTGTTTACCCGCCGTGGAAACCGCCCATGGTTTTCAAACAGCGGACCGATTTTCTCGATTGGCAGGCCGTCCACGTCATCGACGAAGACGACCGCGTGCGGATTCCCCATCGACACGCAGGTCATGCGGTACGTCGCATCGCCCACCTTGATTGGCTCGTCGATGGCGGCATCCCCCCTCGCGACGACCGGAATCCGCGCCGGGCTTAACTCCGGCCTTCCCATGTCCACTTTCACCAGCTTCACCTTTCCCTCTTCCACGGTCAATTCCAGGTACTTGATTCCGCCCAGCGTCTCCACGGAAATGCCCGTCTTGTCCGTCAATCCATAATCATAGACGTACTTCGCCACGCAGCGGATGCCGTTCCCGCACATTTCCCCGCGCGAGCCGTCCGCGTTGTACATCTCCATCTCAAAATCCGCCACGCTTGACGGCTTGATTAAAATCAGCCCGTCCGATCCGATGCCGAAATGCCGATCGCTCACCCGTATTGCCACCTCGGACGGATTCTCCACTTTTTCCTCAAAGCAATTTACGTACACGTAATCATTGCCCAAGCCCTGCATTTTTGTAAACTTCATACAATCATTCTCCCATCATTTTCGCCAAGTTCATGCAAGCATGACTTTGGCCCGTTACCCGCGCAAACAACACCGCGCCGATACCGCTTATTCTCCCATGATCGTCAGCACCATCCGCGCCGTCTCCAACATGTTGGTGCCACTCTCCATGCTGTTTTTCTGCAGATAGCGGTGCGCCTCTTCCTCTGTCAAATTGTTTCGCTCCATCAAAAGCGACTTGGCCTTTTCAATGACGGCACGCTGTGCCGGATTCCTCCGCTTCGCCTCCTCGCGGCGTTTCCTGCGCCGCCGCTGCTGGGCCTTTAGCATCATTTCCACGGTGTTTATCAAGTCATAAACCTTGAACGGCTGGCTTAGGCCCACCACGCCCTCGGCCAGTTCCCGGCTCCATTTGTCCGCCGAGGCGATTAACAGCAGCTCGAACGACTCCGGCACGCTCTCCCGCAATTGCGTATAAACCATGTCCTTCAGGCGATAACCGCAGATGATGACGCCCTCGTCCAGATTGTCAATCGCCTGCAACACCTGCGCGCCCGTGGTGCAGACCCCGTACACGTCAATGCCGCCGCGCACCAGGACATTGCGAATATTGATTGCGACTTCCTTTTTCGGAAATACGACGACAATGTCATTCACGCCAGCCCACACCTCCCGTCATTTTCGTCCATGGCCGCCGGCCCGCCGTGTCCAAACGAGCCACGCGCCACGACGCGCGTCCATTTTCAGAACACCCCGGCATGGCCCTACAGCCTGTGCAGATAATTGGACAACTCCCAGTCCGTCACCTGCACGTTGTACTCCTCATACGCCTTTCGGTATGACACGATGAGCTTCGCCGCCAATTTCTCGCCAAGCACGTTCTTGACCAGGTCGTCTTGCTCCAACTCCGACACCGCTTCCTCCAGGGTTTTTGGCAGCCTTTCGATGCCAAGCCCTTTTCGCACGTCCTTTTGCATCCGCTGCACGTCCTCGTCCACGCTTCTTGGCGGCTCGATTTGATTTTGTATGCCTTCCATGCCCGCCGCCAGCAACACGGCCAGCGTCAAATACGGGTTGGCCGCCGAATCGGGACTGCGAAGCTCCAGCCGCGTGCGCTCGCCCTTCCTGGCCGGGACGCGCACCAGCGGGCTTTTCGCCTTCTTCGACCACGTGATGTACGTCGGCGCCTCGTAACCGGGCACGAACCGCTTATACGAGTTGACGGTCGGATTGGCGATGCACGTGATGGCCTTCATGTGCTTCAACAATCCCCCTAGAAAATAATACGCCTCCCGGCTTAGCCCGTTCTCATCCGCGTCGTCCTGGAACCTGTTTTTCCCGTCCTTCCACAAGGAAAGGTTCACGTGCATCCCTGAACCGTGGCAGTCCGCTTTCGGCTTGGGCATGAACGTGGCGTGCAGGCCGTGACGCTTGGCAATCGTCTTGACCACCATCTTGAGTGTCATGATACTGTCCGCCGTCTGCATGGCCTCCCCGAAACGGAAGTCAATCTCATGCTGGGCGGGCGCAATCTCGTGGTGGGAGCCTTCGATTTCAAATCCCATGTCCTCGAGCGTCAAAACGATGTCGCGCCTGGCATTTTCCCCGAAATCCAGCGGCGCCACGTCAAAATAGCCGCCTTGCTCGTGGGTAATCGTGGTCGGCAGGCCGTCGTCATCCAAATGGAACAAGAAAAACTCGCACTCCGGCCCGACGTTCAACGCATATCCCATCTTTTCCGCCTTGAGGACCTCCCTCTTTAAAATGTTGCGCGGGTCGCAGGGAAGCGGTGTGCCGTCCGGCCGGTACACGTCGCAAATCAGCCGTGCCACCTTCCCCTGCTGCGGCCTCCACGGAAAGATTTCGAACGTGTTCAAATCGGGGTACAAATAAAGATCCGTATCCCCGCCACAATCCGCGAACCCCTCGATTGCCGCCGCGTCGAACACGCAGTCATTGTCAAGCGCCCGCTTAAGCTGGCCGACCGTGATGGCCATGTTCTTCATCGTGCCGAAAATATCCGTGAACTGCAGCCGGATAAATCCCACGTCCTCCTCTTCCACCATCTCCAAAATCTCTTTTCTTGTATAATGATGCATCCCACATGCCTCCTTCGCCCGAACTTGATTACCATATAAAATACCCATTTTGTCGAGTAGGGACGATTTTCCCCCTACTTGTCGCGCCGGGACAAGCTATGTAAACAGCTTCAAGAACGCCACCGGCGTTCTTGCGGCGGTGCACAAGTCAGCCATGCTGGCAAAATACATCTTTGTGCGCCTGCCATCTGATATGCCTTTCTGTCCCATGTGCATAAAACGGGCGTTCTCCACCTATAGAGAACGCCCTTGTTCCGAAGATATTATAACCGCATGACATGCAAATGTCAAACAATGTTTTAAATTTTTTTGTTCCCTCATCAAGGAAAAAATCAATTCCCCCTAAAATCGTTGCGGCAAGGCCGCCCACGTCTTGCGATATTCTTTGGGCGTAAGCCCGCATTTCTGGCACATGCTGGATTTACTCATGTGAAACGCAATCGGAAACTGACCAGGTCAAACGGGTGGAAAATGAATTTCGGTTGACAAACGCATGTCGTGCCAGTATGCTTTAAACAGATAGTTTTTACGAAAGGATGGATCTCTATGAAGCGCATTTTAATGTTGGCCACGGGCGGCACCATCGCCTCCCGCGAGGGCGGGCACGGCCTCTCCCCCTGCATCACCTCGGAGGAAATTTTGTGCCATGTTCCCGAAATCGGCTCTTTTTGCCAGGTGGAGGCGCTGCAGTTGATGAATCTCGACAGCACGAACATTTGCCCCGCCCACTGGCTTGAAATCCGCGCCGCCCTCGAAGAACACTACGACCGTTACGACGGCTTCGTCATCACGCACGGCACGGACACGATGGCCTACACGGCGGCGGCCCTCTCCTACCTCGTGCAAAATTCGCCGAAACCCATCGTCATTACGGGCTCGCAGAAATCTATCTCGTTAAATGACACGGACGCCCGCATGAACCTATTAAACAGCTTCCTCTACGCGACGGACGACGCGTCCCACGACGTCAGCCTCGTGTTTGACGGAAAGGTGATCCTGGGAACGCGCGCGAGGAAGGAGCGGACGAAAAGCTACAACGCCTTCTCCAGCGTCGATTATCCGGAAATCGCCGTCATCCGCGACGGGAGGATGATCCGTTACCTGGCCGCGAAATCCTACCCATCCGGCGCGAAACCGCTTTTTTTTGACAACCTGGAAGAACGGGTGCTTTTGCTCACCCTGGTTCCCGGAATGACCCCCCACGCCTTGTATAAACTCAAGGACGACTATCGGGCCGTCATTTGCCAGTCGTTCGGGGTGGGCGGCCTGCCGGGCGGCGGCGACGGGGATTTTGCCCGTGCGATTGGCGGGTGGATTGACAGCGGAAGGGCGTTCGTGATGATGACGCAGGTGCCTTACGAGGGCAGCGACATGTCGGTCTACCAGGTGGGCAAGCAGGTCAAGGAACGCTATCCCGTCATCGAGGCGTACAACATGACCCTGGAAGCGGTCGTCACCAAGCTGATGTGGGTTCTCGGACAAGCAAGGGACTTGGAAGAAATACGGCGGCTGTTCTATCAGCCGGTACAAAATGACTTGATTCGGTGAAATTTCGGTGAAAGAACACGTCATCACTCCTATAGCCAAGAATGACCCGTTATACAATACAAAGGGACTGTCGGGTAATGCAGAAAACCCACAATATATGGTGGCAAATCCATATTCACCACGGCATATATTGTGGGCCTGCAGTCATTTCCCGACACCCCCCGCTAAAACAATCCTTCTCAAACGAAGCGTCGGATTGGATTTTGAAAACTTCCGTCTTCGAATTGTCCTTGCCATCCTCAAAGGAAAATGGAAGCTACATTTTTCACTTTAAATTGTACCGACGCTACCGCCTCTTTTTTTATAACATACCGTTTTTACAATTCTATATCAATATTTTTACGGATTTTTCACAATTTCATTCGTATTATGTTTTATTTTGCATTGGCCTAAAAGCAAAAGCCAGAGACCTTTACCGGTCTCCAGCCTCCTTGTTTTGACTTTATGATGCACGGGGTATTCCCGTCTCTTCCACCGCCCTCTATTTCTCACGTTTCTTATTATACGCGCTGGGCATCCACGGATATTTCTCCTCATTTTCCAAACCATATTGCTCCAGTCTTCGCAATTGTTCCACGACATGCGGCATGTCAAGCCGCCTGACCAGCTCCTCGATCAATTCCTGGCCCTTGTCCGCCATCTCCTGCCTTGTCTTCTCGTCCGGGATGGCCGTGGTCGGCACGTGGTCCGTATTTTCCCCGAAACAATATCCGACCGCCGAGCTTTGGTAGGCCAGGTTCAGGATATCGTTAAAGGGGGCGCAACTCTGCCCGATGGCAACGTCATACTCCGTCGTCAGCGGAACGTCCCCAAGCCTCCCCATGATCTGGTACGCGCCCACGAACATGGAATCCAAAAGCTTCATGAACGCTTTCGGATCCTTTCCAAGGGAATCCGCCTGGAACAAGTCCTTCGCCTGGCCAAACATTTGCATCGTCATGTCCAGGTACAAAATCGGCACGCCCGTCTCGTCGTAAAAATCGCGCACCATGGGGCCGACCGTCATGTGGGCGGGTCCGTGAAGGCTTAAATAAACCTGCCGCTTGAAGCCCTGGCGCAAAAGGCTCCTGGCAACGGCCCCCAAATAATCAATTCCCTGGCGGACGGATACTTGTACCGTCCCCCGGCCGGACGCGGTCGCGCCCGCGTAAAAGTACTGCAGTCCGGTCAACAGCAGGCCGTCACAAGCCTCCGCCATCTTGAGTCCCACCGCCTCGCTGATGTTCGTCTCGACGTCCAGCGGCAGGCCGCCATGCATTTCCACCGTGCCCACGGGCACGATAACAATATCGTTTTGTTTCAGGTATTCCTGCACCTCGCCATTCAGCATTTTGGGCAGGATACGGGTACGCAGTTCCATAAGATGTCGCTCCTTTCCTGGTATGAATCTTTTTCCAATTCCATTTCACTCCCCGCCGTCCTGGCGGCCGGCCGGGGAATCGCAATATCACCTTGCTCACAATTTGGCACCGCGCCAGCGCGGATTATACTAGCCCTGCTCCTTCTTCGCCGCGTAGAAGTCGGATACCTTCTCGCGCACCTCCGGGGTGATGTTCCAGACAAATTTGAACGCCGCCCAGCTTCCCAGGGAGAAAATCGCGGGCAGCAGCACGCACAGCACCTTGATGCCGGTGATGACGGAGGCCGCCTGAACGCCCCCGGCACTTGCCACGGCGGTGTCGTAACCAATCCATCCCAACATCAGGACGGCAGCCGAATTGCCGATGGTCTGCCCAATGCGGCGGCTCAAGTTGAACGTCCCGTAAATCGAACCCTCGGTACGCTTGCCGGTCAGGTATTCATTGTAGTCGATGGCCTCGCCCACGAGCCCCCACTGCATGTAAATGGAAACGCTCGAAAACGCGGAGGCGACGCTTACCCAAATCATGTGCACGAGTGCCGGCACCGCAAACAGCATGTGCATGCAGAACAAGGCAAAACTCAACAAGCAGCCAAGCAGCAGGCCGATGCGGATCATGTTTTCAAGCCCGATCTTCTTGGCAATCTTCGGCGAGACAATCAAGGTGACGAACATGATCGGCATCGTCAGCATGGAGGCAAGGCTCATCATACCGATATTTCCCAGCACGTCGGCGTACATGTAGCTTCCCAGCGTCTGGCTCACGTATTGGTTGGTGCAAATACAAATGCCGTGGATGCAAAGCGCCAGGAACGCCCGGTTCTTCCGAAACACCTGGAAAATGTCGGTCAGCTTGATGCTTTTCGCCTCCTCGGGCGTATTTTCAACGATATTGCGCTCCGTCGTCCACCGGTAATGCAAAAAGCAGAACACGGCCCCAATCAACGCGCAAACCGTCGCCCCGGCGCTGTAGCCGACGGAATTGCTGTCCCCGAATATTTGCAGCAAGATTGGAAACAGAATCATCGGAACCATGTTGCCAATCGTGCCGCCAAATCCCCTGGCCGAGGACAACGCCGCCCTCTCCTCGTCGGTGTTGGCCATGGCCGAAAGCAGTGCGCCCATGGGAATGTTGAACATCGTGTAGCACCCCTCGTACAAAATCTTGCAAATAAACAAGACACAAATCATGGCCGTCCCTTCAAAGAAGGTGGGCACGGTCCAGAACACGATGGACGTGATGGCCAGCAAAGGCGTGGCGCGCAGCAGCCACGGGCGGAACTTCCCCTGCGAATGCTGTTTCTTGGCGAACATCTTGTCCATCAGAGCCCCCATCATCGGGTCGTTGACGGCATCCCAGATGTTCCACACGGCCAGCAAAATGGCCAGGACGAACGTGTCAACCTTCAACACGTTGGTGTAATAGCGGGTGACCATGGCCCCCATCAGGGCGAAGGTCATGCATCCCCCCAAATCACCCAAAGCATA
Source organism: Lachnospiraceae bacterium (assembly GCA_910574865.1). GTDB lineage: Bacteria > Bacillota > Clostridia > Lachnospirales > Lachnospiraceae > Schaedlerella. Next base: position 297,793 of record CAJTDN010000006.1, on the reverse strand, counting down.
ACCTACCAGATGCTTCTTTGTCAATCCACCAGAAGAATTTTTTTGCGTTTTTTTCATTGGTGTATCTCCCTTCCATGTATTTTTTACTTATTGTTATTTTACACAAAACTTTTTCGAAATGTAATTGAGATTTCGGCACTTTTCCTTGCAAATCTGGCAAGCATGTGTTACGCTACATAAAAGAAAATGCAGAAAGCAAAACGAGGGAAAAACGATGAAAAGAAGCGAGATGATCCAGTGTTTCACACCCGGCATGTCCAGGGACGACATACGGAAAAAGTCCTATTCCATGGGTCTGGGGAACATTTACCAAGAAACGGAGATGGATTCCGCCCTGGTGGACTCCCACCAGGACATCAGCTATTTGGCGGATTACATGGAGCAGCACAGCCACATGTTTTACGAGATGATTTATTGCGTGCAGGGCAGCCTTACCTATTTGTTGGGAGTCCGCCGCTACCAGGTCGGTACCGGCGACATTATCATCATCCCGCCCGGCATCATCCACAGCCCCATCCTGGCGAACCCGCTGGAGATGCCGTACGAGCGTTACGTCATCTGGATCAGCGCCGCCTTTGCAAACATCCTGAACCACGCGAATTCCGTGCTGGCCGATTTTCAGGAAGCCGCCGTCCTCCATACGGCGGGCACGAAGTGGGAATATCTTTCCCGATATTTTTGTACGGGGGTCAAGGAGGCGGAAGCGCAGGCCCCCGGCTGGGAAGTGTGCCTCGGGGGCAATACGGCGCAGCTCGTCGCGCACCTGGCAAGGGCGACGCACGACTCGGCCACGGTACGTCCCTCGCAGAGCGAGGAACTTTTGGAAAAGGTGCTTGAATACATCCAGGACAATTTGGACGGCAAACTGTCCGTCGGCGCGACCGCGCAGCACTTCCACGTCAGCGAGAGCACCCTCACCCATCTTTTCCAACGGGAATTGAAGACGGGCTTTTACAAGTGCGTCACGCAACGCCGCCTGGCGGAGGCGAAAAATTTAATCCACAAGGGGTATTCGATGGAGCAGGTGAGCCTGGCGGTGGGATTTTCCGAATACTCGGCCTTTTACCGCGCGTTTAAGTCGGAATACGGCGTTTCTCCCATGAAATACCAGAAAATGGCGCGGGGATGAAAACCACGCGGCGATGGCGATGTCGTTTGCCCGGGAAAGATACCGGGGAAAATCAAGGAGTGATAACCAACGCATTTTCATTATATAATTTATATCCCCCTTGGCATTATATAAATTATATAATATGATGAGATTGTAAGGAGGAAACCATGAAAGGAAAAGAACTTGTGAAACTCCTAAAAAAGAAAGGAGTTAGACATTATGACAAAGGTATATCCAGCGATTATCCACGAAGAAGAAGGTTATTGGATGGAATTTCCCGATTCGTCCGGATGCTTCACGAACGGAAGCACGCTGGAAGAAACTATGGAAATGGCTCGTGAAACGTTAGGCTTGTATCTCGTCAGCCTGACTGAAAACAATCAACCAATCCCCGCTCCGTCCAGCATTGCCGACATCTCGGTGGACAATGTATCATCTTTGGGGCATCCAGTTAATTAGTTTGTTTCTGGCGGTGCTATTCTATCACTCATTTAGAGAAAAAATAACACGCAGCTCGCCCATGTGAAAATAGTGTAGCTCATCCATTTTCGCGTTTGCCCCATTTTTTATTATGTGGCAAAGAAAAACACCAGAAACCGCCCAATTTACGGCATCTGGTGCTCTCGGTACAATGCGCAAAACGGCGCAAACCCGAACCGCGACGATTCGATTTTGCGCCATATACTGCGGAAGAAGAGACTTGAACTCTCACAGGATAAACTCCCACTAGAACCTGAATCTAGCGCGTCTGCCATTCCGCCACTTCCGCTCGACAAATGATATCTTACCACAAGTATATACCATTTGTAAAGACCTAATTTCTATTTTCAACAAATATTTTTCAACAAGGTTACTTTTCACGGGGCTACGTACCCGCCACACGGCCTATGGCAACGATATCGGGCAATACCATGCGTTTCTATTATAGGGAATCAACCCGCCACTCATGCAAAGGATAATCCCCGGCTGAACGTCCATTTGGAACTTTTCTAAAACCTTAAAGTTTTTATCAGGATGGCCGGGTGCTTTGCTTTTCTTTATCTCTATCGGGTATATTTTATCCGCGTCCACGATGACAAGGTCCATTTCCTTCTTATCCATATCCCGGTAATAATATAAATCCGCCTTTTTTCCGGCATTATAATAGCTTTTAACAATCTCCGTGACGACATGTCAAAAACCGCAATACGTCCCGCCTCTTTTTATATGGTTCAGCATCGTGGACTTTCCCACCCGCCCCTGTCCACAAACCATGACAACGGGGTAAAACCGGGACGCTTCCAATATTTGTTTTTCTAAATGTCTAATTACATACATGCGGCACGACCATTCCTAGTGTCTTGTCCCGTTTAGAGTCGTGAAAGAGGGGAAATATGCCCTTCATCGACCATGTTGCCTTCTGTACACCGATGCTACCATGAGCAAAATCAAAGTCACGCTTTATTTTACTCGATATTTATTCGTTGTCAAGTCTCTTCCTCTACCCAATGCTCATATGGCATCATATGATAGAGCTTTCGAAACGTCGCCCACTGGCTCTTGTACAGCTTTCCAATCTCCCGCTTTTCATTATAAACCGGCTTTTCCATTTCCTCCAAGTCATAGGGAACCTTGTCAAACACGTAATATTTGCCAAACCAATACAACTTGGCCCGGCAGCCGACTTCCCCGTACTCCTTTTTCACGCTCTCGTGCGTCATGACATGGTGCCGGTGCCCATACTCGCCCTCCTCGTTATGGCTGACCACCAGTTCCCACTCCTTGTAGCGCAAGACCGTGGCAATGTCCGCCTCGATGTCGTCCCGCCAAGACACCCAGTCGCTCCGCGTGTTGCCAATCTTATCCGGATAGGACAAAATCATCCCCTTGTCGCCCGTGGCTACCATCACCGCCTCGAACTCCGCGCGCCGCACCTTGTCATCCCCCCTGGTAATGCAGAGCACGAAATAATCATCCTCAACCAAATGCTGCCCGCCCCAGAGCAATTCGTCATCGGGATGTGCCACGATCATCACCTTGTTAAAACCTTCCAAGTCCAACGCATCCAAATCGGCCTCCGTCACATGGGGCAAATCCCGATACGGAGAGAGCAGGAGAAAATGCCGCACCCCCAACACGATTGCCACCAAAACCACGAGAATCCCAATCACGGCGGCCAACCTGACAAGCACTCGCCTCCAGCGTCCGCCCGGCATTTTTTCCACATCCCCTATTTCCGAATCCCTTATTTCCTCGCCCGCCAACTCACTTTCCACGTCCCGTTCCCTCCTGACATCTTACGTACCATGCGCTCCCTACACGCAAAAAATCGGACAGAAACACCCTCCGCCAAAAAAATTACAGAGCATCATCGTCATGCACAAATTGGAACATTGGCGGGTGTCCCCGACCGGAAAGCCATAACCATACATGCCCTGCCGTCCCTGATAAACGCGGCCGCCGCCCTCCAGGCGGTTTAGCAAGACCTGGTATTGATAATTACCCGGTTCCAGGCGCACCGCCTCCTTCGCGTGCCCCAACGCCGTCACGTTGTTCCCCATGCCGGAGTTGGCCGAGGCACTGTAGAAATACCAGAGCGCCCCCCGCTCCTTGATTCCGTCCAAGACATACAGCGCCTCCTTGTAACGCCCGCCCCGGATATAATTGGCCGCCGCCCGAAGGTGCATGTCCGTCTCGCTCTCCCCGCCGGGCGCACGTCCTGCCCGCCCGCCAAAGGAACCAAAACCGCCGAACGGCCCGAAGCCGCCAAACGAACCAAAACCGCCGAACGAACCGGCGTCACCATCCCCGTCATAACCCGAACCATACGGACTTTTGCCATAACCCGGACCATACGCGCTCCCGCCATAGCCCGAAGAATACCCCCGCTCCCTGTCGTCCATGATTTTCTGGTAAGCCTGCTGTATCTCCTTAAACTTCGCCTCCGCCTCGTCCTTGAGCGGATTGTTGATATTGGCATCGGGATGGTACTTCCTGCTCAACGTCCGATACGCCTTCTTGACATCCTCCTCCGAAGCGTCCGGCGCCACCCCCAATGTCTGATATGGATCTTGCATTTTCTTCTCCTCAGCTTTTCTTGATAAACGTCGCGCTGCACTTCGGGCAGCGAATCTCAATCCTCCCCTTGCCGCGAGGCACCCGAATCTTCTGCTTACACCCCGGACAACGATAAATGTGGTGAGTCTTAAGCTGCCTTAACACGTTCATCTGCCTGGCAAACGCCCCGCGCAGCCCTGCCGTCTTCGCCAAAAACGCCTGGTTTTCCGCATACCGCTTGCTGACGTTTCGCGAAAACATGCGAAAATAGCAATAAATTAACGCCGCGAAGCTCAATATCGAAAACATGGGCGCAAGCCTATTCTCCCCCAGCAACATGGAAACCAGCATCGCCGCCAGGGCGACCCAAACCATGCACTTCGAAAGCGTATCCACGCCATACCTTCCCTGCATAAAACGAATCAATTTTTCTTTCATAACCGTCAAACCCCTTTTCTTTCACGCGCTGCCACCCTGCCACTTCCGCCCCATAAAGCGTATGATATGCAAAACGCGGATGCCGGGAAGGCCTCGCCCCTCCCGACGTCCGCATTCTATTTTCCTCTCAATTCCATGTTTTGTCAATAAACTGGCGGTAAAATTCATAAAATCTACAAAAACTCCATGCCCGCGAATCATTTCTCATGCTTTCTCGCCACGCTTTTTTAAATCCTCGATGATGGACGGATATCGTTTATCCAAATCGTAAAAACACGATATCACGATATTAATCGCGCTGATAATAATCGAAGGATACAAAAACAATGCCTGGATCATGTGCAATGCCGACTCCGGCTGTATCGCCAACGTGCCGTCATCACGGGAACCTCGTCGTACTGCCCCGTCACCTCGGCCGTCACCCGCTCCTTCGTCCCAAAAAAGCAAAGGAAGAACAGCTTCACGGCTTGTCCGCCTACGCCAGACAATATCATACACTGCCTAAAAACGATATGCCAGAAGAAGACCGTCTCAACGCCTACCGAACCGAGAAATTATTTTTAAACCATGTCCAACACGGGGATGTCGAAAAAGTCAAATCCATCCTCTCCGGCACGAAAAAAGTGCGCTCCGGGAAAATGTCCGACGACACGGTGACACAACGGCTCTTTGACATGATTTTCCACAATCCAACGCTTCCCCTCATGGTCACGCCGGAAAAAAGGACCACTCGGACGTAATCGCCCGCCGCACCGTATCGAACGTGGCAGTGTAAACCGCCTGCTTTCGCTCCATGTCATCGTAACCACCCATGTAGGAGCCGTATCCCGTCTCCTCCACTATTCATTCTCCTTCAACCATAAGACAATGACATCACCATTTTTCAATATCCACACGACAAGGCGCATGCCACATGGTTTTGCCATCACACGCACAAATCAAGCACCATGTTTCTCTCTGCCATTATTAGCGCCGGTACAGAAATGACCATTTATCTATTCATGCACCGACGCTATTTATTTACTTACTATTCTATCTCTTGGCATCCCTGAATTGACCCGTGCCTCGCATTTCCAGGTTTTTCTTATTGTACCCTATCTTCCATCATGGCATTCATCGCCGCCACGGAACCACCGTCATAAAGCACGTCCACGCCGCAGAGGTAACTGCACTCGTCGCTGACCATGAACGCCATCATCTTCGCGATTTCCTCCGGCTCGCCAAGTCTTCCCATTGCTCCCCTCAAAGCAAAGGATGCGGCCTGCTCGCCCTCGACCTCTCCCATCGGTGTCTTAAACGTCCCCGGGGAAATGGAAACGACGCGAATGCCTTTTTTGCCCAGCTTCACCGCTTGCCTCGCCGTATACCATACGACGAAATTTTTCGACATCGTATAAGCCATTCCCGGACGTTGCTCTTCCGGCACGCCCGCGATAATCTGGCCCACCGCGCCTTCAAACGCCGCAACGTCGGAAAGCGCCATTTTGTAGACCTGCTTCGGCACGCGGTCGGCGGGCATCATGTAAGCGGACATGGAAGACACGTTTAAAATGCAGCTCCCCGCTTCCATTACTTCCGCAAATTCCTCGTCAATGTTGATGGTTCCCACCGCGTTAATCTTGAAAATCTTTTCTCCGTCCGCCATGTGCGGGGACACGCCCGCCGCATGAATCACGGTCTTCACCGTTCCCTGCAAGGCCGCGTATGCCGCCAGCTTCTTCATGGACTCACGATCCGACGCGTCGCCCGGATAGCTTTCCGCGTCAATCCCCAACGCCTTCAACTCGGCAATCGCATTTTCCAACTTGGAAACCGTACGCCCGACAAGGATGATTTTTTGCTCCTTGCCCAAAATCTTGGCCGCTTCCAGACCCATCCCACTACCGCCGCCGGTTACAACACAAACATTTCCCATTGTCACCATACCTCTCTTTTTACTTTTTTGATTGGACAATTTCACTTTGTCATTTTTCTAACAATCTATTTATTATTGTAACATCAGAGGTATGCGCATTGCAACCGACAATTTTCATACAATTGTAGAAATAATCAAAAAAATACCTTTCCAAATAGCAATGCTAATTTTCTATAAGCATCCAGCATATATAATATTTCCTTTCCATCTTCAATTTTTTCTCAATCTACAAGTAATTCAAAATTCAATATATTTTTATTGAAAATCAATAATTTTATCTTGAAAAATAATATACGATATGTTATGATACATTCCATGGACATGGCAGGGAAAACGGAACGCCCCAAGCCGTGCAAAGTCAAACACTCAAAACAAACCCATGGGAGGAACCAGCCTTATGAAACGCAAGAAACGATTATTTGTCGCATTGGGAGCAATCATCATCGCCGCATTGGCGTTTGGAGCCATTTATCATTTTATGTTTCGGAGGACTTACGAACTCCACTTGCCACAGGCTGATGACTTGGACCGCATTTCCCTGGCTCAAGGCGAAACAGGCAAAGTCATTCTTGATAATAAGAAAATAAATGAAATATTAAATATAATCGGCGGAACCCAGAGAACGACGAAGGAAGAGAGCATACAAGACGCGCCGGTCAACGTCGACGGGGAAATAAGGGTTGACTTCCACTTTGCCGAAGGGGGAGCCTCCACGCTGTTCATTTACGAAAAAAACGGAAAATATTTTATTGAGCAGCCCTACAACGGCATTTATCAGATGGATGAAGAAGAGTACCTCCGTCTTCTTGCCGCATGCCAAATGGAGCCGTCTGGTTCGGCATCGAATCCTCTAGCCTCGGACGATTCATCCGAACCGTTCCCAGATTCTCGCACGCCGGAGGATCCATCCGAACCATCCTTGGATTTTCAAATGCCCGATGATTCGTCCGTGACGAAGATTCTCCACGACGGCATCGAATACCACCCCTACGGCCTCCCAAAGAAAGCCGACATGTCAAATCAAATCGGCACCGTGAATGGTGACGCGAAACACAAGGTGTATACCTTTCGTGATTTTCCAATGGAAGAATTTATCATCGAACAGTACGAATCCGGCCTGATGGACAATCCCATGCTCTTCCGCGCCGCAGATTGCGACGCGGAACCGGAAGACATGTATATTTTGGAAAACGAACAAACAACTGGCGAGCCCTAAGCATCGCGCAAGCCGCAGCATTCAAACATATCGAAACAACGAGCATCGCCGTTAGCAAGCATCTCAAATCTGCCCACTTTACAATACCAGCCCCCGATAGCGGTTGACACAGGCGAAGATTTCCTGCGGCCTCGGCGCGGCCAGCGCCGCCACGCTCGACGAGCTTTCACACAGCCCCGCCATGCCGTCCCTGGCGATTTTTTCCTCCAACTTTCGCACCACGTCCCGGACGCTCGTGCGTCCCCCGAAGAGATGCTTCTCCGCGTAACGGATGCAATATCCCAGCGCCGAAACCTGCTCGCTGTCCACGAGCTGCTCCACGTAGCGCAAATCAATCGTCTCGCGGTTAATCGACACAGCCTCGCGCCCCATCGTCTTCATCTTGATACGGTCATTTCCGCGATATTCCCGGTTCTGTCCCGGACATCTCGTAAACACCGGCTTCTCCGCCGGTTTCTCCAAGCCTGAAAGTGCCGGGAATCCTTCGGCCTCCTTCTTCGCCATCGCAGTAATCTCCTTCGGCACGTAACGGTCCATCTGCACGATGTGGTCGGCGATATGGAAATACGCGCCCGAACTGCCCGCCACGATAACCGTGGAAACGCCATATTCCTGATATAGCTCGCGAATGCGGTCGATAAACGGCGTAATCGGCTCCATGTCGCGGTGAATGACCCGCTGCATCAATTCGTCGCGTATCATGAAATTGGTCGCGCTCGTGTCCTCGTCTATCAGGAGCGTCTTCGCCCCCGCCTCCATGCTCTCAATTACGTTCGCCGCCTGCGAGGTGCTGCCGCTGGCGTCCTCGGTATAAAATCCGCGCGTGTCCTTGCCGTTTGGCAAGTCATTGATAAACATGGAAATGTCCGTCTTCTTGATGCTGCGGCCGTCCTCGGCACGGATTTTCATGGCCGTCGCGTCGGTAATCACGTACTCGCGCCCGTCCCCGGCAATGTGATTGTACACGCCCAGCTCCAACGCCTTTAGAAGCGTTGACTTTCCATGGTAGCCGCCGCCCACGATGAGCGTGATTCCTTTTGGAATCCCCATGCCCTTAAGCACTCCCTTGTGCGGGAGTTCCATCATCACTTCCATTTCCTTCGGCGACTCAAACGCCACCGCGCCTTTCATCGGCCTTGGTGAAATGCCGGACTCCCTCGGCAAAATGGCCCCATTGGCCACGAACGCCACCAGCCCCATCTTGTCAAGCTGCTCGCGGATGTACTGCTGGTCCTCGGCCAAGTCACAGATTTTGCGCAGGCGCGCCTTGTCACAATTCTTATAGAATAACGCCTGCTGTACGCAACGCGGCAAAAAGTCGAACAAGATTTTTTCCAGTTCCCTGGCGTTAATCGTGCGCCCGTTGGCCGGGAAGCCGATTTCCATCCGCAAAATCACGTCGCCGGTTTTCGCGTCAATCTGGCACGCCGTCCGCTCCAATACCTCCTGCCCGCAACGGCTGACAGAAATCAAGCCGCTCTTGCCCGAACCCTTGGCCTGGAACGCGAACTTTCCGGCCTCGCGCCCGAACTGACGGTTCAACTCGTCCTGCAGGGCAATCCGCTGGTGCGCCCCGCAATACAGTTCCGGCAAAAATCCCGCCTGCGCGCCCTTCACGTGCACGCTCACCTTCGACGGTGCGGCGAACGGGTCGCCCTGCACGTGGTCGATGGAAAGCACGTACCCCGGAAACTGGTACATGCCTTTCGTGTCCTTGTACGCCGGATATCCCCTATGGTCAATCCGGTTCAATAAGTTCCTCAAATCCGTTGATGTCTGCATCGTTAAATTCACAACCTCTCTATCCATTTTACTTTCGCGCGGCACGCGTCCGGCCGCACGCCATCTTGGCGGCAATCTTTACCACCGGTTTACCGCATGTTCGATAAACGCCAGCAGGTCGTGGAATTCCACCCTGCCCTCGTCCGTCATCACGAACCCGTCAAACATGCCATATACCTGGTCGCAATGCGTGTCCACGACCAGCAGCTTATTTTGCGTGTAATTGTCATAAACGGGGCGGAAGTGTAACTCCATCTTCCCCTCACCGTCTTTCAGGTGCCACGGTTCCATGTAGCCGCCGTCACGTTTCACCTCGAGAGTTCCCACCTTATAAGCCCTACGCTTATAAAAATACATGTTTTCCGTCGCGTTGTCAAGATTTCCGAAGCCCCAGCCGATATTAAATCCAAAATCCGCACCATCATCCAGGGTACAGCGACCAGCACCGCCCGCGCTGGCATGAAACAAGTCATGACCCACACTGCCCGCACCGGCGCACGACGAATCCGACGCCCCAAGCCGCGCCGTGAGGCTGCCCCAGTACCATTCATGGCGATAGGGCCAGATGCCCCTCCCCCAGTCCATCAGCCCGCGCGCGCCGTCCAAATCCACCCGCAGCTTGTCAAACTTCACGAACCCCTTCGCCTGATAGTAGTTTTCCTTATAATTCAAATAAAATTGCTCCGGCTTTTCAAACGGAGTGGCGATGACCATTTTCTCGTTTGCCACGTCATTTTCCACTTCCAAATGGAACCTCACGTCCCCATATTGCTTATTTTTTCCGTGAAAATCCAAGAACCGTATGTCGTCCGACACCTTGAAGCGCATCACGAAACCGTCTTCCCGGTACCCGCTGACGGAATTTCTTTCCGGGTCGTCATCCAGCCGGGGAATAAAAAACGGCCGCATGCTGTTTATCTCGTACTTTTCCCCCGTGTCCAGGTCAAGCAACGTCGCCGTCGCGCTGCACATATAAGACACGTGCCCAACCGTCATCTGCACGACCCAATGATCCTGGATGAACTGGTAAAAATTCCATTCCTTGAGATTGAACGGAGTCTTCTTTACTTTCTCCCGATTATAGACGAAATTCATTTTCGTGGCGTACCCTGGCTCTGCCAGCCGGCCATCGTCATCCAGTAAAAACGTTCGCTTTAAAATCTCATGCTGCATTTATTTCACCTCCATACCGCCATGCCCCGGCGCGTGTTTCTCCCGCATGCGCTTGTTGTATTCCTTCCACGCGAACCCTAACGGGATAAAGGTCAGCAAAACCATCAGCCCCGCATATAGAAACAAATTTTCCTGCGGCACGTCAATGGGGTTGCCGTACACGTCCGCAATCACCTGTTCCTGCGGCGTGCCCTTGATAATCGCGTTGCCAATCAGCGTCCCGGCAAGCATCGGTATCAGCGTGAAGAACGTCACGCGGATGCCCTCGAACTGCCCCTTGTTTTTCTCCGGGAACAGTCCCCTCACCCAAATCATGCACGTCTGCATGATTAGCACGTATCCCATGCCGACCAGGAACACGCAGGCAAACAAGGGGATGTTTTTCACCGAAAACAGATCCGCGTTGTCCACGCAGGACGAATCCTTGATAAACGCGGCCAAAAGAATCAGTCCCAAGGCATTGGTGACGACGGAAATACAAGTCACCATCGGAATCTTGTCCGCGTTAATCAGCTTGATGAACGGGATGGTGACGAGCACCGCGAGTAAAAGCGCGATTCCTTCCACCAGCCCCATGTCGCCCGCCGTAAAGCCGATGTCATAAATCATCCAGTTTCCCATATGTACGAAATAAAAATTAAACGGGACGAAAAACGCGCAGGCAACCAGGCACGCCAAGAACATTTCCTTGTTCGTCTTATTTCCCTTCAAGGTGGAAAAATGGAAGACGGACGTCAATTGTTCCCAGAAGCTCCCCTCCTTCGACGGCCGGATGTCCGGCGAATCCTTCATGATAAGTAATGAAAGCACGCCCATCGCAATCACGAACAGCCCCATCCCCCAGAACAAAAGCTGGTAATTGTCAAGTGCCGGATCATAATTCGCCGTGTTGACCGTGGGATTGCCGCTGTTTACCAGCATGCCGCCAACCACGGTGCCGACCACCGTGCCAAAAATCGGCATGGCCGCCAGGGCCGCCCCCACTTGTCCCTTGTTGCTGTCGTTCGTGTGGTCGTTGAGCCACGCGTTGTACCCGCAATCACATCCCATGGAGCCGAAAAAACTCATGACCGAATCCGTGAGCACGACCACAAAGCCCATGAACGCCACGGACAACATCGGCAACGACGACCTTATGTACTCCGTCATGCCAAAAATAATCGTCGTCACGCCCCAGATGACATATCCCACCGACACGAGCCGCTTACGTTTACCCTTCCTGTCCGACATCGTGCCAAACACGAAGGTGGAAATCGTCGTGACGATGGCGCTGACGATGACCATGCACGAGACGATGTTCACGTCGCCCGAAATCTTCGCGTACACGAACGTGTTGAACCACTGGTTTTCCATGTTCCAGCACAACTGCCCGGCAATGCCCATCCCCCAGACAATGAGCCAGAACCTCGGTGCGCTCATTGCGCCGTATCGCTTTTTCTGTTTCCCCCGCTCCGATTGTCCTTGCCGTCCTTGCCTTTGTTCTTGTTGCCTTTCCTTCCCCATGGTCTCTCCTTCCTTTCTTCAACGTCCGATACAAGAATATCATAGCATATGGTGAAAAAAACGCAAGGGTAAAAACTACCTTTGCGTCTTTTTTCAAATTAGTTACAATTAAGCCCCGCGCCAGCGCGGGGCGAATTGTAACGGGCATCACCCGCATTTTTAATTCGCCTACGGCGAAGCGGGTGATGCATCGACCAGATTTACGTGCATCCTCCCGGCCAATCAGCTTAGGTGATTGGCCGGGGGCTGAACTGTAACTCAAATTATACAAAATCACCACACATCCATGAGAGCCCCTTCTACGCCAGTACCGTATCCCTTTTCTCCACGATACCCCGGACTTCCTCGACGCTCTTTTCCGCCACGTCCGCAATCTGCTCCAACGAGTATCCTTTACGATACATCCCCAAAATAACCTTCGCTTCTCCCCTGGCTTCCCCAATGGCTTTTCCCCTGGCTTCCGCCTTCTCCCGGATTCCTTCTCCCAAATTGCACATGACTCTCACTTCCTCCTTTTCCTCTTCCTCCATCGGAATTTCATACTCCATTTCAAGGATGTCTAATTTTTCTTCGACGGGCAATTTTGCAGACAACAGTGCCCCAAGCAAGCGGTGCAATTCATGGTGCCCTTCCTGCGCCGACAGCTCCTTGGACATGCCAATCAAGACAATGTTGAGCAAATCCAACGTTCCATCCCATTCACAATTTCTTTTTGCACTCGACATCAGAAAGCATCTCCAACTCGTATAGCTTCTTGCCATCATCGACCATTGCGTCAAACAACAAGCTCATCATCTGGCCATGCATTCGAATAATTTCTTTCTCCGCAAACTTTTCGACCTGGTAGTCATAATGCATCCGAAAAGTCCCCTCCTCATCCTGATTATCAATATGTATCTGCAGGCTTTCCACCTGCATGCCGTTATGATGCCATGTGGTTTCCACTTCCTCGCCACCACCGAAAACCGTGGTATTTTGACAGTTCAGAACCACGTCGTAAAGTTTTTCATTAAAATGATACGCCTCGCGAATATCCTTCAAGACTTCGCTATAACCATAGCGCTGATGACGGAATACGGAAAACGATTCCTGCCTAATTTGCAACAAATTATCCCAAAAAGATTTTTCATTGTCAAGGCATATCAGCATCGGCAAACTGTTGACAAACATTCCCACAGTGTTTTTATCGTGCCCGCCCGCACGGTTGAGGGCCGCCGTGCCAATATAGAACTTGTCAACGTTCCACTTTGTGCGGCTCATATAAACGGCCAACACCGCCATGGACAAAACAAACAAAGACACGTTCCGCGCCTTGGCATATGTCACGATTTGGCCGCTCTTCCTTACATCCAACACAAATGTCTTGCGCACGGAACAAAATGACTTGCCCCCTTTTTCAGAAAGATAGGTAACCTTGCCGCATTCCTTAAAACGTCCCAGGAAAAACGCCTTGTCCTTCCCCTGGCCAATACCCTTCATATAGAATTTTTCCTTATCCAAATATTCGACATAAGAATAAGCCTTGGGAACCTCACCGGATAAGATGGAGTTAAATTGTGAACAAATCAAAGACAACGCCCATGCGTCCCCGATGACATGGTGAAGTTTGATTAAAATTCCATACCTGTCTTCCAGCAAAATAATTTTAATGATGCAAAGCAAACCATAAAGATCCAGCGGGTCTTTTGCACATGCGTCGGCATAGAGATCAAACGTCTCCCTTTTCTTAAAGCCCAACACTTCGGCATCTTGTTCCACAAATTCCTCCACTTTTTGTTGCACGCCATGCTCCGTCCTGACGATGCAAAGACGCAATGCATCATTTATCTCATATATCTTGTTCACGGCATTTTGCAATTCTTCCAAGCTCCTTGTTCCTTTTAGGAACATGCTGCCGCAGACGACGGAAATGGAACCGCCCGCATAGGTTTCTATCTCATAAACCGACCTTTGTGGTTTGGACAAATCGTACATTTTTCATCCCCCCTATTCATCTCTGAAATTTTCCCCTCCATCCCCAACCGAAATTTTTCCTCCATCCGTGTGTCATTTCCTTTGTCTTTTCTATAAATTTGACGTAGTCGTGGCACAACTATTGATATTATAGTCGCATCCCGACTATTTTGCAATAGTCCTATTAGGCCTTTTTATAATTGAGGTAAAATTGGTCATTTTTCAGCCCCAGGGCTTTTACAACAAAACCACGAAAGGGAATCCACCATGATATTCAATAACATAAGAAACCTTAGAGAAGACAATGACAAGACACAACGAGAATTGGCCCACTATTTAAACGTCACTCAAACAACCTACTCAAAATATGAACTAGGCAAAATCAACATCCCCATCGATGTATTTATAAAACTGGCTGATTATTATGGGGTTACTGTAGATTACCTGCTCGGCAGAACCCCTAACAAATCCGGCACGGAAGATTCCAGAACGAAACGGGCCTCGTCCAACATTTTAAAACATTGACGTCTCTTTCAACGGTGGTGCCGATGCACCGACGGCTACATCACCGCGTAAACGGCAGCATGTTCCATTTTACGACAATGTTGTATCAGGGCAAAGGGAACTTCCCCTTGCCCCGTTTTTCATGGTTTCCATCCGCCGTATCCGTCTTGCCTCAAAAGTATTATAAGGCCTAATTTACATTATGACAATGCAGTTCATATGCGCTTGACAAAATTTCCAATCCGTGATATTATGTTGTGTTTACTTTCAAAATGAGATTAAAAATACGATTGATCCATACACCGACGCTACATCTGACAGTATCCTCACGGCGTGCCCCGTCACGCGACACTACACTGCAAATCGTGTTTTCCTCCGACCACTTCATGTGTTTCCCCGTTTGGCAGCACCACTTCCGCCGCGACCCCTTTCGGTATTTCCACGTGCAGCTTGAACGCGTTCCCCTCCCGTTTCCAGTTTGAAACAACCGTTCCCTTGACACTTCCATAGCTGCAATTGACATAAGCAAACGTGCCGCCCGGCACCGGCCTGATTTGCACCTTCGAGAATCCCGGCTCCAGCGGCCGAATGCCCGCGCAATGGGAAAACAGCCACGCCACGACCGCTCCCGGCGCGAAATGATTGTGTGAGTCCACCGGAACTCCCTCTTTCGTAATCCCGTACCAATTTTCCCACGTGGTGGTCGCATCCCTGGTCACGGCAAAGAGCCATCCCGGTTGCGCCTCGTTTTCCAACATGCGGTAGGCCGTATCCACGTACCCGGCTTCCGTCAGCGTCTGTAAAATCTGCCACGTCGTCAAAAACCCCGTCCCGACACGGTATTCGTTTCGAATACACATTTCATTCAGCTGCCGGGCAATTTTTTTCGCCTGCCCCTCCGACACCAAATGCATCGCGAGCGGCCGCACGTAACGGCACATCCGCTTCGAACGCACGCCGTCCTTTTTAATGAATTCCTTCTGGTACGCGTCGTAAATATGTCCTGCCAGTTCCGTATAGGTTTGCACGTCCCCCGTCCTTCCCAAAATTTCTGCCATCTCCACGAGCTGCACCGTCAATTCGTGGAACCACGCCGTCGTCACCTCGGTATCCGGATAGAGCAGATCCTTGAAAAAGTCCTGGTACATCGCCCGCCCCGGCTCTACCCATTCCCCGTAATGGAACCCGGTCTCTATGATATACTTCCGATGCGCCCCCCGTTTAAAGAAGAAAAACGGATTGCGCTCCCGCGCCCTTTGGACGTTAAATTCCACAAACCTTTTGACACATTCGTAAACGTCTTCCAAATCCGCCTTTTCCCCATAAAACCGATACAAAACAAGTGAAATCTGGGCGATTGCCGTCGACCATCCCATGCATCCCCGTTGCCGCATCGTCTTTCCGGCGGCCGGCACGACATACGGCAGATTCCCGTCCTCGCCCTGCTCCGCTTTGTAGTCCTGCAGCCACTTCTTCAAAAATTTTCGCGGATTGCTCAAGTAGCATGCCGTCTCGCAAAACACCGCCATGTCCGCCGTCCAGCCGCTGCGCTCCCGTGTCGGGCAATCGGCCGGGATGTCGACGAAATTGCCCTTCTGGCTCCAGCGCACGTTCTCCACCAACTGATTGACCAGTGGATTGGAACATGTAAACGTACCCGCGAACGGAATGTCCGAGTACACCGCGATGCCGGTGAAATTTTCCGCACGCACCTCCTCCGGCCAGTCCTCCACCAGCACGTAGCGAAATCCACTGACCAGGAAATGCGGTTTGTACGTTTCTCTTACCGCTTCCTGCTCCGATGCGGCATCCCCTGCCACGCTTTTCCCATCTGCCGCGTTTTTTTCCGCACTTTTCCCATCTGCCCCATTCTTCTCATCTGCCGCGTTTTTCTCGCCCGCCAAAGTATATTCCAGCCGCTGTCCGACCTCGCCGCTGATGATGCCGGCCCCTTCCGCGGACAGATTTTTCATCGTGAAATTCCCGTTTTCATCCAGCACCTCGCCCATCGTCAGCGCGACCACATGCCCGGCAGGCCCCGCCACCTTGAAACTGACGTATCCTGCAAAATTCTGCCCCATGTCCAGCACGGTTCCCCCGTCCGGCGTGTGCAATACCGTCGGCGTGAAATATTCGTGTTCCAAAACCAGTTCGCCCTCCTGCGGCACCACTTGACCACCATAAGACGCGCGCGACACTTGCCGCCATCCCCCATCGTCATAACCGAGCAAATTCCACCCACGCAGTTCCATCCCCGCGTCAAAACGTTCCGTCGTCTTGATATTGTTCTCACGGAGCGCGCCATTTTGACAAGCGCGCCAGCTTTCGTCCGTGCAAATGACCTCTTCCGTGCCGTCCTCGTAGGAAATATGCAAACAACAAGCGAACTTCGTCTTGCTCCCGTAACTGTTCCGATTGCTGCCGATGCCGATGCACCCCCGATACCACCCGTCGCCTACCAGCGCGGACACCACGTTTTCTCCCGGCACCAAATCCGCCGTCACGTCATATGTCTGATATTGCACGCGATAGTGATAATCCGTATATCCAGGGGTCAGCACCTGCTGCCCCAGCCGCCTGCCATTGACATAACCCTCATATACGCCCAGCGCGGTCATCGATAGCCCGGCCCGCCTTACCCCGCGCTCCACGAAAAAGGTTTTTCGCACATATGAGGCGGGCTGCTCCTTTCTTTCGTCAATCACGCCTTCCAGCTCGACAAAAAGCACCTTTAACAGCTCTCCTGTTTCTGTCATTTCTCGCCTCTCCTTTCCGCCAGCCCTTTTTGCACCTGCCCCATCTGCGGATCCACGTTGCTCTTATACACGCAAACGGCCACAATGATGTTTAAAACAATGGGAACGAACGCCACCGCGTAACGCTCGACGGCAACCGTATATGCAGATTGTGCCGCTCCGGCCTTGGCCAACGCGCCGTCGTACCTGGCAATTTCCAAAATCACGCCCGTGATTGCCGAGCCAAGCCCCAACCCGACCTTATTGCAAAAGCTGGTCGCGCTCATCATGATTCCAGACGCGTTCGTCCGATATTTCCACTCGCCATAATCACAAATGTTGGCCACCCGCGCCGTAAAGCAGGCCGCAAACGTGGAACTGCACAAACCACTAAATGCGACTCCCACGAAAAACAGCGGCAGGTTGGTCATCAAAAGCGCGATACCTTCCACGACGACGCCCACGATATAACCGACCCTTCCATACATCAACGTCTTATGATGACCCAGCTTTTTTGCCACCATGACGGCCAGCGGCAGGGCAAACAACGTCGGGAGCAACAGTGCCAGCGTAACCAACGCATAAAGGTTCGCGTTGCCGAAAATGTCACGGCAAAAATATACGCCCAGCCCGGTTATGATTCCGTTCGTCAGATTTAGCAGAAGTCCGGCCACGACCGCGAACACGTAATAATGATTCTGGAACATGCTGCGGACAATGGTTCCCATCGGGACTTTCTCGCCGGCCATATCCTTATTCGTCTCATTTTGCGTTTCCTTGAGGCGGACAAAGGAAAAGATGCCAAAAAACAGAACCGCCGCCGAATAAATGTACATCGTCTTGTCATACCCGGCCTGCGTATAGCCAAACGCTCCCAGTAAAACCGTGGTGACCGTCGTCGCCACCAGGCCGCCGACATAAACGCCCGCCATGTTGGAGGCCCCGAACTTGTTGCGTTTCTGCGAGTCATTGGTCAGGTAAATGATCATCGTGTTGGAAGCCACGCCCTGCACCGTCCCGAACACCGTCATAATCAAGAAATAGGCCACGGCCAGCCAGGCGATTTTGGCCACGGCAGGCAGCCCCGCCGGTACGTGGAACACGGTCAAAAGCGTGACAGCGAGGCCAACCGTACCGACAAGGAGCCACGGCCTCGCCTTTCCAAACCTTGAATTCGTCTTGTCAATAATCCTGCCCATGCACAAGTCGCTAATCCCGTCCGTAAAACGCATGGCGAGCACCACCGCGCCGACCGCGCCCGCCGAAACCAACGCCACGTCCGTATAGTAGGCGGACAAAAATGAACTCAGCAAATACTGCGGCAAGATGTACACCAGCGCCGAACAGGCATACGCAAAATAATCCATTCCTCCGATTTTTCTTTCTTTTCCCATTTTTTCTTCTCCTTTTCTTTTTGTTGGAAATGTGTTATATTTCATTTGATATTTTAAATAATAATACTTTCAAATAGGGAAAGATATAGAATAACATCCAGAAAAATATAAGATTCGTACAAAAGGTTAGATATGCGTGCATCCTCCGGGCCAGTCAGCGTAGTGACTGGCCCGGGGCTAAAAAGTAACTACAAAGGAGAGCGTACCATGTCCATCAATTATTCTGAGCTGCCGTTTTACACGGCGCGCGGTTCTTTTAATGAAAGAACCAAAAATCTACGTTACCAAAGACTCCACCGTGAGCTGAGTTCGGAGCTGATTGACAAAATCAGCACGTTCCACGTCGGAACGTTCCATTTGTGCGGCACGAACCACCTGATGCCGGAATTTCTCATCAGTGACGAGGCAAAAAAACACCTCTACTACCCACAAGGATTTTGCATGATGGAGTCCGAGGCGGATTATTTTACCAACCGAAGCGGCCTTGAGTCTTACGAATTGCGTTTCACCCTGGACGGGCGGGGCAAGTTGGAATACGGGGGGCAGACGTACACGTTAAACAAGGGGGACGGCTTCCTCATCGACTGCCGCAAGCCGCATTTATATTATACGGGCGGCGATTTCTGGAACTGCACGATCCTGCATCTTGACGGGCCGCAGATGCCCTATGTTTTCCGCGCCTTCGCCGATGACGGGGACGTCACTTTCCATGCCGAATCCTGCCCCAATTTCGAAATGCTGCAATTCCAGCTTTTAAAGGCCACGCAAAGGGCCGTCCCCCATTATGAACATAAGATTTCCTGCCTGATTGACATTCTCTTGACGGAGCTCCTGACCACGAAATCCTCTCCCGCGCGCCCGGCCGGAAATGCCGACGTCTATGGCGACGTCATTTCCCACATCCAGGAACATTTCGCGGAGGATTTGACGCTCGACTCCCTGGTGCGTCAATTCGCCGTCAGCCGTACCAATCTTTGCAGGGAATTCAAACGTTACACGGGCTTCACATTTAAAAAATACGTCCTCACGCTGCGTATCAGCCATGCCAAACAGCTATTGGCCCAAACTTCGCTAAGCGTCGAGGAAACCGCCGCCAGGAGCGGCTTCCACGACACCGCCCACTTCGTGCAAATGTTTAAGCAGACGGTGGGCATCACCCCCCTTAAATATCGGAAAGGGCTACAAGGATAGTATGCCGCGTATCCACCACAAACCTACCAAATGGAGGAAGGGTTGCCCATGCAAAAGCCAATCCCCGCACACATTTCTCCCATCCACATATACTGTAACAGAGAAATTTTGAAAGGAACGCATCTTATGCCTTATTCTATCATGTTAGATGCCGGCCATGGCGGGCGCGACCCGGGAGCCGTCTACAATGGCCGCCGGGAAAAAGACGACAACCTCCGCATTACGCTGGCCGTCGGGGAGATTTTACAGAGTAATGATATCGACGTGCTATACACCCGAACCACCGACATCTACGAATCACCTTTACAAAAAGCCACGGAGGCCAACGAGGCCGGGGTAGATTTTTTTGTTTCCATACATCGGAATTCCTTCCCGACGGACAACGTCGTGTCCGGCGTGGAATCCCTCGTCTATGACTTGTCGGGAATCAAGCTGGAAATGGGGGAAAACATCAATGCCCAGCTCGAGGCCATCGGCTTTAAAAACCTCGGCGTGAAGGCCAGGCCGAACCTGATCGTCTTACGCCGCACGCAGATGCCCGCCGTGCTGGTGGAGGTCGGCTTCATCAATTCCAACACGGACAACGCCTTGCTCGACCAGAATTTTGACGCCGTCGCGCAGGCCATCGCGAACGGCATCCTCATGACCATCAACGGCGGCGGGGCACAAAATCCCGACCAGGCCGACTACACGTTCCGCGTGCAGACCGGGGCATTTCGGAATCCGGTGTACGCGAACCGCATGTTGAACGAACTGCTGGAGCAGGACTTTCCGGCCGCCATCTCGGAAGGGGACGGCTTGTTCCGCGTCAGGGTCGGCCAGTATGCCAACCTGGACGATGCCAGCGAGATGGAACAACGGCTCCGCCGGGCCGGCTACCAGACCGTCATCGTGCGGGAGTGACCTGCATCGCCCAATCTTTGCGATACGCCCATAACAGTAACTATAAGATTTCATCAGAAATATTTTTTCTATTGACAAAGGGGCTGTCGGGTAATGCGGAAAGCCCACAATATATGGTGGCAAATCCAGATGCGCCACGGCATATATTGTGGGCCTGCAGTCATTTCCCGACAGCCCCTTCCTTAATGAACCATGCTGCTTTTATCACGCCACGACCAGGCCTTCCGCCTCAATCACGTCCACGACTTGCTGCACGTATTTCGCGCACAGTCCATCCGTGGCCGCCTCCACCATCACGCGGATGACCGGCTCCGTGCCGCTCTCGCGCACAAGGATTCTCCCGTCGCTGCCAAGCGCCTCCTTGACGTCCGCCACGGCGCGCTGCACGGCCGGATTTTCCTGCGCCTCTTTCTTATCCTTCACCCGCACGTTCTTCAAAAGCTGCGGGTAAATCTTCACTTCCTCGCAAAGCTTGCCCAGCGGCTGCTTCTTTTCCAGCATCACTTCCATCACCATCAACGAGGTAAGGATACCGTCGCCGGTCCTGGCATGCTTGCTGAAAATAATGTGTCCGGACTGCTCGCCGCCAAGCAGGAAGCCGTTCTGTTGCATGTTTTCATACACGTACTTGTCACCCACGGCCGTCTGCTCGTACTTCATGCCAATCTTGTCGCATGCCTTGTAAAGTCCCAGGTTGGACATGACCGTGGTGACGATGGTGTCCCCGTACAGCCTGCCCTGCTCCATCAAATATTTCCCACAAACGTAAAGGATGAAGTCGCCGTTGACCACGTTTCCGTTCTCGTCAATCGCGATGCAGCGGTCCGCGTCCCCGTCGTAGGCAAACGCCACGTCCAGACGCTTCTCCCTTGCAAACGCCTGCAGCGTCTCAATGTGCGTGGAACCGCATTTCCGATTGATGTTCGTGCCGTCCGGCTCGTTGTTGATGACGTAGGTCTTCGCCCCCAGGGCGTCAAACACGCTCTTGGCAATGCTCGACGCGCTGCCGTTGGAACAGTCGAGCCCGACCCTCTTGTCCTTGAACGAACGCGTCGCCAGGCTGATCAAATACCCGATATAACGGTTGCGCCCTGCGGCGAAGTCCACCGTCCGCCCGATGTCCTCGCCCTTGGCAAGCGGAAGTTCCGCCGGATTCCCGTCAATGTAGGCTTCTATTTTCTCCTCGACATCCGCCTCCAGCTTGTAGCCCTGCCCGTTGATGACCTTGATGCCATTGTCATAATATGGGTTGTGGCTGGCGGAAATCATGATGCCGCAGTCAAACTCCTCCGTGCGCACCACGTAAGAAACACTGGGGGTAGTCGTCACGTGCAAAAGGAACGCGTCCGCCCCGGAAGCCGTAAGTCCCGCCGCCAGCGCGTACTCGTACATGTAGCTGCTGCGCCTGGTATCCTTTCCAATCACGACCCGTGCCTTATGCTCCTGTCCATAATACCATCCAAGGAAGCGTCCCACCTTGAACGCGTGATCCACCGTCAGCGCCACGTTTGCCTCCCCGCGAAATCCGTCCGTTCCAAAATACTTGCCCATCTTTTTCATCCTCTTTTCTTAATATTCACGATTAGGAACTGTGAAGATTCATTCTTTAACAGTTCCTTACATCATATGCGAAATACCTTGTGCCAAATTCGCGCTTTCTGCGCTCATTAAGTGCTCAATACCAGTTGCTTTCAAGGAAGTTCTTTTCGCCAAGCCCGGCTTTCGGCCTCGCTAATCTCAAAGAACGGCCTCGCACTTAGCTCATCCTGCGCTTCCGCTTGGATCCGCCAACTTGCTTTCGGCCTCGACGGCGTTTATCATGTCCACCCGCCGCTGGTGCCTGCCCCCCTCGAACTCCGTGTTCAGCCACACGTCGACGATCATCTTGGCCAGCTCCGCCCCGACAATCCGCGCGCCGAACGCCAGTACCTGGCAGTCATTGTGCGCCCGGGACATCTTCGCCGTATACGGCTCGCTGCAAACGGCCGCCCGGATTCCCTTCACCTTGTTGGCCGCCAAAGAAATACCCAGCCCCGTCCCGCAAATCAGGATGCCGCGCTCCACCTCGCCCGCCACCACGGCACGCGCCACGATTTCCCCATATACCGGATAATCACAACTCCCCGCTTCCTTCGTCCCGTAGTCGACCACCTCATGGCCGTTCTCCTTCAAAAACTCGATGATTTCCGCCTTTAATTCTAATGCCGTATGGTCATTTCCAATTCCAATCCTCATCTTCTTCTCCTTCCGTACTCAAATATTTACCCGGCCTTTCCCCACCATAAAATACAGATTTCCCATCCTTTCACTCATTCGGAAAACACCTTTCCCAAATCAACAAAACATCCATCCAGAACACCGCCCCTGGCCGCGTCCCCCTTCTGGCAGACTTCGTGCGTCCCCCTTCCATGCAAGGCAGTCGGTGAATGTATGTCACACCTGCTTTGCTGGTAATGCCATAAATGATTCCTCCTTACCGCCAACACCGGCGTTGTCACGCCCGGGGACTTCCCCAACCGTCTTCAGCAAAAATACATTTCTCCTCCAATCTGAAAGTATACCATGTACGCGGCTCTAATTCAACCATCCACAACAAATACAACCACTTTTTTTAATCAGGTTACAATTCGGCACCGCGCCAGCGCCGAAATAGAACAGCATTTGGTTCAGATTTGACCCATCCCCTCATTTTCACCAATTTTCAAAAACATCTTTTATAAAAAGACTTGGCTTAAATGTATATACGTATTTCTCAATCCCCTTATCATCCGGTTTTTCATCATGCAAACACAGAATTTCTTTATCTTTTGCACTAAGCCTATATTTCCAATATGAAGAAAAGAACCGGCTCACTTGACGAATCTCAACCTTCTTCACGCTTCCATTCGGATACGCCTCCTTCTGAAACATGACCTCGTCATAAATCCCTTTCTCGAAATAACCATCCATGTCAATGAATTTAAAAATCCTCAAAAATCTAGGAAAAAGCTTCTTCACCAATGTCCTTTTTAGAAATTCCTCGCTCTGTAATCCTCTTACCACCTCCTTTTGCCTGACGACGTATTGATTCAATTCTATCCATCGTACATCCTCGGACATGACAATCTCCATCTCGTTCTCCCGGCAATATTGTTTCAACTTTTCCAAAAACGTCGAAAGCACGTTCAATGAAAACGTTTTTAAGACCATGTAGATTTTTTCTTCAACAACACTAAATCCCAATATTATTATTCTTTCAGTGGCATCAAAAGAATCCGATTCACGTCTCTTCAAAAATTCAACATATTTAGTTCTCAAATCATGGAACAAACTCTCGTCATTCGGGTTGTTGTCTTCCTCATAACTTTTTATGTAATCTGTCAATTCCTTCGGTGACTCCAAAAGAAATTCCCATTCAGGGGCAACCTCCTCCAAGAAAAATCTCACGTCCGAAGGAGACTGGCCTGCCACTTTCAACTCCATGAAATATTTTCTCATGTTCCCTTTATCTTCCACAGTCAGCTGAAATGAGAATTCATCAATATGAAACAAAGCGTTTTCTGATATTTTCTCTAGTAATTCGATTTTCCTTTGCATCAATTACTCCTTTTAGTAATGCGGACATTCGGAATCCGCTTAGCTACTTCCTCATGAACGCAACCAGCTTCGCCGTTTGTCAGTGGGAGCTTTTACTCCCACTGACACGAGCATCCCCCTTACCTCCGCTTAGTACTCCGCGCACTTAAAGTGGGGGATTGCTCATCTACGTTCAAAATATTCAAATACGAATACATGGTGTCACATTCGCCATCGTGAATCGCTTCAAACGCCCTGCCTGCCGTAGTCTCATCATAAAAGACCATCATTCCCCTATCCTCCACGTCCAACGTACCTTGTATGGCAGGATACAAGACATACAAGGAATCCCCGTCATGTAGTTCCTTTACCATGGTATCATATCTCTTTTTTAAATCCTTTAAACTGGGATTCTCCGTAGAAACAACATAATATAAATTCCTCACGTTTCCTATCCTTGTAACATATTCCCCCTTTTTCTTGCTTTTCGAAAGTACTTCCTCATGAGCCCTTTGCAACATTGCCTCTAACACTTCGCATAACATCGTCTTTTTTGTAATGGACGTCGCATTCTTCCATTTTAAAATCCTGTCATTCACATCTCCAATTTCTTTTACCGTCATATTTTCCTTCGAAATATTTTTTTCATTCGTATCGGCATCGTCTTTCTTTCTTTTTAATCCCGACGGATTATTTCTGAATTCATCCAACGCCCTCATGATGGCCTGCGTATAACTCCTATAATTCGTCTTCGCTTTTACCATCGAATCTTCGCCCACCATTTTTAATATGTCATCTTTATGCTCTTCAAAAGAAACAGAATAATATTTTTGATAGCGTTTCAAAATCATCTCAAATAACCGTTCCACCTCGCCTTCTGAAGAGATGTCCGCTATCTGGCATGTCAGGTTCGGTTTTCTCGACACCCATGCCGGGTCGTCCCTGATTTCCGTTCGGCTTTCTGCCGATTCACTCTCGCCAAAAACAAAAAAAAGATTGCTGAAAGAATCCATTCCTTCCGTAAACCACTTAATATCCGCATATAGCTTCTTCCTTGCCATATTGCTTTTCCACGAAAACACATGCTCATATTCATCAAGAACTACTACGATGTATTGCCTCGCCTCTTTCAAATAAATAGAGAGCAATTCAATTACGTCATAAAAAAATTCATCTGACATGTCTTTATTCCTGCAATCAAAGTTCTTCAAATAATCAGGCAGATAAGTTCCTTTCAAAATGGCCATCGCCTGAATCTGCCTGGTGATATCCGTACTCCTTGCCGCTTCATACAGTATTTGAGAAAGCTTGGCGCCAACGGAGTATTTTTCGCCAATGGAAGAAATGACGGCATCCTTCCCCCTTGACAATGCTTCTTTTTCTGCCATGTCAACCAAAAAACATGCACATTCCTTTAATTTTTTCTGGCTGATACTTTCAAGAATAATCTTTTTCAAATCCGTTTCCTCTTGTTTAAAGGACACCTTTCTCACAAACACGTTCTCATATTCATTTAAAAAGGTATATATCATCCTTATAAAATGAGATTTTCCATTCCCGTAATTACTTTTTAAAAAAACAATTTCCAGACCCTGAGATTTATCTTCGTCAAAAAACACACGGAACTTTTCCACGAGCTCTTTCTTCAGCTCTTCCTGATTCACCAAAAAAGAAGGACTTTCAGGAGCCGTCCCCGTCATAAAATGTTTTAATTCTATTCCTATTTCTTTCATTGTCAATGTATCAAATCTATCATCAAACATCTTATTGCATTCACTTGCAGAAATATGTTTTCTCATGCCGATTCCTCCCTAAACTGACATGTCGCCTGACGGCGACACCACTATAAGTGCAATATTCCGCAGCAAGCCGCGGGATATCGCACCCTCGCGGCAGTCGCCAAGGTCATGCAAGCATGACTTTGGCTCGTTGCTCGCGGGAATAAAAGTCGATTGCTCCGTGCTTACGCACTCCCACAATCGCCACCCAAATTCACAATCCGGGCTATCGCCCTACTTGTTCATACGGGTTAGCCCGTCCAATGTCCATGTTATTGCGGATGCAAGCATCCTCCATAACATAGCCGCTGTCCGGGACTTTTATAGTAAATCACTCTTTATCCTCAAATGCGTATAATAGTCCCCGCTTATTTTATAAGCCTCGTTTTTCGTCGCCCATGTAGGCATCATCAGTAATTCTATTTTGAATTTTTCCTTTCCGTCCAGCAGCAATTTTTCCAAAAAGTCAACGATGTCATAAGATTCCTCTATCCTTTTAAGCTCTTTCTCTATCTCCTCCAGGGCGGTTACTTTCCCGAATTCCTTCGCCAAATTCAAATAAGACTGTTGCAAAAAACATTTACATTTATCCACTTCTGGTCCATCCGCATCTAAACGCCCCTCTCTTAACCCTTCTCCCTTCCCTCTTCTTTCTTCCGCCTTTGACAGGCCTAAACAATCAATAATTTTCAGCAAATTGACAACGGGACGTATCCACCTGACTATATTGTTTTTCTCCAATTCCGGATATTCATTTTTCAAAAGTTCAACCACTTTTTTTAAATCATACGTTTTGTTTTTCCAAACAATTGATTTGACAATGTCAATTTCCATTTTTTTACAACGCAGCAAGCTCTCCGACAAGATTTTTTTTAAATACGGCTTTTCTCTTTTCAACATTGACACATCATAATTCAAATATACTTTCTCGTCACGCACGTCAAACAATCCGATACGGGCCAAATTACTTCGATAATGATGTGAGACATGCCCTTTACCTTTCACCTTGGCAATCACTTCATCCACTTCGGAAACAGACATCTCATTATTCAGTTCGGACAATATCTTTCGGTACTCTTCTTCCCCATTCGGCAAGTGCGCATAGGAAGACCATGCCATTTACATCACCCTTTCTGCCTTATCACTTCATTTAATTCTGTCAAAAGATTACCAAACAAGACCTCTTTGTTCCCTCTTCCCGGCCTGCTTAACAATAGTTTATACTTGCTCCCAAAATATTCCTGCATACAATTATCTGGAACTAATACGCAAAGCCGAAGCAAATCCTCACGGGTTATATACTTGCTGCAAGAACCTTTCGCCATGCCCTTAAGTTGCATCTGGCCAAAATCAGATGCTAGAAACAAAGTCAAATAATATGGATTAATATTCACGCTCTCTATCGCGAACAGGCAATCACTAAAAAATAGTTTGGGATATTTCTTTGACACAATTCCAATTTTTCCTATACATCCTTGCCCGACCCTGCCAATTAAAACATCGTTTTTTTTAAGAGCGGCATTTTTAAATATATTTTTCGAATCATTTATATATTGCTTACATTCATTTGATATATATAGTTTTTTAACATCCGTCGTATGAATAAACCGCACTCCTTTTTCTGAAAGCAACCCCCTATTCTTTGTAATAGATTTCCCTCTTCTACATTCTTTTATATATTTTTTCAACGCTACTTTTTCAAATCGAGTATAAAATAAACATTCACTTGCCAACAACTGTTGATATTCCAAATCCCATCTCTTTACCCTCGCCGTTGACACGACATGCTTATTTATCAATTTATACTCGTCTGACAAATATCCTATGGTTATTTTCTTTTGGGCAACTGCTTCATGCATCCTGTTCTTCTTCATCAAGACCAAACATGTATCCGCGTCTATCTTTTCAAAACAACCCCTGAAAATTTTTACTATTTTTATAATTGTGACTTTTGACAAAATTTTCATACGAAAATTTTCATACAAGTCCAAGGACAAAAAACCATATGGTAATATGATGCAAATAAATCCTTCCTCTTTCACGATATCGATATATTTCAAGAGAAAACGTATTTCAATCGGCAAAGAAAGCTTTTCACCATTCAGACAAACTTCTTTTTGGTCATAAAAATTAAACGGTGGATTCGCAATCGCCAAATCAAATCCTCCCGCGTCGACGATTTTATTGTATCCTTCCCAGCTTTCTATGTCAGAGGACAAACTATCACCTAAATATGTATGAATATAAGGGCTTCGCGCATGTATTCTTGAAATCAATGTTTCATCTATATCCGCGCCATATAACGCGACAGCCCCCCATCTTTTTTTTGTTTCCTCCAGCAAGCCGCATTCTCCCATGGACAAGTCTATCACGGAATCAATTTGCTCATCCGGAATCATATTTACCATGTATTCTGCCAATTTGGCAGGAGTAAAATACTGCTTATAATCTTTTTTTAGATTCATTTTTTCCTCCTGCCCACACTTTTTCATTAGAATTTATCAAAAAAGTGTTACTATTCACAGCCGGATGAAAAGGAGCAAGCTTGCTTGCAGGAAGCCGCTTGCCCCTTTTCATCCGGCTGTGAATAGTAACAAGACAATACATGCTTCCCAACATGCTAATAATACAATTTAGAATACGATAAGTCAATATCATCCTATGTTCAAAATGAAACTTTTTGGTTACAGTTCGCGGGCCGTGCACCCTGCCGCACGGCCGCCGTCCGATAAAGTAGTGGTGCTAGCGGGCATCCCGCCTTACTCCCTCCGCGCCAGCAACGGCGCGGTCAAAAGCTCGCCGGAACTGCTCAAAAGCCCTTTCAGCAGCTGCCGTATGATTTTCTTGCTTTCCGGTTGCAGTTCATCCGCCCGGGACAATATCGCCTTTAAGTTCCGCATCCCCCCGTCCTGCAATTCCGTCAAGGTTTCTACCCCCGGCGCCTGCAAGACGGAAAAGAAGTCGTCAATAAACGCCGCCCTCCTCTCTTCCTCGATTTCACCCATCCAGTCCTTTAACACCTTGTCAAACACGATACTGGCCGCGTTGACCTCCTTCGCATGCACAAAATGGTTCCCCAGTACTTCCCAAGTCATGCCGTCATGCTGCATGGCAACCTTCTGCGAACTTTTCACGACCAACGGTTCCACATTGTGCAACAGTAGCAACCCGATGATGGAATATTCTGGTATGATGCGTATGATTTTAGGCGTAATTGCCAAAAGTTCCGGACTTTCCAAAAACTCCTTGCGAAATCCCGGCCCGTCATTGTCATACACCTTCAAAATCAGCTTCCGCACCTCTTCCTTGCACCTCGCGGAAGCGTAGACCGCCAGGTTGCCGCCTTTGGAATGCCCGCCGACACGAAGCATCCGCTCGCTTTCACCCCCCACCCGGTTTAAATAGTCCACCGCCGCCACCTGCGCCGTGACTTCCCCCATGACTAACGCGAAATCCTCCTTCCAGCCCACGATGGTGTCATCAGTTCCCCGGTAGGCCACGAACGATGTGCCGTCGTCCAAAAGGATTTCCATGGCGCAGAACTGGACCTCTTTTTCCTGGCTGACATAATTCACATAATTCTGAATCCAGATGTTTCCGAAACGCGCGCTTTCCACCAGCTTCGGCATGACCTTCCACGCCAGCCTGGTCAATGATTTTTCCTTTTTTAATTTTTCTACCGAATGCGTCTCAAAAAACACTTTTGAAATCTCCCGGAGCGACTTTTTCGGCTCCCCGAAGGTCGGCGCGATACCGTCCATCCGCACGTACGCCAGGTAGGTCATCAAAAGATTGTCCACCTCGCCAAACGGCTCTCGCTCCAACGTCAAATCCCCCCGCCAGTCCAGGTAATCCATCATGTTCCCCATTCCACACACCTCTCATTTCCCACTTACAAATGCCCGTTTGCCATCCGCCGCTCCCATGCCGCCATTCTCCCGAAACCGCGTCACTACACGCTTTCCGCGTCGTCCACGCGGCACACCCGCGCCTGCCGCGTGAGCGTGTCACGATTCTGGTAATCAAACAACAACAGTTCCCCGTTGATTCTTTCCAAATGCGTCATCTTCCGCAACTGCCGCTTGTCATACCGCCCATAGCCTGCAAGATGGCGGCGCTCCCGCGCTTCCACTTCATACACTTTCGCCGCCTCTTCCTTCGTCACGGTCTCTTCCCCGGCAAACGCGGGACGGTTCTTCACGTTTTCCCGCAAATACAAGTCGTAGACCAACGCCTGGCGAAATTTTTCAAGCCCGGGACGGACGACGGCCTCCCGGCCGGCCACGTTTCCCCCCGCCTCGTCCCCCACCGCGCCACCTGCCTGGGCCGCCCCTCGCGTTCGCAGGCGTTCCTCCAGAAAAGCGAACAAAATCTCGTACCTGGCAATCCGCGTGTGGTTGACCGCGAAATATCCATGCTCCCCGTAATGCTCCGCCAACGCCCCGTACATGGAAAACGCGTCGGAAAACTCACGCTCCAACAATTCCATCGTATGCACGAACTGGCCGCCATTATAATAAACCTCGACCATTTCCTCGATTCTTTTCAATCGAATGACGTCCGCGTAAGAAAGCCACTTGGTCGAAAGCACCTCGTAAGGCGGCCTATCCTGGTAGCGTAATTCGTACTCCGCCGCCTTCTCCTCCATCGGTGACCCCTTGAGCACTTTCAAAAACCCCAACTGCAGTTGTTGCGGACGCAGCGCGTACACGTCACAAAACGATTTCCGAAAGCTTTCATGATCCTCGAAGGGAAGCCCCGCTATCAAGTCCAAGTGCTGGTGGACGTTTCCGGCGGCGCGAATCCTGCCCACCACCTCGGCCACCTTGGGAAAGAACATGCTACGCCTGATTTCCTGAACCGTCCGTTCATTCGTCGACTGCACGCCGATTTCCAACTGTATCAATCCGGGGCGCATGGAACAAATCAGCCCCAGTTCCTCTTCGTCCAACAAATCCGCCGCCACCTCGAAATGAAAATTCGTATGTCCCTGGTCATGTTCTTTCAAATACGACCATATTTCCATCGCACGGTCGTGGCGGCAATTGAACGTGCGGTCGACGAACTTCACCTGCGGAACTTTCCGGTCAATAAAGAACTGCAATTCTCTCTTCACCAAGTCCAAATCACGGAAACGTAACTCCTTGTCCACGGAAGACAAGCAGTAGCTGCAGGAAAACGGACACCCCCTGCTCGACTCGTAGTAAATGATTTTGTTTTTGAAAGCGTCCATGTCCCGATAGGCGAACGGCACACGGCTTAAGTCCGTCAGGTGCCTCGGACCGGTGGAGAAAATTCCGCCTCCCGATGCGGTACTTTTGCATCGGCCGCGCCCCGCCCCGGCAACCTGGCATTGTACATGTTCCGTCCCGGCCGGCCCGCCGCCGACCGCTATTTCCCCCCGGCTTTCCGGCCTTTCCCGGTAAACGAGCCCGGCAATCGCCTCCAAGCCCTCCACTTCGCCGTGATAGAAACGTAACAATTCCAGGAATGTTTCCTCGCCCTCCCCGCACATGATTCCGGCAACATTCGGGAAACCTTCCAGAATCCGTTCGGCGTGGTACGACACTTCCGGTCCGCCCAACCAGATTTCCACCCGGGGCAATATCTTGGACAACTCCGCCGACAGCCCCCGTACATATTCAATATTCCACAAATAACACGAAAAGCAAAGCACGTCAGGCCTTTTCCCATACAAGTCCATCAAAATGTCGTCCACCGTCTGGTTCACCGTGTACTCCACGATTTCCACCTCGCCCGCACGGTGCGGCTCCGCCTCCGCCGCGTAGGCACGCAGGCTGTACACCGCGAGATTGGAATGAATGTACTTTGCGTTGATTGCGACCAGTAAAATTTTCATAAACATATCCTCCCGCCATCTTGACTTTTCCGTTAAAACAATGTAAAATAAAGACTCGTGCAGCCGGGGTGTTAGCGGTACCTTGTACCTGCAATCCGCTATAGCAGGGGTGATATTACGCGGAGGGTGGCGATTTGCAGAGCCGCCCCTGAAAAGCGATGTTGAAAATTTGGGTCTCACGCGACGTGAATCTGTGAACCGTGTCAGGTCGGGAACGGAGCAGCACTAAGCAGAACCTCGCGGGTGTTGTGAGGGTGCCTGGGTTGAGTTGGCTGTCAGGGTAACGTCTGGGAATTTCCATTCGAAGCGTAATGCACGTAAAAAGTTTTCTCTCCCGCTTCACCGCGGGATTTTTATTTTCCACCTATCACCCGCGTCATTCCCCATGTCGCGGCATTTCCCCATCCATTATACGCATTTCATTCCTGACAGTCAATAAATTCATGCGCTTTTTACGTGCACTAATATTTGGTTGTCGGCAAATGATCCAAGGCAAAACCAATAAACGGGTCATTAAAAGGATACGCGCAACCAAGAACAATGTCGCGCATGCCGCAGGATCCAGTCCCACGATATTTGTGTAAAAAATCAGCAGAAACGAACCGATGAGTGTCTGAATCGGAATGTTTCCGACGTTCGTCATGGCAAACGCCAATTTTTCTTTTATTTTTATCTTGTCTTTTATTTTTATCTTGTCATTCATTTTCTTTGACCTCCGTTTTGTATTTTACATGAAAAACAAACTTTTCTCCCTAAACGAGCCATCGCCATCTACGATGTCAAATCTTGTACATCGAACACATTTTGCAAATATTGATATTTTCATCCGGGATACCCCCACATTATATTTCAGATTTTCTCCTTTCATTTTTGTATAGTTTTATGCATAAACGCTGGACAACATGATCATGGAAACTTTTCACGACCAACCGTTTGCCGCAAGCTGTATGTCCGGTAAAAACGAAGCATCAAACGTAATCTTGCACTATAATCAATATTTATTTCCGTCCATCTATGCCCGCAAGTCGCTTCTGTACGTCCAGCTTTTAAGCTCCGCCACTTTTGACAAGCACCATTTTACACAGCGCAAGAATCTCTCCTATCTTCTTTTGCAAACCTTTACGGGAAAAGGGGGGTTCGATATGAGGGGAACGAGTACATGCTGGAAAAAGATGACGTTTGTTTGATTGACTGCCGAAAAGAACATGAATATTTTTCATCCGACGAACATGGGTGGGGATACCGGTTGGCACATTTTGACGGTAATATCATGCAGGACTATTACATGCAGATTCTTTCCCACTATAACGTAAAATTTCATTTCGATGAAGATTCAAAATTTCAAGCATTGTTTCAGGAACTTTTTAAAGAACTCATCGTGAAAGGTCCGACTACTGAAATTATCGTAAACCGTATTCTCACGGATATGATAACAGAAATACCATTTGGGAATACATCATAAAGTCCCGGATTAATGTCGCACTTCAACTATTACGTTACACGGATTTTTCGGTCGGCGAGATTTCCAGATTGTCAGGTTATGAAAATCATAATGCATTTTGCCGTACTTTCCGGCAGTATATGGAAACCTCGCCCACCCAGTACAGAAAAACCTGGCGCGGCCTCGGCACGCAACCAACTTAGACCGAATTTCATGTTTTCACCCTCTCCCAATCACCGCGCCGGGCATGAGGACGAATTGTAATAATTTATTTTGCTATAACGAAAGCAGCACTTTACATGTTCTCTTATGGCAGGCGATGCCGTATTTCAGAACCGTCTCCATGTCATGTTCCTTTAACGCGTCGGCATATTTCCCTCTCTCAATCTGTTCCAAAGCCGCCCGGCATGTATCGCCATATTTTTCGCCTTCGGCGTATTTCACCTCGATGACAATGCCAATCCGTTCCCTCTCAACCTCAACCAGGATGTCACTGTACCCATCCCCGCACTCCTTGTTGGACTTGACGTACCAGTCGCCCTTGAAACCAAGGATTCCAATCAAAATCCCATGATAATAGTTTTCTTTCGTAGGTTTCCGGACAAACGTATCACGGATGCTGATAGTTTTCTCCAAATATCCGTTAAACAACCGTTCCACCTCGCCCGCGTTCCCCGTTTTCAGTGCCTCGCAAAACGCCTGCAACGTCTCCCCGTCCTTTTGGGTATCCGCCTTAAACATTTCCATAATCTGTTCCGTGAAAATGTTCCGAATTTCCATGTTAGGGATGGCCAATTGAAACCGCTTTCCATCCGGCCTGCCACGTCGCGTCAAATACCCCGTGGTAAACAATACGCTCCATATGTTATCGATGGAATCATACAGATTATTATATGTCAGTTCCTCGCGTATCTCCTTCGTCACCGTCTCTCCCTCAACCAAAGCCTCTATTTCCCGTTTCGCCACCCCGGCACCCGCCTTGGCAAGGAATCGCCTCACGATGTCGTTGCCACTGGTGTTCGACCAGTAGTCCTTCGGTGCCATGGACGCATCATCCTGCAATTCGTCACAATAATTAATGACATCCCAAGGACAGTAAACCTCCACGTTACCAAACTGATACCCGTCGTACCAGGACTTTATCGAATCATACGCGTCCGTAAAGCCATAATCCTCAAGCAATTCCCGAACCTCGCCATCCGTAAAGCCAAAATATTCATCAAAACGAACCGTCGTGATAGAAAGGATTTTCGGATTGTTGAGGCCGGTAAAAATGCTCTCCTTCGCCACACGCAAACAACCTGTCAATACCGCGAAATGAAGATACTCGTTCGTTTTTAGTGCTTGCGCGAACAAACTGCGGATAAACGAAATCATTTGTTTATAATATCCATTCTCATTCGCCTTTGCCAGAGGTACGTCATATTCATCAATCAGCATAATCACCTTTTTCCCATAATGCTTCCAGAGCACCTCCGACAACTCCCGCAAACTATATCTTAGCACCTCGTCATTCATTTCCGGATTCATCAGCCGGGAAAACATTTCCTTTTCTTCTACGGAAAGCCGGGCACTATCAAGAAGATACTTATGCCTCCTTGCCTCCTCATTCACCACTCTTACCGCCATGCCGCGCGCCGTTTCGTAATTTTCAGCGTCTATGCCTTTCAAACTGACGGATACGACCGGGAATTTCCCCATATACGTGTCGCACAATTCCTTCTCCTTTGAGATGGCCAGCCCATCGAACAACAACGCCTTGTCACAACCAATCTCAAAAAACGCGCGAAGCATGCTCATGTTCAACGACTTGCCAAAACGTCGCGGCCTCGTAAACAAATTCACCTTCCCCCAATTATAAAGCAAATCCCGAATCATCGCGGTCTTATCCACATAATAAAAACCCTCCGTCCGAATTTCTTCAAAACTTTCGATTCCCACCGGGAGTTTCTTCTTCATTGCCATATTATCCATCCCATGCACCTCCTCCATACATGATTCTCCTCTCCTTTCATTGTATGGGATTACTGAAAAAAATCAAGCGGTTTTTTGCAGAAAACACAATCTAGGAGAATGTGCGTTACTGTTCACGGGGCTGTGCGCCTTGCCGCACGGCCACCGTCCGATAAAGTAATGGTGTCGATAGGGTATCCAGCCCATTGCCGCAGGCAATTTTAAATGGCTGGATGCCGTTACAATCACGGCCGGTTAGGCCGTGATTTGTAACGAATGTACGTTACGGTTCAGCGCCCGCAATTCCATCGTCACTGCATGTAACGTGCTCCGAACGTCTCTATCGTAACCGGCTTGTTGAAAAGCGTTCCCTCATTATTTTCCATAATCCGCGTTCCCCGCGGCCTTCATCTTCTTCTGCCTTTCCCTCAATTCACGGAAAAAGCGTTTCATCATCTCACTGCACTCTTCCTCCAAGACCCCCGTCGTCAGCTCCGCCTGATGGTTAAACCGTTCCACGTCGAGCAGATTCAGAATGGATCCCGCGCACCCCGCCTTCGGGTTCATGCAGCCCACCACTACCCGCTTAATCCTCGCCTGGATAATGGCCCCCGCGCACATCTGGCAAGGCTCAAGCGTCACGTACATCGTGCAGCCGTCGAGCCGCCAGTCATCCAATTTTTTCCCCGCCTTACGGATGGCTAGAAGTTCCGCGTGCGCCAGCGTGCTTTTGTCCACCGTGCGCCGGTTGTACCCGCGCCCGATAATCTTCCCCTCATAAACAATCACGCACCCGATGGGAACCTCGTCCAGGGCGTACGCCTTTTTCGCCTGCCTGATGGCCTCCCGCATGTACTTTTCATCATTCTCCATCGTCCGACAACTCCCCATCCATTTTCCACCTGTCACCCGCGGCATTCCCCATGTCGCGGCATTTCCCCGGTTACAGTTCACGGCCTAACCGGCCGCGGACTGTAACGGCATCACCAACATAGATGCCCGTGACAATCGTGCCCGCGATATCTATGCCCCCGTGCAGGAACACCGTGACCCAGATACAACCACAGCGGAAATAGATGGCGGCAAGCACCATGCCCACCAAAAGTCCCCGCCCAAAACCGATTTCCCGGCGGTGCCACACCCCCTCCAGGCCGCTCAGCCGCATGAGTGCGAACATGATGACCGCCCCCGCCTCCTGCAAAAACATGAGCACATAATAATCCGTCCCCACCCATTATACGCATTTCATTCCTGACAGTCAATAAATTCATGTGCATTTTACTTGCACGCCTTCCCTTCCCGCGTTATAATAAGACTGGTTTTTCCATAATTATGATGCCCGGGCGAACAGAATTTTGTCCCCGGAAAAATGAAAAAGGAAGGGAGTTACTTATGAGATACGAAATCAAAGGCGAGACGCTTCCGGTCGTCGTTTGCGAACTGGAAAACGGAGAAAAGATGATTACGGAGAGGGGTTCCATGAGTTGGATGTCCCCCAACATGAAGATGGAGACCGGCACGAACGGCGGCCTGGGAAAAGCTTTCGGGCGGATGTTTTCCGGCGAGGCCATGTTCCAGAATACATATACCGCCATGGGCGGGGCGGGCATGATTGCTTTCGCGTCCAGCTTCCCGGGAAAAATCCTGGCATTCGACATCGAGCCGGGACGTGACATGATCGTGCAAAAGGCCGGTTTTCTCGCGTCCGAAATCGGCGTGAACCTCTCCGTGTTTTTCCAGAAAAAAATCGGAGCCGGCCTCTTTGGCGGCGAGGGCTTCATCATGCAGCGCCTGTCCGGCCAGGGAACCGCGTTCGTCGAGTTTGACGGGCACATCGTGGAATATGACCTGGCACCGGGGCAGCAGATTATCGTGGACACCGGATATTTGGCCGCGCTCGAATCGACTTGCAGCATGGACATCCAGTCCGTACCCGGCCTGAAAAACATGGTCTTTGGCGGCGAGGGACTTTTCAACACCGTCATCACCGGCCCGGGACACATCTGGCTACAGACGATGCCTATTAACGCCGTGGCAAACGAAATCCTCAAATTCATGCCGGCAAGGGGTTGATTGACATGACAAGAAAAGAAATATTAAAAGCCGTAGATCATACCTTGCTTACCCAGACGGCCACTTGGGAGGAAATCCGCCAGGTTCTCGACGACGCGATGACGTACAAGACGGCCTCCGCCTGCGTCCCGCCCGCATACGTGAAGCAAGCGGCCGAGTACGTGGACGGGCGGGTGCCCATTTGCACGGTCATCGGCTTTCCAAACGGCTACCACGCGGCGACGGTCAAGGTTTACGAGGCGAAAAACGCGGTTATGGACGGGGCGGACGAAATCGACATGGTAATCAACATCGGTTTCTTGAAGGACAGACGATATCGGGAGGTAGAAGACGAAATCCGCCAAGTACACGGGGCATGCGGCGGGAAAATCCTCAAAGTCATCATCGAGACGTGTCTTTTGACGGATGAGGAAAAAATCAAGGCGTGCGAAATCGTCACGAACGCCGGGGCCGAATATGTCAAGACCTCCACCGGCTTCTCGAACGCCGGGGCCACGCCCGACGATGTCGCGCTGATGAAGTCCCATGTCGGAAAAAACGTGAAAGTCAAGGCGGCAGGAGGCATTTCTTGCTTCGAGGACGCGGAAGAACTGATTCGCCTCGGCGCGGACCGGCTGGGCACGAGCAAGCTGGTCAAGCTCGTAAAAGCCGCGGAAACCGACGCGACGTGATTAAACCGTATAAAATGTGCGAACCATGGCATAACGAATCAAAACGCAGAAAGAGGGAGCCCACGAAAACGGCTCCCTTTTCTTCCATGACCAGCATTACGTCTTGACATTACGTTATGGCATTCCTTCTCATCCCAACATTCCTATCACGGATTCCCCCAAGAAATATCCCGCCCCGATAAACACCAGGTTCCATAAAAACACGCCCAGCATGGAGCTCACGGTATACTTCACGAAGTTCATCTTGACCATGCCCGCGGGAATGGAAATGATGGTGCGCACCATCGGCAGCAGCTTGCTCACGAAAACGCCGATGCCGCCTTTCTCCCGCAACATTTGCATTTTCTCCTCGATGACCGGCTTCTGCTTGGGAAATTTTTTAAAATACCAGCCAAACACCTTCGCGCCGCCCCACCTCCCGAGGAAATACAGCATCCAGCTCCCCAGAAGCCCGGCCGCCACGGTCAAAAGCATCACCAGCGGAAAACTGATTTCCCCCTTCGCCGCCCATATCCCCGCCGTCGGCATGATGACCCCCGCCGGAAACCCGGGAAGGTTCAGGTATTCCAAAAACACAATCAAGAAAATAAAAACCGCTCCATACTCCAGAAAATAATCCGTCAACATTTCAAAATTCATCACTTGCACCCCGCTTACTTGTCTTTTCATCGTTTTCGTCCGATTTTGCAACGCTGATACGCAAATGTCGGCACGCCATCCATTGCCCATGCCATTAATCTACCAGACAAAACAGAAGAAACAAGCGGCAAGATTCCTAAAACTTTCTGAAGAAACCTTAAAATTGTTACAATTTACGGCTTAGCCGCCATAAGTCATAATGGTTTCCAGCCATGTCATGCCTTACTCCACGTCCTGCAACGCCGCCACGTCTTCCTCGCCCGTGCGGATTTTGACCACGCGGTCGACATTGTAAACGAAAATCTTCCCGTCTCCGATATGGCCCGTGTAAAGCGTCTTTTTCGCGGCCTCGATTACGTCGTCAACCGGGATGCTGCCAATGACGACCTCGACCTTCACCTTCGGGAGCAATGTCGCGTCCATCTCGACCCCGCGGTACTTCTCCCCCGCTCCTTTTTGCACGCCGCAGCCCATCACCTGCGTCACGGTCATGCCGGTCACGCCCAAGTCGTTCATCGCCTTTTTCAACTTCTCATACCGGGTCAGTTTGGCAATGATGACCACCTTGTAAATACCGCTTTCGGACACGACCGGCACCTTTACGACTTTCACCGCCGCGTCCCTTTGCACCTGTGAAGCCGCGACATAATCACTGGTACCGATGTTCGTGTTTTCATTGACGTCCATCGTCATCGTGTTGGAAACGTCCATGATGCTAAAGCCCGTATAAGCGGACGCGAGGCCGTGTTCCGTCGCGTCCAGGCCGACAATTTCCTCCTCCTCGCTCACGCGCAGGCCGAAAACCGCCCGAATCAAAAGGAACGTGACCGTGATCGTCACCGCCGTCCAGGCAACAACGGAAAGCACTCCCAGGAGTTGGATTCCCAGGAGCTTGAATCCGCCGCCATAGAACAAACCCGTAAGGGAGTCATTTCCCGGCGCGGCGGTTGTCGCGAACAAGCCCACCGCGACGGTTCCCCAGATACCGTTTAAGCAATGTACCGCGACCGCCCCGACCGGATCGTCAATATGTAGCACGCTGTCCAAGAACCAGACCCCGAACACCACCAGCACGCCCGAGACGAGGCCGATGATTGCCGCCCCCAAAGCGTCCGCCACGTCGCAAGGCGCGGTGACGGCCACGAGACCCGCCAACGACGCGTTGAGGCACATGGACACGTCCGGCTTCCCATAACGTACCCACGTGAAAATCATGCAAGTGACCGTGGCAATCGCCGGCGCGATGGTGGTTGTCAGGAAAATGGAACCCAACTGCTCCACGCTCGTGGCCGCGGCCCCGTTAAACCCATACCAGCCCAGCCACAAGATGAACACGCCCAATGCGCCAATTGGGAGGTTGTGTCCCGGAAAGGCATTGATTTTCGTGACTTTCCCACTCTTGTCCTTGACGAACTTCCCGATGCGCGGCCCGAGGATTTTCGCCCCGATCAGCGCGGAAACGCCGCCCACCATGTGAATCGCGCAGGAACCGGCAAAATCATGGAATCCCATCTGCGACAGCCAGCCGCCGCCCCAAATCCAGTGCGCCTCGACCGGATAAATCAACGCCGATATCACCGCGGAATACACGCAGTAGGACAAAAACTTCGTCCGCTCCGCCATTGCCCCGGAAACGATGGTGGCCGTCGTCGCACAAAACACCAGGTTGAACACGAAGTTGGACCAGTCAAAATCCGCATAATTCGTGAAAATATCAAAACCCGGTTTTCCAATAAATCCCAGCAGGTCCTCTCCCAGCAACAAACTAAATCCTATCAGGATGAACGTCACCGTGCCGATACAAAAATCCATCAAGTTCTTCATGATAATGTTCCCGGCATTTTTTGCCCTCGTAAATCCCGCCTCCACCATGGCAAACCCCGCCTGCATCCAAAACACCAGCGCGGCGCCAATCAAGAACCAGACCGCGAACACCTGGCCGTTTACAACGCTCAAAATCTCCTCTGTCATTTTTCCCATTCTCCTTTCTTACTATGAGCACTTGGCGAGGTCTTCCACGAGCCTAGTGCGAATGTAGTTGCCTGACACTTGGCGAGGTTCCCCACGAGCCTAGTGACAGCGCAACTTCCTTACCTCCACTTGGCGAGGTCTTCCACGAGCCTAGTGCCTTCTGGAAATCCATTTCAGAAACGAAACGAGGCGGCGGGTGCCCCAATACCTTGGCCCCGTCGCCTCATTCCTTATCTTTGCATTCATTTCCAAAACTCATTTCCATGACTTTACCAAATATATGTTAAAAAGAAAGGTGCCACGAATCCATCCCGCAGCACCCTTGCTTTATGCCGTGTATCTTAGCACTTGGTTTTCCAAATGTCAACCGGCAATTTATATTTTTTTTAGAAATCAACGTTTTTTGTGACATCCGACAAATGTCACGCAAATTCCCAAGCTTTTTTCTCTATTTTTTTCTCATAAAAAATGATATGATACCAGGGTAAAAGGTCATGTGTTCCATGCTTGCATGGAAAAGCATGACTTTGGAAGTGCGCAAAACACCGAAAAGTAGCCATTTTCCGTAGGAAAATGAGCGGATTTGAGGTGTTTTAGGGCACTGAACGTCCAGTGGACGTTCGCTTAGTGCCGACCGTAGCGGAGCGGAGACAACGAGAGCACGTAGTGCGGAGTAATCCGTGGGTATCATGGGGGCAAAACTTGTTTTGAACCCAACATCATGATATAATTTTCGAGAAGGGCCAATTATGCAAAAGGGAAATTGGCCAGAAATCCATGCATCGCAAGAGGATCATAAAAAAGGAGGAAAAACATGAATGCACATCCTTTTCCATATGAGGTCATTTATTCCGGCCGCAAGACCCTGGCCATCCAAATCAGCGCACAAGGCCGGGTGACCGTGCGCGCGCCAAGGCGCACTCCCAAATCAACCATCGACCGCTTTTTGACGGAAAAGGAAGGCTGGGTTCTCAAACATTTGCAAAAGGCACGCGAGAGCCGGCCAAAACCCGGGGACACGCCCGCGCCGGATGCGGCCACGCGCCGCCATTATATAAGTATCGCGCGCGACATATTCACCCAAAAGGTCGCCTATTATGCCGAAATCATGAACGTCACCTACGGACGCATTTCCATAAAGGAGCAGAAAACCCGCTGGGGAAGCTGCAGTAACAAAGGAAACCTCAATTTCAACTGGCGGCTCATCTTTGCCCCCGGGGACGTGCTGGACTACGTCGTGGTGCACGAACTGGCGCACCGGCGGGAAATGAACCATTCAAAAGCGTTTTACGCAATCGTCGAGTCGGTTCTGCCAGATTACAAAACGCGGCAGAAATGGCTTAGGGAAAACGGAAACCGGCTGTGGACAAGCGGATAAGCGTACCCACTGGCAAGCCGGCACCTGGATGAAACACCGTCACTGCATGTAGCGCACCTCGAACGTCTCTATCGTGATCGGCTTGTTAAAAAGCGTCCCCTGGACATAGTCGCACCCCAACTCCTTCAACATGTTAAGCTGGTCCTGCGTCTCGATTCCGGCCGCGTACACCATCGCCCCCAGGCGCCGGCAAATGTCAATGACCGCCTTCGCCACGATTTGGCTACGCCCGTTGCTGATGATGCTGTTGATAATGCTGCTATCCAACTTCAACGCGTCAAATTCCATGATGGACAAAATTGAAAAACTGGAATCCTTGGCCCCAAAATGGTCGAGCAGGACACGCACGTTCGCCTTGCGGATCTTATTGCTCGTCTCGGCCAGCATTTCCTGGTTCATTTCCCGCCCTTCCGCGACCTCGATCTGGAGGTACTCGCAAGATACGTGGTGCTTCTCCACCAATCCCATGATCTTGTCGCCGACATTCGCCTGGCGCAACGTCGCCCCCGAAAAATTGACGGAGATGGGAATCATCGGCAAATCCTGGACCTCCCATCGGCGAAGCGTCTTGCACACTTCCTCAAACACGTGCAAATCCAAATAATGTGACAGCCTCGTTTCTTCTAACATCGTGATGTAACGCTCCGGGTTCATGATACCAAGATCCTGGTGATGGTAGCGCACCACGGCTTCCGCGCCCACCACGTCCTCCGTCGCCGCGTCCATGACCGGCACGAGACAGACGACAAAGCGGCCGTTTTCAATGTCCGCCAGCAAGTCTTCCTTGATAATCGGCTCGTGGTGCCCTTTCTTCAAATGCTTGTAATATTTTGCCTTTTCATCGTGCATCATGTTTTCCGCGCCATTTACCACCGTTCCCACGTCAATGTCAATCTTTTCCCACGCGTAACCGAACGTCACCAGCCCAAGGCTGATGTTGTCCAGTTTTTCCTGCGCGCCACGGACGTTGGCCATAAATTGCTCATAGGAAATATTTTCCGCAAGCACGAGATACTCGTCCCCCGACAAGCGATACACAAACGCCCCATGGAAATACTCCTCGAGCACCTCTCCGACGCGGACGACGACCTCGTCCCCATATTCCCTTCCAAATTCTTTGTTAAACAACTTTAACCCATTGATGTCCGCCGAGAGCGCCCCTAGCGACTTCAACTTCTTTTGTTTCGTCTCTTCCAGATAATTTACGAAGCTGTTGCGGTTCAAAAGTCCCGTCAACGTATCATGATAACTTAAATATTCATGCCGTTTTTGCATCTTCTGGAACGCCAGCATTTCCGTTATATATGGAAGGAGCGTTCGCAGAAGCGACAATTCGCAGCCGCCGCGGTGCACGCCCACGGCCGCCAGGACGGCCACCCGGTCCTCCTCGATTGGCAAAATAATGCTATAACTGTCCGCTGTCGTGTCCGTGTTCTCCTTCCTCGCCCACTTCGGTAATTTTTCCGGCGACAGCATCATCAGGCGGTCGCGCTGCCATGGTATCCCCTCGGCACACCATTCGTAAACGTTAAGGATTTCCTCGTCGTTCTTCTCAATATAATATGCATACTCCGAATCATAATAATCCCTTACCGTGCCCAACACGTCATTCATCATCTCGATGATCGAGCGTACTCCCTGTAGTTTCTCCATAAAAATTCATCCCTTCAAAATTATACCCACCTGTGCGCTAATTGTCCGGCAACCATCTAAAACACAATTTCCTGCAATGACAACCGAAATCATCCCCAACGCTTCAGTTGCCGGTACAAATATGCCACCGGCAAGCCGACCACGTTGTAATAGTCTCCCTCGACGCGGTCAACGAACACCGCGAACCTTCCTTGTATCCCATACGCGCCGGCCTTGTCCATCGCCTCCCCGCTGGAAATGTACGCGCGTATCTC
Organism: Lachnospiraceae bacterium; assembly: GCA_910574865.1. Classification (GTDB taxonomy): domain Bacteria; phylum Bacillota; class Clostridia; order Lachnospirales; family Lachnospiraceae; genus Schaedlerella. The sequence goes on along the minus strand of CAJTDN010000006.1, from coordinate 253,713 downwards.
GTCATCGCCCATCCCGTGCACGAAAACCCTAGTCCCTTCCGCATGGCTGGAACGCACATGCACGACACCACCGGCAAGTTCCAACAAGGCCACGCCGGTGTACACCTCGTGCGAACGACCCTGCAGGCCGCGCAGCATCGCGAATGCCTCCCCCTCGTCCTTGGGCTTTCCCAAAATCTTCCCGTCCTTGACGACCACCGTATCCGCCCCGATAACCAGGCACGGCTCCGGCACGGACGCCGCCCCGACCACGGATTGGCTTTCGGTTCCCACCGCCGGGATGGAATTATCCATCACCTTGTGCAAAGCCTCCTCGTCCAAAAGCCTTGCCACGCCTTCGGCCTTCGCCAACGCCAGTTCCTTAACGACGTCTTGCGGAAAGGTGCCGTGATAATGCTCTTCCTCCCCGCTCACCATGACTTCGAACTCGACACCCATAAGCCGCAACAGTTCCCGCCTCCTGGGAGATGCCGAACCCAATATGATCCGTTTCATAATCCCTCCGTTCCGAGCCTGCCATGCCGTCCCTCGGCCAGCCCGCGCGGGCCGGTTTTCCCGCCGATACCGTCCCTCGGCCGGCCCGCATGGCACACCACTCAGTTGTTCACGCCATGATGCACGACGTAACTCTCGCGGTCAATCGCCTTGAACGTGTATCCCAGGCTTTGAAAATGTTCAATAATTGTCGGCAGCGCTTCCACCGTGTTATCCTTCGCCCCGCTGTCATGGCACAACAGCATGATTTTATTCTGTGTATAGGAAGTCGAATTTTGAATCAGCTCTTCCGTCGTGCACACGCCGCCGTCACCGCTGGACGCGTTCCAGTCATAATACTGGAATCCCTGCTCCTGCACCAAAGCGGACAGCTGCGTCATGATGCCCTGCGAATAATTCGCGGAAATGGTGTTTGACGCGCCACCCGGGAATCGGATGAAACAAGGCACGTACCCAATCTGCTCCTTCGCCAGCTCGCCCACCGCCCACAAGTCCTGGAAGTAGGCGTCCACCGACGAGTACACCGCCGCATAGTCATGCGAATACGTGTGCAGGCCTATCGTATGCCCGCGGTCATAGGCTTCCTTTATCATCCCCTTGTATTCGGGCCACTGCGCGGTGATGAAAAACGTTGCCTTCGCCTGGTAGCGGTCAAGGATTTCCAATACGCGTTCCGTGTTGCGCGACGGCCCGTCGTCAAACGTCAAATACACCACCTTCTCCTCGCCCGCCTCAAAATTTGAAGGCACGTTTCCAGGCTGCACGGCAAAGGCCGCCCGCGGATCCGTCACTTCAGGAGCCGTGTTCGCCTCCTGGGACGGTTCCTGCCCATCTTCCGAATCCGTCGCCTGCCCCTGATTCTGTCCCTTTCCATCCTCTTCATCGGGCTGCTTGCCTTGTTCCTGCTGCTTTTTATCCGCGGCCTCGACCCCTCTTTTATCTTCCCCGCCCCGCAAGAGAAGGAACACGCCGACAAATACCAATGCAACACAAAGCATGGAACACATAACCAAAATCCACTTGTTCCCGGCTTTCCATTCTTCAGGCGCCCCGGCACTCCGTACCTTTTTTCCCGCCTTCCTGCCTTCCTGTTTCCAGTCTTTTTCCCGCAAGGGCTTCCATACCACCAGTATAAACCAGTCCCGTGCCTCTTCCCATCTTGATTTTTTCATTCGTAGCACCCCTTATCCATGTTTCGCTAATGTAATCCCTTCGGGTTCGAACTTGCATTGAACCCGAGTTTCCCTTATTTGCCACGCGGCGTCCGCTTCAAGACGCCTTTTCATGCAAGCATGCCATACATTCCCCTTTTGACCCTGGCATCATCATGTTGTTGGGGACAAAACCCGTTTTGTCCCCATGATACCCACGGATCACTCCGCACTACGTGCTTCCGTAATCCTAAAACACCTCAAATCCGCTCACTTTCCTGCGGAAAGTGGCTACTTTTCGGTGTTTTGCGGGTCCCAAAGCCATGTATTGGCATGCAAGCATGCCATACATGCCCTTTTGACCCTGGCATCATCACATGAATTTGTCAATCGCCTGGTCCAACAAGGCAATCGCTTCCTGGTCGTTCTCCTCCACCGCTTCCATGATGCAATGGTTGATATGGTTCTTTAAAACGACCTTTCCCGTGTTGTTGATTGCAGAGCGCACCGCCGCCAACTGAATCAGGACCGCGCCGCAGTCCTCGTCACGCTCCACCATGCGCTTGACCGCCTCCATGTGGCCGATTGCCTTTGCCATACGGTTTAGCACCGCCTTCTTCTCCGCCTGCGTGTGTACGTGCCGATGTCCCTCGGCCGCCCTGGCAGTCTCCACGGCCGGCACGGCTTCCGCCTCCCCCAGGGAACGCTCCTTGTCGCTTCCGGCGTACGCTCCCTTCACGAGGTGTTCATGCTCATAACCGTTCTTTGCCGTGCCCGCCTGGTACTCATGCTCATGCATGTAAATGTGCCCGGCCTCGTCCACATGCGTATGTACATGCGCCGTTCCCGCTTCCATCTTGAGATTTTGTATTTTTATATCGTTCTTCTGTATTTCCACGCCTTCTCTCCCCGCCCGTCAATCATGCAAAAGCTCAATGATCCGCTGGTTTCTGCTCCCCCGGAAACGGAGTGTCAAATCCCTCTCCGCCTCGACGAACTCCCCGTCCACCAGCACGTCGACATAGGACAGCATCTCCCTTGTCACGTCCGTGAACACCTTGCCGCCTTCCACCAAGTCCACGTCATAAAGGTATCCCGTGTAGCACCAGATGTCCTTCTTCGGAAACGACTGCCTGATACGGCGTAAAAGACCGACCAGTTCCACCTGGTTCTCCGGCTCGAACGGCTCGCCGCCAAGCAACGTGAAGCCCTGGATATAGTCCGGCTCCAGGAACTTTAAAATCTCGTCCTCGGTCTCCTTTGTATAGGGCTGCCCGAAATCAAAGTCCCACGTCTCGGCATTAAAGCACCCCCTGCAATGGTGGCGGCATCCGGACACGAAAAGGCTCACGCGCACGCCCGGACCGTCGGCAACGTCATAATTCTTGATATTCGCATAATTCATGTCAACCCTCCTCGCCGCCGTGTATCTTCCCATATTTTCTTATATCTGTCCATATCACGTATGGCATAAAGGCCAATCGAATGTCGATTCCACTTTCCCACGGCCGACTTCAAACGCCCTTCGACATCCTTTGAGCTTATGCCTTTCCTATCATACCACAATTTTCGCCATTAAACAATGGCTTACTTGTTTTCCTGCACAAAACAATAGATATCCCAATAAAATCAATGCCAGCCTGATGCCAAACAGCCTCCAACCCAAGGGCAGGCCTCCATACACGATCAAATCCTTTTCCAAATGGTGAATGCAAAGAATGATCAAAGACCCCCTTCCCATCCAGGCCAAAATATTTTTTACTACTTTAATTTTATCTAAACGATAAGCAACCGCACAACAAATAATACTTCCTGCAACGGCAACAACCAGGCTTGTAAACTCACCCGGATAGCTTCGAAATACAAGTTCCAAGGAAATTCCACGACACACTCCCAATCCCCAAATCAAACAACATGGCAAAATATAACGCATGTTCCTTGTCAAAGTTAGAATCCCATCCCGCTTTTTAAGCAAATACCCCATATAATAAAATCCGACCGCCACCAGGACAATGTCAAGGCACCACGGTACATACCACAATGACAATTGCCAGTTCTGTGACAAGTACAATTCACACATAACTGCAAGTAAAACAATCAACACCCGTGACATTTCGTTTTCTCTACAACATTTTGAAATAATCCAGAATAACATCCTAACTCCAAACAATGTCACCAAAAACCATAACTCCCCAATAGGCCCCACTTGCTCATTAGACATGATCATTCCTGCAAAAATGGTGCAAAAGCATTTTTGCAGAGCCACCTTCCATGCCATTCTCTTCAACAAGACATATATAATATATCTCACAAATAATGTCAGGGCGTAAGGAATCAATATTTGCCTCACGTTTTTCCACAAAAACGGCAAAAATGCTCCATACTTATAAAAAAAACCACTTAACACGAAAAAGAGCGGAACATGGAACGAATAGATACACATTCTCACCATGCTCCCCATTTCCAGACTGTGCCCAAGTATGACCAGCAAAATGGCGATTCCCCTTGCCACGTCAATCCATTCTATTCGTTCCTTTTTCTTTAACATCATGTCATTCCCACTCATTTTTTATACTCCAAAGAATTTGGCATCTTTTTCATCCTTCAAGAAACTTCAGCATTCGTTCAATCTACCCTCTAATTCCATTGTTAAACAACAAAAAAATTTATGCCTCCTTGTCAGAAAACGGCCAATCAAATAGGTCATTTTTCTTCACCAGGTATCCCTTCTTCGCCAATGCCGCCATATAACGGTCGGAATCATGGTCCGAATAAAACCCGTCAATTTCCCCTTCTGGAAAAATTTCGTAAAACCGCCCCGGCTTTTCCTTTCCTTTACAGTTCGCCCCGGAAATTTCCCCTGTGTGTGGATTCATCCTCGTGGCAATCAAATGGCGAATGCCAAGCCGCCCGCAGATGTCGCTTAACAAGAACTCGGCGGAAGCCGAGATAATCACGTCATCCTCTTTCTGCTGGGCAAGATACCATGCCTTGATTTTATGCTGGTTTTTATCCCAATAATCCTTCACGTCGCCTTCCACGTCGTTTAAATACTGAAGAAACAAAAAGGACCTGGCTTTCATCCGTGTCTTGTCAATCCTCCCCGCCGCATATGCCGCCACCGCCGAAACCTGCCTCGGCAGCGCCCTTAGCATCGCCAGCGGGTGATGCCGCAGCGTATAAAAAATAAACCCCACCGTCGCGTCCCCGTCATAAATCGTCCCGTCAAAATCATACACGTTCATGCTTCAAACCTCCAATAAACATTTTTCTTTTTTTACAATCTCATGCTTATCCCTTTTCTATACTTTAATGGACTCTAAGAGTTCGCTAGCGCGAAGCGCGTTTGATACGGTATGCCCAGACGGGTATACTTTGACAAGTTCACAAAGTCCACCTGCCTTTTGGGACCGGTGTTAAGAAATACCCTTGAGTGCACTTTATTTATCATACCATGACTGCATTAAATTATCTATAGTCTTTTTAAAAATAACAATTTTCTTTAATTTTCAGTAAATTTATCCATCCATTTGAAACACATTCTCTATTTTCCCATACATGTCAAAAAAGATTTTTAACCCACGGAATCTTTTTCAACAACATAATAATCATCACACAAAACGCCGTCACTATCACTGTCTTGATAACATTCATAGCAAAGGAATAATGGGTTCGTATCATCGGATAAATAAAGGCACTACATACAGCCAACAAAATATAATGCATATAATAAATTCCCATCGTATGTCGTCCTATGTACGTTGCCAAAAAATGATTTACATGCCGCCACTCCCAATCGTGCCACATGAACAGCAGAAACATTCCAACCGAAATCACTGATGTCATCATATGACTATAGCCTTCGGACAAATACACCCCGCCCCAAATAAGCAACCCGGAATCAATATACTTTACAAGTACAAGCCCCATTGTACCAGCACATATAAGAGGAAATAAGATAACTTTATATCTCCCAAATTTTTCCTTGACCCACTCACGATATTCAAATATGAATGCTCCCGCCAAAAAATAAAACAAAAGGTTTCCATGATTTACAAACGGCATCAATGCTGCGATTCCATTTATGCTAATCTTTTCCACCCGCAAGAAAATACAAATTCGTTCCAGTCCCCAATTAACAGATGGAATAATTATCCCACCTACTGCAGAGATTCCAGCCATATATACCAGAATTTCTCTCCCTATATGCTTTCCCTGAAACTTTTCACAAAACAAAAAACGTGTGACGGGGAAAAGAAAGAGCATAACCAAGTAAGCATTCATATACCACATTACCCCCGTATCAATGCCATCTAAATCCGTCAAAAAAAACAAGTAGCTCAACAATTGCGCCCTGCCAAAATGCATGCTCTGTATTCTTATGTGAATCAACAAATAAATCAACCGCCATATGCATAATACGACATATGTCTTCCCTATTTTCAGAAAATGTTTTCTCCACTCAAACATCTCTGATTGATGCATTACCGCGCCACTGACCATCATAAAACAAGGCACCGCCGCCCAGGCCAATGCCATGACAACATTTCCAACAATTGTGTTTTCAGGCAAAACCACATAGTGACAAAACACGACAAGTAAAATGGACACTCCTTTTAACGCATCAATCCATTCAACCCGCTTTCCCACCTCCTCCTTTTTTTCCCTCTCTTCAATCCCTTTTCTCGTAAACCGCTTTTGTAATAAACCAATCATACTAACAATCTCCTGCTTTTCTTTTTGAAAAAACTTCTATCTATGAGAAAATCATATCCTATATTTCCTCAAACTACAAGTCTTTTTCTATAAATCTTCAAATTACTCTCTTCTCGCAAGAATCCTGAAACACCACCCTACCACAACGAATACCAGTTTCCAACAAAAATAAACAATAAATTTTCATAAATATTACATACAATTATAGAAGAATTCGCAAAAATGTGCTATGATAGTTTTTGAAACCATCTTATCAACATGTACGAACTATATGGCATTCCATTTCCATGAACCATTTATTCGAAGGAGGATCGAACCATATGAAATTGAATAAACATCTCATATTTATAGACATTACAAGGAGTTTCGCCATTTTGTGTGTAATTTTATGTCACGTAGTAGAACTCACATATGTTTTGTTTGAATACTCCCTTCCACCTATGGGCATTTTTTCCGAAATTGTCATTTTTTCCTCATTTACCTTGGGGCGGCTTGGCGTTCCGCTCTTCCTCTTCATATCGGGATATTTGCTACTAGGCCGAGACTATCAGACAAAAAATATTCTATATTTTTGGAAAACAAGGTGGCTACATTTACTTTCTACCACCGAATTATGGATTGTGCTTTTCTATCTCCTGCCGTGTCTATATGGCAAGAAAAACTTCCATTTTTTTGCATTCATAAAGCAACTACTTTTCTTGGAACCGTGCGACTACTCACATATGTGGTACATGCCCATGATTTTGGGGCTTTATCTTTTTCTGCCCTTTTCCGCCCTTGTTTTGCAACAAACGAAGCCGCATGTATTACTATTTCCCGCAATTGTATCTTTTATATGCCTTTTTATGCTTCCCGTCGCCAATGTCATGCTCACCTCCTTGGGTCATTCCCCAATCAGCGCATCCTTGTCTCTGGATTTTAGCGGAGGGATTTATGGCTTCTACCTAATTCTTGGTTATCTCGTTTACCAAGATGCTTTCCGGCGCATCCCCGCCGCCCTGCTATACCTGCTAGGAATTTCCACCTTTATTGGCACCGTCCTGCTACAAGTTTTTTCTTATCACAATCTCCGGCCTTACAACGTCTGGTATGACTGTGGTTTACTGCTCATATGTGCCCTATGCATCTTTGAATTCTCTTCCAGAACTGCCAATCATGCCCCCCGGTCGGAGGACGACCCTTCTGGAAAACCTTCGTTCCTGCAAAAGCTAGTTCGGGACTTGTCCAAATGCTCTTTTGGCATTTACATTCTTCACAATCCCATCCTGATTTTACTAGTGCCCTATAGCCACACATTCTCCAAACCGATTTCAATTGTCCTGCTTTTCGCCATTGTCACTTGCATCAGTTGGATCGGCGTACATATGGTCTGTAAAATTCCATTTGCCGGAAAAATATTATTTTACGCAAAATAGCTTTTCCTTGATAAAAATATTGCTTTTTCCTTCTATCCCTTGTATACTTTAAAAAGCCAGATTAATCAAAGGAGAATATTCATGGAACATTATGCACAAACCAATGGCCGGGAAATCGAACTATTCGTCCCCGGCCGACTATGCTTGTTCGGCGAACATAGTGACTGGGCCGGAAAATATGTCAGCCAAAATCCCGAAATTTTAGAAGGACAGGCCATTGTCACCGGAATCAACCTCGGTATCTATGCCAGTGCAAGAACTAACACCTGCTTTTACATAAAATCAATAAACCAAGATGGGATGACGCTTGATTTCGAATGTGAAATGGATGCCGAAATTTTGCGCCAGCATGCCCTGGAGGATAATTTTTTCAGCTACTGCTGTGGCGTTGCCGCATACATGGAGGAAAATTACCATGTCGGTGGCATTTCCATCGACGTAAAGAACGTGACTTTGCCGATGAAAAAGGGGTTGTCCTCCAGTGCCGCCATTTGCGTCTTGATAGCCCGTGCCTTTAGCAAGCTATACCAGCTTCACTTGAGCATCCAGGGCGAAATGCGAGCGGCCTACCACGGGGAGCGTCTCACGAAGTCGCGTTGCGGCAGGCTTGACCAGGCTTGTGCTTTCGGAGAACAACCCATTATCATGCGTTTTTCTGATGAAGAGATTAACATTCGCAAGCTAAAAGTCGGCAAAACCTTGTACTGGGTGTTTGCCGACCTCTGCGCGGGCAAGGATACCAGAAAAATACTTTCCCACCTGAACCGGGCCTACCCATTTGCCCAAAACGAACTTTACCAGAACGTCCAAGAAGCATTAGGCAAGGATAATTATAAAATCATTGCCAAGGCAAGCGATGCAATCGAATCTGGCGATGCCGAAGCCCTCGGAAAAATCATGAACGAGGCACAAGCCCTCTTCGATGCAAAAATCGCCCCCGCTTGCCCTGAGGAATTAACTTCGCCCATCTTACATTCCGTGATGAACGATCCAAACATCCAGCCCTATATCTGGGGCGTGAAAGGAGTCGGCTCGCAAGGCGACGGGAGCGTCCAGCTTCTTGCAAGGGACAAGGCGTGCCAACAAGCACTTGTCGCATATTTAAACGATGGTCGCAAGATGGAGGCCTTCCCGTTCGAACTACAAGCTGGAGGGAAGATTCGTAAAGCCATCATCCCGCTTGCCGGATTCGGCACGCGGATGTATCCACAGACTCATTTTACGAAAAAGGCGTTCCTTCCGATAATTGATGAAAATGACATAGTAAAACCCGTACTGGTATGCATCCTGGAGGAACTTGACGCGGCCGGAATCGAGGATGTCATCCTAATCGTCGGAGAGCGCGAGGTGGAAGAATATAAAAAACTTTTCGAATATGAAATGGACAACGGCTTCCTAAAACGTCTTCCAAAAGCCGTTCGCCAATATTATCAATGGCTTTATACCATTGGCGGCAAAATCACGTATGTCGTGCAAAAGAAAAAGAAGGGATTCGGCCACGCCGTATATCAGGCCCACGACTTGCTAAAAGGCGAACCCGTCTTGTTACTGCTCGGCGATTTTATTTACAAAAGCAGAATTGCCTTTTCCTGCACGACACAGACCATCAACGCCTATAACAAGGCTGGTGGAAATAAATCCGTGGTTTCCGTCAAGTCTATACCGCTTGAACAAGTTTCCAACTACGGAATCATCAATGGAACCTTCCAGCCCGAACGTTCCTACTTGATGGACGTGCACACTATGGTAGAAAAGCCTTCCGTTAGCATGGCAAAAGAAACACTTGGCGTTCCGGACGAAAGTGGAAACGCCAAGTACTATGCCACGTTTGGACAATATATCTTGAACGACGAGGTCTTTCAGCTCCTCGCCCATCAGATTGAAGAGAGCGAATTGACCGAGTCCGCGAAGGAAATCGACTTAACATGTACTTTACAACATTTGGCATCCAAGAAGCAACTTATCGCTTGTGACATTGCGGGCGAAAGCTATGACGTAGGCATTCCCGCCCAATACTACGACACCTTTGTCAGATACCACAAGACAAACAACATGCGCTGATTCCTTCCAAGGCAATACATGCATGATTTCAAGAAAATCCCTTACAAATGACAAGCCCGACCCCCAAACATGTAACCACCGGGTCGGGCACCTTCTCATTTCTTAATATTCAAGCTTTGTCCATTTGTTTGTGCCAATATCATAAGCATAAACCACGTCATCCGTAATACCGTTTAGAGCAAGCCACTTCCTAACTTCCTGATCCACGTCCTCATCTTGCGGATGAACGTTCCACCCCCTTGGCTCCTGCCCCGAATACCCATTGATTGTTTTAATGGAGAATCGGTCGGCAATCGCCCATGACTGCATTTGTAATGTCGCTTCCAAAAACATTTCGTTACTCTGCCGCTCCGCCACACGTTCACAATCTGTCAGATACATAACTTCACAATCTTTCGGCGGCCTTGACACAAAATCCAAATAGGACGTTTCCTCCGAAACGCTCCACTCCGTTCCAATTGCTTGTGGCGTGTAGTTCGTACAAAAAACAAATATGGCAATCGTAGCCGTGATCCATGATCCAAACCAAGAAAATTTATTTCTGGCACGTTCCAGGAACAATGCCGACACGATACCAAACCACAACGTCATGAAAGACAGCCATCTTGCGATTCCCCTCAGGGCGGATGCCCCAGGAAGAAATTTATAAAAAACATACCAGATAGACGTCCCGTGAACCTGAATCGTCATAATCATGCAAAATCCCAATAGCAATAATAAATAGAAAAAAATAAAATCCCAAAATTCTTCCTTCTGCGTACGTTCTCTCTTACGCCTCACGAAAATGACCAACAACGCCACGATTGCAAAAATGCACAAATCCACAATCGGGAACCCGGACACCAAATTGTAAGTCATCGAGTCCCATCCCACTATGTTAGTGTCATTCATCTGAACCAGATGCCTCCACCCTGGTGAAAATGCCAGTACCTCCTCCCACGTTCGTCCCCCGGCCGAGCGTAGCACGGGTAAATATAGCTGTATGAAGGGCAGCATGAAAATCACAGCGATTCCCCCATATATGAGATATTCTTTCCAATGTGACAAAACGTCCCTATACAGTTGCCGTAGCACCTCGTTCTTTCGCCTGAACATGGAACAAACCAGAAAAAACAAGACGGAAATCATGGCCAGCACGCACACGAAATATGCCACATAAAAAGCCGTATAAAACAACAACACCACGATTGCCAAGGATGCCAAGGCAAACACGTGCCTGCGCTTTTTCTTCCAATTTGCGAAATAATAATAAAGCGTGATTAGGAGAAATGGAACCCAACTCACCGCCAGCATCTGCGGATTGATCATCATGGCGTTATACCCATTGGAAAACGAAAAGGACACAACCGCCACAAGGGATGCCCACGGGGACAACTTAAGGCATTTATTTGAAAAACAAAATAAACCATAACTCCCCAAAACATGCGTAAAGATTAAAACCCATTTAAAGGCGGAAAACATGTTCATTCCCAAAAAGCGTAAAACACTGTACGGCAACGAAAATCCAAGCATGATGTCCGAATAGCCCAGCACGTTTTTGGCCGGATAAAAACATATCAGTTCTTTCCAATTCTCCTGCCCACAAAACACCTTGTACCAATGTTCCACGAAATAATTATTCAATTTCCCGTCATATGCCGCTCCAAACAAAGAATCACTAAACAAAATATTGCGGAAAGTGATGATTTCTCCTGCCAAAATCAACAGCAACACGACCACCGTGACAGTTACCTTCTTCGACTTTCCGTTCCAAATCCTCTTTCCCATAAAACAATGTCTCCATTTCCAACAAAAAAATCATTTGACATTTTTGCAAACAAACCTTCCTACTTCCTACCGTTTTCGATTTTAGAACGCTTTAACGTTCCCCTTATGCCCTGCCATACGAAACATGTAAAAAGCAGCACCAGCATCTGCATCAGAAAGCTTATCCATGTAGGTTGGGACGAACATAACTCTCCCCACGTGCAATAGCGCATAATGACATTATGCACACATAAAATGCACAATGTATTTCTCCCACAATAAATGATGACATCCGACAATATTGGTATACGTGACAAATATCCCGATAGCACGACCACGACCATACACCCCGCAATTGCCGCCACGATGCAGATTGGAAATTGTGGGTATATTTCAAATACGATGTCAAGCCTTCCCGCATACGCCCCCCACATCCACACAAAAAATAACAGCGCCAATGCCATTTTATTTTCTAACGAATCCCTCCAAAACGTCTCTTTGTGAAGCTTCACTTCATAACCGGCATTAAAGAACACGACGCATACGAGTGCAACATCCAAATACCAAGGCACAAACTCCAAGTGCATCGCAAGATACCATCCCACAAAGCACTCCACAACCGACAACAACCAACGTAACCATGTTCTCTTTCCAGTAATTTTTTTCGTAATTGAAAAAATAATGCAGGAACAAAACAAGGCCAGCAAAAACCATATGACCCATGTCTGGTAGCCAATTAACACATTGTAGGTATTTCCAACAAAAAAAGCTAGGCTATCATGCATGCTTCTCCCCTCGAAATAAAGGCTAATCCACGTTCCTACCACTACAGCAATCATCCCAAAAACGAAATATGGAAGATAAATCCCTTTAACTTTCTTTTTCAACGTGGTGACAAAGTCTTCTTCGCGAAAAAAATAGCCACTAACAAAGACAAACAACGGCATATGGAACGAATAAATAATCTGTACGCTGATATACTCCCATCCTTTAATATGTGCATATACCATGCAGGCAATTCCCAATCCTTTGGCAAAGTCCATGGCCTTCTCACGCTTTTTACCAGCCTCTGACAAAATGGGGCATGTTACTTTTCCTTCTTTTCCAAATAACTTTTTTATCCTTGCAACAAGTTCTTGCATTAAAACACTCACGCCCAGCCAATCAGCCACTTCTACAAATACTGCCGCGCCACATACGGCAAAAATCATGGATGCAGCCAAATCAAACATGCCATGCGGCAACACATTATTCCAATAACTACAATACCCGCCTCCCTGAAAAAAATAAATTAACGCAACCGCCACACCAACCGCCAACGCTTGTGGGAAACGAATGTATGATATGATTTTATATTTTCCGGCATAATAACCCAAAGTCGTAAAACAAGTAGATACCAACGCCGCCTGAACGCTGAATGGAAGCCAGTATATATTTCCCGTGTATAGGCCAATACATATCAGGATTCCTATACCAATCAAACCGTATTTCCTCTCCACAAAGTAATTTGTCAAAACAACCGAAAAGAAAAGCATGGGAAATAGGCACAGAATCCCAACCCCCGGAACTTCCACCGGCCACATGATGTCATTGCCACTGGCAAAAACCGCCCGCCAAATATATTCCACAAAAAAGGATTTCAATTCCTGCGCTCCCGCTCCAGTGGCAAACATCTGGCTCTCTTTCAAAACAAGCCACAATATGGACAGTCCCACATATGGAAGCATATAACGCCGAAACACCCTGGGAACCTGCGTTGATAAGGGTTCATCCCTCATTTCAAATCCAACGGCAAAAAAGAGAAACGGCATCGCGCACGGTGCCAAGGCCCTTTGCAGGGCACCCGGCAAAAAAGCGGAGAAGAATACGGCGCACGCACAAACGATCTTTCCTATAAATATTCCGTTTTCACAAGCTCTCTCTCTTTTCATGTCAACCTTCCTCGACGATGCCGCACGTTTTCATCTTACTGAAACTCATACCAGTTTAAGAAGTGGGAATCTAGCCATGTTCCCACATGTTGCACAAATCCGTTAATGTCCACGTCCCAAAACGGAATGAACAATATAGGAATCAATAAGAGCAGGAACATCCACGGCCTACTGGAAACGCACTGAAAACTATATGCCGCTTCCTCTCCCACATTTTTATCCTTCATCATACAAAGTGCAAGTATGACGACCGAGTAATACGTCATCACCGCGAACATCCACCTGCCATAATCCAATTTCAAAATGAAATCCGGCAACATGGTCCCCGCACCGATAAGTACGATGACATATTTCCATTTTTCCACTTTTGTCTCTGCATTTTTTATCAAGCGGTAAAAGAATTTTGCCGCTATCATGATATATGGCGAGAACAACAACGTAAATATCGGAAACTGCACGATATTTATCTTTCTAAGACTTTCCTCGGCCGCTCCAAGGTCAATTCCCAAAACCTCATGCATCAGCAACGTCATATGGTATCCATTTTCCGACAACTGCTTCGCCTCGTCCACAATCGTATCATAATACAGCGCACCATCACTCCTGCTAAACAATTCAAACCACAAAAACAATGCCGAACTAATCGTAAAGGCCAAGAAAAAGAGAACGCCATATTTCACTTTTTTGTCCGTACTTAAAAACTTATATGCCAAAAGAACCAGTGCAACGTTTAAAAACATAAAAACATAGCCTTGATGAAACATCACTCCAACCGCGGAAAGAGGCACGACTAACCACTCCGCCTTCCCGCATGCTATCAAAAGTGCGCATATCATGCTTACCGCAACCATGAACAAATCTACCCGGAAAAAATTGTACCCACCAGAAAACATCGAAACGGCAAATAACATGAAAAATAAAATCAAATATTCACATGGTTTCAAATACTTTTCTTCACAAGATTTTAGGCACATATACGCAAATGCCAGCAAGAACAAGAAAAACAACGCCGTAACCACTTGGGCAAACCGCATTGCCATCGTATAATCTATCATGTCAATCGGAAGAATTCTATTTACCAAATGATAAATCGTTCCTAACAACGCCCTGGATGTAAAACCATACTTATAAGACAATGCCAACATCGTAGAATTATAGGATCTTATAACATACTGGTAGTTCGTGATAAAAACGGCAAAACTAAATACAGTAAGCATAATCATGAATTTTACAATTTCCAGATTTCTTCCATTCCATTTATTTTTCAATTTAAACACCCATACACCCTCACTGTCCCAACACGGTTTCCACAATCAACTCATGCGCCCCCGAAATCCACAAGGTCATAAACAAAAACGGATAAACGACCACGATAGCCGGAATCGGAACCCACTGTAAAATCTTATTTTTCAACACCATCAGGCCGCTCTCCGCCCCTTCATCCCGCATTGCCATCAACACAAGAAGCGTGACCACATAATATGCAAAAACATAGAAAAACGCTCTTGCGAAATCCCCTCTCAAGGCATACATTGCCGCTGAAGGAATTCCTCCCGCAAAAATAACTGTATATGCCATTTTCATTCTCTTTTTTGCACCTCGTAAAAGATTTTGGAAATAAATAATCGACATCAACAAATACGGACTCATCAAAACCATCATCAAAACAAAGTTTCGAAGGGAGACCGTCATCTGTACGTCCATACTGAATGATCCACGAACATATGAGACCAAAAATCCTACCGCCTCCGCCAGTATAAAGGCAAGTAACATGCAACCGTACTTTTTCTCCTCTTTTATACATCTTTGGTAAAAAAGAAATACAAGTAATAAGCATCCCCCGCCAAAGACAAACATGGGGCATATGCATGCACTCAAAAGGCCATACAGAACAACAAGCCACTCCCCATGTTCCAACACGATAAGGCAAATCCCCATCAACGTAAAAAACCATGCATAAACATCCATTGAGCCAAAATAATTTGCTTGTAAAAACATTGGAAAAGTAAATACGGAACAAAGTGCCACCAAATAATACATGAGCTTCTTATTAAACCGCAACGTTTTTCCAACGCATACAATATAAAATACAAACAAGGCCGCATAATATACCGCCGTGGCCAATACGACCACATAATATGATTGCAAGATGGAAAACGGCGCAGGATGAGAATATAATGCATGATCATAAAACCGACTCATGCACAATACTGCAAAAAAAGCCAAAACCGTCAAAAACTCCTTATCATTTTTTTCAATTTCAAGTCCAAATCCTCTCATACACATCTCCCTATTCCGTTTTTCATAATACGCGACAATATAAAAAGTTCCGCTTACGAAACTATCACACCAAGCGCAGTCGCTTTTTGCTGTCACAACGCCCGATATGGCAAATATATAATAATCATATCGTAAAATTCTTCCAACACGTCCGAAATATGAAAGTCACGGAAGGGAACGAACAAAAATGCGTACATGATAAGAAAGATGGACAATGTCATATTGTTTCTTAAAAACCCCGTCAACTCTTTTACCCGCATGGTCGCCCCTTCATCCCCTAGAGCCAACAAAATGAGGACGCATGCGATATAATAGAAAATCAGGGCAAACATGTAACGCCCATAATCCGTTTTCAACACCATCTCCGGCAAAAGAGTTCCCGCCCCCATCACGATAAAGATGTAGGCAAATCTTCTCGTCCGCTCTTGTTCTTTTTTAATCAAATTCCAATAAAACCGCCCAATCAAATAAATATACGGGGAAAACAATATGAGGAAAATTGGGAACTCGATAAAATTCACGATATGCCAATCCCACTCATCCCAAAACACGTTCTGCCCCAATATGTCGTGATTAATCAAGTGGTCATGGTAATTCTGCCCGTTATCCGACAGCGATTTTGCCGTGGCAACAATTTCCTCATAAATTTCCGTATCTTGTGGATGACTGAAAAACTCAAAATACAAAAACAAGACGGAAACCACTAAAAATGTCACGGCCAACAAGACAATATATTTTTTTCTTTTTTCCCTCGGAACACTCAACACCTTATACAGCAGCAATACAAGCAAAAGGTTAATATCCATAAAAACATATCCGGGATGTATAAGCATGGCGACCACGGACAAAGGCACGATAAGCCACTCCCATTTCTCATATAACACCAAAATACAGCTCAATATGACAATACTTAAAAGATAAACATCCAGCCTGCCAAAATTTTCAGCCGACAGAAACATGGGAAAAGTAAAAATGGACAAAAAGAGAATCAGATATCTCGCTTCCTTATACATCCTTTCCGTACATTTTTTCAGACAAACCGCATAAAACCAAAAAAGAATCACGAAAAAAAGAAAAGTCACCGCTTTTGATACTAGGCCAATGCCATCGTACGACATGAAATCATAGGGTAACAAGCTATTTAGAACCCTTAGCGCCGTTCCCGGTAATCCCCTTGAAATGAACCCTAGCTCATAGGAAAATGCAAATACCGTCGTATTAACAGATACGATAAAATGGTCATAATATCTTAACACACACACAACGGCAAACATGCCTAACAAAATGAAAAAAATCCGGTTTTCTTTTTTTTCCTCTCCGTGCATCGTCATCTATTCCCTCTTTATTCCAGCTATTTTTCAAACGTTCTTACTATACCACAATTTTTCCCCTTTTTCAACACTAACGTTATATTGAAATCAATACATCCGACATGAAAATATCCAATCCCGGAATATCCACGCACATCAAAATAACAAACACTAAGACCAAAATCAAAACATATAACATCAGTCCCTTCTCCCGATACAACTTTTCCGGCTTTTGCGCGGCTGAATCTTCCTTAAACGAAATCCAAAAATAATAACAAAACAACCCTATGATAAACGGGATAATCAGCAACAGTTCAACTCGATACTTAATAAGGAAAACTCCCACCAAAAACACCGAACACATTGCATAAAAGAAAGCGGAAAGCATCAGACTGTGTTCCGTATATCCTTTAAAGGACTTACGATATTTCACCGCTAATTCTGCATCACCTATCATTCGATATTCCGAATAACGTTTTGTCGCCATGAGAAATGCCCCTGCCATCCAATATCCAATAACAATACTGCTTGGAGGCAGAAACTCATGCGTGACAATAAACCACCCCATCAGAAAACGAATTGCATTATTTAATGACTCGGTTAATACATCCACAAACGGAACGTCCTTTGTCCGAATAGGCTCTACATTATATAAAATACCCATTACCCACAGCCACACCTGCATCAACAGAAATGGCATACACACAAAACATCCCAATGAAAAGCCCGCAATTGTCAATCCTATATACATCGCATAGACGATTGACTTTCTCAAATCGTTCTCCACCACGCTCCGATGTTTTTTTATCGGATGGAATTTGTCAAACTCCGCATCCAGCCATTCATTAATCACATAATTAGCCGATGCCGTACAACAAGTGGAAAGAAAGCCTGCCAACATTCTAAACCAAAACCCAAATTCCAACAGTGTTGATACAGATGTGGCAAGTACGACGGCACATGCCACTCCCGGAAGGACAAACATCTGTTTAATACAATGATCCGGTCTGGCGATTCTAATATACTTTTTCATGCTATGAACTCTCCATTCTCATTCTTATTTTCACTCATGCCTATTCTTTAATAGTGCTCCCATAAATGCAGCCAGTTTACATTTAGAAAATGACCAATATTATGCATGACCTGATCCACGAAAACGTCATAGAACGGCAAAAACAAAGTCAAATATGTAAATAAAAGCGGCATCCACGCTTTCTTTTTTATCTCTAACAGCATGCTGCTGCACACACTTTCCACCACCTCATCCTGCATGGCAAGCATGGAAAGCAACATCACGACATAATAAGTTACAATTGACATCGTCCATCTGGCATAATCAATTTTCAAAATATAGTTTGGCACGATGGTCAACGCCCCAATGGCGACAAATATATACTTACACTTATCCGTCCTTGTTTTCGCTTCCTTAATAAATCCACCGAACAAACATACGCCAATCCAAATATAAGGTGACATAAATAACAAAAACAGTGGATATTCCACAAAATTCTCCTTATGAAAATCCCATTCCGTACCTCCTAAGTCAATCCCCAAAATTTCATGATCAATCAAAGTATCATGGTACTCCCCATTATAAGACAGCAGTTTGGCATTTGAAATAATTTCTTCGACAAACTGCTCGCCATTCATCCTGCTGAAAAATTCAAACCACAAAAACAAGGCGGATCCGACACAAAAGCAAAGAACAAAAATGATCGCATATTTCTTTTTTTCTTTTTTTCCCACCGTAAAAAAACGATAAATCAACAAAATCAAGAGAATATTAAAAAACATGAACACATATCCCTGATGAAACATTACTGCCAAAGCAGAAATAGGGATTAGCAGAAATTCAAACCGCTTCTTCATAATTAGCATGGTGCCAATTAAACTGAGTGCTATCATATAAATGTCCACACGCCCCATATTTCTACGTGACACGAACATGGAAATGGCAATCATCATGAAAAACAAGATCAAATATGTCTGAAAAGAAATCATTTTTTCATCCGCGCACATCAGACACTGCCTGAAAAAAGTAAACAGTATCATCACGAATATTGCCGTTGTCACCTGGGTAAAGATCATCGCCCCATCATAATTCATCAAATCCACGGGAATTACTTTATCCACTATCTGGAAAATCGTTCCAACCAATCCCCTGGAAATAAAACCGTATTTATAGGAAAATGCCAACAACGTCGTATTATACAAATCGACCATGGCATCATAAAAACGGAAAAAAATAAATCCGGAAAAGACCAGCAGCGCCAACAGTATTCTATTTATCTTTTTCTTCTTTGCATCTTCCAACACTCTTCTCTCCTCTTTCCCTATCATCCATCCGAACATCGTCGCAAGCAAAGTTAACCACTTTGTCACGATACCGCCTGGAGCTTTTATGGCAAAATCAAGTTGACCATATAATCCACCGTCCTGCAAATGGACGCATCATTTAACGGCATGAATAAAACCGGGTACACCAATACGAAAGCCCCTATCGGTTCCTCCCTTTGCAATATTGCCTTTAATCGTTCCATTTGCCGGATGGCATCCAAATCCCCCATCGCCAATAACATTCCAATAACTAATGCATAAAACAAAAATACGGCAAAAATACAGCTTCCTCCTTGATTTTTTAGTGCAAGCAAGGGCACACTCGTAATGCCTCCCAAGCCCAAAAACCAACCATACGCCTTTTTTGACAAACCCCGTATCAATCCCCTAAAAAAGGAAAACGCCATCATTAGATACGGAATGAAACAAAGAACAAATACGCCAAGCCTTCGAAAATTACAGAACAATGTGATTTCTGCAAAGTAATTAAATCCTCCACAAAAAATGAACATAAAAGCACTCACCGCAATTGTTAAAACAAACAACGACAAGTATTTCCTTTGTCTGGCACCAGTCCTTGCAAAATATTTGTAAAGCAACAACACCGGTACGATGCTTCCATATAAGAAAATGTATCCAACTCCCATTCCCACGGCGGCTGCAGTGAGCGGAACCACCAACCATTCCCTCTTTTCATATAGCAACACGGACAAGCAACCACACAATAAAATAATTTGGCAAATATCCGCTCCACCAAACTTCTCCACGGTAAGAAAAAAGGAAAATGCAAACACGGACAAAAACCCCATCAAATAACGCAATGCCTTGTTCATTGTCGCCCTTGCCTTTGCAAGAATCGATCTATATAATAATAAAAGTGCCAAAATATATACCACATAAACCACGATTGCCGCTTCATACCCCAAGATGCTCCTTGTCTCCCTTGGTGCATAAAGAATAAAGCTCACCAGCGCGAACATTCCAAGCCAAACCAAAAACTTATTATCTTCTTTCCTTTGCGCCTTCAATCTCATAAAAACCTCATTTCCGCCATTATACTCTCCCCTTTGACAATAAAGCCTTCTTACGACAAGAGCAATACTATTGCACCCCATAATACTCTATCTGCTTCAACGTCATGATGGTTCCTTCACTTTCCTCCACCACAACGCGGTAAGTGTCTCCGCTCCGTAAATTAAATCTTTCTATGGAACCCTTAGTCCTTCCGGCATCAAGAACCACGCCGTATAACTTCTCCTTGCCGTCCCCCCCAGTCACCACGATGTCAAAAGATGCCGGATGTTCCTCATTTTGGCAAGACAACACCTCATATTCAATTGTTGCCGAAAAGATTCCGTCTCGGTCGGACATAAATTCCCCAAAAAGAATGCGTCCTCCCTCGCCGTCCGATACATAGTCACCTCCTTCGTCGAGGGTCAATCCCTTCCTATCATATCCCCAGTTGAGATAATCCCGACTACGCTCGTTCCCCTCCTTTGGAACGCCATATTCAAAGTCCATGTAGTTCTCACTCATCACCAAAAACGAAAAACCATCCTCTATAGGCACAACCTTGTCCGCCTTGGCCAATAACTTCTGATAATCTTCTCCCACGAAAGACGTTATAAACATTCCTATCGTCTTGTCTTCCGTCAATTCCATACAGTCCCCGTCATATTTTGCATAGTTTCCCCATTTTGGCATCCGAAGCTGACCGTCTATCCAGTTCGCCCCAGTATCATCAATACTCACGTTATTTACGGCAAACACCTCCAGTCCTTCAGGCGCAAAGGCCAAAAAAACCCTACTACTAAAATAATCGGAATAGATAAACACGACATCGCTTTCATGTTTCTTTGCCATTTCCATCAAGCCGTCAAACTTAGAGCCTCCACAATCCACATGCCACATTCCATAATCCTTATAAACGGATATGCAAACTACCAGCGCCACGTAGCAGATTAAAAAGAATTTCCTATAACTTGCCTTGACATGCCCCCTGCCATAATCGTACAATATCCCAAATTCCAAGAAGATAGGAACCATCGCCGTAAGCCAATAGCGGTATTCAAAAGTGACAGAACCATATGTTAAGTCGGCAAAGCAAAAAAGAAGAGCATTTACGAGAAATATGCAAAGAACCTGTCGACAGTAAACCCGTCGCTCCTCCACAATGCCCCGTTTTCGAATCGAACTCGCCGAAGCGATACCAAAAACCGCCAAAATCACTAGGGTGACGGCTATTGCCGCAAATGCGAAGATTCCCGAAACGCTTGCGATGTCCACGCTGTTTAACGGCCATCCAAACAACTGAAAAAGGCTTACGAAAACATTGATGATATTCTCCCCCAAGCCTTCGGCCGCCATCGTATTTTTATGCATGGCGGACGAACCGTCAAATCCTAACAAACGATTCGCAACAATCCCGCACAAGGAAACGGCAACGGCACCAAGCACGAGCAACAGCTTGGTATTGAAAAAATGATGTATCCTGAATTCGACGTTTTCTTCTAGGACATCCCAGATTTCATATAATAACAGTGGAAATATGCAGCACCCCAACTCAAAAATGCCACTGGAAATCCCACATAGGAAAAAACCAACCAGAGAAAGGCAATATAAGACGGCATCCCGTTTGGCAAACCCCTTTCTGCGAAAACACACCAAAACGTCCATCAGCATCAGCATGAACATGATTCGAAACCCATACAATGCACCATTGACGAAGAGTTCCTCCATGTAATCCACCCATCCATACTGATACGTGGCAAACACCGCGATGAAGGTCAAATATTTTGCTATTTTGCTGAAATCAAGGTCATTACATAATTTATTCAACACAAGCACGAACAAGATGATCAGCAGGTCATCCGCCAGCGCATAGGCCAGAAACACGTCACGGAAAATAGCATAGAACACCACGGCCGATAAAGTGGGCATGTCCCACGTCAGCATGGTGCTATAATAGTAATCCTCAATTAACAAGGTGCGCTGCTTCCATATCTGCATGACCTGAACCAGATACGTGTTGGAATCAAAATTTACCATATATTTCATGCGGCACACGTTAAATACCAACAAATATAGAATTTGAATGGCAACCAGTGACAAAAGAAGAAATTCTATCTTGCGCTTGCTTATTTTCGCGATGAAATTATTCATAATACAATATCCTCAGTCTTAAAAGCCATCTCTATCACGGGACAAATATTGTCGCCCCGCGATAGACCTTCTACTTGATTAATACGACGGAACCGCCCTGATCCGTGAGCGGGAAAAAGTGAACGTCCGGGTTTTCCTTGATAAACTGGTTCACCGCCGCATTTGAACCAAGATATTCCGTCTGATTATATTCATGGACAAAAATATATCCCCCTGCGGACAATCTTTCCCAGAAAAAGCGCAGTCCGCTTAAAATCGGATCATACAAATCACAATCTATGCTGACAAAGGCGAACTTATCTTCCACGCCCTTCGCCGTTTCCGGGAAAATCCCCTTTTTGACGATACAATTCCCCGCATGTGCCATTTTTTTCAGAACCAATGACACGCTGGTGTCGCTAAAATCCTTGCTCTTCATTTTAGAAAACGATTCTTTTTGTTCTGTCTCAATATCTTCCTTGGCGAATCCCTCAAAGGTATCAAACAAGTAAAGCTTTCTGTCTGGAAACGCGATGTTTATTTTGGAAGCAAAATCCCCTCGATACACGCCAAGCTCCGCGACGTTTCCTGGAATTTTCCGTTCATGTATCTCCCTTGCGACAAGTTCCAGGGATGAAAATCGTATATAATCATATCCGTTGACAAAGCCACGACGTTTCCAACCGACACTCCTCATCTGAACCACTACGGCAAGCTTGATTTTTGATAATAGATGGTTGATGCCCGTGAGGAATACTTTTATAAACTTTATGGCAAACAATTCAAATTTAATTTTCATGATGAACCCCTCTCAAGTCTTTTTCGTCCATTTCCAAATAAAATTTATCTGATGCCCAGTATAAATCCCTGACATGAAAATGTCAAGGAAGGATTTCACATCTTCACATCGGCTAAAACGCGGCTTAAGAAGTCCGGACATGCTCCGAAACCCACACCACCACCGCCGCAATCGCACTCGTCACGACCAAAACAATGACGAACTGTGCCGTCGTCGATTCCATATACCATCGACATTCCCGAAACAATTTCCCCAGTCCGGAAATGACCAGAAACTGTATACCAAAAATTACAATGCTCATTTTCTGTAAAAACCGATATATCGGCCGTTCCTTCATTTCCAACACCAAAAGAAGTTGCAGACAAACGTAGGCGAACGGAATCATCATGAACTGGGCTCCAAATCCCGCTCCCCACTGGTAGCGCTTGATTAACACGCACTCCACGATATATAAGACAAGAAAAATACACGTTCCCACGCCAAATCGCGTTCGGCATTCCCGTTTTTCTTCTTCACTTCTTTCACCTTTCCTGACATTCCCAACTGCCACGCACGCGCCCAAGGCACAATAGCACAAGCCATAAGTAAGACCGTTTGCCAGCCATAGAAATATCGCCTTGAATCCATCCACAAGAAACTGAAACCAAGCGGCCTCCTTCACAAATATCGTGTAATCACCATCCAAGACGGTCAGTGCATACAGTGGCACGCCCGCCAACAACGCGACCCACGGCCTTGTCTCCCTGCCCATCCAAAATGTGAAAGTCACGCCCCAGATTAGCGCCGGTAAAAACCATAACGCCGTATAGGACGGCCCTGACAAAAAATAGAACTGAAGAAGCCGGACAACGAAATCTTTCATTCCGCCAAATTCCACCAGGCGCAGCACATTCGGCAAATTCAGCAAAAACAAAGCCGTATAAAGAACTAGGAGCCGTTTTACATAGTTACGAAGCAATCCGGCTTTCCACTTTGCATCGCCATTTTGAACTCGCTCCGTTTCCAAGCGGTAAAACAAAAAGTAGGACGATATCACGAAAAACATCGGATTTGCCAATCGCGTAATGCAGTCATCCACCATAAAGGCCAACCACCCCGAAAACGGGCGCACATGAATCGCCACGACAAATACCGCCATCACGAACTTCGCCAGGTCGATGGCCACGTTTCGTCCTTTACTGCCCATGCCCTTTTCCATCGTCTTTTAATTCCCATCCATTCTTGCTAACGAACCGTCGAAGTCCCCCGTGTAGAAACGAGCCACACGCCACATCCCACGGCCATCGGACAAGCTACTTGCTATAATGCCAAATACAGTGCAACGCCCTCACGCCGTCCTTCCAACCAATTTTCTTCCCTTCCTCGTTGCTCCTCGGATAATAGGAAATCGGCACCTCCTGTATCGTGATTCCTTTCTTCGAAATCTTGGCCGTAATCTCCGGCTCGAAGCCAAACCGCTTCTCCTCTATGTCGATAGATTGGATAATCTCCCTTTTAAACGCCTTATAGCATGTTTCCATATCCGTCAGTTTCTGATGCGTGCGCAGGTTGGACAAGAACGTGAGTCCCTTGTTCGCCAGACGATTTAGCAAATATCCCTTCGCGCTCTGGTTTAGAAAGCGGGAACCGTACACCACTTCCGCTCTTCCCTCGAAAATGGGATTCACGACCAGCGGGTACTCATCCGGGTCGTACTCCATGTCCGCGTCCTGGATGATGACCACGTCACCTGTTGCCGCCATGAAGCCGGTTCGCAGGGCTCCTCCCTTCCCGGTATTCTCCGTATGGTATATGACCTTGTCCACGATGGGCTCGACCTTTTCCCTGACGATATCCGTCGTCCCGTCCGTCGACTTGTCATCCACCACGATGATTTCCATGTGCTCCACGGGAGCCTCCTTGACCTTTTTAAGTATCTCTAAAATGCTCTCCCGTTCGTTGTAACAGGGAATCACCACGCTCAAAACCTTGTTTTCCATCGAAACTCTCCTTCTCTTCTACCAGCATCTCCTTACAACACCAATCATGCCCCTTCCCGCCCGCGCCGGCACGGGTCGGAAAGCAACCCAAGTGTTCCTACTATACCACAATTTCTCCCTATTTTCAACAAATTTCACTCGCAACGTTCACTTCCATCGGCAATGTGATGAACCCCACGCCACATGGCCGCTTTTCCCTAAAATCACAACAACCCCCGGCCAATCACCACCGTGATTAGCCCGGGGGTACAATTCACACTTACGCCAACGCAAATTGTAACGGGTCTATTACCATTCACGGGAACCGCCCGTACTCCATGGTTATCCACAACGGCCCTTACAAGTGCAACACCCTGTCCTTGATTTCCTGCGTCCGTCCCTGGTTCCAGAACTGTGTCCCGATGTAGCCGCAGGTGCGCCTGGCCACCGACATCTTCTCCTGGTCGCGGTTGCCGCAGTTGGGACACTCCCACACAAGCTTGCCGGATTCGTCCTCGACAATCTGGATTTCCCCGTCAAAACCGCAGCACTCGCAGAAATCGCTCTTGGTATTCAGTTCCGCATACATGATATTATTATAAATGAACTGCATCACGGACAACACCGCCGGGATGTTGTGCTGCATGTTCGGCACTTCCACGTAGCTGATGGCGCCGCCCGGCGACAGCTTCTGGAACTCCGACTCGAACTTCAGCTTGCTGAAGGCGTCAATCTCCTCGGAAACGTGCACGTGGTAGCTGTTCGTGATATAGTTCTTGTCCGTCACGCCCTCGATGATACCGAAACGTTTCTGCAGGCACTTCGCGAACTTATATGTGGTGGACTCCATCGGCGTGCCATAGACGGAGTAGCTGATGTTCTCCGCCGCCTTCCACTCCGCGCACTTGTCATTCAAGTGCTGCATCACCTTAAGGGCGAACGGCTTGGCCTCCGGGCTCGTGTGGGACTTCCCGCACATGCGCATGCACATCTCGTACAATCCCGCGTAACCGAGGGAAATCGTCGAATACCCGCCGTACAGCAGCTTGTCAATCTTCTCGCCCTTTTTCAAACGGGCCAGCGCGCCGTTCTGCCACAAAATCGGGGCCACGTCCGACACCGTGCCGAGCAACCGCTCATGGCGGCAGCGAAGCGCCCGGTGGCATAATTCCAGCCTCTCGTCCAAAATCTTCCAGAACTCGTCCATGTCCCCGTTGGAAGAGCACGCCACGTCCACCAGGTTGATGGTCACCACGCCCTGGTTGAACCGGCCATAGAACTTGTGGCTTCCGTCCGGGTTCAATTGGTTGTCTTCCACCGTCAGGAATGACCGGCATCCCATGCAGGTGTACACCTCGCCTTTCTTAAGCTCCCGCATCATCTTGGCCGAAATGTAATCCGGCACCATCCGCTTGGCCGTGCACTTCGCCGCCAGCTCGGTCAGACACCAGTACTTGGCGTCTTCCGTGATATTGTCCTCATCCAGCACGTAAATCAGCTTGGGGAAGGCCGGGGTAATCCAGACACCCTTTTCATTCTTCACGCCCTGCATCCGTTGCACCAGCACTTCCTCGATAATCATCGCCAGGTCGTCGCGGGTGCGCCCTTCCGGAACCTCGTCCAAATACATGAACACCGTCACGAACGGGGCCTGCCCGTTACAAGTCATCAACGTGATCAGCTGGTACTGGATGGTCTGGATGCCGTCCTTGATTTCCCTCTTGAGCCTGCGCTCGGTGACCTTGTCGATGATTTCCTCGTCCATGCTTTCACCGCACTCCTCGCGCTCCTCGACCACGGCCTTGCGAATCTTCCGGCGGCTGATGTCCACGAACGGCGCCAAATGGGACAAGGAAAACGACTGCCCGCCATACTGGTTGCTGGCGACCTGCGCCACGATCTGCGTCGTCACGTTGCAGGCGGTGAAGAAGCTGTGCGGCTTCTCAATCATCGTCTCGCTGATGACCGTGCCATTCTGCAGCATGTCTTCCAGGTTGATCAAGTCGCAGTTGTGCTCCTTCTGCGCGAAATAATCGGTGTCGTGGAAATGGATGACGCCTTCCTCGTGGGCCCTCACGATGTCCTCCGGCAAAAGCACGCGCCTGGAAAGGTCCTTACTGACCTCGCCCGCCATGTAATCCCTCTGGGTGGAGTTGATAATCGGGTTCTTGTTGGAATTCTCCTGCTTCACTTCCTCGTTGATGTGCTCGATAAGCGCGAGAATCCCGTTGTCCGTCGTGTTGGACTTGCGGGTCAGCTCCCTTTTGTAACGGTAACGCACGTACTTCTGCGCCACCTCGTACCCCCGCATCTCCATGATGCGCGTCTCCACCAGGTCCTGGATGTCCTCCACGTTGACCGCGTGCGTCGAATCCTTCACCTGGCTGGCAATCGTCTCCGCAATCGCATTAATCTGGAAAATGTTCATCTGGTGGATCTGCTCCACCTCGTTGTTCGCCTTCTCTATCGCGTTCGTAATCTTGGAAAGGTCAAAACTCACTTCCTTCCCGTTCCGCTTAATTACCTTCGTCTTCACGTCAAGATTCATCATACTCTCCTCATCTGCCTTTCGTATATATTTACCGCCAATACACTATATATTGTTTTGGTGTCTTCCAATATAATACTACATATTGTGCCTAAAGGGAAGTACAAATTTTTAATTTTTATTTTAAAATTGTCTGACAATTGAACGTTTCCTCTGTCAAAACGGTATTGGGATCAAAATCCTTAACGAGAACCAATGGTTCTCTGCGCGGATGTCCACCTCTCCATGATATTGGTGCACGGTGTATTTCAGGCTCTTCAGCCCATAGCCGTGGTACTCCTTGTCCCCCTTGGTGGTCACTGGAAGATCCTGCTCGAAACGGATGCTCCCCTCGTAATAATTTTCAATCTTGATCATCACGAAATTATGTTTGGATGACAAACGCAGGTGGATCATCCGCTTTTCCGGATCCGGGATTTTCTTCTCGCACTCGATGGCATTGTCCAGGGCGTTACCGAAAATCGAACAAATGTCCATCACTTCCATAAATTCCAGGATCGTCCCGTCCGCCACGCACGTCAATTCGATTTTTTCCTTCTGGCATTCCATTCCCTTGGCCGTGAGCAAGGTGTCGAGCACCTTGTTTCCCGTCTTGTTCTGCACCTCGTACTGTTGGATTTCCTCTTTCAGCTTTTCCAGATAACCGCCCCTTTGCCCGTCCCCTTCCGCCTGCAAGGCGACGATATAATGCTTCAGGTCATGATACTTGAAATTGATCAATTCCAGCGTCCGCCGGGACTGCTCATACTGGACGTACTGGTTGTGCAAAATGTTGCGGATGCTCTCCAACTCCCTTCGCACCTTCTGGTCGCGCCATTGGACGTGGTAGGCGAACAACGCGGCCAGCCCGGCAATGTCGGCAAACGTGCGGATATTGAAAATTTCCCGCGCGTACAGCCCGCTGAACGGCGTGTCCCCCGTGACGAACCCCAGGTTACTGACAAAAAAAACGCTCCCCGTCAAGAGCGCCACCGCCAGCAAATCCTTCGCCTCAACGCCCAGTCTCTCTTCCTTTTCCAACAACATCGCGCACAGCCTCCAGTATAGGAAAAAGATGGCCGCATATGACAAGGCCAGCACTCCGCATTCATATATAAGGGCGGACGTGAAAAGCCCTCCGGCATCAAGCGCGCCCGCCACGGCGTCCCCGGTATTGCCGACAATTTCCCTAATGAAACCGGCATGCTTCCCGTAGCCAAACAAATAAAGCTGCCACTCCAGAGAGGCCGCCGTCTCGGCCATGATAAACGCGTACGCCCCGTAGTATGCCGCGTCCTTCCAGTCCACGTCCCCGCAAACATAAACAAGCGCGACCATCATGGCAATGGCAACGAACATGCACGGCAGCCACCAGGCCGTTTCCAAGCCGCCCGTGGCCTCCAGGAAGAACACCTGCAAAACCAGGGCGCAGCCGCATGCCGCCATGGCCCTGCGGCCTTCCATCCGCCTTTTTATGTGCATGATGACCATGAGGCACGAAAGCCACTCCGCCAACGCCGTATGATACCTCGGAATGTCCGGCAAAATTTCCTGCAAACCGTCCGTCATGCCACCCCACGCTCCCTTTCCGGATTATCCGTCGCCGCCTTCACGGCCCTGCTTCCCGCCTTATTCCATCTCGCCCCAATAGCGGGTCAAGTCCTGCATGAACTTCTTCATGCCCAGGCGGCTGAGCAAAAGGTTCTCCCCGTTCACCTGCGCACATTTGTCCCTTACGCCTTCCACATGCTCCAGGTTAATCAGGTATCCCTTGTTCCCCCTTGAAAAATGCAGCTTTTCCAGCATTTCCACGGCGTACTTCATCGTCCCCGGCGAGACGATTGTCCCGTTTTTCGTATGATAAAGCAGGTTGTGCCCCTCGCTCTCCACGTAATAAATATCCGACACGGCCAATCGACGCACCCCGCCCTTGACCTGCACCGTGACGTGGCCGCCGTGCCGCCTGGCAAGCCGCTCTATCGCCTTGAACAGCTTTTGCCCGAATGAAAAATAGGATACCGGCTTGAGCACGTAATCCATCGCGTCAACCTGGTACCCCCGGATGGCATACTGCGTCATGTTGGTGATAAAAATCAAAGTCACTTCCGCATCCTGCCTGCGAATCTCCTCGGCCGCGCTCATCCCGTCCACGAACCTCATCTGGATGTCCATCAAGATAATGTCGAACTGGGCCTTGTATTCTTGTAAAATGTCGTCCCCGTCCCGGTACACGCTGACCTGAAATTTTTCCTTATGTTCTTCCTCGTAACGATGCAGGTACTCCACGATCTGCTCCCTATAAACCTGCTCGTCCTCCACCACGGCGATTCGTACCATCTTTCCTCTCCATCCCGGCATGGCCAGCCCGTTTTCCCACCCTGCCGGCAATTGACGCGCTTATTTCGTCAGCACTTCGACTCCGTCCTCCCTCACCAGTACCATGTACTCTATCTGCGCTGAAAGGCCGTCGTCGATGGTATAGGCCGTCCATTCGTTATCCTCGTCGATGAAAAAGTCGGGGCTGCCTTCGTTTATCATCGGCTCGATGGTAAACATCATGCCGGGCACGAGCAGCATCTCGGTTCCCTTTGGGGCGACGTAGCTGACAAACGGGTCCTCGTGGAACTCCAGGCCGACGCCGTGCCCGCCGATGTCAATCACGACCGAGTAGCCGTTGGCCTGGGCGTGGGAATTGATGGCATCGGCGATATCACCTAGATGTCCCCATGGCTTGGCCGCGGCCAGGCCAAGTTCCACGCATTCCCCGGTCACGCGCACCAGACGCTCGGCTCGCTCGGAAACCTTGCCAATCTTGAACATCCGGGACGCGTCCGAATAATACCCGTTCAAATTCGTAGAAACGTCCACGTTGACGATGTCCCCCTCCTGCAAAATGATGTCCTTGTCGGGAATGCCATGGCATATCTCGTTGTTGACGGACGTACACACGCTTTTCGGAAAACCCTCGTAATGGAGCGGTGCGGGTATCCCGCCGTTTTTCGTGGTAACGTCGTAGACAATCTGGTCGATTTCCTCTGTGCACATCCCGACGCGGATTTTCTCGGCCACGGAGTCCAGGACAAGCGTGTTCAGCGCCGCGCTTTCCTTAATCTTCTCAATTTGGGCGGGAGTCTTCAAGAGTTTCCGCGTCGGCACGATTTCCCCCTTGTCCGCGTGAATCCGCATCCGTTCTTCGATTGCCATGTGGCACTTCTTGTATTTTTTGCCGCTGCCACACCAGCATGGCGCATTTCTTTCCATTTCCTTTACCTCGTTTACTATTTTCTTGTATATGTTGAACAACATGGATACCGCCTCCCCAGGTCTTTACATTGTATCGGTTGAACGCACGCCGCCCCGCAAAACTCCCCCATATGGGCGGACGCGCGTCAAGCCTCTATCTCGTGAATGAAGAGTCCGCTGCGAAGTTTGGGTTCGAACCAGGTGGACTTCGGCGGCATCAGTCCGCCCGCGTCCGCCACGGCAAGCAGTTCTTCCATGGAAGTCGGGTACATGGAAAACACGACGCTTCCAGGGGACGAATCCGCCATCTCCATCAGGTCTTTTTCACCATGCACGCCCCCGATGAAGGAAATGTTCGGGTCGCACTTCGGGTCATGGATATCAAATAATGGTTCCAAGACTTGTTCCTGCAAAATGGAAACATCCAAGTCGCCGATCGGGTCGCCACGAAAAAGGTGCGGCCTGGCGCGCAGACGGTACCATTGTTTCTCCATATACATGCCGACGTCTCCCTTCCCATGCAAAAACAAGGGCAACCCTCCCGAAAGGGAAGCCGCACGGGCCTCAACCACGAAGGAGTCCGACAATTTGTCCAGAATGGCCCGCGGTGGATGCCCCGCGTTCGCCACAATGCGGTGGTACGGGAAAATCTGCAGTTCGTCCGCAGCAAACAATACGGAGAGGAAATAATTGAATTCCTCCGTGCCGTCATAAGAAGGATGCCGCTTTCTGCGCCCAAGCCCGACTTTGACGGCGGATGCCGCGCGGTGGTGCCCGTCCGCGATATAAAGGGCATCCATCGCTCCCACCAGCCGGGTAATCTTGGCAATTTCCACGTCGTCCCCTATTTTCCAAACCTGGTGCCGGATGCCGTCCCCGCCCGTGAAGTCATAAAGGGCGGGCCGCGTCTTGTGCCTGGTAATCAGCTCCCGCAGTTCCTCCTTGGGACGGTAGGCAAGGAAAATCGGCCCCGTCTGGGCGTTCAAGGCGTCAATGTGGCGAATACGGTCAAGTTCCTTGGCGTCCAACGTGTTCTCATGCCGCTTGATGGTGCCGTCCTGGTAATCGTCAAGCGAGGCGCATCCTACCAGCCCGTTCTGGGTGCGTCCCCGCATCGTCAAGGCATAGACATAGTAGCAACTCGTCCGTTCACGGGTAAAGAATCCGTCCGCGACCATCCCGCCCAAAATGCTTCTGGCTTTTTCATAAACGGCCGGGGAATACATGTCAATTTCATCGGGAAGCTGTGTCTCGGCCCGGTCAATCCGCAAAAAGGAAAGCGGGTTGGCCTCCACGGCGGCCTTTGCCCCGGCACGATCGTAAACGTCATAGGGAAGCGCGGCGATGGCCGCTGCATATTCTTTTGTCGGGCGAATCGCACAAAACGGTCGCAGGATTGCCATGGCGGGAATCTCCTTTCGTCAGCGCGAGTGTGCGGATGGCGCGTTGCCATCCGCACACTCGCGCAACCATTCATGGGTGAAAAATGAACAACGCTTATAGTGTAGCACAATTTAATGAAAAATGCTAGTGCAACAAAAAATTGGCGCATAATATTTTTTAGGAGGTAAATTGGACATAATACATTGACACGCAAAACAGATCATGATATGTTCTTTCCATCAGCCGGCACGGCTTGCATGGACCGTCTTCATATGATGGTTTACATGACAGAATTATTTTACATGGAGGAACCATTTTATGAAAAAGACGCTATGGAGTAAAAATTTTACCATCATCACGCTTGGCACCGTCATCAGCGCCATCGGCGACACGGCCATGGGCTTCGCCTTGAGCTTCGTGGTGTTTGACACGACCGGGAGCACCTTGCTCTCGGCCCTTTTCACCGCCGTCTCCTCGCTGCCGAGAATCCTCCTGCCGATACTGGTTTCCCCCTACCTCGACAACTTCCGGCGCAAGCCGGTAATCGTCGGCCTGGATTATTTCAGTTGTGCCATATACCTACTGTTTGGCCTTTATTTGCTACATAACCCCTTCCACCTGCCCCTCTACCTGTTTTTTTCCCTCCTGGGCGGTTGCATTGGGTCGGTATACGGCCTGGCTTACCAAAGCCTCTATCCCAACCTGATTCCCGAGGGTTTCGCCCAGAAAGGCTATACCGTCTCCGGCATGCTTTACCCCACCGTGCTCATGGTCATGACCCCTGTGGCAAGCATTTTGTACACGCAGTTCGGGCTGGCCCCCATCTGCCTGGTGGAAAGCCTGCTCCTGGCCGTGGCCGCCACGATGGAGACGCAAATCCGGTTGGAAGAGCGGACCAAGAAGGGATCGCGTTTCTCATTCCGTGACTATATGCAGGATTTCAAGGACGGATTCGCCTACTTGAAAAAAGAAAAGGGGCTGTTGCGCATATACAGCTACATGCCCGTCACGCAAGGGCTCGCCGAAGCCACGGACCCCCTGATACGGGCGTGGTTTCGCACCGCGCCGGGACTCAACATCACCATGTACGCCTTGTTCACTTCCGCCCAGTTCATCGGGCGGACCATCGGCGGGCTGGTACATTACAAATTTGAAATCCCGCCGGAAAAACGTTTTTCCCTTGCTTATGCCGTCTACCTCACCTACAGCGTCATGGACACCGTCCTCTTATGGACGGGATTCCCGCTCATGCTGGCCAACCGGGCGGTATGCGGCTTCCTCGGCATCAACAGCGCCACGATGCGTGAAAGCAGCGTGCAAAACTATATACCGGACAACATGCGGGCGAAGGTCAACGCCATCTTCTCGACGCTCTTCGCCCTCTTTCCCGCGTTGTTCACCTTGATTGGCGGCGCGCTCGGCGAGGTGTTGGATTACCGGCTGTGCGTGACCATCATCAGCGGCCTCGGGATCCTGCCCTGCTACCTTGTCATCGGCCGCGGGCGGAAGGACATCGAAAAGATATATAATCGGAAAGTATAAAAAGTTTGCGTTCCTGACAAACGAGGGGCTGTCGGGTAATGACTGCACGCCCACAATATATGCCATGGCGCATCTGGATTTGCCACCATATATTGTGGGTTTTCTGCATTACCCGACAGCCCCCCGTTTGTATACCTTTTCTTGGAACCATCCACATCCCGATGGCACCTTCCATTTTTACGTTACGGCCTTTTCGCGCCGCATTCGGAGCAGAAGTTCCCCTTGTTCACCGCACCGCAGGCACACGTCCACTCCCGTGCCGGCCTCGGCTTCCCACACTCGGAACAGAATTTCCCGCTGTTTTGTGCCCCGCAGCCGCAGGTCCAGACCGCTCCCGCCGTTGACGGCTGTCCCGGCTGGTTTGGCGCGCCTATCGCCTGCTGCCCTTGTTGTGTGCCGTACGCCTGGTTCTGTCCCTGGCCGTATCCCGCCTGGGCTTGTTGCCCGCCATATGCCTGGTTCTGTCCCTGGCCCCCCATCGCGTAGAGGTTCTGCACGTTCGCGCCGCCCGCCTGCTGGGCCATGCCCATTCCCATGAAGCCGGTCATCGCACCGCCCGTGTTCGAGGCCGCCATGCGCATGGCGTCTGCCTGCGCCCCCACCAGGTTGGCCGCCGCCATGTTCGGGTCGCGCAAGACCGCCGCCTTCTGCATCTGCTTGATCATGTCCTCGTCCTCTTTCGAGGCGGTGACGCTGTTCACGCCGAAGGAGAAGACCTGGATTCCCCGCATCTCCAGCCATTTCTTGGAAAGAATCTCATTCAGGGCATCCGCGATTTCCACCGTGTGTCCCGGCAAGGCACTGTAGCGGATTCCCATCTCGGAAATCCTTGCGAACGCCGGCTGCAGGGCGGTCAAAAGCTCGGACTTTAACATCGAGTCAATCTGCCCGCGCGTGTACACGGCACTGATGTTCCCACAGACGTTCTTGTAAAACAACATCGGGTTGACGATGCGGTACGAGTATTCCCCGTTACAGCGGATGGCAATGTCCACGTCCAGGCCGATGTTTCGGTCAATCACGCGGAACGGCACCGGGTTGGGCGTCCCATACTTGTTGCCGGGAATTTCCTTCGTGTTGAAATAATAGATGCGCTGGTCGCGCCCCGCGCCCCCGCCAAACTCGAACCGTTCCCAGGCTTCCTTGGCGATTCCCTTCAATCCGTCCTTTAATTTGCCGCCAAAAACCGACGGGCTGCTCCCCGTCTGGTACGTGTACGCGCCCGGCTCGGCACACACGTCGAGAATCTTCCCGTTTTCCACGATCATCATGCACTGCCCGTCCGCCACCGCGATATTCGAGCCGTCCGTAATGACGTTGTCATTTCCCTTCGTGTTGGACGAGCGCCCGTTGATCCGCTTTTCGCCCCGCGCCACCAGAACGTCCCCGTCCAACGAGTCACAACAAAAATACTCCTTCCACTGGTCTGCCAGCGTGCTTCCCATCGCGCCAAACGCCGCCTTGATAAGTCCCATGATTTTTCACCATTTCCTTTCTCACATTATTTTTTGATTACGGATTGCCCCGCGCCATGCGCCCTCGCAATCCTACCCACAATTCGGATTCCCATGGGGCTTCACCCCACTCCATCCTCATTGTGGCACTGTAATCAAAATTTTCCACTTGTTCCCGAACTCGTGGAGCTCATGCCCGAGCTCCCCCCGCTGCTACTGCTACTGTCCGCCTTCGGTTTCGGGCTGCGGCTCACCGTATGGTACAAGAAAATGTCCGACGACCGCGTCAGGTGGAAGCTGCCGGGCTTCAAATACTCGTCCGCCCCGATTCTTTGCACCTGCGTGTTCATGCCCTTCTTCCAAACGCTCACGATTCCAAATGACACCGCGAACGATGCCACGAAGGAAACCGCCACGATTATCCAAACCGGCACGCTCTTTCGATAAGGGTGCTCCGAAGAATAAGGCTTCCCTTTCTCCGCCTCCTTAAGGAATCGTCCGCACAGGCCAACAAAATCGTCAAGCGCGTCGTAGTACTCCCCGTCCGAAAGGCTCTCCAACACGATTTCGCCGATTCGTTCCCTCCCGTAAGTGTTAAACGCCCTCTGCGCGCTGCCAAACGTCTGGATTCCCCAATCGCGATCCGCCATACTGATTGCCAACATCACGCCGTCCTGTGCTCTCATTCCGAACGGGTCTTCCCTGAACACGCGGATTTGCCAGTCCAAAATATCCCCGCCGCCAAAATCGTCGACCGTCACGATGGCAACAAGCACGCCGTATGCCTCATAAAGACGCTCGCATTCTTCGTTGAGCAATGCCACGTCCTCCGCGTCCAAGAGTCCCGCCTGGTCAATCACGCAGGCGCGCCCCGCCGGATTTTCCAGAAGTGCCGAATCCGCCCCGTCTGGCAGCGGCTCTCCCACGCTCTCCAGCGTCATCGGTTCCCCCGCGTCCGTTGCCGGCCCGCCCGCAAACACAAGTCCGCCACATGCCAGGCACAGCACGAGCACGGCCGCCGCGCACGCCAGAAATGATTTTCCCGTGCGCCGGCACGTCCCGCGCCCTTTCCCGATTCCCACGGGCACGCACGCTGAAAATGATTCCGCCCTATGTAAAAATGTCCTTCGCCTTCTCATTTTCCCCATCACAGCACACCCCCAAACAACCAGATTCCTATCAGGGAACAGACTGCCGTCCCAAGCGCCGTGAAACCACAGAGGTATTTCCAGTACGCGCCCTTGTCCACCGGCAGTTCACCCACCATCCTGCCCGTTTGGCCGTTGATGGCAAACTGGTATTTCTTCTTATCATAAATCGTCTCGAAAAGCCACACCGGAAGGAGAGCGTAACTGACTCTTCCGCCTTTCGTCCCCATCTGCCGCCGCTGTGCCACCACGCTGCCATATCCCGTGACCGTGTTCCGAAGCGCCGTCTCCGCCGTGTTGTAAAGCCGCTCCTTGGCCCGCACCTCGGCGGTCTTTTCGTCCACGTCGTATTTGTCCGTCTCGTATCCCGCCAAATAGGCCGGGTTGAAATCCGTCAGCCCGGCATAGTCAAACGGCTCGATGGATTCCGTCGTCCTGTCGTCCATTTCCGTGCTGCCGTCAACCGGCACATGGTAGAATTCCATCTCACCACCCCGATGCACAAGATAGTGCGAGGTATCCACGTAATCATACTCCGAATCGCTCCACGTATGGACACGCGTCGCGCGAAAACTCATGTCCGCCCTCGCGTCACAGTCGAACAGCCAGTATGGCACATAATATCCCTTCAGATTTTTCAGATAACTCTTGTTCTTAAAATCACGCGGCAAAAGACGCTTTCCCCGGCAAAAATTCTCCAACCGCTGCCTGGCGTCCCCCGCCTCGACCTGGAACGGAATCATGGCATCCGGTTCAAACTCTCCCGAAGCCGTCGCCCTGATGACCACCACGTTGTCACAATACGGACACTTCGTGCTGACGGTGTCCTCGTCCACCTCGATTTCCCCCGCACAAGAAGGGCAGATGTATTTCCCGTCCGCCGTCCGCTTCGCCCCTTGCGCCTCTTTCTGGAACTCCCAGTGAAGCTCCGGCTCCGGCGCGTTTCCATCCACCTCTTTCCACTCCTTGAGTGCTTCCACGTCATACTTGTTGCCACAACTGTCACACTTCAACTTCTGCGCCCCCGACGAAAACTTGAGGGCCGCCCCGCAACAAGGGCATTTGTACTCCACAAAATCCATCCTCGAACCTCCTTACAGTCTCTCCTCCTCGACCAGGTACAACGGCCGCTTTTTCGTCTCCAAATACGTTTTCGCCATATACTGGCCAATGATTCCCATGCATAAAAGCTGCACGCCGCTCACCAGCATGATGATGCAGACCATGGACGGCCAGCCCGAGGTCGGGTCGCCAAATACCAGCGTCCGCACGATGATGAATACGATGGCAATAAACGCCGCCACGCAGAATACAAGTCCCAATATGGAAACGAGTACCAACGGGAACGTGGAAAATGCCACGATACCGTCAAGCGCATATAACAAGAGCGACCAGAAGGACCATTTTGTCTCCCCCGCGACCCGCTCGATGTTTTCGTATTCCATCCATTTCTTTTTAAAACCAATCCAGCCAAAAATCCCTTTTGAAAAACGGTTGTATTCTCCCATGCCGAGAATCGCCTCCACCACCTTGCGGTTCATCATCTGAAAGTCCCTGGCCCCGTCCACGACCTCGGTGTGGGACATCTTGTTCATGATTTTATAAAACAGCCTTGCGAAAAACGAGCGCACCGGCGGCTCCCCCTTCCTGGAAACCCGGCGGCTTCCCACGCAGTCATACCCTTCTTCCATGATGCCCAAAAGCATCTGCGGCAACAGCGCCGGGGGATCTTGCAAGTCCGCGTCCATGATGGCCACATATTCGCCGGATGCCTTTTGGAGCCCGGCATAAATGGCCGATTCCTTGCCAAAATTACGGGAAAAGGACACGTAGTGTACCATCCCGTCCTCCTCGGAAAGCCGCCTAAGCACGTCAAGCGTCGCGTCACTCGAGCCGTCATCTATGAACAAATATTCCACTTCCACCTGGGGCAGCTTTTCTTCCACTTTCTTGGCTTCCTTGTAAAATATCGGAATCGCCTCTTCCTCATTATATGCCGGAACTACCAGTGTCAGCCGTTCTTTCTCCATTCTTCACCCTTCCTTATCAATTGTAACACCGTCTTGGCCACTGTTCACGGGGCCGTGCGCCTGCCGCACGACCACTGCCCGAGAGCAAGGAGTCCGGCCTGCCGGACTCTCGCGCAGGAGCGCGGCTGCTTCAGCAGCCATTTTCTTTATGCGCGAAGTGCGCATTCCCTGACGGGTTTTACTTTATAGGAGACGAAGTTTCCTATAAGTAAAGTAATGGTGCCAGTGGGAATCCAGCCCATCACCTGAATTTTTCGTTATATTTCTCTTGACTTTTTTTTCCCCCTATCATATAATACCAAAAAGAGAAGCGGGTTTTTTACCGTACAGCTTTATTGCTCAAACGGGGTGCTCGTTTCTTTTTTTATATTTATGATATCATACAAATACATCTTTCTATTTTCAGAGTGTCTTATCACCAACTCTGCATGGAATATGTTATACCGCAAAACATCATTATTTTCATCAAAAACCGGTATCGCAAATCTGGAATCATATCGGTACCATCCATATTTTGCATCTCTATCATGTTTCCTTTCCAGATTTTCCTTAAATCTTCTGTTGCCCGCAATTTCAATCATCTCTGGAATTCCTTGTGCCGCATTTGCTTTTGCCTTTGCTAACGCTCCTTTTAATTTTGCAGTATACTTCGAACCTGAATATTCATCGGGTAAATCACTACCGATATAAATAATTTCTTTACTTGCAGCAATTTCCATGAATTCTCCAATATACTGTTTTAAATACTGCTCAACTTCATCCCAATCTATATTTCTTTTCCCTTTAAAACGAATATCATTTACAATAACAATCTGATTCCCGTTCACATCTTTTATCACACTTATGTTTCTTTCCATAATCCTCCCTTGTATACCATCTTGCAATAACTTTTTTAACTTATGCCTGCCACGTGCGCCATGAATGTCATCATCCACCGCTCGGCAATCCTTTCAGGAAAACATCTCCACAAGCGAAGTTTTCAATTCCGCCAGTTTTTCATCTGCCTCTTCCAGGCCAGACCCCCGCACGCCGAAATAGAACTTAATTTTCGGCTCCGTCCCCGACGGGCGGATGCAGCACCACGCCGCGCCGGGTTCCCGCGCATGCCCGGCGTGCCTCACGTCCGCGATGCTTTCGCTTTTTGCGAATGCCTCCCGCGTGTCCTCCAGTTCAAAATAAATCACGTTCGAGGCGGGAAGGTCTGTCCTTTCCACGCTCCCGGTTGCCAAATCCGTCCGCGTGCCCGCCTTGTAATCGCGCACCGCGGCCACCTTGTATGAAGCCAGCTCCTTCGGAGGATTGTTCCTGGCCGCGTCCATCATCTCCTGGATTTTTTTCGCGCCGTCCGCGCCCTTGAGGGTCAATGTTTCAAGCCCCTCGCGGTAAAACCCGTACGTCCCGTACATTTCCATCATGGCATCCCACAACGTCATGTTTTTCTTCTTATACCATGAAGCCACCTCGCACAGCATCATCACCGCCACACAAGCATCCTTGTCCCGGGCATAAGTCCCGGCCAGGCAGCCATAGCTCTCCTCAAGGCCGAACACGTAATCATACGTGCCTTGTTCCTCAAAAAATCGAATCTGTTCCCCAATATATTTAAATCCGGTCAACACCTCAACAAGCGTCACACCGTAGGCCTTCGCCACCGCTTTCGCCATGTCGGTCGTCACGATGGTCTCGACGAGCGCCGGGTTTCGCGGCATCGTGCCCGTCGCCAGACGCTCGCGCAAAATGTATTCCGCAATCAGCATGCCCGACATGTTCCCGGTAAATGGAACGTAACCCGACGCGTTCCCCGTGTCCTTGCAATACACGCCGAGCCGGTCGGCATCCGGGTCGGTGGCCAGCACGATGTCGGCATCGACTTCCCGCGCCAGCTCCAGCGCGAGTTCGAACGCCGCCGGGGACTCCGGGTTCGGATAGGCCACCGTGGGAAACGCCCCGTCGGGAAGCTCTTGTTCCTTCACGACATAAACCTTCTCAAAACCCAACTCCTTTAACACGCGGCGCACCGGCAAATTGCCCGTCCCATGCAGCGGCGTATAAACAATCGTGATGTCCCCCGCCATCTCCCGGATCACTTCCGGGTGGATGGACAGGCTTTTCAATTCCGCCATGTAGGCGTCGTCGATTTCCTTTCCAACCACGCGGTAAAGCCCGGCCGCCACGGCCGCCTCCTTCTCCGTCGTCCTTACCATGGTAAACGAAGTGACCTTCCGCACCTCGCGCAAAATATTCTTGTCATGGGGCGGTGTAATCTGCGCGCCGTCCTCCCAATACACCTTGTAACCATTGTATTCCCGCGGATTATGGCTGGCCGTGATGACGATGCCCGCCATGCAGCCAAGCCTGCGCACCGCAAATGACAACTCCGGGGTCGGCCGGAGCGAGTCAAAGCAATACGTCACGATGCCATTCGCGTTCAGGCAAAGCGCCGCCTCCAGGGCAAACTCCGGCGACATCCGCCGCGAGTCCCAGGCAATCGCCACGCCCCTTTTTTGGCCACCACACTCCACGACGTAATTTGCCAGCCCCTGCGTGGCCTGCCGCACGGTATAAACATTCATGCGGTTCGTGCCCGCCCCGATAATGCCGCGCAGTCCCCCGGTGCCAAACTCAAGCTGCTTGTAAAAACGGTCCTTGATTTCCGCCTCGTCGCCCGCCAGCGAAATCAACTCCGCCCTCGTGTCCTCGTCAAAATATGCATCCGTGCACCATTGCCTGTAAACTTCCTGATAGTCCATCACGCCCTCCGACATTTCCCTCACGCTTCCACCGTCACGGCCACGTGGCTTCTTCACGGCACTTCCTCCGTCACAGCCCCCTGGCTTCTTCACGACACTTCCTCCGTCACAACCCCCTGGCTTCTTCACGGCACTTCCTCCGTCACAACCCCCGGCTTCTTCACGGCACTTCCTCCGTCAC
This sequence comes from Lachnospiraceae bacterium, assembly GCA_910574865.1. Classification (GTDB taxonomy): domain Bacteria; phylum Bacillota; class Clostridia; order Lachnospirales; family Lachnospiraceae; genus Schaedlerella. Next base: position 212,115 of record CAJTDN010000006.1, on the reverse strand, counting down.
AGCCATGCGTCCCGCCCCTGGCGCCTCAATTCCTCAACCACCATCTTGACATCCTGCGAACGCGTCTTGTCGCAAACCAGAATCGCGTCGTCCGTCTCCACGATAATCAGGTTTTCCACCCCCACCGTGGTAATCAGCCGCTTCTTCGCGTAGGAAATACAATTTTTCGTGTCTATGTTAATCTGGTCGCCGACCGTCACGTTCCCGTTTTCGTCCGCCTCGTACAAGACACCCAGGTTGTCCCAGCTGCCCACGTCGTCCCAACCAAATTCCGCCGAAATCACCCGCACGTCCGGACATTTTTCCATGATGCCATAATCAATGGAAATACTCGGAATCGTCGGATATACGCGGGCAATCACGTCCCTCTCCCCGGGAGCGCCCATCGCGCCGGCAATTTCCTCCAGGCACGCGTAAACGTCCGGCAACAATTCTTCAAAATAACGCAAAATCGTGGAGGCCCGCCAGATGAACATCCCGCTGTTCCACGCGTATTCCCCGCTCGCAAGATAACGCTTCGCCGTCTCCAAATCCGGCTTCTCCCGAAACTCCAGGACAATCTTGGCCAGTCCCGAATCCTTCTTGTCAAACTTGATATAACCGTACCCCGTGGCCGGGCAGGCGGGAGTAATGCCCAGCGTCACCAGCACGTCCTCGCTCTCGGCCGTCTCCACCGCCATGCCAAGGACGCGGGTAAACTCGGCCTGGTTTTTAATAAAATGGTCTGACGGAAAAATGCACATGATGCCGTCGCCATGCTTTTTCAAAATTTCAAACGCGGCGTAGCCGATACAGGCCGCCGTGTTACGCGCGCAGGGTTCCGAAAGGACATGGTCCTCTTGGACGCGCCCCGCCGTCACGGCCTTCATTTTTGGCACCTGGGTCTGATTTGTCACGATGAAAATGTCTTCCTCCGCCACCATGGTACGGACACGGTCAATCGTCTCGTTAATCATCAAGTCCTTGCCGCTCAAGTTCAAAAGCTGCTTCGGCTCCTCCTGCCTGGACAGCGGCCAGAACCGCGTACCGCCGCCGCCTGCCATAATCACCCCGTATACCTTCATCCTCAAAATCCTCCCGTCACTTCCCGGTGCAAGACGCCCCGGCTGGCGGGCCGTCTTGACGCATACATTTTACCATGTCGCCATGGCCCGCCTCCGGCGGCCATGGCGGCCGTCCGGCCATTTCAAATTGCCTCCGGCAATGGCCCGGCCGGCTTCGCCCCGTCACTTCCCGGTGCAAGACGCCCCGGCTGGCGGGCCGTCTTGACGCATACATTCTACCATGTCGCCATGGCCCGCCTCCGGCGGCCATGGCAGCCGTCCGGCCATTTCAAATTGCCTCCGGCAATGGCCCGACCGGCTTCGCCCCGTCACTTCCCGGCGCAAGACGCCCCGGCTGGCGGGCCGTCTTGACGCATACATTCTACCATGTCCTTCAAGGTCTCCTCCAGTGGGATTTGCGGTGTCCAGCCAAGCTCCGCCTCGATTTTCGCGGCCGAGCCGACCACGGCCTGGTTGTCTCCGGGCCGCACGAACGCCGGATTGACCTTCCCCGTCACCGAAACGCCCACAATGTCGGCGATTTTTTCAATCACCTCCGAAAGCCGGACGCCCTTTCCCGAGCAAATGTTATAGACCTCGCCCGGCGTCCCTTCCGTCAGCAACAAGTAATACGCCCGCACCACGTCCCGCACGTCCAAAAAATCCCTCACGATTCCCGTGTTTCCCGTCTCAATCTCGCCCTCCATCGCCGAGAGATTCAAAATCCGCCTGATGAATCCCGGAATCACGAACCGCTCGTCCTGGTACGGCCCGATATGGTTAAAAGAACGGGTCAGTATGATTTTCATGCCAAATCCATTGACGAACACCTTCGACATCATTTCTTGTGCCACCCTGGCCACCGCGTAAGGGCTGACCGGGCTTAACGGCATCCCCTCCACGAGCGGCAGCTTACCCGGCGCGACGTCCCCGTATTCCTCCGACGAGCCGACCGACAACACGCGGCAATCCAACTGTTCCGCACGCAGGGCATCGGCCAGGTTTAAGAATATCTTGGTATTATTGTCAAAACAGGCCGATGGATATTTCCAGCTGTAAGCCACACTGGAAAATGCCGCCAAATGCAACACATAATCGGGCCGAAACCCGCGAACCACCCGTCGCAGGGCATCCGCGTCCAGCATGTCCAGCTTTTCAAATCGAACATCTAAAACCGGCCCATGGCATGGCAAATCCAGCTCCGGCTCCTTGATATCCGCCCCCAGCACCTTATAGGAAAGCCCCTCCCCATGCAAATATTCTAAAAAATGCCTGGCCACGAACCCGGAAAACCCGGTAATCATGATTTTTTTCATTCTTATTTTGTCCTCTTCCTCATTTCAACGCGCATCCTTCCACGGCTGGCAGCCGTTCCCATGAAAGGCCGCAAATTCCCATAAATCGTGACTCCGCCGCCACGTCACGCTTTCTTCTCAATGAAAATCTTGCGGGTGACGAAATTGTAGACCATCACGATCCCGGTAGCCACGACTTTCGCCCCCAGGTTCATCAGCTTGATGCCGACAAACCCGTTCAGCCACGCCCAGTTCGCGTAAATCACGTCCACGCAAATATAAAGTATCAAAGAATTCAGCCCCAAACCAATCAGGCTCAAGATGACGAATATCACGAATTCCCCCGTCCTTGACATGTCGTCCCGGGATTCAAACACGAACCGCATGCTCAGCAGATAATTGACGATGACGGAGATGGTAAAGCCAAACATCCCCGCCACAAGATAATGTACCCCGATTACGTTACAAAGCACGCCGTACACGGTGAAATCCACCACGAAGCTGATTCCCCCGACCACGCCGAATTTTAACATCTGTGCAATTAATTTCTTCATTTAAATTTATGCCTCTTTCATTCGTTATTCTTCCGCACCCGCCAAACGCTTCCTCTCCGCGCCCGCCAAACGCTTCCCCGGCGGACACGAGCCACGTTCGCCCCAATTCACGCGCCGGCCGACCGCCTCGCGTGCGTGATCCGCATCCAAGTCAAACGGGTAATCGTCTTCATATAACTGATGATGAACTTGGCCAACTGCCGCTTGGACTCGCCGTACAAACGCTTCTGGAAATAAATCGGCGCCTCGCCAATCCGCAAACGATGGTCTTCCTTGTTCAGCTTCAGCTTCAGCAAGACCTCCTGCAGCACGTCATAATTGACACAAGTCAGTTCCACCTGCTTCAACTGCTTCGTATAATACATCCGATAATCCGTGGAAATGTCCTTCGCCGAAATCCCCAGGCAGACGCGGAACGCGAAATTCAACATGTGCGACATGATGATGGAAGATTTCGCGTCGTCCGTCCGCCCGCCCTTGACATAACGGGAGCCAATCACCACGTCATAACGCCCCGACGCGAACATCCGGTGCAAATCCTGGATGTTCTTTGGCGGATGCGAACCGTCGCTGTCCAAAATCAAGAACTTGTCCTTCTTCGCGTACTTGATGGCCGTGCGAAACGCGCCGCCAAATCCCGGCTGCTCCTGGTTGACATAACGCGCGCCGAACCGCTCGCACACGTCCGCCGTATGGTCTAATGGCTGCTCCGTGTCGACCACCAGGATTTCGTACTCCTCCCCGCACTTTTCCACCTGCTCGATAATCTGCGGCAGGAGGACCTTCAAGTTTTCTTCCTCTTTATATGCCAACAATGCAACGCTGATACCCATGACTTACAAATTCTCCCTTCACCACTATCTGGAATAGTATAACACAAAACGTTACCCAACTCCACCCCCATTTTAGCCATTTCACTTTTTACTTCACCAAATGTTAAAGTTTTTCCGGGATTAATTTCTCCCGCCGCACCAACACCAACGCCCCCAAATACGGCAGCGCGAACAGAATCGGCATGATGTAGCGGTAATTCCCGTTATCGGGTGACACAAGGCAGACGGCGAAAGTGACAATCGGAACCAACAAGCCTTCCACGTACCGCCCCTCCCCGCGGAACACGTACAAGTAAATGAAAAACCACAAAATCCACGGCAAAAATCCCATCGACATGAAAATGTTCAGCCCCGGAAGCTTCTGCAAAAACAACACGAGCTGGTTGACCACGTAGCGTTCCTCCAAAAACCGTTCTTCGTTTTCCACGTACAGCCAGGAATATTCCCCGTCCACGTCATATTCATCCTGCAAATAACGGTTAAACTCGTAATACTCCAGACTGGAAATCTTGTTGACGTCGTAATACTGGTACGTGTTGTGCAAAAGAGATTCCACGTACACGTCCGGGTGCTTAAAAAACATCTTAAGCCATGCCTCAAAATACGCCAAAAGCTCTTCCCGCGTATAATCCTGCCGCCACTTCTCCTTCACTGGGTCGGAAAGTTCCGAATTATAGTCCTCGGGAATGTCGTCATACACCAGGACGGCGTCAATCGCCGCCCGCTCCTCGTCCGTCACCTCGCCGCCATATTCGACCACGTAACGCGAGGTCTGCTGGATGAGGACGCTTAGCCCTTCCTGGATACCGCCCGGGGCCACGCCAAGCGCGGGCAATAATACCCCGACGAACATGAACTTGTACAACATGACCGGCAGGAAGACGGCCGCCACCGTGCGCAACGCATATTTACGGTAATGCAGCACGTACGCCACGCCCACGATGAGCAAAATGTACATGGCATACACCTTGGTCAGCGTCATCAAAAGGCCCGACGCAAACAATCCCGTGTCAAACTTCACGGATTTTAGCGCCTCCCCGCGCGTCCTGGCCACCTCGTACATCATCAAAATGTACCCCAGGCAAAACGCCGCATATATCGTGTCCTTCACCATGCAGATGCCATATAAGGGAAAAATGGGCAAAAACGCGACCAAACACCGAACCGTTCCCACCCGCCGCCTGGATACCCCCACGTATTTCAAATACAGCGAGGCTCCCGAAAACGTGCAGGCCAAAAACAACATGTGCAACAAAGAATACAACGCCACGCCCAGGCGGATGTCACCGAGAAAAAGTCCCAGCCGGATGAAGCCACCGAACAAAAGCGTCAGCAAATACGGATGGTGGTTCGTGATGAACGCATCCGCCCAGGCCGCCGCCGTCATGTCATTGATGTAACTGCGGATATGGAAAAACTCCATCATCTGGATCACGGTGTCCTCGTTGCTCGTCCCCGGATAAAAAATGACGAAATACGGCAGCCAGCACAAAAACGTCAGGCCGACCGACAGCCAAAACGCGCGTGCGGAAACCTCGTTTGCCAGAATTGCCCGCGCCCTCAACAACCAGTTTTGCAACGTCCCGGACAAATTCGCGACAAATTCCCGCAACATCCCGGACAAGTCCGCGACAGATTCCCGTGGCATCCCGGACAAGTCCGCGACAGATTCCCGCCGATGATTATCACCCGCCCAGGCCGCTCCCGCGCTATTTCCACGCGTATTGCTCCCGGCCTTAAGCACTTTACCCGCTTCGGTCGCGCCAAAACCGCTCTCACGCGCGGCACTCCCGGCCTCATGCACTTTGCCCGCTCCGGCCACGGCATCCTGCACCAAATACGTCTTCACGAAATGGCACAAAATTTTCAATACGTAGTAGCAAAGAATCGCGAGGGAAAGCCCCTTGAACCACGCCCGCGTCCGATTTACATCCGTTTCAAACAACAAGTCCCACGACCCTGCCGACTTATAACTCATGCTCAATAGCTGCGCCAGGGCAAACGAACCCGAAAACAAAAACAACAAAACCCGTTCTTTGGCACTCCCCTGTAATTGCCGCCCCAAATAAACCACCACGGCAACCGCCAACAGCAAAAGGAACGTCCGAAGCCGGTCGGATGAAAAGGACAAATACAACGTGCGGACGTACACGAGCATTTCATTTTTCAAATCCAACCCATGGCTATTTTGCTTCGTGGCCTCGCTTGTCAAGGACAGCATCAAGCCACAGCTGCAAAACGTGCCGAGCAGCCATGCAACGACCAAATTTTTTCGATTCAATTTTGCAAACCATTCCCGCATGACTTCCCTCCATCCTTTTACACCATGTCCGCCAAGCTCGTGAAACACCTCGCCAAATGTGCGCCTATGCATTTGCTCGGGCAAGCCCGGCACCTGCATTTCGCACGTTTGGCTCTGCCCTTTGCGGACATTATACCACAGCTTGTGAAGTTATTTTATCCAATTATTTGCTTTTGTGTTCAAAAAACATGTCCATTCTCAAATTCCTGCTCGTTCCATCAAAAATACATGCTTAAAATTTTCATCTGTTCGAAACATGTGCCGCCGGGCGCACCATGCAAAACGGCGGGGAAGCCACCCCCGCCCGCTTCACGCCCATCCGTCACGCCGCCTTGAAATTATACACGGGCTTCATGATGTCAACCACGTCCACCGACTCGCGTATCACGTCGATGATGTCCTCCAGCGCCTTGTACGCCATCGGCGCCTCGTCGAGGGTCGCCTCACTGACGGAGGTGGTGTAAATCCCCTCCATAGCCTTCTCGTACTCCTCCAGGGAAAGCCGCTGCCTGGCTCCCGTCCTCGACATCAGGCGGCCCGCCCCGTGCGGTGCCGAATAATTCCACTCCGCGTTTCCCCGTCCGACCGCCAGGACGCTGCCGTCCCGCATGTTAATCGGAATCAGCACCTTTTCGCCCTTATGCGCGGCAATCGCCCCCTTGCGCAAAATCATTTCCCCGGTGTCAATGTAATTGTGGACCGTGTGGAACGCCCCGCCACCGTCAAGTCCCGCCCGCTCCAACAAAATTTCGGCCATTTTCTCGCGATTGCGACGGGCAAACCGCTGGCAAATCTCCACGTCGTGCAGGTAATCCTCCAAATACGTACCATACAAATAACACAAGTCCTCCGGAATCGTCGCCTCGCGCCCCTTCCACGCGATTTTATCGAGCGCGGCCTGAATCTCCTTCCTGCGCCCGGCCGCCTTATACGTGCGGATAATCTCGTCCCGCTCCTGGAAATAGGTTTCCTTCCCTTTGTCCAGGTCTATGGCCAGCTGCTGGTAAATCTCGGCCACCTGCTTGCCAAGGTTGCGGCTGCCGGAATGGATCACCAGGTAATTTCTCCCGTCCGCCGCCTGGTCCACCTCGATAAAATGATTTCCCCCGCCGAGCGTGCCAAGGCTTCGCTCCAATCGTTTCGTGTCACGCAGGCTCCTGTAGCAGCGAAACTCCGTCAGGTCGAAACGTTCCTTCCGCCCCTTCCACACGCCCATCCCCGACGGGATGAAATGCGCCGCCTCGTCAATCCTTACAAAATCCAGCTCCTGTATCCCCAAATCGACAGTGTACATCCCGCAGCCAATGTCCACCCCGACAATGTTTGGCACCACCTTGTCGCCCACCGTCATCGTCGTGCCAATCGTACAGCCCTTCCCGGCATGCACGTCCGGCATGATGCGAATCCTGCTCCCTGCCGTGAACTCATAGTCGCACATCCTGCGCACCTGCTCGATGGCCTCCTCCTCCACGACCCTCGCATAGCAAACGGCCGTATTTACCTTTCCCTTAATTTCCATTACTTCCATGATTTTCCCTTCTTTCCTTCCAAATGCATGTTCAAATGGCGTCATGTCCACCAGGCTCTTGCCCCCGCCAAGTTATTCATATGATACCACCCCCACCGCATTTTATCATGAAAAAAAGGTTGCGAACTCATGTGCGCGAAACCATCACCGATGGCCACGCCCCGCTTTGTCCACAACCCTTCCCGTTCTTGAAACCCGTTTATCCTTGTAAATGCTTCCTCCTTCGCGCTCATTCCCCTATCCTTGCAACCGCTTCTGCCTTTCCAGCCGCTCCCTTATCTTGTCCACGAACGCTTCCGGAGCCACCACCCGAAGCCTCGGCCCGAACGACAAGACTCGAATGAGCACCTCCGTCTCGTCCTCCCCGTCATAGCGGATCAAGAAATGATACCGTCCCTCTCCCAGCCGTTCCGTCACTTTCTCAAAATGGGAAAAATGCAGCATCGCGCGTTCCAAGGCATTTCGCTCGTCGGTCAAAACCATCTCGACCTCCCGCTTTTCACATGCGGGCAGCCTCGCCCCCGTCTCGCATTCCGCCAAAAAACGGCATTCCAGAATCCGCGCCACGTTGATTGTCACCTTTCGTCCCCCTGCCACGGCGAGAAGCCGGAACTTGTCGTCCTTCGGGGAATACTCCAACTTGCACGGCACGCAAACCATCCGGCATTCCTTCCCTTTCCTCATGCGAAACCGTACCCACAGCTTCCGCCTTTCCTTTAACGCCGTCAAAACCATGCGAAAATGCTCCACGTACCGCCAGTCGCCATACGGGTCACTGTCCGCATAACGGTCAAAATAAACGAACATGTCCGGCGTAAACAACGGCTCCACATCCTCCAATCCCGCCTGCGACGGCCGGAACAAGGCAATCCGCGAATCCAATGTCAACGATTTCAACCACCGCTTCTCCAACATCGTCATCGGCATGGAAGGGGCATGTTTAAGCAATGACTTTCCGGTTCCGTCCAGGAACGGCCACCTCCCGTCCTTTAACGCCGCCGGTATGGTGAGGATGCTCTCGGCGAACGCCTTTTCTTCCACGATTTCACGAACCTTCTTTTCCGAAACCGGTTCCCGCGACGCAAGCTCCAAAATCTCCGCGACCACCTGAAAATACGTACCGTATATTTCACTGAAAACCATCCCGTTCCCCCTTGCCGCGCCTCAAACCTGATACGCGTCATACAATTCCCGCATGTCATTTTCAAACGTCGCGGCGACGGCCGGGTTCGAGCACTCCAATTTCACGATCCTGCCAATGAACGTGCGAATCCACGGCAGCATTTCCACCGTGTCACGCGCGTTTGTCGTATATCGGTACAATTCCACCGCGTCACACGGTTTTGGCGCATATGGGCGTGCTTTTGACATGCCATGTGCCCAGGCCACGTTTTGGCATGCTTCCCCGTCCAGCTTTTCGACCCTGCCGTTCCGCTTTTCCCGCTCAAGCCGCCGCACGATATGTTCCTCGCCACCGTGAACGGCCACCGTCATCTCCAAATGCTCCGTCCGCCGCTCTTGCCCGGCGGACACGCCCCACAAGTTCTTGCGGAATTTCTCAAAACGCCGTTCGTGGCTTTCCCAATTTTCTTCCCGCCGCCCCTTCTCCACGCCTTTGACATGGTCTAAGCGGAAAAAAGACAACTTCCCCAGCACGTACTCATAGCCCAGCACGTACTCGCGCCCCGTCTGCGTGCTAATAAAAATCCGCACCGGATAGATGTCATACTTTCGTGCCGCTTCCCGCCTGCGTCTCGAAACGGCAAGCCGCACCGTGCACTTGTCATGCATCGCGTCCAACAATCCATAAAGCACCTGGCAATCCAACGCGTACAACATATAATGGTGGCGAAACTGGAAACACTCCGTCCCGGGCGCGTCGTCCCCCGCCGCCACTTCTCCCGCATTTCCCCGCGCCAGCAGGAAGGAGCCAATCACGCCCAACGGATTTTCCTCCGAGAAAAACGCGGCGGCATCCGCCCACGACGGCAAGTCCACCCTACTGTTCACCCTGCGGTAGAAAATGCTCTTCCCGTCCTTTTTCTGCTCAAACAAGCCGATTTTCACGTACTCTTTCAACTTGTTGCGTACCGTGGACTCATCCAGCAAAAACGGCCGCTCCGATTTGTCAAAATATTCCTCCTGCAACCCGTCCACGATTTCCCGAAACGAAAGCCATTCCTTCTCTCCCAGCAAGTCCAGGAGATAAAAGTGCAGGACAATGTCATTGTCCGTAAACGACTTCGCCCGAAACGCCTGGTAAAGCGGATTATGTAAAATGTCCCGCCCATCCACGGACAAGAACCGTGCCCGTCCGGACGGCGACCATGTAAAGGACATGTACCCGCCCAGCCAGCTCTCGATACGCCGCCTCTCGTTGTCATAGCTGCGGGCGCTTTTCGCGCCAATTTCGCCACGGCGGCGAAATCCGAACACGTAAAACTCCCGCATATAATCGCGGATGGATTCAAAATTTTTAATCAACTCGCCGTAAGCCATCACGCTTCCCCGTTCTCGAACTTATCCCTTGTCCGGCCTTCAGTCCTTCCCTTGCAGGGCCTCGTCCAGAACTTCCAATACCCGCGCCTGCTCCAGCGGCTTATAAATGAAGCCTTTCGCGCCGATGGCCTTCGCTTCCTTGATCGTATCCTCGTTTGCCAATGAGGAGCTAATAATAATCCTGGCCCCCGGATGCTTCTCCAAGATTTCCCTCGCGGCCTCCAGGCCGTCCATCCCGGGCATCACGATGTCCATGGTCACAAGATCCGGACGGACTTCGTCGTACTTTTCAATGGCCTCTCCACCGCTCCGGCAAAAAGCCACGATTTCATAGTCCGTCCCTTCCAAAACCGCCTGCATCTGCAACTGAATCCCCCGCAAATCATCTACCACCATGATTCGCTTTCCCATAGAAATCATCTCCTTTGAAAATTGTACATGAACCTTTGACATTTGACCTTTCAACACCAGAATCTTATATCAGGCGTATCTCACCTTTCCGCAATACCGCCGTACATGGTTCCACTTCATATTTCAGCTGATGGCGGACGCCATTGATGATAATCTCCGTTCCCGCATAGGCGGTCATGCACGTCAGCCTCAGCCCTTCCTGCCCCTTCGTGCCCTCTCCGTTCTTCTCAAGATCCTTTTGGAACTGCTCAAGCCGTTTTTTGTCCACCGAAAGTTTCATCCGCACCATCGGCAGGGACCTGCGCCTCTCGGGTCCGTCCGGCTGACGCTCAAGCTTGTTGAATTCTTCCTGCAATTTCTTTACCTCCTGCTGCAGGCTTTCATACTCGAACTCGTCACTCGGCCTCCCGCCCAGGGATATCGTGGTAACGCCCTCCGCCCTGGAACCCACGACGTTCGCCCGGACTTCCCTGCCCGCCCGGATTTTTCCGCCGATGATGATACCGCGTCCGGAGCATGCGTTCACCGCCCCGTCACAATACGAGTCGCAATTCACGATAAAGTCCGTTATCAGGTTTTCTCTCGCACAGAGAACACTGTTTTCAATATACCTCGCATAAATGCTGCGCCCCGTTCGAATCACGGCCTGGTCGTCGCCCTTGATTCCTTTCGCCACGACAAGGTCGCCCCCGGCCTCGATCGTGCATCCTTCCACGACGCCGTCCACGGTGACGTTCCCCGACGCCTTGACTTCGAACCCCCCGCAAATGTCGCCGCGAATGTGCACGTCGCCCAGGAAATTGATGTTTCCGGTAGAATAATCCACGTTGTTGCTGATTTCCAACGCCGTCTTCACTTCGAAGTTGCATCCGTTAAATTCGATTCGGCCGGTCTTGGCCGCCTTCAGCATGGTGCCGTCCTCGGACAACTCGGTGTTCCGCCCCTTTGGCACCGTCGCCTTCCTTCCCGCCTTCGGCGGGAGCGTCTTCCCCGTCACGGTGCTCCCCGCCTCCCCGGCGGTCGGGGCGACGATTTCACAAATCAGGTCCCCTTCCTCTATCCCGCGGACGGTATTCAGCTGCATGTAATCAATCTGCCCGCCCTCGGTCATCGCGAGCTCCCTTCGATCGGTACGCGGAATCGCGTCTATGACATAGCCGTCCTTTCCATGGGCCGGCAAATTCCCCTCCGCCACCAGGTACAAATGGAAATACCGCTCCTCGTCCTGCGGCAGTCCTTCAAGTGCCGCCTCGTCCACGCCGAAATCTACGCCGTTCTCCCTTAACGCGTCCTCCAGCATGCCCCGTTCCAGTTCTTTTCCACCGCCTGACGGTGGGTAAGCCAACACCCACGCGGTCATCAAATCCTGCGTCAAAAACACCACCACCTGGGCGTCCAGCCGGGGAATGACCTCCACTTTGCTTTCTTGCCCGGGTTCGCCGCTTCCAGCCGGCGCATCCTGCAGGGACTCCACGTCTTCCGCCGCCCCGCCTTGCCCGGGTTCCCCGTCCTCCCGGCCGCCTTCTTCCTCTTCCCCGCCGGTAGGGGCGGCCGTCTCCCATCTGGACTTTGCCTCCTCAAAACGCGCCTTGGCCGTGGTTTCAATCTTCTGGCCCAAGCGCAGCAATTCGTACTCCAGCTTTTCCTCCGACAGCAATTCCGGCTGCCTTACCCCTGCCAGGCGGATTTCCGGTTCCGGCAGCTCCTGCCGCGCCTCACACAGTTCCCACAGCTGGCACAAGGCGTCATCCAACAACAACTTAAGCCGCGCCGGATCCTCCACCGACGGCGCGCCCCCCTCTTCCTGCCGTTCCTCAATTTGTTCCTCTTTCGTTCCTTCTTTTGTTTCTTCCCCGGCCTTTGAACCGAACCACCGGGAAAGTATGGAATTTTTTAAACGCATGCCACTTCACCTCCCAAGTCCTTACGCAAACTTCCTTCCAAAATAATAATCGCAGTTCTCTAATTACATATTATCAACTATACCCACCACTTGTCAAGAAACTATCGACTTTTATTTTCGCATCCTACCGGGCATACCCGTCCACATAAACGGTTGAATTTGTCGCCTCGTCCCTGACCTCGATTTTCATTTCCCGGGAATAATCCAGGGGGAAGAGGAGCGGCTGCAAGTCAAACTCCTTTAACACCGCTTCCCGAGTCCACGCCTCCAGTTCGTCCGGTTCCTCATAATGCTTGGAATTCGTGCGCGCCATGCCCTTTTCGGACACGTCGGCCACGCTTATGGCACGCACGGAATAATCCGCCAGCCCTTTTTCCGTCTCCACCCCGTATTCCCCCAGCAGCCCGCACGTCCTGGTAAAGAACGGATACACCACCATCCTGTTGGAAAAATATGGTGCCTCCGAAGTAACCTCCACGAAGCCGAGCGGCAGGTGCTGGCGGAGATTTTCCATTCCCATGTCCTCCACGTCCGCCCCATAAGCGTCCAAAAGGGCATCCTTTTCCTCGTCCGTCAGCTTCAGGACCGTGTCCGTGACGCCGTCCGACCACTGAAAACGTGCATCCGACACGCGTCTGATTTGTCCGGCCAGATAGGCAATGTCCTTGTACTCGTCCGTATCATATACGGAGGCAAAACTTTGCAGGTCTCCCTCACCAATCGGATACTGACGGTAGAACTCGCTTCCATTTTTCATGCGGTAACGAACGGTCACTTTGGAAACGCCGCCCGCCCCCTCCACCGAGTCCGCTTTTGTCATGCCGTTTTCTGAAACCAGGGACGTGATCCACGCAAAAGCGGCATCCTTCCCTTCCGCCGTCAGCGCGTACTTGTCGAGCTGCCGTTTCGTCTCATACTGCTCCCCTTTTTCCAAGGCGCGCATATACCCCTCGTAATCCATGTCCAATCCGGCAACGCTGACCCCGATTTCCTCTACCTCGTCCCATTCCGGCACGAAGGAGTCAAACGAGGACTCGCCCGCCAAAAAAAACATGCCCGTCAACGCGGCCGCCGCGCATTCCAAAGCAAGCTGCCATTTTCTTCGCAGGATTCTTGCGGACAATTTCTTTTTACCGCTTCCCACGCACCATTCCAGCAAAACATGCGCCGCCAGCGCGAGCATCGCGCCGACCAGCGCGCCAGCCACGCAACCTGCCACGGGACATGTTTTAGAAAGCCCTGACAGCTCCACAAACAGGCTCCCTCCCCACGCCCCGGAAAGAAAAGAAAGCAAGACCATTGCCACCCGCTCTGCCAAGGGGAGGGCAAACATCCTTCCCACCCGCTCCGTCCTCCTTTTCTCCCGTGCCATGGAAAAAAGAAGAAGGGGAAGAAAAATCCATGCCGCCACGGCCATGACGTGCAAGGCGGACGGCACGTACTCGAGCACCTCCTGCTTGTCAAACAAATTCTGCCCGGTCAGATGCCCGGCCAAAAACAAGGGAGACAAGACGATATCCAATTTTTCAAGCAAGGGGATTTTATAATAAGCGTGAAAATTTGTTTCCGCCCACGTGACAAATACGTTTTCAACCAGGATATGCCCATACCCCAGGCAGAGCGCGTACCCGAGAATTGCCGGAAGGATGTTCCCGCAAATCGAAAGGAAGAAAATTCCGATATGGTAGAACACGAGGAACACCGCCGTAAACGCCAGGATGCCATGTCCCGTATAACTGGACGAATACGGCAGAAAATCCACGTCCAGGTTCGCCTCGAACAATCCGCAGGCCGTCACCACCAGCACGAGGGGAATGATAAAATGTAAAAGCCCGTGCACGTACCGCCCCCAGAATATCGTGTTTTTCCGAACCGGCAGGCTATGGTAAAAATCCAGCTTTTTCGGCTGCAACAGGTAAAAATATTCCAAAAAGGAAATGGCCGCCCCGAGTCCGGCGCAAATCCACAAAAGTTCCTGGCTGCCAATGCCAAAAAAACAAGATTCCGTGTCAAGTCCCAGCCTTGCCATCGTCATCAGGGCGTATCCCGCCAGAACCCCCCAGGACAAAAACGCCACGACATGACCCCTGCCCGCTTCCTTTACCCATTTAAGAAAGTACTTTTCTGATGTCATATCCCGCGCCCTCCATTTCCGCGATAAACATTTCCTCCAGGTTCAAAGGAACCTCGCCTACAAAAACCGGGTTTTGTCCATTGACAAGTGCCAGAATTTCGTCCGCGTCCCCCCTCGTAACCAACGTGATAAACCGCGCGTCCTCATGAAAGCGCACGATTTGCGGATGCCTCCTTATGCCGTCCAACTCGGCCTTTAGCGGGAACACGCACTGGAATTTCCTGACGTTTCCCGCCTGCGCGCGAAAGTCTCCCGCCGTGACCACGCCGCCTTTGTGAAGAATGGCAATATTTCCGCAGACGTCCTCCAGCTCCCCCAGCTTGTGCGAGGCCACGACAATGGTAAATTCCCGCGCCTTCATCTCCTGCCGGAACAGGTTTTTCATGATTTCCGTGGCAATCGGATCCAGCCCGTCGAACACCTCGTCACAAAAAAGGTATTTCGTGCGGGAACACAATGCTAGTATGAGGAACGCCTGCCGCCTCATCCCCTTTGAAAACGTCCGTATCGGCTGCAGCATGTCCAAATTGAGTGACTCCGCCATATACGAGACGGACTCTGCATCCATGTCCGGATACTGCTTTCCAAAAAAATCCGCCATCACCCGGATGGACGCGTTCGGGAAATAATACGGGTCGTCCGGCAAGTAAAAAAGTTTTTCCTTGCACGACGGCGAAAAGGGGGCCTCCTCCCCGTCCAACCGTATCTCTCCCCCGTCCGCCTCAAGAACGCCGGAAAGCACCCGAAGCAGCGTCGTCTTTCCCGCCCCGTTCGTCCCAAGCAGCCCCAACATGGTGCCGTCCCCGATTTCCAACGAGACGTGGTTTACCGCACAAACGTCGTCAAAATATTTTGTCAAGTCGTTGATTTTAATCATAAGCCTTCCTTTTCTGCAAGCCCTCCTTTTATAACCTTCCCCATGCGTCCGGCCCATTGCCGCAGGTTCAGCCTCATCAGCCATGAATCCTTGCTTAAAGGCCAGCCCCGAGCCGTTCCTCGATGCCTTCCTTGGCATCCTCCTTGAATTCCTCTTTCAACCCGGCCTTCATCTCTTCCTTGGAACCCGACTTTATTTTCAATTCTTTGTCCAAGCCGCCCTCAAGACCGGTCTCCATTTTTTCCTTTACTTCCTCTTTCAATTCTTCCTTCAGCTCGTCCAGTTCGATTTCCAGTTCGATTTCCAGCGTTCCATCCAGTTCTGCCACGACTTCCTCGGCCAGCTCCGCCGCCGCGGCCTCCACGGTCAGTTTCTTCTCTTCCTCGCGCACTTCCTCCTTCTTGCGGTGCAAATGGGGAATCACGTCCTCTTCCACCATGATTTGCAGTTCCTTTTTTCGATTTTCAATCAGCACTTCGCCATGATTTCCACCAAACTCGCCGTCCAGCGTCCACGGAATTTCCTCTCCGCTCTCGAATCGGATGCTGCCGGTGCGGAAACAATACATGTGCGTGGAATCAATCTGCTTTCCCAGAAGGGCGGTCACGATTTCGTTTACGTCCATCGGCGTCCTCGGGGTCTTGATCAACGTCACCTCGAACAGGCCGTCGTCAAAAGCCACGTTCTGCCCGATGATTCCTTTAAAGCCGCCAACCGAGCGGGAATTCGTCACCATGCCGAACATGAACTCGTCCTCGACGCGCTCCCCGTCATGCGATACCCTGATACGGTAGGACGGCACGTTGAAAATCTTTTTCGTCCCTTCCAGAACGTACGCCAAATGCCCGAGGATGTTCTTCATCCTCTGATCCGTCTCGTATGACACGTCCGTAAAAAGCCCGAATGCCGCGATGTAAACAAAGTAATTATCGTTAAAGGCCCCGACGTCGCAGGGAAACGGCTTCCCGTTCACGGCCACCTCCGCGGCCTCGAGCATGTCCCTTGGAATGTGCAGGCTGCTGGCGAAATCGTTGGTCGTCCCCGCCGGAATGTAACCGATGGGCACCCTTTCTTCGCGCATGGACATGCCGGTCACGACCTCGTCAAGCGTGCCGTCCCCGCCGCTGCACACGACCAAATCATACTTTTCCGTGTAAGCCCGTGTTTTCTCCATGGCATCCTGACGCTGCTGGGTCGGATAAACCGTCACCTCGTACCCGCCCTTCACGAAAGTGTCCAGAACGTCCGACAATTGTGGCTTCAACAGCCCCATCCCCGCGTTTGGATTATAAATGAACAACATCTTTTTCATAAACATGGCTCCTTTCGCTTCTTGCGGCGCGTCCCGCCGCCGTTCGCCGGCCAAAAGGCCGCCCCGCCCGCGGGACACTAGCGTAAAACCCCGCAGCAAACTCGCCGTGGGGTTTTACGCCATGAATCCTCATGCTGGGAAAAAAATCCTTTCCCCTCCTTTAATTCGTATGCATGAAAAAGGTTTTGATTCCTTCCGCCGCCTTTTCCTCGTCCTCGCCGTCCGTGAGCACCGTGACCCGCTCGCCCTCCGCCAGGCTTAAGCTCATCATGCCCATGATGCTCTTGGCATTGATTTTTTTATCATCCGCCAAAATGAAGACCTGGCTCGCGTACTGGCTTGCCTCTTGTACCAAAAGCGCGATTGGCCTTCCGTCCAGACCATTTTCTTGTTTCACGACTACCGGTGTTTCAATCATAATAACCCTCCTTGTTTTTTCCTGGTAACAGTCCGGCCAAAGCCGAGCCGTTACTTTCCCTAACCTTGTCGGCCATCTCGCCAATTTTCCGCAGCCTGTGGTTTACCCCCGACTTACCGACCGGCGGCGACATGAGTTCTCCCAGCTCCTTGAGCGTCGCGTCAGGATGGGACAGGCGGGCAAGCGCCATGTCCTCGAGTCCCTCCGGCAATTTGTCCAGCCCGACCGTGTCACGCAGGTATGTAATGTCCTCCACCTGCTTGACCGCCGCGAAAACCGTCTTATTGATGTTGGCCGTCTCGCAGTTCACCTTTCGGTTCACCGCGTTGCGCATCTCTTTTATTATCCTTACATTCTCCAGCTGCATAAGAGAAATGTGCGCTTCCATGATGTTCAACATATCTACGATTTGCTCGCCCTCTTTCAAATACACGACATGTGCCTTTTTCCTTTGGACAACCTTGGCGTCCATTGAAAAACCGCGCATCAGTTCCTGGATCCGGGCCGCCATCTCGCCCGCGCCGCACACGATTTCAAAATGGTAGGACTTGTTCGGGTCGCTCATCGAGCCCGCGGCGAGGAACGCCCCCCGCAGGAAAGCCCGCTTGCAACAAGGTTGTCGCGTCACGATGGGATTCATCGCCCTGACCCTTTCAAACCCGTATTGATACTCGTCCACCACCTTGACCGCCCGCAAGACGCGCAACGCCTCTTCGTGCCCGTTTACCACGATGGAATAGGAAGTGCCATGTTTTTCCATGTTCCTGCGAACCGAGATATTCGTCTCTATATTAAATGTTTTTTTGATTAATGTAAAGACTTTTCTTGCAACAGCTCTATTTTCCGTATGAAATTTTATTCCGTAACGGTCGCGCCCGTCGACCGTTATGCACCCGCAAAACCCGGTAAGCGCCGCCAACTCCGCGATTTGGCAATGCCTGGCCTGGCTCCACTGGTTGGAAATTTCTTCCTTCACGTTTGCTGAAAATGACATAATGTCCCACCCGTTCCCGCCATAGTTTTTTCCCGCCGCCGTTATCTCTTCCCGATGTCCCTGTGCTCGACGCGCACGCCGTAGTCCTCGTTTTCCTTGACGAACGCGTATAGAGCGTTGGCCATCGTGACCGAGCGGTGTTTCCCGCCGGTACAGCCCACCGCGATGACGAGCTGGTTCTTCCCCTCCAAAATGTAATTCGGGAGCAAAAACCCGACCATGTCCTTGAACTTTTCCAGGAATTCAGCCGCCCGTTCGCCGTTTAACACGTAATCTTGCACTTCCACGTCATTTCCCGTCTTTTCCTTCAGCCCCTCCACGTAATACGGATTGGGCAGGAAGCGCACGTCAAAGACGAGGTCGGCATCCTGCGGAAGCCCGTACTTGAAGCCAAACGACATGATTGTCACGTAGAGGTTCTTAAAGTCCTTCCCCTCCACGAAAATCTTGTCCAACTCCGCCTTGAGCTCCCTCGTCAACATCTTGCTCGTATCCAGTATATACGTCGCCTGCCTTTTTAAGAACGCGATTTTCTCCCGCTCCCTGGCAATCCCTTCCCCGACATGGCCTTCCTTGCCTAGCGGGTGCTGCCGCCGCGTCTCCTTGTAACGTTTTACCAGCACGTCGTCGCTCGCGTCGAGAAAAAGAACCTCGCAGGTCATTTTTCCGGCATCCGGCCATGTCCGGGCGGCGTCCCGCGCCAAACCGTCCAACGGCCGCCCGGCGTTCCGCGCCAAATCGTCCAATGCCTGCCCGTTTCGCACGTCTATCCCGACCGCCGCCTTCCCGACGTCCGCGTCGGGAGCCGACAACATTTCGACAAACCCCGGAATCAACGGAATCGGCAGATTGTCCACGCATAAGTACCCCGCGTCCTCCAGTATCTTCAGCGCGGTGGACTTCCCCGCGCCGGACATCCCCGTCACGATTACCAGCCTCATGCCACGCCCCTCCCTTCAAAATTCTTCCTGCCCGGAAACTCTCTTGTCTGCAAGCCTTCCTTGTTCTTTCTTCCCTGCAAACATTTTTTCCGTTTTCCACTCAAAACTCTCCGACGCGCCTCACTTCCGGCCTAAGGCGCACGCCCGAATGACGCTCCACCCTCTCGGCCACCTGGTCCATCAAGGAGGCGATGTCCGCCGCCGTCGCCCCGCCCTTGTTAACCACGAACCCGCAGTGTTTCTCCGACACCTGCGCGCCGCCGACGGAAAACCCCCGCAGTCCGGCCTCCTCTATCAGCTTTCCGGCAAAATGCCCCTCCGGCCGCTTGAAGGTGCTGCCCGCGCTCGGATACTCCAGCGGCTGCTTCTCCACCCTGCGCCGCTTCAACTCGTCCATGTTTTTCTGAATCTGGTCTCCGTCGCCCTTTTCCAATTTCAGGACGGCTCCCAGTATGACGTCCCCGTTCCGGGCGAATATGCTGGTCCGATAACCGAGCTCCAGTCCTTCTTCCGGAATTTCCCGGATTTCCCCGCTTTGCGCAAGCGCGCGCACGCTGACGACCACCTGCTTCATCTCGCCGCCGTACGCGCCCGCGTTCATCATCACGGCCCCACCCAGCGTCCCCGGTATCCCAGAG
This sequence comes from Lachnospiraceae bacterium, assembly GCA_910574865.1. GTDB lineage: Bacteria > Bacillota > Clostridia > Lachnospirales > Lachnospiraceae > Schaedlerella. The sequence goes on along the minus strand of CAJTDN010000006.1, from coordinate 192,433 downwards.
GCGAACTCCAGTCCCGACAGTGACGACTGCCGTGCCGCCAAGGCCAGCCTGGCCAGGGAAATCCCCGCCTGCGCGTAAACCATTTCCCCTTCCACGCTCACCCCGTCAAACCCTTTGCCAACCTGGATCATCACGCCACGGTATCCCTTGTCGCCCACCAGCAGGTTGCTCCCGTTTCCCAATATATAATGGGGAAGGCCTTCCTTCGTGGCAAACGCGGCCAGTTCCGCCAACGCCTCCTCCGATCGCGGCGTCACGAAATAGTCCGCCGGCCCCCCGACGCGGAATGTCGTATGCGCACTCATCGGCTCGTCGCGCGACACGTTTTCCCTACCAAGCATATTACATAACGTTTCATACACACCCATGAATAATCTCCGTTTCTCTTTCACCTTGATATTATATTACGGTTGCCATATTGGTATACTACTACAAAACATCGTTGCGGTCAAAAGGTATTTTCATCTTCCACCATAATTTACGCCAGCACGGTGATTGGACCGGGTCCGAAAAATAATCGGCTTTCACCATTGATATGTGCCGCCGTCTATAGTATGATGACGGTATCATAAGTGAAATACCCCGCAGCAAGCTACGGGGCGTCATAACTTGAATACGCAGCAAGCTGCGGGATATTTCACCCTCGCGGCAGTCGCCAAATGTCCATGCAAGCATGGCCGCTTGGCTCGTTGCCCGCGGGAATAAAAGTTGTTTTGGCGCGGATGGGAGGAGAATTGACATGAACCGCATTTTGACCTACGAAATCACCGCGGCCGACGACGGCCTGCGCGTGGAACAATATTTACGCCGTCTGGGGTTTTCCAGGCAAAACCTGGTCGAATTGAAAAAGAAGGCCGGAAGCGTCCTCGTGAACGGCGCCTGGCATTACCTGAACCACCCCATGGCCACCGGAGACGAACTTACAATCCATATTCATGAAACTGCTTCCTCGCAGAAAATACCACCGGTTCCCTTGCCACTCGACATCGTTTACGAGGACGAGGATCTCCTGGTGGTCAACAAGCCCGCCGGGATGCCGACGCACCCGTCCCGGGACAATTATTACAATTCCCTTGCAAACGCCCTGGCATGGTATTACGCCCGGCAAGGCAAGGCTTTCGTCTTCCGCTGCACGAACCGCCTCGACCGCGACACCTCCGGGCTGACGGTGGTCGCCAAGCACATGGTAAGTTCCAGCATCCTTTCACGCATGGCCACCCGCCACGAAATCGAACGGATTTACCTCGGCATCGTGCGCGGCCGCCCCTTGCCTGAAAGCGGCACAATAAACGCGCCTCTCTCGCGCAAACCCGGTTCCGTCATCGAGCGCGCGGTGGATTTTGCACACGGTGAACGGGCCATGACACACTACCGCGTGCTGGAAGAAAAAGACGGGCACAGCCTCCTCTCACTGCGTTTGGAGACCGGCCGTACCCATCAAATCCGCATCCACATGAAACATCTGGGATACCCTCTGGTTGGCGACTACCTGTACAATCCCGACATGGAGTACATGAAGAGGCAGGCGCTCCACAGCGCCCGGCTTTGCTTCGTGCACCCAATAAGCGGGAGGCGGATGGAATTCTCCGCCCCGTTACCGGCGGACATGGAAGCCTTCGGGTGGGAAACCGTTACGCCCCTTTCAATTCCAGGCTAAATTTCTCCGGGTAATCCTTGATGTTGTATTGGTAGCCGCTCGACTCGTCCTGCATGTAGGACATCGAAAAGACGGCCACCCCGTTCCTCATGTCTTCCTCCGTCAAATAAACCTCCGCATGCAGTCCCACCGGATACCCGTTCAGGTCATAACTAAAGTGGACCGACGGAAAATCATTGTTGACACAGCGCTCTATGATCTCCTCCGCGCATGCCTCCCAGTCCTCGATCCCGTCCGTGTTCGTCACGATGGACAGGTGCTCTATCGTGCCATTTTCCATGATTTCGGCACGGTTTCCCACCACGTCCATTCCCTTTTCCGGCTCGTCCCGGCCGCATCCCGTCAACAACAACGTCCATACCAATACCATCCACACCATTCTACTCATTCCGCGCACCTCTCATCTTTTAAACTTGTTTTTTGCAAACTTATAATTGACTAACTATTTATTCACCAATTTCTTGTTTTCAAAACCTTTTTTATACCAATTTAGAATATATTGATTTATGATTTGCCAATTTTATTTTTAATGACTTTTTTATTTTTTACTTGGCATACCAAAAATTGGTATTTTCTTACTCGGAATTGGTGTATTTGTTAAATCATAACTTATTTCATAGGAAATTTCTATCTTTAATTATAAAATTTATAATTATTTTTAAGCTGCAGACCATGGATATTCTCTCAATTGCCGCTTTTCAAAGAAAAGGAGACAAGATATGGCGCATTTACACTTAAGAATCAACGAGTTACTAGCAGAACGTTCCATCAGTAAAAATAGAATTTGCAAGGACTTGGACCTTCCAAGGGGGAATTTCAACCGCTACTGCCGAGATGAATTTCAGCGGGTTGACGCAAACCTCGTGGTAAGGCTGTGCAAATATTTTAACTGCGAAATCAAAGACCTCATCGTCTTGGTAAAGGAATAAGCTTGACATAATGGAAACGTCGGAGCGGTTCGCCCTACACCTATCGTATACTCGGCCACCCGTGTTGTCAATCCAGGTTTGGGCATACTTTCCGACAGCTTTCGACAAAAAGTCGCCATTTCGCGACTTACGGAAGCGATAATAACGGCAAAACACTGTTCACTAGGCACTGAGAAATCACATTGTCACGGCAAAAAAATAAGCAGGGAATGAATTTTTACCATCGGTATCATTCATTCCCTGCAAATCCCACTTACAATTTTCTTGATACTTCCGCGCAGGCCCTCATCGCCTCTATCATCGCGCTTCGAAATCCTTTTTCCTCCAGCACGCGTACCGCCTCTATCGTCGTTCCCGCGGGCGAGCACACCATGTCCTTGAGTTCTCCCGGGTGCTTCCCGGTCTCCAAAACCATTTTCGCGCTTCCATACACCGCCTGTGCCGCAAACGTGTAGGCCTGCGCCCTTGGCATCCCACCGGCCACCGCGGCGTCGGCCATCGCTTCGATCATCAGGAAGACGTATGCCGGCGAACTGCCGCTCACGGACACCACCGCGTCCATCAAATGTTCCGCCACCACTTCGGTCTTCCCAAACGAGTTTAAAATGTCCAGCACGTGAGAAAGTTCCTCCCCGGTCACGTTCTCGTTCGGGCAGGCCGCCGTCATCCCCTCTCCGACCATCGCCGGGGTATTTGGCATCGTGCGGACGATTTTCAATTCTCTCCCGAATTGCCCCTTCAGCCAGTCGAGCGTCTTGCCCGGGGCAATCGTGACAATCAGCTGGCTTTCCCCCACCGCCCCTTTGATTTGTTCGATTACCGCCGGGTAAAATTGCGGCTTCACGGACAAAAACACCGTCTCCGCCTTCCTCACCACCTCGACGTTGTCCTCCGTCACGCAGATACCATACGTCTCTCGCGTCCTGTCACGTCCTGCCGCGGAAACGTCCGACCCGATGATTTCCGATGGCGCCATGATTCCTTTTTTAATAATCCCTCCCATGATGGCTCCCGCCATGTTTCCAGTCCCGATAAATCCCAATTTCATATTGACTCCTCCTTACTTTGAGCACTTGGCGTTTGTTCTTTGAACGCCTACGTGCGAATGTACTCCGCGCACCTTGGCAAGGTGGTTTCGCGCCTAGTTGCGCGGAGTTTCCTTACCTTGAGCACTTGGCGTTTGTTCTCTGAACGCCTACGTGCGAATGTACTCCGCGCACCTTGGCAAGGTGGTTTCGCTTCTGCCACGCCGTGAAATTTCGGTTCCCCGCGCGTTATCTCGCCTCAAATCCCTGCTCCGTGTCCAACGGGATTTCCTCCGTGTCCAGCCATTCAATCTGGATGAACTGGTTGCGGTTGAGCCCCACCAACAGCTTGTCGATCATCGGCTCCCGCCCCTGCACCTCCATCAGCACCGTGCCGTCCCACTCGTTTTTTACCCAGCCCGCCAGTCCCAGCGAACGGGCCATGCATTTGGCCGTGAATCGGAAACCCACGCCCTGCACCCGCCCATGAAACGTAATGCGTTTTCTTACCTCTGCCATCCCGGTCCTCCCTTCATAAAGATAGCAACAGTATACCATGCCTCCTCACAAAAAGGAATAAAAACATTTACACTCCCTTGGACGTATTCTATCATTCCCGGGGCTTTCATGCCGATTGAAATTATACGCAAATCGAAAAATCCTATTGAAATTTTATGTCAGGCATGCTATCCTAATACGGTGGAACGGCCAATAAGGCCGTTTTGCAAGAAAGCGGTTCTGATTACAAAGGGCGGGAAATACGTACCTGCGTAAGAAGGCTCATGATGACCATGCTGATAATGAAACAGACGTAAATAATTGACTTTTCCGTTCTTAAACATGCGGGGAGTGCAAATCGCGTATCTGCGTTTTTCATGATGTCCTTGTCAGAACCCATTTTCTGGCATGGGCATTTTTGTGATGGTGGAAACATCGTTCCCCCACCACAAAACCCTACGGGAGGATGCGCACGGACGCGAAGAGAACTTTGTCGCTCATGCGGCCGCGCCCGGCGCAAGAGTTTCGCAGGCGAAACTCTTTGTTCAGAAAGGAGAATGACATGGATACAAGGATTGCCCTCGTCGGCATCGTCCTAAACAGCCACGATTCCGTGGACGAGCTCAACCACCTGCTCAGCCAGTATGGGCAATACATTATCGGACGGATGGGCATCCCCTATCGGGAAAAGGATCTGTCCATCATCAGCGTCGCCCTGGACGCGCCGGGAGACGTGATCAGCGCCTTGTCCGGCAAACTGGGAATGCTGCCCGGGGTAAGCACAAAAACCATATATGCCAAATACTAAGTGCCTGGACGCAAGGTTACTCCGCTTAACTAGCCTCGGCCACGCCTCGCCAAGGTGCGCGGAGTCCATTCGCACTAAGCATCCTAAGGACGGATGCCAAGTGCCTGGACGCAAGGTTACTCCGCTTAACTAGCCTCGGCCACGCCTCGCCAAGGTGCGCGGAGTCCATTCGCACTAAGCATCCTAAGGACGGATGCCAAGTGCTCATAGGAGGAGGATTTTATTATGTATGACGTGAATTCAAAACATGCGGAAGATTTTATCAACCACGGGGAGATTCTGGAAACGCTCTCCTACGCGGACGAGAACAAGGACAACCTCGAACTGATTGACGCCCTGATTGAAAAGGCGAAACTGCGCAAGGGGCTGTCGCACCGTGAGGCATCCGTGCTTTTGGCCTGCGACATTCCGGAAAAGAACGAGGAAATTTTCAGGCTGGCCGAGCAGATTAAAAAGGATTTCTACGGAAACCGCATCGTCATGTTCGCCCCGCTCTACTTGTCCAATTATTGTGTCAACGGCTGTACCTACTGCCCTTACCATGCCAAAAACAAGCACATTGCACGCAAGCAGCTGACACAAGAGGAAATCCGGCGGGAGGTCGTCGCCCTGCAGGACATGGGACACAAGCGGCTGGCCTTGGAGGCCGGGGAGGACCCGGTCCACAACACGATGGAATATTATTTAAAATGCATTGACACGATTTACGGCATCAAGCATAAAAACGGGGCAATCCGCCGTGTCAACATCAACATCGCCGCCACCACCGTGGACAATTACCGGCTGTTGAAGGAGGCTGGCATCGGCACCTACATTTTGTTCCAGGAGACCTACCACAAGGAAAGCTACCTGCAGCTCCATCCCACGGGGCCGAAACACGATTACGATTACCACACGGAAGCCATGGACCGTGCCATGGAGGGCGGCATTGACGACGTGGGCGTGGGCGTGCTTTTCGGTTTGGACAAATACCGTTACGAGTTCGCCGGGCTTTTGATGCACGCGGAACATCTTGAGGCCGCCTTTGGCGTGGGGCCGCACACCATCAGCGTGCCGAGGCTGAAACGGGCCGACGACATTGACCCGGACCAGTTTGACAATGGCATCGACGACGATATTTTTGCCAAGCTGGTGGCCTGCATCCGCATTGCCGTGCCATACACCGGCATGATTATTTCCACGAGGGAGAACCAGAAGACCAGGGAACGCGTCCTGCACCTCGGTATTTCCCAGATTAGCGGCGGTTCCCGCACCAGCGTGGGCGGCTATTACGAACCGGAGCCGGAGGATGCCAAGTCGGAGCAGTTCGACGTCAGCGACACGCGCTCCCTCGACGAGGTCGTGCGCTGGCTGATGGAGATGGGCTACATTCCCAGCTTCTGCACGGCATGTTACCGGGAAGGGCGCACCGGGGACCGCTTCATGTCGCTTTGCAAGAGCGGGCAGATTCAAAACTGCTGCCATCCCAACGCGCTGATGACATTGAAGGAATACTTGATGGATTACGCCGCGCCGGAAACAAAGGCCATCGGTGACCGCCTGATTGAAAAAGAGGTGCTAAACGTCCCGAATGAAAAAGCGCGGAACATCGTGCTGGAAAACCTGCGGCTGATTGAAAAAGACAACCGAAGGGATTTCCGATTCTAGGGGAGGGACATTTATCATGAGTTTGAACACTACACCTTCCGCCAACCGCACGCATATCGGGATTTTCGGGCGGCGCAACGCCGGCAAGTCCAGCCTGGTCAACGCGCTCACAGGGCAGAGCCTGGCCATCGTCTCCGATGTCAAGGGGACGACCACCGACCCCGTCCAAAAAGCGATGGAACTTTTGCCGCTCGGCCCAGTCGTGATGATTGACACGCCCGGGTTGGACGACGACGGTGAGTTGGGCGCGCTGCGCGTCCAAAAAACCCGGCAGGTTTTAAACAAGACCGACATCGCCTTGTTGGTGGTGGACGCGTGCGAGGGCATGACAACCGAAGATGACGGCATCCTGCGCCTCATACGGGAAAAAAAGATTCCCTACGTCATCGTCTTCAACAAGGCCGACCTGCTACCGCAGGCATCAGGCGGCAAGGGCGGCCGCCCTTTTGAAAAGGCGCCCTCTGCCGACATGGTACATGGAAACAACCTCCTTGTTGATGAAAATTGTATCCTGGCCAGCGCCGCCACCGGCGAAAACATTCAAGAATTGAAAGAGCGGATTGCCCGCCTGGTTCCCGAAGAAATGAACGAACGGCACGTCGTCCGGGACTTGGCGCATCCTTTGGACTTCGTCGTGCTGGTGGTTCCCATCGACTCGGCCGCCCCCAAAGGCCGCCTTATCCTCCCGCAACAGCAGGTCATCCGCGACCTTTTGGAAGCCGGGGCCGTGTCCGTCGTGGCAAAGGAAACAGAACTGGCCGGGATCCTACAAAAGCTGGCACAAAAACCAAGCCTGGTCATCACCGACAGCCAGGCCTTTGAAGAAGTGGCCAAAATCGTGCCGGTCGACGTTCCATTGACATCCTTCTCCATTTTGTTCGCGCGTTATAAGGGCAACCTGGAAACCGTCGTGCAGGGCGCAAAGGTACTGGATGCGTTAAACGACGGCGACCAGATTTTAATCTGCGAGGGCTGCACGCACCACCGCCAATGCAACGACATCGGCACGGTCAAACTGCCAGGCTGGATTCGAAAGCATAGCGGACGGGACTTACAATTCCACTTCACCAGCGGCGGCGAGTTCCCGGCGGACCTGGGCGCATACCGCCTGGTCATCCACTGCGGCGGCTGCACGTTAAACGAGCGGGAAATGAAGTACCGCCTAAAATGCGCCGCCGACCAAAAGGTGCCAGTTACCAATTACGGGACGGCTATCGCCCACATGAAAGGAATCCTAAAGCGCAGCGTGGAAATCTTTCAAATTGCCAAAACATAACGCCCCGAACGTACGGGCAGGAAATACAGGGCCTTTTGCCCCCGTGATACCCACGAATTGCTACGCACTTCGTGCTCCCGCAATTCTAAAACACCTCAAATCCACTCATTTTTCTACGAAAAATGGCTACTTTTCGGTGTTTTACGGGTCCCAAAGCCATGTATTGACATGCAAGCATGTCATACATGGCCTTTTGACCCTGGTATCATCACCTTATTTCAAAATAAATTCCATGTAAACGGGATTGTGGTCGCTCCATTTGAAACCGGTGTCAACCACCTCGGCCTCGACCACCTCCACATTGGCGGAGGCCAGGAAACCATCCACCGTCAGCACGAAACTGTCCTCGCCGTAAGGCGAATCCGCATTACGGCAGGACGGCACCGGCCTGCTTTCATCAAGCGGCGCAACCAACTGGATTTCCCCGGGAACCAGTTCTTCCGGAATGGGCTGCGCCCAGTTGTCCTCCAATTCCCCGCACTCAAAATAGTCCGAAGAATTTCCCAGCAAATCCTTATTAAAATCACCGCCTCCAATTACGTAATTCCCCTTTTCGTACTCATCAACCATGTCGTCAAAGAGTAGCAGCAACTGGTTGGTGGCCGTTGACGGGTCGGACGTGTACGCGGACAAGTGAAGGTTGTACACGACCAGTTCCTTCCCGTTATCCGTCTTTATCCGTTGCTTGCTGTAACAACGGTCCAAATCCAAAAATTTCATGACCCCGCCCTCAATTGGCAGTGAACGACGAACACCGTTTGACATTTCCATGACGGAAACAGTGACGATTCCCGCCTTGTTGCTCCCGTGCGGCTGCAAAACGGGATAAAACAAATATGGACTGTCATAATTTTGCGCGTACGTATAGTCCACGTCTTCCATTTCATGTTTGGCAAGTTCGCGTATAATCACTTCTTTCTCGTCCACATGCCAGCTTCTCGTCCCGTCCGTGTCCACTTCCTGCAACAGCAAAATGTCCGGGTTTTGCCCGGCAGCCGCCCCCACGGAACCAGAAACATTCTCCACTACCGCCTCCTTTGAGCGCGCGCGGCTTTCCTCTCCGCCATCCATAAAAAAGGAATAGTCGTCACTATACGCGCCAAAACCAATATTGGCCGACACCACGAGGTAATGTTCCCCAATCTCCGCCACCTCGCAAGCCGCACCCTGGCCGGAACGTTCCACGCCGATTTCCAGATTGTCCTCCAACCGGTAATATGTCGCGAACACGTACCCGACATAAACCACGATTGCCAGGACGGCGGCGCCGGCAACCCCCAGACACCCCTTCAAAACTTTCTTTTTCATAAATGAGCCCACCTTTTCCATTCGTTCTTTTTTCCCTCGTCATGGCATACATTGTATTTAGAAAAATATTTTCCCCGGAGGTAGCCATGAATCCCGGAACCTTTTATTTTTATCATTATACGCCAGGGCGCCCGCCCTGCAACGTAGGTTTCCTGAAATTGAACAGCCGGTTTTCGGCCTGCTCAATAGAATTGCACATTCGCAACATCCCCGTATCCCAAGGCGACACGTTAAAACTCGGCGCGTTCTACCCCAAAGACGACCGGCTTCTGGCCGTGCCGCTCTCCGACATCGTCACCAAGACGAACGCCGTCTTTGCCAAGTATGACATCCCTGAAACGCTATTTGCAAATCACGGCACGCTCCCCGAAGTTGGCGGGTTCTTCCTTACCCTTCCCGACGGCAACATGGTTGCCGCCACGATGCCAAATACGACGTTCCATCCCCAGTCGCTCCACTTTTTGGAAGATGCCGAACCGATGGCCCGGAAGGATGAGACCAGGGCCGTCCCTACCATGGCATCCGCGGAGGATGCCAGCACCGTTCCTGCTCCAGAACCAACGAAAAACATTGCGGCCGCTCCCGCCACGACACCAGTGGAACATACATCCGAAATCGCCGCCACGACACAAGTGGAACGTGCACCCGAAACTGCCGCCACTCCAACGGTGGAACGTGCACCCGAAACTGCCACCGCGACACGGGCGGAACGTGCACCCGAAACTGCCGCCACGGTAACGATGAAAAACGCACCTGAAACCGCCGCCACTCCAACGGTGGAACGTGCACCCGAAACCGCCGCCACTCCAACGGTGGAACGTGCACCCGAAACTGCCACCACGGTAACGATGAAAAACGCACCTGAAACCGCCACCACGCCACCCCAAGAAGAGACGCCCGGTATTCCTACCATGGCAACGCCAATGGAAAATGACGTGCCAACCGCCGTCCCAGCCGAGACAATGGCACGAAAAGCTTCCGCCACAAAACAGGGCATACGGAAAATCAGCCGCCAGGAGTTGCGCATCCTCCCCCGCAAATACTGGAACTTGTCCAACAACAGCTTCCTCATGCACGGCTATTACAATTATAACCATCTTCTCCTCGTCGAAAAAGATGGTTATTACCTGGTTGGAGTTCCCGGCATCTACAGCGCCCGCGAATCACATGCCGCCAGTTTATTCGGGTTCCCAAAGTTCACGGACGAATACAACGACAACATGCAGCTTACCAGTGAAGAGCAAAACAACTACGGCACCTTTGGATACTGGTGTTGCGAAATCCGCATTCCGGCCGCACGCGGCACGAACAGACCATGACACCCCCGAATTGCTACGCACTTTGTGCTCACGCAATTCGGCAAACATTCGGACTCCGCCCTGACGGGCTGCGCCCTCATGTTTGGGTCTTTCTATCCACCATGATGACACCCCCGAATTGCTACGCACTTCGTGCTCACGCAATTCGGCAAACATTCGGACTCCGCCCTGACGGGCTACGTCCTCATGTTTGGGCGGCTCTCAAAGTCATGCTTTTTCATGCAAGCATGAAAAGCATGACTTTGAGAGCCTGGTGTCATCATATGATTCCTCGTAGTTCCTGGTACAGCCGTTTCGCGTAGCTGTCCGTCATCCCGCACACGTAATCAGTCACCAACAAGAGGCGGAGGTACAATTTCTCCGCTTCACTTTTCCCTTCCGCCTGTGTCCGGTATGCCATCCGGTAATTGTCCGAAATCACCGACACGATCCGCTTGTCAAGCGGGGTTTGCTCGCGTCCCGTGTCATAATACAAAACGGCCTGCACAAGTTTGTCCATGAGGAAGTCCAGGATCACGGCCTCGCTGACCTCCTGGCGGTAAATCATGTCCGAAGAAAACACGTAGCGGTAGGCGACATCCCCCAGCAGCTCCATCAGCCCTTCCCCGTCGGTGCCATGGAACAAGTCATGTTTGTACTCCCCGTCCATGATGGCGTCATAATTGGACGTAAAACCGGACGTTATGCAACCAATCAAAATCGCCTGCACCCGCACGATCCAGTTCTTAATCGCATAACTCTCCGGACTTTTCACCCCTTGGGACACGCCCCTGTCGTACAACTGGCGCAACTTCCCGGCCGCGTCGAACCGCTTCGCCAGACCGTCCCCGTCCAACGTCTCCAATTCCCGCAACAACATGTGGTAGGAAAAACAGCCCTTCACGAAAGCGTCCTCGATGTCGGCCGTCTTATATGCCAGGTCGTCCGCCGCCTCCAATATGTACGTCAGCGGGTGGCGGCTGCCTTTCGCCCCGGTCGCGGCCGAAATTTCCTCGAAAATCTCCTTGTCGGCATAATAATAACCCATTTTCTTGTCCTTGATGTTTCCCGTGGACAAGTCGATTCCGACGGACGAAACCGGATACTTAATCACCGTGTTCAACAAGGCATAGGTCAAGTTCATCCCATGCTCGTCAACCAGGTAATGCAGCTTCGTCACCAGCCGAAGCGCCTGCGCGTTTCCTTCAAAATGGTAAAAGTCCTCCTTCATCTGCCTGGTCAGGAGCCCCTCCACCGATTTTCCCTCAAACTTGAGCGACCCGAGGTTCCGCAAAAACCAGTCGCGGATTGCCGACTCGCCGAAATGCCCGAACGGCGGGTTTCCAATGTCGTGAATCAGGCCCGCGCACTGTAAAATATGGCAAACGTCCTCTTTCATCTGCGGGGTGAAGCCGGAATCCGGACGGTGCGTTAAAATATGTTCGCCGATGTTTTGTCCCAAAGATTTCCCGAATGAGGAAACCTCCAAGGAATGCGTCAGCCTCGTGCGGATAAAATCGCTCTGGTCCAACGGAAAAACCTGCGTCTTGTCCTGCAGGCGGCGAAATGACGCGCTCCCTATGATACGGTGATAATCCTTTTCAAACTCGCTGCGCAAATCCGAAGACCTGCCGGAAAGGTTCCTTCCCGGACGGCTCCTCCTGGTAGATAATAGTGTACCCCATTCCATACGTCATCACGTTCTTTCCCTAATCTTCAATGAAACCACCATACTGGCACGTTTAAAAATAAACATGTCAAATCAATCCAAATAAATCGGTTCTTTATAATTTTTCCCAAGTTTTGCCTTCAAACGTTCCTGATGCCCCAAAAAAGCCCATTCCGTCATGTCCGTCCAACCATGCATGCTACGCTCGTAAACCTGCACGTAGCCAATCCTGGTCGGGTGCATGCGCACGCTGTTCGACTGGTACTCATGCCCCGTATAAGGGTTCAGCTCGCCCAGTTCCAGATTTTCCTCCTGGTCGGTAAACGGAATCACCGGCTCAAAATCCCTCAATCCTATCGATGCGGTCTCCCCCGGCCGCCGAATCACGCCGCCATGCCGCATCCGCCCCGTGGAAAAGGATGGCTTTCCATCCTTCCCGCGTCCTCCATCCTCGTCCGAGACCTTGGCGAAACGGCGCGTCTGCATCTTTTCTTGTCCGTCCGGTCTTCGCAAAAACACCGTTCCCGTACGAAAACGATCCGTCTTTTCCACCCTTTTTTCATCTGGCTTTTGCACCCCTGCCCCGCCTGATGTCTCCATCGAATCGCCATATGCCTCCGAAGCGTTCACGCCCGGCGTGTTTGTCCCTGACGCTCCATGCCCCGTCCTTCCCGTGACCGGCCTCTCCGTTCCCGACGTTCTTGCCCCCGACGCTCCCGTGCCTGCCCGTCCCGTGGCAAGTTTGTCCGCACCGGCCCCACCAGGGCCAACCCGTCCCGTCCCGGCTTCTTTCGCGCCAATTGTTCCATTATTGACATTTCCCGTATCAAATATGTCCGCGCCATCGGACGCGGCCGTCGCCTTGCCGCCCGTGCCCCTCGCAAGCCGCCGGAACCTCTCCTTGGAATCTTTCAGATACTCTTCCCCGAAAGGCGTTCCCATCTCGTCCAGCCTCTCGTACATGCCGTATACCTCGCCAATCGTCAGTTCCCTGCCCGTCTCCGGCTCCTCTTCCCCTTCCATAATCTCCAACGCCTTTGCAACATCCGCCATCTCCGAATCCGACAACTGCAAATCCTCCGCCGCCGCCAGCTTGTCGTCGCCCGAAACCGCGCCCGACGTGCCTGCCCGTCCGCCCGTCTTTACCGGCCGCGACGACTTCAACGTCTCCACCACGGCAGTGTCGCCGCCCCGCCTGCGCGACTGCGCCTTGTCCACGTACCTTGAAATCACGTCCTCCGCCGGAATGATTTGCGTGTCCTCCATGGTCTCCAGCGGAAACAAGCTCAGATAAAACGGACACTCCAAAATCGCCGCTATCAGCCGCATGTCCCGCTCCTGAAAATTATCCCTGTTCAGTCGCTGCGTCAAATTCTGCCTGGACATCACCTTTCCGGTACGCTCCTCAATCGTCTCCGCCAGTTCTTTGATCGTCATGCCTTTTCGTTTTAGAATAATCTTGACCTGCTCGCCAAATGATAAATCCTTCATAGCCGTGCCTCCTTGCTCCACGCACTTGACGAGGTTCTCCGAATCCTCGTGCAGTTTCCCGATTCATGTCACCATTCACGACCGTGGACGGCAACCGTTCATCCCCCTCCAGAACGAACCATTCAGAAACAATATTGTTGCTTTATCAATTCATTCTTTACCATGCCCTCTATTTTAGCAAATGAATTTCGAGCCGTCAATACTTTTGTGAACCGTCAAATTGCAACCCCCGCCACTTCAATTCTTTCCCATTACTGATGGCGATGACCGTCCCTTGGCAATCGGTACGGTAGACCTGCACGTCGTCGTCCTCCAGCGCGGCCATCACCTCCGCATGCGGATGGCCATAAGGGTTGTCCTTTCCACAGCTAATCACGGCCCAGGTCGGATCCGTCACCTTCAAAAATTCCGCCGAAGTGGCCGTCGAGCTTCCATGGTGCCCGCATTTTAACACGTCGCATTCCAAGGCGTTTCCAAAACGCTCCACCATGGCCTGCTCAGACTCTTCTTCCGCGTCCCCGCACATCACGAAGGAATTTTCCCCGTGAACCAGCTTGATTCCCACGGAACTGCCGTTCAAGTCAGACTCCCTGACAAGTTCCGGATCCGGACATAAAATCCAAAACATGGCATCGCCCAACAAGTAACTGTCACCCACGTCCGGGTGTTCCACCACGACCTCGTTCTCTTCTATCTGCTTCAAAACCTCGGCATAGGCCTTCGTGTCATTGCCCACGTCCGGCATCAAAACACGCTCCACTTCAAAAGCCGCGAGCACTTCGTCGGCGCCGCCGATATGGTCGGAGTCCGGGTGCGTAAGAATCAAATATTCCAACTCGTGGATTCCCTGGCTTCGCAAATATTCCACCACTTCGTCCGCACTGCCCTTGTCGCCGCAGTCAATCACCATGTCCGCTTTCTTCGTGCGCACGACCGTGCAGTCCCCCTGGCCGACGTCCAGGAAAATGACCTGCATTTCCCCCTCCGTCACGCTCGAAGAGGCCATGCCGCCAGATTGCGTGACCCGTCCCGGCTGATACCCTATCATCCATTCCCCGAAACCCTCCCCGAAAAATTCCGTCGCCCCGTACATGCCGCCCGGCACCGCCAGGCAACAAAACAAGATTGCAAAAAGCAATTTTTTAACCCTTTTATTCATTCGTACTACTCCCTCTTTCGCCATCACGGCAACTCTGCCCGCACATGACGGCCATCATCGGTAATGCCCCGCCACCCGCGCATCTCATCGCCCTTCCCCTGCCCTATGGGGCCTCCCCCCACATGACAAATCCCTCCGCTATGAGATTTTTTCAAAATCCGACGCCGGGTGCTTGCACAACGGACAAACAAAATCCTCCGGCAGCTCCCCGCCCTCGTACACGTAACCGCAGACCTTGCACACCCAGCCGGTCTTCTTCTCCGGCTTCGGCGCGGGCTTGATGTTTTTCTGGTAATACGCGTACGACAACGATTCACCGTCATTTAGCACCCTCGCGTCCGTCACGTCCGCCAGAAACATCGTGTGCGTCCCCAAGTCCGTCCCGGAAACCACCCTGCCGGAAATATAAGCCACCGCCACGCTTCCCACGTACGGGATGCCGTTTTTCGCATGCGGGTAGCACGCCCCCATCTTGTTGACGTTTTTCCCGCTCTGGAAGCCGAAATGCTTGAACACGTCAAACGACGCGCCCGTGCCGAGACATGACACGTTAAATTCCCTCGTCCTCATGACCATGTCATGCGTGTAGTTCGCCTTGTTGACCACGATGATGATACGGTTCGGGCTCGTGGTCACCTGCATCGCCGTGTTGATGATGCAGCCGTTCTCCTTTTCCCCCTCCTTCGCCGTCAGAACAAATAACCCGTATGTCAGTTTGTACATTGCCGCCTTGTCCATAGTGAAGCCTCCTTGTTTTTCCATGCGTCCTTCCCCGTCATGGTAATTCGTATACCGAGCGGCAAATGTTTTTGCCCCTGGCACCATATGATTTTCTACAGTATAACACGACCATCCCTGTGTGGCAAGACATGCCCCCGTGAATAATTAAGAAACAAAGTTCCCTATGAAAAAATAAAAACGCCAGAAACCTTTGATTATAAGGTACCTGGCGTTCTTACCCCGAAGCGGGTGATGGGAATCGAACCCACGTATCCAGCTTGGAAGGCTGGTGTTCTACCATTGAACCACACCCGCGTCTCTCTGACACAAACTGTATTTTACCACTATCCGTGCCAAAAAGCAAGCATTTTTTCTAATATCTCATGCCATCACCATCTTGCAAACAAAAAGTCATCCAACACGTTCATTTCCTGCACGTTCTTTCTTACCATAGGCATCTTCTCCTTCCATTGTAACCATTATCCTATAAAAAATGGTTAGCATACGCCCCCTTTACAAAGCCATTTTCCCGTGCTACAATTAGCGCAAATATTACGGCCAGATTTTATTCACAAAAAAACATAGCGTCGGTGTACAAAAGGCAGCACGCCTCAACCCATGTGATTTCAAGGCACTTAAGCGAGGCGTACAAGGACGTACGCGGAGTGAAAGTAACGATGAAAGAGGGGAAATATGCCCTTCATCGACCGTATTGCCTTCTGTACACCGACGCCATAAACAGCGAAAGAAAAAACACCGGGGGGTGACCATCATGTCCGAACTGATATTGACGACGGAACAAAAACAAGGGCTGTCGCAAAGGGCGATACAGAACATAGAAATCCTGCAGATGAGCGCGCAGGAACTGGAATCCTATCTCAACAAGACGGCGTTGGAAAACCCGGTCATAGAACTGGAGCCTTCCTCTCTTTCCAAGGAAGACGCGCGGGCAGACACGGAGTATTCCAAAGACACACACTTGGACGTGGAATATTCCGGGGAAGACACGCAAACCGGCGTGGAGTATTCCAAAGACGGGACTCCCTCGGACGCGGATTCCAAAGACAAGGCGCCATCGGATATTGAGACCCCCGAAGACGAATATCCGCAACCAGTGCGAAAGCAGCACGCACGGCTGGCTTCCCACGACAACGTAATCGAGCAGATGGCGGCCACGCCGGCCAACTCCCTCTCGGAGCATGTCCTCTTTCAGCTGATACCGCACTTCCATAACGAAACGGACAAATCCGTCCTATACTATCTCGTCGAATCGTTGGACGACAACGGTTTCCTGACCGTGACCCCAGACACGCTTTGCGAGATTTTCCAAGTTTCCCCGGACACGGCACGGCACTACGTCGCCATGCTGCAATCCGTCGAGCCGACCGGCATAGGGGCTTCCAATCTCACGGAGTGCCTGCTTTTACAGTTAGAACGCTCCGAACATCCCCGCCATGACCTCGCGGCACGAATCATTTCCGGACATCTGGAAAAAGTGGCCAACAACCAGATAAAGCCGCTTGCCAGGGCACTCGGTTCAAACGTGGCAGAAGTGTCCGAGGCCATCGCGCTTATCAAAACGCTCAACCCAAGACCGGCCAACGGTTTCTGCCGTGATGAATTCGCGTCCTACATCTGCCCGGACGTGATTATCCTCCAGAAGCACAACCATTTCCAGATTATGATAAACGGGGATTTGGCCGCCGGTTTTAAAATCAACGACACCTACCGCCCCATGCTAAACCATCCTGACCGCGAAGTGAGGGAATACCTTTACCAGAAATTCCAACAGGCGGACTGGATTAGCAAGTGCCTGGAGCAACGAAATTCCACGCTCTTACGGATTACGCGGCAGATCCTGCTGAACCAGAAGGATTTTTTCCTGAAAGGGCCGGATTTCCTAAAGCCGTTAAGCCAGGCGGCTATCGGGAAACAATTGGAGCTTAACGACTCCACCATAAGCAGGGCAATCCACGACAAATATCTGGAATGCTTCTGGGGTGTTTTTCCGTTTAAATATTTCTTTTCCAGCAGCGTCCCGAACGGCACTTCTGACATGACCGTCGGACATTTGAAAGGCCTCATCAAAAAACTGATTGACGAGGAGGACAAGTCCCACCCTTTAAGTGACCAGAAAATCGCCTCCATTTTAAACGGGCAAGGCATCCTGGCCGCCCGCAGGACGATTGCAAAATACCGAAACGAAATGCTTATCCCGGACACCTCCCGGAGACGGACATTATAGGAAAGTTTCTTCACTCCTCGCCGCATCCGTCACCGATACCGTATTCCTTCATCTTCCTCCACAAGGTAGTCTTGCTGATTCCGAGCAGTTTGGCCGCCTTCTGGCGGTTGCCCTTCTCCTTTTCCAACGCGTCACGGATACTGGCCCGTTCCGCCTCCCGGATACTGCCCCCGTTTTTCACGGTGTCGCCCGCCGGCCCGTGCCCGTCCACGGCATGGTTCGTGGCATGACTTTCGTCTTCGCTTTTCCTGTCACAACTCCGTTCGAAAAAAGTCATCCCCATCACGTCCAGTTGTTCGGCAATGTCCTCTCCCGAAACTTCCGTCCTGTCCGCCACAATCACGAGCCTTTCACAAAAATTACGAAGCTGCCTCACGTTCCCTTCCCAGGGATGCCTCAACATTTCATGACATGCCTCCCCGCTCAGCACGATATGCTTGTTGTACGCTTCCCCATATTTCTTAATATAGGCATTGGCAATCAGTATCACGTCTTCCCCCCGCTCCCGCAGCGGGGGAACGTTTAGTGTGAGCACGTTCAGCCGGTAATAAAGGTCCTCGCGGAACTTCCCCTCTTTCGTCAATTTCAACAAGTTTTTATTTGATGCCGCGATTACCCTCACGTCAACGGGAATCAGCTTGTCATCGCCAATCCGCATAACGCAGCGTTCCTCCAGCACGCGCAGCAGGCGGGTCTGCCCTTTCGCGTCAATCTCCGAAATCTCGTCCAGAAAAATAGTTCCCTTGTGGGCGATTTCGAACAGTCCTTTCTTTCCCTTTTTCAAGGCGCCGGTAAATGCCCCCTCCACGTACCCGAACAGCTCGCTTTCAAGCAGGTTTGTCGGCAGGGAGCCGCAGTTTACCGCGACAAATGGCTGGTTCACACGGAGGCTGGAATTGTGCATGCCTTGCGCGAACAGCTCCTTCCCGCAACCACTTTCACCATATAAGAGAATGTTCGAATTATATTTCGAAAACCGCTCCGCCAGTTTCTTGGCCTTTTGCATCACTTCCGATTCCCCGAGGATGTCCGCGAACGTATATTTCGCGTAGTGTCCCTTTTTGTGGATTTCGCTTTTCACTTGTGTTTCCATCTTCTCAATCTGCTGGATGGTCGTAAAGTGGACGACCGCGCCGTTCGTGCCCTTTTCCTGCTGGTTCGGGGTGATGTTGAGCATTCCCACATAATCATTTGCGTTAATAATCCTGCTATAAAACGCCTTCCCCTCCTTGAGAACTTCCTCTATCTCCGATTTCGAAACCTCCGGCACCAGGTCATAAAAAAACGAGCCCGCATACTGTCCGACGCCGTTTTGCTTAAACATTTGTTCCGATTTTTCATTAAAACTTGTGACACGCCCCTCGTTGTCCAGGATACAGATTGCCTCGAAGGAATAATTCAGCATATTTTTCAATTCTTCCAGCGTCTTCTGAAGCTGGCTGCCGACTGCCACCTGTTGAATCGCCTGCTTGATGTCCTGGGAGAAATCAATGTATTGTTCCACTTGTTTATCGTAAAACGGGTACATGCCGCTATTACGGACCTTTTCCGCATGTATCGACGAACAGACCACCACCTGGTAGCCTTCCCGCGCATACGAGTCAAAATAGTCCTGGCTCAGTTCATCGTCCCAGGGGGGATTGACCAGCTCCAAGCCAAACATCTCTTCCAGGATGTCCAGGCGCACGTTAATCGGCAGATAGGTTCCGAGAATCACACGCGTGTAATGTTCAAGTCCCTTCTCTTTCAAGTGTTTTTTCAGAAAGTAGAGAATCACGCTCGTGTCATACGCCGTGCTGCGGACGGGATATACCGGGAGCAGCGGCTTGCGGGTCATGATTTTTTCATAATCCTCCCACTGGCACACAATCGCGTCCATCCCCTCGCGTTCCGCCCAACGAATCTGGTTTTCCATTTCCACGCTGCTCACGTTGCGGTATCCCACATGCATTTTAAAATCAATCACTTTTTCCAGATTGTGCGTCTGTTCGACCATCGTGTCGTTAAACAAATTCAAAAAATAGATATGAAACACCTCGTCACATCCTCCCCGGCCTTAGATTCTTTTGGCGCGTTCCCGCATAAAACAAAAAAACCCCCGCCACAAACAATACCGCACAAGCATAAAAAACCGACGGGTATCCCAGCGAGCCCGCGAGCACGCCGCCAACAATCGGGCCTATCCCTTGTCCGATGTCGCCCCCAAGATAATAAGTACTCGTCGCGACACCGCTTTTTCCGGTTCCGGCCCGCCTGATGCATTCCGCCTGCAGGACCGGCTGGACCGCCCCCTGGGCCAGCGAGCGCAATACCGCGGACAGAATAATCAAATACATCGAATCCGCGTTGGCGAGAATAACCATCGACACCACGGACAACAGAAGTCCGGGGTACACGATATATTTTATCGGAACCCTGTCCACGAGCCTGCCCGTTACCGGCCTCGCCAAAAACAAAAACACCGCGCATACCGTAAAATATATACTAACATCCCTTATCCCTTTCGTCAACGCAAACAAGACAATAAATGACGATATGATGCCGTTGGAAAAGGAATAAATTCCCCCGATGCAGGTATGGTTCAAAGCCTTTACGCAAATGACGTCCTCCAGTTTCAGGCCGAACTCTTTTTTACGTATGTCAGGCTTGTACTTGAACAATGCCAGCAAAAGTACCCCGGCGAAAGCGAAGGCGGCCGCCACAAAGAACGAATACCTGATATCGAGCCGGTTCATGATGGCGACACCCAGTCCTGGGCCGATGGCCGACGAGATGATTTGCCCCAGCCCGAGATATCCGATTCCCTGGTTAAAACGGCTCGCGGGTATGTATTCACTGGCAAGGGAAACAATTCCCGTGCTCACAAGCGCGAAGGCCGTCCCATGCACGACGCGAATCAAAATCAAACCACCCAACGCGCCCGTGCTGACATACCCCGCCACCGATACCCCTGTCACGGCCATTCCTAAAATTAACAAAAATTTTTTATTATAATTATCCGAAATATATCCGGTAAACGGCCTGACGGCAAGCGACGTGATGGAAAACAAGCCGACGACCAGGCCGGCCACGGAAACGGTGTTCCCGATTTCCGTCAGGTAAGAAGTCAGAAGTGACATAATCATATAAAAGCTGAAGCCTGAAAGCGTGTTCACAAAAACCAGGCAGACATATTTTTTATTCCATAATTTATCAACCATATTTTTTCATCCTATAATCGGGCAAGTTTCCTTGCCCGATTTTCCTTCATTATTTTGATGATACCACGGATTCCAAAATCATGTTCTCCGTACCTTCCTGACTCTGATATCATTCGAATTTCAAATCTTTTACAAGGAGGGAGTTCTGGTTCCAGACCCTGAAATTGAGGTTGTCCTTATAGCCATAAATGTCTGACAGCTGGACAAACGCGTACGTCTGTGCCGTTTCTTCCACCAGTTTCACTGCCTCGACGGCCTTTTTCCGGCTTTCTTCCGGTGTTCCGGCCATGATTGCCTCCTGGTACAACTCGTTGAACTTGTCAAAGTCTTCCCCGCTCCACTTGCTCCAATTCAAGGCGACGAGAAACGCCTGCAGCTGGTCCAGCCCGTACCCGCTCGGTGCCGCCGCTATCTGGAGCACGATGTCCCACTGTGTCGGATCCGAGGCCACGTCCCAGATTGTCGCCATGTCATAATTGTTAATCTCGGCCGTGAATCCCAGCTCCATCAGCGTGCTCTGAAGTATTTCGGCAATCGCAGTCTCCTCGGAAGAGCCGTCGGTGGCAATTTTTATCTTCCCGCCTGAAACACCCGCCTCTTTCAGAAGCTCCTTCGCCTTTCCCATGTCGGCCGCCCCGTACATGTCGCCATCCATGCCCTCCTCGTAATCCATCATGGCACTGGAAAACGGGCAAACGCCTTCAAATGCAAGTCCCCCGTACACGACCTTGTTGATTCCCGCGTTGTCAACCGCGTAGCACAAGGCCTGCCTCACGTTCTTGTCACGGAACACGGAATTTTCCGACATGTTCAGGTACATCCCCATGGAACGGATGGCCGGATTGACCAGCGTCTTCAGTCCCTCCTTGGAATCAACGTATTCCTGGTCACTTGCCTGCAGGCCCATGACGATGTCCACTTCCCCGGTTTCAAGCGCGGTCGTCGCCTGGGACGGCTCCGCGATTACGGAAAACTTCACGTTTTTAATTTCCGGCGTACCTCCCCAATAATCGTCACGCGCCTCGATTTCCACATAAGACCCGCTGACAAATCCTTTTAGCTTATAGGCGCCCGTTCCCACCGGCTCCGTCACCATCTGGTCCTTGCTCGCCTCCCATGCCGCCTTCGTGAACATTCTTACACCGCTTAAATTCGTGAACGTGTAATTATTCGGCTGGAGCAAATATAGTTCGAGCGTGTAATCGTCAGACGCCACCGTCTTGTCAAAATCAATATTCGCGACATACGTCGAGTTTTCCGCGTCCGTCGTATATGTCTCAAACACGAATACCGCGTCATGTGCCGTGAACGTATTTCCTTCAGAATCAGTCACGCCCTCCCTGATTTTCATCGTGTAATGCGTCTGGTCAACTTGTTCCCAGCTCTCGGCCAAAAGCGGCGTCATTTCCATGTCATACCCCTGGTCGAACAGCGGCTCATATATCTGGTTCCACAAATATGGCGCCGTGGCGCTGGTGCTGAACGGGCTCAAATCCCCGACATCCCCGTTTATCGCCACGGTAAGCACGTCTTGTTTTCCTCCCGTCCCGCCGCCTTTGTCACCCGGATTCCCCGAGTCTCCTGGCGTTTCTTTGCCGCACCCCGCGACTGACGCGACAATGAATGCCGCCAGGACGAATGCCGTGACAATCCCGCTTGCTTTTTTCTTGTTTCTCCTTTTCATAATTCTTTTACCTCTTCTTTCTTTTTATTTTCCACAGCCGCATGACATGCGACAAAATGGCCCTCGCTTATTTCCGCCACGTTCTGGGTGCTGGCGCACCGCTTTGTCGCGTACAGGCACCTGGCGGCGAACCTGCAGCCTGGCTTGGGATTGATGGGGGACGTGATTTCCCCTTTCAGCAAAATCCTCTCTTTCTTCGCGTGCACGTCGGGAACCGGGATTGCCGACAGCAACGCTTTCGTATAAGGATGGAGCGGATTTCTGAACAGTTCGTCGGACGACGCCTTTTCCACCATCTGTCCCAGGTACATGACCATGATTTCATCGGAAATATATTTCACGACCGACAAGTCATGTGTCACAAAAATATATGTCAGCTTCCTTTCTTCCTGCAAATCCAGCATCAGATTTAAGATTTGTGCCTGGATGGAAACATCCAGGGCGGAAACCGGCTCGTCACATAAAATGAATTTTGGATTTAACGCGAGCGCCCTGGCGATGCCGATTCTTTGCCTCCTCCCCCCGTCAAGCTCGTGCGGGTAGGAATCCGCGAGCCTCCTGGCCAGCCCCACCGTCTCCATCAGCTTTTCCGTTTCCGCCTCTATTTCGGTTTTTGAAAGCTTCCCCTGGATAACCAAGGGTTCCATGATGGTTTCCCTCACGCTCATCCGGGGGTTCAAGGACGCGAACGGATCCTGGAAAATCATCTGCATGTTCTCCCTGATTTCCCGCAATTTTTTCTTATTTACCTTCGTTATGTCCTCCCCGTCAAAAATAATCCGGCCCGAAGTGCTCTCAAGCAGGTGGAGTATCGTCCTTCCGAGGGTGGATTTCCCGCATCCCGACTCCCCCACGACCCCGAGCGTCTTTCCCTCTTCTATTTTAAAGCTGATGTCATCCACCGCGTGCAGTTCCCCCTTGGGGGTGCTAAAATACTTTTTCAGGTTTTTCACTTCCAGAATCGTTCCCATGCCTACATCACCTCCTCCGTCTTTTTGCAAAGGACAAGATGCCCGTTTCCAAGGTCACGCGCCCGCATCCCTTCCGCCTTGCATTCTTCCGACGCGTAAGGACACCTGTCGTAAAACTTGCACCCGGGTTTTAATTCCGTCGGATCCGGCATCATGCCCTTGATTGGTTTTAGCCGCTTCTCTGTCGATTCCAGTGCCGGGAGCGATTGGAACAGTCCTTTCGTGTATGGATGCGCGGTACGGTCAAACACATCTTCCGCCGTCCCGATTTCCACGATTTCCCCGGCATACACGATTGCCACCCTGTCGCACATTTCCGCCACCACACCCAGGTCATGGGTAATCAAAAGGACTGACGTGCCAAGCTCCTGCTTCAGGTTGTTCATCATGTCCAGCACCTGGGCCTGGATGGTGACGTCCAGTGCCGTGGTGGGTTCGTCGGCCAGCAGCAGCTTAGGCTTGCAGGCCAGTGCCATGGCGATAACCACGCGTTGCTTCATCCCGCCGGAAAACTGGTGCGGATATTCGTTGTATCGCTCGCCCGGTATGCCGACGAGTTCCAGCATTTTGACGGCTTCCACCCCCGCTTCGGCCTTTGACATTTTGTTGTGCAGGCGGATTGTCTCCGAAATCTGTTTCCCGACCGTCATAATCGGGTTCAACGCGGTCATCGGATCCTGGAAAATCATGGAAATCTCATTTCCTTTGATATGGCTCATCTTTTTCCCCGACAGCTTTAAAAGATCCTGGCCGTCAAACTCAATCTCGCCTTTCCTTACTTTTGCCGGCGGATCCGGCAATATGCCGAGAATCGCCTTCGCAATCGTCGTCTTGCCCGCCCCCGTTTCCCCGACAAGTCCCAAAGTTTCCCCCTTCCTCAGTTCAAAGTAAACCCCGTTGACCGCCTGCACGGTCTTTTTGTCAGCGGCATATTCTACCACAAGATCGTTCACTTTTATCAATGTCGCATTTTCCATCACTAAGCCTCCCCCTAATTCTTTAACCGCGGGTCAAGCGCGTCCCTAAGGCCGTCCCCCAGCATGTTGAACGACAATACGCTCGCCATGATGCAGATTCCCGGATAAATGACCAGATAACCATAATCCCTCATGAAATTCCTCCCGTCCGACAGCATCGCCCCCCATTCTGGTGACGGCGGCTGGGCGCCCAGGCCAATAAAACTAAGCGTCGCGGCCATGAGTATGGAATTCCCGATATTCATGGTGATTTCCACAATCAAGGGGGCGAAAGAATTCGGCAGCACATGCCTCGTTATAATCCGAAAGTCGCTCGCGTTAATCGCGGTTGCCGCCTCGATGTACTCCTTGTCCCGCACCGTCATGATGGAGGCCCGTATAATCCTTGAATATACCGGTATCGTGGAGATGCCCACCGCGAAAATCGCGTTATTCACGCCGGGTCCGAGTGAAGCCGCGAGGGCAATCGCGAGAAGCATCCCCGGAATGGACTGGTAAATGTCCAATATCCGCATGATGATATTGTCCGTCCTTCCACCATAAAATCCCGCCACGGCACCTAACGCGGTTCCCAGCACCGCGCCTATGGCGACGGAGAAAATCCCGATGCGCAAGGACTGCCTCGCCCCGTATATCAGCCTGCTCAAAATGTCCCTCCCAAGCTTGTCCGTTCCCAAAAGGTGTTCCTTGCAGGGTGACAGATACACGGCCTCCATGTTCTGTTCCTCAAATCGGTAGGGGGCAATCCACGGGGCGAACACGGCGACCAGAATCATCAGGACGATGACGACCAGCCCGAGCATGGCCAGCTTGTTTTTTGCCAGCCGTTTCATGATCTCGATTGCCTGCGATTTCGGTTTGTTACTTTTAGCGTCCCTTGCCATCTCTCATCGCTCCTTCCTTTTTTTCATCTTGGCGGCACTTTTGTACTGTGACCGTATCCTGGGATCCACGAACGCGAATACCACGTCCACGAGCAGCATGCAGAGGCAGAAACAAATGGCGATAAATATCACGCCTCCCTGCACGACCGGGTAATCCCTCTGTGAAATGGCGTTCATCATGTAAACCCCGATTCCCGGGACGGAAAAAATCGTTTCCGCGATCAGCGTCCCGCCAAGCGACATTCCAACCATGTTTCCGACAGTCTGTATGATGGGAATCAGCGCGTTTTTCAAAGCATGCCCGTAAATCACCTTCGACTCCTTCTGCCCCTTGGCCCGCGCGGTCGTTATGTAATCCTGGCGGATTACCTCCAGCATACTCGACCTCGTCTGTCTCGCGATTCCGGCCGCCCCGCCTATCGCGCATGACACGACGGGGAGGATGTAACATTTCCACGAGGAAATCCCCGATGAGGGAAGCCATCCCAGATTCTGGGCGAAAATCATCACGAGGATGAGCGCGAACCAGAAGCTCGGCATGGACACGCAAAACAGCGAGCCAAACATGGCAAGGTTGTCTTTCCATGAATATTGGTGCGTAGCGGCCAGAACGCCCACCGGAATTCCCACGATAGTCGCGAGCAGCACGCTGAGCAGGGTGATTTTCAACGTGTACGGGAACCTCTGCAAAATCTGCTCCGTCACGCTTTGCCTTGTCTGGTAGGACTTTCCAAAGTCAAAATGCAGGAAAACGTCCACGCAGTAATTTCCGAACCTTTCCAGGAACGGCTTGTCCAGCCCCAGCTCCTTCGTCTTTTCCTCAATCTGTTCTTCGGTGGCGTTTGCCCCCAGAGTCATGCGCACCGGGTCGCCCGGCGTGAAGTACATGATTGTAAAGACGAAGAACGTCACTCCCAGCAACACCGGGACGAGCCATAAAATCCTCTTTCCAATAAATTTTAACATCGCTTCTCCTTTCTTTTTCCTTAATGACTTACCTGCCATACATATATCGCAAATACCATGCCAAAAATCCATGCCGGCAAAAAAATATTTTTTCCCGCCGTTTTTCTTCCATTATTAGTACATATTTGTTATAACTAATGGATAATGATTCATTCGTCCTTCCTTTCGCGGTTCACGCCGTTTTATTTTGCACCCTATGGTTTCATTCTGAAACCGTTACCGGATAACAGTTACAGTTCACGGCCCAACCGGCCGCAGACTGTAACGGCCTCCAGCCATTCACAATTGCCTACGGCAATGGGCTGGAGGCCCACTGGCACCATCACTTTATCGGACGGCGGCCGTGCGGCGGGGCGCACAGCCCCGTGAATAGTAACGGATAACAATCATTATTATGCACCGTTCCACCACAAGCAACTCGCGGGCGTCATGAAGACAAAGCATCTTTTGGCCTCGGCATCATCAATATTGGCATGTTTTTTGCGATAATACCATAATGAAACCATCGAACCAACGCTCAACATCATTCAGGAGGTATTTTATGAATCATGGCACATTACAAACAGAACAAACAAAACGAACAGAACAAATAGAACCCGCGCCGTTTTCGGCCAAGGCCTTTGACCGTCCCCTTTATAAGGGCTCGTCGACCACCTCTCAGTATATTGAAAGCTTTGACGGGACACGAATCGCGGTAGACGTGACCCTTCCCGTTGCCGGAAGCGGGGTGAACGCGAGGACGTTTCCCGCCATTCTCATCGCCAACCGCTCCGGCAGGCGCAACCTTGACGACCCGGAAATCGCCCTCGGCCACCACCTCGTCCCGTACGGTTACGCTTTCGTTTCTTTCGAATTGCGCGGCTGCGGTGTTTCTTTCGGGGTCAATGACAGCTTTGGTAACGACGAACATTGCAGGGATCTCATTTCCGTGATTGACTGGGTATATTCGCAAGACTGGTGCTCGAAAAAAATCGGCCTGCTCGGCTGCTCGAACCGGGCGTATATCCAGCTATGCACGGCGGCCCTCAATCCGCGGCATTTGTCAGCGATTACGCCGGTCGTCGCCGTTTCCGATTTTTATTACCAGAATTACCCGAACGGCGTGTCCGCCATCCCGGATTTTCGCATGGGGACCTTCGACCACAAGATGACCAAGGAGGAATTCCTCAAGACCGTGACCCCGGTGGACGCGGACAAGGACGGTTCCATGGCGTACAAGGCGTTCACGGAATGCCAATATGACAACAACAAGGACTTTTTTGACACGCTGCTGATCCCAAACCTGAACCGCGATTCGGCCCATCCCAATTACGGCAGCGAGCCGGTTTTCATGACAATACCGCCCTATGGGAAGTTGGACGAGTTCTTTGGGCGGAAAGAAGTGCGGCAGCACCAGTTTATCGGCCAGCTTGAATCCGGCACGCTCGGGCAGCTCGCCCAGTTTCTCGATTTTGGCGGGAGCGTCTGCCTCGGCCCGTGGACACACGGGGGGGGCTGCGTGTGCCGTTCCGCCTTTGCAAACGGGACGCTTGACCTGGTCAACGCTTATAGGACGTGGTATGACAGTTCCCTTAAAGGCATGGATAACGGTTTTACCGAAATGCCGCCCGTTTCCTATTATATGTTCCATGCGACGCCCGGCAAAGAATGGCGGTTTTCCGAAAGCTGGCCGCCGGAAAACGAGGTGCGCACGACATTATATTTCGACAACCGCCCTTCCGGGACTTGCGCTTCCGTCAATGACGGCTCTTTGACATTGGAAAAGCCGGACGCTTCTTTCGTGGACTACAAGGTCCGGGACGATATCCGTGTCTTTAAAGGCGCGGACACGAAAAGCCACTATAACCGCTCCGAATTGCTCTGGGACGGGGACATGAACGAGGACGTTGACCAAAAGGGGCTCACGTTTACTTCCGCCCCGCTTTTCGCCGCATATGACAACGAAATGGCCGGCTGCATCTCCGTCGAGCTCTGGATTTCCTGCACCGCGAAGGACGTCGACCTCATCGTCTACGCGGAAGAGGTACGCCCGGATGGGACGTCACGTTACATCAAGGACGGCGTGATGAGGGCCTCGCACCGTACCTTCGCCCCAAACCCGGCCTGGGAACGGATGGGTGCCACCTGGCACACGAGCATGACTTGTGACGTGGAGAAATGTCTGGACGAGGGGCTTGGCGCGCCTACCCTGCTGAAATTTGCCATCGACCCGATTGCCTATCATTTCCAACCGAAGAGCAGGCTGAGAATCACGGTCACATGCGCGAACAACGCCGCCTTCCAGCACTACATGTACCGGGACGGACTTCCCACCCTCACCTTGTACACCGGTGGCGAGCACGCCTCGAACATAAGCGTCCCGTTCCTCGAACCGGAATACAACACGTACGTCGGAACGCTGCCGGAGAGCGGGAAACCGGCGACTTTATATGTTTTTAACCGAAACTGCTACTTAAACGGCGGGGGGACATGGCACAGATATCCAAACGACAACACGTTTGAAGTGGATGGAAACACGGTTTTCCTTGGTAAGGAACGCACGGAATTTATCCCCTTTGACATGCCGCGAAGCGTGCCACACCTGCCGTCCACCCAGGTTCCGTCTGGCGACCCCCATCCTTTCCCGACGTTCCGGCGACAGCTCGTTTCCACCGAGCCCGTAGCGTCGAGGGAGTACACGTTATTCGTCCCGGGAAAAAAGAACCTTTATCTGGACGTGTTCAAAAACGACAAGACGGGCGACAGTCCTTGCATCATATACATCCACGGGTATGGCACCCCCTACTGCTCGCTCCCGCCGCAAGTAAAGCTGCTGTATGAAAATGATTACGCCATCGCCGCCATAGACATCCGGAATTACCCGCCAAACAGATTTCCTGATTATATCAATGATGCCAAAGGGGCAATCCGTTATCTGCGCGCGAATGCCGGAAGGTTCGGGATAAATCCTGAAAAATTTGCCACCTACGGCTTCTCCCTTGGCGGCAACACGTCCCTGATGCTCGGGCTGACCGGTGACAATCCGGGTCTGGAAGGCCACGTCGGCAAAAACAAAACGTTTTCCAGCCGCGTCCAGGCCTGCGTGGCCGGGTTCGCCTGGTCAAGCCTTCTGGACATGGGAAAGGACATTGCCGAGGA
Organism: Lachnospiraceae bacterium; assembly: GCA_910574865.1. GTDB lineage: Bacteria > Bacillota > Clostridia > Lachnospirales > Lachnospiraceae > Schaedlerella. The sequence goes on along the minus strand of CAJTDN010000006.1, from coordinate 162,883 downwards.
ATTTGAAAACCACCCGGACATACGCAAGGAACGGATAGCGATGACTGACGGGGCATTCTCCCCCAGCTCCGAAGTGATTGCCTTCGCCGGGGAGGGCAAGGGGCTTGGCGTGCTCCGCGAATACCTGGACAACGGCTGCCAGCCCGACAACGCCTTGTACAACCAAAAGCTGCAGGAAGCTTATGACGCCTCCCCGGTCAACGCGGTCAACCCTTCCGTTCCTCCCATCGCGCTTTTCGGCGGGCACGGGATGGACTGCATAAACATCGCCTTCAAGCAATCGCTCCGCACCTTTGAGGCATTGAACGACGTGGACGCCCTGGTATTTCTTTATGGCAACACGCAAGGGGAGTATGGCGAAAAACCAGAAACGATGCTCGCGATAAAGGCCTTTTATGATAAGCATTTGAAGGAACGGCCGCAATGGCATGTCATTTCCGTTACCGCGGATTCGCCCTCTTATGTCCATGACTATGTCACGCGCCCCTTAAGCCGGACGGCCCGCCTTGATGCCGACGGGTTATGGACGGACGCAGGCGACATCTGCAGCCTCCTGGCCCCGGCCGGGGATTTTGACCTGGAAGTAAAGGACGGCGAGGCAAACCTGTGCAGCCTTTGCGGGGAAAATGTCCAGAAAAAATATTATGAAAAATACAAGACAATCATTATAAAACTACAAGATACATCATTATAAAGGCGCAAGAGCCGGATTGATGAACGATTTATAGAGTAGGAGGGGGGATTAACCCCCGTCCTCTCACACCGCCCAGCAAACCGTTCGGCACTGGGCGGTTTCAGTAGTTGACGTGTACAGACTGGTAGGCTGTGGCTAAATCATAAACGCCACTGTTTATCAGTCTTTCTTTTGTCATCGCCTTGTGCAGTATCGCTTCCAAGAGTTTCGGCCCTTCACTTTTCAGCTACTATGGCCTCTGCTGATATCCTTCCCACTACCGGGCGGATTCGGGAATTTCACCCGTTGGAAACGTGCACCGCCAAGCGCACAAACAAGGGCAATAGTCTTGTCAGACTATTGCCCAAAAACGTAACGCCATTCAACAATTATCAAAATACAAACTTACCCGCCACTGCTGAAATCCCTCAATCGGATTTTTTATGCAGTAAAATATAATAGTTGCCATGTTTTATCGTATAACCCAGTATTGAAGCACACTATTTTGGCATCCTCATAAATATACTTTGGTTTATCTTCATCAGAAACCTTTTCTCTCTCTTTCCATAATTTTTCGAATGTAAAATGCAAGTAATTTTTCAAAATGCCAAAATCATTTTTTCCTGCACAACTCCATTTCCCGGGTGGCAAATTATTTGTCGCTAATAATTGCAGCTTGCCAGTGAAAAACTCATAATTACCCAAAAATGCTCAATCCTTCAAACGCATATTTTTCCCTTCCATTTTATATTGAAATTTTTGTTCCACATAGACCATAGCACATATGTAACATATGCGCAAGTCTGTTTTTCCAGACTTGATTGGACTATTACAAATATTCTGTCATTTCTTCCCGTTAAAGCAGTACGTGCACACTTTGCACGGCTCCAGCCCGATGGCCTCAAGCATGTCGTCAAGCCGGTGGAAGCGCAGGCTGGTGAAGTTCTGGCGTCTTCGGATTTCTTCCACCAGTCTTTCATATTTCTCGCTGGTCGGATCCGCATATTCCTCCAAAACCTCCTGCGTCGCGTCACCCTCCCATTCCGCGATGATGCGCCGCGTGATCAAGTCCAAGTCCGACTTGGAGCGGGAAAAGTTCAAGTATTTGCAGCCGAACAACAATGGCGGGCAGGCCGGACGCACGTGCACTTCCTTTGCGCCGCTCTGGTACAAAAATTCGGTCGTTTCACGCAGCTGCGTCCCGCGCACGATAGAATCGTCAATCAAAAGCAGCTTCTTGTCCTCAATCAGGGCCTGCACGGGAATCAGCTTCATTTTGGCAATCAAGTCGCGCTGGCTCTGGTTGGTCGGCATGAAAGAACGCGGCCACGTCGGCGTATACTTGATGAACGGCCGCGCGTAAGGAATCCCCGACTCGTTGGCATAACCGATGGCATGGGCGATGCCCGAATCCGGAACCCCTGCCACGATATCGGGATGCACGCCGTCCCCGTCGCGCTTCGCCAACATGCTCCCGCACTTGTAGCGCATTTCCTCGACGTTGACACCCTCGTAACAAGCCGTCGGATATCCGTAATATACCCACAAGAACGAACAAATCTTCATCTCGTCCCCCGGCGGGCTGACCATTTCCACGTTCCCGGCGGTAATGAAGTCAATTTCTGCCGGCCCCAGTTCCTTATATGACTCGTACCCCAAATTCAAATACGAAAAACTCTCAAACGCCACGCAGTACCCGTCCTCGCGCCTTCCAAGCACGACCGGCGTACGCCCGTACTTGTCCCGGGCCGCGTAAATGCCGTCCTTGGTCATCACGAGCATGGTCATCGAACCGTCCACCAGCCCCTGCACGTAACGCATACCGTTTACGATAGAGTCCGACTTGCAAATCAAGGCTGCCACAAGCTCCGTCGCGTTAATCTGGCCGCCACTCATCTCCTGGAAGTGGGAACGCCCCTCGTCATACACCTTTTCGCGAAGCTCGTCCAAGTTGTTAATCTTGCCGACCGTCGTAATCGCAAAGCTCCCCAGGTGCGACTGAATCAGCAGCGGCTGCGGCTCATAGTCGGAAATACAGCCGATGCCCAGGTGTCCTTCCAATTCCTCCACGTCCTTCTCAAACTTCGTGCGGAACGGCGAATTCTCAATATTGTGAATCGCCCTCTGGAATCCCTGCTTCCCGTACATCGCCATGCCGCCGCGCCTCGTTCCCAGATGGGAATGGTAGTCTACCCCGTAAAATAATTCCAACGTACAATTCTTCTTTGACGCCACGCCAAAAAAACCGCCCATGATGCCTTCCTCCTTATCAAAACTCCACCTTGTCCATCCTTCGTCACGAATCAATCCGTGGGTATCAAAGCCATGTATTGACATGCAAGCATGTCATGCATGACCTTTTGACCCTGGTATCATCATCCTATCCTAGAATAACACAAAACGTCCGCAAAGTCAAAAACATTCCCTTGACTTTGCGGACGTCGCTTTACAAACGTATAGGTGAACCTTCCTTTAATGTGCCACGCCTTATGGCCTTCCTTCAGGGAAGCACGCCTTCCTTTATGTAACGATCCCACAGTTTGTTAAACTTGAACGTATAGACGATACCCGATATCCCGGCAACCGGAATCAGCCAGCCTTGAATCTGTCCCATCAACATCAACATGTATATCATGTTAAAGGCGCCATAACAAGTGAGGATAATCGCGCACACCCTGCTTTTTCCAATCTGCATCCACAGTCCCAAGCCCAGCAGCAAAAGTCCGTCCAAAACAGAAGCGCTAACGTAACCCTGCAACAAAAACGATGCCAGAAGCGTGACGCCCGCGCTGAAATAGCAAATAATCGCGCTTGCCAGAATACCCGACCTGCAGTCCTTCAGCCTTGGCAATTTATAAAACTCCTTCTTGGTCATCGGCCCGGGCGTGCCGTTCACGTACGCCTGGCCATAATCAAAACCCGTTCCCTGGCCATAGCCCGCTCCCTGCTGGTAACCCGTCCCCTGGCCGTAGCCCGCCCCTGACTGGTAGTTCGTTCCCTGACCGTAGCCCGCTCCCGACTGGTAGTTCGTTCCCTGACCGTAGCCCGCTCCCTGCTGGTAACCCGTCCCCTGGCCATAGCCCGCTCCCTGCTGGTAACCCGTCCCCTGACCGTAGCCTGCTCCCGACTGGTAGTTCGTTCCCTGACCGTAGCCCGCTCCCTGCTGGTAATCTGTCCCCTGGCCGTAGCCCGCTCCCGACTGGTAGTTCGTTCCCTGACCATAGCCCGCTCCCTGGTCAACCACGCTCGCGCCCTCTACCGTATGCCCACACTGCGTACAAAACTTCGTGCCCTCCGCCAACTCTGCTCCACATGCCGCGCATTTCATTCTTATCGTTCCTCCCTTGAGATAGATTATTATGTGTCATCCCGGCATCTCGTCGTCCGCCCGGAAAATACGCACAAAAACCGCGTCGCTCGCCACATATATAAGTATATTACCACGTCCGGCCGCCATGGTCAATCACTCATTACAATGATTTATTGACACCGGGGAAAAGAAAAGGTATAATAGCAGAAGGCAGAGCCAAACGGGTACGAACAGTTACACACGCCCGTTTTCGAATTTTTTTGAATTATTTTTTGCATATTGGGATTCACTTATGAAAGGAAGATTCGATGTCACGTCATCTATTTACATGGGACTATTTACAGAGCATCATTTATACGGTACCGGCCATCCTTCTGGCAATTTCCTGCCATGAATTCGCACACGCCTACGTTTCTTACAAATTAGGCGATCCCACGCCGAAGACGGAAGGACGGCTGACCCTGAACCCGCTGACCCATCTTGACCTTTGGGGTACCTTGTGCCTGGTATTGTTCCGCATGGGATGGGCAAAGCCCGTACGGATTAACACGTCCTATTACAAGGACAAAAAGAAAGGAACAATCCTGGTATCTCTGGCGGGACCGATGATGAATTACCTGCTGGCGTTCATCGGCATGTTACTGTATGGGATTTTTTACAAGGCACAAAGCGGTTTCGGAATCTGGTTTTATTATCTGGCAATCATCAACATCGGACTGGGGACTTTCAACCTGATTCCGCTACCCCCGCTGGACGGGTCGAACGTCTTGTTGGAATTGTTGCCGAAAGCCAAATATATCTATTATAAAATCAGGCCGTATGCCATGCCGATATTGTTTATATGCCTCTACACCGGCATTCTAAGAGTTCCCTTGGAGTTGGTAAATTCCGCAGTGATGAACGGCATGTGGGCAATCGTGAAAATACTGTTGAATATAGCGGCTTTTCCGTATGGGACCGGCTCTTACTTGTAAGGGCCGGCGTTTTTCGTTACAATCCACGGCCTAGCCGGCCGTGGATTGTAACGGCATCCAGCCATTTAAAATTGCCTCTGGCAATGGGCTGGATGCCCACTGGCACCACCACTTTATCGAACAGTGGCCGTGCGGCAGAGCGCACAGCCCCGTGAACAGTAACCGTTTTTCTCCCCGCGGGCCGCATTATGGGCAATGCCGCGGATGCCGCCCACGACCGGAACCACGCGGTGATGCCGCCGTGCATAAGAACGCGGATAAAAAGACAAGCAAGGACGTGAAAAAAACATGAACGAAAACAAGGACAAGGACGCGCAAGAAACCGCCTCCACCGACAAATTCCAACACATGACGCAAGACCCGGTTCCCGGGCTCGTCATCCGCCTTTCCATACCCACGATTATCAGCATGCTGATTACCTCGTTTTACAACATGGCCGACACGTTCTTCGTCGGGCGCATCGGCACCAGCGCCACGGCGGCGGTCGGCGTGGTCTTCCCGGTAATGGCCGTCATCCAGGCGCTCGGCTTTTTCTGCGGGCACGGCTCGGGCAATTCGATTTCCCGCAGGCTCGGCGCCAGGGAATCGAAAGCCGCCGGGGAACTGGCCGCGACCGGATTTTTCGCCTCGTTGTTCCTAGGCATCCTGGTCACGGTATGGGGGCTTGCCTTTTTGACGCCGCTGGCCAAAATTCTCGGCTCTACCGAAACCATTTTGCCTTATACTAAGGATTACCTGCGCATCATCCTGGTTGGCGCGCCGTTCATGTGCGCACAATTCGTCCTGAACAACCAGATTCGCTTCCAGGGTAGCGCGATGTTTTCCATGATTGGCATCACGGTCGGGGCCGTTTTAAACATCGTGCTCGACCCGCTCCTCATTTTTGGCCTGAACATGGGCATCGCTGGCGCGGCCGCGGCGACGGTCATCAGCCAGTTCGTCAGTTTCCTGCTGTTGTTCGTCATCCTGCACGTGTCCGGCTGCATTCCCATCCGGGTGCGAAACGTGCGGCTAGACAAAGAACGCCTGGCAGAAATCGTCGGCGGCGGACTGCCGTCCCTATTCCGGCAGGGGCTGGGCAGCGTCGGCACGCTCGTCTTAAACCTTGCCGCCAGGCCGTACGGCGACGCGGCAATCGCCGCCATGTCCATCGTCGGGCGTGTCTCCATGTTCGCCATGTCCTCCCTGATTGGATTCGGACAAGGCTTCCAGCCTGTTTGCGGCTTTAATTATGGCGCAAAAAAATACGACCGGGTGAAAGAGGCGTTCTGGTTCTGCGTCAAAATCTCCACGGTCGTACTCACCTTTTTAGCCGTTTGCGGCTTTGCTTTTTCCAACCAGTTAATCGGCTTGTTTCGCGATGACCCGGAGGTCGTTCGCATCGGCGCCTTCGCCCTGCGGCTCCTATGCGTCCCGTTCGTCCTAAGCGGCTGGACCGTGATGAACAACATGATGACGCAGACCATGGGCAAGACGCTCTATGCCTCGATTCTGGCCTCGGCCAGGCAGGGGCTGTGCCTGATTCCGCTGCTTCTGGTTCTGCCGCGAATTTTCGGCCTCGCCGGAATCCAGATGGCGCAGCCCATCTCCGATTTATTAGCCGCCGGCATCGCCACCGTGCTTTATTTTGCCGTGATGCGGGAATTAAAGGAAGAGGAGCATTCCACCACCCCGTATTCCGGCTCGTCCACCGACATCTCATAGAACGCTTTCGCAGCCCGCACCAGATAATCGGTATCCGCCGCCCCCGCCGTCTCGTAGGGGGAATGCATCGCAAGCTGTGCCAGGCCGATGTCCACGCATTTCACGGCCACCTGGTTTCCTGACAAGTTGCCGAGCGTCGAGCCGCCCCGCTCGTCGGAACGGTTGTGGAACGTCTGCCAGGGCACGTTTGCCCGCCCGCACAGGTCTTTAAAAAGCGCGGCCGCCACCCCGTCCGTCGTGTAACGCTGTTCCGCGTTATATTTTATCACGATGCCGCCGTTCATCTTCGGGCGGTTCGTCGGGCAGGCCTTGTCCGGATGGTTCGGGTGCACGGCATGCGCGTTGTCCGCCGACAGCATGAAGCTTTGTGAAAGCGACCGCCGGTAATCCCCGCTCGAACGTCCCATCGCCTCATTAACACGCACCAGCGTGTCCTGCAAAAACGTCGAGGCCGCCCCCTGCCTGGTACTGCTGCCCACTTCCTCGTTGTCAAACACGCAGTGTACGGGAACACTTTCACCCACACGTTCCTCGGACTGTAAAAAACCCTTCAACGACGCGAACACGCACTGCAAATCATCCAATTTCCCGCTGGAAATGAATTCCTCCTTTGCCCCCCAAACCGAACCCTTCACCCGGTTGTAAAGGAACAAGTCATAACCCACGACGTCTTTGGCGCAAACGCCCGCCGCCCCGGAAATTTGTTCCATGAACGTTTCCTTGTCCAAATCCATCCCGTACAAGGGAATCAAATCCTTCTGCACGTTGTACTTGTAGCCGTCATTGGCCTCCCGGTTCATGTGGATGGCCAGGCTGGGAATCAGAAGCAAGTCGCGGTCAATGTCCACCAGCTTGCTGACAATGCGGCCTTGCTCCTCCGCCACGTTCTTCCGCACCAGTACCCTTCCCGCCACGGACAGCGGCCGGTCAAACCACGGCGCAAGCAACGCGCCACCATATTTCTCCACGTTCAGCCGCACATAAACCCCTTCCGCCTCCATCTGTGGATTCTCCTTGATTTTAAACGTCGGGGAATCGCAATGGCTGGCCATAATCTGGAATCCCTTGTAGTCCTCCCTCGGAATCCGAAACGAAATCAAAGACGAGCCGTTGCGAATCACAAAGTATTTTCCGCCGGCTTTTAGTTCCCACGGCTCGCTTTCCAACAACTGCCCATATCCCCGCCCCAAAAGCTCGCGGCGCATGTTCTCCACGACATGGAACACGCTCGGGCTTTCCTCTATAAAAGAAAATAATTCTCGTACCGTTTCCTGCATATTCTATCAACCCACTTTCTTTCCATCGGCACAAATATAGTCATTGCATACCTTGACGAACCCGAAGGGTTCGCCCGCCCCATCGGGGCATGCGCCAAGGGGTGCCCTTGAGCATGTTTTTTTCTTGCCGTCACGCAAGGCACGCCATACATGCCATACCTATATTCCCCGTTTTTTACAAATGTCATTCAAACAGCACCTGTCACAATACGGTTTCGTCCGCGCCGTGCAGACCTCCCGTCCGTGGTACACCAGGCGATGGCAAAAATCGCTCCCTTCCTCGGGCGGAATGATTTTCCACAACGCCATCTCCACCTTTTTCGGCTCCTTGACGTCATCCACCAGGCCCATGCGGTTCGTCAGGCGGATGCAATGGGTGTCGGTAACGACGGCCGGTTTACCGAACACGTCGCCCATAATCAGGTTCGCGCTCTTGCGCCCCACGCCTGGAAGCTTTAACAACTCGTCGAAATCGTCCGGCACCTTCCCGCCATATTTTTCCTTGAGCATTTTCATGCAGCCGCTGATGTCGCGCGCCTTGCTCCTTCCCAGGCCGCACGGACGCACGATGGCCTCGATGTCGTCCACGTCGGCCGCCGCCAACGCCTCCACACTCGGATACTTCTCATATAGGCCTTCCACGACCACGTTGACCCGCGCGTCCGTGCACTGCGCGGCCAACCGCACGCTCACCAGCAGCTTCCACGCGTCGTCATAATCCAGCGTGCATCCCGCGTCCGGGTACGCCTTCTTCAATCGTTCAATGATTTCCTTCGCCAATTGCTTTTTTGTCATCATGCATTTCCTCGCCATGAGCACTTGTCATCCGTATTCTGGATGCTTATTTCACGGCCTTCCCTTTCCATTTTCCTCTCTTATAGAAAATGCTCGTAATCAACGCCCCCAAAACCCACGAAATCAACAAGGAAATAAAAATACATTCCCTACGTCCCTGCGGGAACTGCTCACTTCTCGTCATCCACACCATGCCATATGCCAATGGCACGCGAATCAGGATTGTACTGACGATGGAAATCCACATCGGGGTCATCGTGTCTCCCGCCCCGCGCATCACGCCGGACAGACATTGCGTAACCGCCATGGCAATGTAGCCGGCCGCCAGAATGCGCATCATGTTCATGCTCAACTCGACCAATTCTTCCGTGGGCGTGAAAATGGCCATCAAATGCTTTCCGAAAATCAAAATTGCCAACGTGATAATGGCCGATGTCCCGACGCCTAGCAGCAAGCCCTGCCTCGATCCCTTCACCACGCGCTCCTGGTCACCCGCGCCGATGTTCTGCCCTGCGTAAGTCGTCATCGTCGTGCCGAAGGAAAAATTCGGCAGCATGGCAAAACCGTCCACGCGCATCACGATGACATTCGCCGCGATGAACTGCTCGCCGAAACTGTTCGTCAACGACTGCACAATCAGCATCGCCATCGACATGATGGCCTGCGTCACGCCGGAAGGCACGCCCAGGCGGACAATGTTCATGACGTGCGTCTTGGACATTTTCAGGTGGCTTGGCTTCAATTCAAACAAGTCCTTCATCTTCGACAAACGGAGGAAACAAAGAATCGCCGACACGGCCTGCGCCAAAATGGTCGCCCAGGCCACGCCGTTGACCCCCATGTCAAAATAGATGACAAACAATAGGTCCAGCACGATATTCAGCCCGCTTGCCACCAGCAAGTACACCAGCGCGGAAATGGAATCCCCCAGCCCGCGCAAGATGCCGCTTAAGATATTATAATACGCCAATCCCACGGATCCTAGCAATATGATTTGCAAATAGGACGTGCTCCAGTCCAAAATGCTGGTCGGCGTATTTAAAATCACCAAAAGCGGCCTTACCACAATCAGCCCCACGACCGTCATCACGATTCCCGCGATGGCGGTAAGCGTGATGCAGCTCCCTATCGTCATCGACAAGGCTTCCCGGTTCCTGGCCCCAAAATACTGGGACACCATGATGCTCGCCCCGACACTGATACCGATAAACAAGACAATCAGCAGGTTGATAATCGGTCCCGCGCTGCCGACCGCCGCCAGGGCATTGTCCCCCACGTAATTCCCGACCACCACGCTGTCCACGGCGTTATAAAGCTGCTGCGCGATGTTTCCCAAAAGCATCGGCACGGTAAAAATCAAAATATCCTCCCACGGCTTTCCCACTGTCATGTCAACCGGGGCGAACAATTTCTTTAAAAAATTCATCTCTCGTACACTCCCTTTCCATAATCTTTTCATGTGCCCCTTCCATCCGGCCCGTGCGGCGGCCGGGCACAAAGGACACGCGACTTATCTATTTCAACTGACGGTTACACCAGTATAATTCAAATAAAAAAAACAGTCAATGGTAAAATGACTGTTTTTTACATTGTTAGCGTCGGTGTACAGAAGGCAACACGATCAATGAAGGGCATATTCCCCTTTATACTTGTCTCTCATCATTACCGCAAATCATAATTTCTCCTTCACGCACACCGCCATGTGGTATCCCCTGGAGAAATATTCCATGAACCGGTACTTCGCGTCATCCACGTCCTGACGTATCGCCACTTTCCGCGTATATCTAAAAACCGCCCCGCCGGCTTCCTCCTGATTTTCTTTCACATTTCCAGCCGTTCCCATTCCCACGTGTTCCCACGCGCTCCCCAGTCCGTCCTTTTGCCCCGTCTCCGCTCCAAATCGGAATTCAAACTGGTACGGCATGAGCTTCATGCCAAGCCCAGTCACTTTCATGAAGCTTTCCTTTAACGTCCACAATTGATAAAATGCCTCCGCCCGCCCATCCTCCGGCTGGCTGGCGATGTATGCATATTCCGAAGGGCAAAAAAAGCGTCTGGCAATCTGCAGTTTTAATACGCCCTCACGCTCAACGTCACAGCCAACCTCCGTGTCGGCAAACACCGCCAGCACCATTTCCCGCGAATGTGACAAATTAAAATGAACCTCGGGATAATCCAAAAGATATGGTTTCCCGTTTTCTTTTGTCACGACATGCACCCCGCGCTCCCGAAGGCCATATTCCTTTAATCCCTCATCCAGCAAAATCCCCGCCCCGAGCGACAGCATTTTCCCCTTGCCCGTACGCTGGCGGTCAATTTTTGACCTCCTCGCGTCGGACATCCGCGCGTAATATTTTTGAATACTCCCCGCGTCCACAAGCTCATCTGTATGAAGTAAAAATACGCGCACCCCGTCTTGTTCAAATCTTACAATTTTCATCATGCTTTATTCCCACCGATTGACATCGTATTCAAACATACACGTTTGCTGATGCAAACATCACCTTGAATTTATATGGCATATGAACCGCCTCTAAATCACCAAGTGATAATCTTCCTAGTCCTTTCCTACTATTATAATGTCAAACACACCATTTTACAATCTCTCAATTGCAATTTTACCGTACTTTACTTTCTACGTTACTTTTCACGCGGTGGAGAAAAAATCTGTCAATCATATATCCGCCTTCTTTTTGCTTCTCGTCATTGAATTTTGTAAAATGGGTAAAATGTGGCCTTTTGAATTTTGAATTCAATGATAGAAAGCCAGCAAGTTCCGTAATTTGGCGGCTTGCTGGCTTTTCTGTTTGCCATATGATACTGAAATGATACTATTTATGGAGCGAATCCATCTTTCGGGCGATGTCCTCTTGGCGTGAAGGGAACATGTGTGAGTATGTTTTCAAGGTGATGTCTGCCGACTCATGTCCCAGGCGTTTGGCGATAAGCACGGGGTTCGCCCCCAGGTCAATCAGTAGTGAAGCGTGGGAGTGCCGGAGGTCATGAACGCGAATTTTCTTCACGCCCGCCAGTTCCGCCGTCTTGTTTAGCGCGTAGCGGACGAACCTATCACTTCGCTCGAAGAGTCGGTCATCGGGGCGCGGCTCGTATAGCTTGGACACATATTCCCGTATTTCCTCGGCCAGGAACTTCGGGATGCTTACGACCCGGTTACTCCCCGGTGTCTTGGGCGGAGTTGACTTGTGGCCGTGCAGGTAGTACGTCTTGTTGATGGAAATCTTGTCGTTTTCAAAGTCAACGTCGGCCAGGGTCAACGCCAGGAGCTCGCCGATGCGCATCCCGGTATAGTACAGTATCTCGAAGATGGTGAACTGTTCGATGCTGTCGCGGCAGGCGGCAGAAAACAATTTGTATTCGTCCAGTGTCCAGAAATCCATTTCCTTCGCCTTTTGGGAACCTATAAGCTTCCTGCAGGGGTTCTTCTGAAGCCCCACGTAATCCACGGCGTAGTTAAAGAGCGTGCTAAGGTGCACGTTAATCGTGTGCATGTAATTGTTACTAAGCCCCTTGGCCAGGATTTCGTTTTGCCATGCGGCCACGTCCGCCGCACTAATTTCTGACACGATGCGGTCCTTGAAGAACGGCAGGATGTGCTTGTCTATCGCGACAAAGGTGCAGACGAAGGAATTTTCCTTTATCCGTGGCCTGCAGTATTCCTTGTACTTCAAATAGAGCGACTCGAACGTGATGTCCGGGTTCTTGGCAAACTGCTCCAGGAAGACCCGTTCCCATTCCTTGGCCTCGCGCTGGAGCTTGAAGCCCCTCTTTAGTTTCTGTCTCCTCCGGCCTTGCCAGTCCACATAGTAAAATTTGCAGTACCACGTCCCGGCCGCCTGGTCCTTGTAAGTTGGCATTTCCATCATCCTTTCTAATAAAAAGAGTATAAAAATAACACCCAGAGCAAAAAGAACGCCCGTTCTGGTTGACTGGATGCCCCGGAAGGTGGTACAATTGGACTCGTTAGCATACACATTCCCTCCGGGGATGTATCAAAAGCCGTTCGGTGCTGGTAACACCGGGCGGTTTTTCAAATTAGGGCTTGAAAAATTCGTAAATCTGACGTATAATACACTTATCAGGACAGCCGGAAGGTGACCGCTACTCACCCGACCCGGCGAAAGATTTACAACAAAACTATAAGAAAATAGCCGTCTACTTTGTCAGGAGCAGGACGGCTATTTCTTATTTTTCAAATTCAGAATTCCCACAATCAAAAGCCCAGCTGTCAAAATAATCATGAATTCCTCATATGTACTCATAATAATCACCCCTTCCACAGAACTCGAATCGGGTGAGAGCACGTCCCCCGGCTGCCCGGATAAACGTATTATGTTGTCATGGTGCGGCACCGTGCCGTTGCTCATGCGGCTGATTCTGCCCAAATTCGAGAGAAAATGGCACGGTGGCAGGTTTTCGCATATGCGGGCGAAAAGTGCCGGGACGGGGCGAATTATGCCCATGCGTCCGTTTTTCGGACGCACCCCGCCGTGGAACACGATGTCGGAGCCGGTGGCTACCCGGCTCGGGAAGTCACCAACAGAAACGTCCCTTGGAACTTGTCCATCGGAAGGGCAGGGACGGAACGCCCCGCCCCTGCATCCGGCTCAATGCTGCGCTGGGCTACTCTTCGGGCGGCTCGTTCGGCTCGGTGTATTTACTATTCGAAAGTAAGTATTTAGTATAATGTTCAATCTCTTTTATCCCATTAATATTCATTTTTTCCAAATTGTTAAGAATATCTAAATATAATGTTGCTTCTTCATCTGTATCAAGAATCATTTCGGTTGTGATACTTCCTGGTGTTACCAAATTTTGAAGCGATATGTCAAGGGCATCTGCTATTTTTATTAATTGTGCTGCGCCTGGTTCTCGGTTATTGTTTTCATAGTTAGAATATGTTGAGTAGGGAATACCTGTCAATTCGGACATTTTTTTTTGCGTTAATCCTTTATTCTTGCGTAATTTTTTAATTCTACTCCCTATTTGTACAATTTCATTTATTCCCATATTTTCACCTCCATATATTATGATATCACAATATATTCAAAAATGAAAATATTTTTTTTATTCGTGCTTGACATATTCATTATAGAATAGTATTATAGACGTGTCAAGAAAAATATTCAATATTGAATATAACAGATAGGAAGGAGGTTATCAATGAAAATCAAGCTAGACACAAAGAAGGTTTACCTAGCGATGGCTGAAAAGGGGCTTACTGTGACGGAAATCGCCAGAGAAGGCGGTGTAAGTCAGCAAGCCGTGTCAAATGTTTTGAATGGCAACCGGGTCGGCAAAATGAAGGTTGTTCCGGCAATTTGTAAGGCATTGGATTTTGAAGCAAAGGATATCGTAATCATCGAAGATTAAGAAAGGAGAGCGACACTATGAAGATTATCACGGCAAGGTATAACGGCAGGCTGATAAAAAGAAAGGCGTTCAGCGACTTCCAGGCCTGGTGCATCATCAACACGCTTGCGGCGGACGGATGCACGGATATCGGGATGCGGGACGCGGAGGAAGGGGAAGGGGATGAGTAAATGGCGAAGAGCTACATGACGGCCAAGGACGTGAGCGAGGAACTGGGAATCTCCATGACCAAGGCCTACGCGATTATCAGGACCTTGAACGCCGAGCTGCAGGCAAAAGGCTATCTGGTGATAAGCGGCAAGACGAGCCGGGCTTACTTCCGCGAAAAGTGGTACCAGGGAGAGGGCGCGGAGTGATGGCCCCGTGGTTTCTCAAATTCTATGATACCGGGTTCGTCGAGCGGGACGGGGTGAACCTTCCGGCGTGCTCATGGTTCGGGCGGATCCCGGAGCCAGAAGCCGGGAAGTACCTTGAAGCAATGGAGAGAGCGGAGAAAAGCGGAGAATTTGTCGGCCTATTCAAAGGGGCATGCCGCGAGTCGCGGAGGATGCCCGACAAGGGGACGTTTTTGGATTCCCTTGTGTCTGGAATGAAATTGTACAAGTCTACATTCTTGAAAATCTATGGCCACGACATTTCTTCACCGGGCTTCGCGGACGAAGCACTGGCCAAGCTGAAAGGCCTTGGATGCAGCAAGGCGGGGGAATACTACGAGGGGATTGTCTCCGGGTGGAAGGAGGAACATGAAAGGATGATGAAAGAAGCGGCGGCGTGGTACCGCAAGAATTCCACACGAGAATTTGCAAGAGGGCAGAAAGGAGGCGAGGGGATACGGGAACGGGAAATACAGAGTTTGACCAAGAACGAATTGACCGAGCTGTGCAAGAAGTTATTGCAGAGCGGGGTCATCGAGAGACCAGAGCAGTTTGCGACGGCGGTAAATCAAGGCCGTTGAAGAATAACAGTCTAGACATGGTATCCATGGACAAGGCAAGCGAAAAGGAACCAGAATGGCTTGTTTCGGGCTACATACCGCGATACCAGATTACCACGCTTGCGGGGGACGGGGGAAGTGGCAAGACTACGGCCTGGTGCTCGTTAGTGGCGGATATCAGCAGCGGGAGGAGGACGTTTCTGGAAAATTTCATTCCAGATGGCATTGACCACGGAACGCCGCAGAAAGTGTTGTTCTTTTCGGCAGAGGATTCGTTTGAATACGTCCTTAAACGCCGCCTAAGGAAGAACGGCGCGAACTTGGAGAACATATATTCCATAGACGTGGCAGATGAACGTTTCAAGGACGTAAAGTTCAACAGTTCCTTTCTGGAGCAGCTTTTGGACAAGTACCGCCCAGCGTTGTGCGTGTTCGACCCTATACAGGCATTTGTGCCGCCAGATATACGCATGGGGGACAGAAACGCGATGAGAAGCTGCATATCCCCGCTTATTGGACACGGCGAGAAGTACGGGGTGACGTTCTTGGTCATAGCACACGCGAACAAGCAGTCTGGCGTTTGGGGAAGGAAGCGAATCGCCGACAGTGCCGACATCTGGGACATCAGCCGTTCCGTCATCATGGCGGGGGAGACCAACGAGCCGGGAATAAGATACTTGTCACATGAAAAATCAAATTACGGGCAGACCAGGCCGACCGTCCTCTATGCCATCGATGACGAGGTGGTTTGTTTCAAGGGGTACGCGAAAAAGAAGGACAAAGACTTCATCACGGAGATTGACTACAATTCAAGGCAGAAGCCACAGAGGGACGAAGCGAAAGAGTTTATACTGGACTTCCTGGCAGACGGAGAAAAAGAGGTCTCCGAACTGGATGAAATGGCTAAAGTTATGAGTATCGCGGAATCAACACTTAAGAGGGCGAAGTCAGAATTGAAGCGGGATGGAAAAATCAAGACATGGTCAAGGGGCTTTAAACCGAAAAAGTATTTTATGTCCCTTACAGAGTGTGAACATATGGCCGAGTACGATAAAAACTAAGTATTTATAAGGGTTGTACGTACTGTACCATGGTGGCCGAGTACGAAAGAAAATGGCCGAGCACGGTACAACGTGTTGGGTCACGGTGGCCGAGTACGTAGAAGCCGCATAAATAAAGGGTTTTACCCGTGCTGGTTCAGTTGTTTACTGTATATAGGAGAGCCAACGAGTACGAAGAAAGGAGAATGAAAGATGAAAAAGACAAATGTTGATGAAGCAATGAGGATAGGGCTTAACGAGATTATCGCGGCCATCCTGGAAGAGGACGACGTGAGCGGTGTCACGATGATTATGCCGGGGCAGCCCGTTATGCACTTCGCGAAGCTTGAAGGGGAGACGAAGGAGCGCAAGAGAGGAGTAAGACGATGAGTAGGTTTGTATCGCTTGGAGCATTTGCGGTGAACGTGGACAAGGTGCGGCGGTTCTGGCGCGTTTCGGATTATGAGCACATCTTAAAGCTGGAGCTTGACGATGGAAGGATTCTGGATGTTACGGACGAGGATTTTGCGCGTGAGAGTATGCTGGAAGGGCGCGAGCATATCATCCAGGTCTTCCCGGTGGCGTATCCGTTGTACGCGACTTACAAGGGGGACGAAAGGAGCGACATCGAGCGACCCATCCGATACATGGGACTGTGCGCGAACGGGGAAGTTCGGCCGCTTGAATTGTGCAGCGACGGGCTGTGCTTCGCGGACGATACGGACGATTTTATCAAGCTTCACGAGGAAGAGGGGTGCAAGATGACGAAACGCCAGGTCAATGCCCTGGAAGGGATTAATGACAAGCTCGGTAGCATAAGCGGTTCTTTGTCGGACACATCGAGGACGATGGCGAGCATTGACAATAACCTGGATAATTGCGTGGCGTACACGGGAAAGGCAAGCGATTGCGTGTTCCGCATTGCAGGTGACGTGTTTACAAATTAATCGCCCCATCGGCACGCCAATACCGACGGGGCAAGGATGGCTGAAAGCCGAACCAAACAAGTACATAGTACCACGGTTTTCGGCAGAAAGGAAGAGGTAAATTTATGATTGCGCATGAAAATCTGATTGAACTGGAGAACATCAAGTATAAATATGAGCGGTTGACATCCATGATAGGCATTCTTCAAACATTTGTTGCGGAATGCGTGGATGTTTCGGGAACGTCGACGAACGCCCTCCCGAACGCCTTGCTTGAAATCGAGTTGGAAATGAAGGGGAACAATGAAGCGTTCGACAAGATTATCGTGACAAGGGGCGCGTAATGCCACGGTTTCCACGCCCTCCGGGGGAGGGTGCGGCAACACCAGAACCCGGCGGCGTGGGACGGTTATCAGGAAGAGGAGCGGAAAATGACGGCGTGGAGCCGGGAAAAGTGAGGTGAAATTACCAAAATGTCATTAAAAATCACGGTAAGCTACACGGAACCGAGGGAATACGGGGCAGTATTGCGGCTCCTGATGCCCATCATTCGGACGGCCAGAAGAGCCAAGGGCGAGAAGGTCGGGGACGGGAAACGCAAGAGGGCGTACATCACTTGCGATGTCGCAAAACTACAGAAAACTTCAGCGGAAAAACCTAATAAAACCTAACCTTTGTACCAGGGAAAACCAGAGGTTTCGTCTGATATCGAGTGGCACCACGCTGGTACATGTTAGTAAATGTTAGTATTTGCGGAACTTAGCAAAACTTAGCATTCACACGCGCATATGTGGACACGCAGGCAAGCAAAAAAGGCCATCTATCCGTCCGGTCAACTGATTCAAGGAATCAGGACAATGGAGACAAGAAATGGCCTTTTTCTATCGCTATTCTACACCCCGCCCGCGCCGGAGTCAAGAAATTTTTTCAACCCTGCATAAAACCGTTGCACATCCGTTCCCGTTCTGTTATAATAGCCATAGGTCAAACAAATATCGTAAGTACCCCGGACGGCGGCGAGCCGGACGGAAGCCAAGGATTCAGGGCGCGGGAAGGTTTTGTCACAGATGGAACCTCTCCCCGCCTTTTTTGTTTGCCGGAAAACAGCCTACTATGGCGTAAAAAATAGGAGAACGAGAATGGACGAACAGATGAACCAGAATCAAACCGCGAACCAGGCGGCCAACATGGGAACTGGTGAAAAGACCTTCACGCAGGAAGACGTCAACCGCATCGTGCAGGAACGGCTTGCCAAGGAAAAGGCGAAGAACAGCGGGGAGGCGGATTTCGCGAAAAGGGAGCAGGAACTCGCGCGGCGGGAACTCCACATGTCAGCCAAGGAAAAGCTGGCCGAGAAGGGGCTGCCAACGCGGCTGCTCGACGCTCTCAACTGTGCCGACAAGGACACGATGGAAAAGAGTGTCGCAACCATAGAGACAGTATTTAACGAGTACAGGAAGGAGTCCATGAAAAACATCAAGTTCAAGGGATTCCAGCCCGGTGTATCTACCAAATTGCCGGATGCGGGGAAGACGGAGGACTTGGCAATCAGGTCGGCCATGGGACTTCCAACCTGACAGAGAGGATGATGAGACATGGCGATTAATTTAGCAACAAAATTTCTCCCGTATGTTGACGAGAAATTCAACACGGAGAGTAAAAAGTCGCTCCTGACCAACAATGACTTTGACTGGACGGGGGCGCACACTGTGAAGGTGTACACGGTCAGCACTTCGCAGATGAACGACTACGCGAGGAACACGCCGGACGGAATGACGGGTTCCCGCTACGGTACCGTGAAGGATCTGGACGCGACCACGGAGGAATTTACTTTAAAGAAAGACCGCTCGTTCACGTTCGCAATCGACAAGCTGGACGTTGACGAGACCGTGCGGAACGTGCAGGCGGCTTCGGCGTTGGCCAGGCAGACGCGCGAGGTGGTCATCCCGGAGGTTGACACCTACACTTACGGCGTGATGTGCGCCAATGCGGGACACAAGCCGACGGCCAAGGCGTTGACCAAGGACAACATCTACCTGGAAATCATCGCGGCAAACAACGCGCTGGATAACGCGGAAGTGCCAGAGACGGGGCGAATCATCGTGGTCATCCCGGACGTGTACGTGCTGATGAAGCAGTGCAAGGACATCACGATGGAGACCGACATCGGGAACGATATGAGGTTGAGGGGCGTTATTTCGAACCTGGACGGCGCGATGGTCATCAAGGTACCGGCCAACCGGCTCCCGGAGGGCTTCGGCTTCATGATTGCGCATCCGTGCGCGACGGTCGCACCGACGAAGCTTGAGGACTACAAGATACACGAAGACCCGCCGGGAATCTCCGGTTCACTGGTCGAGGGGCGTATTTGCTACGATGCTTTCGTGCTGGAGAACAAGGCAAAGGCGATTTATTACCAGACGCAGCCAGTGACGGCCACGGAGTGACGGACGGAGCAGGCCAGGTAACAGACAATTATCTAAAATTTGATAAAGGTGTCCCGGGCTTTCCTTTTTCCTTTCTTTCTGATTGTCCGGGGCATTTTTGAAAGGATGGCGCGGATGCATGGACAACGAACAACTGGTGGCGCGGATACGGGCGGGCGAGGACGTGGCCGACAACATGCTTGCACTCTGGCAGAACAACCGGGGGATGGTCGGCAAGCTTGCGCGTGAATACGGATACGGGGCGGAGAGGGAAGACCTGGAGCAGGAGGGCTACATCGCCTTGTGCGATGCCGCGGGGCATTACGACGCGTCCGCCGGCGTTCCGTTCATCAACTACGCCGTGTACTGGATTCGGCAGCGGATGAGGCGGTACGTGGAGAACTGCGGGGGCGTGGTCAGGATTCCCGCGCACATGGCGGACAGCGTGCGCAAGTACAAGCGGGCGGTTCGGGAGTACGTGGCCGTGGTCGGCAGGAAACCCACGGAGCGCGAGACGTGCGCGATTTTGGGCGTGAGCGTGGAAAAACTTGAACGGATAGAAAAGGCGGCTCAAATAGGGCAAATCCGAAGCCTGGAAGAACCGATACAGTCCTTGGACGGTGACGTTTCCCTTTCCGACACCGTGCCATCGGGCGAAGACCTGGAAACCGACGCGATTCGTCGGCTTGACGCGGCGGCCATGGGGCGGGAGTTGTGGGAAGTGGTCGAACGTCTGCCAGGGGAGCAACAACGAGTCGTAAGAGCCCGGTACGTGGACGGCGAGACGCTCAAGGCAATCGGGGAACGGGAAGGCCTGACGGTCTCCCAGGTGAAGGACAAGCACGACAAAGCCTTGTGGGGCATCCTCTACTCGCGGAGCGGGCAGACGTTCCGGCGGTACTTCGAACAGTACCTTGCAGCCGCCCCGATTCACCACGTGGGCGTTGAGAGTTTCAAGAGGACGTGGACGAGCGAAGTGGAAAGGGCGGTGATTGGGTGAAGCGGATGAAGAATCATGAAGGGTACCACGACCCGACGGCGTGCCTGGCGGTTTCCCGGTGCGGACGGAGGGGACGGCGGGACAAGCGCGGCAGGAAGGTGCCACGCCTTACCTACGAGTTGGGCGAATTGCCCGGATTTGCGCATGTTCCGTGGGTGTCCCGTGATACTGGAATGATACTAAAAATACGTGCAAACGGTGAAAAATGAGCCAAACGGGGCAGATTTCCGGCAAAAAGACACGAAAAAACGTGGAAAAAACGAGCGAAATGTGGCCTTTTGAATTTTGAATTCAATGACAAAGGGCGTGGAAAGGATTAAAATAGAGGTGGCAGATGAAAATGTAACACGTCGTCTGGTAAGCCCGGGAAAACCTCGCTAACGGCGACGACATGTATCGCACGTTAATGACCAAAATACGGTCACCAAGTGCTCATAATGAAGGGGGGCATACCATGAATCATTTTCGATTTCCGGCAATCGACACGAAACGGACGGGGGAACATTTACGGGACATGTTTCGTGAAAGGAACATTTCTCCGAAGAAGATTCAGGAACTTTTGCGCATCGGTTCCACGCAGACCATATACGACTGGTATAAGGGCAGGACGCTGCCATCGATGGACAACATGGTGGCGCTTAGCAGGCTGCTTGGATGCAACATGGAGGAGTTGTTGGTGTTTCGACCGGCGCAAGAGGGGGAGGAAATAGCGGAGCGCGCCAATCTTGACGTGACGGAGGTGGAACACCCCATGGAATCATGGACAGCGCAAAGGAAATGAAAAGATGTTATGGGAAAAGAAAAGGAGCTGCCGAATTGTGTGCGGCTCCTTTTCTATTCTTTCGCCTGGTATCCCCGAAGCGACGAGAGGTACGCCGCCTTTTCCAGTAACAAGTCCAGCAATTCTTTTTGCCGTTCGTTTGAGAAGCGTGTCTCCGGTACGACGATATTCATGGAGGCGGCAATGTTTCCGCTGCCGTTTCTGACGGGTACGGCGATACTACATACCCCGTCTTCATATTCGCCCTTGTTGAGGGCGTAGCCTTGTTCCGCGACTTGGTGGATTTCTTTTATGAAGGCATCTTCCTCCACGATAGTCGTGTCCGTGTAGCAGGCGTGGCATTCCTGGAAAACGCGCCGCAGCCTTCTTTGATATGTCTTGCCATATGTTCAATTATTTTCAACGTTTTGTCTGCCGCGGGAACGAGTCTTGCGTTCGAATTCATTCTTAGTCCCAGCCTTTCGTGTGATATTTTTGACTACCATGCTTCAATGCGATTCCCGTTTTATATAGAAAACAGTATAACACGATTTGCACAAAATACAATATCGGCGGTTTACATGGGTCTGTTCTTCCTGGGATGGATGTATTGAGGGGTATAGCGGCATGTTTCCTTATGCGGCTGTGTGCATCCTCGTATACTGCGGGTCAAATGTTTTTGCCCCGCAGTATAATATGGCAGGAAGTTTTAGGGCGGCGTGGTCGCTTGAAGACTTCATCTCCACACTTCCACTTTGCCATGAGTCACGGCAGATTTTATCGACCGCGAGTACGGCCCTTCTGGATTTTCCAACCGCGTCAGATATCCTGCCAGACGCGAACAAGTTTCTCGCCGCCTCCGCCACGCCCTGTCATCCTTGTTGCCAACGACCATCTGGTCCACGGTAATCCCCAACAATCCGCTCAGGGCATAAAGATGGTCCATGCTCGGAATGTTCGTCCCGTCCAGCCAACGGTACACCGTCTGGATGCAGCCAAGCGACAGATACGCTTGTATGTCCTTCGGCCGCACCCTTTTCACCGTAAACAACGCTTTCAGCCATCGTCCCGTTTTCTCCTTGTCAATCATCGGATACATACATAGCCTCCCCTTCCTGTTCTCAACCCCAGGCCACCTGCCACCACCACCGGGACACATGGCGCGCCGCACCATCCACGCTCCAATTCCCATGCATTTTCCCTAGAGTTTCCTTTATCATATCATCAGAACATATGTTTTGTAAACCCTTGTTTTTTCGGTTTTGCGGCCGTTTGGCATATTACCCATGAAACTTAATAAACGGGCGAAAATATCGTTGTTTTTCACAATGGATATTTTGGGAAAAATGGTTTCTATTACTTGAAGAATATGGTATACTTTAAAAATCTGTTGTATTCTACCACATGGTATTGGAAGCAGAAAAAGTATTGCCTCCTCTATCATCACACAACAAATTTTCAAAGAAAGGATGCATCATTATGAGAATTTCAGACGACATCAAATACGTTGGTGTAAATGACCACGACATCGACCTTTTTGAAGGGCAGTATATGGTGGAGAATGGCATGGCTTACAACTCTTACGTGATTCTGGATGAAAAAATTGCCGTATTTGACACCGTGGATGCGAATTTCGGAGAGGAATGGCTGGCAAACGTCGCCACCGTCCTAAACGGGCGGCAACCCGACTACCTGATTATCCAGCATATGGAACCGGATCACTCGGCAAACGTCATGCGTTTCGTGGAAAGTTACCCGCAAACGCGCATCGTGGCAAGCTCCAAGGCATTTACCATGATGAAGCAATTTTTCGGCACGGATTTTTCCGACAGCCGGCTCATCGCGAAAGAGGGCGACATGCTTTCCCTCGGAAAGCATGAATTGAGTTTCGTGGCCGCGCCGATGGTACACTGGCCGGAAGTCATCGTCACTTATGACAGCTTTGACAAGGTACTCTTTTCCGCCGACGCTTTCGGTAAGTTCGGCGCGCTGGACGTCGAGGAAGACTGGGCATGCGAAGCCCGCCGCTACTATTTCGGTATTGTCGGGAAATATGGTGCGCAAGCGCAAAACCTGCTGAAAAAAGCTTCCGCCTTGGACATCCAGACCATTTGCCCGCTGCATGGCCCGGTATTGAGTGAAAACCTCGGCTATTATCTTGATTTATATAATACATGGACGACCTACGGCGTGGAGAGTGAAGGTGTCATGATTGCCTACACGTCCGTCTATGGAAACACGAAAAAGGCCGTGGAACTATTGGCCGAAAAGCTGAAGGAGAAAGGATGTCCGAAGGTGACGGTCAACGACCTCGCCCGCTGCGACATGGCCGAGGCGGTCGAGGACGCGTTCCGCTATGGCAAGGTCGTTTTGGCGACCACTACATACAATGCGGACGTCTTCCCGTTCATGCGCGAGTTTATCAACACCCTCGCCGAGCACAATTGGCAGAACCGCACCGTGGGTCTCATGGAAAACGGCTCCTGGGCCTCGACCGCCGCCAAGGTGATGGGCAAGATGCTGGAGGGTTGCAAAAACACGACCGTCGTGGATCCCGTCGTGACCATCAAGTCCGCCTTGAGTGTGGAAAACCTGGAACAAATTGACGCGTTGGCCGCGGAAATGTGCAAGTAACCGCACTTCACTTTTTCCATTGCCACAAAAATGCACGACGTGAAACGTCAAAAAAGGGGCTGTCGGGTAATGCGGAAACCCCACAGTATATGGTGGCAAATCCAGATGTGCCACGGCATATGTCGTGGGCCTGCAGTCATTTCCCGACAGCTCTTTTTGGCATCAAAATTTCCTTTAACCACGCCCTACTCCGACATACCTATAATTACCCTCCTTGTATAAACCGCGATTAGCGTCAATGTACAGATGGCAACATGCCATAAAACGCGCTCTCCGGGAGCTGCGCGCCATGTCAATACAAATGAAGCAATTTGACGATTTTTTTGGCAATCCGGTATGTCGGCGTCTCCATCGTTTTTTCCACGTCCTTCAAATACTGCCTTATCGGCAAATGCTGGGGGCAATGCTCCTCGCACTTCCCGCAGCCGACGCACTGGGAGGCGCTGCTCGTCTTCGAGCGCAGCGCCGTGTTCTGGAAATATTCCATCCATGCCTTTGATTTTCCCTCCACCTCAATCAGATTATAGCTCTGGAAGGCCTGCGGAATTCCAATGTTTTTCGGACACGGTTGGCAATAGCCGCAGCCGGTACAGCCAATCTTCACGCCGTCCATGATGGCAGAGCGCGCCCGCGAAATCAATGCAAAATCCCCGTCCGTAAATTCCCCGGCCCGCACGTCAGACGCGATGCGGACGTTCTCCTGCACCATTTCCAGAGAATTCATGCCCGACAGGACGCACGTCACTTGCGGCTGGTTCCACAGCCAGCGCAGGGCCAGTTCCGCCGCGCTTCTCTTCTTTGCATCCGCCGCGATGGCCTCCCGCGCCTTTTTAGGCAGGTCGTTGACCAGCTTGCCACCCCGGAGCGGCTCCATGATGATGACCGGAATTCCCTTCGCGCCGGCGTACTCAAGACCTTTGCGCCCCGCCTGCGTGTGCTCGTCCAGATAATTGTACTGGATTTGGCAAAAGTCCCAGTCATGCGCGTCAAGGAGCGGCAGGAAGTGCGAGGTCGTCCCATGGAAGGAAAAGCCGATGTTACGAATCTGGCCGCTTTCTTTCTTCTTTTCTATCCACTTGTCAATGCCAATCGACTTCAGCCGCTCCCAATTCTCCACGTCGCTTAGCATGTGCATCAGGTAATAATCCACATGGTCCGTGCGCAGCCGCCTTAATTCCTCCTGAAAAATTTTTTCCGCCCCGTCCACGGACTTTACCATGTACTGCGGCAATTTCGTGGCGATAAAAACCTTGTCGCGAATCCGGTTTCGCTCCAGAATCTCCCCCAGTGCCGCCTCGCTTCCGTCGTAAATATATGCCGTGTCCAGATAATTCACGCCTTGTTTAATGGCGTACAATAACTCCCGCTCCGCCTTGTCAAGGTCAATCTTGTTGCCCTTCTTCGTGAAGCGCATGCAGCCGTAGCCAAGAATGGATAGCTTGTTTCCATGTTTGTCTTCCCTGTATTGCATCATGAGCCCTCCCGATTATAAAATTTCATAAAAATATTGGAAATCTGTCTCAATCTATGATACACTTAT
Organism: Lachnospiraceae bacterium; assembly: GCA_910574865.1. Lineage (GTDB taxonomy): Bacteria > Bacillota > Clostridia > Lachnospirales > Lachnospiraceae > Schaedlerella. The sequence goes on along the minus strand of CAJTDN010000006.1, from coordinate 137,499 downwards.
CCACATGAAATATCAAGAAGAACGCAAAACATCAAGACCAACGCATTAAAGGAGCAGATATGGCCAAGAAAAATTTTTACGCCGTAAGAACCGGCAAAGTCATCGGTATTTTTCATACCTGGGACGAGTGCAAGGCTTCCGTGGACGGGTACCCGGGAGCGGAATATAAAGGCTTTCCCACCGAAGAAGCCGCAAAAGAATATCTGGCAGGTGGCGTGAAGACGAGAACCGTGGAAGTTTCCCCGAACAATGCAACGCAAAAAACGACTTCAATGACAAAAGCTTCGAAAAAAGTCCCTTCGGTTTTCTCGCTAGGATCCCCGTCGAAGATTTCCCCGAAGCTCCCGAAAGGTGCCTCCGCCAAATCTTGCCTGAAACTGTCCAAGGCCGCAAAACGCCCCCTCCCGCCACAAGTGGCCTGCCTTCCCGGCCAGGTCGTCGCCTACGTGGACGGTAGTTTTGACAAAAAGGTAAAACGCTACTCCTTCGGCTGCGTCCTCATCACCCCCGGCGGCGAAGTCAAAGAGTGGTCGGGAAACGGCGACAATCCCGAGTCCCTGGCATTGCGCAACGTGACCGGGGAAATGCTGGGGGCGATGTTCGCCGTCAAATGGTGTATCAAAAATAATTACCCGGCCATTGACATCCGCTACGACTATTCCGGTATCGAGATGTGGGCCACGGGCAGGTGGAAGACAAATAACCCGTTAACGCAAAAATACGCCGCATACATGCGGCAAAACGGCCAAAGAATCAAAATTTCCTTCACCAAGGTTGCCGCCCACACCGGGGATTATTACAATGAAATGGCGGACAAGCTGGCCAAAAAGGCCTTGACGGAAGGAGACGGGATTCCGGAAATCAATAATCAGGAGACCCCCTCATGATTACATTAAGCAAAAAACAAGCAAGGACATTTCTCCTTTCCAAGCAAGGCCTGATAGGCGGACTTCTTGTGGAAGCGGGTACACACTGAACCCCCTTGCTCTCACATTCATCTTTCTACTAAAAATCGGGAGAAGTCACCCTCTCCCGATTTTCTCCCGCATATACCCCTCCACCTCGGCAAACACCACCTCAAGCCGCCCGACCGTCTGTGGATTGGTAAACGTCACTTGTTCAAACGGCAGCTTGTAATACCCCGTCTCCAAGATCCACTCGATGCTCTCCTTGAAATAAATGTCAAACACGAACGTCAAAAAACTGACCCAGACGTCCAATCCGGTCTTCCTGTCCTCCCGCTTCACGCAAACATGCTTTAAGACACAATCGTACACGACGTCCGACACGGTCTCTTTTGCCACTTGTTCAAGCGTCTCACCCATCGTGTCCACCATGTCCTCATAGGCAAAGACACGAAAAATGTCACACTTGTCCGCGTCACGAATCAGTTTGCACAAGAGCAACGTATCCGCGTCAAGCCCCGGCTCAATGGCAAATTTGTTGTGATTGGCAATGGCCGTCAAAATCATCTCCCGCTCATTTTCTGCTAATTCATCCAACAAATGCTCCTTGCGCAGGATTTCACAGCTAAGCAACGCATGATTGAAACTCTCGGCATCCGAAAACGTGTTATATCGCTTCAACTGCTCAAAACGGCCGATGTCGTGATAAACGGCACAAAGGTAGGCGAGACGGCGCATCCTCTCTGTAAGCCCCAGCCTTCTTGTCAGACGGTTCATCACGTCCGCCACCGCCTGCGTGTGCACGATTTTCAACTTAATCCTTCCATTGCCCTCGCTGTCAAAATGCGAGGCATACTCCAAAAACACTTCCATCGCGTCCATGAATCATGAAACCTTTCCATTCCTCTTTCAAAACTACAAGTTGGCCTTGATTTTTTCAATCATTTCTGCATATTCCCCGTCCGTCAAAAACACCTTCTGCGGGTTCATCTGAAATACGCCGCCCCACTCGTCGCCGTCCTTGTATTTCGGCACAAGGTGCATGTGCAAATGGCATCCCGTGTCACCATACGCGCCGTAGTTGACCTTGTCCGGTGAAAATGCCGCGTGAATCGCCCGTGCCGCCCTTGTCACGTCCGCAAAAAAGGCATTGCGCTCCCCGTCGCTGATATCCACGATTTCACTCACATGGTCTTTATAGGCCACGATACATCTTCCCGGCTTGCTCTGTTCCTTGAACAAAATCAACGAGCTCACGTCCATGTCACAAATAAAAATGCCGAACGCGTCGAGGAGTTCTCCCCTCATACAATAACCACAATTTTGATCCTTCATCTACGTCTCCTTCTTACCATGAGCACTTAGTACCCGTTTTCCGGGTACTTACGTGCGAATGTACTCCGCGCGCCTTGGCGAGGTCCTTTCGAGCCTAGCCAAGCGGAGTTTCCTCTTACCATGAGCACTTAGTACCCGTTTTTCGGGTACTTACGTGCGAATGTACTCCGCGCGCCTTGGCGAGGTCCTTTCGAGCCTAGCCAAGCGGAGTTTCCTCTTACCATGAGCACTTAGTACCCGTTTTTCGGGTACTTACGTGCGAATGGCCATGTTTACTATTTACTTCGTCCCGAAAATACGGTCGCCCGCATCTCCCAGTCCCGGGCAGATATAGGCATTCTCATTTAACTCGCGATCCAAATGCCCGATATATACCTGCACGTCCGGATGCGCCTCGTGAAGCCGCCTTACTCCCTCCGGAGCCGCGATGATGCACATGAATTTGATGTTTACCCCGCCATGTTCCTTGATCATGGATACCGCGTCCACCGCCGAACCGCCGGTGGCCAGCATCGGATCGACCACCACGATGGTTCGCTCCTCAATCGGACTTGGCAACTTGCAATAATATTCATGCGGTTCGTGTGTCACCTCATCCCTGTACAATCCGATATGTCCCACCTTCGCCGTCGGCACCAGGGCCAGGATACCGGACACCATCCCCAGGCCCGCACGCAAAATGGGTACGACCGCCAATTTACGTCCGGCAATTTTCGGGGTCATGCATTTCTCAATCGGAGTCTCCACCTCCACGTCCTCCAACGGCAAATCCTCCAACGCGATAAACCCCTCCAACATGGCAATCTCGTCCACCAGCTTCCGAAACTCGTTGGTTCCGGTGTTTTTGTCGCGCAACATCGAAATCTTGTGCTGCAGCAACGGGTGGTTCAAAATTATCACGTTATCCATTTTTTCCATTGTATACACTTCCTTTCTCTATTTATACTCACGGCCAATAAAATCTGCCATGAGTATTGCTAAAGCCGCAACCGCAAATTATGACCCTACTCTGCCTTTGCCCGCACGGAGACGCCACGATGCTGGTCTCCGCTCGCATTCACGCCAAATTCGTAATCATTTCCCGGCAGGATGATATTCAGCAGGATTCCCGCAATCGCCGCCACCGCCAATCCGGTCAGCGTGATGGACACCCCTGCCAATTCGAACGTCAGGCCGCCGCCAAACCCAAGGCCGCACACGAAAATGACTCCGGCGATGATCAAGTTGCGGGACTTCGTCAAGTCCACCTTGTTCTCCACCACGTTGCGAACGCCTATGGCAGAAATCATGCCATATAGCATGAAACTGACCCCGCCGATGATGGCTGACGGCATCGTGCTGATGACGGAGGACACCTTCGGGATGAAACTAAGAAGAATCGCGAATACCGCCGCAATCCGAATCACCTTCGGGTCGTATACCTTGGACAACTCCAACACCCCGGTATTCTCACCGTAAGTCGTGTTCGCCGGTCCCCCGACCAGGCCCGCCAGGGAAGTCGCCAGTCCGTCGCCAACCAAGGTACGGTGCAGGCCCGGCTCCGCCAGGTAATTTTCTCCCACCGTCGCGGAAATGGCGGACATGTCCCCAATATGCTCCATCATGGTCGCCAACGCGATTGGAGCCATCACGAGAATCGCCGTAATGTCAAACTTGCAGATGGCAAACGGTGGAAGTCCCACCCATCCTGCCGCCCCCACTGCCGCAAAATCTAAAATCGCGCTGCCGTCCGGATTCGTCATCCCACACAAATGCATTACCAACGCCACCGCATACGCGATTACGACGCCCATCAAAATCGGAATAATGCGGAACATCCCTTTTCCCCAAATGTTAAAGACGATAATGGTCGCCAGTGCCACGATTGCCAGAAACCAGTTGCTTGAGGCATTCGAAATGGCGGACGATGCCAGGCTCAACCCGATACAGATGATAATCGGCCCGGTCACGACCGGCGGCAGAAAACGCATCACCCGTTTTACGCCCACCAGCTTGATAATGAGAGCCAACGCGAAATACAAGACCCCGGCCACCACGATGCCCCCACAAGCATAAAGAACCTTCTCGTTCATCGACATGCCCGCATAGATTCCGCTGTCCAGGCCGGCGATGGTGGAAAAGCCGCCCAGGAACGCAAACGACGACCCCAAAAACGCCGGCACCTTGAATTTGGAACAAACATGAAAAAGCAGCGTCCCGAATCCCGCGCAAAACAGTGTCACCTGCACCGTCAATGCCCTAGTCAGTTCGCCGCCAAAATAGCTGTTGACCAAAATCGGAACCAAAATCGTGGCCCCGAACATTGCAAACATGTGCTGCACGCCGAGAACCAACATTTTAGGCCATCCCAGTTTACTCGCGTCACGAATGGGCGCGTTTGAATATTCCTTCATAATGTCCTCCTCTTGTGTTATTCATTTCTCTGAAAAAGTATAACACAATGAGAACACATTCGCAAGAACAAAGAGTTTCGTTCAGCTCTGACGAGTAAACTTTATTATATAAATATCTGTACTGAAAAATTTCTCTTTTAGGGCATCCATCTCTTTGGGTCCTAAAAAAGCCAATACTTTCCCCAGCCTATCTTTGAAGTGCTATACTAAAGTTGTAACGGGAGTGGCTAGCGTCGGTGTACGGTTTGCCATCAATTCAAAATTCATATCATCTGCATTGATGCACTTGAAATCGTGCATGAGTTTTCCTAGGGCGGAATCACCACGATATTCACCATTCACATAAAGAATATTTCCCTTCTGTTCTCGTATCTCCATACTACCATAAACCTCCTGATTTTACAAGCCGGGAGCCAGCGCATTTCTGATTCCCGGCTTGTTTTATGAAATCACTTACCGTTTTTCTATGTTAATTACTTTTTGTGTCCACTCCCGGTAAAAATTTTCTTCATGCGAAACAAGTAACACTGTACCGGGAAATTCTTCTAGTGCTGTTTTTAAAGAGTCTTTCGCCTGCACATCTAAATGGTTTGTTGGCTCGTCCAGTATTAGAAAATTACATGGCTTTAGAGTCAGCAAACACATTTCCACTTTTGCCTGTTCGCCGCCGCTTAATGTTCCAATCGGCTGCATGGCGTGTTTGCTGGAAATACCACATCTAGCAAGTGATTTACGCACCTCCTTCATCACCATTTCCGGGTAATTGTCTGAAATAATTTGTATGGGAGTTCTTGTTGTATCGTCCCATAATAAATCCTGTTCAAAATATCCGATAGTAACCTGATTGGAAAATTTATAATGACCGTTCATTGACGGAATCTCTCCAATCAGTGTTTTCAGCAAAGTTGACTTGCCAATCCCATTGAAACCCGTAATCACTACTTTTTGCCCGCCCTTTATTGTAAAACCAATATCAGACAAAACCGGATAATGATAGCCTACGGACAAATGCTTTACGAAAAGGTGTTCTGTATTCGTAAATGGCGTTGATGGAAAATGGAAATATGGCGTTATCTCTTTCTGGTCTAATGCTTCCATTTTTTCCATTCGTTCAAGCTGTTTCTTTCGTCCTCTCGCCATTTTTGACTTTCTTCCGGCAATATTTTTACGGATAAATTCTTCCGTTTTTTTAATCTCCTTTTGTTGGGCGGAATACTGGCGCACATAATCTTCCCGCAACAGAGTTTTCTTTCTCAAAAATTCAGAATAAGTGCCATAATACTTTGTTATCGTATCGTTGTCAATATCACAAATCCGATTAGCGATTTTTTCTAAAAACGCATAGTCGTGAGATACCACCATAAAAGCATTTTCAAGATTCGATAAGTAATCAGAAAGCCATAAAATATGCTCTTTGTCCAAAAAATTTGTTGGTTCGTCAAGCAATAGTACGTCTGGCTTTTCAAGAAGTAATTTTGCCAATATTACCTTTGCCCTTTGGCCGCCGCTCATCTGTTCAATCGGCCTTTCCAATCCTATCGCCAACAGCCCTAAACCATTCGCCACTTGCTCAATTTGAGTTTCGATGGAATAAAAGTCATGGATTTCAAGCTGTTCCTGATATCTCGCCGCAAGGTCAAGACATTCTGTATGTCCTCTGGCTGCTTTCTCATAAAGCTGTGTCATTTCTTTTTCAATCTGGTACAATCTCGAAAAAGCTGACCTCAAAAAAGAACGCATGGTAAGACTTTTCTCTATCTCTGCATACTGATCCAGATAACCAATCGATACTTGGGACTGCCAGATAATGCGTCCATTATCTGGAATTATCTGCTCTGTGCAAATCTTAATCAATGTGCTTTTACCTGTTCCGTTTTGTCCAACAATCCCGATATGCTCGCCTTTATTCAGAGAGAACGCTACATTTTTGTAAAGCAGATTATCCCCAAAAGAATGTGTCAGTCCTTCGATTTCTAATAAACTCATGTTAATCACAATCCTTTCATTTGTTTTTGCCTAACAGCAATACTGGTGTCTTTGAAGGTTTCATTTTGTATACCCATAGGGCACACGTGTCCATTCAGCCATTTCACAAGGTATAAAATTACTACCATAAACACAAAAAGGCAGAAAGCACCTGCACACATCTGTGTACTGCCTTCTGCCCATATGGATTCCTGTTCCTATATGACAAAAGGCTACAGACAAAACATTGTCCATAGCCTTTCATACGCTTAATCCGCATACGGAAAACAAGCAATAAATATACTGATAGTCAGAATAGCTATTGCCTTGTTTTCCGACGAAATCTTAATGCGTTATTTATACGCCATACTCTGTACAATGTTTCATCGGAATGGATTGTACAGAGTTCAGTTTCTTTTTGAGTTGATTGGTCAAATAAAAATTCATTTTGGTTCTCCTTTGAGGGAATTTCCCATGCCAACAATCATACTACACTCATACCCATCTGTCAATGCCCTTCCGAACGCTTTTCAAATTCCATCGTAAATCAGTTCATGCAGAATGATTTCCTCTGCCTGCGCCTTGCAGTTATTTGCCAGCCCCACCCATTTCATCTGGTCGTCTGCTTTCAGTTCTACGGTCACACCGGCGGCCTTCATCAGCTGCGGCATAAGAGTTTCAGCACTGCCTTTCCGGTCACGCTCATGGACAAGGATTTTCTCCACGAACTCATTCCGCATGGTGGTAGTCAGGTTGTCAAAATTCTCATACTTGTCAACAAGGGCGATAAATTTCTCCGCTGATTTCCGGCTCTGCTCATATCCAGCGATTGCCTTTTCCAGCTCGGCAATCTCGCCAGAAAGGGATTCCTGCTCCTTTGCGTACTGTGCGTCCAGGGCGGCGTACCTTGCGTCCGGCAGCTTGCCCAGCACATTGTCCTCATAAATCTTGCATATCAGTTTTTCCAGTTCCCCGGCTCGTTTCCGTGCCGCCGCCAGCCGTTTCCGCTTTCTGGTGATGTCGCTGGCCTGCTGCTCGGCCTGGGTTTCCTAAACCGCTTTGATAAACTCTGCCCGGTCATTGGAAAATCCAACGCAATTAAATAAAGATATACAAAGAACTGACTTACCTAAAAAAGAAAAATCAAATACGGATTTATCAAGTACCCCTAACCGCTTGACAAGGCTTCTCTGCTGCGCCGACTGCGGTTCAAAACTCACACACCGTTACAACCTTGTGCAAGGGAAATGGATTGAGGACGCTTTCATCTGCTCCGGCTACCGTCACTTAATCCATGACTGCACTATGCACCATATCCCCACGGCGAAGATTGAAGCCGCCATCCTTGCCGTTATTCAGCGTGTAAGCTGGTATGTGCGGCACAACGAAAAGGAATTTACCGAGCGTGTTCGGGAATCATCCGACCAGAACCAAGAAAAGACTGTCAAGGAATGTAAGCAGAAAATCAATAAGGCACAGAAGCGGCACAAAGAGCTTGACGGGCTTGTGAAAAAGCTGTACGAGGGCAACGCCACGGGCAAGATACCCGACAAGCATTTTACCCGGCTTCTTGCCGAATATGACGAGGAACAGACCGGGCTGGAAACGCCGATAGCCGAATGGCAAAGGCAGATTGAGCGGTGGAACGCTATGAAAACTACCTTGCTGCAAGGAGGGAAGCATACCATAGAAAAAAACAAGAAGCAGAGCGAACCGCATAAGGACTGAAAAAACAAAAGGCGTATCGTGGAAATGTGCATAACAGGCTATGGAATCCCTCTCTTCATTTTTTATAACATGACATTCTATTGACAGGTTTATGTGTTATAATATGCGGGAGGTGATGAAAATGCGGGAAAGCAGATTATTTAGAATTGTATACTATCTTTTACAGAACGGAAAGGCAACCGCCCCCGAACTTGCTCAAAAATTTGAAGTATCAATCAGAACCATTTACAGAGATATTGATTCCATAAGCAGCGCTGGAATCCCCATTTATGCAACACAAGGAAAAGGGGGAGGTATTTCTATCCTTAACGATTATACGCTGGATAAATCTTTGCTTTCTGAACAAGAACAGGAACAAATGCTAACAGCATTACAAGGAATGATTGCGACCACAGAAAAAAATTCTAATGAGTTGCTTACAAAGTTAAGCGGTTTATTTCAGATAAAATCTACAAATTGGATTGAAGTTGATTTTTCAGACTGGGCGCATCGTACCCCACAGCAAGATACATTTAATATCATCAAAGAAGCCATTTTCCAAAAGAGAACGATTTCCTTTTGCTATTTTAGCGGAAAAGGAAATAAAGAGAAAAGAAATGTAAGACCTATTCGGTTAGTATTCAAGAGCAAAAGCTGGTATTTATATTCTTTTTGCTTGTTAAGAAATGATTACCGCTTTTTTAAGTTGACGAGAATAAAAGAGCTTGAAATGCTGTCTGAAACTTTTACGCAAGATTTTACACCGACAAAAATCGAAAAACAAATACAAGTTAAAAATACTGTTGCCGTTAAGTTGAAATTTGACAGGCAAGCGGCTTTTCGTGTTTATGATGAATTTACAGATAGCATAACAGAAGATTCACAAGGAAATTTATATGTCCAAGTAGATTTACCCGACAACGAGGTTCTGTATTCTTATGTGATGTCTTTTTCGGATAGCGTTGAGATAATAGAACCACAGTCCATACGGGAGCAGATGAAAAAAAGATTACAGAAAATGCAGGAAAAATATAGAACATGACATTGGGTGTCAGGTTATATTTGATACACTGTTTCCATAAGGAGGTGCTGATATGAAATTTGAATGGAGAAAGCACGAAAAAGCCCTATATGGAGCAAAGAGTATACCTGCTTTGGTAGATATACCCACACAAAATTTTATTATGATTAAGGGAAGCGGAAATCCTAACGACACGGATTTTTCAGATAAGGTAGGCGCTCTCTTTTCATTAGCGTATGCTATTAAAATGGGTTATAAATCTACTGCAACTAAAAATATTTTATCAAATGAAATCCACGACTTTACGGTTTATCCTTTAGAGGGTATCTGGAAACAGAAAAACGTTGATACGGAATCTGCTGCGGGTAAACTCATAAAAGAAAATTTGGAATATACCATTATGATACGTCAGCCGGACTTTATTACAGCGGAAATGGTATGTGCTGCATTGGAAAAGGTAAAAATCAAAAAGCCAAACAGACTGTATGAAGATATTATTTTTGATACGATACATGACGGAAAATGTGTTGAAATTCTGCATACCGGCTCATATGACAATGAACCATTCTCTTTTGAGCAAATGGATAAATTTGCAGAGGAAAACGGTCTGCAACGCATATCAGATTGTCACAGAGAAATTTATTTAACTAATAGGACAAAAGCGGATAAGCTCAAAACAATTTTGAGGTATAAGGTAAATTAGCAAACAGTAAATCTATCGAACCAGCGACAAGAATATAGAGCTATATTTGAAATTTAGTTTTAGTAATCAAGGGGCAACGACTTAAAATGTTGTTGCCCCTCTGAATTATAAAAATGCAACCGTAAACCATGCACCTATCCAAAGCGTTCCTGAAAATGCTGCACACATACCCCATTCATAGGCTAAAATTCCCGACAATAGTATATATCCTATCCCCATAAAAGCCGCCATAGCGATATTCATAGAACCGTCAAGGAGAGGATTTATTACATTGGTAATATGCCATATTCCAAAAAGCAGAGCTTGTATCTTATTGGCTGTCTTTTGAGAATAGTATTGTATGCCGATTTTACAAAACAGTCCTCTAAACAGCCCCTCTTCTGCATAGACATTTATAATATTGCCAATAACGCACACTATCACTGCTAACAAAGAACTGCCATTTGTATGTGACTGCGTAAGTGAAAAACTCGTAATGTAAAATCGTAAAGATACGTGTTTCCCCATTACAAACAAAACAATAAACTCTGCAACATAAGAAAGAAAAAAAGTGCTTATGCCAAGAGCAAGACCATATTTCAAACCAGCAAATAACCCTTTTTTTGAAAATCCCAAATCACTCCAATGAAGTCTAAGCATATCCAACGCAATCCATATCAGCAAAATGCAACAGATTTTATGCAATATATTTTCACCAATCCATGTTTGGTCGGTTTTTATAAAAACAATTTCTATTGCTTCTTGTTTCATTTGTAGCAAATTCAAAAAATATGAAATGATATATATTACAACTCCCATAAAAACAAGCAGTAAAAATGATAAACTTGTAAACCAATGAAACAATCGCCCAAACACAAGAAGTTCACCCACTATAAATAGGATTTCCAGCACCATTTCAGTAAAAATATTTCTTAATTTGATTTTTTGAATAATCATTATTCCTATATGAGTAATGATGTTTATACAAAAAGCCTGAAACACTGTTTCCAAATAAATACAACTCGCATGAAAAAACAGAGCAACGACCGAAAGTACCAGCAAGGAAATTACTGTTGTAGCCAAAATATTTACAATATTCTTTAACAATAGTTTTATAAATAAGTTTTATCCTATTCTTTGCAATCATCATCTGCCGAAGCGATGGAACATCGCTCTGCCTGTATCCCTCTGCTCGGTGCTGACCGCTCTCGGTTTCTGGTAGCCGATAAAAGACTTTGGAAAGGAATAGGTCTTAGATACCTCGTCCTGTCAGCTTGTATGTGTCGGGATAGTCGGCAACAAGCGTATCAGGTTTTCACATGACCGCTTTATCCCTGTCCTCGGCTCTTATCTGCTCCTTTTTGCTCTCTATCTGCGCCTTTTTCTTCGCTTTGGTGCGTTCCTCGTATTCTTTCTGTTTCCCGTTGGCTTTCCGTTTCAGATAATTCTGGTGCAGTCCGTCCTTTCTCGCCTCTTTCTTCCGCATTTTCTCCGCATTGCTGTATCTCTCAACCAATTTGAGGAAACGTGCGGCAGATTTGCGGTCATTTTCATACTGTGCCTATTCCGTTTTGTAACCGTCCAATTCGCCCTATAACTGTTCCTGCTCGCCCTCATACTGGCTGTTTCGCATAATTACCGCACACATACATGGGAACACGCTTTCCGTTGTTTACCCTATGGACATACATCTTACCGCCGCAACCAGCGCAGTACATCAGTCCTATGAGTGGGTGCGCTTCGCCCCAACCATCGGGATAACGCTTTACCCGTCCTCTGATACGCTGTACGTTGTCAAAGGTTTCTTGGTCGATAATCGGCTCATGGGTAGGCAGGAATCGGGATATGTTCGGCTGATAACCGTGTCGCAATCTGATACGGACCGTAACCCTCCAAAGTCATTCGAAATATCCGTCTGACAATGGGCGCTGCCACTTCATCAATCACCCATTGGTTTTTATCTTCGCCGTCTTTCAGATAACCGTATGGCGGACTGCTCGCAACGTGCTTTCCGCTTTCGCCTTTTGCCTTAAAGGTGGACTTGATTTTCTTGCTGATGTCCTTGCATAGCGTCGGTATACGGAAGGAAATCATCATCAAAGCCCGAACCTATGTCAACGCCCTCGTTGACTGCAATCAGCCTTACATTCGCCCTGCGTAGCTGTTCCCGCAACATTCCCATCTGCACATAATTCCTTCCCAGTCGGCTCATGTCCTTGACGATGATCGTTACCACGTTCCCGGCCTCCACCTCGCCAATCATGGCCTTGAAGCCGTCCCGGTCGAAGGTCATGCCGCTCACTCCATCGTCTATCTAATAGCCCATTTTGATACAATTTTATTTTCCATACACTTTTTTATTTTGCCTCCAAAGGGGGTTCAAATGGAAAAACAAGCCAAAATTCAATAGATTTATCCTTTATTTTATGGTATCATGTTTTAACAAAACTGGAAGTTGTAAAGGTAAGAGTGAAAGAACTTGACAAAAATTTCACAACTCGTTTATGCCTTGGAATGGTATGGTGAAAAATATGAAAGAATATACTTATGTTACTTTAAGACAAAAACCCGAATTAAAAGAAGCCGCAGCGGCATGGTTTCATGATAAATGGGGAGTACCACAAGAAGCTTATCTTGAATGTATGAAAGCCTATATCAATAATGAAACAGAATATGGTTGGTATCTTTGTTTAGACAGCGGGCGCATTGCAGGCGGTCTTGGTGTAATTGAAAATGATTTTCATGACAGGAAAGACCTTGCGCCAAATGTATGTGCGGTATATACAGAAAAGGAATATCGTTGTCAAGGAATTGCGGGACAATTACTTGATATTGTTGTGAAGGATATGAAGTCCAAAGGAATTACTCCTATTTATTTGATTACAGACCATACAAGTTTTTACGAAAGATATGGCTGGGAATTTTTGTGTATGGTTCAAGGGGATAATGAGCCTGATATGACAAGAATGTATATCCATAGATAAAATTCATTTTATGAGTCGAAAGGAGAACTTATGAAAAAAGTTAGTCTGTTTATAGCGATGAGCCTTGACGGATATATTGCAGACAGTAAAGGCAGCGTGAGTTGGCTGGCCGGACAGGGCAACGATGATGATAACATTGACTCATATTCGAAATTTGTGAATGATATTGATACTGTAATAATGGGCTGGAACACCTATCATCAAATTGTCACTGAACTTTCACCGAATGAATGGGTCTATCATGATTTTACAACCTATGTTGTAACACACAACCCCAAAATATCTTCTGATAAAATTCATTTTACCAATGAATGTCCCGTTGAGCTGATAAAAAAACTACGAGAAGAAAATGGAAAAGGTATTTGGATATGTGGTGGTGCAAACCTAATCCAGCAGTTAGTAAAAAAGGATGTCATTGATTGTTATTATATTACTGTGATTCCGACGATTTTGGGTTCGGGCATTCGGCTTTTCGAAAAAGCTGACCATGAAATTAAGTTAAAGCTGCTCAAAACACAATCGTATAATGGTATGACGGATTTAATCTATATAAAAAGATAACTTCCAGTTTGGGTTTAAATGGGGCTGTCGGGAAATGACCGTGCACCTACAATATATGCCGTGATACATCGAGGTTCACGGCAATATATTATGGGCTTGCCGCATTATCCGACAGCCCCATTACGCTTTAATCTCCATCCCGTTTTTAAAGGTAAACCGCACATCGTCCTTGCCGTAGACCGTCATGAAATCCACCATGGCATACCAGGCTGCCTCGTCAAAGTAATCCACCTGCTCCGGTAGACCCCGCAGCACCTCCATGAAGTTCTCCATCATTTTCCGCTGCGCCTGTTTCTCCGTGATGGCCGCCTGCACTTCCTCCAGCCGTGCTTTCGCCGTTTCAAACTGCTCCACCAGGGCATCATACCGTTTGGCGTATTCGCCTTGTTTCTGTGCAATGCGGGCATTCTCACCGATACATTTCTGTATCAGTTCCGCCGCCACGTTCATCTCTCCGTTAAGCTGCCTTGCCTCCGCCTCAAGTTCCCCGGTTTCAAATGCCGCGTCTTTGACTTCCCCAAAACCTGCGATGATAAGGTCTTTCTCTTTCCCTATGGTATTCAACGCTTTTATGAAAAGCTGCTTGATGGTTTCCTCATCCAAATGCGGCGTGGTGCATTTCTCCCCACCGTCAAATTTATGGTTGCACTGCCAGACCACCTTGCGGTATTTGTCGTTGGAATGCCAGACCTTGGAGCCGTACCAGTTCCCGCAGTCCCCGCACCGTATCTTACTGGAAAAAACGCTCACGCAGCTATTCCGGTTGCTGCCTTTGCCCCGTGACTGCATCAGCACCTATACATTGTCGAAAACAACGGGCGGTATGATGGCTTCGTGGTTGCCCTCCACATAATACTGCGGAACCTCTCCCTTGTTCTTCACTTTGTTATGCTTGATGGGGTCTGCCACATAGCATTTCTGCAGCCGCTTGTCACCGATATAAATCTCGTTTTTCAAAATGGTGTTCAGATGGCTGTAAGTGAAGTCATACCCCCGCCAGGACTTTGCCCCTCGCTTTTTCAGCTCTGCAAGGATATCCGACGACGCCACTCCTGCGGCAGTCTGTGCAAAGATAAATCTCACAACCTCTGCCTCGTCCTCTTTTACCACATACTTCTCTCCATCGTAGCGGTAGCCGAGGACTTTCTTGTTCCTCACACCATCGGTCCCGTTCTGGTAGGATTTGCGAATGCCCCACTTGGAATTCTCCGAAGGCGACCGCACTTCCTCCTGCGCAAAGGACGCAAGGATGGAGAGCATCAGCTCCCCGTCGCCAGAAAAGGAATGTCCCGTGAAATCATCCACATGCTCAGGAATCAGCAAACCAATCTCATCATAGTGCCGGAGCATATGGATACTGATTTGTGACAAGACTGAAATTTCTCCTATTTTCAGCAAAGAAACCACCTCCTGACTTTAAGTGTAAACCCTCACATAATATGAGAGTCAATCCCTTTTTCCTTGGTAGATGACACTATAAATCGTCTTTGCAATAAAGTCAACTGATAATGCAATTTTGTTCATCTCATAAAATATGCTCCTCCTTATAGTGACAGTTTTATTATTTCATCTGTCTACCTTAAGGGGAGCATATCAAAGGTATGACAGCCTTTGCGGTTTTTCTTTTGTCGCTTTTTGCAGAAATGCGCCGTAAGGCGGTTTCTGCCGTGGCTGACAACGGGGGCTGTCTACGCAAGGATGGGACACCTGCGGAAAAAGCTGAATGCCTTTAAGCGGTAAGGGAACAAAAATACATTCTACTGCGGGCTACGGGGTGAGAGGTCAAAACCTCACGCCCTATTTTTTCGCAGGAGGAAAGACATAATGGCATACCGAGTTAAGACATATACGCTTCGGGAAGAAACGGCGGAAAACGGCACAAGGTACTTTATCAGCTTTAAGGACGGGCAAGGCGGCTATCACGAATTAGAGGCGTCTGAACAATTCTTTATTGAGTTTCGGCATATGGAACGCAGAAACCGTAACCTGCTGCAATGGAGCATTGTACTGCTTCTTCAGTGGGTAAATCCATTTCTATCGCAAAGGAAAAGATAAGTGCGCAGATGAAAAAATATCTCTGCCCTTAACAGATTGATAATACTCTTGTATCTTCGGGTATGGGGGTGTTTCTCTGATATGTTCTCTAATGGAATTTGGCTGATATATATAAACCTCAATAATTCAAATTAATTTCAATGGGGGATTACCCGCCCCGTGAAATTCACCCAGGCTCTAACCCATCATTAGCGTCGGTGTACAGATGGCAACACGGGTTAAGGCGTGTTGCCATCTGTACACCGACGCTAAT
Source organism: Lachnospiraceae bacterium (assembly GCA_910574865.1). Classification (GTDB taxonomy): domain Bacteria; phylum Bacillota; class Clostridia; order Lachnospirales; family Lachnospiraceae; genus Schaedlerella. The sequence goes on along the minus strand of CAJTDN010000006.1, from coordinate 121,638 downwards.
TAACTGCCTTGTTCAAGTTTTAAAAAGGGGGTTCCCGAAATCTCGGAACCCCCCATAAATTCTAGCCTTGTATAAATTACTCGATAATCTTGACAACCTTGCCGGATCCTACCGTACGGCCACCCTCACGGATAGCGAATCCAAGACCCTCTTCCATGGCTACCGGGTGAATCAGTTCCACGGTCATCTCCACGTTATCACCAGGCATGCACATCTCCACGCCGCTCGGAAGTTCGCAGACACCAGTCACGTCCGTCGTCCTGAAATAGAACTGCGGCCTATAGTTGTTGAAGAACGGAGTATGGCGTCCGCCTTCCTCTTTCTTCAATACGTATACCTGGCAGGTAAACTTCTTGTGGCACTTCACGGTGCCTGGTTTAATCAGAACCTGTCCTCTTTCGATTTCAGTTCTCTGAACACCACGAAGCAAAGCACCGATGTTATCACCGGCCTGGGCCTCGTCAAGCAGCTTGCGGAACATCTCGATACCGGTTACGACGGTCTTCCTGATGTCCTCATGGATACCGATGATTTCCACTTCGTCAGATACATGAAGCGTACCACGCTCCACACGGCCGGTGGCAACCGTACCACGTCCGGTAATGGAGAAGACGTCCTCCACCGGCATCAAGAACGGTTTGTCCTTGTCACGCTGCGGATCCGGAACCCAGTCGTCCACTGCCGCCATCAATTCCATGACCTTGTCGCCCCACTCGCTCTCCGGCTCTTCCAGAGCCTTCAAAGCGGAACCCTGGATAATCGGGGTGTCGTCTCCCGGGAATTCGTACTCGTCGAGCAATTCACGAATTTCCATCTCGACCAACTCAAGCAATTCCTCGTCATCAACCATGTCGCACTTGTTCATGAATACGACGATGTACGGAACGCCTACCTGACGGGACAGAAGAATGTGTTCCTTCGTCTGGGCCATAACGCCGTCGGTAGCGGCTACGACCAAAATCGCGCCATCCATCTGGGCCGCACCGGTAATCATGTTCTTAACGTAATCGGCATGCCCCGGGCAGTCAACGTGTGCGTAGTGACGCTTCTCCGTCTCGTACTCGACGTGCGCGGTGGAAATCGTGATTCCACGCTCCCTCTCTTCTGGAGCCTTGTCGATGTTGTCAAACGCGACTTCGGCGTTACCCGCCACCCTCTTGGACAGTACCTTCGTGATAGCTGCCGTCAGAGTCGTCTTACCATGGTCAACGTGGCCAATGGTACCAATGTTAGCATGCGGTTTTGTTCTTTCAAATTTAGCTTTAGCCATTGTGAATATCCTCCTTAATTTACGTCGCCTTTCGGCATTTTTGATTTGTTCCTAGTTTGTTTCTAAATTTTTGCTCGGCTAACTCTGATTATATTTCAAAGTCAGCCGTTTTTCAAGCCTTTTTTGATTATATTTCACTAAAATATAAATTCTGATTACAATTCACGGCCTAACCGGCCGTGATTTCCGTTAGTGACCCGGCTTATTTGTCGCCCTTGTTCGATAGCACTTTCTCTTGTACGGACTTCGGAACCGGTTCGTACTTCTCGAAGAACATCGAGTAATTACCACGTCCCTGCGTCCTCGAACGAAGATCCGTGGAATATCCGAACATCTCGGACAACGGCACGTATCCACGCACAATCTTGCCACCGCCCAGGTCATCCATGCCCTCGATGCGGCCGCGGCGAGAATTGATGTCGCCAATGATGTCGCCCATATATTCTTCCGGCATGGTAACTTCGACCTTCATGATAGGTTCCAAAAGTACCGGCTCGCCCTTCTTCATGGCATCCTTGAACGCCAGCGAACCCGCAATATGGAACGCCATCTCACTGGAGTCGACTTCATGGTAGGAACCGTCATATACGGTGGCGTGAACGCCAACTACCGGGAACCCGCCTAAAATACCGGACTTCATGGCATCCTCGATACCCTCGCCGACCGCCGGGATATATTCCTTCGGAATTGAACCGCCGACAACCTCGGTATCGAACTTGTAAATTTCCTCCCCGTTGACGTCCATGGGTTCGAAACGAACCTTACAATGTCCATACTGTCCACGTCCACCGGACTGCTTCGCATACTTGCTGTCGATGTCCGACGGCTTGGTGATGGACTCCTTGTAAGCAACCTGCGGCGCGCCCACGTTCGCTTCCACCTTGAACTCGCGCAACAACCTGTCGACGATAATCTCCAGATGCAACTCGCCCATGCCGGCGATAATGGTCTGGCCAGTCTCCGGATTGGTATGCGCGCGGAAAGTCGGGTCTTCCTCTGCCAGCTTTGCCAACGACTCGCCAAGCTTTCCTTGGGAAGCCTTGGTCTTCGGCTCGATGGCCAGTTCAATAACCGGCTCCGGGAATTCCATGGATTCCAAGATTACCGGATGCTGGTCGGCACAAATGGTATCACCCGTCGTCGTGAACTTGAAGCCGATGGCAGCCGCGATGTCACCCGAATACACCTTGTCAAGCTCCGCCCTCTTGTTGGCATGCATCTGCAGGATACGGCCAACACGCTCCTTCTTGTTCTTCGTCGCGTTCAGCACGTAGGAACCGGAATTCATCGTGCCGGAATATACGCGGAAGTAGGCAAGCTTGCCCACGAACGGATCCGTCATGATTTTGAACGCCAATGCCGAGAACGGCTCGTCATCGGAAGAATGCCTCACGACCTCGTTTCCATCCTCGTCCACGCCCTGAATCGGCGGGATGTCAGTAGGTGCCGGCATATATTCCAAAACCGCGTCCAACAACTTCTGCACGCCCTTGTTCCTATAGGCGCTGCCACAACAAACCGGTACCGCCGTACATTCACAAGTTCCCTTGCGCAAAACTCTCTTCAAATCCTCAACGGACGGCTCTTCGCCCTCCAAATATTCCATCATGAGGTCGTCGTCCAACTCGCAAATCTTCTCCACCAGCTCGGTGTGGTACAATTCCGCGTCGTCGACCATTTCCTCCGGAATCGGAACGACCGAGATGTCGTCGCCCTTGTCATCATTGTAGATATAGGCCTCCATCTCCATCAAGTCGATAATTCCCTTGAAGTTTTCCTCCTTGCCAATCGGCAGCTGCAGGCAAATGGCATTTTTACCAAGCCTGGTCTTAATCTGTTCCACCGCGTTGTAGAAATCGGCTCCCAAAATGTCCATCTTGTTGATGAACGCCATTCTCGGCACGTTGTACGTGTCCGCCTGACGCCATACGTTCTCCGACTGCGGCTCGACCCCGCCCTTCGCGCAAAATACGCCGACGGCGCCGTCCAAAACGCGCAACGAACGCTCAACTTCCACGGTGAAGTCAACGTGCCCTGGCGTGTCAATGATGTTGATACGATGTTCCAAGGCATCTTTCTTTGGCTTCGTGTGGTCTTCCAAAGTCCAGTGACAAGTCGTGGCAGCCGAAGTAATCGTGATACCCCTCTCCTGCTCCTGCTCCATCCAGTCCATGGTGGCAGTGCCTTCGTGAGTATCACCAATCTTATAATTTACACCGGTATAATATAGAATACGTTCCGTCAACGTGGTCTTGCCCGCGTCGATATGAGCCATGATACCGATGTTCCTGGTTCTTTCTAATGGGTACTCTCTTCCAGCCATTGTTGCCTCCTGTTAAAATCTATAATGTGCAAACGCCTTGTTGGCCTCTGCCATCTTGTGCATGTCTTCTTTTCTCTTCACGGACGCTCCCGTGTTGTTCGACGCGTCGAGAATCTCATTGGCCAGCCTCTCCTGCATGGTCTTCTCGCCCCGCTTGCGCGAGAACATGGTAAGCCAACGCAGTGCCAGCGCCTGTCTCCTATCGGCCCTTACCTCGATTGGCACCTGGTACGTCGCGCCGCCGATACGTCTTGCCTTTACTTCCAATACCGGCATGATATTGTTCATCGCTTCCTCGAACACTTCGACGGCAGGCTTTCCGGCCTTTTCCTCAACCCTTTCAAACGCCCCGTATACAATCTTTTGCGCTACGCCCTTCTTGCCGTCCAACATGATGTTGTTAATCAGCTTGGTAACGACTTTGTTGTTGTATATCGGATCTGCTAATACATCTCTTTTTTGAGTATGTCCTTTACGTGGCACGGTCCTTCCCTCCTTAATCATATTTTCCGAAAAAATCCGGGATTAACTCATCGGTACTCACATGTGTCGTTCTATGGCAATCGTCTGACAACGCGCCTCGCAGGCCGGATGGCGAAATACGCCATCCTTTCCCTCGCGCGCCGCCCGCATGTGCTTCGTGGTTGTATAAGGATGTCACCCTGCCAACGCCCGTTTTCGGCCGCCCGTCAACTGCTGCAATCGTGACGGTGTCCGTCCCAAAGCCCTGGCCAAGTACACTTAAACTGCAACCTACGATACATCATAGTTCTGTTTGTGATACGATTTCTTTTTTTAGTTCTTCCTAAATTTTTCTGTTCTTCTTATCTGTTTACTAAAATGTCGGAAGAACAAACCTCGCACTTGTGCATCCGCCAAGTGCCCTAATCTTTACTTCTTCGCGTCTTTCGGCCTCTTCGCGCCGTACTTGGAACGAGCCTGGCGTCTCTTCGCGACGCCCGCCGTATCCAGCGTACCCCTGATGATGTGATACCTGGTACCGGGCAAATCCTTTACCCTTCCACCACGAATCATGACGACGCTATGCTCCTGCAGGTTGTGTCCCTCGCCCGGAATGTAGCTCGTCACCTCGATTCCGTTAGACAGACGAACCCTGGCAATCTTTCTCAGCGCCGAATTCGGCTTCTTCGGGGTGGCCGTCTTGACCGCGGTGCACACCCCCCTCTTCTGCGGGGCGGACACGTCCGTGGCACGCTTCTTCAAGGAGTTGTATCCTTTTTGCAGGGCCGGCGCGGTTGATTTCTTCTCGGAAGTCTGACGTCCTTTTCTAACTAACTGGTTAAATGTTGGCATTCTTTTCACCTCCTATGATGTTCTTTCGTTTTCCTGCGCTTGTCAGGATGGTTGCAGATAACATACATTATCTAAACGCGCACAAAAACATGATGCATTTCCATGCACGCTAGACTAGTTTATTACGTTTTCCAATGAAAGTCAAGGGGATTTTTTCAGTTTATGGATTTTTCTATTAAAGACGGGCTACTTTTCACGGAGTGGGGAAACAAGGAATGAAACGTTGCAGGCTTGCTTGAATAACGCCAGGTACCTTGTTTCCCACAACCCGAAAAGGGTGGAGTCCCCCGTGAAAAGAAACTAAGGCGGTGGGGCGGAAGCATTCCGCCCCACGCCGTTTATGACTTGTTTTCACGCCCGTTCCCGCTCTAATACGCCCTGCCCCAGTACACCATGTGCTTCGCCGGCTTCCCGCAGCAGACGCACACGTCGGACAGATGTTCCTGTTCCTCGGGGATGCACCGCGAAGTCATGCCGCCCACTTGTGCCTTGACCTCGTCCTCGCAGGCCGCCCCGCCACACCACATCGCCTTGATGAAACCCGGCTTTTCATTAAACTTACGCCCCATCTCCTCCATCGTGGTGGCAGAACTGATTCGCCCGTCGCGAAACGCCTTCGCCCGCTCGAACATTTCCTTTTGCATCGTCTCTAAGATTTCAGAAAGCCTGGTGGCAATCTCGTCAATCGGCACGACGATTTTCTCCCTCGTGTCGCGGCGCACCACGACCACCTGCCCGTTTTCAATGTCCTTGGGTCCAATCTCGATACGGGTCGGGATACCAAGGATTTCCTGCTCGGCAAACTTCCAGCCTGGCGCCTTGTCCGAATCGTCAAGCTTCGCCTTGTAACCCGCCGCCGTCAGCGCGGCCAAAATCTCCCGCGCCTTATCAAGCACGCCTTCCTTGTGCTGGGCGATTGGAATTACCCGCGTCTGGATTGGCGCGATTCTAGGCGGCAACACCAACCCGTCGTCATCGCCATGAACCATGATGATGGCTCCTATGATGCGAGTGGACAACCCCCACGAAGTCTCATAAACGCTGTGCAGCTCGTTATTCTTGTCCGCATATTTGATGTTGAACGCGTCCGGGAACGAATTACCAAAGAAATGGCTCGTGCCCGACTGCAACGCCTGTCCGTCGTGCATCAATGCCTCCACCGTGTAGGTGTCCTGCGCCCCGGCGAACTTCTCGCTCTCGGTTTTGCGCCCGGTAATCAGCGGAATCGCCAGGTCATCCTGGATAAAGTTATAATAAATGTCACGCATCATCAGCGTCCGCTCTTCGGCCTCCTCGTAAGTGGCGTGAATCGTATGCCCCTCCTGCCACAAAAACTCGCGCGAACGCAAGAACGGCCTCGTCGTCTTCTCCCAGCGCAGCACCGAGCACCACTGATTCCACACCTTCGGCAAGTCACGGTAAGACTGCACCGTCTTGCTCCACACGTCACAGAACAACGTCTCCGACGTCGGGCGGATGCAGAACTTTTCCTGCAATGGCTCCGAACCGCCCTGCGTCACCCACGCCGCCTCCGGCGCGAACCCCTCGATGTGGTCCGCCTCCTTCTGCAAAAGCGACTCCGGAATCAAGACCGGCAAATACACGTTCTCCACGCCCGATTCCTTGAACCGCCCGTCCAGGTCATTTTGAATGTTTTCCCAAATCGCATATCCGTTGGGCAGGTAGTTCAAGCATCCCTTGACCCCGGAATAATCACATAACTTCGCCTCTCTCACGACATCCGTATACCACTGCGCGAAATCCTCGTCACGCGCGGTAATGGACTTTACCAATTTCTTTTCCTTTGCCATGATATAAAATGTCTCCTCTTCTTTGTTAAAGGAAGTTATCCTTACCAATTTCGCCCTTCCTTAAGGAAGTTCTTTTCGCCAAACTCGCGCTTTCCGCGCTTGTTAAGCGTTCAATGCCAATTGCTTTCAATCATCCCTGGGCCTGGATCTGCAACAGTTTTGTTTTCAATTCGCCCTCCAGGCGCTGCATCTCGACCTCTGCCTCGCGGCGTTTCTGGCGCCCCTCCTGCTGGATCTTCATCACCTCGTCCAAGGTGGAAATGAGGGACTCGTTCGTATGTTTCAGCGTCTCGATGTCCACGATGCCGCGCTCAGACTCCCTGGCCGTGTCTATCGTCGCCATCTTTAACTTGTCCGCGTTCTTCTTGAGCAGCTCGTTGGTCATGTCCGTCACCTCACGTTGCGCCGCGGCCGCCTGCGCGGAATGCTCCACGCCCAGTCCAAGCACCATCTGGCTCTTCCACAGCGGAATCGTGTTGACGATGGTGGACTGGATTTTTTCCACCATCAGCGTGTCGTTTCCTTGTACCAGGCGAATCTGCGGAGCCGTCTGGATGGAAATCTGGCGCGTCAATTCCAAATCATGGATTTTCTTCTCAAACCGGTTGCACATCCCGTCAAGATCCCTCGCCGCCTGCGCATCCTCCGCCAGCCCGCTTTTCTGTGCCTTGTCAAGCAGTTCCTTCAGCTTGGTGGAACGAACCTCGTCGAGCTTCTTCTTGCCCGCCATGATGTACATTGTCAGTTCCTTAAAATATGTCAGGTTCAACTCGTACATTTTGTCCAGCAGGGCAATGTCCTTAAGCAACTGTACCTGATGGCTCTCCAGGGCCTTCACGATCTGGTTGATGTTCGTCTCCGCCTTGTTGTATTTTATCTTCATGGACGTAATCTTGTCGCCGCTCTTTTTCAGGAAGCCGAAAAACCCCTTCTCCTCTTCCTCCTCGCCAAAGGACTTCAATTCCTTGACCACGCCGGACAGTAAGTCCCCGACCTCGCCCATGTCCTTCGTGCGCACGTTCGCGAGCGCGGATTCCGAAAAATCGGCCATCTTCTTCTGGGTGCCGGCCCCATACTGCAAAATCGTCTGGGAATTCGTCAAGTCAATCTGGTCGGCAAACTGCTCGGCCATCTTCCTTTCTTCCGCGGTGAGCACGTTCTCGTCAAAGACGGGCTTCTCCTGCCGCTCCACCGGAAGCTCCGGTTCCGGTGGGGTCTGGAACGGATCCAATGTCAACGTCGGGGTAGGGGCAAAATCCTTAAATTCTTCACTCATAGCTTTTCTCTCCATTTCTTTTGATTATTTTATGTTTTTTTAATTGAACTGCCTTGTTTCATTTTAAAATGGAATTACCTTGTTCTTCTTTCTCCGCGTTCTTCCTCTTAAACGCCTCTTCCGTCAATCCTTCCTGCGCCAGCATCGTCTGAAGGACGGAAATGTCGGAGGAAACGTCCCACGCGGTATCCTGGAACAAACTGTCCAAAAGCTTTTCAAAGGCCACGTTCAGCGTGTCCAGCGTCTTTTCAATTTCCCTCTTGGAATTGCGGATGTTCTCTCCCTGAACCGGCTGCTTGTCAAGCTGCTCGTACGCTTCCAAAAGCTTCACCGTGGTCGGCAGGTAATACTGCATCATCCGGTGCAAGTCCGAGACGGTGTCAGGCTGCTCCTTCACGCGGACAAAAATGCGGTCCACCAATATCTCGATGCGCGAAATCTTGGCCGAAATCTCCTGCCCGGGTATCGCGTCGTTACAAGCATGGATTTTTCGTAAGTATTCCTCGCCGGACTTCAGTATCTCGCGCACTTCCACGGGCAGGCTTTCATCATTCTCCGCCTCTTCCTCACGCATTTGCGCCGCCATTTTTTGAATTTCCCGTTCTTCGCGCATTTTTTCAAGTTCCCTCTCACGCGCGCTCTCTTCTTTCGATTCCAGAAGTGCCGTGTACTGCTGGTAGGCGTTGTCACTGACCATCAGGCAGGTCTCCTCGTCATCCAGGTGTCCTTCCCGGAACCATCCCCGGGCAATCATTTTCCGCAAATCCTTTATCACGTATTTCGGCGACTTGCGCATTTGCCGGGCCAGCATCTTGACGTCGCCGTACTCCTTGCCTCCCAACGCGCGCACGTAAGAGCGGAACCTCTTGACACTCTTTCGCCAGCTCGCTCCCACGCCCGCCACCGCGCCGAATATGCCCGTACACATTCCCAGGATGCCGACCGCGATGGCCGTCGCCCCCACCGGCGCACCACCGAACGCCATTGCCAGCAGGCAAATAATTCCCGCGCTTCCACATCCGAGCGCTATCATTCCCCCGACTCCCGAAAGAATCCATCCGCCAACCTGCAGGCCCGTCGGCCGCGCGTACAACGCGGGCAGCATCTTTCCCTGGTTCGCAGCGCCACCACCGACCAGCCCCCGGCCGCCGCTCGCGCCCCTCCCCGGACGGTTATAACGGTACTGGTTCCGCGTCCGGCCAAAGGCTTCGCCGTCCGCACCCCCGCCATATTGATAACGGTCCGCCGTCCGACCTCCCGAATTGTAAGTACCCGACCCGCTTCCCGCCTTGTAGGAGCCCGTCCCGCTGCCGGCGTTGCCCTTTTCCGACGATTCTGCCTCCTTGTAGTGGTACGATTGTTCCGTGTCCTTACGGTAAGTGCCCGTCCGATAATCAAACTCCAGCGGGGCCTGCCGACGTGCCCCGTTCGCGCGTGACCCGGTAAATCCCCGCATCGCGTCGCCAAGGCCATTCATCACGCCGTTCACCGTGTCCGTCACGGTCTGGTTCAAGCTGCTGAAATCCCCCGACTCGACCGCATCCTGTACGCTCTTCTTAATGTCCTCTCCAAACTGCTCCCAATTTTGGCCTTCCATGTCCCTTGTCCAACCCTTCTCTAAAAAATGCGATAATTGAAAATTAACTGTTGACCCGTCAAAATATTTGTATGATAATCAGTTTAGACAGATTCTGTAAAAAAGTCAAGAATTACTGTCAGGTTTTAAGATACTTTTCATTTTAAAACAAAAAAATAAAGGAAATTGGTAAAATTAACATGAAAAACAAGCAAGTGGAAATCGTATATGAAGACAAAGACATACTAGTATGCATAAAGCCGGCCGGCATGGCCACGCAAAACCGCCGCATCGACGTGCCGGACGTGGAAAGCGTACTGCGAAACCACGTCGACGCGCAAAACGCCCGCCCCTTTTCCGTACACGCCCAAACACGCGGCACAAAGCCCACTGCACGGCAGAAGCCCCCTTACCTGGCCGTCATCCACCGACTCGACCAACCCGTGCAGGGGTTGCTCGTGTTCGCCAAGACGCCCTCCGCCGCACGAGATTTAAACAAACAGCTTGCAACCCGCGCTTTTGGTAAATATTACCATACCATTTTGGAAAACGTCCCCTCCCGTTTAGAGGGTACGCTGGAAAACCACTTGCGCCGGGACGCGAAGTCGAACCTATCCTCCGTTTGTCCCGCCGACGCCCCCGGCGCGCAATTTGCAAGGCTCCATTACCAGGTCCTGCATGAAAAAGGCGGACGTTGCCTTGCCGAAATCACGCTGGATACCGGACGGCACCACCAAATCCGGGCGCAAATGTCCGCCATGGGATGTCCCGTCGTCGGAGATGTCAAATACGGTGCCAGACCTTGCCGGCCGGGCCACATCGAGCTTTACGCCAGCCGCCTGGAATTCAGGCACCCTGCCACGGGCAAGCCCCTGTGTTTCGAACTTCCCGGCAAGCCTTCCATGTAAGGCGGCCGCCCGGAAATGAAATGGGGCCGGCAAGCCATTGGATGACCAGTGGCGTGACCGACCCCTTCTCTATAACTTACAATTCTTCCATTACATTTTCAGTCTCATTCTCCAAGCCGTGTTCATATCTTTCCAAGATAATCCTTTGTATCCGCTCCCTCGTTCCCGAGTTAATCGGATGTGCAATGTCCCGGTACTCACCGTCTGCCGCCTTCTTGCTCGGCATCGCGATGAACAACCCTTTCTCGCCCTCAATCACCTTGATGTCGTGGACGACGAATTCATCGTCCAAGGTAATTGAAACTACCGCCTTTAACTTGCCTTCCTTCTCCACTTTTCGCACGCGTACATCTGTGATCTGCATATCCATATCTCCTTTCTCCCACGCTAATCGCTTCATGATTGCGTACATGTGTATATTTGCATTGTCCAGATTATTCTGAAACAATGGTTCGGATTTGCATCTATTATAACACACTTTTTCCTTATGTGTACAATTTTACAAATATTCTAGTGCGTTTTTTTACATTTTATTAATATTGCACAAAAAGAACTTCTTTTAATTTTCCTCATATATAGTTATAATAGATAAAGCGACGGGGGGTTCCTCCCCGCCCATGGCCACCTGGCAATCTGCCTGCGTGAGAATAGTTGAGAAGAGGTTATCCGTTTTATGTATAAGATTGAATTTGACAAACCAATTCACGTACACTTTATAGGAATCGGCGGTATCAGCATGAGCGGCCTTGCCGAAATCCTGCTGCAGGAAGGATTTACGGTTTCCGGTTCCGACAACGGGAGGTCTGCCCTGACCGAGATGCTGGAAGAACGGGGCGCGCGAATCTTTTACGGGCAAAAGGCCGGCAACATCGTCGAAGGCATCGGCTGCGTCGTCTATACCGCCGCCATCAAGCCGTCCAATCCCGAGCTTGCCCAGGCCCGGACACTTGGCCTGCCGCTACTTACACGCGCCGAACTTTTGGGACAATTGATGAAAAATTACGCGCTTCCCGTCGCCGTCTCCGGCACGCATGGCAAGACGACCACGACTTCCATGCTCTCCCATGTCCTTTTGGAAGGAGACCTGGATCCGACCATTTCCGTGGGAGGCATCTTGAAAGCGATTGGCGGGAACATCCGGGTCGGGAACGGGGACGTTTTCCTCACCGAAGCCTGCGAGTACACGAACAGCTTTTTACAGTTTTTCCCAAAAATCGGCGTGATACTAAACATAGAAGAAGACCACCTGGACTTCTTCAAGGATTTGGACGACATCCGGCATTCGTTCCGCCGTTTTGCCGCGCTCCTGCCATCCGACGGGACTCTTGTCATCAACACCGACATTACGGATTACCAGGCCATTTACCGTGGACTTGACTGCAAGGTGGTGACCTACGGCCAGTCCGCGGACTGCGACTATTCTGCCAGGGACATCGCTTATGACGAAATGGGAAACGCCTCCTTCGACATGATTAAGAAAGGAAGGACGCTTGGCAGAATCACTCTTTCCGTGCCAGGTGTTCACAACGTGTCCAACGCGTTGGCGGCGGTTGCCACCGCCGACTCCATCCATGTTCCGTTTGACGCCATCGCCCGCGGCCTGCTCTCCTTTACGGGAACCGACCGACGTTTCGAGTACAAGGGCGTCAAAGGCGGGGTGACCGTCATTGACGATTATGCGCACCACCCAACGGAGATCCGGGCGACACTGGCCGCGGCCCAGAATTATCCGCACAAACAGTTATGGTGTGTCTTCCAGCCCCACACTTATACGCGCACGAAGGCCTTCTTCCATGAATTTGCCGAAGCGCTTTCGCTTGCCGACCACTTGGTTCTTGCGGACATTTTTGCCGCCCGTGAAACGGATGACCTTGGCATTTCTTCCAAAGACCTGGCCGACGAAATCCGCCGCCTGGGATGCGACGCACACTATTTTCCCAGCTTCGATGACATTACGAGGTTCCTGGAAAATGCCTGTCTGGAAGGGGACATGTTGATAACTATGGGTGCCGGAAACGTTGTAAATATTGGGGAAATGTTTCTAAAATAGGAGTTATCCACATTTTCCACACAAAGTTATCAACAAAATAGTTGCCGCTAACCCGAAAAAAAGGCTTTTTTCCGCGGCTTTTCAATGCTATAATACCTTTACGCAAGAGGGGCGTAACGGGGAGTGCAATACCCCGCAGCAGTCGCCAAGGTCATGCAAGCATGACCTTGGCTCGTTGCTCGCGGGAATAAAGCTAAAGGACGGGGCATGGCATATGAAGACATTGAAACTAAAGAACAAATTTCAGACTAACGCAACTTTGATTGCCAACGATTTTATTGACGACTACATGGTTCAGGCCAACGGGGAATTTGTAAAGGTATACCTTTTTTTACTCCGTCATTTGGACGACCCGTGCCAGACTCTGACGATTCCCATGATTGCGGACTGCCTGAACAACACGGAAAAGGACATCCTGCGCGCGTTCCGTTATTGGGAATCCGTCAGCCTTTTGAGGATGGAGAAGGATTCGGAGGGACGCATCAGCGGTCTCGAACTGAACAAGATACCTATTTCGACGCTTGCAACACCCGCCGCGCATGTCGACAGTGACAAGGAAACCCCCGCCGTTGGTGTGGGCATCGTCAAGGCGGAAACCATGAACGCGGGAACCACCAAGCCCACAGCCACGAATGTCGGGATTGCCAAGCCTACGGACATGAACGTGGGGAATACGAAAACCACGGGCATGAGTGCGGGAACCGGCAAGGCCGACGCGACCTCAAAAAGCGCCTTGCAGCAGCGGAAGGCTCCGTCCAAAAAGGCCATCCCACTGGATTCCTTAAGGGTGCAGAAGGAACTGAAGTCCCTTCTTTTCGTCGCGGAACAGTATCTGGGCAAAACCTTGTCCAAAACCGAGATGGATGCCATCACGTATTTTTATAACGAGCTCGGGATGTCCGCCAGCCTAATCGAGTACCTGATCGAGTCATGTGTGGAAAACAACCACAAGAGCATGCGTTATATCCAGAAAGTGGCCATTTCCTGGGCGGACGAGGGGATTTGCACGGTCGAGGAGGCCAAGGCGCGGTCTTTGAATTATAACAAAAACTGTTACACCGTGCTTAACGCGTTCGGCATCCGTAACCGTGGCATCGCCGACTTTGAATTGGCATATATCCGCAAGTGGACGGAAGAGTTCGGCTTCTCCCTTGACATTGTTTTAGAAGCCGTGAACCGGACCATTTCCGTCACGCACCAGCCAAGCTTCGAATATGCCGACAGTATTTTGGAGAAGTGGAAGGACAAGCAGGTCCAAAGCCTCCAAGACGTCGCCGCGTTAGACATTGCCTTCCAGAAGGAATCGACCGCAAAGAAGCCTTCCTTCTACCAAAAATCGGCAGCCAAGAACTTGAACAACTTCGAACGTCGCGCGTACGACATGGATTCCCTGGAGGAACGGTTGCTGAACAGTAATTAAAAGGAGATTTCCATGGGATTAAATACTTCGCAATACCAATCCGTCATGCGGATTTACGAGCAAAAGCAGTCCAAAAACCGTGCCACGCTACATGCGCGCTACGAGGAAGTTTACAAAAGGTCGCCCGAGCTCAAGGCCCTGGACGAGTCCGTTTCGGCACTTTCCATAAGTTATGGCCGGCAACTTTTAAATGGGGACCAACAAGCCATGGCCTCTTTGAAAAAGGACATGGCCTCGCTGCGGGAAGCCAGGCAGGAACTTCTCGTCTCCTGCGGATTCGCCCCCGACTACCTCGAACCGATTTATGAATGTGCCGATTGCCAGGACACCGGCTATATCGGCAGTCAGAAGTGCCATTGTTTCAAAAAAGCCGTCTGCGACATTCTTTATGAGCAGTCGAACTTGAAAGAAATTTTGCTGCGGGAAAATTTTGACACGTTCCAGCTGGATTATTATCCGTTAAATTACTTGGAAACAAAGTCGGGACATACCTACCAGGCGCGGGCGATGATGGTTGAGACGTTGGCCGCCTGCAAAGAATTCGTCCGCACGTTCCGGGAAAGCCGCGGCAACCTCTTTCTGTACGGGGATGTCGGGGTGGGAAAGACCTTCCTTTCCAACTGCATCGCACGCGACTTGATTGAAGAGGGATTTTCCGTCATATATTTTTCCGCGCCTACCTTGTTCAACATCCTCGCGCAGGGCGCGTTTGACAAGAACCGCCCTGAATCGAGGGATATGCAGGAATATATACATGAATGTGACTTGTTAATCATCGATGATTTGGGTACGGAATTCACGAATAATTTTATCGTGTCCAAGTTCTTTTCCTGTGTCAACGAGCGGTTGTTAAACAAGCGTTCCACCGTGATTTCCACCAACCTGTCACTGGACACCTTGGCGGACTTGTACACGGAGCGGGCATTTTCCCGCATTACCAGCAATTATACCATGTTAAAGCTCGTCGGGGATGACATTCGAATCAAAAAGAAACTACGCCGCTTTTCAGAACCCGACCGGCCATGACGGTCGATTCGGGGAAGCATGCGGAAATTGAATCATGTAAGAAGGAGGAGACGCTATGATGCGTAGGAGTGAAAGGATTTTAGAGAACATCCCGGTAGGTGCCCTGGGGCTGATTCCGGTAACCGGTTGCGAGGAACTTGGCGCGAAAGTCAACGACTACCTGGTCCAATGGCGCAAGGAAAGCAGCCACCAGTACCAGGATGACGTCGCGTTTACCGGATATCTCCGTGACGACTACATTATCGGGGCGAAGGTTCCGCGTTTTGGTTCCGGCGAGGCAAAGGGCATCATCACCGATTCCGTCCGCGGAAAGGATCTCTATCTCATGGTGGACGTGCTGAATTACAGCGTAACCTATTCCCTTACGGGAAACATAAACCACATGTCGCCTGACGACCATTTTCAAAACCTGAAGCGGGTCATCGCCGCTATCGGCGGGAAAAGCAGGCGCATCAACGTCATCATGCCATTTCTTTATGAAAGCCGCCAGCACAAGCGCAACGGACGGGAATCCCTCGATTGTGCGCTGGCCCTGCAGGAACTGGTCCGCATGGGCGTTTCCAACATCATCACGTTTGACGCACATGACCCGCGCGTGCAAAACGCCATCCCATTGAGCGGTTTCGAGACGGTGTCCCCGTCCTACCAGTTCGTGAAGAACCTTCTCGCCACGGTGGACGACCTGCAGATAGACAGCTCGCACATGATGGTCATCAGCCCCGACGAGGGCGGCACCCATCGGGCCGTGTACCTGGCCAACGTGATGGGGCTCGACATGGGCATGTTCTACAAAAGACGCGATTACACCCGCATCGTCAACGGGCGCAACCCCATCGTAGCCCACGAGTTTTTGGGAAGTTCCGTCGAGGGAAAGGACGTCATCATCATTGACGACATGATTTCCTCGGGGGACAGCATCATTGACGTGGCCACCGAATTGAAGCGTAAGAAAGCCAGGCGGATTTTTGCCGCCGCCACGTTCGGCCTTTTCACGAACGGCATGGACAAATTCGACCAGGCCTATGAGGAGGGACTGATCACCGGCATCCTGACCACCAACCTGATTTACCAGACGCCGGAGCTCTTGTCAAAGCCCTATTACATCAACTGCGACATGAGCAAGTATATCGCGCTCGTCATCGACACCCTGAACCATGACGGGTCAATCAGCACCCTGCTGGATCCGAACGAACGCATCCAGCACGTGCTACAACAATACAAGAACAAAAAGTAATGACACTCCCTTATTTTCATGACACGTAATGCGGCAAAATACCCCGGCAATCGGTAAGCTCCGAACGCCGGGGTATTTCTTTTGACCTTGTGATCCCCACCAATTGCCACGCACTGTGTCTCGCGATTCTCAAGTCACAAAATCCCTCCAATCGCCACGAATAACGGGGCGAACACCAGTGACACGATTGTCATCAGCTTAATCAGGATGTTGATTGACGGGCCGGACGTGTCCTTGAACGGGTCTCCCACCGTGTCTCCCACGACAGCCGCCTTGTGCGCCTCGCTGCCCTTCCCGCCATGGTTCCCAACCTCGATGTATTTCTTGGCGTTGTCCCACGCCCCGCCGGAATTGGACATGAACACCGCCATCAAGACGCCCGTCACCAACGCGCCCCCAAGCAGTCCGCCCAGTGCCTGGGTTCCCAGCAGGATGCCCACAAGCAGCGGAACCACCACCGCCATGACGCCTGGAAGCAGCATCTCGCGCAGCGCCGCCGTCGTCGAGATGGACACGCAGGAGGTGTAGTCCGGTTTGTCCGTGCCTTTCATGATGCCCGGGTTCTCGCGGAACTGTCGCCTTACTTCCTCAATCATCTTATAAGCCGCCTTGGACACGGAGTCCATCGTGAAAGCCGAGAACAAGAACGTCAGCATGCCTCCAATAAACAAGCCGATAATCACCTTATAGTCCAGCAAATTGATTCCGCCTTCCTCCAGCCCCACCGCGGTTGCATATGACACGAACAGGGCGAGCGCCGTCAGGGCAGCCGAACCGATGGCAAAGCCCTTCCCCATCGCCGCGGTCGTATTTCCCACGGAATCCAGCTTATCCGTAATCTCGCGCACCGATTCGTCCAAGCCGGCCATTTCCGCGATACCGCCCGCATTGTCCGCAATCGGGCCATACGCGTCAACCGCGACCGTGATGCCGGTCGTGGAAAGCATGCCCACCGCCGCCAAGGCAATACCATACAGCCCATCTACCTTATAGGCGACAAAAATGGCCACGCAAATCAATAAAATCGGGATTGCCGTGGACTGCATGCCCACCGCGATTCCGCTGATAATCGTCGTCGCCGCCCCGGTCTCGGACTGCTCGCCAATCCGCTTCACCGGTTTATAATCGGCAGACGTATAATATTCGGTCACGTTGCCAATAATGACACCGACGACCAATCCCGCGATGACCGCAATGGCCGCCTGCACACCGTCAAACAAGACGAAACTTAGCACAACGGAAGCCACGATGACGATTCCCGCCGAAACGTAACTCCCCCTCGCCAGGGCCTTCTGCGGATTCCCGTTCTCGGAACCTTTCACGAAAAACGAGGCAATGATGGATGCCAGCAGGCCGCAGGCCGCGACGGCCAACGGGAATAGCACGCCAGACACGGCGGCCACGGCCGCCCCCAAGGTCAAGGCCGATACCAGGGAACCCACGTAGGACTCGAACAAGTCGGCACCCATGCCCGCCACGTCGCCGACATTGTCCCCGACGTTGTCCGCTATCACGGCCGGATTGCGCGGGTCGTCCTCAGGAATCCCGGCTTCCACCTTGCCCACCAGATCCGCCCCCACGTCGGCCGCCTTGGTATAAATGCCGCCGCCAACGCGGGCGAACAACGCAATGGAAGACGCGCCCAGGCTAAAACCGGACAATACGTCCACGTTCTTCGTCAAGATATATACCACGCTTACGCCAAGCGCCCCGAGGCCGGCCACGCACATGCCCATCACGGCGCCGCCGGAAAACGCGATGGACAACGCCTTGTTCATGCCGTTCGTCCTGGCCGCGTTCGCCGTCCGCACGTTCGCCTTCGTGGCGACCGTCATCCCGCAGTACCCGGCAATCGTGGAAAATGCCGCCCCCGCCACGAAACAAAGGGCCGTGATCCAGTTTCCTATCCCGCCCCCAATCAGCAGGAACAATACGGTCACGAAGACGACCAGGATTTTATACTCCGCCGTCAAAAAAGCGCGGGCACCCTCCGCAATCGCATCCGCGATTTCCCTCATCCGATCCGTCCCCGCGTTCTGCCTGCAAACCCTGATTGCAAGATACCCCGCAAATGTCAATGCGAGCACGGCTACCGCCGGAACCAGCAACATCATGTTTTCCATGTCCTTAATTCCTCCTCGATTCTTCCTTAATATCCGTCCTTAAATCCTGCAATTAGCACAACGCTCCTAAGCCGACGTTTCTTCGTCCGCCTAGGAGCCGCTACACTAAACATCCATTTCTTTTATATCCACTTCTTCCACATCTAAGTCATCTGTCTCCGAATCCTCGTCATCAAAGCCGTCCATATCCGAATCTTCGTCATCAAAATCATCAATATCTGTCATTTCCATGCCGGACCTTTCCGCGGCCAACTCGTCATACTCGCTTTCAAGCTGCGCAAGGAATTTGCCACTGTCAGACATGTCGGCCAAGTCAACATCTTCCGCCAGCTCCTCGTCCTCGTCGAAAGCAACCTCGTCCTCTGGCTTCGTATCCGTGCTAAGCTTCACGTCACGGTACTTCTTCATGCCCGTGCCGGCCGGAATATGCTTGCCGATGATGACGTTCTCCTTCAAGCCTACCAGATGGTCGACCTTGCCCTTGATTGCCGCCTCGGTCAGGACCTTCGTCGTCTCCTGGAAGGAAGCCGCCGACAAGAAGGAATCCGTCGCAAGGGAAGCCTTGGTAATACCCAGCATGATCTGCTCGCCAATCGCCTCTTCCTTGCCCTCCAAGCGCATCTGCTCGTTAATTTCCTCAAACACCAGCACGTCGACCATGCTGCCCGGCAGAAAGTCCGTGTCGCCCTTTTCTTCGACACGAATCTTCTTCAACATCTGGCGCACGATGACCTCGATGTGCTTGTCGTTGATTTCCACGCCCTGCAGACGGTACACCCTCTGCACCTCACGGAGCAGGTAATCCTGGGCGGCCCGCAGCCCCTTGATTTTCAACAAGTCGTGCGGGTTTACGCTACCCTCGGTCAAAACGTCACCGGCTTCCAAAACCTGCCCGTCCTGCACCTTGATGCGCGAACCATATGGAATCAAGTACGCCTTCGATTCCCCGGTCTCGCTGTTGGAAACAATGACCTCGCGCTTTTTCTTCGTGTCACTCAACGTCGCGGTTCCCGCGAACTCCGTGATGATGGCCAAGCCCTTCGGCTTCCTTGCCTCAAACAACTCCTCGACACGCGGAAGACCCTGGGTGATGTCGTCCCCTGCCACGCCGCCGTTATGGAACGTCCTCATTGTAAGCTGCGTGCCCGGCTCGCCAATGGACTGGGCGGCAATGATACCGACCGCCTCGCCGACCTGCACCGCCTCGCCGGTCGCCATGTTGGCTCCATAGCACTTCGAGCACACACCGTCACGGCACCTGCATGTCAGAATTGTACGAATCTTAACCTTCGTCAACTCGTTGCCTTTCTCGTCAACGCCCTTCTTCATCACGCGCTCCGCCCGGCGCGGCGTAATCATGTGATTCGCCTTCACCAAAACGTTTCCGTCCTTGTCCTTGATGTCCTCGCAGGCAAAACGTCCCGTAATACGCTCCTGAAGGCTCTCAATTTCCTCGTTGCCATCCATGAACGCCTGCACATACATACCCGGAATCTCCTGCTCGTCACTGGCGCAATCCGTATCGTGAATAATCAACTCCTGCGACACGTCCACCAGGCGCCTGGTCAGATATCCCGAGTCCGCCGTACGGAGGGCCGTGTCTGACATTCCCTTCCTGGCCCCATGTGCCGACATGAAATATTCCAATACGTCCAAACCTTCACGGAAATTCGACTTAATCGGCAACTCGATAGTACGGCCCGTCGTGTCCGCCATCAACCCGCGCATGCCGGCAAGCTGCTTGATCTGCTTGTCAGAACCACGTGCTCCCGAGTCCGCCATCATAAAGATATTGTTGTACTCGTCCAGCCCGGACAACAACGCCTCGGTCAGCATGTCGTCGGTCACCTTCCAAGTCTCCACGACTTCCTTGTAACGCTCTTCCTCGGTAATCAAGCCGCGCTTGTAGTTCTTGGTAATCTTGTCAACGGTATTCTGCGCCTCCTCAATCAACTGCGGCTTCTGCGCCGGCACGGTCATGTCCGAAATGGACACCGTCATGGCCGCCCTTGTCGAATACTTGTAACCGATAGACTTCACGTCATCGAGCACCTCCGCGGTCTGCGTCGCCCCATGCGTGTTGATGACCTTCTCCAAAATCTGCTTCAACTGCTTCTTTCCCACGTGGAAGTCAATCTCCGGACACAATATGTTTTCCTCCAACTCGCGGTCCACGAACCCCAGGTCCTGCGGGATGATTTCATTAAACAACATGCGGCCAAGCGTCACGTCGATGACCCCCGCCTTCACGCTGCCGTCCTCCCTCTTCTTGCTGACACGAATCTTGACCTTGGAATGCAAGGTGATGTACCCGTTCTCATAAGCCAGGATTGCCTCGCTCAGGCTGCGGAAAAACATGCCCTCGCCTTTGGCTCCCGGCCTCTCCTGGGTCAGATAGTAAATCCCCAGCACCATGTCTTGTGAAGGAACCGCCACCGGCCCGCCGTCCGACGGCTTCAGCAGGTTGTTCGGGGAAAGCAGTAGAAATCTGCATTCTGCCTGTGCCTCTACGGACAACGGCACGTGCACCGCCATCTGATCCCCGTCGAAGTCGGCATTGTACGCGGTACATACCAACGGATGCAGCTTGATGGCCTTGCCTTCCACCAGGATGGGCTCAAATGCCTGGATACCAAGCCTATGCAAGGTAGGGGCACGGTTTAACATGACCGGATGCTCTTTGATGACCTCTTCAAGTACGTCCCACACTTCCGGCTGCAGACGCTCCACCATCTTCTTCGCGTTCTTGATATTGTGCGCGGTTCCGTTCGCCACCAATTCCTTCATGACGAATGGCTTGAACAATTCGATTGCCATCTCTTTCGGCAAACCGCACTGATAAATCTTAAGTTCCGGCCCGACCACGATAACGGATCGTCCCGAATAATCGACACGCTTTCCGAGCAGGTTCTGGCGGAAACGTCCCGACTTGCCCTTGAGCATGTCGGACAAGGACTTCAACGCCCTATTTCCAGGCCCCGTGACCGGGCGGCCGCGACGGCCATTGTCAATCAGGGCATCCACCGCCTCCTGCAACATCCTCTTCTCGTTGCGCACGATGATGTCCGGCGCGCCCAACTCCAGAAGCCTCCGCAAACGGTTATTCCTGTTGATAATTCTCCTATACAAGTCATTCAGGTCAGAAGTCGCGAAACGGCCGCCATCCAGCTGTACCATCGGGCGCAAATCAGGCGGGATGACCGGAATCGCGTTCAAAATCATCCACTCCGGCCGGTTGCCGGACTCGCGGAACGCCTCCACCACTTCCAGACGCTTCACCACCCTGGCACGCTTCTGTCCGGTAGAGTTGTTCAAAATGTCCTGAAGCTGCTTGTACTCTTCCTCCAGGTCAATGGCCTGCAGAAGCTCCTGAACGGACTCCGCACCCATGCCTACGCGGAAGGACTTGCCCCATTTTTCCCTCGCTTCCTGGTACTCGCTCTCGGACAAAATCTGCTTATACTGCAGATCCGACTCGCCCTTGTCAAGCACGATGTAGGACGCGAAATACAGCACCCGTTCCAAAGTCCTGGGCGAAATGTCCAAAATCAATCCCATGCGGCTGGGAATCCCCTTGAAATACCAAATATGGGAAACGGGGGCCGCCAACGCGATATGTCCCATGCGCTCCCGACGCACGCTCGACTTCGTCACCTCCACGCCGCATCGATCGCAGACCACACCCTTGTAACGAATCTTCTTATATTTCCCACAGTGACACTCCCAGTCCTTGCTGGGACCAAAAATCCGCTCACAGAACAATCCGTCCTTTTCAGGCTTAAGCGTCCTATAGTTGATCGTTTCGGGCTTCGTCACCTCGCCCCGCGACCATTCCAGTATTTTATCCGGTGAAGCCAGACCGATTTTTATCGCATCAAATGTTAATGGTTCTTGTTGTTGTTCATTATTCATTGGCATACTGTTGGCTCCTCCTATTCCATGTCGTCATCGTCATAATACTCATCAAACCCAAGGATGTCGTCGTCATCTCCGTCGTCGAATTCATCCTCGTCCGATTCAACATCCTCAAGTTCTCCTTTCACGAATTCCTGCTCGGTGAAACCATGCGCCCCGAAAGATTCGCTGTCGTCCTCATATCTTCTGTCGCCTTCAATGATGGAATTGAGGTTGGTATTGCCATAATCAACCGACTCCATGATTTCCACTTCGGTATTGTCATCGCGCAACACGCGCACGTCCAGTGCCAGTGACTGTAACTCCTTCAATAAAACCTTAAACGATTCGGGAATGCCCGGTTCCGGGATGTTCTCGCCCTTGATGATGGCCTCGTACGTCTTCACGCGCCCCACCACGTCGTCCGACTTCACGGTCAAAATTTCCTGCAACGTGTAAGACGCGCCGTATGCCTCGAGCGCCCATACCTCCATCTCGCCGAAACGTTGCCCGCCGAACTGGGCCTTGCCACCTAACGGCTGCTGCGTAACAAGCGAATACGGCCCGGTAGAACGCGCGTGAATCTTGTCATCCACCAAATGGTGGAGTTTCAAATAGTGCATGTGCCCGATAGTTACCGGGCTGTCAAAAAACTCGCCGGTACGCCCGTCGCGCAGGCGGACCTTGCCGTCACGTGACAACGGAACCCCCTTCCACACCTTGCGGTGATCCCGGTTCTCGCACAAATAATCCATCACCTCTGGCAACAACTCTTCCTCATGCTTTGCCTTGAACTCATCCCACTCCAAATTGACATAGTCGTTCGCCAAATCCAAGGTGTCCATGATGTCGTTCTCATTCGCGCCATCAAACACCGGCGTGGAAATATTGAAGCCGAGTGCTTTCGCGGCAAGGCTTAGGTGAATCTCCAACACCTGCCCGATATTCATGCGGGAAGGCACGCCAAGAGGGTTCAGCACGATGTCAAGCGGGCGGCCGTTCGGAAGGTACGGCATATCCTCGACCGGAAGCACGCGGGAAACGACACCCTTGTTCCCATGGCGTCCGGCCATCTTGTCACCCACGGAAATCTTCCTCTTCTGGGCAATATAAATACGCACGGCCTGATTTACGCCAGGAGACAATTCGTCACCGTTCTCCCTCGTAAATATCTTCGCGTCCACCACGATACCGTACTCGCCATGCGGCACCTTGAGCGACGTGTCACGAACCTCGCGTGCCTTCTCGCCAAAAATTGCCCTAAGCAAACGTTCTTCCGCCGTCAGTTCCGTCTCGCCTTTTGGCGTCACCTTGCCGACCAGGATGTCACCGGCACGAACCTCCGCGCCAATGCGGATAATTCCCCTCTCGTCCAAGTCCTTGAGCGCGTCGTCGCCAACACCCGGAATGTCCCTCGTGATTTCCTCCGGCCCCAGCTTCGTGTCACGTGCCTCCGCCTCGTATTCCTCGATATGCACGGAGGTATACACGTCGTCTTGTACCAAACGCTCACTTAACAAGACCGCGTCCTCGTAGTTGTAGCCCTCCCACGTCATGAAGCCAATCAGCGGGTTCTTTCCGAGTGCCATCTCGCCATTGTACGTGGACGGCCCATCCGCAATTACTTGTCCGGCCTCCACGCGCTCGCCCTTGTTCACAATCGGTTTCTGATTGTAGCAGTTGCTCTGGTTGCTTCTCAAAAACTTCGTCAATCTATATGTCTTCTTCGTCTTGTCATCCTGCCTGATAGTAATTTCCTTGGCCGTGGAACGCTCCACGACACCGCCCTGCTCGGCAATGATGCAGACCCCGGAGTCCACTGCCGCCTTCACTTCCAGACCCGTGCCTACGGCCGGGGCTTCCGTGGACAAAAGCGGCACCGCCTGGCGCTGCATGTTGGAACCCATAAGCGCGCGGTTCGCGTCATCATTCTGCAAGAACGGAATCAAGGCCGTGGCGACCGAGAACACCATCTTCGGGGAAACATCCATGTAATCAAACTTGCTTCTCTCGTACTCCTGCGTCTCCTCACGGTAACGGCCGGACACGTTTTTATGCAGGAAATGCCCTTCCCCGTCTAAAGGCTCGTTTGCCTGCGCCACATGGTAATTATCCTCCTCGTCGGCCGTCATGTACACGACCTCCTCGGTGACGACCGGATTGTTCGGATCCGTCTTGTCTACCTTGCGGTACGGGGCTTCCACGAAACCATACTGGTTGATTCGCGCATAGCATGCCAATGAATTGATGAGGCCGATGTTCGGACCTTCGGGAGTCTCAATCGGGCACATCCTCCCATAATGGGAATAATGCACGTCACGCACCTCGAATCCCGCACGGTCACGGGACAAGCCACCCGGTCCCAAGGCAGACAGGCGCCTCTTATGCGTCAACTCGCCCAGCGGGTTGTTCTGATCCATGAACTGCGACAACTGGGAAGAACCAAAGAACTCCTTCACGGCCGCCGTCACCGGTTTGATATTAATCAACGACTGGGGGGAAATCCCCTCCTGGTCCTGGGTCGTCATGCGTTCGCGCACGACCCTCTCCAGCCTGGAAAGACCAATCCGATACTGGTTCTGAAGCAACTCGCCCACGGCCCGAATCCGGCGATTACCCAAGTGGTCAATGTCGTCGTCATTTCCCAGGCCATATTCCAAATGCATGTTATAATTGATGGACGCGAGAATGTCTTCTTTGGTAATGTGCTTCGGAACCAAGTCGGCCAAATCCCTGCGAACCAATTCTTTCAATTCCTCGATATCACCCGCGGACTCCTCCAAAAGCCCTTCCAAAACGGGATAAAACACTTGCTCCGTCACTCCGACTTCCTTCGGGTCGATGTCCACGATGCTGCCGAAATCGACCATCATGTTAGAAAGAACCTTGATATTGCGCGACTCGTCCTCTCCTTCCACCCACAAATAGGGCGCGCCGGAATTCTGGATGGCGTCGGCCAGTTCCTTGGTAATCGTCGTCCCCTTCTCGGCCACGACCTCCCCGGTGACACGGCTTACCACGTTCTCCGCCAGCACGCGGCCAACCACGCGGCTTCTCAACGCCAATTTTTTATTGAACTTATAACGCCCCACCTTCGCCAGGTCATAGCGCCTGGCATCAAAAAACATGCTGGTAATCAGGCTTTCCGCGCTGTCCACCGCCAATGGCTCCCCCGGACGAATCTTTTTGTACAACTCTAACAGACCCTCCTGATAATTTTCAGCAGTGTCCCTTCCAAAGCTTGCCAGGATCTTCGGCTCCTCACCAAAGAGTTCCAAAATCTCGGCGTTCGTACCAATACCGAGCGCGCGAACCAACACCGTGATTGGCACCTTCCTGGTACGGTCGACACGCACATAAAAAACGTCATTGGAGTCCGTCTCGTACTCCAACCATGCCCCCCGGTTCGGAATCACGGTCGCGGAATACAATTTTTTGCCCAGCTTGTCATGGGCGATGCCATAATAAATGCCCGGGGAGCGAACCAACTGGCTGACGATGACACGTTCCGCGCCATTAATCACAAAAGTTCCCGTCTTGGTCATCAACGGGAGATCCCCCATGAAGATCTCATGTTCGTTAATCTCATCAGCCTCTTTGTTGTAAAGCCTGACTCTCACCTTCAGAGGTGCGGCATATGTCGCGTCGCGTTCCTTACACTCTTCAATCGTGTACTTCACCTCATTCTCGCAGAGTCGGAAATCAACAAATTCCAGGCTCAGATGGCCGCTGTAATCGGCAATCGGCGAAATATCGCGAAATACCTCCCGCAGACCTTCGCCCAGAAACCACTCATACGAATTCTTCTGGACTTCAATCAAATTCGGCATCTCTAATACTTCTTTTTGCCTGGAAAAGCTCATGCGTGAACTTTTTCCGTTTGTGATGGGACGAATTCTCTGTTTCTCCATTGACGCTTCACTCCTTATTTATATTCTACGACGGGCAACCAAAGCCACCCCTAACACTCCCGGTAACGTAAAAAAAGCCTTGTCTATCATCAAACCTACTATAATGGCATAACTTTCCACAATAGTGCATTTTCTAATATAGCACAAAACTCTTTGGCATGTCAATCTTTTTTTTAACCTTCGTGCATAATTCTGACACAATTGGCATCATTTTCAGCCAAACCGCCTGAAAACAACCCATTTATTCAAACAAAGCACCTAGTAAGCAGAAAAAGGCACCTTGCAAACTTCTCCGCATGATGCCTTTTCTCCTCCAATTCTCTTTACCTCCGGCTCTCCAAAGCCCTTCGTTAGAAAATCTCAGTTTCAAGTCGTCCGTCAATCGACAACGATTATTTTACGGTAACTTCCGCGCCCTCGCCTTCAAGCTTGGCCTTGATTTCATCGGCCTCCGCCTTGGAAACGCCTTCCTTCACCATCTTCGGTGCGCCGTCAACAAGCTCTTTGGCCTCTTTCAAGCCGAGGCCCGTGATTTCACGAACCGCCTTGATAACCTTGACCTTGGACGCGCCCGCCGCCGTCAGCTCAACGTCGAACTCGGTCTTTTCTTCCACCGCCGGGCCTTCCGCCGCTGCCGCGACTACCACGCCCGCCGCCGCGGATACGCCGAATTCTTCTTCACATGCCTTTACTAATTCATTCAATTCAAGTACGGACATTTCTTTGATTGCTTCAATCATCTCTGCCGTTGTCAACTTAGCCATTTCTATATCCTCCATTTTCTTGATTTTATACTTTTACGATTTTGTTTTATGTTTACTTTATGGCACTTGCCTTTTCCGCACGGTTCCCAGGCTTACGCCTCCGCCGGAGCCGCTTCCTCGGCCGCTGCGGCCGGAACCTCTCCACCCTGCTCCGCAATCTGCTTGATGACGCGCGCGAAGTTCGAAATCGGGGACTGGATACTTCCAAGAAGCTTGGAAATAAGTTCTTCCCTTGAAGGAATCTTTGACAACTCTACCACGCCGGCCATGTCGTACACGGTTCCTTCAACCACGCCGGCTTTCACTTCCAACTTGTTGGCGGTCTTCGCGAAGTTGCAGATAATCCTCGCCGGAGCCGTCGCGTCATCCTTGGAAACCGCAATCGCGCTCGGTCCTTCCAAATACTCGGTCAGGCCTTCAAACTCCGTTCCCTCGAACGCCCTTTTCATCATCGTGTTCTTGCATACCTTGTAAACGATGCCAGCCTCGCGAAGCTGCTTGCGAAGCTCCGTGTCCTGGGCCACCGTCAGTCCGCGATGGTCTACAAGCACGACCGACTGCGCTCCCTCGACGTCTTTTGCGATAGCCGCCACTATTGGTTGTTTTAATTCCACTTTTGCCACGTTCTGGTGCACCTCCTTTTAGATTTTTCAAACGACTGCTGGAATGTAACATCGTGTATCCCCGGAACCTTTCGTGTGACAAGGGACACCCCTTCCTTGCCGCATAAAAACGCCTCCATGTCCAAAGACACGGAGGCACCTCGAATTCTCTTATAAGGATTCTTGTCTTCCTCGGCAGGCGTTTTCTCCTTATGCCTTGCGGCACCTGCTGTCTTCGGCAGTCAATTCTTCAATTTGTTCCAAGCCAATCAATACCATGTTGAACCCGGACTTTATTAGATTACCACCAAAGGCGGTAATTGTCAACACATTTTTTATATCGACACAATTTATATTATCATTCACATTACTATTCACGGGGCCGTGCGCCTTGCCGCATGGCAACCGTCCAATAAAGTGACGGTGTCGATAGGGCGTCCAGCCCATTGCCGCAGGCAATTTTAAATGGCTGGATACCGTTACAATCACGGCCGGTTAGGCCGTGAACCGTAACTCATTCGCGTTACTTATGCCAGCTTCATCGGGTTCAGTTTCACGCCAGGCCCCATGGTGGAAGTTAGTGTCACGCTCTTCAAATACTGTCCCTTCAAAGCCGCCGGCCTCGCCTTGATAATCGCGTCAATAAGCGTCTGGAAGTTGTCCGCTAACTGCTCTTCCGTAAAGGAAGCCTTGCCAATCGGCACATGGATGATGTTTGTCTTATCCAATCTATATTCAATCTTACCGGCCTTGATATCATTAACCGCCTTGGTCACGTCCATGGTGACGGTTCCGGCCTTCGGGTTCGGCATCAGACCCTTCGGTCCGAGCACGCGGCCCAAGCGTCCGACGACACCCATCATGTCCGGCGTGGCGACGACGACGTCAAAGTCCAGCCAGCCTTCATTTTGAATCTTCGGAATCAGCTCGTCCCCACCGACGTAATCCGCACCCGCGGCCTGCGCCTCGTCCGCTTTCGCGTTCTTCGCGAACACGAGGATGCGCACTTTCTTGCCGGTTCCGTGCGGCAACACGACCGCGCCACGAATCTGCTGGTCCGCGTGACGACCGTCGCACCCCGTCCTGATGTGCGCCTCAATCGTCTCGTCAAATTTGGCTATCGCCGCTTCCTTCACGAGGGCAATCGCCTCGCCCTTCTCGTAAAGGTTCCCCCTCTGGATTTTCTTTGCGGCCTCGATATATTTCTTTCCTCGTTTCATTTCAAATAACCTCCTTGTGGTAATGGCGGGTTCATACCCCTCCCACTGTTTTCAATACCATTTTTCGTCTACTCTGCCACGCTTACGCCCATGGAGCGGCAAGTTCCCTCAATCATGCTCATCGCGGCCTCAAGTGTCGCCGCATTGAGATCCGGCATCTTCGTTTTCGCGATTTCTTCCACCTGCGCCTTCGTGATCGTGGCAACCTTGGTCTTGTTCGGCGCGCCCGAACCGGACTTGATGTTGCAGGCCTTCTTTATCAATACCGGGGCCGGTGGAGTCTTCGTGATGAAGCTGAAACTCCTGTCGGCATAAACCGTAATCACGACCGGGATCACAAGGTCTCCCTGATCCGCCGTCCTCGCGTTAAACTGCTTCGTGAACTCCATGATGTTGACACCGTGCTGTCCGAGTGCCGGACCAACCGGAGGTGCCGGGGTCGCTTTTCCTGCCGGAATCTGTAACTTGATGTAACCTTCAATTTTCTTTGCCATTTTTCATTACCTCCCCGTGGTACTCGCGGGACGTCTTCCCGTCCCTCCCACTGTCTTAATCCATTTTCCTTACTTCTGCGAAACCAAGCTCGACCGGGGTCTCCCGGCCAAACAGCTCTACATTGATTGTCAGGCTCTGCTTCTGCTTGTTGACGGACTGGACGACTCCCGCCGTTCCTTCCCAGGCGCCACCCGTCACGGTAATCGCGTCGCCGACCTCAAAAGCGGCAATCACGCTGCCCTTGCCAATCCCGAACTTCTCCATCTCCGCCTCTTCCAGCGGAACCGGCTTGGAACCGGGACCGACAAAGCCCGTCACTCCACGGGTGTTGCGGACGACGTACCATGTGTCATCGTTCATGATCATGTGAATCATGACGTAACCCGGGAACAGCTTCTTCATGCTGACCTTCTGGATGCCGTTCTTCAATTCGATGACTTCCTCCAACGGAACCCTGACTTCCAGAATCTGGTCCTCCAGGTGGCGGTTCTCGATTGTCTTGTCAATGTTTGCCTTCACCTTGTTTTCATACCCTGAATAGGTATGGACCACATACCATTTTGCCTCTGACATATAATCACCTTTCCGCTGCGGCCAGTGCTACCTGACCAGCAAGTCGATTCCGTATTTCATGATGGCGTCGATTACCGTGATAATCGCCCCCAGGCATACAGAAACAGTCACAACCGCCGTCGTCTGCTTCACGAGCGCGTTCCTGTCCGGCCAAACAACCTTGCCGAACTCGGTCTTCAACCCTTTGAACCAGCTTTTCTTCTGCGTCTTTGCTGACTTCTCGCTCATAAAATGTCACTCCTTTTCGACCTGCTACTTCGTCTCCTTGTGCATCGTGTGTGACCTGCAGAACTTGCAATACTTCTTCGTTTCCATGCGGTCCGGATGGGCTTTCTTGTCCTTCGTCGTGTTGTAATTGCGGTTCTTGCATTCCGTACATGCCAACGTGATTCTCGTGCGCACAACTTCCACCTCGCTTTTTTCATATCATGCTTAGACTACGTGTTACTGACGGCTTGCGGGGCCGCCTGGTTTTTGACATAAAAAAAAGACCTACTTCCATTCGCCAGAGCATTGTAACACGGCATGGGCGCGGAAGTCAAGTCTTTTCAGCATATTTCCGAAAATTTTCACCACTTGGTTACAGTTCACGGCCTTCTAAAGGCAAAGTGTCCGGATCTGGTATTCCAGCACCTCTTTCTCCTTGCTATCCGGTTCCGTCTCCAGCCACTCAAACACCGCCCGCGCGTCCACGCCGAAACCTTCCCCGAAATATTCCCACATTTTTTCATGTGACCCGGAAAACGGCCTGGCCACCACGCGGCGCACGTTCTCCTCTACCGGCAGCCGCCAATTCACGCTC
Source organism: Lachnospiraceae bacterium (assembly GCA_910574865.1). Classification (GTDB taxonomy): domain Bacteria; phylum Bacillota; class Clostridia; order Lachnospirales; family Lachnospiraceae; genus Schaedlerella. Next base: position 91,046 of record CAJTDN010000006.1, on the reverse strand, counting down.
TGGTTGGCCGTCAACAGAGAAAGGCCTTGGTCAAAAATGGGGGCTGGAGCAAACCGCCCTCCCATGTATACTAACCCCAGATTGTTCAAGTGCCTGTCCTCATTTAAAATAATTCGATCCAACGTAAAAATCTTTTTCAAATAATCCGTCACGTCAATGCCGCAACTTTCCTTTATAAAACGAACCGTATACTCAATCCGCTCTTCCATCGCGTCCATCATGCCGATTACTTTTGACAAGTCCTCCCCTTGCTCGTTTTGATATAGCCGATAAAACGTCACGAATTCCCCATCCCCTTTGAGGAAGTTCCTGCTCCGGCACCCACGCCTTCCGTTTATGTCCACCTGCTCGTAGGCGACGTATTCTGATGGCGACAAATCCGTGAACGTCAAAAACTTCGAAACGAGATACTCCACCAACCCCTCGTTTCCCCGATTGTCCAACTTGTACCAGTAATCATCCTTATAATATTTTACCTGCGTTCCCTCGCTGGTGCCCGTTTCCCGCATCAGATAATCCGAAGAAATCTCCACGTCAATCATTGTTTCCTCCCCGCTTCACGAGCACGTCCCCGCTCGTGATTTCCTCGCCTGGAAATCGAAACCAGATAAAGTCGTTATAAGAAACCCCGTGCGTCCTTCTGACAATTTCACGCGGGGCGTAATGCTCCAACCCGATTTTTTCCAAAAGTTGGCCAATGTCCGGCCTCCCCTTGTCCCAACAGCGGGACGTCAAAATATTGTTCAACTGGTGCCGCGTCATCTTATTTTTCGCAAATAACTGGCGCAAAGGATGCTCCGTAAACCTGGATACGGTAACATCCGCCCCCCGCACGTATACGCGGGCCGTAATCTCGTCCTTCCAATATACCTCGAACGTGTAATCCTCCAATATCCGCTTTCTCGCGCACTGCCGCTTGACACTTTTCAATGATTTGTCCAGTTCTTCCAACAATGCTTTCTTCTCGCCAAGTTCGTCTTTCAGCGCCTTCTTCTCTTGAAGCCTTTGCTCCTCCTTTGCAATGCTTCCCGGCTTTACCACCCCCAGGGAACGCGAACAAAGCTTGCCATCCGCCTTCCATTGCAAATAATAATACGTTTTCCCATGAATCTTCTTTATGACAATGCTTCCTGTCACGTCGGCGTAAGCTTTTAGCTCTTCTTCAATCTGCTCAATTCTTTTTTGCAATCCGCCCCGTTCATATGCAAGCATACGTTTTAATTGCTCTAAATTTTCCACAAAACATCACCCAACAACATATTAACATATTATTCAAAGTTTTTCAACGATTTTATGTTGCCACTTGTGCGCTCACGTTATAAACTGTTACTTTTCACGATCGTGGCCTCATATCCCAAATCCGGCAATATCACACCCATTAAATCCCGCGTCCGAAAGCGGATGCTCGACGTGTTGATGCACGGGTGGAAACCGATGTATTCCTCGCGCAGCACGTCCTCGTCCACAATCAAATGCACTTTCTTTTCCTCGTCATTTATAAGTCCCATGACACTGACGCTCCCCGGGGTCAGATCCAAATATTTTTCCAGATATTCATCCTTGGCGAATGACAAGCGCGACGAGCCAATCTGCGCCGACAAATCCTTGGTCTTGAATTTCTTGTCCCCCGGCATCAACAAAAGATAAAATTCCGTCTCCTGCCTATTGCAGAGAAACAAATTTTTACAAATGGCGGCGTCAAGCACCTTGTCAATTTCCTCGCAGACTTCCATCGTCATGGCCGCCTCGTGGTCGACACGCTCATACTCCACGTGCAAACCGTCCAAATAGTCGTATACCCTGATTTCTTTTGCCAACCGCACCTCGCCATCCTGCGGACGGCCCTTGTATCGTTCCATGCCCACACACCACGCTTTCATTCTACATGCGTCCCTTTTTTCCACTCCTTGATCTTCTTAAGCCGCTCCCCGAGCTCCCCCTCTTCCCCCTGGCCCGTCGGCACGTAATATTCTCGTCCCAGAAGGGAATCCGGCAGGCACTGCATGTCGGTCAGCTTTCCCTTCGTGTCATGGGCGTACTGGTAGTCTTTCCCGTAATCCAGTTCCTTCATAAGGCCCGTGACCGCGTTTCGGATCACCAGCGGCACCGGCTCGGCAACCTGCGCCAAAGCATCCACCTTCGCCTGCTCGTAGGCCCGGTAAATGGCATTCGACTTCGGCGCCAGTGACATAAAAACGACTGCCTGCGACAGATGCACGGTACACTCCGGCATCCCGATAAAATGACACGCCTGGTAAGCCGCCACGGCGATTTCCAGCGCGCGGGGGTCGGCCAGCCCGACGTCCTCGCTGGCAAAACGCATCACGCGGCGGGCGACATAAAGCGGATCCTCCCCCGCCTCCAGCATCCGCGCCAGCCAATACACCGCCGCGTCCGGGTCGGAATTGCGCATCGACTTGTGGAGGGCGGAAATCAGGTTATAATGCTCCTCTCCCTTCTTATCATATAACAAGGCCTTTTTGGACGTACATTGCTCCAATGTTTCCCGCGTCACGGTCACGAACCCGTCGCCGCCGATTTCCCCGTTTAAAATGACCATCTCCAATGTCGAGAGCGCCGTCCTGGCATCCCCGTTCGCGAACCTGGCAATCATCTCAATCATGTCATTTGAAATGTGAATCTTCTGACCGCCAAATCCCCTCTCGTCCGCCAATGCCCGCAAAAGCAGTCCCGCCAATTCCTCCGCTTTCAGATCCTGCAAAACAAACACCTTGCAGCGGGACAAAAGCGCGCCATTAATTTCAAAGGACGGATTTTCCGTCGTCGCCCCAATCAAAATGATGCTTCCCTTTTCCACGAACGGCAAAAACGCGTCCTGCTGCGCCTTGTTGAAACGGTGGATCTCGTCCACGAAGACAATGGTCTTTTCCCCGAAACGACGGTTTTCCTCTGCCTTCTGCATGACCGTCTTAATCTCCTTGATGCCGCTGGTAACGGCCGAAAAATCGATAAACGCGGCCCTCGTGCGATTGGCGATGATTCTCGCCAACGTCGTTTTGCCCACGCCCGGCGGCCCCCAGAAAATCATCGAGGACACCTGGTCGCCCTCGATCAGGCGGCGCAACACCTTGCCAGGCCCCAGCAAATGCGTCTGCCCCGCATATTCCTCCAAATCCTGCGGCCGCAGTCGGTCGGCCAGCGGCTTAGGAAGCTCCCTGTCAAACAACGTCATCTGTTCCATGGCAAAATCCCTCCCCTCACAAGCAAAACGTCATATACGGCGGGATGCAGTAAATCCCATCCTTTTCCTGAAAATTACGTGGATGGATGATATAGCACCTCCCGATTCTAGCTTTGTACTTTTCCTTAAACCGCAAAAGCGACTTCACCGTATACCGGTTTCCCGATTTCACTTCTATCGGGAATATCTTATATTTTAACTTACTATTATTAGAAATGAGAAAATCGATTTCAATATCGTTTCGATGTTTTTCTTCACTATAATGCATATAAAAGTACAGCTTGTGCCCGTTTGCAACCAGCATTTGCGCGATTACGTTTTCATACAGCATCCCTTCGTTCAAAGACAGCTTCCCGTCAAATATCTGCTTGTACACCTCGTCTTCCAACAATTCATTTTCATCAAACGCATGGCTTAGCAAAAGGCCCGTATCTCCCATGTAGCATTTCACATAGGAGCGGTTCTCGTTTATGGACAACCCGACGTTTGGATCATTACAGAGAAAACATTCATTTGATATCATGGAATCCGATAACCAGAAAAACGTCTCCTCATATTGCTCCGCATAGGAGCCGTCACTCACCCGCCTAAATTTCACACGCTTCTCATGTTGCGACAAAAGCCCCGGTATCTGGTCGAAAATCGAAATCACCTTACTTCTATATTGCGCCTTGATTTTCATGATGTCGCTTCGGTAAAGTTCAAGGATGTCCCGTTTCTCCATGTCGGCGGCCTCAAAATCCTTGTGATTTTCCAAAAATAACACGACACTTTTCGGCATGCCCCCGACAAGCATATATTGCTTGAATAATAGCATGGCCTTATCGTGCATGGAACGCTCCAGCGGCTCTTCCCTCTCAAAGCACCGCCCGATATAGCTTATGAGCATTTCCTCACCCAACGCCTGCGCGAATTCCTCAAAATCAAGCGGATACATTTTCATGCGTCGCTCTTCCGAAGGAATCACGATATCTTTCACATTTTCCTTAATCGAAATCAAGGAACCCGTCTCAATATAATCATATCTCCCGTCCGCGACCAGGTGCTTGATTGCCGCCCTGGCCCTGGGATACATCTGTACCTCGTCAAAAATGATAACGGATTTCCTTTCATACAACTTTTTCCCATAGGCCGTGGACAAAAGCATAAAAAACGTATCCAGATCATTTAAATACTTTTCAAAATATCCCTTCACCTCTTCGGAAACCCGCGAAAAGTCAACCAAAATATAACTTTTATATTCCCTTTTCCCAAATTCCTCGCACACCGTGGACTTCCCGATCCGCCGCGCGCCCTCGACCATGACCGCCTTGGTGCCGCCACACGTCTTCTTCCATTGCAAAAGCTTATCATAAATTTTCCTCTTCAACACCACCCAAATCCACCTCCCGCGTCTAATAAAATCCTTCTCGACACCGTGATATGCCATACCGTAACCGCCCGGCACCTTCGCGATTATATCTTGGTACCCTTATTATGCGCAATTTCGTTTTTAACCATCCTTTGATGGTACGCACTTTTATTTCCCTTTATTTTTTGATAATACGCAGTTTTATTTTTATTTATTCTTTGATAATACGCATTTTCATTATAATGTCTTATGACAATTATGTAAAGCTTTTTTTATTCAACATGTATCATGGCCAAATGCTAGGTTGCTTTTCGCAGCTGTTTTGGCACCCACCCCGTGAAAAGTAACACTCGCAACGAATGGGGCGGCCAAATTGGCATATATCACCTTTTCAAACGACGGCCTTGCCCTCATCCTTTTTTTCAAATCTTTTATGCTTCCCATCAGGCCTCCCTCCTTTTCCTTTGCGACACGCCAAGCCCGATATACATCACGGCACAAACCACCAGCAACGCACCCGCGCCCACGTCCACTCCGATGAGCGCCTTCTGCCACCAGCCCGTCCCACTCACCACCTGCGTCTCACTTGTCAAACCATTGACAAGATTCGATTGGAGATATGTGTAATAAAATCGCTTATTCGTATTTACCAGGGCATCCACCAGGTACGCGTCCCCCGCCTTGGCCGCTTTCGCGATATCCTTGTCAATGGCGGAGGTAAGGCAGAACTCGTCAATGCCGCTGACCACGCAAAGTTCCGGCGTGTCGGTACAATCGTTGGCATCCGTGTCAATGAATCCTTTCCAATTCCACTCGTCCCTCACGACCTCCGTAAGCAACGCGTAATTTCTCGCCACGTTGCACACGCCCAGGCAATTGAACGCCGCCATGGCAATAACAGCCGCAGGAAGAAATGTGGTTTCTTTTCCGCCCGGATTTTTTCAATCTGTCGCCGAAACGACGCATATTCCAGAGGCTTCAGGAGATACCCCACCGCATCCACCTCGTAACCGAGCAACGCGTATTGACGCAACCTCGTAATAAAGACAAGGGCCACCGAAGAATCCACCTTCCTCAGTTTTTTCGCGGTACTCATCCCATTTAACATCGGCATCTCGATGTCCATGAACACGATGTCATACAAAGGACGGTATCCGCTTATAAAGTCAAGCCCGTCGCAAAACACTGTCGTCACAAATCCAATTCCTTCCTCTTCCTCGAACCGCTTTAAGCAGTTCAAAACAGTATCCAAGGATTCCCTTTCATCCTCCACCACGGCAATCCGAATCATTTCCCTTCCCTCTCAGACCAAATCCATAAAACTATTCTCATAGTCTTGCAAATCATGGTAAATTCCAATGACATATACTTGTTTTCCAGATATTTTATACAACATAAAATATCTGTGACGTTAAAAGCGAATCGTATGATAACCCAAGTCCCGTAACTTAAGGTTATCGCACAATTTGAGACTCCCAGCCATAAACGGGAGCCTCTCTGCCGTTTCCCTCATATCTCGCTCCACACCTCATTCGCCCTTCTGCATTTTCCATTTTCGATTTCATATTCGGCATGTTCAACATCCTTCAAGAAATCCTCCTCGGACATCGGCTTAAGGAACTTGCCAACCTCCTCGTCAGCGGTTTTGCCTTCATGACGCTGAAAGATTTTTTGAACAAGGCTTTGGATTTCCAGTAAATCCTTTTCTGGCAAAACCTCCATCATGGAAATTGTATTTTCAAGTGTACTCATCCTCTTCCTCCCCAACCTTTTTATTTTTTTATTCAAGCAGTAATTTTTATCGTTTCTTATCGTTTCGTAAAGCCACCAACTTAACCGTTAGCCGCCACTTACTCCACGTTCCTTTTAAACCCGATGTACGTCACCGCGAAATACACGGCATATATTCCGAAAAATAGTGCCATCGCCACGAAGAAATACATCCAGCCCGCCGTGTGCGCCCCGGTATAAAAGTTAAAGTTTTCCCCCACGAACACCGCGATGGTGCCGCCAATGACCGCCGCGAACGCGGCCGGGCAAAGATAATAGGCCGCCAACTGTTTTAATATGATGGCGGAAATCTCGCCCTTACCGAACCCGATTTGCGAAAGCACCTTGTAGCGGAACTTATATTTCGCGGAATCGCTCAGCTGCTGCACCGACAGCACGGTCATGGCCACGCACAAGAACACCAGCCCGATATAAAACAACGGGAACATGAGCGAACACAACATGTATTTGACCTCGGGAATCAAACTGTCACGCACGAGGACGGCGTAACAGATAACCACGATGCTGTCCGAGCCCGTGCAAAAGTTTCCCTCGTCCAGGTAATCGAGATAATCCAGCCCTATGTCCCCGGGCAAATCTTCGGCTTCTACCGCCTCTCCGTCCGTGTTCACCACCAAATTAAACTCTCCCGCTTCCTCCGACACCTTCTCCATCACCGCTCCCAGATCCAGTGCCTCCAGTTTCACCGCCAATCCTTCCGGTGCCTTTCCGTCAAGCTTCGCCACCATTTCCGCATAATAAGGCTCCATCGTCCCCAGTACCGCGTCCGGCACGATAATCAAATAATCGCCGCCATTATGCCCGTCCTGCGCGAACCCTTCCGTATAATAACCGGCACAAGAAAGCCGCTCCCCGCCTTTTCCTCGAATCTCAAACGCGTCCGCGAAATCCCCGGTCTGGCCATACACCCGCTCCTTCAAGTGGATGGCATACTCTCCCTCGCCCAGCATGACCGGCTCAAGCCCTATCATTTCCCGCAAATGGTTATAATCCGAAAGCCCCATGTACGTGTCATGATTACAGTAAATCTGTGCTTCGTTCCTGTCAATTTTCGGTTGGTTCACCGTCCCGTCCGCGTTTAAATATTCCGAACCGAACTCCCGCAAATGCGTGTAAAGATAAGAATTGACCTGGTTCGTTCCATTTTCATAAATATGATAAACAAACGTCTCCTCCACGTCCGCCTCTTGCCTCAACACGTCCAATTCCGATTCGAAATCGTAGCCCGGATCCGGGTTAAATACCTGCACGTCGAACGGCCACTTCCCCGCCAGGATTTTATTCTGGTAATCATTGAACATGAACGCGATCGAGCTACCCAGAAGTGCCAACAAAAACAGCACGGTCAGCGTCCCCATCGTGAAGCGCATCGTCTTTACCTTGGAGGCGAACTGCCGTAACAAGAACAAGCCGTCCCCATGATAAATCGCCCCGCCCTTCTTTCTCACATAACAAATAATCCATGCCGAAAGCCCCGTATAAAATAAGTAAATCGTCAACACGAGCCCGATGATGAAAAAAATGATGACGGCCGAATCCCATTTCTTATACGTGAAGAGAAATACGGCAAACAACGCGATAAAAAGCACCGCCAACGGTAACAGCCATTTTTTCATTTCCTCGCGGGATTCTTTCACTTCCTCATTCTGCCTCTGGCTGTTCATCAGGTCGTGAATGTTCATCTTGCGGAACTTCCGCCGACATCGGAACAATGCCAGCAAATAACAGCCCCCGTAGCAAGCGGCCGTCATCAAAAGGCACCCCTTGTTCAGTTCCAGGTGGATGTGGAAGTCCATCTGAATCATGCTATAAAAAATCGCCATCAAAATTTGCTGGAACAAGACGCCCAAACCCATCCCGACGACAAACGCGGCCAGCCCCAGCAGCAGGTTTTCCCGCATGTACAATTTGGAAATCTCCGTCTTCTTCATTCCAATCAAGAGGTAAATGCCGAATTCTTGACTGCGTTTTTCCAGCATGAAGCGCACCATGTAATGAATCAGCCAAGCCACGATGAGCACGATGAAAAACGTGGCCAGTCCCAGCATCACCTCCATAATCATGGCCATCTCGAATAATTCTTTTGCGTCCTCGGAAAAAATCAACGTGTTGAACGAAAACATGACCGCCGTGATGACCGCCATCGTCAAAAAATACACCATGTAGTCTTTGGCAGAACGTTTGACATTGCGAAAGGCAAGCTTATTTAACATGGGATGGTTCACCTCCCGTCAACGCCAGCACGTCGAGAATCTCGTTCAAAAACTCCCGCCTCGTCCGCTCGCCCCGCACCAACTCGTGGAAAATCTTCCCATCTTTCAAAAACAGAATCCGATGACAATAACTGGCCGAAAACGCGTCATGCGTGACCATGAAAATCGTTGCGTCAAGCTCCGTATTCATCTGCGTGAACGTCTCCAACAGCGTCTGCGCGGAGCGCGAGTCAAGCGCGCCAGTCGGCTCGTCCGCCAACAGAAGCCGCGGGCGGTTGGCCAGAGCCCTCGCACAAGCACAACGCTGCTTTTGCCCGCCGGAAACCTGGTATGGAAATTTGTCCCGCACCTCCTCGATGCCTAAAAGACGAAGCATCTCGTCACAACGTTTCTGGATCTCGCCCTTCCCCCGCTTGTGCACCGCCATGGCCAGCACGATATTTTCCTCGATGGTCAGCGTGTCCAAAAGATTGTACTCCTGAAACACGAAGCCCAGGTTATTTTTGCGAAAGTCAGAAACCTTGTTTTCCGACAGTTCCGTAATGTCCACGTCCCCATAGTAAATGTGTCCCGCCGTCACGCGGTCAATCGTGGACAACATGTTGAGAAGCGTCGTCTTGCCCGAACCAGAAGCCCCCATCACCCCCATGAACTCTCCCTTTTGCACCGTAAAACTGACGCGGTCGACCGCCTTGGTCACATTGCCGCCACTGCCATAATACTTCTCCACGTCACACACACGAATCGTATCCTGCATCCTATCGTCACTCCTTCATTTTTTATATTCGCTAGCGATTTTATCGGTAGCGAGTATCGCGCCAGCCGCAGCCGCGAAGCGGCATATTTCCTTATGCGGCTGTGCGCATAATTTTATACTAAGTGGCAGTTATTTTCGCCGCTCAATATAAATCCGTCCCGCCATCGCGATACATGAAATATTATAATTGATTTCGTTGCAAGATTGTATTCGTTTCCCTTTCATGAATCTTACAGTTTTGTAATATGACCCATCCTCCGCGGACAATCAAATACCCGTCACGGCATCGCCGCAAAATCGCTCCTGGGAATTTCCAACACCATCCTCGTCCCTCTCCCCACTTCCGACTCGACCCGAATCTCGATTCCAAGTTTCCTGCACAATTTCTGGCAAAGATAGAGCCCCATCCCGGTGGCACGCCCCTCCTTTCGCCCGTTGCTCCCGGTAAAACCTTTTTCAAAAATCCGAGAAAGTTCCTCCGGCTTGATACCGACGCCATTGTCCTCGACCGTCAAGAGCACGCTGCGCGGGGCGGCCTCCGTGAAAATGTAAAGACACGCGCCCTCGCAGGCACGGTATTTTGCGCCATTCAAGACTAATTGCCCAACGATGAATGTAATCCACTTCTTGTCCGTAAATACATGGTGGGGGCAATCCACCTCCGCCCGCACATGGTTCTCTATCAAAAATTGCTTGTTCTTTATCAGAACCTCCCCGCAAACTTCCTGCAAGTCAGTCTCGGCAATCAGGTAATCTTTGTAAACCTCGTTTGAACGCGCATAATAAAGTGCCATGTCGACATCATTTTCCACCCTCCGGTTCTCGGCGGCAATCCGTCTTCCGCGCTCGTCATGCGCGTTTTCACAAGCCAAGGCGATACTGGTAATCGGAGCCTTGATTTCATGCACCCAGCTTTCGACGTACTCCCGGTACTCCTTTTGCGCGTCCTCAATCTGATGAATGCGTTCGATTACCGACTTATTCGACTTACAAATCAATTCGCGGTACAATTCATCCTCCAAGCGGAAGGAACGAGGCATCAACTCTCCCAAAAGATACCGTTGCTCCAAATCTTCCATGATTTTTTCAAGCTCCGCGAAATATTTTTTCCGGGGAAAAAAACGCGCCGGCAGCCACGCCAACAGGACAAGCGCCCAGCAGGCAAGAATAATCACACAATCATCCAAAGGATATGAGGTTAACCGCAAAAACGCAAATAAAAGCACCATTCCAATCAGGTTTGCCAACAATAAAAGTGCCTTATCCTTCATAAAATGAAAAAACGTCATATCCGATACCCCATTCCCCGCTTCGTCCCAATAAAATCATGGATGCCAATGTCGGCCAGTTTGCCGCGCAGGCGCGTCACGTTGACACTGAGCGCGTTGTCATCAATAAACACCTGGTTGTCCCACAAATATTCCACCAAGTCCATGCGTGGAACAATCTCGCCGCGACGGCAGAAAAGATAATACAAGATTTTCAACTCGTTTTTGGAAAGGTCGGCCCGCTTTCCCTGATACCGAACAAAGCCACCCGCCACGTCAAGTTCCACGTCCTTATAGGAAATGCGCATCCCACCGACACTTTCCCCATCCTTTTCGCCATCCCCTTCCTTATCCTTACGCACACGCTTTAACACCGCCGCGATGTGGGCGAGCAAAATTGGCGGGTTAAACGGCTTCGTGATATAATCATCCCCGCCGCCAAGCATTCCGCTTAACTCGTCCATCGAATCGGTGCGGCCGGTCACGAAAATGAGCGGAACGTCCGAGACAGCCCGCAGCCTCTTACAAATGTCAAAACCAGATTCCCCCGGTAAATTCACGTCCAATAGTATAAGGTCAGGCGCAACCCGCATGATTTCCGACACGACATCATACTGCCGGGAACCCGCTCCCGTCTCCTCCCGAAACCCTTCAAAAGCCGTGACCCGATACAGCGAATTCTCCAGCAGTTGCTTTAACTCCTGGCGAATCGCCGCCTCGTCCTCGATAATCAAAATATGCATGATACACTTTCCATCCTACGGTCAAGAAATAGCCTATGCAAACAAGTCAAATGAGAAGATTTATTTCTTAACAGTTTCTTACTGCGAACCACCTTATCTTTCCGCCAAAATCCTCTCTATGCGCATCCGCTCTTCCGCGCTAAATTGTACGTTTTCAAGCATCCCCACGTTATCCATGACCTGGCTTGCCCGGGACGCCCCGATTAGCACGCTTGTGATATCCCCATCCCGAAGAATCCACGCCAGCGCCATTTGCGCCAGGCTCTGACCCCGCTCTTTCGCAATCTCGTTCAAGGCACGCACCCTTCTTAGCGTCTCCTCGTTCACCGCTTCTTCCTTCAGGAAACGCCCATCCGTCCTGATACGGCTGCTTTCCGGAATCCCATTCAAATAACGGTTCGTCAACAGCCCCTGCGCCAACGGGCTGAACGTAATAATGCCAATGCCGTTCTTCGCCGCATACTCTTTCAAACCGTCCTTCTCAATATCACGGACAAACATCGAATATCTTCTCTGATTGATAATAAACGGCGTTCCCATTTCGTTGAAAAGCTTGGCAATCGCAATGGTCTGCTCCTTATTATAATTGGAAATTCCTACATACAACGCCTTCCCGCTCCGAACAATCCCATCCAACGCCCTGGCGGTTTCCTCCAACGGAGTTTCCGCATCCGGCCGGTGATGGTAAAAAATGTCCACATAGTCAAGTCCCATTCGCCTAAGGCTCTGATCCAGGCTGGCCACCAAATATTTCTTACCGCCCCAGTTCCCATAAGGCCCTGGCCACATGTCATATCCCGCCTTCGTGGAAATGACGAGTTCGTCCCGATAAGCGCCAAGGCACTTTTTCAGGATACGGCCAAAATTTTCTTCCGCCGCCCCGGGAACCGGGCCGTAATTATTCGCCAAATCAAAATGCGTGATTCCAAGGTCAAACGCCGTCTGGCAAATATCCACCATGTTGTCAAAACTGGCATTGGAGCCAAAATTATGCCACAATCCCAGCGAAACTGCCGGCAACAACAAGCCGCTCGCCCCGCATCGGTTATATACCATCTTATCATAACGCGTCTCACTTGCAATATACATTTCTTTCTTCCTCCTCAAAATCTCGACCAATTCCCAACAATCCAAGAATTATATGATTCTTTCACTCTGCCATCAGCCCTACGAGTTTCTGGATATGGATTTCCATAATGTCAAGGCAATCCACCGGACAATTATCTTTATTTAACGCCAGCGGCAGTTCCGTGCATCCTAAAATCACGGCCTCAATTCCGGCTTCGTTTTTCATTTTTTCAATCACGGAAATCAATTCACGCGTCGACGTTTCTTTTACAATGCCGTATTCCAGTTCCTTTGAGATTCGTTCATTGACAAGGACTCTGTCAGCGGCGGACGGAACGACGACCTCGATTCCTTTTTTCACGAATGCCTTGCTCAAGTACTCTTTCTCCATGGTAAAAATCGTCCCAAGCATCCCAACTTTCCTATATCCTTTTGACACGGCAAATTCCGCGACGGTTTTCGGAATGCTTATGAACGGCACCTTCGCCCTGGATTCTAGTTCTTCAAATACCACGTGCATCGTGCCCGCCGTCAACGCGACAATGTCCGCGCCACACCCTTCCAGATTGGACACCGCTTTTGACAAGTATTCCTCCAATCCTCCATAATTTTCGCTTGCGACCATGCCCAACGCTTTATACAGATTTACACTTTCTATCACGATTTCCGGGAATTCTTCTCCATTTGTTTTCTCATGAATTCTTTTATTTAATTCACGATAATACACCATCGTGGATTCCGGCCCCGTTCCGCCAACCAATCCTAATTTTTTCATGTCGCCTTTCTCCTTCATACATGCAACTCCCCTCGCCGGATTCTCTGTTACAATATCTTTTCCATCCCTATTTTTTGAGTCTTCAGACCAAGCTTCTCATAAAATTTCACGGCACCGGCATTATCCGCCCACACGTTCAGCGTCACGTTGTAATAACCTTGCTTTTTGGCATAATCTAACACATATTCGTACAAAAATCTGCCGACATGCGCGTTACGGGCGGTTTCATCCACGCATAAATCATCAATATAAAGCGTTTTCACGTCCGTCATGTTATTATTGTTGACATATTGTTGGTGTATGCAGAACGCGTAACCCAAGACCTCCCCGTCCTTTTCCGCGACAAAAATAGGCCGGTCGTCATCCACGATAATTTTCCTCAATTCCTCGTCAGTATATTTTTTCGCTCCCGCTTTAAACAAATCCGGCCGCACGTCGCTATGGACTTTATGAACCTCATAAAGTAATTTGTTAATCACGTCCATATCTGATTCCATCGCGCGTCGTACATTCAAGCCTTCCATGATTGCCACCATTTCCTTTCTTCTTGTCCTCCTTGTTATTTTTGTCCTTCTTGTCCCTTTTATCCTTCTTGCAGCCTTATTTCCTACTCCAGTTCCGTATATACCAACCCAATCTGACTTCGCACCTCATCCAGGATATGCATGACATTGGACGTGGCCGACAGCGGAACCTTCTCGCTCTCCTTAAGTCCCCGCCGAATCTCGTCCGCCACCCTTTCCGCGTAATTTATTGATTTCATATGATATGTAAACTTTACGGACTCAATGTTTCCGATTTTCCTCTCGTCAATCCATCTTTTCACCTGGTTCGCTGCCGGGGAAAACCAGGTCCACATGGCCTCCGCAAGATAAACGTTTCGTCCCCTTGCAATCGCGATCAGCTCGTCCGTCTCCGCCGCCTCCACGGTAAAGGCCTTTTCACACAACACTGGTCGGCCACGTTCCAACGCCTGCTTCGCGTACCGAAAATGAGCGTTATGGGACGCGATAGCCTACGGAAATGATTACGTCTAAATTATAAAAATCTGTCAATTCTGACATTTGTCCTCTGTTTAACCATACCGCATCATCTTCAATAGGCACCGACAGTCTGACCTCTTTATCATCCGTTTCAAATAATACAATCTCTCTTTTTTCCATTCAAATCATCCCCCTTTTTCATACTGCATACTTGATGCGAAATCATCATAGCACGGAAGAAAGAGGGAATGCAATAATGAATTTCTCGATTGCGATTTTTCGTGAACCATGTACATTTTTCAGGTTCAATAATGTACTTTTTAATCGTTCTAAAAAGTTTTCGCTTAGCACAAACCTCGAAAAATCAAGGATGTCACGCCAAATGTTTTTTTCAAATTCCCATTATATATTCCCTTCTTCTATCCCTTTGTGATTTGTAAAATATATCGATATGCAAATTCAATTCCTTCACAAGTCAGATTTTCACACATATGTGGTGGGTCGTTTTCCAAGAACCCCGTGGGGCGCAGTTCAAAACATCTTAGCGAGCCAAACGTCTTATCAAAGGCCGAAGCGAAATCATAACAGGCTGACACGATTTCATCTTCCGCCCTTCCCAACATGTGAAGGTAAATTCCGATAAACATAAGCGTACCTTCAACCAAACCACACTGGGCCCTATATCCGCCGGCACCATGTAATCCAACCGCGGACCAAATTATTTGCGGCTCGACAACCGTTTCAAACAATTCGCCCAGACATAGGATTGCCGTCCTCGCACAATTTATGTCATCATGCCAATACAATTCATGCACCCGTTTCGTTATGTATTCTTTCATTCATGTAATCTCCCCGTCACTTCTCCATTCCGTCTTACAAATATCATCCAGTTGCTTGCTCCCGAAACCGCAAACGACTCATGACCGATGCCTGGTTTTCATCGTGTTCTCCGATAATTTTTTCCATCCAAACCATGTCGTACCAACGGCCGAACTTATAACCGCATTTATGAAACTCACCAACTTTCACGAAACCGAGGTGTTCGTGAAAATTGGCACTGTTCCTTGTCAAATATTCATCCTCGTTCTGCGGATAGCCAATGCATGCGTATAGGTTAAGGATGCCCATGTCACGCAGGGCACGTTCCAACACTTCATAGAGTTTCCGGCCCATCCCGCACTTTCTTGCATCGTGGTCAAGGTAAACCGTCATTTCGCAAGACCAGTCGTAGGCCGCCCTGCCGACAAAGGCACCCGCGTATGCATACCCCTCAACACGTCCATCCTTCACGATGACCAGATACGGGTATCGTTGCATCGTCCTTTCCATCCGCCCCTTGAATTCGTCGAGGGTCGGCGTATCATATTCAAAAGTAATGGCCGTGTTTTTAACGTAATAATCGTAAATTTCCAGGATGCGCCCGGCATCCTCCATCGTGGCATCACGAACGATAATCATGTTCTTCCCCCTTTCCTGACTATTTCACCCAACTATATTAGCCGATCAGACATTCCTTCCCCTTAAATGCAAATCAACAAGCTGTCCCGCTCCAATAAAGCATTCATACCATTTTCTCGTCCCCCCACAACTTACGATTTATAGTTTATAAAACAATATGTGTATCCAATAATACTCTCATCACTATTTCACTCCAAACAATTCTGCTTGTTCTTTTAACTCCGAATCCATCCTTACTTGTAAAGCAGCCTCTTCCGCCCTTATAAGCACCTCCCAATTTTTATAATACGATAATATTGCACCCGTATTACTTTTTCAACCATTTTTCCCTTGTTGCGTCTACTTCGGTTCCGTATCACAGCGCCTTTTTCATCTTGATATAAATGCCCACAAAGCAAGTATATGGTTTAATGATTGCTTCAAAGTGTCGCTTGTCGCCAAGAGCGAATTTATTATTCGTTCCAAGCCAATCGTCCCATGCTTCGTCAAAGCAATCCATTTCCCATGTTTTCACCGACTCGATTCTGTCGCTGGCGCCGATAAGTTCCTTCCATTGTTTTGGACTTTTGAACATATGGGCGTCATTTCCAAGCCAATCGGAAAGAAGTTCTTCGGCACGACCTATATATTTCTCCTTCAGACCCGGGATTCCAATCATAACCACTCCGTCATCCTTCATAAATGGCAAAATCTTTTCCTGGAAAAACCCCTTCTTTCCCGCAAAATAATGATAAGAGTCGATACTAATCAGGACACGAAATAGCTTTTTTTCAAAATGAAGATGGCTCGCATCTTCACAAATAGGCGTTATTTGCCCTCCAACACCCCATTTGGCAAACCGTTTTTCATTTTCTTCCGCACTTATCCATAAATCATTTGCGAAAACCTTCGCCCCGGTCTCTTTTGCGATGACAATACTTGTCAGTCCCGTCCCACATCCTAAGTCGAGAATCATGTCACCAGAAACAAACTGTAAAGGATATTTGTCAAATAGCTCCGCCAATATCCTTACGCTATTTGGCCCCATCATGGTTTCTGCCGAAACATATGCCTTATAGTCACCAAGATTCATACATCCCACCTCTTTTCTAGATTTCACCTAAATACGGCCGCGGTGGTCGCCCCTGCCGACCACGACATGATAACCCACGCTCTCTATGCGCCGCTCCAGGCAATTCCGGCATTCGGCCGCCTCGTCCCCCGTGCAGGCCTTCCCGTCATACAGCGAATACTTGTCACGCACGCCGGTCGGCGACAGGTTCGGCATCACGACGTTGGCCCCCGCCTCGATTCCCAACTCGCGCCCCCGGGGATGGATGGTCGCCAGGGCCGTGGTCGCGGGCAACAACAAATCCGGCTGCTGAATGCGCAACAGGCTCAAGAGGTACAGCGTAAGCTCCAGGCTTCCCCGCGCCTCGTTGGCAAACGGAGTGTCATGATGCGGGATGAAGGGACCGATTCCAACCATTTCAGGGCGCAGCTGTCCGATAAATGCAAAATCCTCCGCCAAATGCCGCGCCGTCTGCCCCGGGCTTCCCACCATGAACCCACACCCGGTCTGAAAGCCGATTTCCTTAAGATTTTTCAGACATTGCATGCGGTGCGCCAACGACAAATTATACGGATGCAGCACGCGGTAATGCGACTCGTCGGCCGTCTCATGACGCAAGAGGTAACGGTCTGCCCCGGCTTCCCAAAACCGCTCGTAGCTCTCCCGCTCCCGTTCGCCGATGGACAAGGTAATCGCGCACTCCGGGTAAGCCGCGCGAATCCTACGTATCAATTCCACCATCCGCCCGTCCGTATAATAAGGATCCTCGCCCCCTTGCAACACGAAGGTGCGAAATCCCAGCCGCTCACCTTCCTTGCAGCACGCCATGACGTCCTCGACGCTCAAACGATATCTTTTGGCCTTGGCATTCCCACGGCGAATTCCACAGTAGTAGCAATCATTTTTACAATAATTGGTAAACTCGATCAGCCCGCGGATAAAGATACCTTTACCATATCGCGCGTCCGCGATGGCCCGCGCCTTGGCCCCCGCATACTCGCGCAGTTCCGAACAATTGGAGGCAATCAGGGCCGCCATCTTTGGCTTTGGCAAGCCACGCTCCTGCTCCAAACGGTCAATCAGGCGCCTCCCTTCGCCCACCGGCAAACGGGAGGCCTCCAACACATCCATATCTTTCTCTTGATACTGTCCCATATTTTCCACCTTATATTTTTTAGTTATCAGCACTTTTAAGAACCGTAGGAAAATAACAGATACATCCTATCTCGTCTATTTCTTACGGTTCTTTAAGTATAGCGGATTTCACGGAGAAATACAACAACCTAATGTTGCCTTCTGTACACCGACGCTTACGTGAAAGGAGAACGGAAACATGCCACCGAAGTTTAAATTTACGCGGAAGGGAATCATCCGTGCCGCCCCGGGCATCACGAGAAGGCTCGGCCCGTCCGGCCTGACCGCCAGGGCCTTGGCCGAAGAGCCGGGCTGCTCCGTCAAGCCGATTTTTGGTCTATTTAAAACCATGGAAGAGGCTGATTTTCTTTATTTGACATTTTTACCCGGCCAAATTATAATAAAGAATCGAAAGTAGGAGGTAAAAATATGAATACACAAGAATATCGCACAAGCGAGCTGCTCCGCCGCTTCGTCCCTTATTATAAGAACCACAAGGCCGTTCTTTTGACGGACTTGTTTTGCGCGGCCCTCACCACCATCTGCGAGCTGGTGCTGCCGATGATCATCCGCCAGATTACGAACACGGGGCTGCAGGACGCGGCCAACCTCACCGTGGCACTAATCGGGCGGATGAGCCTTCTCTACCTCGTCCTTAAGGTCGTGGAATGCCTCGCAAATTATTACATGGCCGATGCCGGGCACGTCATGGGCGCGAAGATGGAGACTGACATGCGGCGCGACGCCTACCAGCATTTGCAGCAACTTTCCAACACGTACTACAACAACACGAAGGTCGGGCAAATCATGGGACGCATCACCAACGACTTGTTCGACGTGACGGAATTCGCCCACCATTGCCCGGAAGAATTTTTCATTGCGGGTATCAAGGCATTGGTCGCGTTTGTCATATTGGCGACCGTAAGCCTCCCACTGACCCTGATGGTATTTGCCATCGTCCCCGTAATGGCCTTCGTCTGTATCAAGTTAAACCGGCGCAGCAGGCGCGCGTTCGCCAAGCAGCGCGTCCAAATTGGCGAGTTGAACGCGAGCATCGAGGACAGCCTGCTCGGGCAAAAGGTGGTCAAGGCATTTACAAATGAAGAAATGGAATGCGCGAAATTCGAGACCGGCAACCAGCGTTTCTTAGAAATCAAGAAAGAAACGTACAAATACATGGCGGCATTTTCCACGTCCACACGGGCGTTTGACGGACTGATGTACCTCGTCGTAATCGTGGCCGGCGGATTGTTCCTTAATAAGGGAATGATTACCGCTGGCGACCTGGTCGCGTACACGATGTACGTCTCCACGCTGATTGCCACCATCCGCAGAATCATTGAATTCGCGGAACAATTTCAGCGCGGCATGACCGGAATCGAACGATTTTTGCAGATTATGGATGCCGACATCGAAATTTTTGACGAACCTGGTGCCACGAACATGCCGAAACCGCAGGGTGAAATTACATTTGAGCACGTATCGTTTGAGTACCCGGACGACCACAACAGGGTGTTCCGCAACTTAAACCTCGTCGTGCGCCCCGGCGAAAAGCTGGCCATCGTCGGCCCCTCCGGCGGCGGCAAGACGACGCTCTGCAACCTGATTCCGCGTTTTTATGACGTAACCGGGGGAACCATCCGCATTGACGGGACGGACATCAAGAAATACACGCTAAAAAGCCTGCGTGGAAATGTCGGCATCGTACAGCAAGATGTCTACTTGTTTTCGGGAACGGTAATGGAAAATATTCTTTACGGATTCCCGTCCGCTTCCCGCGAGGAGGCGATCGAGGCCGCCAAAAAGGCGGGCGCGCATGAATTTATTTGCGAATTGAAGGATGGATATGACACCTATGTCGGTGAGCACGGGGTCAAGCTCTCCGGCGGGCAGAAACAGCGCATCAGCATCGCGCGTGTTTTCCTAAAAAATCCGCCCATCATGATTTTGGACGAGGCGACCTCCGCACTTGACAACGAAAGCGAGTTCGCCATCGCAAAATCCTTGAGCGTATTGTCCGAGGGCCGGACCACCATCACGATTGCCCACCGGCTCTCTAGCATCAAAAACTCCGACCGCATCCTCGTCCTGACGGAGAACGGCATCGTGGAAGAGGGAAATCACGATGAGCTTATGGAACTTCGTGGCATCTACCATGAATTTTACACGATGGCGAATCGAATCAAATAGAATACTTTAAACCAGAAAATCCTGCGATGTAAAGAGTAAAACATACACCGCAGGATTTTCATGTTTTTAAGCAAATTTTTCATTCTCTAATATTCTTTCTATTTCTTCTGCAAATTTTCCTACGGGAAATGGCTACTTTTCGGTGTTTTGCGGGTCTCAAAGTCATGTATTGACATGCAAGCATGTCAATACATGGGCTTTTGAGCCTGGTATCATATAAAAATATTATGATTAGAGCGTCAAAAGGTATTTTGACGCTCATGATACACGGATTACTCCGTGCTAACGCACTCCCGTAATCCTAAAACACCTCAAATCCGCTCATTTTTCTGCGAAAAATGGCTACTTTTCGGTGTTTTGCGCGTCCCAAAGTCATCCTTTTTCATGCAAGCATGAAACGCATGACCTTTTGACGCTTGTATCATATTATTACTGGGTTACTGAATCTCCAGCCCCGCCTTGCCGCTGATAATGAATCCAACGTCGCCCGTACTGCCGCCCGCGTCCAATTTTCCATTATAATCCACCGAGGATATATGTAACGTGTCACCCTCGGCCGAGTATTGGCCGTTCCAACCGTCCGACAAGGAAATGTCGCCGTTGAACTTCACGTCCACCGCCCAGCTTTGACATGCCTGACTCGACGTGTTTTTTATGGTCAACGTATACTGGTAAAACTTCTGACCGTTCGATTCCCAACTATTGGTCAGCGTGGTCGTGGCTTCGATATCGCCACTCTTCGCGACCACGTTCGAGCTGCCGTTTCCTGACGAGCCGCCCGCCGCTCCGTCATTTCCACTCAGATTACTCCCGTCCCTGGTAAGAACCTGGTACAGCCACCGTCCGGAATCGCTCAAGTCGTCCCATGTAAGTCCTGACACCTTGTCCACGCCGCCGCGGATGATTGCCGACGTCTCATTCTTATTTGAAATATTCCACGCCACGTAGCTGACCTTGTACTGATCCATGACCTGCACCCATGCGTTGGCCTGCGCCTCGTCAATCCCGCCGTTTCCGCTGGCATCGCATATACCATATTCCGACACAAATACCGGCAGTCCCGCGTCGATGGCCGCCGCCATCGTATTTCGCAGGGAATCGGTATGCGTCGCAGCATAAAAATGCAGGGTGTACATGATATTGTCATAACCGGTAATGGGATCCGCGGCCGCCTCGTTCACGTACTGCGACCAGTTCGGCGTCCCCACCAAAATTACCGCGTCAGGGGCATTGGCACGAATGACCGGTATGACTTCCTGCGCATAAGCCTTGATTTCCGACCATGACGTGCCACCGTTCGGCTCGTTGCAAATCTCATAAATCACGTTGTCATGCTCGGAAAACTCCTTCGTCATTTGCGCGAAGAAATCAATGGCCTCCGCCTTGTGCATGTTCGGATTGTTGTCGGACAAAATGTGCCAGTCCACAATCACGTACATGTCGTGCTTCGTCGCGTATTCCACGCCGTTTCGAATCAAATTTTTCAGATTTTCCTTGTCCCCGTCCGTGCAATATCCGCCCGACTCCGCCGTGTACATGGCAAGGCGGATGACGTTCGCCTTCCACTCCTCGCGAAACTCGGTAAAAAGCGCCTCGTTGACATACTGAGGAAACCAGGCCATCCCGTGCGTGCTTAGGCCCCTCAACTGCACGGCCTCGCCATTCTCGTCCACGAGCCGTGTGCCAGAGACAGAAAGCTTACCACTAACGGATGGTGACGGGATGTCCGATTTCTTCGCATCCTTAGTTTCTTCCCCGGATTCGTCCTGCTCCTTCCCCTCCTCATCCTCGCCGTCGCTATCCTTATCTTCCTCTTTCTTGCTCTCCCCGTCCTTCTCCACCTGCTCCTGCGTCTTCTTGTCATCCTTTGGCACGTCGTCCGCCTTTTTACACGCGGAAAGGCAAAGTGCCACCACTAAAAGCACACATAAAACAATGGTTGTGAATTTCTTTTCCTTTTTCATGACTCCCTCCTATTCTTATAATACTATTTATACTCAATTTTCCCTCTGCTTGTCAATAGGATAAAGTACTTTTTAAGATGTTGGGGTCAAAAGGTATTTTGATTCCAATGATAAAGCAGGCACACAAAAATTGCAATCCGCAGAAATTGCCAAAACCATTTATTATTGGAGTGAAGGCACCACTTCCGAAGCGGACTACCTGTTTTCCTACCAAAACAAAATCATTCCCATGGAAGCCAAAGCCGGGCCGGGTCGTCCACGCCCAGAGGCTGAAAGTATTTTGTCAAAAATATAATCCGAAAATGGCAATCAGGATTTGCCACCATATATTGTGGGTTTTCCGCATTACCCGACAGCCCCTCGCGCCAAAGCGGGGCGGCCTTTTCTTTTACTCCACCGTGAACCCGCCAAAGTCCACCGCGCCCGCGCCCGTATAGGTGAAGTAGAGCGCCTGTTTCCCCTTTTCCGATGCAAACTCCGCTTCAAACGTCTGCCACTCGTCCGTCGACGCGATGGCGATTTTGGCCACGCATGCCCCATCCTTTTGCGTGCGCACCTCCATCACGCCTTTCGCTCCATTCCCCATACCCGCGTGGTTTTTGACCTTGACGGAAATTTTGTGCTCCCCGTCAAATGCAAAATATTTGAATCCCGCCCACGCACCGTCTTGCATGTTGGCGATGTACTGGTTGCCGTCACACTCCCTATCCTCGCCGTCCTGCGTAAAATACGGATGCATTCCCGCCTTCTCGTTCTCCTGCCCGTAATTGAACGTCCCGTTTTTTGCGGAAAGGTTGCAGGCGATCCGCGCCTCGTAAGTTCCGCTTCCCGGCAGCGCGCCCTGATTTAAGCCGCAGCTCGTCACCTCGACCTGCGGGATGCGCCCGTCCGTCAGAATTTCCACCTTCTCGGCAATGCCCTGACGGGAGAACACCGTCTGGTTCGTCTGCCGATGACCAAAAATGTACCACGTCCCATTTATTTCCACCAGGCCGCCGTGATTGTTCCCGGTATAATTGACCGCCGCCCCGTCGGGAACAAGACCCACGTCTCCATTGCTCATGATTACGCCGCCAAACACGTAATCCCCGTCCGGCGTATCACATGTCGCATAACAAAGGTCATGGCTTTTGACCGAGGAATATACCATGTAATATGTGCCGCCAATCTTGCGCGGACTGCTCGCCTCGTAGAAGCCATGCCCCACGAAACTGGTTCCTTCCGCCACGGATTCACAAGGAACCACCAGCTTCGGCTCCGTTTTCACGGTCAGCATGTCATCGTCCAACTGCACGCAATAGCTTCCGTCAATCAAAAGCATTTTCCCCATCATGTCACGCATCGCCCCCGGATTCGGAGAAAATCCGGTGTAGAGATAATACGTCCCGTCCGTGTCCTTCAATACGCCCGGGTCAAAATTGAACACGTTTTTCCTCGTCTTGCTCATTCCATACAAGGAACCGTCCTCGTGTTTCACATGCCCGTAAAATTCGTACTTGCCCACCGGTGTGTCACACACCGCCACGCACACCGCCGGCGTCCGGTGCAGGCAATAGTAAAGGTAATACCGCCCGTCCGTTCCCCGCTGTACGTCCGGCGCGAACAGATGCTGGCTCCCGTCCACGTTCAGCGGATCTTGCGTCGCCTTATAAATGACGCCCTCGTACCGCCACGCCCCCAAATCGTCCACCGGCGCCGACCAACCCACGTAGTCGTTCATACAAAACTCCGTTCCGCCAAAACGGTCATGGCTGCCAAACACGTACACGCGGTCGCCAAACACGTACGGCTCCCCGTCCGGCACATATTCATAACTTGGTAAATAAGGGTTGAATGCTAGTGTTTTCATAAAACAATGCTCCTTTCCGCGCTTTTTTGCGACTGTATGAGTGGGTTGGAATTTATTTCCGCAATGCCATCACATGATTGGCATCCATAATCCGTCCCCCTCGATACGTCAAGCATAACAGAATTTCATCTCATTTTACACTTATAATTTCAACTCCTCCGTCTTGAATTCAAACATAATGTATGATATTCTTACATGGCAAAAACAAATTGTATGACAAGGAGGTTCCCCATGAACAAAGAAAGCCTGCAATACCGCCGCGTTGACAAGTGCATCCTCAACGCGTTCATCAAAATTTCACCGCAAATTCCATTTGAAAAAATGACGGTACAAGACATCTTGGATGAGGCCCTCGTAAGCCGCTACACCTTCTACGCCCATTTCCATGACAAGTACGAGGTGGCAGAGCGGATTCAGGACGAGCTCTATAAACAATTTTTGCTCTTGACGGAAGAGCGAATTCCCTCCATCGAATCGCAGGCGTTGGCTTCCCCACGCCACCATTCTGTCATCGACAAGGAAATCGTCACTTTTTTTCGGAAAAACGAGGCGGAAATGCGGGCAATCCAGAACATTCACACCGAAACAATCGATTTTACCCAAAAAATAAAAGACGCCCTGGCCGCGCGCTACGTCGCATCAAACGAAGCTCGCCCGACACTTGCGTTGGAATCCCTCGTCTACTGTGGCAGCGTGACCGCTTTGATTGACTGCACGATTGCCAACAGCGATGTCCTTGAGAACTTGAGCCAGACCATTTTTGAGTCGCACGTCCGCGTCATGGCCTATACGGTAGGCCTGCATGATAAAAAAGAGGTGGAAAAATTATTGAAAATCGTGGAAAAAATGCTGCATCCATCCTCTTCTCTGTGATTCTCGGGCCAGATGGCATGAAGCAAATCGGCGTGATGGGGGTTCCGATGATGATTTACGTCATGCTCCAGGTGCCGGTCTCGGGCGTGAAAACGATTTTGACCTCGTCATCGGGAACCATGCGGCAGACGCTCACAATCGCATCATATCCTTGCGGCAATATCAAAACAAATTCGCAAATAGCATCATTGACAGTGACATATTTTAACGTATAATATAGATATATCAAAAACACAAGGAGATTTTATCATGACGGCAATCGAACTTGGCATTTTAGACTGGATCCAGACACTGCACACCCCGTTTTTAGACGCGTTCATGTCCAACTTCACGAAGCTGGGCGACGCGGGAATTCTCTGGATCCTT
This sequence comes from Lachnospiraceae bacterium, assembly GCA_910574865.1. Classification (GTDB taxonomy): domain Bacteria; phylum Bacillota; class Clostridia; order Lachnospirales; family Lachnospiraceae; genus Schaedlerella. Next base: position 66,010 of record CAJTDN010000006.1, on the reverse strand, counting down.
TTGACCCTCGTCCTGCTCCTCATTCCCAAAACGCGTAAAGCGGGACTCGTCCTCATGGCCGCGCTTTTGGTGGACGTAATCTTGTGCAACGGCATCCTCAAAAATTTAGTGGCAAGGACGCGCCCCTTCGACGTGAATACCGCCATCTCGCTTCTGGTGGCAAGACCCCGCGACTTTTCATTCCCGTCGGGCCATACCGCCGCCTCCTTCGCGTCCGTAGCGGCGTTGTACCTTGTAAACAAGGATCACCTCCGGCTGGGCGCGCCCGCCCGCCTGACCAGCGTCTTATGGAAGGCGGCACTGGTGGCCGGATGCCTGCTGGCATTTTCCAGGCTATATTTGTACGTACATTTTCCGACCGACATCCTGGGGGGAATCGCGGTTGGCATTCTGTCCGGATACCTCGGGTATCGGATTTACGCCTGGCTCGAAGCAAGGCGCAAGACCCAAGGGGGAAAGACATGCTGACCAAACAACAAGCGGAAATCTTTTTAAAAAAATTGGATCCGATGGAACGGGTGCTAAAATACGCCTACGAGCACGGCGAGATTATCGTCGATGCCAGCAAGGCAACCCACTTGAGCGAAGAACAAATCGTGCACACGCACATGACGCACCTGGACTATTCCCTCGAAAATGGAAAAAACCTATGCATCATTCGCCACAACCGCTATGCCCCGGCACAGATGCACGACCATGAGTTTATCGAATTGTCGTACGTATTTTCCGGGAAATGCCACCACGACTTCCTGACGGGCGAAGAGTCAAACGCCGCCAAGACACCGCTCCCCGAACATTCCTCGTCCGTGGACATGTCGGAGGGGGAACTCGTCATCATTCCCCCGGGAATGGCCCACCAAATCGCCGTTTATGATGAGAGCGTGATTATCAACATCCTCGTAAACCGCAACACGTTCCAAAGCGTATTTTTGCAAAATCTGCCCAGCGGGAACCTTTTATACCAGTTTTTCTGGAAAATGATTTTCTCCGAGGAAGAAAGCAGCTACCTGATTTTTAAAAAGACCGACCAAAGCCAGCTTCGGGACTATATCCTGCAGTTGGTCATGGAATACTTGGAGGATGCGCCTTACGGCCCGCAGGTGTGCGAACACCTTTTGGGCATCCTTTTCCTCAAGCTGATGGAAAGCGCGAAAGAAACGTCGCTGTCCCCGCACCTGCCAAAAGGGGCGGAACAAATCGCGCCGATGATTCTTTACATCCAAAAGAATTATAAACAACTGACGCTGGAAGAACTCGCTTCGGAATTTCATTATTCCCGGGCGAACATCAACAACGTTTTCAAGAAATATACCGGAACCACCATCCGCCAGTACACGAAGAAACTCCGCCTACAAAAAGCCGAACAGCTTTTACAAAATACACGTTTTTCCGTTGAGGAGGTCGCCATGGAAGTGGGATACAACGACATCTCGTATTTTATCGAACAATTTAAGGCACATTACGGAATGACGCCGCTGCAATATCGAAAAAAACAATGATTATACCATGTTTTTCTCACCTTTTATCTATGGCACGTCCTCCATGAAAGCCTTATAGCGTCGGTGTACAGAAGGCAACACGCCCGGACCCGTCACATTACAAACCACCTGATATCCTACTTCTTTCAAGGCTGTCCCTCATGTCAAGAGGCAGCCATTTGGTAGCGGTTTTCAAATAATAATCCAGCCTCTGAAAGCATTTTCCCTTTTCAGGAATCAACCGTTCCAATATTGCCTCCTCGTAAAAATGCCACCTAAAATTAAGTACACCCTTCAAAAGCAAATGATTTTCCCATATTTTTTTCATGTTTTGCCCATGGAAAACTCATGGAAAGGATTCTATAATGGATAACAAATCCACTCAAATCACAAGGAGGACGAACATGAAAGTTTATAATTTGCAAATCAACCACTTGACCGCCCCCGTCGGCATCGACGGCACGCACGTCCGCGTCAGCTGGAACGTGGCGGACGCGCTGTCGCAGAGTGCCTTTCAGGTAACGGTGACGGGCGAAAACGGCGACATGCTGGAAGACTCCCACAAAACGGCCTCGACAAGCATGGCGTACCTGCTTCAAAGCCCGCTTGCCTACAAAGGAAAATATGTAATTTCGGTACGCGCCTGGGACGAAAGCGACACGGCAAGCGAAGCTGAGACAGCCACGGTCATTACCGGCATCGACAAGGCGCAGTGGGCGGCACGTTGGATCAACCCCGAGCCGGAAAATGCCGCCGGCATGGATTCCGGCACGCAGCCGCAAAATTCCGCAGACGCTGGTTCCAACACGCAAACGCAAAATGCCTACAACGGGAATTCCACTGACGAGCGCAGGCGCGCAAGTTACCTGATGAAGGACTTTTCATTGACCGAAGAACAAGTAAACGCGGCAAAGGCGCATGGCGCGTACCTTTATGCGACCTGCCACGGCCTGATGAACATTTACATAAATGACGAGGAAATCACCGACCACCAGCTGATGCCGGGCACGCAGCAGTACGACAAGCGGCTGATGGTGGAGACGCTGCCGGTGGCAGACTTTTTGCAGGCCGGGGAAAATACAATCGTCGTCACGCTGGGCGACGGCTGGTGGCGCGGCTCCATGGGACACGGCCAGGAGCGAAACATTTACGGTGCGGACGTGGCGCTCCTCGCACAATTGGAAATTGCCAAAAGCCCCGTGCTAACGACCGATGAAACCTGGCAGGCCACGCAGGACGGCCCGCTTGGAAAAAACGACTTCATGGCCGGAGAGGAATATGACGCGACAAAGTCCGGGCGGGACGGCATGCACGCGGTGGCCGTGGCCGATTTTGGCTACGACAACCTCATTTGCGTGGACACCGTGCCTATCACGCCGCACGAGACGTTTACGGCCAAATGGCTCGATGCGCCCAACGGTGAAAAGATACTGGATTTCGGCCAGAACCTGGTCGGATACGTCGCGTTTGATTTTGAAGGGGAGGCCGACCGGCAAATGACACTGACGCACGGCGAGGTGCTGGACAAGGACGGCAATTTCACGATTGCCAACTTCCAAAATCCCAAAATCCCGACGAAGCAAGAAATCCATTACGTCTGCAAGGACGGGCGAAACGCGTACCATCCCACGAAAACCTACATGGGCTTCCGCTATGTCAAGGTGGAGGCGGACTTCGAAGTGCGCCCGGAATGGTTCACGGCAGTGATGATTTATTCGGACATGAAGACGACAGCCGAGTTTGACTGCGGCGTGGAAGAAGTAAACCAGCTGTTCAAGAACGCGTTATGGTCGATGAAGGGAAATTTCGTGGACGTGCCGACCGACTGCCCGCAACGGGAAAAATCCGGATACTCCGGCGACTGCCAGGCATTCATCCACACGGCGATGTATCTGATGGACTGCTACCCGGTCTACGCGAAATGGCTCCGCGAGCAGGCGTCCGCCCAGTACGAGGACGGCTCCATCCCGCAAATCGCGCCCAAGTGCAGCACGCCGGGAGAAAAACAGATGATGATGGGCATGGTTTCCATGGACGACGGCATCGGCTGGTGCGATTCTTTTGAAATCGTTCCTTACCGGCTGATGAAACGCTACGGCGACGACGGGCTCGTCAGGGAGAATTACGAGGCCCTCAAAAAATGGACGGAGTACGAAATCAACCGCGCGGCACAGACCAGGCCCACGAACATGGACAAATTGCCGGAAGGGCATCGTGACTACATGATTGACACCGGCTGGATGTGGGGCGAATGGCTCGAGCCCGGACAAGATGATGACGGCGGCGTCGCCTACATGTCAAACCTGATGATGAACGGCGACCCGGAGGTCGGCACGGCCTTCTTCTACCTGCACTTAAGCTACATGGAACAGATGGCCGAAAAACTCGGCAAGGACGAGGACGCTTCCTATTACCATGACCTTGCCGAAAAGGCGAAGGCCGCCTACCGCGCGGTTTACACGAAGGACGGAAAAATTATCGAGGAAAAACGGCAGTGCCGCTTCGTGCGCCCGATTGCACACGGCCTCTTGTCAGAAGAAGAAATGACGCAGGCGGCCGCCGACCTGGCCGAAAAGATTCAAGAAAACGGCACGCACCTCGGCACCGGATTTTTGACCACGCACGAATTGTGCCGCTCCTTAAGCCGCAACGGGCAAAACAAGACCGCCTATGACTTATTGCTGCAGGAGGAGAAACCCGGCTGGCTCTACGCGGTGAAAAAAGGTTGCACGACGATTCCCGAGAGCTGGGACTGCTTTGACGGAGAAGGACAACCGCGCAATTCCTTCAACCACTATTCCTACGGTGCCGTCGTGGGGTGGCTTTTCGACTGCGCCTGCGGCATCATCCTGGAGGACGGCAACATACGCATCCAGCCTTGTCCCGACGAGCGTCTCGGGCACGCGACGGCAGTATACCATTCCCCGTACGGGAAAATCGTCTCGGGGTGGAAATATGAGAACGGGAAATGCAGATACGAGGTCGAGATTCCAGCCAACATGGAAGCAACGGTAATGCTGCCGGATAGAGATACGGTACATGTGACCACCGGATGCCATACTTACGAATAAATCAGCGGATTATGAAAACTGACACCAGGGCAACCTCCATTCCCCGGTGTCAGTTTTCAAATTTAACACTATTTAAATTCTTGATTACGTATCAAATCGATGTTGGAGCAAAAACTATTTTGCCTCCAATGATATTATGGCCGTTCAAATATGACCGTCCCTCAATTCCCGATTCGCCTTCTCCACGTTCAGCCTTGACAAAATCAGCGTGATAAGCAGGTTAATGGCAAACGGGATCCACAAGTACATGACATACAGCATGTTAATCGTGGACGGCGCCTGCACGGCCGCCTTGCCGTCGAACCCGCTGGCCGCCAGAAGCCACCCGGCCACCGCCGTCCCGATGCCGCCGCCCAGCTTGATTCCCAGCGACGTGCAAGAATACATCGTCCCGTCCACCCGCTTGTGCTTCGTAAGCCACGTGTACTCCGAGCAGGAGGCAATGACCGCGTTCATGTCGCCCTGCCACGGCCCCTGCCCGAACGCCGCCACCGCGGTAAATAAAAGCATCAGCGGCACGCTGCCCAGGTAGGCCGCCAAAATTACCAGCGCACGCCCGATGGTGGCAATCGTGTAACTGGCCACGTTTAATTTGTACATTCCCTTCCATTTGGCCACGAGCATCGGCGTAAACACCAACGCCACGATGAGCGGAATGTTGATGAACCAGGAAAACACGCCGTAAAGATTTTCATTCAACAGCACGTACGTCATGAAATATACGCCCATGTTGAGCATTGCCGTGTAAATCTGCTGCAAAATGTAGGCTCCGCAAATCATCAGATAATACTTGTTTGCCACGAGCAGCTTCATCGCCTCGACGAGACCGTATTTCTTCTCCCCCGTCGCCGTGCTTCCCGCCTTCGCGTCCTCCTCCGCGAGTTCCTCCTCCGGTAATTCCTTGACGGAAAAAACGGACAACGAATTAATCACCAGGCCGATGACGGCGTAAATGATGGCAATCGTACGCCACCCATTTGCCCCGCCGCCAAGCCACGATACCACCTGCAACGTGATGGATTGGATTAACAAGCTGGTGGCAAAGGCAAACATAAAACGAAACGACCCCATTTGCACGCGTTCCTTGCTATTTTTCGTCACCAGCGACGTCAGGGCCGAGTACGCGATATTGTTCGCCGTGTAAAATACCGCGTTCAGCAGCGTATAGGTGATAAAAAACCAAGCATACTGCGCCGTCTCGCCAAGGTTCACGGGAATGGCAAAAATCCCGATCAACGTCAGGGCGCAGCCAAAATATCCATAAAACATCCACGGCCTGGCCTTTCCCATTTTAGAATGTGTCTTGTCAATCATCGCCCCGAAAAACACGTCCGTCACCCCGTCGAACAACTTGGAAACCGCAATTAGGCTCCCGACGATTCCGGCATTCAGACCAATCGAATTCGTCAAATACAGCATGACGAAAGACGAAAGAAACGCGTACACGACGTTTCCGGCAATATCCCCCGAGCCATAGCCAATCTTGTTATACCATTTCAAATATGTTCTCTCTTCCATTTTATTTATTCCTCCCTATTCCACCAACATCCTAATTACAAAAGAAAACTCCCCGTCATCAAACCGATATTTTTTCTTCAGCCTCGGCCCGCAACTATTGGAGCCGATGCCGTTTTGCGCCGCGTCCAGATGAAGCACGGTACTGCCGCATGGCTCCAGCTCGTAATTGTGCGCCTTGTTCGTCAATTCCTCCGTCGTATAGACCGAGGCGTTAAAACTGAATGTTTCCGTTCCTGGCGACGTGCCGTTTGAAACCATCCCTCCAAACGCGGTCAGCTTATGGCCGCCACCCTCCAGCACGACATAATCACAATCGAAATGGCTGCCATTTTCCTGCGGCCGCAGATAATCTTCGTGCAATCTTTCCACGTCCGCCTGGTAAATGCCGTGGGACGAGGCGTGATGCTTGTCCCGGTAACTCTCCATCGGCCCCAGGCCACAATACGTGACGTATCCCATTTCCCGCGGAAGGTATAGGCAGAGGCCAAAACGCGGCAATTCTGGAAATTCCAGATTTCGTTTTGCTGTGACGTCTAGGGACAAATTGCCATTTGTGTCAATTTCCCACGTCGCGTCCATGTCCAAAATACGCTGCCTCGACACCGTCACCAGTCCTATTTCACTGTGGATTTGAACCCTCCCGTCCGTCCACCCACAATCCGTTTCATAGGCCCTCGTCCGCGCCTTATCATACCCGGCCTTAAGCCATTCCAGCTTTAATTGGCGGTCATTGTCGGTAGGGGCGCGCCAAATCTCGAACTCCATCGGACGGTCAAGCAGCTTTTCATTTCCCATTTCCATGGAATGGAACGCGCCGCGAAGCTTGTCATAAACATACGTGAAACGTCTGGTACAAATCGTGAGAAATCGGTCATCCTCTGACACGCGGTCCATTCTTGAGGCATCGCGTACGCCCGGCATACCGAATATTCCTGCCACGCCAGACCCGTCTATTCCGTCATGCAAACTTGCCATGTCGGGCCCGTTCGCTCTGGCATGCAAACTTGCCATGTCATATCCGCTTACGCTTCTGGCCAACGACATTTTTTGCTCCATCCGCACCACGTCCTGGTTTCGCCCGTCCCCGTTTACCAGCGGCACCTCGTCAAAGCCCAATTCAAGCCCCGCCGCGAGCGGCCCGGCGTCACATTTCAAGTAATATTGTAGCTTTAAAAAACATTTTCCCCTTTCCGGCATCACACGTCCAAACGTCCCATCCCCTCTTCCACGCCGTGACCCGTCATCCAAAAACACCTTCGGAACCGGCAATATCACGTTTCCCGTATCATGTGGCGGAATGGACGGTAGTTCCACCATCTCGCGCTCCCCCGAAATGATGGGCCTGCCGTCACACGTGACTTCATAAGTCACATAAATCCAGTCCCGCAAATCCGTGAAATTCAACCCGTTTCGCAGGACGGCGACTCCCTTTTGCAAATCCACGGAAACGATTCGGGCCGGGCGGTGGATGTTTTTGTACTCCAGAAGCCCCGTGTGCGGCCGCCGGTCCGGATATACGAGACCGTCCATGCAAAAATTCCCGTCATGCGGATACTCCCCGTGGTCGCCGCCATAAAAATACATTTCCTTTCCATTTTGCGCCTTGCCCTTGTAAATGGCATGGTCAGACCATTCCCAGACAAATGCGCCGCAAATGCAGTCGTATTTCTCGATTAATTCGAAATAATCCTCCAAATCGCCGGGGCCGTTGCCCATGGCATGGGCGTACTCGCAGAGAATATACGGCTTGTCAGGGTTCTTCCTCGCATACCGCTCAACGTCCGCATAATCCGCATACATGCGGCTGTACAAATCCAAATTGGAATAATCATATTCTCGCCCGCGCCCCTTGTAATATGCACTTTCGTAATGCGTCAGCCGGTCAGGGTCGAAGCGGCGCGTCCACCGCAGCGCTTCCTCGAACGTGCAACCGTAGCCGCCCTCGTTCCCCATCGACCAGATGACCACGCAAGGACGGTTCTTGTCCCGGCAAACCATGCTCCGCGTGCGGTCAAGCGTGGCCTCGACGTACTTTGGATTGTCGGAAATCATCTCATTCCACCGCCCGCTTCGCTCCTCGTCGGTGTCATTTTCATAATATAGTTCCCACGGTCCGTGGCTTTCGTTGTCTGCCTCGTCAATGACGAAAAAACCATACTGGTCACATAACTGGTAAAACATCGGCGCGTTTGGGTAATGGCTGGTGCGGATGGCGTTAAAATTATGTTCCTTCATCATCCTCAAGTCCCGTTCCATCTGGGCGACGCTTATGACCGGGCCGGTCACCGGATCCGAATCATGGCGGTTGACCCCGCGAAACTTCACTCGCTTCCCGTTGACATAAACCACATTTTGCTCCACATGGATTTCCCGAAAACCGACGCGTTCCATAATGACCTCGCCTCCCGTCTCAAGATACAGCGTGTATAGGTTGGGATGCTCGCTGTCCCACAACATGGGCGAGGCGATTTCCATGTCCATGTTGTTCTTAAACGTCCGCTCGGCGACCAACGCACCGTCAGGGTCATAAAGTCCAGCCCGCACCGGGACTTCCTCGTCCAGGTAATCGACCTCAAGCTCCAAAACCGCCTCGCCGTCTCCCAACCGCGTGTGGACGAAATAATCAAAAATCCCCTGCGTCGGACGCTTTAGCAGGTACACGTCGCGGAAAATCCCACTCACGCGGAATTTATCCTGGTCTTCAAAATAACTTCCATCGCACCACTTGAGCACCAGCACCGCCAGCTTGTTTTCCCCCTGCAAAATCATTTCCGTCACGTCAAACTCATGCTGCGCGTGCGACACCTGGCCATAACCCACGTATTGCCCGTTCAGCCACACGTAAAAACATGAATCCACGCCCTCGAAGTCTAAAAAGGTGCGCGGTGCGTCCGCCGATTTTTCATAATAAAACGTGTGGACATAGGCCCCACAAGGATTTTCCACCGGCACGTAGGGCGGGTCGGCCGGAAACGGGTAGCGGATGTTGGTGTACTGGTGGCAGTCAAAACCGTACTGCTGCCAGACCCCCGGAACCGGCACCGCCTCGTATCCCGCCGTCTGGAACCCCGTTTCAAAAAACGGCTCTTTGAGGTCGTACACGCTGTCATAATAACGAAACAGCCAGTTTCCGTTCAACATCTGGATTCGGTCGGAACGCCCGCGCTCGAAGACCAGATTGTCCATCCGCTCGGATGCCGGCACAAAATATGCACGATATGATACTTCATTCTCATGCAGCACTTGCGGGTCCTCAAAATAATTTGGAACAATCATTTGTTGCTTCCTCCTTTGCAATTTTTCTAACAAAGCCACTATTATCAGTACTTTCAGGCATTTCCACGTTCTGTCTCGCCTTTGTCTGCAATAAGTATAAAATACGAAAAAGGAAAATTCCATAAACTACAATAGACAAAATATACACAAAATGATACACTATAAAAAGTAAGCAGCACGAAAAAGGCGGCTACGAAGCCGTATGTGCCCAAAGGTCGGAGGATTACCCCATGTATGCAAATTCCGCTTATTTAAACCATTCCCTGGTGGATTTCAAGGACAAGAGCCGTCCGCTGATCGTCGGCAGCTGCGGCACGTACCACCTATACACGAAACCGCGCCTGCCCACCTACCGCCCCCGAGGGCGGATTGATTTCCAGCTGCTCTACATTGCCTCGGGAAAAGCTTATTTTCATTTTGGGAGCGAGGAAAACGAGACCGTCGTCACGGCCGGCCACATGGTGCTTTACCGTCCGCGCGAAATGCAGAAGTATGAATATTATGCCATAGACCAGACCGAAGTATACTGGGTTCATTTTACCGGCAGCGACGTGACCAACCTGCTGCGCAAATATGAGATTCCCATCAAGGAACACGTGTTTTACACGGGGACTTCCCCAGAATATCAATGGATTTTCCGGCAGATGATTCAAGAATTGCAAAATTGCCGGGAGAATTACCAGATGCTTTTGACCATGCTGCTGGGGCAGATTTTCATCCACATCAACCGCCAGCTGAAGGAAGGGAACAAGGCCACGAGCTACATGCTGGAAGAAACCGAGCGGGCGACACGCTATTTTAGCGAAAATTACAACAAGCCGATTTGTATCGAGGAATACGCGGAGTCGCGCCATGTCAGCGCCTGCTGGTTCATTCGCCAGTTCAAGCACTACACCGGCATGCCGCCGATGCAGTACATCCTCTCCATCCGCATCGCGAACGCCCAAAACCTGTTGGAGACCACCGCCTACACGGTCTCGGAAATTGCCGCCATCGTCGGCTATGACAACCCGCTGTATTTCAGCCGATTGTTTAAAAAACAGCTGGGAATGTCGCCCACCGAATACCGCAAACGGCAGGCGGCGGTGCTAGAAAAGTAAAATACCCCGCGGCCCGAAACACAATTTCGGCAGGGGTCGCTAGTGTGCTGACACGTTTCGCTTAAAAACGGGGATGTCAATACACTGGAGATTATCTGCCGCTTACATACAACGCCTGATTTTACAAGAAAAAACTCAAACGGGGGGCTGTCGGGTAATGCGGAAAACCCACAATATATGGTGGCAAATCCAGATGCGCCACGGCATATATTGTGGGCCTGCAGTCATTACCCGACAGCCCCTCCATCATTATTTTTCAACTAACCAGTATCAGTGCACGGCCAACTTTGCCTTCGCCTCGCCAAGGCCTTGTGCCTCCACCTTTACTTCCACTTCGCCCGCCTCATAACCGGCACGGACGATGATTTGCCAGCGTCCCTCGTAGGACGTGAAGCACCCCGTGGTATAATTTTCCTCCGTGGCCGCCCGGCCGGTGCCAAATCCGGCCAAGTATGCCGCCGCGCCATTTGGAGCGGGCGAACTGCCGCCGTTGCCCTTATCAAGCATGGCATCCGCCTCTTCCGTAACCACCGCCTTCATGCCCGTCGATATCACGCTCGCCGTCGCCTTCACGTCCGCCGCCGTCGGCACGTAATTTCCGTCCGCGTCCACGATTTCCACCAAGCCATAGGCCAGGCTTTGCCCATCCGCGAGGATTTCCTCCTTCTCCATCGTGATGCGAACGCCCGCCGGAGTGCCCACGGTCGCCACCTTGTCGCGGGACACTTCCCTATCATCCACGAAGCTGGCCGCCTCCAGGGTTCCCGGCTCATAAGTCAATTCAAACACGGCTTTGTTGTGATTCTCCTTGCCCGCCGGTTTCCTGCCGAGGCTCTTACCATTTTGCCACAACTCGACTTCCTCCGCGCCGGAATACACCTCGACCTTGACCGGGTTGCCCTCTTGGCCGTGCCACGTCCAGTGATTGCCGCCTTTGCTCCATCCGTAACGCCCAATCAGTTCTACCATGTCATGGTTGGCCGGGTTATGACTGAAAATGTACGTCTCGTCAGAACCCCAAATGATTCGGTGGTAAGCCCCCTGCGGCTTCACGTTTCCGCAAAGGTCAAAGTCTCCCGCCTGCGCCAACCGATACGGATACTGCGCGTAATTAAGCATCCTCGCCTGCGTCCGCGCCTGCTCCGGCGTCGTGTAAATGCTTTTGCCAATGCCGGCCTCGCCGATGTAATCCCAGCTCGTCCACAGAAAATCCCCAATCAAATACGGCAGTTTTTCCACGTAGCCCCAATATTCCTCAAATTCTCCCGGCTTGCTCTCCGTCGCGCAAATGACCCGCTCCGGGAACATTTCATGACTACTCTCATAATGATAACTCAAATAATTATATCCTACCACGTCCCAGTCCTTGACGAACGGCGCGGTATACTCGGGCCAGATTTTCTTGCCAAAGGAATTGTCCATGTTGACGAAGCTGCCGCCGCTCGCCGCCACCTCCTCGGCAAAAGTCTTCCAAAACATTGCCGTATCCTCGTCATTCAGCCCCTTGAAGAACGAGCACAGTGCGCCGCACACCGGACGCGTCGTGTCATGCTCCCTGACAAACGCCGCCAACGCGGAAGAGGTCTCATATCCATGTTCCAGGCCGCCCTGTTCGGACAATTCATTTCCAATCGACCAGAAACAGACAGACGGATGGTTACGATCGCGAAGCAGCATGGCTCGCAGTTCCTGCTGCCACTCGTCGGCAAAAAAGTTACTGAAATCAAACGTGTCCTTATCCATGTTCCACACGTCGAACGCCTCGTCGATGACAATCATGCCCAACTCGTCACACGCGTCCAGAAGGCTTGCGGACTGCGGATTGTGCGCCAGGCGCAGGGCGTTGTATCCGTTTTGCTTATGAATGAGCACCTTCCGTAACTCTGCATCCCGGAAAGATTTCGCCCCCAAAATGCCGTTGTCGTGGTGAATGCAGCCGCCCTTCAATTTCATGGACTTCCCGTTCAACATGAACCCATGCTTCGCGTCCACCGATATCGTGCGGATGCCGAACGTCGCCGCGTCCATGTCAACCGCCGCTCCCGCCTCCGCGTCAACCGATGATTCCGCCTCCTTGTCCCTGAATAGCTCCACCCGCATCTCATAGAGAGCCGGATTTTCCGGACTCCACAAATTGGCATCCTCGATTACGAAGTCCTGCGTCACCGTCATGGTTTCTTCATCCGACAAGCAAAGCCTTTGCTTTCTCATAGCCATGATCCGGTCGGACTTCTTGTCGCGGCAAGTGAACACGAGCAACGCGGCCTTTGCCGAACCACCGTTCTCATTTACATCGTCCGCGCTTTTCACGCCTTCCGCGCGATCTACCATTTTCGCGGCCTTTGCTCCCCCGCAAAGGGTCACCTCCACCCGTATCGCCGCGTCTGTTGACTCTCCCGCCGACACGAGGTGGCGCGTAGTCACGAAAATCCCGTTTTGCGCGATGTGAAGCTTCCCCGCCGTCAAAAGATTTACCCCCCGGTAAAGCCCGGAACCGGGATACCAACGGCTGTTCGGCTCCGCGTCATTATGCACGATGACCGTAATCTTATTGGTGTCCGCCTTTACAAAGGGACGGATGTTGACCGTAAACGGCGTATAGCCATAACGGTGCCGCCCCGCCGGGTGGCCGTTTACCAGCACCTTCGTCAGGCCGAAGCATCCTTCAAAATCTAACTCCATCACCTCGGCCAAATCTTTCTCCGCTAACTCAAGCACCTTCGTGTAAGTCCCCACGCCGCCGTGGTAAAAGCCGACTTCGCTGCCACCCCGCGCATGCGCGTCCACGTCCCCCTCAACCATGAAATCATGCGGCAGGTCGACCACCTTCGTCTCCCTCTGCATGCCCGGGAAATTGGACGGCTCCCCTCGCATAAATTCCCAACCTTGGTTCAAACTCGTCTTCCTCATGACTATGGCATCCTCCTTAACATGATATTTTGACTTTTGTATCATCTTATCACGTTATTTGCGTTTTGGATATCCCCATTTTTGCTTTTGTATTCCCGTTCTCGCTTTTGTGTATCCATTTTACTCGAATACATATTTCCCGCTCCATCACTTCCCACACGAACACGACATCATCCGGCAGTTCCATCTGCTCATGCCGTACCGTTCGATATCCCATTTTTTCATATTGTAACAAATTATTGCCATGAAACCATAATGAATTACAATCCCGGCACCGGCATGAAAACGGCCACTCGCCATTCATGTTTCGGTACCATTCATAGCGCCAGTGTATACCCGAGGGAATCCCTTAACACATGTTCCCCCCTTGTCCCAGACCATCACCGCCATGATTAACGGCAACGTCGCATACAACAAATATACATATCTCGGCTCGCCGTTAAGCGGCGTGGCGACAAACAGCGTGCAGACGATGGCAAGCGCGGGCATGCACAGCACCTGCTCTCCCTTTTTCCGCCAAATTCCGGCCAAAAACAACACGACCATCAGCCAGAAATGAAACCCGATATTCAGAAAAACATGCAAAACCTTATTTTGCTGAAAGGCCAACAATACCGCGTTGATTCTCTCGTTGAGCCGGGGAAGCACGACGTGGTTTTCTATTTGCAAATCATTTTCATAAGGCAAATTCGCATATGCCGAGGTTCCCGCCGCCATGTTCCAGTATCCCGATGTCATGTCAATCCACGCGCAAAGGTAATCCATCGGATATTTCAGCCCCAAATCCACCCACAGCCGCAAATATTCGCCCTTGTGCGCCTCCATATAAGCGTCCCTTCCCCAAAACTGAATCTGTCCCTTCATCTCGTCCGAACGCCAGAAATTATAATTCTCACGCACATATTCCACGTTCACGAGCTGGTTGCACAATGCTTCCTGTTCCTCTGTCAGCTTCCGCCCCTCGTAAATCACCCGCGACACCTGCTGGATAGGAATGGACAAGCTCTCCGAATACTCCACCCCTTCGATTGTAATGTCGGAACGCGTGCCATCAAAGAATATCGTGAGCGACCCTTTCATCAAGGCAGAAGCGGCAAGGATGACGCCGATGCTCACAAGCAGCCGTCTTTTTTCATTTATCCTGGAAACAAACACGCCGACCAGCACCAACGCGAGCGCGCCCCACCCGTTGCTGCGCAACATCGCCAGCCCCAGTCCGCCCAAAAACAAGAACACGCAATTTGCCCGCCCATTTCCCAATTGCCTGGCCGTGCGGAACAACGCCGTCACGAAAATAAGAGCCGCATAAGTAAACAGGCTGTCCTTGTTCAAGTACGTCCCAAAGAAAAAATGATACGGGTAAAACAAATACACGGCCAGTACGGCAAGCAACGCCTTTCTTGGCACGCCGATTTCATATAACGTGACCACCACGTAAGCCACGGCCCTCGAATAAACCACAATTTGGAACAAGGCCTGCAAAAACGCGGTCATTTCCAACCGATTCGCAAACATCGCCGCCACCCGGTAGGAAAGGTCAATCCACATCGTATGGTAAATCGGATGATGATTGCTAAATTCACCGGAAATCACCTGATGCAATTGGTCAAGGAAATCATATTGCAGTCCTCCCGGGAACCGGCAAAAAACAAGGTAAAGCATTTGTACCGCAAAGACCAGGATAATGCTTATAAACATCCAGCGTTTTGCCCGCCTTGCGTCAAACGGGTATTTTCCGCTTCCAACCGGCAATTCGCACCCGGCATCCGTCCCACCCTCACCCGCAAATCCTTCCCTGGCACGTCCACCGTCTTCCATGGGTTTTTCCCCCGCCGGCATGATACATTTTGGCCCGCATGCCGTCTGATATACATATTCCAGGATGGCACGCATGACGCGCCATCCTCCCACCAGCAATATCACAAAGACCACGGTGGAAATCATCCCGTTCCCACCATATACCTTGCCCGGACGAAACAATTTATAATTACCCAAAGCCACGGCCAGGGAAAACGCGCCGGAAAACGCCGTCGAAAGAAACGTCACAGAAAACGGCCTCCTCCCATCACGTTCCGTCACATCGCGTCCTGCCGCCCCGACATATATGCTTTTTGCCACGCCCACCCGCTTTCGCCCGAGAACGAACATCGCCCCGAGGGCCGCCGCCCCCATGGCAAAATAACACATATATGTCCCGTACGTCGGCAACAAAAGTGCCAGCCAGGCGACCACCAAAACAATCCTCATGACATTTTTCCTTTTCACCACGACTTCCCCACCTTTCCCTTTTATCAACAACACGCCACTTTTCTTCTCATGCCTGGTCACGCCCTTTCATTTCCCTTTACCACTCTTCCCTTTACCACTTTCCCCTGAATCCACAATACGCCCCCGAACAACGCAAGCTCCACGCCAAGCCGCACTGCGCAGACAATTGCCACATTGTCCGTCACTTGTTGATAATATAAATATGGGACATACGCCATATAATGCACGTACAACAAAATGTCACTTTTTTGCCCCATAACCTGCAGGCTACGTTTCACGTGTCCGCACATCACCGGGAAAACTCCCCCGGCACGTCCCCCACCAACGCTTTCGCGCGCCGCCTCCACATTTTTGAAATGCGGCATTCCCGCGCACAAGCAAAGCAAGGCCGCCGTCCCCGCCCCGGCAGTCAAATAACACAGCGGAAACAATGGAAACTTTCGCATGGCCATGTCAAACATGGGAAATCCAAGGACTACGCGCAAGCCAAACGTGACAAGCCAGGTTCCAAGGAACATCAAGCCATACCTTGACGGACTCGCAGAGTCCGCCCGCCCTGCGGGGGCATGGGGTAAGGGATGCCCTTGGGTATATTTCAACGGTTTGCTTTCCAGCAAAAGCCCCCGAAAACAATATCCCATATGTAAAAACCCCACGCCCGCCATCGCCAGGTCAAGTGAAAACGGCCAAGCGCAAATCTTTCCGGCAAGGACACCCGCCACCGTCAAAATACAAGAAACCGCCCCCAGCCATTTCCTCAAACCAACGTCCAAATGCAACGTTTCATAATTATGATTTGACAGCAAATTCCTCAAGCATAACCGCGAAAAATCAAAGAAGAAACGAGAAAGGAAAAGAGCCATCACAAACCAGACGGCACCGACCGCCTCGACCCGGACGCCTAGAAAGTCAACATCATTGCCAGAAAACATCAATAACGTCATAAACCGCCGCACCAAAAAAGAGCGCACAAATTCCGGCCTGGCAAACACGCCGTCCACCAGGCCGGAAAACAAAACCGTAATACAATATAATGCCAGCACGGGCAAAACGAGATGGCAAAACGCCCGTTTCATCTTTACCCGCAGCTCACCCATGCTATTGGAAAAACGATAGGTCATGCCGCTACAAATAAAAAACAACGGCATGTGGAAGGAATAAATCGCCTCCATCAAAAGCCCCCTGGACATCGCGCCCCCGCTCAGACATGCCACGTCCAAAATGCCTTGCTCAAATGGACCTGCCACGCCCGGCAGCGTATGCCCGACAATCATCAAAAGCATCGCGATACCCCTGGCACGGTCAATATATGAAATTCGTCGAGATACATCCTTGTTCGTCTTCATTTTCTTATTGTACCAAGGAATGCAAAACACGGCAATACCTTTATGATTTAATTTTAGAATGTTTCTGTTCTTGTTACGAAGGGCGCAGGGCGCAAAATGCAGCGTCCCGAACCGGGCAAAGTTGGCATGGTCCGAGGCAGTGCATCCTTCCAGCAGGTACATAAAATTGATGTCTCTTTTACATTTTTCTTCCATGAATCGCGAAGAAAAGCTTTTGTCCATATAAGCGTACAAGACAAGTTTCAGAAGAATCTATTTTACAATAACTGCTGGCTTTTTTCGAGAGCTGGCAGTTATTTTTTTAAGGTGCTGTACACCAATTACTTAGCACGACAGCCCCTATTGGCATCTCAAAAAACGACACGCCCGGTCATTTAAATTATTTTCACCTTATACGCCCTCTTCCGCGAATTTCAGGATGATGCGAAGCCGTTCCTCTTCATATTCCGCCTCGATTGTCCCGCCCATGCGCCCGGTCAAAAGCTTCGCGATGGAAAGTCCGAGTCCCATGGAATTTTCCCCGGTCTCGACGGTATAAAAACGGTCAAAAAACCGCCCCATCTCCGTCTGCGTCAATCCTTTTGCCATATTTTCAAAAATGATGGTCCCGTCTCGCTTTAACTCTACCGACAAATCTCGATCCGAATATTTCAGGGCATTGGACAAAATGTTGCCAAAGACGCGGCTTAGGGCCGACGAATCCAGCCGTCGGTGGACGGGGACGGCGCACATTTTGATATCCGGCACGATGTCCTTCGACGCGAACGCGCCATAATAGGCGAGCAACGCTTCCTCCAAGGCCCGGTTCAACACGACCTCCTCTTGCTTGACTTCCTGCACGGAAGCCGCGACGGAATAGCAAAACAACTCCTCCGTGAGCCGCTTCATCACCGCGGTTCGATTGGCAATCTGCTGGAGGTATCGCCCCACTTCCTCCGACTTTTCCTCGCACTCGAGCAGTTCCAGGTAGCCGCTAATCGCCGTCAACGGCGTCCGCAAGTCATGGGAAATGTTGGACACGGCCTCTTTCAGTTCCTTGTCCCCGTTCAGATACCTAAGCCTCTGGCGGCGGAGCAGGCGAAGCTGCTCGTTGACTTTTGCCGCCAACCGCCTCACGTGGCGGTCGCCAAAAGAAATAAAAATCAGGTTGTTCGTATCGTCGGCGAGAAGTTCCCGCAATTGTTCGCCAATCTCGGCCATGCCACGGCGCATAAAATCCATTTTCAGCGCGAGTGCCACCACGATGACGCACGAAACACCAAACAAAATCCATGGAAGCACCTTCTCCCCACCCCCTCCCTTTCTGGGTACACTTACAATTCAGCGCCGCGCCAACGCGGGCCAAATTGCAACGTGCATCCTCCGGCCGGCCAGCATGGTGGCCGGCTCAGGACAGAACAACAACTCCTTTTTACCTCACTTGACATCCTTGCCCTTAAACAAGCGAACCCCCGCCAGCACGGACGTCGCCGCGATGACGACCGAGCAAAGCGCCATCCGGATTGGGTGAAGCACTGCCGCCGTCATCATCTGCATCGCCTGGCCCGACGGAAGGAAATCATAAATGAATTGATAAACCTCCCTCTTTATTCCCGAAAGATATCTGGGATTCGGCAGCGGATCCATCAGTTCCACGCCGTTCGCCGTAATGGAATAGTCCTGGACAAATTCCGGTGCCTCCAGCATTTCGTTGATGACCAACGCCACAACAAACAGGCCAATGAAAAGGAGCATGCAGGCGACCGCCGAGCTCGCCTTGTTCGACACGAGCAGGGAAATAAAAACGTACAACGCGTCAAATGCCATGATTGCCAGGATGCCAAGCCCGATAAATATCAGCATCTGGGACACTCCCAGTACCGGCCCGCCCAAGAGCAAAAGTCCCAACGTAAAATACACGGCGAACCACAAGGCCATCATGGCCGTCGAAGCACAAAGGCTTGTCACGTAAGCGCAAATATAAAGCTGCTCCCGCCTATGTCCCACGACCAATTTATTTCGGATTGTCCCGTCACTATATTCCGTGCCGATGAACATGCTGTTAAAAACCGCCGTGCAGCCACACACGATAAATATAAATGAAAAAAACGAGGTGTCGAGGGAAGTGGCCGTCCCCATGCTCTTGCCATCCATGTACTCCATGACGATTTCAAACACGCCCACGCCCGTCACCAGAATCGACGAAAGCCAAAACAATTTATTTTTAAACAAGCGGGAAAATTCCGCGGATAAAAGATTAAGCATCCTTGCCACCTCCCACCAGGTTGATATAATAATTTTCCAGACTTTCGTCATGTTCGTGAATCGAGCGTACCTCGCAGCCTTCCGCCGCCAGCGCGGAAATCAAGTGGGAAATGTTCTCGTTCCCGTAAACGTCGGCCTCCGAGTCAGACAAAACTTTGTATTCTTGTTTCTCACGGTCGAGAACCAGGCAAAGCACCTTCATGTCGCTCACCGACAAGCGCACGCATTTGCGGCAGGCGTCATTTAGTTCCTCCGCGCTGATTTCCTTTAGGACAAATCCCCCGTCAATGAAGCCATAATGCGTGGCAAGCCGGGAAAGTTCGTCCAAAATGTGGCTGGAAATCAACACCGTGATTCCATGTTCACGATTTAACCGCAAAATCAGCTCCCTTATCTCCACAATGCCCTGCGGGTCAAGACCGTTGACCGGCTCATCCAACACCAGAAAGTCCGGATTTCCGCAGAGAGCCACGGCAATGCCCAGCCTCTGCCTCATGCCGAGCGAGAAATTTTTCGCTTTCTTTTTTCCCGTGTCCGCAAGCCCCACGAGCCGCAAGAGCTCCTCGATTCCGTCAAATGTCGGCATACCAAGCACGCGGTGCTGCATGCGCAAATTTTCCTCGGCGGTCATGTCACCGTAAATGGACGGCGTTTCCACCACCGCGCCCATCCTCCGGCGCGCCCTATAAAGGTCCGCGCTTTTGTTGCCCACGCCAAACAGCGAGTACTCGCCGCCGTCCGGGCTTTGCAGGCCGCAGATGACGCGAAGGAGCGTCGTCTTCCCGGCACCGTTCTTGCCGACGAAGCCGTAAATCGCCCCTCTCGGCACACGCATGGAAAGGCCGTTTAACGCCTTGAAATGTCCATACTGCTTGCATAATGACTTTGTTTCCAGACAATATTCCATTCAAAAAACCCCTTTCTGCTTGACTTGTAAACGTTTCCCTCTACAAGCCATAGCATACCCCCGAACCGTCAAGAAAACGGTAAAGAAAAGAGTAAAGAAATCGTAAAGATTGTTACAATTCACGGCCTAACCGACCGTGGATTGTAACGGCATCCAGCCATTTAAAATCGCCTACGGCAATGGGCTGGATGCCCTATCGGCGCCATCGCTTCATTGGACGGTGGCCGTGCGGCAAGGCGCACAGCCCCGTGAACAGTAACTAAAGATTCAAGTCGATATACGGACTCTGCGAATCCGTCAAGCTATATGTTCAGCTTGAACCCGATTCCCCAGACCGACTCGATATATTCACATCCTTTTTCATCGTTTTGACGGCCCTTGTCCCCAACGTCTGCGGATTTGCCGTTCGCCGCCCGGCGCTCTCCCACTTCCCGCAGCTTCTTCCTCAGGTTGGAAACATGCTGCTTTAAGGAACTCTCCGTACAATCCGGCGTGTCCAGGCTGATACGGTCGAGTATCACCGATTTGGCAATCGCCTGATTGGGATTTTGCATTAACAACTTGAGAATCGCAGATTCCGTCCTCGTCAACTTGACCACTTGGCCATTGACACGAACCTCGCGAAAATCAAAATCCAACTCCAACCCGCCGCAAACCAATTTCCTTGATAATCCACTCACCCCCGCCATTCCATTTTCCCCGGCTGGCAGGTTTCGACCGTCCGCTCCGTCTCTCCCAGCCACGCCATTCACTTCCGCCGCTTCCTTCTTGCGCAACTGCACCTTGACCCTGGCCAACAATTCTTTCAATTCAAACGGCTTCGTCACATAATCCGCCGCCCCGCCAAGCAACAAGTCCACCTTCTCGTCAATCCCCGCCTTTGCACTCACGACGATAACCGGAATCCCATTTATTTTCGGCAAAACCTCCTCGCCAGAAAGCCCGGGCAACATCAAATCAAGCAAAATCAAGTCCGGCGTTTCCTTCTCCAAAAGATACAAGGCCTCCGTCCCCGAATACGCACGCACGACCCGGTATCCCTCACGCCCCAGAGCCGTTTCCAATATTTCTCCGATATGAATATCATCCTCAATCACCACTATCGTATACATCATACCTCTCCCTGTCAAACTGTATATTGCAATGGAAAATCTTTTTTCAACCCGGAACTTAAATCGGAACGGTTGGAGGCTTTTTTACCACTCCTTTTAAAAACGAAACCTCATCCAAGGCCGCCAGCGTATTATCCCCGTTTGCATATACATACATCTGTGCTCCCTCTTCATAAATCTCTGATTCCATCTTTTCACGGCTTACTAATAGTTTTAATTCCATTCCTCCAAATGCCATGCCCATCGCCCCTTCCTTAACACAATAATATCAATCTAAAAGGAGTCCTATTTTTATTTTTCAAGGCAAAAAGGGGCGCATAGAAAAATATGCGCCCCTTTTTGCCCCTTCTATATTCCCCTATGCCAACTGCAAATCTGCCAAACTTCTTACTTCCTCCACCGGCAAATCTGTATATTCCGCGATTTCCTCATACGACAGTTTTCCCTTTGCAAGCATGCGGCGTGCGGTCTCTTTCGCTTTTTCCTCCGCTACTTCCTTCGCTACTTCCTTCGCTACTTTCTCCGCCCTTTTATCTGCTAATTCTTCAAACGTCTTACACACAATACCCTTACCTCCTTCCGTTTCTTTAAAATACTTCACCTGTTTTGCCAAAACCGGATAAAACATGTCAATAGAACTCGTACACCTGAAATCATGCATCAATTTCCCAATCGGGTCTTCGTCATTCTTATAGCCGCCATTCACATATATGATATGGGAACCGTCACCAAACGCGGCACCCGTCTCCTTGAACGTCCTTTCGACGTGATATAGGGAAAATCCCGCCCCTATGACATCCTCTTCCGTTATAAAAATCACGTAAGAATCATGCAGTTCCTTAAACTTCTGTCTTTCCCTTAGCATCCTGGTATCAATCATGCTACTGTGGAACCTCGCCCTATGGGCATCTGCCCCTTCCGACGCGCGCTGGATTTCAATGTCATAAACCTTCCCCTCACTGTCAACCGCATAAATGTCGATAATGATGGAGCGGCCTTGCGCCATCGCATTTTTATATTCCCGCTCTGCGACCACCTCCAACACTTTCAAATCTTCCCGTTGAAGAATAATATTCAACAAAAATTCCGTGGCTTCAATATTCTTGTCAAACACCAGTTTCATCAAATCGTCATCCAGCAGCCTCAACTTCGATATTGCTTGAAGCTCCTCCTCGCGCTCAATGTCAGCCGTCGTTTTCGTTTCCATCAAATTCCCCCTCATTTTATGCGTGCATTCTGCCAAATTCATTTGTCCTTCCATTATGATACCACAAAACACATGACCGTTCAACGATTATTCTTATTCTGTCAATTTTCTTTCTTATTTCCCTTTCCAATTCACTACTTGACAAACAAAACATCTGAATAGAAAAATCACCTCGAGGTGAGCCAGGTACAAAAATTTACCCCGCCCACTTTTACGATTCGCCCCGTGCCAACTCCAAATCCATCAGCACATCAAGCTCTCTATCCTTCCATTTTTATTGAGAATCCAACTCTGGAACACCTTCCGTATTTATCCACAACGAATAAATGTATTCTTTTTCCTTCTCTATGTACATTCCCATGTCTTTCCATTGATCTGTCTCAAAATTAACCACTATGATTTTTCCCTCGTCAAGCCGTCTTTCAATGTCCGAAAACGTCCGCAGTTCTTGCTGATTTCGCCACTCCCAACCCTATGTATATTCGTCCCCCGGGTTCAAATTTAAATCTTGAATCAATTTATCGCGAACATCCATGTTCACTTACCCCTTCCTTATCCCCTTCTCCTCGCTCACCATTCGGTTTACACGACATCGCTCTGGCAAACCCTCGAATATTTTATTTGCAGCTTTTCCAAAGTGTCTCTATGATTCTAAGCTCATTCTTTGTATTCCGATATCTAAACACGCTCCATAGCCAATATGCAAACATGCAAGCTTCCCCGCC
This sequence comes from Lachnospiraceae bacterium, assembly GCA_910574865.1. Classification (GTDB taxonomy): domain Bacteria; phylum Bacillota; class Clostridia; order Lachnospirales; family Lachnospiraceae; genus Schaedlerella. The sequence continues at coordinate 42,848 of CAJTDN010000006.1, read as the reverse complement.
CCAAAGGAACAAGCAAACCCCAACAATCCGCCACTCTCTCATCATAAAAGCTTGAACGAGGCACCAGCCCAGGCCCAAAACAGACACCATTCCCATCCCCCCCCACCAAAAAGGGGAATCCACCACTCGTGACTCCCCCATACTATCATTCTCTTCCACAATCAATCCTATGCCAACTGCAAGCTTGCCAGTTTTTTTATCTCCTCAACTGACAAATCTGTATATTCCGCAATTTCCTCATACGATAACTTCCCGTTTTCAAGCATGCGGCGTGCATCCTCTTTCGTTATGAAAATCACGTAAGAATCATGCAGTTCCTTAAACTTCTGCCGTTTCTTCAACATCCTGGCATCAATCATGCTGCTATGGAACCTCGCCCTATGGACATCCGCCCCTTCTGACGCGCGTCGGATTTCAATGTCGTAAACCTTCCCCTCAAATTCATTTGCCTTTACAATATGATACCACAAAACCCATCTATGTTCAACGACTGTCTCGCTAATAATTCTGCCATTTCCTCGATTGGCAGTTATTTTTCACGGGATAGGAAAAAATAACATCTGTAAATTCACGTACTCCGCAATTTCCCCATGTGTGAATTGACCGCTCTCACAACCAAGACCAGCTTTTTCATTTTTTTGATGCATTATCATAAAAATCCGTGTAGGATATAGTTTAAAATACAAAAGAAAAGGAGATTGTCATGAACAATTCACAAACACACATGGAGCATTATTTGGAATATTGCCAGAACCAGAAACGCCAACCGCGCCACCGAAAGCACCGGACACCGCTTTCCCGGCCGCCTTGCTCTTACGCCCGGTCGGGTCTTTGTAATTCAGCGGGTTGTTCAGCGCGTACGCGTACCGGTTCCGCGTCAGCGGGAACGGCAATTCCCCGTCCTCCGTATCTTCCGAGGTGAAGTTGCCATTCTCCGGGTCATAGTACCGTGCCCGTAAATATTGCAGGCCGGTCTTGGTGTTCGTTGATTCCGCGTTATAGCCGTAATAGTTCACCGCGTCCGCCGTGCCTGATGTCAAGGTGCCGTATGGGTCATAGGTGTAGCTGTTCGTGAGTTTCCCGTCGTTTGTCACGAGGCCGGTCACACTGCCACGACCATCATACATACGACGAAATAGTCTATGACTATTTCGTCTCTCGCGGCAGTCACCAAGGCCATGCAAGCATGGCTTTGGCTCGTTGCTTCGCGGAAATAACTCGTTTCCGTGGATTTATCAACCTTGTCCACGCCAATTCGCTCGCCGTTCCCGCTTTCCCCGTAGGTGTAGGCCTGGCGCATCGTGCCGTCGGCCTTGTACTCGGCCAGCACTTCCGTGTTCTCCCGGTTCACATCGTTGACGTACTCCGTCAAGGTGTAGCCCTTGGCGTTCGCGCCGCCTTTCACGAGCAAGGCCAACTCCTCCTGCAGGCTGTTGCCGTTCTCCGTCCGTTCGGATTTCGGAATCAGCACGTCGTCACTATAGCAGTCCTCCCACTTATAAGTGTTGTCTATCTGGAGGACACGGTTGTTGTCGCCGTCGTACATCGCCGCCATCAGAACTGTGCCGCCCTGGCTCACGACCGCCAGACGGTTCTCCGCCGTATACTCATATTTCACCGGATCGGCGTGGTTCGTGCAGTCCTGCTCCTGAACCAGGTTACCGTCGCCGTCATACTTGTCCGCCGCTCCGCCCTGGCCGTTTCCATTGCCGCCCGTAGCCGTCCCACTTGCTGCATTGTCAACCGCACTTCCACCACCGTTGCCACTCACGGTCGCGCTACCAGCCGCACTTCCATCGCCAAAGGCTGTCGCGCCGTCAACCGTGTTTTCAGCAGCATTTCCATCTGTAACCACGCCGCCAGCCGCTCCATCAACCGCATTTCCATCCGTGGCCGTGCCGTCGCTCGTATTCCCGCCAAGCCCGTTCCAATTCGGATATCTACTCGCTCCCCTGCTAACGGCTCTTCCCGCCACGCCGGTCGTGCAGCCGCCATACCACTCGTCCCAGCTCGGATCCTTCCTCGAACCCGCCACCAGTTCCGTCACGCGTTTTAACACGTCATGGGTGTACTCCGTCACCTTCCCTTCGCGGTCGGTCACTTTCACGATGTTATCATTCAAATCATACTCATAAGAAACCTGAGTGCCGTCCGGGTAGACGACCGCCGCCAGGTTGTCGGCCTCGTCATAGATATAGCTTATTTGATATCCTCTTTATATGGAAGTCTTTGATATGCCGCTTTCAATATATTCAATTCCGTATTATCAAACATATGTAAATCTGAAATCTGAAGCCAAGCATACTCTATATTTTTCATTTCTGCATCTCCAATCTCTCCCTTTAATAAGATAGCCTTTTATCCCCAAGTTACTCTCCACTCCTAATTTTCCAACTATGAGTTCGTTATTATTCAATCGACATTCTTGATTTTCTGGAAACATGAACATCTTTACATAACACATTCAAACTCATCGGCCATATATTCATAAACACATTATAATACGTATCTTCTTTCTTTGTCACTTCACTCACACTAACGTCTTGTATATAGTATGGAATTTCATTGGACGAACAATTTTTCATCCTCTTTTTCTTTTCAAAATGTAAATCTTGTTGAAAGTGAATTTCATAGCAACTCTCAAATCTAAAACTAACTATATCATTCTCATCGAAATATTCTAATATTAAATCATCAAAGAAATTTGATGATTCTATTCTTTCAACTCTAAAATCCCAATACCAATTTTTTTCTATTTCCTCCTGGATTTTTTTTGCATTCATTTTACGTCTCCTATCACCCAATTTATATTATAAAAAAATTAGTTTCTACAACTATGATTAAAGGCCAAGGCCATCTTTACGAAGATGACCTTGGTAATTATTGTGATACCTTGTCCACTATAAATATAATCTCAACATAAAAATGTACCGCCTTCCTCTAATCCGCTATAGGAATATGCCCTGCTGGATCTTTAGGACTTACTGGATTTCCATTGACATCTAAAAGATTTCCGTTTTCGTCATATACATGTATGTGTTTATATTTCGTTTTTTTATCTGGCGGATCTATTCTCACTCTCCCCTGTTCATCTCTTACATGTACAAACCCATTATTATCGGTATACGTCCATCCATCTGGTAACCCCTCCAATATTTCTTCTTGTGATTTTCCCTCTAATTCACCTGGATCTGGTTCTTTCTTATTCTCCTCACTTTCATCATCAGACTGGCTCTGTTCCACCAACCATGTTCCCGTCAGATACACCACTCCAATTATCCCTGCTATACCTATTATCCATGGTGCATAAAGTGCTAGCAAAGCCAATGCTTCCTCTGACAATGCTGATAATCCTCCCAACAGCCCCCAAAGCCATGGTGCCAAACCTGAAAGATTACCCACCATTACATTCGCGCTCACATTCTTCTGCCCCGCCGCGCATGTCACCTTTTTGGACTGTTCCATCCGCACCTTCGCCATCTGTCTCTTATAATTCGACCTCTGGTTTCCGGTCACTCCCGACATTCCCGTCAGATTTCCCGTATCCCCGGCTGCCATGTTCCCGGCCTTGTTGCCCGTGGAATCAGATGCTGGCAGATTTCCGCCCTTGGAATGTCCGCTTGAGCCGGATGCGTTTCCTCCTTTGGAATGCCCGCTCACCGCACCTGACGCGTTGCCCGTTTCCCGTTGTACCGACTTCCTCTAGAACGAAGCGGCATCCTTCACCGGCCTGTCAACCTTCTGTTTCGTATTCGTGCCGCCAAAGACAGAGCCCATCACGCCGCCAGCCGCGCCACCGAAAGCGCCGGACACCGCTTTCCCGACCGCTTTGCTCTTACGCCCGGTCGGATCCTTGTAATTCAGCGGGTTATTCAGCGCGTACGCGTACCGGTTCCTCGTCAATGGGAATGGTAACTCGCCCAGATACTTGCTCACGCCCCTGCCGACGGCCCTTCCCACCGCACCGGTCGTGCAGCCGCCGTACCACTCGTCCCAGCTTGGATCCTTCCTCGAACCCGCCACCAGTTCCGTGGCCGTCTCGCTGACGATGTACCCCTGCGCGTTGTAGGTGTACTCGTAAGAAGAAATCACCGCCCCGCAGTCGCCGCAAGTGTTGACCAGCTTCGTCACATGGTCTTCCGCATCGTAAGTCACCTCGGTCTTCGTGCCGTTCGGACGCACTGTTCCCGTCACGCGGTTTAACGCGTCGTGGGTGTACTCCGTCACCTTCCCTTCGCGGTCGGTCACTTTCACGATGTTGTCATTCAGGTCGTACTCGTAGGACACCCATGTGCCGTCCGGGTAGACGACCGCCGCCAGGTTGTCGGCCTCGTCGTAGATATAGCTTGCTTCCTTGCCGGAACCGTTCGTCACCTTGGAAAGCCGCCCCAGCGCGTCGTACTCGTAAGTACTCTTCCCAGTCACGTCCTGCATGGACACATGCTCGCCCGCGCCATTGTAGGCGTAGGTTACACGCGTGCCGTTTTTCGTGGCATCGTCCGCGCCACCAGAACTGCCTGCATTCCCAGTATTTCCTGCTCCGTCGGAACCACTGGCGTTTCCATCACCTTCGCCACTTCCAGAAGCCTCGTCCTTACCCGAACCACTGACGTTTCCGTCACTTCCCGCGTTACCATTTTCGCCGTTTCCTTCGCTCTCCTTGGCATCCTCGTACGACTTTTCCAACAGGTTGTTCAGCTTGTCATAGTCATACTTCACCTTCTTGCCACTCGGCATCGTCCACGAGGTGAGCCTTCCCTTCTCGTCATAGCCGAATGTTTCCTTGCGCCCGGCCGGGTCTTCCCGCGAAGTCAGGTTGCCCTCTAAGTCATAAGTGTACTTCGTCACTTTCCCCCGCGCGTCCACATAGGAAGTCATGTTGCCCATCACGTCGTAGCCGTACTTCGTCACGTTGCCCAGCGGGTCGGTCACCTTTATCAGGTTGTCGTTTTCGTCGTACTCGAAATGGCTCTTCACGCCCGTGAAGTCGGTCAGTGTGATGACGTTGCCGTGCGGGTCGTACTCGTAGCCGTTCGTGTCACCCTTCTTGTTCGTGTAGGCGGTGACGCGCCCGTTTGCGTCATACGTCCACTTCTCGTCCTGCCCCAGCGCGTCCGTCCGCCTGACTCCCTATTTCAAATATTTATCTATAAACTCTTGATTTAAAGGCATATAATACTCACTTAATCTCATAAAATTTTTATAATATCGCTCTATTTCTTTTGCCTCAAATTTAAGAGTCCCCCTTATTTCGGTATCTGAAAAAACATCACAAGCTACAGCATACTTATCAAAATCAATATACCCGCCTCCTATATCATTAGCTAAACTTCTTGTCAATTTCTCACGGAATACAACAAATAAATGTATATACGTATGATCTGCCGCGATAAAACTACTAATAGAATTATTATCAAGTTTATCCTTCACATCTGATTTATTAACAACAAAAATTCTATTCAAATGAATTTTTCTTTCTGACACCGCTAAATTTACTCTAAGAAATTCATCTTCTTCTGGTGTATCAACCCACTCATTATCATCTAAAATTGAAACCACGTTAATATTTCCTTCTGCTGTATGAAACAACGAATATAATATCATATAATACACATCTTGATCAAAAGCTTTACTTTCATCAATTTGCTTTATTGCTGCTTTTGTCTTTGTTATTAACACGCTTTCCTCCGTAGAATTTTTTGTCCGCAAATACGGGGGTTCCGAAGAAATATATGCCTTAAACATATTCTCTAGTGAATGCCTTTTTCCCTTCAGATTAACAACAAACAAACGTATTAAAACTATAGAAAAAAGGATTAACAAAACAATATTTACTATTAAACTAACAATTACCAGTGTATCAACCTCATAAGACTGTCCTTCTATATTTTTAGTATTCTGATACATTAACCAGTTTAGAATCAACGACAAGATGGCGGCTATTTCCGCACCTATTGTTATAACATTTCTAAATTTCGATTCATCATTTTTCCCTTTCATTAGCTCACCACCTTGCCTAATCATTTTTAATCAAATTTTTCTTTTAAATATGCAGCGAAATAGTTTTTATACTTTTCTTGTAATTCTCTTATTTTCCAATCTCGACCAGTCACTATATGCCGACAATCTACAGCTCCACAATTACACTCGAATTCATAATCTTCATTATCAACAAAAGCATAATCACATGTTAATTCTTCTCCTTGATTAACATCTCTAAGTGCAATAAAAGTAATCTCACCTCGCAATCCGCAATTAGGATTACAAGAATGATTATTATATAATTTAATATGTAATTCCTCTTCTTTATTCCTTGCAGCAAGAAAATAATTATCATCAAGTGGTAAATAACTATTAATTGCACCACTAGAGTAAAGCTCATCCTTAGATAGAATATACCCTCCTTTTATAAAAACAACTTCACCTTTTTCAATATTTGTTTTTGCAAACATTCCTTTTCCATGTATAGGGCTATTTCTTACCTCTACTTTACTACTCATAACAGAATACACCATATATACTATCTCCTCATCTTTTATCTATTTGCATCTTCATATTCAAATTTAGCAATATCATCAACACATAAATAACCACCATCAACAAAAATTGTCTGCGCATTAATGAAACTCGCCTTTTCTGAAAGTAGGAAGCTGACAACATTAGCCACTTCTTCTGGTCTTCCCAGCCTACCAAGTGGAGTAATGTCGATTGAAACGGCAAATGGACCATCCGTATCCATTTCTCCACCTATCCACCCAGCCGCAACAGCATTTACTCTTATCTGATCTTTTTTACCCCAATTACAAGCTAAAGATTTTATCATATTATGTACTGCTGATTTTGATGCCGCATAAGAAATTCCACCAAACGAACCCCTTTCAGATTCAGTACTCGTAATAATTACAATGGACGCGCCTTTTTTCATTTTCTTTTTTAATTCTACCGCAATCACCATCGGAGCATGATAATTAGCCCTGAAAATTTTTTCTGCTAATTCATAATCAAAATCATTTAAATCATCCATTTCGTATGTAAAACATGCATTAACAAAACCGTCAATCTCTACATCAAGTAATGAAATAATTTTTTTTAATTCTGATAAGCTACAATAATCAACACAAAATAATTCTAACTTATCGTGGCCAAATTCAGTAACTAATTTTGTTGCATTAGCCTCGTCTTCCTTTTCATACAATCCGATAACCTTGTCTCCATTCGCAATTATCATCCTAGCAGTTGTTTCCCCAAATCCGGCATGCGCTGCTCCATTTACAACATATATTTTTTTCATCAATTTTTCCTCCCTTTATGGATGTAAATATTCATATGGCTTATCCGTAACACCAATTTCTTTTATTAATCGTCTAATGGCCACACAAGCCATCAATTTCTGACCACATAAATCACCAGTTTCATTTACAACTTCACCCAAGCAATAACCTCCGCAATGTAATTTTGCAGGACATTTTTTACAATGAGATAAGTTATCGGAAGTTCTTTTTCTTAGTGCCTCTATCTTTTTTTCATCAAACTCAAACTTTTTACTCTGTACATTCCATTTTCCATATATAAAGCAATCCATGTGATAAGCGTTTTCACCTAGAACCACCATATCGCACGCTGAAATATAGCCGTCAGGAGTCAAATGAGGAACCGGTGTACATGAACGACAATGCACATTTGCTTCTCCATCAAAATTGCAAGTCAAAAAACTCCCATAAAAAACACCTTTTTTGCACGCATAATGATATGTGTCTATATAGTAATCCAAATAATGCCCCATATCAAACGAGTATTCATTTCTTTTTTTCAAATCATCACAGACCGGTACTTTACCCACCGATGGAAACATTGGATTCGTCCATATATGCTTAATTCCTAGTGAGTAAAAATAATCAACCATCTCCTTTTGACGAAATATATTTTTGTCCGTCATTGTCACTCGAGCACCGACCATCAACCTTTTATCCCCTTTATTATTAAGCATCCATTTTACATTTTCTTCTATTATAGGAGCAGACGGATGCTCTCCCCTTATAGGTCGATTAAAGTTTTGGATATCTGGAGGTCCATCAAATGACATCCAAATGATATTGGCATTCTCTAATATCCATTCTCTAACATTTTTACTAAATACACCATTAGTTTGTATCTCTACTGTCACACTTGTATCTATACTTTTTGCATAGGATGTAATTTCTCTCATCAATGCAAATTCTTGCGTCGGCTCTCCGGGGCCATAAAATCTAATATGTCTACTATTATTATTTTCAAAAAAATAGTCGATGCCAGCTTTCGCTATCTCAAACGGTAATGTTTTCTCCTTGATTTTCTTTCTTTCTACTTTGTTATAACAATAAATACAATTAAGATTACATCTTGTGGTAAGAAAAAAAGAAATCATCTGCTTTTTTACATGAGGCAATAAAACCTCCTCCTTTCATCTTCGAATACTCTCGGAAATTCAAAGTCCTTGAATCTCCACACTTTTTTCTAAATAAAATCACCTATTCATCCCCTGCATTTCCGTAACGTTTCCTCAATATTTATACTACACAAAAAACATCCGAAATATGCGATTGCAGACTCTCTCGCCCTCATTAGCACTTTCACATTTACGATGAGGAACAAAAGAAACTACTGGATTTCAATCCCAATCCTATCAAGAAATTCATCTCCTGATATTATTCCACCAAAGAACAACCAACACTCCCAAAGTTGCCCTCTAGAAAATCTTCTACCTGCTTACCGTCCTCCCGTCCATGGAGGCCGGGCTGATTGTTTCCAAAAACCTCACCTTGTCCGAGGACAACACGGCGGTCACCTCGCTTTCCTCGCCGTACAGGAGACACCTTCCTGCGATTCCGACTGACCGCTCTACCACACCTGCCAACGCCATTATTCCGACCTGGATACCGACCGGGGATGGGACAGTAACAACAACTGCTGGTATTTCGGACACTCGCTGTATATGCTCAGCTATCGGAACGACTCGTTAAAAATCGAACTCCCAATAACGATGAAGTTCACCAAGACACGGCGGGACAGCAAGAACTTCCTTTACGCCATTGACGACTTCGGGCGGCATTCCTTCGGCCTTTTCCCAAAAAACATCTGCCTCGACTCAGCACATGACAACATTCCGACTTACGAGTTACTCGAGCACTAGTATATCGTTCGCTAATTAACTGGACTATATTTTGCCTAAAATACTGATAAATACAGCATTCTTTAAGTGTAGTTAATTGAAAAACGCCGTACTAGGACATCAACGGTCGTGCCAAGTCCTCGGAAAACGACCCGGAATACATCACCTTCGACAAGGATAAGCATATCTTATGCATGGCCGGACACAAGATGTATTCCATGGGGCAACGCCCCATGAAAAATGCCCGCAAGTACCGCTACCCACTCAAGTACGGCCATGTTGATTCCTGCCCGCATGCGGAAACGTGCTCCCCCGGGAACTACGGCCGTACCGTTTACATAAAGAACCATGGCGACCTGCGTTTCCAGACCCGCATCTCCCGGGACTCCGAGCGGTACAAAAAATATATGGCGAACGGGTGAACAACCGCGTCCTGAACGATTACTGCCTGCAGCACTTGAAAATATGGGGCAAGGACCACTTCTCGTTCCGGGCCATGCTCATAGGCATCTGCATCCATCTCGATGTCAGGTACAAGACCAACCGCCTGGGTGAGGCATAAGCATCCGAAACCCTCCTCCTGATTCTTGCTTGTCAAAAATCCAAAAGACAAACTCATTTGCCATGCCGTTCTTTTCTTTGCCTTCTAATGACAATCCTTTATCCATCCCGTGGCAATTTAATTACCAGCCTTTTCGACCTTTTTTATCATCCGTGTTTCAATATTTTTGTAATCCCTTCAATATCTCGATATCTCGATGAGTTCGAGGCTACTCATATAGATGTAAGCCTAGCGCGCCGTACCGTCAACCTTGTACTCGGCCAACACTTCCTCGTTTTCCCATTCCACGTCATTGACATACTCCATCCGAGTATAGTCCTTGGCGTTGGCTCCTTCCTTCATTTCGCTGGACTGGCATAATTCGTGCAATCCTGTTCTTAGATTAGGTTACCGTCACCATCATACTTGTACGTCGTTCCCTAGTGGCACCAGATGAGAGTGCTCTTGCTCAAAAAAGTATATAGCAATCACTTACCATGAAAAAGTGCACCTGGCTTCTCATCAAAAATCATTTAACAATCTTTAATGATTTCTAATACCGTTGCCATCTGGTCAGCCTTAAGACGACCAGATGACAAACTACCATTTCCCAATTTACCATATCATAGGAACCTTTTCACCATACTTTAAATATCACCACTTTTTAGACAATATCGCTCTCCATCTATGTCTTCATGTGTCAATATAAGAGTCCATGAAAAGCTATCATCAAAAATATATATATCTTCTGGTAAATGTTCTTGTCCTTCTAGCAAATCGGAAAACTTTAATTTAAGTACGGCATCTTTATCAAATTTCCAATAATCCTTTATAAAGATTCTTTCACAAGTGTTTATATCCCAAAATACATACACTTTATCTATGTTATCTGCTTTTAATTCCACATATGATTCTTTAATAAGTATGGGTTTTTTCATGCAATCCCACAAGTATCCCTCATAACAATAGCCATCCTTAAACTTATGTACATCCTCTATTCTCTCCCAAAAAGGACCGGAACGGTTTATAAATTGCTCTATATATTTTTCCCGTAATCCGTTCCCTTCCTCTTTTCTCAACACTTTCACTTTACTTTTAAAATCTTCTAATTTCATTTATTTTCCTCCTCGTATCTCCTGAATCCGTATTGCTCCCTTCTTTCCATCAGCCGTAAGATAATTGACATGACGATAATAATGCGGGTTTGGTGAAGCATGTCCATTTTCAGTTCTAAGGTAAGTTCCACCTGCTGCTTCTATCAAGTCAATAGCCTCTTGTTCCGTAGGTATTATCCCATTTATTGATTCTATATTTCCTCCTTCACTCACCGTCTTTACATTTTCTCTCCAAGTTTTATCTCCTCTCCATCCTTTTCCTCCAATTCCTTTTTGATTTTTTGGCTTTCCACCACTGGTCAAATTACCAATTACACTCCCTGAACCAGCCTGAGCAACCGTTTCAGCCACTTCTCCCACTTTCTCCAAGGAATCTATGACCTTTTTCGTTTGAATAGCCGTTCTTAAAATATTCTTTGCAAGTTTTTTGTTATTTCTATTTGGATTCGGTGCACCACCTCCTGCTTTTGCAATTACATGCCCGTTAGCGTCCAGCACATCTCCCGTTAGTGCCTTCGAATCACCCTCATGCTCAGTCGGCTTAATTTCATGTGTCACGGTCGGCATATACACCGCCACCATTACTCCTGCCGCAAAAAGCGCAATCCATGGGGCAATGGCCGCAAGTGCAGCCAACATCTCTGGTGTTAATAATGGTAATAACTGCAACAATTCTTGTGTCGTATCTGGTGACAGAACTCCCGCACTCGCATTCTTCTGCCCTGCCGAGCACGTCACCCGCCTGGACTGTTCCAGCCGCACCTTCGCCATCTGTTCCTTGTAACTCGACCTCTGGTTTCCGGTCACTCCCGACATTCCCGACAGTTTCCCCGTATTCCCGGTCGCCATGCTCCCGGCCTTGTTGCCCGTGGAATCGGATGCCTGCACGCTTCCGCCCTTGGAATGCCCACTTGCCGCGCCCGACGCGTTACCGGTCTCCCGTTGCATCGACCTTCTCGGAGCCGAAGCGACATTCTTCACCGGCTGGTTCACTTTTTGTTTTGTGCTCGTGCGAGTGCCAATCGCGCCCATCACGCCGCCAACCGCACCGCCAGCCATGCCGGACACCGCTTTCCCGACTGCCTTGCTCTTATGCCCGGTCGGATCCTTGTAGTTCAGCGGATTGTTCAACGCATAGACGTACCGGTTCCGCGTCAGCGGGAACGGCAGTTCCCCGTCCTCGGTATCTTCCGAGGTGAAGCTTCCATTCTCCGGGTCGTAGTACCGTGCCCTCAAATATTGCAGGCCGGTCTTGGTGTTCGTCGATTCCGCGTTGTAACCGTAGTAGTTCACCGCGTCCGCCGTGCCCGATGTCAAGGTGCCGTATGGGTCGTAGGTGTAGCTGTTCGTGAGCGTTCCGTCGTCCGTCACGAGACCGATCACGCTGCCACGCCCGTCATACATATAATAGCTCGTTTCCGTGGACTTATCAACCTTGTCCACGCCGATTCGTTCGCCGTTCCCGCTTTCCCCGTAGGTGTAGGCCTGGCGCATCGTCCCGTCGGCCTTGTACTCGGCCAGCACTTCCGCGTTCTCCCGGTTCACGTCGTTGACGTACTCCGTCAGGGTGTAGCCCTTGGCGTTCGCCCCGCCCTTCACGAGCGAGGCAAGCTCCTCCTGCGGGCTGTCGCCGTTCTCCGTCCGTTCGGACTTCGGAATCAGCACGTCGTCTCCGTAGCAGTCCTCCCACTTGTAGGTGTTGTCTATCTGGAAGACGCGGTTGTTGTCGCCGTCGTACATCGCCGCCATCAAGACCGTCCCGCCCTGGCTCACGACCGCCAGGCGGTTCTCCGCCGTGTACTCGTACTTCACCGGGTCGGCATGGTTCGTGCGGTCCTGCTCCTGGACCAGGTTGCCGTCGCCGTCGTACTGGTACGTCGTTCCCGGGTCGCCCCAGATGCGCGTGTTCTTCCGCTTCACGAGCTGGTTGGCGTCGTTGTACTCGTACTTGTACCGCTCCTTCGTCACGCCGTTTTCCAGACGCTCGTAGACCGTGCGGTTGCCGACCTTGTCGTACTCGTAATTGTAAACGACGGTCTTGTTGCCGTCCGACTTCTCCGTGCAGCGGGTCAGCTCCCAGTTGTCGTTGTACTCGTACGTCCGCTTGGTCGTGACGCTCTTCTCATCGTGCTCGTGACACTTGTCCGCCGTACCATCGGTCGCATTTCCATCCGTGGCCGTGCCGTCACTTGCATTCCCGCCGAGTCCGTTCCAGTTCGGATACTTGCCCACGCCCCCGCTGACGGCCTTTCCCGCCACGCCGGTCGTGCAGCCGCCATACCACTCGTCCCAACTTGGGTCTTTCCTCGAACCCGCCTCCAGTTCCGTGGCCGTCTCGCTGACGATGTATCCCTGCGCGTTGTAGGCGTATTCGTAAGAAGAAATCACCGTCCCACAATCCTCGCAAGTGTTGACCAGCTTCGTCACGTGGTCTTCCGCGTCGTAAGTCACTTCCGTCCTCGTGCCGTTCGGGCGGATTGTTCCCGTCACGCGGTTCAGCGCGTCATGGGCGTACTCCGTCACTTTCCCTTCGCGGTCGGTCACCTTCACGATGTTGTCATTTAAATCGTACTCGTAGGAAACCCGCGTGCCGTCCGGGTAGACGACCGCCGCCAGGTTGTCAGCCTCGTCATATACATAACTCACTTCCTTGCCGGAGCCGTTCGCCACCTTGGAAAGCCGCCCCAGCGCGTCGTACTCGTAAGTGCTCTTCCCGGTCACGTCCTGCATGGCCACACGCTCGCCCGCGCCGTTGTAGGCATAAATCACGCGCAAACCATTTTTCACGGCATCATCCGCACTGCCAGAACCGCCGTCTTCGTCGTTTCCGTTATCCCCCTTGGCATCCTCGTACGACTTCTCCAGCAGGTTGTTCAGCTTGTCATAGTCATACCTCACCTTCTTGCCGCTCGGCATCGTCCACGAGGTGAGCCGTCCCTTCTCGTCATAGCCAAATTTCTCGGTGCGCCCGCCCGGGTCTTCCCGCGAGGTCAGGTTCCCTTCCAGGTCGTAAGTGTACTTCGTCACCTTCCCCCGCGCGTCCACGTAGGAGGTCATGTTGCCCATCACGTCATAACCGTACTTCGTCACGTTGCCCAGCGGGTCGGTCACCTTGATCAGGTTGTCGTTTTCGTCGTACTCGAAATGGCTCTTCACGCCCGTGAAATCGGTCAGCGTGATGACGTTGCCGTGCGGGTCGTACTCGTAACCGCTCGTGTCACCCTTCTTGTTCGTGTGGGCGGTGACGCGCCCGTTTGCGTCGTACGTCCACTTCTCGTCCTGCCCCAGCGCGTCCGTGCGCTGCGTCATCCAATCGTCTTTATCATAAAGTGCCCGCGCCACGTAACCCATCGGGTCGGTGACGGAAGTCAGGTTATAATTGTTGTCATATTCGTAATTCGTCGTGCGCCCGCCTGGCCTTGCAAGCGAGGTAATGTTACCCGCCGGGTCGTAGGTGACGGCGGTCACCTTCCCCAGCGGATCCGCCAGTGCTACCAGCCGTCCGGCCAAATCGTAGGCGTACGTGTCGGTGCGCCCCAGCGCGTCGGTGACGGTGGTCAGGTTGCCCGCCGCGTCATAGCCGAAGCTGCTTGTCCCGCCCATCGCGTCCGTCATCGAGGTCACGTTGTGCAGGCGGTCGTACGTGTAGGTCGTGACGTTTCCTAAGCTGTCCGACTCCCTGACCACGTTGTCGGCCAGGTCGTAACCCAGTTTCTTCTCATAGCCCAGCGGGCTCGTCATCCTGGTAATCCTGCCCGCCTTGTCATAGGCGTAACGGTACTCGCCGCCGTTTGGCAGCGTGATTTTCGTCACGTTCCCAATCAGGTCCACGCCGTACTCGGTCACGTTGCCCATCGGGTCGGTGACGGAAGTCACGTTCCCGTGCTTGTCATAACCGTAGAGAGTCTCCAGCCCTTTCGGGGAGATTTCCTTAATCATGTTGCCCGCCACGTCGTACTCGTACTCCGTGACCAGTTCCATCGGATCCTTGTATTTCGTCAGGTTGCCCAGGGCATCGTAGCGGTACTCCCGCACGCGCCCCATGGCGGAAACTTCCCTGATCAAACGGTCGAGCTCGTCGTACTCGTACGTGTAGGTGCCGCCGTTTCCGTCCGTCACGCCCGTCAGGTTGTCATTTCCATCATACGTGTACGAAGAGGCCACGCCGTTCTCGTCCGTGTGCTTGACCAGGTTTCCATTGCCGTCGTACGCGTACACTAACGTGCCGCCCAGCGGATCCGTCTGCGAGACGAGCCGGTTAATCTGGTCGTAGGCGTACTGCCAGACCGCCCCGTCCGCCTCCGACATGGAAACGAGGTTGCCCGCCTTGTCATAGGCAAATGCCGTACGCCGGCCCTCCGCGTCGGTCACCGCCACCAGGCGGTCCATCACGTCGTATTCGTACGTCGTGACGCTCCCGTCGGCTTCCGTCACCTGCAGCAAACGTCCATATACGTCATACGCGTAGGTCGTGGTACGCCCCAGGCCGTCGGCCTGGCTCGTCACGTTGCCCGCCGCGTCATACGTCCAGGCGGTCGCGTGCCCCTCGCTATCCTTCGCGCCCAGCGTCCGCCCCAGGCCGTCGTACGTGTATTCCACGGACAAGCCCTGCACGTCGGTCACCTTGGTCAGCCGTCCCTCGCCGTCGTATTCCATGGATAAAATGTCGCCGGTCGGGTACGTCGTCTTCACATGGTTGCCGGTCTTGTCATAGGCGTAGGCATACTTGCGCCCCAGCGCGTCCGTCATTTCCAGCACGTTCCCGCGCGAATCATACGCATAATGCGTCTCGCCCTTCAGGGAATCGACGGTCTTTTCCAGGTTGCCCAGCGCGTCGTACTGCAGGGCCGTCAGGTTGCCGTTCGGGTCGGTCACGGAGTTGATCTCGTTGGTGGAATTGTACGTGTAGCGGCTTATGTTCCCGTTGCCGTCCACGCCCTCGACCAGGTTGCCGTTCGCGTCATACTTCATCGTCTGCGTCGAGCCGTCGCCGTTCGTCACCTTGGTAACACGCCCCGCGCCGTCGTATTCGTAGACGGCCGTGCGCCCTTCCTCGTCCGTCACCGAAACCTGCCGGTTGGCCGCGTCATACGCGCTTGCCATCACGCTGTTCTCCTCGCCACTTTAGCTGACGACACACCCCATCGAAATGTAGGCGATTGCGACCACGTTCCCTTTGGCATCGGTCTGCTTCGTCTGGTTCCCGTTTTTGATATTATAAAAGGCGCACGTTCCATCGTCACAATTAGTGACGAAAGTAACACAATGTCCCGCATTGTACAATTTGTTTCTACAAGCGCATAGTCAATGAATACCCAAATATAGGATGTCTCTTATCATCCAATATTTTTGCTTGAATTTCTTGATTCTCAACTAATATATCATCTATCGAACTGATATATTTTTCCGAAATATTTCCAATATAAATCGAACCCGTTTCTTTATAGTCCACCAGTTCAACATAAGCAAACGAATTATTCCAATTTACGACCTTACATTTTACTTGCACGTTTTTCTTCAAATCTGGTAATTTGGGAATATTACTTACAAATGAAGAATCAAATCCAATACGTTCTAAAATCTTGTTAGTAAATTCCCTCGTTCTAGTAATATCATTGCCATCTTTACTCGTAACTTGTCCTTTTTTAATAATACCATCAATTATAAAACAAGCTCTTTGAATATTGTCATGTGCCCAATGTTCGTCCGATATCTTCATATACAGAAGTTCGCAATACTTTTTCATTGCTTTGCTCGAAGTTTCTGGAAGAGGATTCGCATTTGCAAAATACCGCAAAATCAATGCAATATGATACTTATATTTTTTATAAATGCTATATTGTCCACTATGTTTCAAATAAGAATCAACAGCATACACATACATTGACGCCATACAATACTGTTCTAAAACATCGTTATCATTATATATGCGTTTTGAATACGCCTTAAGCAATTCTCCGTAATATCTATGGGTGCTATGTGGCTCTCCTAAGAATACTGCAACATATGCAGATGTCTGAAAAGGAAAAGAAATTATTTTATTTTTGTTTATTTCCGATGAATCATATTGTTTAGAGCGTCTTTCATAATATAATCTATCCTTTTTATCATATGATTCATAAGCCAATTCCAATCTTTTATGAAAATCACGCAATGTTTCAAATGCTTCATTCAATACTGGCGTTTGTCTATTCGTTGTTTTTACAATTGAGTCAGTAATGTTTTTATCACTAGTGGAAATAATTTTTAAAACAATACAAGATTGATCTGTTAACTTGGCCCTATTTTCATAAAGAACAAAACTGGTCTGACATCCGTTAATCACCTGAAACCCAGATAGTGTAAAACTGTTGCCCATCCTTCGCATCTCTTTTGCGACAATTGTCACTCCATTATTCAATATTGAAAATTCTTCTTGTTTTTCAGGATTTCGTAACGTAGCTTGAATTTCAGCATTTATTACATTATGCCCTTGGAAATAACGAACATTATCTTCAAACAAATTGGACAAAATAGCACCGTCATCATTTGTAATCAGTTTGATAAATTCTTTACATTTAACTATACCTATATATGCCTCATCAATATTATGCACTTTAGGCAATACAGCACAATCTACCATATCAATTGTCTTTTTGATATTATTTCTGATTGCACGACAAGAAATGATAATCCTTTCTGCGTCATAGAGTCCGAAGGTAACTTCATCAAAAATCGACATTCTTTTCAAGCTTTCAATCTCTTGTTCAACCAGTGCATTTCTTGTTTTATCCTCATTAATTTTCCCTGTAAAGGAATAGAACAAATGACAGTCTGGATTTTTAGACAACTGAGTTGGATGCCGCATAATGTACTTACATACTGTTCTAAGTTCCGTCGCCTTATCATTCATAATTATTTTCCCATCGGAAAGGAAGTCGTTTACTGCTGCGAAAAACTGAGTCATTTCACTACTGTCAAATGACTCTGATGTTTTAGATTGCACAAAAACAAAAGAAACGGAGATATCTGTTTCACCGACTTTGAATAACTCTTCAATTTCTGACATAGTCGTTACAAGAATGTCATTTACAATTATGGCCACCCCATCTATGCCTACCTCTCCTTTACCCAAGCTTATGTCACCTGGATCGAAATGTCTAGATGTGTAGTTTCGTACTGTAAGATAATTAAAAAAGTGTTCAAATGATTTACTTATATCTTTTTCACTTTCTAATTCATATGAAATAATATGAGCGTCCAAAAATGGTTTTATTAAATTATTCATCAACCTATCTCCTTTTTCTTTTTATCAGATAAACATTTGTCAAATGCCAAAACCCATTGATTTTACTGGATTTCTCAACTTTCTTTATATAAATTTTCTCTCCGCTCGTGATAATGCAAATGCCCCCATACCACTCACGGATGAAAAAATTTATAACCACAAAATACCGTCAAATCACTTTAAAAGATACCTTTTCAAACTGTCAGGACTTGTTTACGGAAGAATCCCCATCCTTCTTCCAGCTCCTTGACGCACATTTTGACATTCAGGAATTTATTCCTCTTGTCTTTACCAACATCTTGGCTGGAAAAACACCCCTTCTTTGGCATGCTCCCTCTCCGCCCATATTTTACAGAAGATTTTTTCCATCCCTTCCGATTCCCTATTGATTCTTTTTCTTCCACTGTGCAAGGAAACACAAAGAGAAAAACACCTGCAACTGTTACCACTCCCACTATACCACTACAAAATAACAATAATCATTAAATCCCAAAATGGATTACCACCTTGTTTTTCGCAACCGCCTCTTCCAATATTTCAACTAACACATCATACTCTCTCCCCCTAAAATACATAGCTTCCTCACTCATATTATCTTTCAAATATTCGGCCATCACATTTAACAGTTCTTGCGCCATCTGTGTTGATATTAGCGTCTCCCCATAATAAGCAAATCCATTTCCTACAGTTTCTGTATTATTCCAATATAATTTGACATTTTTGAAAACATTATAATTTTCCATGATAAATTGATCATGAATTGATATATAATCATAGTTATATTTGTAATAATTATAATCCATAATACTTTCCGTAGGGAAAACGTCACATATATAAAATTTATGCATTAGTCCCCAGGTAGTAACATATTCATATCTCACCTCTTTCGCTTCGAAAATCGCTCTCTCCAAAAAACCCATAAATTTATCATACTCCCATTCATCCTCAGATTGCTTCAACAAGCATTCCCTTATTTGCATCAACTCTTCCGAACTCAACATATTTACTTGATTGCTAAGTCCATATCGCGGCTCATCGTATTCACACCATGTAAATTTATATTTTCGTAAATCCACTCTCATCTTTTTCATCAACTCATTCGAAATTCTGATATAATCATTTTTATTCTCTTTACCCGCACCACAAAAATAAAATTTGTGATTCAACATTCCTCCCACACTCCTCTCATATATTTGTAATTTTTCAAAAATAAATGTCACAATTGTTCCCACAATAAGCATAATACTTATCATGCCTCAACTAAACATTTTTATCTAAGGGAGAATACTCATGAAAAATCATAAGAATTCTCCCACACATATAATAGGCCAAGAAAAATCTCTATTGTTTTTTATGTATTATAGATTTTATTACTTCCTCCCTTCAGCACTACGCGATACTTAAATTCGATAAATTCGAGTTGACACTCCATACGTCAACACCATCTCCTATTCAGCACCATATGAAATTATTTTATAACCAACAACCCTTCCTTCATTACCATCCAACAATCCAAAAAGTTTACTTACCATGTCCTGCTCACGAATATACTGCAAATCAATATATTTTCCATTATACCTATAGCGATATACATCGGGAGTTGCGCCATCTACAAGAGTCGGTGTTATTCTTGAGCCTGCATTTGTCACCGTATTCTTAAACGCATTTGCTTTTCGCAAATAATCATCAAAATCTTTAGCACCTACTTCTGTACCATGTTTATTATAATGATGCAATGCATTGTCATATGCACTCCCCCTATTTCCATCCCCCCAATCACCAAGAAGCGGATTATTAGGACCACGGTTAACATAACTTGAAACTGTATCAACAGTATCTTTTATAGTATCAACCGTTTCACGAATAGCATTATTAGCCATTCCTATGGCGTTTCCTAAAGCGGCTCCTTGAGTAGCCACCTTAGCCAATTTTGCCAATTCTACATTCCCTTTATTATTTGGATCTTGTCCAGGACTCGGCGCACCACCTCCCCCCGTTGAGACTTCTTGATTCCTTTTTTTAGCCAACAAGTCTGATAACGCTTGCTTTTCGGCCTCACTTCTCCCTTCCTTTTTAAGCTCTTCCTCCCCGAAAAGCGATGCCAACGCATCCGTGACCATCACGGTGACTCCAAAACTAATTACTAAATCCAGTAAAAGCTCCATTCCAAGAGCCACTCCTTCAAATAGCCCTGGTAATGCCAATGGCAATGCTGCCGCAGTCGCAGTCTTCTGCCCCGCCGCGCACGTCACCCGTTTGGACTGCTCCACCTGCACCTTCGCCATCTGTCTTTTATAATTCGACCTCTGGTTTCCGATCACTCCCGACATCCCTGCCAGTTTTCCCGTATCCCCGGCCGCCATGTTCCCGGCCTTGTTGCCCGTGGAACCAGATGCCTGTCGGTTTCCGCCCTTGGAATGTCCGCTTATCGAACCGAATGCGTTTCCTCCTTTGGAATGTCCGCTCGCCACCCCAGACACATTGCCCGTCTCCCGTTGTATCGACCTTCTCGGAGCCGATGCGATGTTCTTCACCGGCTTGTCAACCTTTTTCACCGTCTTCGTGCCGCCCCAGATGGAACCCATCACGCCACCGGCAGCACCGGACACCGCTTTTCCAACTGCCTTGCTCTTATGCCCGCTCGGATCCTTGTAGTTCAGCGGATTATTTAGCGCATAGATGTACCGATTCCGCGTCAATGGGAACGGCAGTTCCCCATCCTCGGTATCTTCCGAAGTGAAGTTGCCATTCTCCGGGTCATAGTATCTCGCCCGTAAATATTGCAGACCGGTCTTGGTGTTCGTCGATTCCGCATTGTAGCCATAATAGTTCACCGCGTCCGCCGTGCCTGATGTCAAAGTGCCGTATGGATCGTAGGTGTAGCTGTTCGTGAGTTTCCCGCCATCCGTCACGAGTCCGGTCACGCTGCCACGCCCATCATACATATAGTAACTCGTTTCCTTAGATTTATCAACCTTGTCCACGCCGATTCGCTCGCCATTTCCGCTTTCCCCGTAGGTATAAGCCTGGCGCATCGTGCCGTCGGCCTTGTACTCGGACAACACCTCCGTGTTCTCCCGGTTCACGTCATTGACGTACTCCGTAAGTGTATAACCCTTGGCGTTCGCGCCGCCCTTTACGAGCGAGGCAAGCTCCTCCTGCGGGCTGTCGCCGTTCTCCGTCCGCTCGGACTTCGGAATCAGCACTTCGTCACCGTAGCAGTCTTCCCACTTGTAGGTGTTGTCTATCTGGAACACGCGGTTGTTGTCGCCGTCATACATCGCCGCCATCAAGACCGTGCCACCCTGGCTCACGACCGCCAGACGGTTCTCCGCCGTGTATTCGTATTTCACCGGGTCAGCATGGTTCGTGCGGTCCTGCTCCTGAACCAGGTTGCCGTCACCATCATACTTGTACGTCGTTCCCGGGTCGCCCCAGATGCGCGTGTTTTTGCGCTTCACGAGTTGGTTGGCATCGTTGTACTCGTACTTGTACCGCTCCTTCGTCACGCCGTTCTCCAGACGCTCGTAGACCGTGCGGTTGCCGACCTTGTCATACTCGTAATTGTGGACGACGCTCTTATTTCCGTCCGACTTCTCCGTGCAGCGGGTCAGCTCCCAGTTGTCGTTGTACTCATATGTCCGCCTGGTCGTGACGCTCTTCTCATTGTGTCCATGGCACTTGTCCGCCGTACCGTCGCTCGTATTCCCGCCGAGTCCGTTCCAGTTCAGATACTGGCTCATTCCCTTGCTGATGGCATTTCCCGCCACACCGGTCGTGCAGCTTCCGTACCACTCATCCCAACTCGGATCCTTCCTCGAACCCGCCTCCAGTTCCGTGGCGGTCTCGCTGACGATATACCCCTGCGCGTTATAGGTGTATTCATAAGACGAAATTACCGTCCCGCAATCCTCGCAAGTGTTGACCAGCTTCGTCACGTGGTCTTCCGCGTCGTAAGTCACCTCGGTCTTCGTGCCGTTCGGACGCACCGTTCCCGCCACGCGGTTTAACGCGTCATGGGTGTACTCCGTCACCTTTCCTTCGCGGTCGGTCACTTTTACGATGTTGTCATTCAGGTCGTACTCGTAGGACACCCGTGTGCCGTCCGGGTAGACGACCGCCGCCAGGTTGTCGGCCTCGTCGTAGATATAGCTCACTTCCTTGCCGGAGCCGTTCGTCACCTTGGAAAGCCGCCCCAACGCGTCATACTCATAGGTGCTCTCCCCGGTCGCATCCTGCATGGCGACACGCTCACCCGCGCCATTGTAAGCATACGTCACGCGCAAGCCATTTTTCACGTCATCGCCCGCATTACCAGAACCGTCGCCGCTTCCATCGCTCTCCTTGGCGTCCTCATACGACTTCTCCAGCAGGTTGTTCAGCTTGTCATAGTCATATTTCGCCTTCTTGCCACTCGGCATCGTCCACGAGGTGAGCCTTCCCTTCTCGTCATAGCCGAATGCTTCCTTGCGCCCGGCCGGGTCTTCCCGCGAAGTCAGGTTGCCCTCTAAGTCATAAGTGTACTTCGTCACTTTCCCCCGCGCGTCCACATAGGAAGTCATGTTGCCCATCACGTCGTAGCCGTACTTGGTCACGTTGCCCAGCGGGTCGGTGACTTTGACGAGGTTGTCGTTCACGTCATACTCGAAATGGCTCTTCACGCCCGTGAAATCGGTCAGCGTAATGACGTTGCCGTGCGGGTCGTACTCGTAGCCGTTCGTATCGCCCTTCTTGTTCGTGTAGGCGGTGACGCGCCCGTTTGCGTCGTACGTCCAGTTCTCGCTCTGTCCCAGCGCGTCCGTCCGCCGCGTCATCCAATCGTCTTTGTCATAAATGGCCCGCTCCACGAAACCCATCGGGTCGGTCACGGAGGTCAGGTTGTAATTGTTGTCATAATCATAGCTGGTCGTTCTTCCGCCCGGCCTTGCAAGCGAGGTAATGTTGCCCGCTGGGTCGTAAGTGACGGAAGTCACCTTCCCCAGCGGATTCGCCAACGCCACCAGCCGTCCGGCCAGGTCATACGAGTACGTGTCGGTGCGCCCCAACGGGTCGGTGACGGTGGTCAAATTGCCCGCCGCGTCATAGCCAAAGCTGCTTGTCCCGCCCACGGCATTCGTCATGGACGTAATATCGTGTACGCGGTTGTAGGTATAGGTCGTGACGCTCCCCGGGCTGTCCGATTCCTTGACCACGTTGTCGGCCAGGTCATAACCCAGTTTCTTCTCATAGCCCAGCGGGCTCGTCATCCTGGTAATCCTGCCCGCCTTGTCATAGGCGTAACGGTACTCGCCGCCGTTTGGCAGCGTGATTTTCGTCACGTTCCCATTCAGATCCACGCCGTACTCGGTCACGTTGCCCATCGGGTCGGTGACGGAAGTCACGTTCCCGTGCTTGTCATAACCGTAGAGAGTCTCCAGCCCTTTCGGGGAGATTTCCTTAATCATGTTGCCCGCCACGTCGTACTCGTACTCCGTGACCAGTTCCATCGGATCCTTGTACTTCGTCAGGTTGCCCAGGGCATCGTAGCGGTACTCCCGCACCCGCCCCATGGCGGAAACTTCCCTGATCAAACGGTCGAGCTCGTCGTACTCGTACGTGTAAGTGCCGCCGTTCCCATCCGTCACGCCCGTCAGGTTGTCATTTCCATCATATGTATAGGAAGAAGCCACGCCGTTCTCGTCCGTGTGCTTGACCAGGTTTCCATTGCCGTCGTACGCGTACACTGACGTGCCGCCCAGCGGGTTCGTCTGCGAGACGAGCCGGTTAATCTGGTCGTAGGCGTACTGCCAGACCGCCCCGTCCGCCTCGGACATGGAAACGAGGTTGTCCGCCTTGTCATAGGCAAATGTCGTGCGGTGGCCTTCCGCGTCGGTCACCGCCGCCAGGCGGTCCATCACGTCGTATTCATACGTCGTGACGCTTCCGTCGGCCTCCGTCACCTGCAATAGACGGCCATATTTGTCATAAGCATAGGACGTGACACGCCCCAGGCTGTCGGTCTGGCTCGTCACATTGCCCGCCGCGTCATACGTCCACGCGGTCGTGTGCCCCTCGCCGTCCTTCGCGCTTAACGTCCGCCCCAAACCGTCGTAAGTGTATTCCACGGACAGCCCCTGCACGTCGGTCACCTTGAGAAGCCGTCCCTCGCCGTCATATTCCATGGACAGCACGTCGCCGGTCGGGTACGTCGTCTTCACATGGTTGCCGGTCTTGTCATAGGCGTAGGCATACTTGCGCCCCAGCGCGTCCGTCATTTCCAGCACGTTCCCGCGCGAATCATACGCATAATGCGTCTCGCCCTTCTGGGAATCGACGGTCTTTTCCAGGTTGCCCAGCGCGTCGTTCTGCAAGGCCGTCAGGTTGCCGTTCGGGTCGGTCACGGAGTTGATCTCGTTGGTGGAATTGTACGTGTAGCGGCTTATGTTCCCGTTGCCGTCCACGCCCTCCACCAGGTTGCCGTTCGCGTCATACTTCATCGTCTGCGTCGAGCCGTCGCCGTTCGTCACCTTGGTAACACGCCCAGCGCCGTCGTATTCGTAAGCGGCCGTGCGCCCTTCCTCGTCCGTCACCGAGACCTGCCGGTTGGCCGCGTCATACGCGCTTGCCACCACGCCGCCCTCCGGGTTCGTCACGGAGAGGAGGTTCCCGTTATTATCGTACGCGTAGCTCCAGACGCGCCCGTTCCCGTCCGTCTCGGACAAGATTTGCCCCTTCGCGTCGTACCGGTAAGCAAATGTCGCGCCCAGCACGTCCGTCCTCGCCGTCACGTTTCCCAGCGCGTCGTAAACCGCGCGCTCGACGCCGCCGTCCGCGTAACGCGTCTCGGTCACGTTTCCCAAAAGGTCATACGATTTTTCCAGCACGTTGCCGGTGCTGTCGGTATAGCGCACCTGCCGCCCCAACACGTCGTATTCGGAGGTGGCGGTATTTCCCGCGCCGTCCGTCATGGCGGTCAGGTTGCCCGCCGCGTCATAGGTGAACGTGACCGTCCCGGCCTCCTTGCTGCTTTGGCTTATGACGCGCCCCATCGAATCATAAGCGGTCGTGACCACGTTCCCCAAGGCATCGGTCTGCTTCGTCTGGTTCCCGTTCTTGTCATAGGAAAATGTCGTCGTCCCGCCATCCGGCAATGTCTGGCCCGTCATGCGGCAGCCCGCGTCATAGGTGTAGGTCGTGGTCTGGCCGTTCGGCTCGGTGACGGACGTGATGTTGCCCGCCGCGTCGCGTCCGTACGTCGTCGTCCCGCCGTCCGCCGCCGTCTCCGCCACTTTATTTCCTTCCATGTCATAGCCAACAGCCGTCACATTTCCCAGCGGATCCGTCATGCTCGTCGGCAGGCCCATCCCGTTGTAGCCAAAGCCCCATATGTTGCCGTTGCCGTCGGTGTACGAGACGAGGTTCGCCCCGTCGTAGGCGTAAGTCGTGCGGATTCCATTTCCGTCGGTCATGGCAATGACGCGGTGCGATTCGTCGTACTCGTAGCCCGTCGCGTTGCCGTTGGCGTCCGTGCTTCGCACGAGGTCGCCCGCCTCGTTATATTGCATGGTCGTCACGCCGCCGTCATAATTGGTAACGGAAGTGACCTGGTTTTTCTCGTTGTACGTGTAATGTGCGGCCGCCCCGTCCTCGCGGGTCATCGTGACGACGTTGCCTGCCCCGTCGTAGGCATAGGTTTTTGTACCGCCCGCCGTCGTCTCGGATTCCAGTTGGTTCTGCCCATTATAGGCGCACGTCTTCGTCGTTCCATCGGGGTACTCGACGAGGGTCGTGCGGTACATTTCGTCATAATGGTAGACGGTGACGTTTCCCTCGTTGTCGGTCGCGGTCGTCTGGCCGTCCCCATAAACAAGGGTGGCCGTATTCCCATTGGCATCCGTCTGCGCCGTGACACGCCCCTCCTCGTCGTAGGTGTTCGTGACCACGGTGTTGCCGTTCTCGTCCTCCCACGCGGTCATAAGGCCATTTTCATCATAATGATACGTGCGCCTGCCGCCATTGGCGTTCGTGTAGGCAACGAGCCGGTGGTTCTCGTCGTATTCGTAGGCCAGCTTTCCGCCGTCGGGGCGGGTCACGTTGGTCACGAACCCCCTCGCGTCCTGCTCGAATGCGAACGCCCTTCCCGAGGGAAGCGTGATTTTCGTCAGCGCGTAAGCCTCGTCGTAATCGAACGTCGTCTGGAAACCAAGGCGGTCGGTCACGAAGCGCAGCACGCCGTATTTGTCGAACGACCACACCTTTTTCTCCTCGTCCACCAGCTCCCAGCCGATGTGATCCCTATCCGTCCCTTCATAATGTACCGGGCGCAGTTCGAGCGCGTGGCCGGCCGGCGCGGCATACCCATCCGGGTATCCCGCATCAGACGCGCTTCGCGCCAGCGAACCCTCCGGGTTCGTCAAGGTATAACTGCCGTCCTCATTTCTGGCGAAGTACAAGTACCCGCCGTCGCCCCGCGTGTAGAAAATGTCGCCGTCCTCCATCTGCGTGAGGCTCCGCTCGTATTCGAAGCTCCAGCCACGGCCGAACATGCTGACCTGGTCCGCGCCCTTGGAGTTGTAGTTGCGCGTGAGAGCGAACTCGCCGCCCAGGTCGGCCAGTGCCGTGTCCTCTTGTTCCATGTAGAAGTTGCCGGTGTTTAAGTTGATCGGCTCAAAACCGAACTCGCACCATTAGCCATACTTTCATCACTCTTGTTATCTGTAGCCACATTTCCAACTTCATTTCCATCCATATTCGTATTTCAAGCCTATTCCAGTTCAGATACTGGCTCATTCCACTGCTAATGACTCTTCTTGCCACGTCGACCATGTAGCTTCCGTACCACTTGACCCAACTCGTGGGCTTACTCGAATGAATATGCTACTTGATTATTTCTATGAATTAACATGCCCTTTCGTTGTTCTTGACAAAGAAAACCATTCATCCGTTTTAAAAACAGTGTACATATCTTGTTCTGCAAAAGCAATACCACAACGTTCCATATATTCACGTACATCTACATCATATCCATCTGCAATTTCACATTCATTAGTTACGTTAAAAAGACATTCCCCTATTTTTGTCAACAAAATATTACCTATAGGCACTTCATCTTTATGGTGCCATAGAACATAGAACGTTTTTCCATTGGCATAAATTAATGGATGTTTACAGTCAACACCAATAAGATTGTATCCATTATAGTTAAATGTAATCAATCCAATTGATTGCAATTCATTAATATCATCTAGGGAAATATTATATTTTTTATTATATTCATGTATATCTTCTATTGGAGCCATAATGTGTTTTTGTGCGTTAGAATCATGACTTAAATCGTTATTATAATCCGTAATTATTCCAATATTCATACTACATATTATCTGAAATTTTTGCATATCTTCGAATGATATTATAGATAAAACTTGCATGATTCTTTGCGGAGTAACTCCTGGAGAAACTAATTCATGTGACATAATTTTATCACATAACTCTTGTATTGACGTATTAGATATGTTTTGCGTAGTAGTCATAAATTGATTTATTAAATTTATATTCGAAAAAGGCTCCTTACATTTTTGACGATTCTGTTCTTTAAAATCTTTAAGTGATTCCTCAATAACTTTTCGTATTTTTTCTTCACTTTGAGATTCTTTATCTTTTTGTATGTAATCCTTTATTGCATATGCTACATCTAAAGTAAGCATTCCAATTCTTACAGCATATTCTATTAATTCATATGTATTCATGCATGAACCTCCTCTAGGTATAAACAACGTTTTTTCTCTGTTTAAGAACGCCACCAGCGTTCTTGCGGCGGCGCACAAGTCAGCTATGCTGACAAAATACATCTTTGTATGCCTGCCATCCGCCAAAAGCATACCAGATGGCAGGAATGTAAAAAACATTCTCTCTCCGCTCCCCTCCAGCGGCATTGTCCACCCTCATCGGTACTATCAAGTCATCCGACTACCCCTTCCTCATTTACTGCACTCCTTCCTTATGTTCTTCAATTGTAACCTATTTTCTATCCAAATCTAATTATCTTAAAATCCGAAACAAACGAACAACCCCTCCTTCTTCTAGCAGCAATCTTGTAATCTTATTTTTTGTGTTACCGTGATTCTATAAACCTTATGACCATGTGCCAAATCTTTCACAAGATAGATATCAAAATACCCATTGTCATTATCCGAAAAAACTTATATATTCAATACGGATAACATTTCTTCGGCAAGTGATTCGGAATCTGCTCCTTCCCACGTTCTTCCAAGAAAATTAGCAAACAAAGGATTTTCTTTAATCCAAAACTCTTTTGCATTATCATCTACCAAAAGAGGAAATAATTTTTTTGATTTTAGTGCTTCCAAAAAAGCTGCTTGTGTTTCTGCTTTTGTCCACTCACCATTGATAAAAGCGTTGTCTATAATTAGCAAATAAGATTTCGATTCTTTCATTGCTCTATTAATTGACATTACTAGTGAATCTCCCATAGATAATGAAGTATCAACAAACACATTTAATCCCCTTTTCTCCAGAGCTTCTTTCATAGTTTTAGCAATCTTTTGTCCGTGAACATAAGAAATAAACACATCATACATTTTCAATATCCTCCTCACTTAATACTTCAAGTGCCCTCCGAGCCGCTTGATTACAACTTTCCTTATCCAAACACACCCCATTTAAATTTTTAAAATTAGGATGCTTACCAAAAAACGTATTTTGAGATTGTGTATTCTGATACAACATAAGTATTTTTTTATTGCTTCCTATAAATGCCACTAGCTGTTCAACTACTTTTGATATAAACCATTCATTTTCAAAATCCTCATCTATAAACACAAGAATGCTCGATTCATCTTTCAAAATTTCACTAGTGAATCCCTCTATCGTATCAGACCATTGCAAAAAGTGTGATTTTAACATTTTATTTGGCAACAATTCTTTTAAACACCCAAGAAAACTTTCTACCTTTTTACTGCACTTTCCTTTGTCTTGAACAACATGTATTAAGACCTCATTTTCTTGTTCAATTTTTTCTCTTCCCTCATTTTTAATCATCACCTCACTTTCAGGAATAAAATTTTTCAAATACAAGCTCAATTCCATATCTCCTTCTGGAACAAAGAAATATCCATAACAAAGCGCTCTAAAAAAAGGTTTCAAAGAACTCGTTTTTTTCAAACTTAATAGATATAATTTTGCAAATGCAGTCATTGAAATAAACACATGATTTTGTTTTCTTTTTTCTTCAAACACCTGTCTATTAAATCCTTCTTTAAAGATAAATATGTACTTAATACCCTCATCTTCATTAATCAATTTTAATGAAGAGTAAAATGCATCGCGACTAACACTATCTTTATTAAAAAGATGTAACTCCAACCCCATTCTATCTAATGTAATTCTCACATAATTGTGTTCTTCTTTTATATTTATGTTACAATTAGGAAGTTTAAATAGTGATGCAACATCTGAATATTTCAATTCTTTTCTATTCTGAATATTCTTTACAACCGTACAAGATACATTATCCATAATATCTGCTTGTTTTAACGCATTCGCATCAAGTGCCATATCAGTTCTTAATTTTGTACTATGATAATGATCATTTAGTGCTTTCATAAGATCTTGAAATTGCTTCATTCGTAATGCTTTTTGCTTAGTAATATAATATACATCACGCACATATTGTTCTGGAGATAGTCCTTCTGAAATTGCCTCTTTTTTCAAATCAATCAGTTGATTTCTAGTTACGTACTGTACATGCCGACTTGCCAAGACAATCAAATCCTGCCCCACTCCATATTTCAATCGTCCAGTTAATCGCATCAACATAATTTTAAATTCTGCGAAATCAGAAAAAAATACTGGCAACAACCGAGCCATTGCTTCCCATATATATGCAAATACGTCCCCTAAGCGATCCAAATCGCCAAGCGAAACATAAGAAAGACCTGTCTCTTCTCGAATATTGCGAAGTAATTTCTCATCCATCCATTCTAGCATAGCGATTGCTCTCTTCAATGCAAAACTATTGCTCAGACTTGGCATAGGTTTTCCTTTTTCAAAAGTATTCTTAAGAATTTCTTTCAGAGGAAATCCATCTACCAATTTATCTTGGTGTTTTTTCGCATACTTCAAAGCTCTCTTTGTATAAGTCATTTCATCAAAATTATTCACAAATAAATTCGTCAGTTCAGTAGCTTTAGAAATGCAAAACAAAATATCTAAATAATGTCTCTCTATAAAATTTAAAACCTCTTCTCTTTCGAGATTTTCTTTATGGGTCAACTCATTTACAGCAATTTCTGACAATGTTTGACAAGTTTCCACTATAATTTCCACACTATCCAAACTTAATGCATAAGATGCTAATTCGTTTCCAATTCGACTTCTGGAATAAACGTGTCCGAAATTCCATTCTATCAATCCGTATTCTTTTAAATATTCAATAAAGCTCTCTCCTGGAAGCTTGTCAATATCTTCTTGGCAATAAGCCATTGTCTTTTTTATCAGCGCATTAAAAGATGTCATCTCTATACGAACATCATCATTTATGCTTGAACCTATAAGGTTAAAGAAAAATGGAACCTGCTCTTTTTTCGTTAATTTATGAAGCGCAGAAGATATTTTCACCTCTCTGGCATTCAAATAACGATTCCAATAATCATTTGCTTTCGCATTTGTTGGAGCTAACAAATAGCTTCTACCTTTCGTATCAGAACTCTTTCCTAATCGTCCAGCTCGCCCAATATAATTTTTATATTCATGTGAATTCATTTCCGCTTTCAAATGATTTGTGCGGGGGGAAGCAATTCCAGCCAAAATGACAATATCCGCTGGCATATTTACACCTATTGCCAGAGTTTCTGTGGCAACTACAATATCAATCATTCCATCATCTTTCCGAAATTCACCTTCCACAAATTCTCTCAACGCCCAAGAAAATCCCCCATGATGAAAGGCAACACCATACGGCAATGTTTTGTTTAAAATCCGCTCGGCATACTCATCTTCTGAAAAAATCAAATTCTGAATTTGCTCATTTTCCATATCCAAATCATAATTCTCCTTTTTAGGTAAATGATTGCAAATTTCTAGCGCAATTGCTTGAGTAACGCTTTTATTATTAATAAAAACTATAATTTTAGGTGGCCTATCTTCTCTACCTTTTCTTACATATCTAATAATTCCGGGAATCATTTTCTCCTCAATATACTTAGTTTTTTCATTAACATCTATATAATACCCACCTAGGTCTATTGTCTCTACCTCTAGATTATCATTTCTATCATCTTTTAAGTCTCCATCTTCGCTTTCTTCACGCATATAATAGCAAAAATGATCCCCACTGACCGCTGGCCATACTACATATTCTTCCAAAGCCTTTGGCCGACTATTACTTATAATAATCTCCGCACTTAACCACATACGAATTTGTTCTACATTACATTGAGTAGTAGTCAAACCTAATATCTTGCAGAAATAATTTACAGCCAATACTTTCGTCAATGCAATTTCAAGTTTTGGTCCCCTACTGTCGTCATTCATCATCTGCAATTCATCAACAATAATCAGGCCACAATTTCTAATAAATTGATTATCCTGAGCAAGAAGTGCAAAAAATTTTTCATATACAATAACCGCTACCTCAAATTCGGATGAAACAATGTCCTCATCATGATCCTGATAATCTGAAGATGATGCGTACACTCGCCACCCTAATATTCCACCAAAAATTTTTTTAAATTCCTCTTTTTTTTCATTGACCATTGCACGTAAAGGAACTAAATAAATCACTTTCTTACGTACACTTCCAGAATTTTCTGCCTCTTTTCCACCAAAATATGCTGTTGCAACTTGAGCCAAAAGCGTTTTCCCGGAAGACGTTCGCCCTTGTACAATCACATTCTGTGAATCATCCCAAAAATAGTGATTTGAAAAAACGGTCTTTTGCAATTCCGTCAAAAACCCTTTCGGGGTACCTTGTCTCATGTGAGTTGCGTCGAGATAATCAATCACTTTTTTTTGAATTTGGTAATGTTTTTGCAAATCTGACATATTATTTATTCTTATACACATCTTTATGCCTCCTCTATTGTTTGTTTTAGAATCTTCCTTAACCCATTTATTTCACTTAAAGAAGAATTGTCATTTATTTTATTAAATAGGGACAACTTTTTAAGGATTTCAGCAGTCGTTTCCTTTCCCTTCATTTCTATTAGTTCACAAATCTCTGGTCTAATTGACATCTCAAATTGGAAATTTAATGATTCAATACAACAATACGGCATTCCATATTTTACCATCAATCTTACTTCTTGAATTTGTTGCGTATATGTATTGGCATCCATATATGAGTTAGAAATCTTTATTAAACAATCTAAAATATGCGCTACATTCCGTGAAAAATTATTAATTGTTCCAAGTCTAGCTGGAAACTTGTACTTTTTGTTAATCTTTTCAATCGAACATCCTTCTGTCCACAAATAAAGAATTGCCGCATTTTGGAATTGATGCAATTCAGCCGATAGTTTCTCACTTAAATATGTATACCCTTTTTCATTTGGCTCTAATGCTCTTATGTTATCATTAATAGACTTTTCAAACTTACGTAACTTTTGCAAATATTCCCCATCAATTACCCACTTTGATTCCAATTCGTCAAAAAACCTTGAAATATTTTCACCAAATTCAAATAAGTAAGTCATTTTTCTGTTGAGATAGCCCAAATTTATATTGTGAACAATTTCGCAAATCTGAAATATCAAAAAGAATCTCGAAAAATTCTTTTTCATTGTTGTGTCTATAATTTTTCTCATTCCACATAACGCTTCATAAGGAATACGTGTCCCATGTATCGCTTTACCAACACGAGTAAGAATAAAATACCCATTTTCACTCTCATCTTCAATGAGTTGCAACCGTCTCATCTCTTTTACTAATTTTCCAACGACTGCATCTTCATTACGGATTTTTCTTTTTCCCATAAGAAAAGTCAATGCTTGCATTAAATTTTCATAACTGAATTTTTGTTGCTTATTAATCTGTATTTCATCAAAAACAATCATTGTTACAATTAATGGGTTACGCCTTAACTTCATCGCAAATAATTGCTTACTAGAATGAAATCTTTTTCCACTATCAGCATAATAACTAGCACGAACTTTCTTGCTTCCATAACAATTTTTCGAAAACAAATACGCGTATCCACAATGTTGTGACCCATCTTCCCCATATCCCAAACGGCCAGCTCTTCCAATAAAGTTTTGATATTCTACTGAATTTAAATATCGCATATAACCACCACTTCCATATTGGAAATTAGGATAATCTTCTTCTGTTGTTGGTTTTATTCTTTCATAAACGATAACCACATCTGCTGAACAGTTAATCCCATAAGCCAATGTTTCTGTTGAAACAACAATATCAAGTCTACTATTCCTTATTTTACAAAATTCTTTCTCTATTTCTCTACGTAATTCTATTGGAAGATCCGAATTATGGTATGTTACCCCATACTTCGCAGATAAAATCATTTTATCATCAATGCATCCATAACTATTGTCTCCCATATTCCGTTGAATAGAAATTAAACGTTCACTCCAATCACCATGTGGAATTTTATTTTTAAATATCATTTTTGAAATACTATTACTTAAATTTCTAACATTCTCTCTACTACTGCAAAAAATAATTATATGATGATTCCGCTTTCTATGTGCTTTTATAAGATATGGCAACAATTCTTTACTTTCATAGTATTCAAATTCATCCATATCATTTATTTCATCCCTTTTTTGCCTTTTTTCATCCATATGGTTTGTAAGAACAATATTATTTAGCTTTTCATAGGAAATAGGCCATTCCATATCAATGTTTTTTGGAATAACAATTCCCCTATCCGCTTGAATAATGGCCTCATAAATATCCACTGGTCTACTATCATTCATCATAGTCAAGAATCCTTGTTGGTTATACTCTGAAGTTCTGCATTCAGGAACGGTCAAAGCCAAAACTCGTGCTTTCCTTTTATTTTCATGCCATTCCGAAAGGGATTCATATCGCTTTAAAATGCTATTAATAACAATCCCCCTATCCAAAGATGAAATCAAAGAAAACTCGTCCATAACAATCAAATCATAGTCATAAAATAAATTTGAACTATTCGGCAAACATCGTAAAGCATTATCCAATTTTTCATATATCATAATTGCTATATCACAGTTTGCTCCAATTATGTTTTCATCATTATCGAAATAATCACTTGATGATCGATATATTCTATAACAAGATCTATTAAATCTATTAAGGAAATAAATATATTTTTCATTAAGCAACGCTCGATAAGGTACTAGATAAAGTAATTTTCTTTTTTCTTCTCCCGACTTTAATGGAACTGAAAGAAACGCTATTTCTGCCAATAAAGTTTTACCTGCTCCAGGCATACCCTTAATAATTATATTCTGTTTATAATTCCAAAACTGTTTTGTTAAAAAAATATATTTTTGCAATTCGGTAAATCCCTTAAAAGGAGCATAATACTCCAAACAGAAGCTCTCTGTAGAATTGTAATCATACAGATAGATATTATCCTTTGCAATTTTTTTCATTTTCAAAGTCCTCTCGTCGTTTTTATCAAACTATTTTCGAAAAAATTTATTAACCTCAAGCAGATATTCGTTATTTATTTTCACTCATACACTTTATTGCGTACAATAATTATCATCAATTTCTCCTATAGTATCGACTTTCCCGTCTATATCATACCTATTAAATCACATTACCACTTCATCCTTAATTTCTACCACTCTTTCACCCTCCACCACGATTTTTATGAACCTTCCCGCCAAAATCGCATGCTGATCCTTCAAATCCACCTGACTCACGACCTTGTTCCCATCCGGCTTAAGATACTGCACCGTGAGTGGATACGCCACAACTACTTGTGCTACGCCTTCGTACACCTCATCGTATTTTTTATTTTTCACATTTCTCAGAGCACATAGCCAGAGAAGTATATACGCTCCCACCCCAATCATGAGCACTCCCCCATAAAACACTCCGGCAAGTATCATCTTCGACCTATCAACGGCCACTATCATCATCCCAATCATAATCGCCCCGGCTATCAAACCAAACCCCAATGTCGCCAATCCATTCTTTTTCCAAACATCCCGAACTTTGTGTTTCCGATATTTTTCACCATCCAGTTTGCTTAACGGCTTTAATTCCGTTCTCCCAAGCTCCATGTCCATCGTCCTCCTTATCACTTATCTACCGTGGAAATATTGCCTCAGACATTTTCTCTTCATCCGGCTTTCCATCTCACATTCACCACTAAATGTCGTTACGATCACCTCTATCATCGTTCTCTCCCCATAGACATTTCTTCCCATATCCCTCTAAATGTTTTCTCTCACAATATCCGAGTTCATCTGTCACACGTCTTCAAAACTTTCGATTCCACCTTTTTTACGATTGAACTACGCTTAATATGAAAGCCATCATATAAGGATATCGTATAAAAAACACATTAGGCCCACAACTCCTATCGCCTCTATAATCAAAAAAACCTTAAGTGCCTTTACCATTTCTTTGTCAAGTTTCTGCCCTTTTTTCATAGGCACACCCAATATAAATACATCCTCATCAAACGCGCTGTTCTCTTTCACAATCTTTTCTACCACGCCATCTCTCACCATAATTTTCACAAATGAACCTTTGGGAAATGCATTCTCATCTTTTAGCGAGAACTGCCTCATAACCGTGTTCCCATCCGGTGTCAAATACTGAACGGTAAGAGGATGATGTGCCGCCACTCGCGCAATTCCCTCGTAAACCGTTTCAATTTTCATGGATTTTACTTGTTTCTCCGCCTTCACCCAACAATATACCAAATAACCCATCCCTGCCAAAAACAAACATATGCAAAGAGCTGTCATTTGTGCCACCACCGGCACGTCTCCCTCCCAAAGCATGAACAACGCCAATACCATAAATGCACTCTCCATCATGCAAAACATCATCAATGCCACTTCATTCCTTATACGCACCTCATCTAGTCTGAGCTTACGATATTCTTCACCGTACATTCTATGTAAAGGTGACAAATCCCTCTCCGGCATCGTATGCGATACTGCATTAGGATTTAAACGTGGTTGCATATCCGGTCTTGCATATGGCATCATATCGGAGGTCATATTTGATGCCATATCCATTTTTACATTTTGAATCATATCATACTTCACATCTTCCGGCCGAAATCTTGTCTGCATAATTTCTTTTTCAGTGAAATAAAGAAAAAAGAAATACCCAAGATTATACAAAGCATGAAGAATTCCCGCCCCAAACAGCCACGCAAAAGCATTCTCCTGATTCCACAATGCCACGGTAAACACGCCGGAGTATAATGCCACTCCCGCCATCCAAATCCATTTAAAATAGTCATAATGAGAATTTAATGTTTCACAATCTTCTTTTTTATATATTAAAATTTGCGCGACCACGTTTAGCATAACATACATGTAACAAGTCGGAACAACATCTTTTCTTGAAAAATACTCGGGTAGCTCCAGATGCCACATAAGCATAAGCCCTTGAATAATAATAAAACATGCTATCTCTACAATATAACCCAATGTTCTATTTGCCATTCCATTTGGATAAAGCAGACTGTCACGCATTCGTCTCATAAAACGTGCAGGATAAAGCATTATTATTAGTGCAAAAAACATGATACGAACATTCATCCTATTTTCTCCCATTTTTTCTTTTTATTTCAGTGCTTCGATAAAGCCTTATCACCACTTTATCGAAGCACAAACCTACACTCAACACCCTTCTAAAAAGCCAATTTCCTATATGGTTCCGGATATCGTTTCGGATATGGTTTTGGACGTTGCAAATCCATTTCCATACTCCACTTATGTCTATTGCGATTTAACATATTTTCCACAAGTTCTTCATCCATATGACTTGAAAAATCTATTTTCCAAGGTACTTTTTCTTTGGCATTCTGTAGGATTTCCATTGCACCTTCACCCTCTATAGGCATATTACCGGTTTCCCAATATACCTTAATAGGCTTACCTAACTCTTTCTTGGTAATTACTAGCTTTGGATTCATTTGATTCCTTCCATTAAGATTTTCCCTCTTGGCAAGCATTCTTTCTCCCACATTTCTATTATTTTCAGTTATCACTCCTCTTTCTCCAGAATCCTTCGCTATACCTACTGACTCTCCACGTATTGTTTTATATATAATATTATTCGTAACATTTGCAGTAAGTATGCCCACTTCGCTCATGCCAGAAATAATACCATTACCCACTACTTGCTCACTCTTTTTTATTACATTTTTCATTGCCAAAGATTGTAACGTTGATGTTCTCCACCCCACTTCAGCTTGCGTCGCTATGGATACCAAACTCTCTCCAATATTAATTTCCTCGCCACTTAAAGCCGATTGAATTCCAACGCCCAAAGATGCTCCTGCCATATTTGCATAATACGGGGAGACTCCACACTCTGTTAGCATGGCGGTTACTGCTCCATTTACGCCTCCTGAAATAGCACCATCCCATGGGTCACCACCTGATATCGTATTAGAAGCAGCACCATCTAACGCTCCATAAAATGCACCAAAAGAAGCTGAAATCAAAATTGGAGAAGTCGTAGTAGCGGCCGCAACAACAAGTAGTGTGATTCCTCCAATAACAAACACTCCTTTTGCTACACTTTCCCAATCCATTTTTTTCTCACCGGGCTTATATGACACCGTGTTATCACACAAAATTTTTTTGCTTTGCTCAGCCAAATGACGTGCTTTTCGTTCCAAACTACTTCCAAATGCAGAATGCGCATCATCAGAACTAGCCTTAGACAACTTCTGGACTGCATTATTTATCAAAGTTCCCGGTGCACGTTTTTCTCGTGCTCTACCATTTTGTTGTGCCTTTGTTATCATGGTAGTCGCTTGGTTCAAAGCCTTGGTAACCGCTCTACTTATCGGTGCTCCTATTACACCAACAGCTTTTCCAACGGCTGCATTAACCGCCTTGCTCTTATGCCCGGTCGGATCTTTATAATTCAACGGATTGTTCAACGCATAAATGTATCGATTTCTCGTCAATGGGAATGGTAACTCCCCATCCTCCGTATCTTCCGAGGTGAAATTTCCATTCTCCGGGTCATAATACCTCGCGCGCAAATATTGCAGGCCGGTCTTGGTGTTCGTCGATTCCGCGTTGTAACCGTAATAGTTCACCGCGTCCGCCGTGCCCGATGTCAAGGTGCCATATGGGTCATAGGTGTAGCTGTTCGTCAGCTTTCCACTATCCGTCACGAGTCCGGTCACGCTGCCGCGCCCGTCATACATATAGTAACTCGTTTCATCGGTTTTATCAACGCTGATTCGCTCGCCATTTCCGCTTTCCCCGTAGGTATAGGCCTGACGCATCGTGCCATCGGCCTTGTACTCGGCCAGCACTTCCGTGTTCTCCCGATTCACGTCGTTGACGTACTCCGTCAGGGTATAGCCCTTGGCGTTCGCGCCGCCTTTCACGAGCGAGGCCAGTTCCTCCTGCGGGCTATCGCCGTTCTCCGCCCGCTCGGACTTCGGAATCAGCACGTCATCGCCATAGCAGTCCTCCCACTTGTAAGTGTTGTCTATCTGGAATACGCGGTTGTTGTCGCCGTCGTACATCGCCGCCATCAAGACCGTACCGCCCTGGCTCACGACCGCCAGGCGATTTTCCGCCGTGTACTCGTACTCCACCGGGTCGGCATAATTCGTGCAGTCTTGCTCCTGGACCAGGTTTCCGTCGCCGTCATACTTGTAGGTCGTTCCCGGGTCGCCCCAGATACGCGTGTTTTTGCGTCTCACGAGTTGGTTGGCATCATTGTACTCGTACTTGTACCGTTCCTTCGTCACGCCGTTTTCCAGACGCTCGTAGATTGTGCGGTTGCCCACTTTATCATACTCGTAATTGTGGACGACGCTCTTGTTGCCGTCCGACTTCTCCGTGCAGCGGGTCAGCTCCCAGTTGTCATTGTACTCATACGTTCGCTTGGTCGTGACACTCTTCTCATCGTGCTCGTGGCACTTGTCTGTCGTGCCACTCTGTCCGTTTCCATTGCCGCCCGTAGCCGTCTCACTGGCTGCATTGTCAACCGCACTTCCATCCGTGACCGTGCCATCGCTCGCATTCCCACCGAGTTTATTCTCATTCAAAATTCTACTTACGCCCCTGCTGATTGCGCTTCCCACCACGCCGGTCGTACAGCCGCCATACCACTCGTCCCAGCTCGGATCCTTCCTCGAACCCGCCTCCAGTTCCGTGGCGGTCTCGCTGACGATATACCCCTGCGCGTTATAGGTGTATTCATAAGACGAAATTACCGTCCCGCAATCCTCGCAAGTGTTGACCAGCTTCGTCACGTGGTCTTCCGCGTCGTAAGTCACCTCGGTCTTCGTGCCATTTGCCCGAATCGTACTGGTCACGCGGTTTAACGCGTCGTGAGTATACTCCGTCACCTTGCCCTCGCGGTCAGTCACTTTCACGATATTGTCATTCAGGTCATACTCATAGGACACCTGCGTACCGTCCGGATAGACGACCGCCGCCAGGTTGTCGGCCTCGTCGTAGACGTAAGCTATGCTCTTGCCGGAGCCGTTCGTCACCTTGGAAAGCCGCCCCAGCGCGTCATACTCATAGGTACTCTCCCCGGTCACGTCCTGCATGGCCACGCGCTCGCCTGCGCCATTATAAGCGTAGGTTACGTTCTCGTCACTCTTATTTCCTTCGGCATCCTCATATGACTTCTCCAGCAGGTTGTTCAGCTTGTCATAGTCATACCTGACCTTCTTGCCGCTCGGCATCGTCCACGAGGTGAGCCGTCCCATCTCGTCATAGCCATACTGCTCCTTACGCCCGGTCGGGTCTTCCCTTGAAGTCAGGTTGCCCTCCAAGTCATATGTGTACTTCGTCACCTTCCCCCGCGCGTCCTCGTAGGAGGTCATGTTGCCCATCACGTCATAGCCGTACTTGGTCA
Organism: Lachnospiraceae bacterium; assembly: GCA_910574865.1. GTDB lineage: Bacteria > Bacillota > Clostridia > Lachnospirales > Lachnospiraceae > Schaedlerella. Next base: position 2,742 of record CAJTDN010000006.1, on the reverse strand, counting down.
CGTTGCCCAGCGGGTCGGTCACCTTGATGAGGTTATCGTTTTCGTCGTACTCGAAATGACTCTTCACGCCCGTGAAATCGGTCAGCGTGATGACGTTGCCGTGCGGGTCGTACTCGTAACCGTTCGTGTCGCCCTTCTTGTTCGTGTAGGCGGTGACGCGCCCGTTTGCGTCGTACGTCCAGTTCTCGCTCTGACCCAGCGCGTCCGTGCGTTGCGTCATCCAATCATCTTTGTCATAAAGTGCCCGCTCCACGTAGCCCATCGGGTCGGTGACGGAAGTCAGGTTGTAATTGTTGTCATATTCATAGCTGGTCGTTCTTCCGCCCGGCCTTGCCAACGAGGTAATGTTGCCCGCCGGGTCGTAGGTGACGGCGGTCACCTTCCCCAGCGGATCCGCCAACGCCACCAGTCGGCCGGCCAGGTCGTACTCATACGTGTCGGTGCGTCCCAGCGCGTCGGTCACGTAAGCCAGGTTGCCCGCCGCGTCATAGCCGAAGCTGCTTGTCCCGCCCGCCGCGTTCGTCATGGACGTGATGTCGTGCACACGGTTGTAGGTATAGGTCGTGACGCTCCCCAGGTTGTCCGATTCCTTGACCACGTTGTCGGCCAGGTCATAACCCAGCTTCTTCTCGTAGCCCAGCGGGCTCGTCATCCTGGTAATCCTGCCCGCCTTGTCATAGGCGTAACAGTACTCGCCGCCATTCGGCAGCGTGATTTTCGTCACGTTCCCATTCAGATCCACGCCATACTCGGTCACGTTGCCCATCGGGTCAGTGACTGATGTCACGTTCCCGTGCTTGTCATAGCCATAGAGGGTTTCCAGACCCTTTGGGGAAATCTCTTTCACCAGGTTGCCCGCCGCGTCATACTCGTACTCCGTGATTAATTCCAACGGATCCTTGTATTTCGTCAGGTTGCCAAGGGCGTCATAGCGGTACTCCTGCACGCGCCCCATGGCGGAAACTTCCTTAATCAAACGGTCGAGCTCGTCATACTCATACGTGTAGGTGCCGCCGTTTCCGTCCGTCATGCTCGTCAAGTTGTCATTTCCATCATATGTATACGAAGAGGCCACGCCGTTCTCGTCCGTGTGCTTGATCAGATTTCCATTGCCATCGTACACGTAACCCAACGTGCCGCCCAGCGGGTTCGTCTGCGAGACGAGCCGGTTAATCTGGTCGTAGGCGTACTGCCAGACCGCCCCGTCCGCCTCGGACATGGAAACGAGGTTGCCCACCCTGTCATAAGCAAATGTCGTGCGGTGGCCTTCCGCGTCGGTCACCGCCGCCAGACGGTCCATCACGTCATATTCATACGTCGTGACACTCTCGTCGGCCTCCGTCACCTGCAATAGACGGCCATATTTGTCATAAGCATAGGACGTGACACGCCCCAGGCTGTCGGTCTGGCTCGTCACATTGCCCGCCGCGTCATACGTGTAACTCAGGCTGTTCCCTGCATTGTCCGACGCATGGATGATTCGTCCCATGCCGTCATATTCATATGTCGTTTCCAGACCTTGCGCGTCCGTACTCTTGACCACGTTACCAGCGGCATCATACTCAAAAGCAACCTTGTCGCCATTCGGCAATGTAATGATGGTCAGATTTCCATTGTAGTCATACTGGTAGCCATACGAATTCCCCAACGCGTCCGTCATCTGCTTGGAACGTCCCATCGAATCATAGTCATACGTGGTCGTACACTTGAGCGCGTTCATAACTTGCGACAAGTTATCCGTTGTGTCATAGGAGAATGCCGTAATGTTTCCCAATGGATCGGTCACCGAAGTCAAGTTTCCATTCGCGTCATACGTCAAGCTGGAGACATTTCCATTTTTGTCCGCGCTCTTGATCGGATTTCCACCTAAATCATATATCGTGGTCTGAATTTTCCCCTCGGCATCCTTTTCCTCGACGATTCGGCCAACACCATCATAAACGTCATTTTCCGTCCGGCCTTCCTCGTCGGTCATGGAAATTTGCCGCCCGGCGGCATCATAGGTATAGGAAACCACGCCGCCTTCCGGGTTCGTCTCGGATACCAGCTTATTATTGTTATCATATACGTACCGCCAAGTGCGTCCGCTGTCATCCGACTTGGCAATAATGTTCCCGTTCGCATCAAGCGTGTAATTCCACACCGCCCCGAGCTCGCTGATTTCCTGAATCACGCGCCCGCAAGCGTCATACGCCCACTGGTACACCGCGCCGTCCGCATAAGTGACCGCCGTTTCATTTCCAAGGGCATCGTATACGTGGCTCGTCTCCCGCCCCAGCGCGTCGATTTCTTTCGTCACAAGTCCCAGTGCGTTGTACTCACAAACGATAGTATTCCCTTCCCCATCCGTATAGCGGACAAGATTTCCCATACCATCATACGCATATCTTTTCGTGCCAAAGTCGTCATTCCGCTCTTCCACCACACGTCCCATGCTGTCACGGACATAGGTGATGGTATTGCCCTTTGCATCCGTCGCCAGAATCTGTTTCCCGTTTTTATCATATTGATAGGAAATCGTGTTCCCCTTCGCGTCCGTTCCTTGTATCAGGTTATACATCTTGTCATAGGTAAACGTGGACGTGTAACCACGCGCGTCCGTAATGGCAGTAATATTTCCCAAGCCATCCAACGTATACGTCGTCGTCCCGCCGTCCGCCGCCGTCTCCGACACTTTATTTCCTTCCATGTCATAGCCAACAGCCGTCACATTTCCCAGCGGATCCGTCATGCCCGTCGGCA
>CAJTDN010000005.1 GCA_910574865.1 Lachnospiraceae bacterium | reverse complement strand
GGATTTATGGCAGAGGTGGGAGACATTGGACGTTTTGATAATCCCAAGCAGCTGCAGAAATTAGCGGGATATGCGATTGTGGCAAACGATTCAGGCAAGCATGCTGGAGAAAGCCGGATCAGCTACCGCGGTCGGAAGCGATTAAGATACGTACTGTATGAAGCGGCGATATCGGCGGTGGGGAAGAATGCAGAATTCCGGGAAATCCATGAGTACTATCAGACCCGGAAGAAAAATCCGCTGAAGAAGATGCAGTCCGTGGTGGCAGTGGCTTGTAAGCTGATAAGGATATTTTATGTCATCCTTACAAAGGGTGTTGATTATGATGTGTCAAAACTGTTGGGAGACATTAGGAGGCCGCAGGTGCAGGCGGCATAACAGCCATTGACAAAAAAGTAGTACCTTGTCACAGTTGAATTGAGTTTTCAGCAGTGAATGCGGAGAATTGAATTCAGCTGTGACAAAAAGCTGAACTGTATGAGGAAAGACCGTGGAAAACGTCTGCCGAAAGGTGCCGGTTCGGGAATCGTACAGAACGAGTCAGTAAGATTTAATACAAAGAATGAGCCGGTAGTCGGCAGGAATATTTTCCATAGGGCAAGACCCTGGTTAGGAGCTAAGCTGACACCCTGGTTATGGACAGGCGGGACGAAGGAAGTTAGGACCTTGCAGAGATGCGGGTGATCCTGGTAGACACGGGAGGTTCGCTGCCGTAGAAGGAAGGGCATACACAAGGCCATGTAAAGCGGAAAACAAAGACGTTTTACTTTGTATACCCTAAACCAGCTATTTTCGTACTAGATACAGAGAAATGTCCATCACCTTGGCTCATTCACCTGAGATATGAAATTAAAAATTCCTTGGAAAATAAGGAAAAAACACTTGACTAAATAGGGAGGGATTATAGATGGACAACGAGACGATACTGGTGGTTGACGACAATAAGGAAATCGTATTTTCCATCAGTGAATTGTTGAAGTATGAAGGCTATCAGGTACTAAAGGCCTACGACGGGCTGGAGGCTTTGGAGATGGTGGAAAAGCATTCGGTGGACTTGATTTTGCTTGACGTGATGATGCCGAGGCTGAACGGGCTTTCCGCGTTGATGAAGCTGCGGGAGCGCCACCACATTCCGGTCATTATTCTTTCGGCCAAGACGGAGGAGAGCGACAAAGTGTCCGGCTTGACGCTGGGGGCTGACGACTATATCAGCAAGCCTTACAATTCGGCGGAACTGATTGCGCGGGTGAAGGCGCAGTTAAGGCGTTACCACGTGTGGGGCGCGGCGAAGCCGCAGGCGGACGAGGAACGGTTGGTGAACGGCAGCCTGGTATTGGACCTGGCGCAAAAAATTGCCGTCGTCGACGGGCAGGAGGTCAAGCTGACGGCCAAGGAATACGCCATTCTATTGCTTTTCATGGAAAATCCCGGAAGGGTGTTCTCGGCGGAGCAGATTTATGAGCATGTCTGGAACGAACAGGCGGATTACGCGGTGGAAAACACGGTCATGGTGCACATCCGCCATATTCGGGAAAAGATTGAAATTGACACGAAAAATCCAAGATATGTAAAGGTGGTGTGGGGAATTGGCTACAAAATGGAAAAATTTTAAGGAAAAAGGAAAGACTATAGGTAAGAGTGCGGGAAAAAGGCTGCTGGGGACGTTGCAAAGAAGGAGACTGCCAATCGTCATCATCCTTGGCGGGCTGGCGATGACGTTGTACGGATTTTTGTTCAGGGGGGATTTGCCGACGAGTTCGACGTGGTTTCTGGGCACGATTACAAACCTATTGCTCGTCCCGGCGGTTACCGTCCTGACGGACATGTGGATACGGCGGCGGTATCGGGAATGGAAGCCGGAGGATGAATCGTTTTATGAGGATTGGAAGCGCCAGTGGATGATAAGACAAAGGTTCATGTTGGTCGCGTTCGTCATTCTTTTGGCGGTGGCGGCATGGCTGCTGTCCATGAGACGGTATAATCGGTACTATTACTATTATAGTAATTATTCCATGAATTATTTGACTTATTTTACGGTTATTTTGCAATGTTTCGTTGCCGAGATCATCATATGCAGGTTCTTTTTCGAACGCCTTCAGGAATTCATGGACGTGCGGAACCAGATTATCAACCAAAAAATAGAAGAAAATTTGGAAAGGGCCTTGCAAATCGAACGTGACAGCTTGCTAAAGGTATCGAGGAGCGACCAGCTTCGCATGGACTTGATCACGAACGTTTCGCATGACTTGAAAACGCCCTTGACTTCGATGGTCGGATATCTGGAACTTTTGAAAAAAGAGGACTTGAATGACACGGCCAAGGATTATCTGGAAGTGATTTCCAACCGGGCGGGAAAATTGAAGGAAATGATTGAAAGCTTGTTTTCCCTTGCCAAGGTCAGCAGTGGCAATGTGGAACTGAAGCGGGATCAGATTACCATGAACCGCTTGATTGAGCAGATTTTCGCGGACATGGAAGACAAGATGAAAGGTTCCGGCCTGGAGTTCGTCACGCTGCTGGACAAGGGGGACACCAGGATGGTGACGGACAATGGGTACATGTACCGAATTTGCCAGAATTTGGTGGAAAACGCATTGAAATATTCTGCAAAAGGAACCCGCGTGTTCGTGAAGACGTGCCTGCTTCCGGCGTTGCCGGCCGGGCCGATGGCCATGGGGAATCCGATGGAAACGGAAGCGGCCGGGGCGGTAATTGACGGGAATCAGACGGAAGCCGGCGGCGGGACTGCCGTGGGCGCGGTCGGGGCGGCGCCAGGCAAAAACCAGAAAATATGCCTGGAGATTACCAACACGGCCGGGTATCAGATGGATTTTAAGAAGGAGGACATCGTGGAACGGTTCGCGAGGGCGGACAAGGCCCGTAGCACGGATGGTAACGGGCTGGGTCTGGCGATTGTCAGCACTTATGCGGCGGCACTTGGCGGGGAATTTGACATTTTCATTGATTACGACCAGTTCAAGGCCAGGCTGGTGTTCCCGAGGGAGGTGCCGGTTGAGACGCCCGAAGCGGGGGCGTGATTCATCTGTCTTGGAAAGGTTTTGTTAAAAGCCGGCGGTGTCATCGTGCCAAAGACACATAATGTTCAGAAAAAGTTAAGAAAAATATTAGTTTTTTCTCAGGGTTCTTTTAAAAGGACGTCAGTAAACTATTAACGTGTTTTGGAAGGGAAAAAGTTGGAAGAGAAGGATTTGAACGAGATGAAATTGTATAGGAAGAAAATGAATGAAAAAAACTCAGCGGCAAAGGCGTCGGTGGGGAGTCCGGACAAGAAGAATGCGGGAATGTGGAAAGTGATGGGGAAGGTTTGGGCGTTGTATGAAAAGGAGCGGGAGGTGTTTTGGTATCTCGTCTGCGGCGTCGGCACCACGGTCGTAAATTTGGTGACGTACTGGTTGTGTGCGAAGATGATGCATTTGCCTACGGCAGCCTCGACGGGCGTGGCCTGGCTGTTTTCCGTCACGTTCGCCTATGTGACGAACCGCACGTTCGTGTTTCGCAGCACCAACCACACGCTGCAATCCGTTTTAAAAGAAATCGGCACGTTTTTCGGGGCCAGGATTTGCTCCGGGGCGTTGGACGTAGGTTTCATGGTGTGCCTGGTGGATTTGATGCATTTTCCGCAAATGTGGATGAAGGTGTTCGTAAATGTTTTGGTCACCGTCCTCAATTATATTTTTAGCAAATGCATCGTATTTCGGAAAAGGGACCTACCTGCGGAGGCGGAAGAAGGGAATGGTTGTCAATGCGGGGTGGAATAAAGTTTTGGCGGCGTGTGGCGAAACCGCGGCAGGGCGACTTGAAACAATGGCCGGGACTTCCTTATATGTTACTGGGGGTGTTCGTGCTGGTGCTCTTGTTTCTGCCCATGGGGGCGGGAAACTTGTATGGTTCCGACGGCGACTGGCTCAGCCAGCACGTGGCGATTGCAGAGAGCCTGCGTCAAAGCATGTTGTCCACCCACTCGATTTTGCCGCAATGGATTGGGCTGGGGGGCGGCAGCGGCATATATGATTTTGCCTATTACGGGGTGCTTCGGCCGGACGTGCTGCTTTCTTGTTTGATTCCCGGGGTACCGATGAAATATGTCATTTCCATTTATGCGATGTTCGGGGTGATGGCGAGCGGCATGCTTTGCCACAAGTGGCTTTCGAAGGTGGGGAAAGACAAGTGGACTTCCTTTTTTGGGGCGGTCTTGCTTTTAAGTTCCACTTGCTTTTATCAGGCGCACCACCAGATTATTTTTGTGAATTACATGCCGTTTTTAATCCTGGCGTTGATGGGATGCGACCGCTTGTTGGAAAAAGGCAGGATTGGCATGATGTGCGTGTCCGTGTTCCTCATGATCGTACACAGCTTTTATTATTCCCCGACCGGTATCGTCGTGATTGGAATTTATGGAATCTGGCGCGTGGTTCACGCGGAAGGTGGGAAATGGGCGGCCGCTTTACGCAAGATATTTTTGTTGGGAGCCGCAGTGTTGCTGGCGGTTGGCATGGGCATGATTTTATTGCTGCCAACGGGAATGGACATTTTGTCCACGTCAAAGGACGCGGGAAATTTTGCCAGGGAGTCCATTCCTTTGTTGGACATGGAAATGGGCGGGCTGCTTTATTCGCCATATGGCTGTGGAATGACCATTTTGACCTTGTTTTGCCTGGTATTGTCGCTTGGGAATAGGAAGAGGAGGTGGTTGTCCATCTGCCTGCTCGTGGCGATGGCGGTTCCGGCGGTTTCCCTGGTGTTAAACGGGTTCCTTTATGCAAGGGGAAAAATATTGATTCCGTTCGTCCCGCTGCTCGTGCTGGTCTGTATTGACACGTTGGGCGAGTTGTGGGAGAGGAAGGTTCGCTTGAAGAAGGGCGCGTTTGCATTGTGCCTGCTTGCATGCCTGATTCCGGCGTGGGATTCCGAGTGGAGGCCGGTGATATTGGCCGAGGCGGCGTTGATAACCGTTTGGGCGGCCTGGTGGATGTGGGGCGAGTGGTTTGCCGCCGGGGCGGGCATGGATGAAAAGGGGCGCGGGCTAATTGAACCGGTTATGGATGAAAAAGGGCGCGGGCGTAGGACAACCGAGCGGAGATACAAATTTTGGGTGATTTTATTGTTCCCGATATGGGTGAGCCTGATTGTAAATTTGAGGAGTTCGACCCTGGAGGACCTGCTTGATAAACTAAACGTTTCTAAGAGGGAAAATTACTTGTCCGTGGAGGATGAACGGCAGGAACACGTTGCGCGGGAGCAGGTTGCCGATTTTGCAAATGACGCGGATTATCGGATGGAGTATTTGGCGAACGCCTTCATGAATTCAAACATGTTGTGCGACGGGGAATCGCAGAGGGTTTCCATATATTCGTCCATATCCAATAAAACCTACGCGCGGTTTTTTTACGACACGATGGGCAATGCCATTTCTTATAATAACCGGGTGGCCCTGGTAGCGGGGAAAAATCCGTTGTTCAATGAATTCATGGGCGTGCGATATCTGGTCTGCAAGAGCGACAACGTGCCCGCGGGATGGGACGTGCAAGAGACATATGGGGAATATGTGTTGGCGGAAAATGACGGGGTGCGGCCGATTTGTTACGGGAGCACGGAGCTGATGGACGAGGAAGAGTTCGAAGAAATTTCGTTTCCGTGGACGCTGGCGGCGCTGTCGTGCCACACGGTGGTGGAAACGGTAGACGGTGAGAAATCGGGAATGATGGAGACGGAGTCGGCAGGTGGCGAGGATTACGCGGCGGCGCTGGCGACGGCTGGCGGTGAGAAGTCGGTGGCGGCAGATGGCGGGGTGACGCAGGTGTATCCGAAGGAGTTTTTCGTGAAGGAGGATTTGGAGCGTTTGCTTTCCCATGAAATGTCGAAGGATAATTTCGAATTGAACTTGGCACGGCCGTTGTCGGATAAAATCCTGGCCATTCGATTTCACGTGGAGCGCGAGGATGGCAAGGAAGTCAAAATATACATCAATAACATGAGCAACAAGCTGTCCGCGAAGAGCGCGCCGTATCCGAACGGGAACGAGGATTTCGTTTACGTGTTCGACCCGGGCGACGGGGCGGAATGTTTGCAAGTGAGGATGTCCGAGGGAAAATACAAGGTTCGGGATTTGGAAGTGTTCTGTCTGGACCGGGACATTTTAAACCAGAAACATATCATCATGCCAGAGGATGCGCGGGGAGGGGAAAAGGATGGCTTTTCCTTGGCGCGAATGCTCTGGATTCCGCAAGGTGGGACGACGGTTTGCCAAAAAAGTATCGACATGCCGAAGGACGGATATTTCGTGACTTCGTATCCATTTCGCAAGGGATACCGGGTATGGGTTGACGGCCGGGAAGTGGAGCCGGAAAAGGTAAACACCGCTTTCGTGGGCGTGCCGCTTACAAAAGGGAGGCATGAGGTGGCCATTATCTTCCAGTCGCCCGGGTTTGTGGCGGGGGCAACCGTCAGCGCGGCATGCTGGCTGGGGTTGTTCATCGTGTTCGTAATGGATTTGGGGCGCCGTAAGACACGACGAGGGCGAATGGGTGGCGAAGAGGCCAAAAACGGTAACAAGAAATAAGCGGCAGGCTCAAAAGTGCAAGCATGACTTTGGCCCGTTGCTCGCGGGAATAGAAGAGAATGGAGGAAAACATCATGGATAAAATAAGCATAATCGTTCCCTGTTACAATGAGGAAGAATCCATTTTTCACTTTTATGAGGAGACGGCACGGGTGCTGGACCAGATGCAGGACGTGGATCATGAATTACTTTTCGTGGATGACGGCAGTAAGGACAAGACCATTGACATGCTGCGGAAGCTTTGTGATAAGGACGCGCGTTGCCGTTACCTTTCCTTTTCCAGGAATTTTGGCAAGGAGGCGGCCATGTACGCCGGGCTGTCGGAGGCGACGGGAAATTATTGCGTGATTATGGACGCGGATTTGCAGCATCCGCCGAAGCTTTTACCGCAGATGTACCAGGCCGTCAGCAAGGAAGGGTTTGACTGTTGCGGTGGCAAGCGCATCGGCCGGGAAGGGGACGGGTTTTTGCGCAGTTTCTGTTCGCGGCTGTTCTACAAAGTTGGTAAAAGCCTGACGCATATGGACATGGGTGACGGTTACGGAGATTTTCGCATGATGAACCGCACCATGGTGGACGCGATTCTCTCCGTGAGGGAGTACAACCGTTACATGAAAGGCATTTTTTCCTTCGTGGGATTTCATACGAAGTGGATTCCGTTCGAGAACGTGGAGCGGGAGAACGGCACCAGCAAGTGGAACTTAAGGAGCCTTTTATCCTATGCCATGGAAGGGATTTTTGCATTTTCCACCGCTCCGCTCAAATTGGCGGGAGTCGTCGGCGTGTTGTTGCTTTTCGGGGGAATGGTATTCTTGCTTGTCAATTTGATTCAGCAGATATTCATGCCAGGCGCGCTGTCACAGTTTGACGTGCTTTTGGTGGCCATCCTCGTGCTTTCCGGAGTGCAGATGATATTTCTTTACATCGTGGGGATTTACTTGTCAAAGGACTGCATGGAAAATAAAAACCGTCCAGTGTATATCGTGCGGGAGCGGGGGTAAAATACGGAAAGTTCTAGCTGTGCGGTTGGATGCTCTTTAGAGCATCCAACCTATTTATCCAATTCGCAAAATCCGTGCTAACGCACTCCCGTGTCTGCTAACGCAGCCACATTTTGCTCATTAATAAATGGGTTGCTAATCCGATAGGTCGTTTTCACTGCAATAAATTGCATGAAAACGACCATCGGATTGCAACCGCACAGCTGGAAAAGTCTGGAGCTCATCATGAAGAATCAGTTTGCGCGGGCGACGCCCGGTGGAAAACTGGTTTCACATGATGGGCTTCTTCCTTTTTCCTTCATAAATTCACGCCTTCTCGGGCATATGACCCCAAATATCTTCGTTTCTTAAAAAAATACCCTTGGATATTAGCTGCCATTCGATATACATAATAAAGGTACACCGACGCAACAATTCACTCTAAACACAAATTCAAGAAGGTTTAAATCATGAGAATTCAACACAATATTGCAGCATTAAATTCTTATCGTAACTTGACAAACAATAATAGCGCGGTATCCAAGAACCTGGAGAAGTTGTCCTCCGGTTATAGGATTAACCGTGCCGGCGACGATAATTTATTCACATTTTATCAACAAAAAAGTCGCGCCCATCAACAATAAACACATTGATTTTTTCATGGCACTTGTGCTATGTTTCTAATACCAGCTGGAATAAAAACCAGAAGAGTCAGTGACTCTTCGTATCAATGAGATAGAAACGTAGATTTATTCACAAACATGGAGGCATTTTGCGTATGGTAAAAGGGCTAAAAAATTATTTTCCGATGATTCGGACAAAAAACGAGATTTTACAAGAAATTCGACAAAACGAAAATCTAAACAATGTATTTAATAGTTGGAGGGAGGAACAACAGAAGGAATTCTTGGATTTCACAAGCGGGATAAAGGGGGTGAAAATCTTATATGACGCGTTTTTTAAAGAGATATTCAACCCGGAAAACAAGCCAGAACGTTTGGAAACACTTCTGTCCCTATTGTTGGGACAAAAGGTAAAGATCAAGCGCATTCTCCCTGGTGACAATAGCCGCCTGGCGGATGAAAGTTCGCTACTTCTCATGGACATCCTGGTGGAATTGGAGGACGGCAGCCTGGCAAATGTCGAATGCCAGAAAATCGGCTATAAGTTTCCCGGCCAACGCTGTGCATGCTATTCCGCAGATTTACTTTTGCGCCAATACAAACGGGTAAGGGACGAGAAAGGAAAGACGTTTAGCTACAAGGACATTAAAAAAGTCTACACCATTGTCCTGCTTGAAACAAGCACAGTGGAATTTCACAAATTTCCGAATGACTATGTCCATTATGCGAAACCACATGTCGATACCGGACTGGAACTTGAATTATTACAAGAATATGTCTTCATCCCACTGGACATCTTCCGCCAAAAACTGTACAATAAGGGCATAGTAACCCCGTTGGAGGCGTGGCTGACCTTTTTAAGCGAGGATGACCCGATGTGGATTGAAAAAATGATTCAACAATATCCCGAATTCATCCCGTTATATGGGGAAGTTTATGCGATTTGCAAGAATGTGGAGAGAGTCATGGGAATATTTTCAGAGGAATTACAAATATTGGATAGGAACACTGTTCAGCTGATGATTGACGACATGCAAGATGATATTGATGGGATGAAAGCATTGTTAGGACAAAAGGACAAAGCGTTGCTACAAAAGGATGAGGAGTTGCTTCAAAAGGATGAGGAGTTGCTTCAAAAGGACAATCTGGTGAATCAGCAAAGTGAGGAAATCAAGCGGTTAAAAAATCGCCTTGAAGAATTAACGACTGACTAATTTTTGGAGAGAAACATGATCATTATAATTTGACAGATTTCTACTTGACTATTTGCCCTATTCTGCTTATAATATCCGTGTGGAAAAGATAAGTAAAGGCGATGACGAAGACAGTAGGGAGCACGGTGAAGTTCCAGCGAGCCGGAGAGGGTGCAAGCCCGGTACGAGTAGCGTGCTTTTGAAAATCACTTCCGAGCCGCAGTGCCTGAAATTTATTATAAAAGTCCCGGACTGCAAGAAGCGGTGCTGAACCGCGCGTCGATTCGTTTCGATATAGGGAGGCGAAGTGGCAGGGGCTTTGATTTGAAGAGTAGGGTCTGACGGGATTCCTCCGTTATGGGAACGCGTATGACGGGATGGCGCGCCATGGTGATGGGGCTTTATACCCATGGCAGATTTACCTGACGACCAGGGTGTCGTTCGATGCAAGAGAGTCGTGCGGCGTTGGCATGTCGAAGTACGTTGTAACGGGTGGTTTATAAACGAAGCGTAAGGTCTTCGTCCTTTTACGGGACGGGGACTTTTTGGGTTATGGAAAATTTTGTTTCCCATGGCTCAAGATTCCGCGCCCGCCGTGGGAGTTTCGTACGAGAAACGCTTTGTTTTGTCATGGAATATCATTCATGAAAGGAGAGATGTCATGTATAAGAAAGTCGTAACTGACATGAATTTCGTGGAACGCGAGAAGGAAGTCGAGCAGTTCTGGAAAGACAACGACATTTTTGAGAAGAGTATGAAAGAGCGGGAAGGGAGTCCCATGTACACTTTCTACGACGGGCCGCCGACCGCGAACGGCAAGCCGCACATCGGCCACGTGTTGACGCGCGTCATCAAGGACATGATTCCGCGCTACCGCACGATGAAAGGCTACCAGGTGCCGAGAAAAGCCGGGTGGGACACCCACGGCCTGCCGGTGGAACTGGAGGTGGAAAAGCTTTTAGGGCTCGACGGCAAGGACCAGATTGAGGAGTACGGTTTGGAGCCGTTTATCAACAAGTGTAAAGAGAGCGTTTGGAAATATAAGGGCATGTGGGAGGATTTCTCCGGCACGGTCGGTTTCTGGGCGGACATGGACAACCCGTACGTCACTTATGACAACGATTTTATCGAGTCCGAGTGGTGGGCGTTGAAGAAAATCTGGGACAAGGGGCTGCTTTACAAGGGCTTTAAAATCGTCCCCTACTGCCCACGTTGCGGCACGCCGCTTTCCGCGCAGGAAGTGGCACAAGGGTATAAGGACGTGAAGGAGCGTTCGGCGGTCGTGCGTTTCAAGGTGAAGGACGAGGACGCCTACATCCTGGCATGGACGACGACGCCGTGGACGCTGCCGTCGAACCTGGCACTCTGCGTAAATCCGAATGAAGAGTATGTAAAGGTAAAATGTGTGGACGGCCATGTGTACTATATGGCGAGTGCGCTTTTGGACACCGTGCTCGGGAAGCTTGCCGAGGATGGAAAGCCGGCATACGAGGTACTTGAGACGTACAAGGGAACCGACTTGGAGTACAAGGAGTACGAGCCGCTTTTTGCATGCGCGGCCGAGGCCGCCGCAAAGCAGCACAAGAAGTCGTTTTTCGTCACCTGCGACACGTATGTAACGTTGACGGACGGCACGGGCGTGGTACACATTGCCCCGGCTTTCGGCGAGGACGACGCCAATGTGGGACGCAAGTACGGCCTTCCGTTCGTGCAGCTGGTGGACGAGAAGGGAAACATGGGCGAGACGACCCCGTTTGCCGGATTGTTCGTAAAGAAGGCCGACCCGGAGGTGTTAAAGGATTTGGAGGCACGCGGGCTCTTGTTTGACGCGCCAAAGTTCGAGCACAGCTACCCGCATTGCTGGCGATGTGACACGCCGCTCATCTATTACGCGCGGGAGTCGTGGTTCATCAAGATGACGGATGTCAAGGAGGATTTGATTGCCAATAACAATACCATCAACTGGATTCCGGAAAGCATCGGGAAAGGGCGTTTTGGCGACTGGCTGGAAAACGTGCAGGACTGGGGCATCAGCCGCAACCGTTACTGGGGAACGCCGTTAAATATCTGGGAATGTGAGTGTGGACACATGCACTCCATTGGCAGCATCGAAGAATTGAAATCGATGTCCGACAATTGCCCGGATGACATTGAATTGCATAGGCCATATATTGATGAAGTGACAATCAAGTGTCCGAAGTGCGGGAAGCCGATGCGCCGCGTGCCGGAAGTGATTGACTGCTGGTTTGACAGCGGCTCGATGCCGTTCGCGCAACACCATTACCCGTTTGAAAACCAGGACGTGTTCGAGCGGCAGTTCCCGGCCCAGTTCATTTCTGAGGCGGTCGACCAGACGCGCGGGTGGTTTTACTCGTTACTGGCGATTTCTACGCTCATTTTTAACAAGGCGCCGTATGAAAATGTCATCGTCCTCGGCCACGTGCAGGACGAGAACGGACAAAAGATGAGCAAGTCGAAGGGCAACGCGGTCGATCCGTTCGACGCGCTGGCGCAGTACGGGGCCGACGCGGTCAGGTGGTATTTCTACGTCAACAGTGCGCCGTGGCTGCCGAACCGCTTCCACGGGAAGGCCGTCCTGGAGGGACAGCGTAAATTCATGGGCACGCTTTGGAACACGTATGCATTTTTCGTGTTGTATGCGAATATAGATGATTTTGACGCGACAAAATACGCGTTGGAATATGACAAACTTTCCGTCATGGACAAATGGTTGCTGTCCCGTTTGAACACGTTGATTCAGACTGTGGACGACAATCTGGAAAACTACCGGATTCCGGAGAGCGCGAGGGCATTGCAGGAATTTGTGGACGACATGAGCAACTGGTACGTGCGCCGCAGCCGCGAGCGCTTTTGGGCGAAGGGGATGGAGCAGGACAAGGTGAACGCCTACATGACACTTTACACCGCGCTGGTGACGGTGGCGAAGGTGGCGGCGCCGATGATTCCGTTCATGGCCGAGAGCATTTACCAGAATTTGGTGCGCAGCGTGGATGGGCAGGCTTCCGAAAGCGTTCATTTGTGTGACTTCCCGGTGGTGGATGCCGGCTGTATCGACAAGGAACTGGAGACGAACATGGAGCGCGTCTTGAAGCTGGTCGTGATGGGACGCGCCTGCCGCAACACGTCAAATATCAAGAACCGCCAGCCAATCGGCCAGATGTTTGTCAAGGCAGAATTTGAATTGCCGGAGTATTACGAGGAAATCATCACGGACGAACTGAACGTGAAGAACGTGAAATTCACGGGGGACGTGCGCAAGTTCACGTCATATAACTTCAAGCCACAGCTTAAGACGGTGGGGCCGAAGTATGGAAAGTTGCTTGGCGGCATCAAAAATGCGTTGAATTCAATCGACGGAAATGAGGCGATGGATGAATTAAACGCGTCTGGTTCGTTAAAACTTGACATAAACGGGCAAGAAGTGGTATTGTTTAAGGAAGATTTGCTTATTGAAACCGCGCAGGCCGAAGGGTACGTTTCTGAAAATGACGGGAACGTCACGGTAGTGTTGGACACGAACTTGTCAGAGGAACTTTTAGAGGAAGGGTTCGTTCGCGAGATTGTCAGCAAGGTGCAGACGATGCGCAAGGAAGCCGGATTCGAGGTGATGGACAAAATTTTCGTGACCTACGAAGGCAGCGAGAGGGCAGAGGACATATTTGCCAGATTCCAGACCGCCGTCGGCGGGGAGGTTCTGGCCGTGGGCGTGACGAAGGAGCGGCCGGACGGATTTGTGAAAGAATGGAAAATCAATGGTGAATCGGTTACAATTGGAGTAAAAAAGGAAGGGATTTGAAAAATCATGGAAAAGAGACCGTTTGATAAAGAAGAGTTTAAGGAATCAGTAAGGGACAACGTAAAGATTTTGTTCCGCCGGACAATCGAGGAGGCGACGGACAACCAGATTTACCAGGCGGTGTGCCTGGCGGCGAAGGACACCATCATTGACGACTGGCTGGCCTCTCAGGACGCATACGCGAAGAGCAAGGCAAAGGTCGTATACTATATGTCCATGGAGTTCTTGATGGGGCGCGCGCTCGGTAACAACTTGATTAACATGCAGGCGTATGACGGCGTGAAGGAAGCGTTGGACGAGATGGGCATCGACCTCAACAAGATTGAGGACGAGGAGCCCGACGCGGCGCTTGGAAACGGTGGTTTGGGACGACTGGCCGCTTGCTTTCTCGACTCCTTGGCGACGCTTAATTACCCGGCTTATGGCTGCGGCATCCGTTACCGCTACGGGATGTTCAAGCAGGTGATTAAGGACGGTTATCAGATTGAGATGCCGGACGATTGGCTGAAGGTGGGTAACATGTTCGAGTTGCGCCGTGACGAGTATGCCAAGGAGGTGCGGTTTGGGGGCCACGTGCGTTTTGAGAGGAACCCGGAGACGGGGAAGGACGAATTCATCCAGGAGGATTTTGAGTCCGTCTTGGCGATTCCTTATGACATGCCGATTATCGGATATGGCAACCACGTGGTAAATACGCTGCGCATTTGGGACGCGGAGCCGATTACGGAGTTCCGTCTGGAGTCTTTTGACCGGGGCGATTACCACAAGGCGGTGGAGCAGCGTAACCTGGCGAAGAACATCGTGGACGTGTTGTACCCGAACGACAACCATTATGCGGGAAAAGAGTTGCGCCTGAAACAGCAGTATTTCTTCATTTCTGCCAGCATTCAGGCCTTGATTGCCAAATATAAGAGAGAGAACGGGGGACCTGAAGCGGACGTGCGTAAATTGTACGAGAAGGTCGTCATCCAGATGAATGACACGCATCCGACCGTGGCCGTACCAGAGTTGATGCACCAGTTGATTGACGTGGAAGGCTTGAACTGGGAGGAGGCATGGGACGTCACGACCAAGACTTGTGCGTACACCAACCACACGATTATGTCAGAAGCGTTGGAGAAATGGCCGATTGACTTGTTCTCCAAGCTGTTGCCGCGTATTTACCAGATTGTGCAGGAGATTGACAAGCGGTTCGTGAAGAAGGTGCGCGAGATGTATCCGGGCAACGAGCAAAAGGTGAAAAAGATGGCAATCCTTTACGATGGGCAGGTGCGCATGGCCAACATGGCAATCGTGGCCGGATTTTCCGTAAACGGCGTGGCGCGGCTGCATACGGACATCTTGAAGCACCAGGAGTTGAAGGATTTCTACGAGATGATGCCGGAGAAATTTAACAATAAGACGAACGGTATCACGCAGAGGCGTTTTCTTGCCCATGGCAATCCGCTCCTGGCCGCATGGATCACGAAGCACATTGGGGACGGCTGGATTACCGACTTGTCGCAGATTGCCGAGATCAAGCCGCTCATCGAGGATGACAAGGCAAGGGCCGAGTTCATGCAGATCAAGTATGAAAATAAAGTGCGTCTGGCAAAATACATCAAGGAGCACAATGGCATTGACGTGGATCCGCGTTCCATTTTCGACGTGCAGGTGAAGCGTCTGCATGAGTACAAGCGTCAGTTTTTGAACATTTTGCACGTGATGTATCTGTACAACCAGATTAAGGAGCATCCGGAGATGCAGTTCTATCCGAGGACGTTCATCTTTGGCGCGAAGGCGGCGGCCGGCTACCAGCGGGCGAAAGAGACGATTAAGCTGATTAATTCCGTGGCCGAGGTCATTAACAATGACAGAAGCATTAACGGCAAGATTAAGGTGGTATTTATTGAGGATTACCGCGTGTCCAACGCCGAGTTGATTTTTGCGGCGGCAGACGTCAGCGAGCAGATTTCCACCGCTTCCAAGGAGGCTTCCGGTACGGGTAACATGAAGTTCATGCTAAACGGCGCCCCGACATTGGGCACGATGGACGGCGCCAACGTGGAAATCGTGGAAGAGGTTGGCATCGAGAACGCGTTCATCTTCGGCCTTAGTTCCGAAGAGGTCATCAATTATGAAAATAACGGCGGCTACAACCCGACGGACATTTATTTCAACGATTGGGAGCTGAAGCGGGTGGTCGACCAGCTGATGGACGGCACTTACGCGCACGGCAACCACGAGATGTACAAGAACCTTTACAATTCGCTTTTGAACACGCAGTGCACGAACAAGGCGGACACGTATTTCATTTTGAAGGATTTCCGTTCTTACGCGGAGGCGCAAAAGCGCGTGGAGGAAGCTTATCGTGACAGCGAGAGGTGGGCGCGGATGGCGATGCTCCAGACCGCCTGCTGCGGCAAGTTCTCTTCCGACCGCACGATTGAGGAGTACGTGGAGGACATTTGGAAATTGAAAAAGGTGAAAGTGCCATACGAGGCATAAAAACGCGAAAACATGCATTGCACAAGGCCGTGAAGCATGCAAAAACGGCATGGTTTGGCATAAATGAAAAAAGTTCTTCGTATACTTAGTATACGGAGGACTTTTTTATGAGGCAGAGTAATTTTAGACAAGGATTTCAATCAACCCTGGCATTCATCGTGATATTGTTTTTACTTCCTTATATTATAACGGTTATCATGCACGGCGCGCGGCTTGACGTGTCCGGTTCCGACGTGATGTCGGCCGTGGAGGTGAAAGTGGTGCAAGAGGATGGCCGCGAGGAGGTGGTCACCGTATCATGGGAGGAATTTTTTTTGGGTGCCCTGGCCCGTGAAATACCGGAAAACAGCGAATTGGAATTTATCAAGGCACAAGCCGTCCTTTTGCGCACCAATGCTTACAAGGCACTTTCTAATGCGGAAAATCCCATATTGGAAGAGCGTTTTTTGACCAAGGAGGAATTGGAAAAGAAATGTATGAACATGTCGGATCCTACATATTATGAAAAATTAAGGCAAGCCATGGTGGAAACCGGGCAGGAGGTATTGTTTTATGGGGAAAATTACGCGACGGTTCCTTTTCATCAGTCAAGCAACGGGGCTACCCGGAATTACCAGGAGGTGACGGGCAGGGAGGACTGCCCGTACGTAGGTTTAAGGGAATGCCCACAGGACAAGGAGGCGGACGACGAGATGCAGGTGTTGACGTTTGAATGCAAGGAGGTACAAAAAAAATGCCAGTCGTTTCTCGTGGCGGTGAGCGAGGAAGAGGCGGAAAAAGTATACCAGTTTTCCGATTTCGAAATCATTTCCTATGATTCGGCAGGCTACGTGGCGGAAATCCGAATCGGGGACACGCATGTCACGGGTGACCAGTTTCGGGATGCCCTTTCACTCCCGTCCAGCGCGTTTTCATTGGAGGATGCCAACGGGCAGCTGCGTGTCGTGACGATGGGCAAGGGGCACGGGCTGGGAATGAGCCAGTGGACGGCGAACGAAATGGCAAAGGAGGGCAAGACGTATCAGGAAATCCTGCGATATTTTTACGAGGGGACGAATTTGACCAAGAAAACGGTGGGCGTGGAAAACCAGTGAAAAATCAAATGGACGTGGAAATGAAATAAAAATCAAATATAGAGAATAAGGTTGCTCATTTTCGGCAAAAATAAGATAGCGTAAAGAAACCAATCCAGGACGAACGGTTTGGCTTTCAGGACGATATCATGTGGCGGGCAAGCGCCCGTCCTAACATCATTACAATAAACAGAGGTGAAGAAAATGGGCAATAATGAAAAAAGAAACGGCTCCTCTATCTGGAAGGGAAAAGGAGCGGCAATTACGCTGGCCGCCTGCTTTGTCGGGGTGATTGCCCTGGTGGGGGCTTTTACATTGCATGATTACAGGAACCGCACGCAGCAGTTGGCACAGCAGGACGAGAAGGAAGACGAGGACAAGGATAAAAAGGAGAAAAGCAAGGCGGTGACGACGGACGACATCGTCGTGCCGAAGGAAAAGGATTCCACGTCTCCCACGTCGGAACAAGACAAGGAAAAGCCTGCCGAAGGCGCAAACGATAATACACAGGGGCAGGCGCAAGTACCTGCCGAGACGGATGCCCCTGCGGCGCAAGTCTGGTTTGACGACGAAAGCATTCTGGAATGGCCGACAAGTGGTTCGGTAATCATCAGTTACAGCATGGACAAGACGGTGTATTTTTCTACCTTGGACCAGTACAAATATAATCCTGCATTGATAATCGGTGGAAACGTGGGAGAGCATATCGGGGCCGCCGCACCGGGAATCGTGCTGAGCGTCGAACAAAACGCGCAGACGGGGACGACGGTGACGCTTGACATGGGAAACGGGTACACCGCGATTTATGGACAGCTCAAAGATGTTGCGGTTGAAATAGGGGATTACGTGAATACGGGGGACGCGCTTGGATATATGAGCGAGCCGACGAAATATTATTCGGTGGAAGGTCCCAACTTGTATTTTGAGGTGCAAAAGGACGGGGTTCCGGTCAACCCGCTTGACTTCGTGGAGTAAAAAATTGGATGGTAGCGTCGGTGTACAGTAGGCAACACGGTCGATGAAGGGCATATTTCCCCTCTTTCATTGTTACTTTCACTCCGCGTACGTCCTTGTACGCGTCGCTTAAGTGCCTTGAAAGAGGGGAAATATGCCTCTTCACGACTCTACGACCTCACCCATAGGGATTTCAAGGGTTTTCAAGGAAGATGAATGAGGCGTACAAGGACGTACGCCGATTGAAGATGACGCTGAAAACCCTTGAAATCACATGGGTTGAGGCGTGTTGCCCTCCGTACACCGACGCTAACAAAAACGACAACATAGTTGTTGTTCTGACAGTAGGGGAAATAGTTATGAAACAGTTATAGTTTAGTTAGAAATGAAAAAACACCGTTATTGCAATGGTTCCACGGTATGTATTGCGTAGGAAAAACATGGCAATGACGGTGTTTTTTTATTGCAAAAACGTAGAAAAATAATAAAAAAGACGTAGCTTTTTTATTTTGATTGCGGAGAGTTTTCATGATAAAGGCGGTAAAATAGAATTGTAAAAGCGTAGCTTTTTTATAAAAGATGGGGAAAATAAAGTCCAAGGTTGTAAAAGCGTAGAAATTTCATTATAAAACGTAGTAATTTAATGGTAAAAGCGTTGAAAAATCATTGTTGGTTCTCGGATAAGGACAAAAATCCGTGCGTGATGAGAAGAAAAATAAAGAATAGACATGAAAATGGACGTGATAACGAAGACAATCATAAAAAAACAACGCTTTGGAAGGATTTTAGGACGACATGGGAGGATGAAAAATAAAAAATTACCGCTTTTGGAGAAAAATAAAAAGAAAAACGTAGTTTTTTTATTGACAAAACGTAGCTTTTTCATTATTATTATTTTGGGTGAGTACAATACGAAAAGAGAAGGAGTATGATGATGAGGGGCAAGAGAGAGGCGAAAATCTACATGCCGGCAAATTATGAAAAGTCGAACAAGCTAATCACGGGAAAATCCAACATGACGTTGTCAGAACAAAAGACCATCGCCTATGCGTTGCGCAAGCTGCGGGACGTCCAGGTGGCGCGTCCCGACCATCGCTTTACTGAGGAGGAGATGCGCATGGGCATCAAGGTGGAGATGAGTCCGCGAGAATTCGTGCGGGAGGTGTTCAAGGGGAAGAACGCCACATCCATCGGCAAAGTGCTTAGCACGATTGCGGCGGGGCTTCACAGTTCGACGATTTTGTTAGAGACGGAAGAGGGAAATCCTGACAACTGGAAGACCTATTCCTTCATCAAGACGTGCGAGTACAAGGACGGCGTGTTTTCCATCACGTTCCACGAGGAGGCGAGCGTGTACCTTGTCAACCTGCAGGATCATGGGAATTTTACCCTGCTTGATTACAACGTGGTGAGCGAGTTGGATTCTTCCTATGCGGTGCGGGTATATGAATACATTGAAAAAGAATACCGGCGGCAGGTGGCGCGGGACAAGTCTTTAAAAACGGTGGAATTTTATGTGGACATGGTGGAGTTTAAAACCAGCATTGGCGTCATCGATCCCGACAACCATAAGGTCAAGGAACTGTTGAATGCTTATCCTGCTCCGTCCAACGTGCGTTATGATTATAAGGAACGTATTGAGTTGATGGAAAAGCTGGCCGACATTGACCGCAACATGAACACGACGACGAAGCTCCAGAGGAGACAGGCGTGCAAGTACAATAAGTTTTACGAGCTGCGGAGGAACGTGCTGGAAGTGGCCAAAAGCCAGATTAATTCCGTGGATTTTTATAACTTGTCCTTTGATTATGAGGCGGTGTGCGCGCCAGGGGGGAAGCGCGTGGTGGGGATTCATTTTACCATATATGATAAGAAGGATTACCAGGCGGCAAAAGAAGGTTATGAGCAGATGGAACTGCCGTTGGGGAATGTGGATCGTGCGGAAGGCGACGGCGCGAACGTGGGTGGGCCCGAGGTCGTTGGATCGGGCCGGGACTGCCAGTCCGTGGAAAGCCTCGCGGCCGTTTTGAATGGAATTGGCGTGGCGGAGTATTTGAAAACATATGAGAGGTATCCTTGCACGATTGACGGGATGAAGATGAACGAGGTGAGCCTTTTAAAAGATATTGTGAGGACGCTGATTGAGGAAATCTTTGACTTGGCAGTGAAGCAGAAAACGATTCAGAACATTATTTGTGCGGCAGAGTACCAGCAGGTACGAATCGTGGAGAACTTGTTGTACGTGAAGAAGATGCATGACAAAGGGATGGCGATTGACAACCTGGAGGGTTACTTGACGGCGGCCGTGAAGGAGGATTATGCCGCGTCGGAGAGAATCGGGATGAAGTCTTCGAAAGGAAGTGCGGGAAAGAGGGCGGGCTCGTTCGAGCGCCGGCAATATAATATGGAAGAATTGGAGTCGGAATTGCTCAAGTGCAAGGGAGTGTAGCATTTTTCCACGGTTCCAAAGAGGTAGGACATGAATTACACATATATCGTGAAATGTAAGGACGACACGCTTTATACCGGCTGGACGAATGATTTGGAAAAGCGCGTCAACGCGCATAACGATGGAAAGGGCGCGAAATATACGAAGTCCAGGAAGCCGGTGGCGTTGGTATATTATGAAGCGTTTCAGACGAAGGAAGAAGCGATGAGCAGGGAATACCACATCAAGAGAATGAGCCGGAAGGAGAAGGAAAGGTTGATATCCGGGGACGCGGCCGCCCTGGCCGCAAGCGGGGAGAAACAAGAATGAAAAAGGGGCAAAAGGTCATAAAAAGGGTCATGCGCTTCGGGAATCGGGTTCCCAAAGGTGCATGACCCTTTTGCACACCGGTTATGTCAAATGGGGAGGGAATCCCCGTTTTCTGGACAATTAGCCGAAGTATCTCTTTAACAAGCCTTCGAACGCCTTGCCGTGTCTTGCCTCGTCGCGTGCCATCTCGTGCACGGTGTCATGAATCGCGTCAAGGTTGGCAGCCTTCGCGCGCTTTGCCAGGTCGAACTTGCCGGCGGTCGCGCCGCACTCTGCCTCAACCCTCATCTCAAGGTTTTTCTTGGTGCTGTCGGTAACGACCTCGCCGAGCAGTTCCGCGAACTTGGCAGCATGCTCCGCTTCCTCGTATGCGGCTTTCTCCCAATACAAGCCGATTTCCGGATAGCCTTCCCTATGCGCAACCCTTGCCATCGCCAGGTACATGCCGACCTCGGAGCACTCGCCCTCGAAGTTCGCCCTAAGATCTGCCAGGATGTCCTCGCTAACGCCCTGCGCCACGCCAACGACGTGCTCCGCGGCCCACTCCCGGCCTTCGTTCATCTCTTTGAACTTGTCCGCGCCTACATGGCACTGGGGGCACTCTGCCGGTGCAGCTTCTCCTTCGTAAACATAACCACATACGGTACATACAAATTTTTTCATCGTTCTTTCTCCTTTTCTTGAAAATGATTTTTGTGTTCTGCTTTTTTGTTAAAAGCCATTTTTATAATGAGAAACCGTGTACGGTTTCTATTATACAAGCTTGCTTGCCTCGTTTGCAAGAGACAAATTATAATTTTTCGGGAGCCTCTTTTACGCATTTTCCACATAGTCCGAAGAAAAACGTGTTGCTGGATTCGATAATCCCGTCAAAACTGGCAGAGGCGGCCTGGTGGAGCGGCATGGTCGCCGTCATGTCCAGTTCCAGATCCAAAATCCGCTTGCACCTGGTGCAGTAAAAATGATCGTGCGGTCTCGTGTTCCCGTCAAAGCGGTCGGCACTGTCCGGCGGGGTGAGTTTCACGGCCTCGCCGATATCGGTCAGCAGCTTGAGGTTACGATATACCGTACCCAGACTAATGTTGGGGAATTCCTCCTTCATGTGCAGGTAGACACAATCAGCGGTGGGATGCTCCTTGGTCATCGCGAGATATTGCTTGATGGACTCTCGCTGCCGACTATATTTCAAAGTACTCACAAGAATCCTCCTTTCTTGTGTCATGGGAAGTACCGTTCCCTTTGACATAAAAGCTCCTGGGGGAAGCGAACAAGCACGGGAAGAAATATGTCGCTAAAGCAATCGCGCTTGGCGCAAGAGTTTCGCTTACAAACCCTGTTTCCCTATTTCAAAACAATAATAATTATCATTATTATTACGTATAGAATATAACGCAAACAGGACAAATTGTCAATACTATATTTAAAAATAAATTCTCACGTTTTATATTGCAATAAGAAAAGCGGTGTTTTATGCGTGGAAAAAGGGTAAATATGTCGATAATGTTAAAAAAATATAAAATGGTTGACAGAATTAATGGAAATGGTTACAATACTACCGTAACAAATTTAACATTTATGTAACATTTTTGGCTTCCTACGAAAGATGGACACCTTGGCCGGAAAATGACACGCCTTGTTGCCTATGGGCAAAGGGGAGAGGCGTGGGCGGGGTTTTCCGTTACCCGCGACGGGAGACCGGCGTATGGACGTAAAGCTTCATTTGCATGGAGGCGCGAAAGCGTCAATGCGCGGACGGCATACGGGGGAATTCGCATTGAGGAGTGCCGGGAGGCATTTCGGATTTAGGAGGTTATTATGAAAAATGTATGCATAAAGCAGAAATTGATTGTGACTGCATTGGCAGGGGCAATCATGATTCCGGGGAGGGCAATCACCGCAAAAGCGGCCGGGGAAAATGAGGATTCGGATTCTCCGCTGCCGATTGCAGGAATCGAAACGGTGCTGACAGAATGTTACAAAAGTGACGTGAAGGACAACATCAATCTGTATTTAGTGCCGACAAACGAGGGTGAGTATTTAAATAGAGCGTTTTCCAATGTGAGTGACTTTACTTACATTCGGAGTGCACCAGATGAATATAGCGACTGGACGGGTAAGCTTTACCCGGACAGTACGGTGACGGTATTAGAGTACGTGGGCGACTGGGTGAAAATCCAGTCGGGCAACGCCTTCGGTTATGTTCCGGAGACTGCTTTATATACGGGAGAACAAGCGCAGCAGCGCGCAAAGGAGTTTGAAAAGACGAAAGTTACCGTTACGGCAGGCGTATTGAACGTGCGTAGCGGACAAAGTACGGAAACACAGATTTTGACTCAGGTTTACGCGGGCGAGACTTACCTGGTGACAGGCGAGGCCGTGTATGGGTGGTATCCTGTCATGGTCGGGGAGACGTCGGGCTGGGTATGCGGCGATTACGTGGACTTGAAAAACGAGCTCGCCTACGGGGAGAGCCGCGAGGAGGAGGAACGTCGGCTGGCCGAGGAAGCGGCTGCGGCCGCGAGGGCGGCAGCCGGACAAGCGGTGGTGGATTTCGCCTGCCAATATATTGGTTATCCGTATGTATGGGGAGGAACCAGCCTGACGAACGGGGCGGATTGCTCAGGGTTCGTGCAGGCGGTGTATAGGGAATTTGGCATATCCCTGCCGCGGACGACTTGGGCAATGGAAGGTTCCGGATACGGCGTAAGCTATGCGGACGCCAAGCCGGGCGACTTAATCGTGTACAGCGGCCATGTGGGAATCTACATGGGAGACGGCACGATTGTAAATTCGCGGAACGCACAGACCGGGATTGGAATCAGTAACGTGGACACGTCGAAAATCGTCGCGGTCAGACGCGTGTTGTAGAAGTCTATAAAATGTTTGCATAATGTGGCATGCAAAGTGTTGCATGTAAGGTTTTGACATGTAAGGTTTTAACATGTAAGGTTTTGGCATGTAAGGTTTTAACATGTAAGGGTTTGGTATGCAAGGTTTTCATTTGGCCATGAATGGTAACATGAAAAACGGATACAAAAAGGAGCCGGTTCTGGAAAAAAATGGAGTCGGTTCTTTTTGTCTTTTTTAGAAATTATCTGACAATTAATGCCGAAAAGAGACAGTAAACGTGATAATTCGATTAAAAATTGGAAATGGGAAAAAGGCAAAATGCACAAAAATGTAAAATCTTGTCGAATTCAAAAAGAAGGAAGTTATCAACTTATCCACACTCATATGTTAAAAAAACGTGGATAACATGATGTTTTCAAAAAGTTATTCACATTATCCACATAAAAACTACCGATTTTTGTGAATTACTCATGCAAAAAAAAGAACGAACGTTTTGGCGAGATATTATGAAAAATGTTTTTTGTCGAATTTTGGAGTGAAAGTGGTTGACAAATAAGTAATCTAAAATTGATATGTGGGCAAGAAACAATTCAGAAAATTCAGAAAACTAGACGTTTCCATTTTATAGTAATTTTATTTTTTTCAATGGTTGATAATTTGGAGAGGAACGATTATAATAAGAGAATAAAAGAAGGAGGAAATAATCATGGAACAGATTACAAAGAGTACGAAGATTGGCGAGTTGTTGAACATATTCCCGGATTGCGCCCCGATTCTTCTTGAAATCGGGATGCATTGCCTGGGATGCCCGTCCTCCCAGATGGAGACGTTGGAAGAGGCGGCGATGGTCCATGGGATTGACGCGGACTTGCTGGTGGAGAAAATCAACGCTGCCAGGAACGCGGCGACGGCGTAAGGATGGATTGCAAAAGGCTTCCATGCCGTAAGTACCAAGAAGGTACTTGGCGGCACGGAAGCCTTTTTCTTCTTATATAATGTGTCCAAATATCATGAGGTATCGAAGTGGTCAAAGCTCCGAGAGCCTCTGGACGGCATCCGAGGAGACGTAAGTCTCGCAGTGCTCTTCCAAGAAAGCCAAGGTGGAAACGGAGACCTTTTCCGGCGTCCCGTATTCGGAAAGCATGTTGCAGACCTTGTTAAATATGTTGGCCGCCGGGTCTGACGGTGTGAGGGCCAGGATATACACGTCTTCCGCATCGTCGTGGTAAAGCGTATTGGCACCATCGTACACGGGGGCAATCAACCTGGCCGCTTGTATGACGCGGTCGATGCCGTCAAAGGAAAAGAGCTTGACACCCAGTGAATCGGATTGCCGATGTTCCCTCGAGACATTAGCCGCGGCTTCCTTGACCTTGTTGAGCAGGTCGAGAAAACCTTCGGCACCTTCCAATTTGTTAAACGGTTCGGGCAGTCCGTGGAACGTGTCGCTACCTGAAGTGAATTTGGAAAAACGGGTGTCCAGTTCTTCTGGATCCTCTACTTTGGTAATGATTAATACAATGGAATCGGAGGAAACGGGAATCGCCTCTATCATCAAGGGAATATCTTCAGCCTCAAAACCAAAGTCAAAGGATGCCTGCTGCATCATGTCGCGAAACAAGGACTTGGCTTTTTCAGTACCATACGCAAGTTCACTCAATTTCAGATGGCGTGCCGCCAAATCCGCACGCGTCAACGTGCAACGGATTTGATTTTCGTTTAGTTTTTCGATTTTCATAGAATCACATCCTTCTGAATTTAAATTAAAGTAAAAAAAGTCACTATTAGTATAAACAAAAATTGCCGTAATGTAAAGAAAAAACTGCAATTAGATTCAAATTAGATTCAAATCATGCCGCTATTCGTTATTTTTACGGCCAAGAACCGTGAAAGTGACGGTTATTCACATTTTATCAACAAAAAAGTTGTAGTTATAAACAAAAAACACATTGAAATTTGTTGGACGGGTTCCTATAATGGCAGATACAGAAGATGCAGCCGTGGTAAATAAATATATGCGAAAGGAGGCTTGTTTATTCTCATTACCATGAGCAGTCGTACCATTCATAGAAGATGGTACTGTTTGAATGAAAAAGTTCAAAAAGGGTTCTCAGATTTTTCAGATACTCAGGCATCCCGGCATCCGGGACGAATTCTAAAAAAGGATGAATCATTTTGCGTCAGGTTCAGGCGGTCTTCCTGTTGTAACATTCTTGGGCATGTCACGATACCTCCGAATTCATAAAGAATGTGCGGCAGTACTATTTATCAGAACCGGCAAAGAGAGGAGCGGAACATAATGAAGAGAAAAGGCACGACGTACGATACGCTGTATACGGAATTGGAGGATTATGAAAAGAGCGGAGTTTGTCTCTTGATTGACGGAAACCATGCAAGCCCGATGCAGGTGGTGAACGAACTGATGGCCAGGGAGACTGGCAGTTACATGCGGGACTATGAATGGAATCCGGAAGGTCATGTGGAATCCCTATCCTTTATAAACGTAAATTCCTATGAAGATGATGGTCTGGACGACCCCCTTTTGTCAGATTATCAAAAAAATGTATAACTTTTGTAGAAAACCGTAAAAAATACTGGTATAATCATACTTGATAACATGTGAAGCGACCAGTAGGAGGTATGGTATGGACGAAAGAGAAAGACGCAGCAGGGCGCAGGCGAAAAGGAGGCAGATGTACCGCCGCGCGAGAAGAAGGCAGAGGAACGCAAGGCTTGTCGTGGTAATGGTGGTCGTTCTTATCGTCGCCGCAATCGGAGGAAGTTTCATTTGGAAAAGGTACAGTCCATCAAATGAGAAAGCGGATTTGAAAGAATATTATGGTTTGACGAACGACGAGGATTATGCGGTGGTGATTAACGACCAGGTCATCAAGAGAGAGGACGGCATTCCTTCCTGCCGAAATATAGACGGGCAAGTTTATTTGGAGTATTCCATTGTCAGGGACTACGTGAACAAGAGGTTCTATTGGGACTCCAATGAGAACGTCCTGCTCTATACACTTCCCACCGGCAATGTGTCGGTTGCGGTTGGAAGCAAGGATTATGCAGAAATCATGGAAAAGAAGAGTGAGGATTACGTGATTCTCAAAACGGAAGGCAAGACCGCTTATATCGCGGTGCCGTTTATCATGCAGTATACGGATATGGATTATCATGCGTATGAAGGCCCGAACAGGGTGGTGATCACGAACGACTTTCACGAAAAGACCGTGGCGGATTTGAAGCGCGAGACGGCCGTGCGTTATTTGGGAGGAGTAAAAAGTCCCATCCTGACGACGGCCAAGAAGGCGGAAGTCGTGACGGTCCTGGAAGACGAGGACGATTGGCAGAAGGTGGCCACGGCGGACGGATTTATAGGGTACGTGCCTTCGAACGCGTTGAAGAACACGCAGAAGGAGGTAGTGGACCGTGCGTTTTCGGAACCGCAGTATTCGAACATCTCGGTTGATTATACGATTAACATGGCATGGCATAACGTGACCAGTGACTATGCGAATAGTTTCGTTCTGGAAACGATTGCCGGGACCAAGGGGCTGACGACGATTGCGCCGACATGGTTTTCCGTCGCGGACACCGAGGGTAACATCAACTCGCTCGCGAGTTCGTCTTACGTCAATTACGCGCACCAGTCGAACCTGGACGTGTGGGCGACCCTCAGGGACTTTGACGGCGGCATCAGCTCGTTTGACGAGACTTACCAGTTGCTTAGTTATACGTCCCATCGGGAACGCCTGGTAAACCAGGTGATTGCGCAGGCGTTGCAATCGGGGATTGACGGCGTGAATCTTGACTTTGAGCTGATATCCACGGAGTGCGGAGAGCATTATATCCAGTTCGTGCGGGAGTTGTCGGTAAAGTGCAGGCAGAACGGGCTCGTGCTTTCGATAGATAATTATGTTCCGCAAGTTTATAACGGGCACTATGATTTGGAAGAGCAGGCAATCGTGGCGGATTATATCATCATCATGGGGTATGACGAACATACGGCCGGCTCTTACGAGGCCGGTTCGGTCGCGTCGTACAATTACGTGAAGCAAGGCATAGAGGACGCTTTAAAGAGCGTGCCCAGCCAGAAGCTGGTGACGGCCGTGCCATTTTACACGAGGCTGTGGTTTGAAAGGCCGAAGACGGAAGAGGAACTGGCCGAGCAAGAAGGAACGGAGGCGGCCGGGTTTCCAATGGCAGTTACCAGTACGGCGCTAACCATGGGTGACGCGAGGAGCACCTTGGAAATCGCGGGCGTTTCCACCCAGTGGGACGAGGAGACGAGGCAAAATTACGCCCAGTGGGAAGCGGATGGGGGAACTTATAAGATTTGGCTGGAGGACTTGGCATCCCTGGAGGAAAAGCTGAAGCTGATTCGAAGCGAGAAGCTGGCGGGGGTGGCGGAGTGGAAACTCGGGCAGGAAGATTCCGCCGTCTGGGACTTGATTCTCCAGTACGTGAATTGAGGTTACACGTGAAAAGTTATTAAAAAAAGAAAGAAACGTCTCCTTTTGGCATATATTTGAAAAGAACGTTATCTGCACGGGCGGACACCAGGCCTGGCAGGCGGCATGCTGAAAGGAGATGTTTTTTTGCGGAAAAAACTGGGAATCGTCGTATTGATGGCGGCCTTGGCGGGAATCATATTTTTAAGCCAGACGGCTGGGGAGCGCTTGTACGAGCAGGTGTCGGGCAAGGCGGACGCGGGCAACCTCGTCGTCATAGACAGCGGACATGGGGGGAAGGATCCTGGAAAGGTGGGCGTGAACGGAGTCAACGAGGCGGACGTGAATTTAAAGATTGCCCAGAAACTAAAAAAGATATTGGAAGCCCAGGGTGTCACGGTGATTATGACAAGGGAGGACGAGGGCAGCCTGGCGGGTTCAAAAAGCGAAGACATGCAGAAACGCGTGTCCATCATTAACGAAAAAAAGCCGGCGTTGGCGGTCAGCGTGCATCAAAACAGCTATTCATCAGAGGAAGTGCACGGGGCGCAAGTGTTTTACTATACGAATTCCGCGGAAGGGGGAAAGGCGGCCAGAATCATGCAGGAAGCTTTGCTTGACGTGGACGGTGACAACAAGCGCAAGGAGAAGGCAAATGATACATATTACATGCTCAAACGCACGGACGTGCCGGTCATCATCGTGGAGTGTGGATTTTTGAGTAACCGTGCCGAGGCGGACTTGCTCGTGACGGAGGAATACCAGGATCGGCTCGCGGAGGCGATTGCCAAGGGAATCCTGGAATATATGGGGAAATAATGGTTTTCATTTGCCTGGAATGATGGTATAATCAAAACTATGAATACGATAATCGAAAAAGTAAACAAAAATAGAATAGACATGCAGGTGATACGACGGGCAGGCGAAATCATAAAACAAGGAGGCCTGGTGGCATTTCCGACGGAGACGGTATATGGTTTGGGAGCGAACGCGTTGGATGAGGAGGCGGCAAGGAAGACCTACGCGGCGAAAGGAAGGCCCTCGGATAACCCGTTGATCGTGCACATTGCGGAGTATGAGGATTTGAAGCAAATCGCGGTGGACATTCCGGCGAGCGCGAAGGTGCTTGCCGGACGGTTTTGGCCGGGACCGTTGACGATGGTCTTTAAAAAGGATGCCAAGGTGCCTTATGGAACGACGGGAGGACTTGATACGGTTGCCGTGCGGATGCCGAGCGACCTCGTTGCCCGGGAATTGATTTTGGCATCCGGAGGCTTCGTTTCTGCGCCCAGTGCCAATACGTCGGGGCGGCCAAGTCCGACCAGGGCGGAACACGTCGAGGAGGATTTGTCGGGGAAGATTGACATGATACTTGACGGCGGAAGCGTCGAGATTGGATTGGAGTCAACGGTTCTGGACATGACGGTGGATCCGCCGGTCATTTTGCGTCCTGGGGCCGTTACCGTGGGCATGTTGGAGAAAGTCATCGGCATGGTGGGCATTGACGAGACGGTTTTGGGGGCGGAAAACGGGAAGGTGCCAAAGGCGCCGGGAATGAAATATCGCCATTATGCGCCGAATGCAAAATTGACAATCGTGGAGGGTAACATTCGCGAGGAAGTGCTGGCGATCCGCCAGCTGGTTTATGATGCCGTGAACCATGGAAAGAAAGCGGGAATTATCGCGACGGGCGAGACGTTGCATTATTATTCGAATGGCGTTATAAAGGTCGTGGGGAGCAGGGAGGACGAGAGGACGATTGCAAAAAACCTTTTTGCCGTCTTGCGGGAGTTTGACGGCGAGGGCGTGGACGAGATTTATAGCGAGTCGTTTGCCATGCGCGGAATAGGCAATGCCATCATGAACCGATTGGACAAGGCCGCCGGCCATTTGCGGCTTCCGGCCGCCGAAATCGTGCGCAGGCAGAAGTATAGGCGAATCGTGTTCGTCAGCCAGTCGGATACGTGCAGGGGTCCCATGGCGGCGGCAATTTTGCGGCAAAAGCGGTTTAGGCAGGAGTACGTCATTGATTCGAGGGGAATGGTCGTTTTATTTCCTGAACCGGTGAATCCGAAGGCCGAGGCCGTCATGAGGAGCAATGGCATGACGTTGGGCGGGTACACGTCGATTCCGTTTTCCGAGACGGAGATTGCAGATGACATTTTAGTCTTGACGATGGACGAGGCGCAGAAACATAAAGTGTTTGCGGAGTATGAGGAGGCTGTAAGCATTTATACGCTCAATGAATTTGTCGGTGAGGACGAGCCTCTTTTGAATCCTTATGGAATGCCACTTAATATTTATGGACTGTGTTATGAAAATATTTCTATGTTAATGGATAAGTTGACAAAGAAGCTGAATTCGTATACGGAAGGAGAGGGCTGAAGATGGGTGGAAAACGAAGTGGTTACTTGTCGTGGGACGAGTACTTCATGGGCGTGGCGATGCTTTCGGGCATGCGTTCGAAAGATCCAAACACGCAGGTTGGGTGTTGCATCGTGAGTCCGGACAACCGAATTTTGTCGATGGGGTATAACGGTTTTCCTTCAGGATGTTCGGATGACGATTTCCCGTGGGACAGGGAGGGCGAGGACCCGCTGAAGATAAAATATTTTTATTCCACGCACAGCGAGCTGAACGCGATTTTGAACTACAAGGGGACGAGCCTGACGGGGGCGACGATGTACGTGACGCTGTTTCCTTGCAACGAGTGCGCGAAGGCAATCATACAGTGCGGGATTCGGGAAGTGATTTATGACAGCGACAAATACGCCGGGATGCCGAGCGTGGTGGCCTCGAAGCGAATGATGGAGGCGGCGGGAGTCAAGTACCGCCAGTACGAAAGAACGGGACGGGAATTAAAGATACGGCTGTGAAAAAGCAGGAATAAAGTGATAAACAAGGTGTCGGCGGAATATATATCAGATGGGGGAATGACTCCCGCCTCTATAGGCGGTGAGCAACATATTTGTATCAGTGGCGGGATGGGGTTCCCCATCTGATATGCCTCCGTCGGATGGCAGGCGCACAAAGATGTGTCTTGTCAGCATAGCTGACTTGTGCGCCGCCGCAAGAACGCCAGTGGCGTTCTTGAAGTCATGGGGCGTTTTAGGGTTGCAGGGGCACGTGGCGCTGGGCAATCCATGGTTTTATAGGTGCTTCAAGGCATGTCTTTCGTGCTTGCATGAAGGAGCATGCTTTAGTGCCTGAAAGATTTCCGGGTAGGGGTGCATGACATGGAAAACAAGCTGACATCTTATTTTGTGAATTTTTTGGTGAGGGCCGTCATCGGCATGGCCGTGATTTTTTTCGTCAACCAGTATGTCATTCCGGGGCAGGCGGGATGGCATGTCGGATTTAACCTGGTATCCTTTTTGACAAGCGGAGGCCTTGGTATTCCTGGGGTTTGTCTACTTTACGGCATTTTGGTGTTTCAAAGTTTGTGAGTATTTCACAAAAATTGGAAATATCAATTTTAGGTCTGGACAAATTAAAAATGCACGTTTATAATACGAGTCACACAGCAGATGTCGAGTCTGCTGTCTCGTCCCCCGGACATGGGACAAGGGGACGTGTCTTGAGATTGGATGAATCAGGATTCAACAACTCGATAGCATTATCAAGCTGCATGTATCGCAGCGACATTTCAAAGGTTTTGCAAAACAGTGGTGAAATTGGTAGGGACATTGAAAAAAGAATAGGAGGGATAGGTTGCATGTCAGAAACTTTGTGATATGTGATCAAGAACAACGCTATGCCCGAAACCTCCTGCAGATGTTTCAGCAGAGGAAGGCGGCGGGCATTGAGCTGTTTTTGTTTCACACGTTGGAAGACTTGAAGCGGTTTTCCGAGCAAAAGACCATACACGTCCTATTGATTGACGAGGACTATCCGCAGGAGCAGAGGCGGCAGGTTCAGGCAAAAAGACGGTACGTGTTGGTAAAAAACATGCCGGAGGCGCCATCGGGGGCAGAGCGGGAAATTTATCGTTACCAAGGCGCGTCCCAGATATGGAGGAAAATTTTCAATCCCCCGGTGCGGCCGGCAGGACAAAGGGGACATGGTTCGGACAAGGGGCGCACGGCCATGAAACGTCTTGGGGACGGGGGGGCGAATTCTCGGCGGATGGCGGAGGTTCGGGGGGAACTCATCGGGATATATTCTCCCGTCCACCGCATAGGTAAAACGTTGTTCGCATTGGAACTGGGTAAGAAGCTGGCGCGAAAGGAGCCGGTACTCTACCTTGACTTGGAGGAATATGCGGGCGACGCGTTTTACTTTCAAGACAGGCCGGAGCGGAACCTGGCCGATTTGCTTTATTACTTCCGGCAGGGAAAGGGGAACTTTGCGGTGCGCATGAGCGTGGTGGCAGGACAGGCGGACAAGCTTGACTATGTTTTGCCAATGCCATACGTGCAGGACATGCAGGCCGTAAAAAAGGAAGAATGGCTTGGGCTGTTCGAAAAAATTTTAAGTGAATGCATTTATGAGAAGGTGATATTGGATTTGGGGGACAGCATAGACGGGCTCCTGGACATACTTGGGCGGTGTGCGACCGTGTATACTCCTTATATCGAGGAACCTGCCGCCAAGGCGAAGCTGAACCAGTATTTTGAAAATTTACGGAAGACGGGAAGGGAGGCCGTTTTGGAAAGGACCATTCAGAAAAGGATGGGGGAGCGGTAAGATGAGGGAAGAAGAACTGTACGAGCGCGTGCTTGAGCGAATGGACATGAGCCGTGAGCTGGAGGACGAGGAGGTAGCCGAACTGATTCACGAAGTGCTGCGGGAGGCGGCCAAGGAAGAATATTTGCCGCTGGAGAAGCAAATCTATTTGAGCCGTCGCTTGTTTCATTCGTTACGAAAATTGGACGTGCTTCAAGAACTGATTGAGGACGAGTCCGTCACGGAAATCATGATTAACGGCGTGGAAGACATTTTTGTGGAGAAGAACGGGCGAATCTGCCGTTCGGACAAACGATTCATTTCGGAGGCAAAGTTGGGGGACGTGATACAGCAAATCGTGTCAGGCACGAACCGTTATGTAAACGAACTGTCGCCAATCGTGGATGCCAGGCTGGAGGATGGATCCCGTGTCAATGTCGTGCTGAAGCCGGTGGCGTTAAACGGTCCAATCATGACCATTCGGAGGTTCCCGAAGGAGAAGGTCACGATGGAACAGTTGATTGCGTGGGGGAGCTTGAGCGGGGAGGCGGCGCGCTTCTTGGAAATGCTGGTGAAGGCGAAGTACAACATTTTCGTCAGCGGGGGTACCGGATCTGGCAAGACCACGTTCTTAAACGTGCTGTCCGATTACATTCCGAAAGACGAGCGCATTATCACGATTGAAGATAACGCGGAATTGCAAATCAAGGGAGTGCCGAACATGGTGCGCTTGGAAGCGAGAAACGCGAACTTGGAGGGCGAGGGGGCGGTGACGATTCGCGACTTGATCAAGTCAGCGCTCAGGATGCGCCCGGATCGCATTATCGTGGGAGAGGTGCGCGGCGACGAGACCGTTGACATGATTTCGTCGGCCATGTTAAACGGCCATAGCGGATCCATGTCAACCGGCCATGCAAATAGTCCGGCGGACATGTTGAACCGTTTGGAAACCATGATGATGATGGGGATTGACTTGCCGTTGACGGCGATTCAACGGCAGATTGCCTCGGCATTGGATATCATCGTCCATCTGGGGCGTATGCGGGACAAGAGTCGGAAGGTGTTCGAGATTACGGAAGTGCTGGATTACGCTGACGGTAAAATATGGCTACGGACATTATATCAATATCAGGAGGAGGGCGTGGAAAATGGAAAAATTAAAGGGACACTTATGAAGGTGGAAGAGCTTGCTCGTCGGGACAAGCTGTTGGCAGCAGGATATTCGGCGTGAAGAGTTTGGGATGGCACTCTTACAAGCGGTCGGATTGACGGTGGTTTTGGCGTATCTTTTTTATGATGGTATATGGGCAGTCTTTGTGTTGACGCCGCTTACGATGGCCTATCTATACCAGTGGCGGGAGGAGCGATGCCGGGAAAAGGAAATGCAGTTTCGCGTGCAGTTCAAGGACGCGATGCAGATGCTGGCATCCTCGCTGCGGACGGGATATTCGGTAGAAAACGCGATTCGCGAGGCAGAAAAGGAATTGCGCCCGATATATCCGCAGTCTTGCAGGATTCGCGAAGAATTTGAACGGATGGTACATCGGCTGGACATGAACATGACGGTGGAGCAGGTCATGAGGGACTTTGCGAGGCGGGTAAACCAGGAAGACGCGGAACATTTCGCGGAGGTGTTTTCCATAGCGAAAAGAACCGGGGGCGACAGCATCAGCATTTTGAAATCATCCGTCAGGACAATCGGGGACAAGATAGAGGTTGAGCGACAGATTCAGACGATGTTGGCAGCCAAGAACCTGGAGTTTAAAATCATGTGCGTGATTCCATTGGGGATGGTGCTTTACATGCGGGCGGCCTTTCCAGAGTTTTTGTCGGTGCTTTATGGAACTCTGCCGGGAGTGTTCCTGATGAGCGCGTGCCTGGCGGTTTATATCGCCGCATACTGCCTGGGAAAGAAGATGATACGGATCGAGGTATGAGGTTGAAGAAGGGAGGATGGCATAAACCGGGGTGGAGGACCAGGTATGGGAGGATGGTGCTACTTGAGGCGTGAGGATTGGGTATGGGAGGATGGCGCTACTCGAGGCGTGAGGATTGGGTATGGGAGGATAGTGCCACTTGAGGCGTGAGGATTGGGTATGGGAGGATGGTGTTACTTGAAGCGTAAGATGCGGCCGCGATGGAAAGCGGTTTACAAGAAGATGGGATTGATAATGGTCTCAGCCGGCGTGGTGTCGGTACTGGTCTTTCTCATGGACGGGATGCAGGCGTTGCCTTCCGACGAGGACGGGGCAAGCGTCGTAAAGAGAAACGGATATGGAGAAGGGGAGCGGACGGAAGAGTTACAAGTGCAAATCGGGGATACAAATGAGAAGTACACGGTGACAATCGGCGAGCGCAAGTATTCAGAGGAGGAACTTCAAGAATTGTTTGCGGATGCGGCGGATACGTTGGAACGTCTGGTATTGGGTGAAAATAAGAGCTTGGACGAAGTGAGGAAAAACCTGAATTTGGTGGGCATGATTCCAGAGACGGGCATCCGTGTGTCATGGGAACTTGACAATTACGATGTACTTGATTTGCAAGGCGTGATTAAGGCGGATTCATTGACGGAAGAGGGTACGTTGGTACGGCTGAAGGCATTGTTGACGTATGGGGAGGAGAAGATGGAGCATTCCTTTTATGCAAGGCTTTATCCACCCAGGCTGACGCGTGGGGAGCGGCTTCTTGCCAGTTTGGAAAAGGAAGTGCGCCGCTTGGATGCAAAGACGCAGACAGAGGTGGTCATGAAGCTGCCAGACAGCGTGGACGGACAGCCGGTCAGGTGGGGGTATTTGCGAAACCTGCGGGCAGCGGGAGTGATGTTGCTGGGAGTCGTGTTGTCATTGTTTTTGTACATTTCCCAAAAGGAGAAGGAAAAGGAGGGGAAGAAACGTCGTGATATGCAGATGACGCTGGATTACCCGCAGTTGGTTAGCACGTTTACTTTGTTCTTGGGGGCGGGGATGCCGGCACGCGGTGTCTGGTATCGGATGGCCGAGCATTATGAGGGGCGAAAGGCTGAAAATGGAAGGCGCGAAGTGTACGAGGAAATGGTACGTTCCATGCACGAGATGAAAGGCGGGGCAAACGAGGGCGAGTGCTATGAGCGATTCGGGGAGCGTTGTGGATTGCCGATATATCGGAAGTTTGCCGCCCTGCTTTCGCAAAACTTGCGTAAAGGCACGAAGGGATTGGCTCTCATATTAAAACAAGAAGCCGACAATGCGTTTGAAGAGCGAAAGAGCCTGGCAAAGAAGTTGGGCGAGGAAGCGGGAACGAAGGTGTTGATTCCCATGTTCATGATGCTGGCCGTGGTCCTGGTCATCATTGTGGTTCCGGCGTTTTTGAGCATGGGTTTTTAAAAATCAGGAAAAAGAAAGGAAAGAAACATGAGAAATATTAAAAAGTTATTTTATAAAATAATGTGGATGAAGCAGAGGATTATTTGGAAGATGCAGGAAAGGGCGGGGATGTCCGTCGTGGAACTATTGTTGATTTTGGTCGTGCTGATCGCGTTGGTCCTGATTTTCAAAAATCAGATGACCAATCTGGTAAATACCATTTTCCGCAAAATTACCAGCCAAAGTTCGGGAATTTGATGTTGGGGAGGGAAAAGGGAGAGGTCACGGCGTTTTTGAGCTTGATTTTTGTGCTGCTGGTTTCCTTTATTTTGGCCATGACGGAAAGCGCAACCATACAAATGTCAAAGAACCAAAAGCGGTTGGATGTCGAGCGCGCGGTGTTTTCCGCGTTTGGCGAGTATCATCGCGGGCTATGGGAGGAGTATGGCGTGTTCGCGCTCGACAGTACCTATGGTAGCGGGAAATATGACGAAAGCCGCGTGTTGAACCGTCTTTCTTATTATGGGGCGATGGGAATTGGCCAGGAGATTGCGGAAGTGCAGCTGCTCACGGATAATGACGGGCAGGCGTTTCGAGAGCAAGTGCTGGCGTACATGGAGGAGCGTACGGGAATTTCGCTGGTGCGGGACTTGGCGGGGCTTGCGGCGAAATGGAAGGAACAAGAAATACAAGGCAAAGAGATTTCGGAAGAGTTGGACGTGACGGTGCTGGAAAATGAGGAGTTGCTGCCGGAGGAGGCGGACACGCTTTTATGGGCGAGAAAAAACCAGCTATTGTCCTTGGTTCTGCCCAAAGACTTCGTATTGTCAAACAAGTCGGTGCCGCTTGGCGAACAAGTTTCCATCCGCGCCCGGAATACCGGGCGTGGAAGCTTCCCCGCCCATGCGGGCATCGGGCAGTTGGAGGAGCGCCTTCTCTTTGAACAGTATGTCGTGGAGCATTTAGGGTGTGCCACGGGGATAAAGGGTGAAGCGAGGTCGCTTGATTACGAATTGGAGTATCTCCTCTGCGGGAAAGCCAGTGATTCCGAAAACTTAAACACGGTCGTGCGGCGTCTTCTATTCTTCCGATTTGCGGCAAACTACTTTTTCCTGCAGACGGATGGTGAGAAACAGTCGGAGGCCGAAATCTTCGCGGCGGCATTGTCGATCGTATTGTTAATGCCGGAGGCCATGGAAGTGGTGAAGCAACTTGTACTGGTTTTATGGGCGTTTGGCGAGAGTGTGATGGATTTGCGGTCGTTGCTTGGCGGCGGGCGTGTCGCCATGGTAAAGGACAAGGAAACATGGCAGCTGCAGGTGTCTTCCTTATTTCAACTTGGCACGCAGGAAGACCAAAAGGACGGGATGGATGCCGGGGAAGGACTTACCTATGTGGAATATTTGCAGATTATGCTTTTCTTGGAAAATGACGCGCGGCTGACGATGCGGGTTTTGGACAGGGTGGAACAGAATCTGCAGCGGCAAGAGGGGGTGTCAAATTTTAGGGTCGATGCATGTGTGACAAAGATAAAATTAAAAAACATGGCACAAATATGGAACGGGTATACCTATACGTTTCCCACGTATTTTGGGTATCTATGATTACAACTATCTGACGGCTTGCTTTTGGGCCTGATATGGATGCCCTTTCTTCTCGAATTGAGTTTTGTCCAAAATCCGTAGTCAAGCGGATTAATAATTCCATTCATACCAAATTTGCAGAAAGGAGAATGTTCGTTTATGTTTGTTTTAATGTCAAAGGGCGACTCCCATTCGCCCGGTTGGAAAACGTCAAAAAGACGACGTTTGAATGGAAAGAAAAAATCATCCAATATCATAAAAGAAAGGGTATCCGTATCAGGCCCAGGGGGAAGCTTGACGGTGGAGGCCGCGTTGGTGTTACCCATATTTTTCTTTGCCACGTTGTGCCTGGTGTACTTGTTGGAAATTCGTTCGGTGCAGTTTAGCGTTCGAAATGCGGCCCAGAATGCCGCCGAGAAAGCGGCGGTGGAGGTGACGGTGTTGCCGGTTTTAAATTCATGGAAACTGGAGGCGGACATTGTGGGCTTGATTGGCGCGGAGCGGATGGAGCGAAGCGTGATAGAGGGCGGAAGTGGAGGGTTGAGTTGTTGGAGATCCTACTATAGGGAAGCGGATGGCATGATCAACGTGGACGTGCGCTACAAGGTCCGCTTGCCGTTTCCAAGGTTTCTGAATCTGTCCATGGACATGAAAGAATCATTTCAAATTCGGGCATGGACGGGGTATCAGCCATTGGGAATGGAGGGTGGCGGCGATGACATCGTTTATGTCACGGATTATGGACTCGCATATCATGAAGATTACCAGTGCCGATATCTACAACTGACGATTCGTTATGTGCCGGAATCAAGGTTGTCAGGAATTCGGAACGAGGACGGGGGAATTTATTACCCTTGTGAAAAATGCGTGCACGCCGGGACGATGGCGGGAGTTTACGTCACGGAATATGGAGACAAGTATCATAACTCGTTGGAGTGCAGTGGCTTGAAGCGTTCCATCCGGGCAATCAAAAGGTCAGAAGTAATGGGAAGGGGGGCGTGCGGCAAGTGTGCGAAATAAGCTTGTTGGGCAAGGTGGTTTGCATGTGTTACTTGTCGGCCTTGTCCGTGATGGACATTAAGACGAGGCGGCTTTCAGGCTGGATACTGTGGCTGGGTGCCGTGCTGGCACTGGCGTATCGAGTGGTCTGGAGAGGGCAGCCGATGATTTTGTGGCTTTCGGGAGCGGTGGTCGGACTTTTGTTTTTGGCAATTGGCAAGGTGACGGGAGAAGCGCTGGGATATGGGGACGGCGTGCTGATTGGAATATTGGGGATTTATCTTGGCATTTGGGACTTGCTTGGCTTGTTGGCCACAACGTTTTTTTTGACCGCATTGTTTGCGGCGGCGGTCCTGGTGATTAGTAAATTTAAAAGGAAAAGCGCGTTTCCGTTTGTGCCGTTTCTGGGCGCGGCATATGTAATCGTGCTGGCGGCAGGAGGCGCGGGATGAGGATGGATTAAAAATGGCAGCAGGAGGCGTAAGATGGGGATGGCAGCAGGAGGCGTAAGATGGGGATGGCAGCAGGAGGCGTAAGATGGGGATGGCAGCAGGAGGCACGGGATGAGTACGGCTAAGGAATGGCGGCAGTGCATACGGGACGAGCAAGGGGCGGACGATGCGGGGAGAGGAGGGATGTCGGGAATCATGACCATAGAACTGGCATGTCTGATGCCGGTTCTCATGTTGGTGTTTCAACTTATTATATACAGTACGTTTTATTATCATGATAAAATCATTTTGATAGCGGCGGCAGGGGAGACGGTCGTCGTGGCGGCTCGTTATGAGCGAAAGGCT
The DNA here is from genome assembly GCA_910574865.1 of Lachnospiraceae bacterium. GTDB lineage: Bacteria > Bacillota > Clostridia > Lachnospirales > Lachnospiraceae > Schaedlerella. Next base: position 312,804 of record CAJTDN010000005.1, on the reverse strand, counting down.
GGTTTCCAAGGGGAAATGGATGTGGAAGAATTTTTCAGGAGTCAGGTTGCCGGAAAGCTAATTCTTTTTTCCGGGATGAGGGTGGAGGCGGATAAAACGAAGGACGAGGTAAGGATTACGGTATCCGCGCAAAAAGGCGGGATGAGTCTGGAAGTAATGCAGTGTGCCGTGATTTCGAAACCAGAAGAAATGATTCGAAGAATGAGCATTTTAAAAGGAGTTCTACCAGAGGGAGGAGAAGATTGAAAAACAACGGCTTGTTTCAAGCGGAATATGAGACGAAATTGAACAAGGTGTATTTACACCTTATGGTGGACAAGGAGTATCACGAGGATTATCAAATGCCGATGTTACGGCAAAACCAAATAGAGGGGGTATTGGTGGCGGAGGGGTGCTTTGTTGAAGGAAAGTCAAGATATACCTATGAAGTCGGAGGGTTAACGTCCATGGCGATGATGCATGAAAAGGCAGCCATGAAAGAGCAGACGATACGGGACGTGGTGTCTGGCTTGCTGGCGGTAACGGAAAATTTGCAGGAATATCTGTTAAGTCCCAATTGTATACTTTTGGAGCCGGAATACATATTTTATGAGGAGGGGCAGTGGTATTTTTGCTATTTCCCGGAAATGGAGTTGGATTTGGGGAAGTCCTTCCACCAATTGACGGAATATTTTGTGAGGACGTTGGATTATGGGGACGCGCAGGGGATTTTCCTGGCTTACGAGTTGCATAAGGCGACATTACAAGAGCACTATGATTTGAAACAAATCATGGAGGACTATGAAAAGCATGAAATGGAGAGAAAGGCGGCAGAAGATGAAGCGACGGGTCGAGGACAAGAACTGGGCAACGTGTTTTGCTTGACGGATGAAGAAGAACAAGATATGGAAATGGCCGATGAATATGTAAAGTATCGCGGAGTTTCCATGGTAGAAGTGCTTCGTGAAGAGAATGACTGGTGGGGGTCGCTAAAAATGTCTGCAAAAAAGCTGCGTGGCAGACGTTGGGGGAATTGGGATGATTTGATTCTGGAATCGGAAAACCCAATGGAACGTGATTGGCCTTAGCCGGGGGGATGGCGAGGGCCGCCCCGGCTAATGACAAGGACGGGGGAGTTTTAAATAGGTAAAACAATGGAAAAGGTACTGCCTTCCCCCTCCTTGGATTCTACGGAAATCGTACCATTATGCGCGGTGATAATCTGCCGTGACAAAGCCAGACCCAGTCCGGTGCCTTCCGGTTTGTATGTTCGGAATGGTTCGAAGATGGACTCCAGACGGTCTTCTGGGATTCCGCAACCAGTATCCTTGACGGTTATATGTAAAGCATCGGCGTGCCGCGCGGCGGACAGCGAGATAGAACCAGATTCGCCAATGGCATCCTTCGCGTTACGAAGAAGATTGAGAACGACCTGCTCCAGCTTTAGGCGGTCACCGGTAAAATCTCCCAAATCGGTGGGGATTTTTGAGGAGAATTCAATACTGGCATCTTGTTCGTTCACTGAAATGGCAAAGGATATGGCAATGTTTTTTAATAACTGTTCTATGGAAAACACGCCTGGACGAACGGTGCTCCCGTTATTGAATAGGGAAAGTTCGTCAAGAAGCTGGCGCATGAAATCGATGTCTTCCATGGCCTGCTTCCAACCGTAAAAATTCTTTACATTCGGGTGCCGGGTCTCTACCAACTGTAGGGAAGAGGATATCAGCGCGAGGGGATTGCGGATTTCGTGTGAAATTGAGGAGACGATGGTCTGGTGGTTTTCGAGGAGTTGGTTGATAATCTGTCTTGCCTCTTCGTTTTGCTCCATCAGGATGTTCATTTTATGGGTATCAATATTACGTAACATAGGAATGGCTTGCCCCCTTTGGTATGTATGGATTTTATTGTGCTAGTGTATGTAGTCTAACACGGAAAGGGGCGGGGTTCAATAAAAATCAGAACGATATAAATTTTTTTTTCGACAAATTTTGTGGTATAAGGTTGTAAGAAAAGGCCAATATATAAGGGACTCATGTCTAACAATGTATAATTATTTTAGAGCCATATGCGTAGGGCGCGTAAATAAAATTTGGAAAATAACTTCTCTTTTTCCAAAAAGTAGGATATACTAGGGGCAGTTACAAGTAAAAAAGATAGGAGAGGGTTGTTGGACATGAAAAACGAGAGCTGTATTTTTTGCAGGATAGCGGCGGGAGAAGTACCATCGGCAACATTGTACGAGGACGAGGACTTCAGGGTAATTCTGGATTTGAACCCCGCGTCCAAGGGACATGCCTTGATTTTGCCGAAGGAACATTACCGAAATTTGTACGACTTGGATGAAGATTTGGCGGCTAAGACCATGGTGCTTGCCAAAAAGATGATATGTAAGATGAAGGACGTGTTAAGATGCGACGGGTATAATCTTGTACAGAATAACGAGGAGGTGGCGGGGCAAAGCGTGTTTCATTTCCATATGCACATGATACCCCGGTATAAAGACGACAATGTAGGTCTTGGATGGCATATGGGTACGTTGACGGAAGAAGATAAAAAGGAACTATTGGATAAGATAGAATGAAGCCGGGGTCGGAGCTGTGACGGAGAATCATGAATTTAATGAGATTTATGAGAAGTACAAGAACTCTGTTCTGCATGCGGCATATTTGTATGCGAAGGATTCGGACATGGCAGAAGATATCAGGCAAGAGACGTTTCTGAAACTTCTGCGGTTGATGGAATGCGAGGAGCCAGCCGTTAATATTGAGTCGTGGCTTTACATAACCGCAAGGAACATGGCACTCAATTACCGTAAACGGATGAAAGCGGAAATGCCGCTCATTCAGGAAGACGAAGCGGAGACACCAAGTAGCGGGCTTTTCAGGGAAAGCACGGAAGACGAATATCTGGAAATGCAGGCGAACAGAATGAGGGCGGATCTTCATGACCGTATCATGTCTGCATTATGGGAAAAGAACGAGCGATGGTACGAGGCTATTTTGCTTGCGGCCCATGTGGGACTTTCGTATAAGGAAGCCGCCAAGGTAATGGGAGTTAGTCTGAACGCATATCAAGTAATGCTGCATAGGGCGAGAGCATGGATTAGGGATAGATTTGGCGTAGAGTACGAGGAATTGAAGAAAAAATGACACGGACAACGGTGCAAATAGGAGACTTCTCATAAAAAAGGTGAAAATTTAGGGAAAACAGTGTAGATTTACATAGGTCTTGTATTGTATAATAGGAATGTTTGCCAGATGCGTCGCATTTTAGGCATCCTTGCAACAAAAAAGAGGTTAAACAAAAGGGTGAAAGAAAAACTTTCGTTACTTTCACCCCAATTAAAAATTTTAATTCGTTTTTAATGCGGTTTCCTCAATCAAGTTAATAATCGTACCGATGGAGTCTTGCATGGAGGAGTCGCGCATGGCATTCATGTAAGTGTCGCGCCGCTCATATAATTGTTGGACGGCCGCAAGAAGAGTTTCGCTGTTTGCTTCCTCCTCTTCCAGTACGATGCTGAAGTTTTGGCGTTCAAAAGAACGGGCATTCAAAATCTGGTCACCACGACTGGCGTTTGCCGAAAGCGGGATTAGCAGGTTGGGCTTGCGGAGTGCCAGCAATTCACAGATGGCGTTGGCTCCGGCGCGGGAAATCACAAGGTCGGCCAATGCAAAAAGGTCGCGTAGCTCGTCTTTGATGTATTCGAATTGGCAGTAGCCTTTCGTATTCGCCAAGGTTTCGTCCATCTTGCCCTTTCCACAAAGGTGGATGACCTGGAAGCTCTCAAGCAGCTTCGGCAAGGCGGCGCGTACCGTGTTGTTGACCGCCACGGCGCCAAGGCTTCCGCCGATGACCAGGATGACTGGTTTGTCTGGCGTGAAACCGCAAAAATTAAGTGCGGCGAGCTTGTTGCCTGATAAAAGTTCCTGCCGAATGGGAGAGCCGGTGAGTACCGCTTTTTCTTTTGGCAGGTGTTCTAAGGTTTCGGGGAAGTTGCAGCAAACCTTATCGGCGCAGGGGATGGCGATTTTGTTGGCCAGCCCGGGTGTCATGTCGGACTCATGGATGATGACGGGGACATGGTTTTGTTTCCCGGCAAGTACGATGGGGACTGAAACGAAGCCGCCTTTGGAAAAGATGACGTTCGGTTTCAGGTCGCGAATCAATTTACGCGCTTGTGCCAGGCCTTTGAGAACCCGGAACGGGTCGGAAAAGTTCTGGAGGCTGAAATAGCGGCGCAGCTTGCCGGAGGAAATTCCGTGGTATGGGATGCCAAAGGGTTCGATGAGGTCTTTCTCAATACCTTGGTAAGATCCCGCGTAGTGAATTTCGTACCCTTTTTCCTTCAATTGCGGAATAAGGGCGATGTTGGGGGTAACGTGTCCGGCGGATCCACCGCCGGTAAGTATGATGCGTTTCATAAGGATAACCTCCGAGTATGATTAGTCATAAGAACATAATAACCAAATTTTAGAAAATGTCAAGAACAAGAAAGCGTCAAATGACGACGCGGATTATGTTTGTTTCAAGTTGCACTGCGCAACAAACATGATGATTGTGAATAACGACAAACTATAATGTTGGGGCCAAAAGACATTTTGTCCCTACGATACCCACGGATTGCCTTGCAAGTTGTGCTCTCGCAATTCTAAAAGTCATGCCTCTTCATGTGAGCATGGAACGCATGGCCTTTTGCCTTGGTATCATCAAACTAAATTACGCATGAAAAAAAGCTTACAGTCATAATGAGAGGCAATGGTATGAAAGAGATAATAAAACTGTCATTACAAAAAGAGCTTAAGCGGGAAATGGAAGAGATAAAGGAAGAAATAAAGGAAGAAATAGAGCGGCATCCTGAGCTTGCGCAGATGAAGGTGAGCGAGGAAATGGATGCCAAGTTTTTTGAGCGCGCCCGTGCGCTGGAGGCAGAGCTGAAATCAAAGCGGTTAATCGAGGAAATGCCAGAGGTGGAACCAGAGGTAGAACCGCTAAGTGAGAAAACATCAGAAGTAGAACGGTCGGACGAGGAAGTGGCAGGGGTCAAACGGCCGTGCGGGGAAGCATCGGAAACAGAACGGCTGGATGGGGAAGTATCGGAAGCGGGGCGAACGGGCGAAGAAACGGCAGAAGCGAAGGTGGCGGTATCGGTACCAGTATCTTCGAAATCGCATTTTCTTTATAACAGTGCGAACGGCTTCGGAGCGGAGCCGGTGGTGGTGTATCGTAGGAAACAGAAGAAAAAGACGCTGCTTGTGGCGTTGGTGGCCATCCTCGTGTTGGTGATGGGGATGAGCATGACCAGTATTGGGAGCAAGTCGTATCTGAAGATTCTGTTGGAACGATTTGCCGGCGAGGATGAGAATCCGATGAAGATTTTGAATGTGGAAGATATGGATACGATAGGGTCAGATGATGGGGATGAGGCAACCGTATATAAAAAAATCGGAGAAGAGTTGGGGATTTATGCGGTTAGGATAAAGGAAAGACCTGAGAATATGGTTTTGGTGGAATATCAAATTGAAGAAGTCTTGAAGCAGGCGAAAATGTTTTATCGGTTTGGAGATGAGATTATTAGATATACCATTTATTTGAATGATAGCAACTCTTCATGGGGAGAACTTGAGGAAGATAAAAAAGTAGATGAGTATGAGCTTATTGTAAATGATGTGATTATTACGATAAGGGAGTATGAGGTTGAAGGCTATAAAATATATCGACGTGTTGCAGAATTTAGTTATAAGGGAGTACATTATCAGTTAAAAGGAGTCATGAATAAGTCAGATTTTGAACTAATTTTAAAAAATTTACACTTTTTTGGCTAAAATGCGTAAGTTTTTTGGAGTTCAGTTGTCTATATAGTAGAGGGCTACATAAGATAAAGTTACAAAGAAAGGATTTTGGTTATGAAAAAGCAATTTTTGACAGTGGTTTGTTCCTTGGCATTGTTGTGTGGTATGGTTTTTGGAACAGCGGATGTTGTAAAAGCGGCTGAAGATTCATTGAAGTGTGTGGATGGTTCCTACCTGACAATGGAAAGAGAATCATCGAGAAGTACTTCTTCGGAATTGGAGCGAGGGACGCATTTGATGGATGGGGATAGTGTCATCAGTTGTCCGGCGTCCGGAAAGATTTATGCATATGGAGCAACAACGGCGAATCATAAGGTTGACTATGTAGGATTAATCGTATATGTAGATCGCTTTAATCCGCAGACTGGGTATTGGCACCAAATAGCCACGTGGACGGTAGAGAAACATGATGCGTATGGTGTTTCATCAGGAAAGACATTGGTGGTGGAACGAGGATATTATTATCGTGTGCGATGCGATCATTTTGCGGGAAATGATGTAGATTTTCCTTACGATACATCTACTACTTTCACCGATGGTATTTGGATAGGTTAAGTTTTTGAGAAATTGCAAAAGAGGTAAGGTGCTACAAATGATTGAGGGAATTTGCAAGATTTCAGGGGCAGGGCCAGGAAGAATCTACGTCTATGGCATGACGATAGCCGAGAGAAAGGTTGATTTTTTATCAATCATCGCGTACGTGGAACAGTATGACGAAGAGACTGGACGTTGGAAGTCGGTAGATGCCTGGAGAAAAGATACATACGAGACGGAGTATTTGGACTGGAGAAAAATCATGTCCATAGAGGGTGGTAAATCATATCGGATACATTGTGAACACTTGGCGGGTGACGATTATCCTTATGAAACGGCGTTTTCCCTCAGCGAAACGTTTTATGCAAAATAGTGGGAACCTTGAGAAGCTCTTAACATGAGCAATGAAAGCAGCCACTGATATTGTGCGGAACGACAATTTAATATGAAGTTATTGAAACTATAAACAATAAAAAATATTAAAGAGAAAATTCCTGCACTAAGAAACGCCACCAATGTTGAATACATATCAGTGGCTGCTTTCATTGCTCATGACGGAGAAGAACGCGGACAACTAAATATGGAAAAATGGGGGCAGTCGGCAAGTTATTCGCCGACTGCTTGTTTTAATGCTTGGGCAAGTTGGTCGGGACAAGAGGAGGCCTTGAAGCCGCAACGAATTCCTTCGAGACGGGAAATCGCTTCGTCCACGTCCATCCCTTCAATCAGGCGGGAAAGCCCTTGCGTGTTCCCGCTGCAACCTCCATTAAAAGAGACGTTCCTTACCTTGTGGTTTTCGATGTCAAATTGTATCATCTGGGAACAAACTCCCGTTGGTTTGTATTGCATGTCATGATTCCTCCTCAACTTTAATGGCATTATTATAGCAAAACGGAGAGGAGGATGTCAACCGGATTGCAACGGCCATTTTAATGCGGGAAGTTTTCGACAAAAAATCCTTCAAGTTGACAAGTCGGAGGGAGGATTTTTCGAGGCGTCCCGAAGTGGTTCCAGCACTTTATGTTGAGCGAGAAAACCTTGAAAATACGCGGTATTTTAAGGGGTTCCAGGTTATGCGGGAGGGCGGCGCGTTTGCCCCGGCTGTAGAAATTTGTAGAACGGTTTTTGAGGACATTTGCCAAAGTTTGGGCTATAATAGGGCTCAACACAATCCGGATTATTGTGTAACAACTCAAAGCGAGGAGGATTTCGTTATGATTCAAGAAGTGGTAACTGGCACCAACATCGTTTACTATATGATGGTAACCGTCGGTGTCATCGGCGTGATGGCAAAAGTGGCCAATCATCTTACACTGCGCCGTCTTCTTACGGCCGCGTCCAGTATGTCAAAGAGTACGCATAAATTGATAAAACTGGTGCGCGCAAAATACGAGCATGCTTGTATGCTGCATGATAAAGTGGAAAATACACGGGTCTTTGTGGAGAAATACATATATGAATACCGCAGCTTTTTGTTCCGCATCCATACATGGAGGCAATTGCAGCTCCAGTCGGTCTGGTTCGCTGGAATCCTGGCAGTGATAGGGGCAGTTTTCTGGTACGCCACGAATGGGATTTGCGAGGAAGTGTACCAGTACCTGATGGTGGGCGCGGGGGAGATGATTGCGTTATACGTCATCAGCCAGCTGTCGGACGAGCCTTATAAGATTGAGGCCGTGAAAAATTACATGGTGGACTATCTGGAGAATACCAGCATGCTGCGTTATCGCAAGAACCGTTCGAACGAGCGGGAGCAGATTGACGTGATTCGTACGGCTGGAAACGAGGCTCCCTTGCAAAAGGCTTCAAGTGATGGTTCCTCGCAAGTTGCCAGGAATGACGGGTTTGCGGCAGTCGCCAAGAATGGCGGGCTTTCCCAGGCCGTTTCAAATAACGGGTCCACGCAGATGGCTTTGGCGGACGGGCCAGGCCAGGAGGCGGCACCGGAACTTTCTATTAATATAGAAGGAGAACCGCGCAAGAGCGTGAAGGGGGGGACGATGAACCCCGTATTCCGGAAAGCCGCCAAGGGAAGGGCCGCACAAACGGAACTTCCGGGCGAGGGGAGGTCGGCGCCCAGGCAGGACGAGGGGGCGGAGAACACCGCCGGAAGGGTTGTAAGCTCCCAACGGTCTTACCAGGCGGAGGCGAACAAGAAAAGCCAGACGGCGCGCCAAGGTTACCGTGGGGAGGGAGACGAATTGTACCGCGTGGATCGGCCCACATATAAAGAAGAGCAGCCTTCCGTGAGGGAAGAGCAGTTACGCCAGATATTGGAGGAATTTCTGGCTTAATAATTGGTCGGCAATTTGGCGTCATAGGGGTAGTACGGCACCGAAGGACACCACTCGGCGCGGGCGGGTGGATATTTGGTCCGATAAGGAAAATTGCTGAATAAAAGAGAACAAAAGAATCAGAGAGGAAGGTTTTGAGTTTGCCGTATAGGCAAAGGAGAAGCTGGTGGCGAAGAGTGGCGCGGGAAATGATTTCCTTGGCTGGATTGATTTGCCGGTAGAGTATGACAAGGAAGAATTCGCGTGAATTCAAAAGGCGGCTACAAAAGTCGGCAGGGACTCGGACGTGCTGTTCGTAATCGACACTGGCGGCTCCTACCGGGGGGCAAGGGTGGCCACGGAATTTCTTGGACATTCCTTTGTAAACTGCGTTTCGAAGGAAATCGGAAAGTCTTTGGAGATATATTACGTTGGTAACAGCATCAGCGACAAGTATATCACGGACTCAATCGAGGTGGCAGGAGAGCGGGACTTCTCCATCTCCATGATTTCCAAGTCGGGAACGATGACGGAACCGGCCATCGCGTGTGGCGTGAGCGGGTGTTTGCTCGGCGTGAACCCGTTCACCAGACAAGAGCGGGGAGCTGCAAAAAACATGTTCGTATTGCCTGGCAAGCCGGGATACGAGGTGGAGCCGGAAGGATTGCTGAAACGTCTGCAATGGCGGCAAGGAGTTTCTAAAGTGTCCGTGATGGCGACCAAAGGGGTTCTGAAATATTTGTAATGGCTGCAAATATGTTGTGATTGATAAGGGACATCCCCATGCATCCTAGAGAAAAGTAATGAAAAAGGATGCATGGGGTCATTTTTTCGTGTTTTGGGGTTGTTATCTGGTGGCATGTCTGATAAAATGATGTAGTGTCAAAAAATGTTTCCACCTATGCGGTTGTAATTCGATATCCGGTTGGAAATTCTTTTGCAGGACGGGTAAGTCCCGCAGGGTAGAGGGTGGATTTGGCCGGGTGGGCTTTCTTGTAAGATAAAAGGGCTTGGCGGACAAGCTTCGTAAGGAGTGATTATGTTGATTTGGATTGTTATGGTTGTGTTGCTGGCGATTTCGGCATTCTTGATTTTCCAGTGCGTGTTGGCGGTGAAGAACGAGTACGGGGACGGCGGGTACGAGTCCGACGATTATGGCCGGTCGCGGCGGAGAGGCGTGCCAGATGGACGGGAATCATCGGGGAGAAGGCGGCGCGGAGACGATTATGATGACGAGTACGACGAATCGCCGGGGAGAAGGCGGCGCGGAGACGATTACGATGACGAGTACGACGAATCGCCGGGGAGAAGGCGGCGCGGAGACGATTACGATGACGAGTACGACGAATCGCCGGGAAGAAGGCGGCGTGGCGAATACGACAACGGGTCGGAGCAGGTACAGGTAATCAGGCCGGTGCGGCGGCAGTGGCGGATTCTTTTGGGGAACTTAAGCACCGGGGAGCGGTACACGTACCAGTTTTTTGACACGGTCGGCATCGGGCGGGCGAAGGACGATCCAGAGTTCGAGTATTTCCTGACGATTGAAGGGGATCCGAAGATGTCGAAGCATCATTGCGCAATCGTACATAAGGCCGGCAAGTTGTATTTGGAGGATTTGGGTTCGACGAACGGGACGTTTTTGAACGAGGAGCGTTTGGCGGACGCGGTCTTGCTTCAGAAAGAGGACGTAATCAGGGTTGGCGAGACACAGATCGAGGTTGAGAAAATCCTGCGGGAAAGGGACTAGTAAGGAGGAGGATATCTAATGATTAAATTATATGAAGAAGGCGTTTATTTGTTAAATGGCACGCAAATCGTGGAGGAGAGTGGTGCGCAGGTGCCGCTTGGGAAGGACGAGGCGGCCAAAAACACCATGGCGTATGGCATTTTGGAGGCGCACAACACGTCCGGCGACATGGAGAAGCTGCAGATCAAGTTTGACAAGCTGACGTCGCACGACATCACGTTCGTGGGCATTATCCAGACGGCGCGGGCCTCGGGGCTTGAGAAGTTCCCGATTCCTTACGTGTTGACGAACTGCCACAATTCGTTGTGCGCCGTGGGCGGAACGATTAACGAGGATGACCACATGTTTGGCCTGACGTGCGCCAAAAGGTACGGCGGTGTTTACGTTCCCCCGCACCAGGCCGTCATCCACCAGTACGCGCGGGAGATGCTTGCGGGCGGCGGCAGGATGATCCTGGGATCGGACAGCCATACCCGCTATGGCGCGTTGGGTACGATGGCGATGGGCGAGGGCGGACCGGAGCTGGTGAAGCAGCTTTTGAACAAGACTTACGACATCAAGATGCCGGGCGTGATTGCAATTTACCTGGACGGCGAGCCGATGAAAGGGGTCGGGCCGCAGGACGTGGCGTTGGCGATTATCGGGGCGACGTTCAAGAACGGGTACGTGAACAACAAGGTGATGGAGTTCGTCGGCCCCGGCGTGGAGAAGCTGAGTGCGGACTTCCGTATCGGCATCGACGTAATGACGACGGAGACCACGTGTCTGTCCTCCATCTGGAAGACGGACGAGAAAATCAAGGAATTTTACGAAATCCATGGGCGCGCGGAGGATTACAAGGAACTGAATCCGGGGCAATGTGCTTATTATGACGGGATGGTTTACGTGGACTTGAGCGAAATCAAGCCGATGATCGCGATGCCGTTCCATCCGTCAAATGTTTACACGATTGACGAACTGAATGCGGACTTGAAGGACATTTTGCATGACGTGGAACAGAAGGCGCTGGTCAGCCTGGACGGCGCGGTGGAGTATTCGCTGCAGGACAAGGTCGTGGACGGGAAGTTCTACGTGGAGCAGGGGATTATCGCCGGCTGCGCGGGCGGCGGCTTTGAAAATATTTGTGCGGCGGCCGACATTATCAAGGGCAGGTACATTGGCGCGGACGCGTTTACGTTCAGCGTATACCCGGCGAGCACCCCGATTTACCTGGAATTGGTGAAAAATGGCGCGGTGGCCGATCTTTTGGCGGCGGGAACCATCGTCAAGACGGCATTTTGCGGGCCGTGCTTCGGCGCGGGCGACACACCGGCGAACAATGCGTTCTCGATTCGTCATTCGACCCGGAACTTCCCGAACCGCGAGGGCTCGAAGCTGCAGAGCGGCCAGATTTCGTCCGTGGCGTTGATGGACGCCCGTTCCATCGCGGCGACGGCGGCGAACAAGGGATTTTTGACGCCGGCGACGGCGGTGGACGCGGAATACAGTGGCAAGAAGTATCATTTTGACGGCAGCATTTACGCGAACCGTGTCTTTGACAGCAAGGGCGTGGCCGATTCGTCAGTGGAAATCCAGTTTGGACCGAACATCAAGGACTGGCCGGCGATGAGCGCGCTGCCGGAGAACCTGGTGCTCAAGGTGGTTTCCGAAATCCACGACCCGGTGACGACGACGGACGAGCTGATTCCGTCCGGCGAGACGTCCTCTTACCGTTCCAACCCGTTGGGGCTGGCGGAGTTTGCCCTTTCCAGGAAGGATCCGGCCTACGTCGGGCGGGCGAAGGAAGTGCAGGCGGCGCAGAAGGCCATCGAGGCGGGCAATTGCCCGTTGGACGCGTTGGAGGAATTGAAGCCGGTGATGGAGGCGATTCAAGAAACGTATCCAAACGTCGGCAAGGGCAACCTGGGCGTCGGCAGCACGATTTTCGCGGTGAAGCCGGGTGACGGTTCGGCGCGTGAGCAGGCGGCCTCTTGCCAGAAGGTGCTGGGCGGCTGGGCGAACATTGCCAATGAGTACGCGACCAAGCGTTATCGTTCGAACCTGATTAACTGGGGCATGCTGCCGTTTTTGACAAAGGCGGGGCATACGGCGTTGCCGTTTAAAAACGGGGACTATATTTTCGTGCCGGATGTCCGCAAGGCCGTGGAGGGCAAGCTAAGCGACGTGAAGGCATACGTGGTCGGCGAAGGGCTGACGGAAATCGAATTGCAGCTCGGGGACATGACCGATACCGAGCGGGAGATTATCTTGAAAGGATGCCTGATTAATTATTATAGGGGATGATTGGCCGTCTTTCCCGTGCGTGCACTTGGGTGCACGGTCGTGGAAAGGTGGCGGGATGATTATCATAGGAAAGAAGAGGGAAAGAGAAATCTTTCCCTCTTCTACCGCACAGCTGAAAATTTTTCTACATGACATGCAACAAAATCATGAAGTCGCGACTCTAGTAGTCAAGAAGGTCTTCGAAAGGATACGTAAAGGTGGTGAGCACGGATGTACGAATATGGGGGAACATCGGAATTGGTGTTGATTCGACGGGCAAAAAGGGGGGACGCGAAAGCGTTTTCAGAATTGTACGCGAAAATCTATAAGGATTTGTACAAGTTTGCCTATTATATGATGAAGCAACAGCAGGACGCGGAGGACGCGGTCGGGGACGCCGTGGTGGCCGCCTTTGAAAACATCGGGAAGCTTAAGAAGGACGATTCCTTCCGCAGCTGGATGTTTAAGATATTGGCGAACCAGTGCCGCAGGAGACTGTGTGGCCGTGAGTATAACGAGGAATTGTCGGAGGACTTGACGGCCGGCTTGACGACGGGTGAAATGGATTTCGCACGGACGCAGGACGTGCGGGAGGCGTTTCTTTCGTTGGAGGCGAAGGACCGCCTGATTGTCGGGTGGTCGGTGCTGGGAGGCTATTCGAGCGACGAAATCAGCGAGGCGCTGGGCATGAACGCGGCTACCGTGCGTTCGCGCAAGAGCCGCGCGCTGGGACGGCTGAGGCAGATGCTGGCGTGACGGGCGAGGAAGCGCAAGAGCCGCGCGCCGGGACGGCCAAGGCAGATGCTGGCGTGGCGGGCTGCATCTGGCGGAGGGATATAAGACGTGAGGAAAGGAGTTGCATGTTATGAGTTTCGATGAAATTAATTTGAAGAATAAAATACAGGAGCAGACAAAGGATTTGGAAGTGCCGGAATCTTTGATGCCGGAGGCGGTGGAAAAGAGGCTGTCTGGGACGAAGAAGAAAAAAGGAATGAAACCCATACATTACTTGGGGATTGCGGCCGCGGCGTGCTTTATCCTGGTCATTGGAGTCGCGGGCGGCAAAATCTATGACGTGTTTAACCCAGGGCATTGCGACGCGGAACGGGTGGTTGCCGATGCCGATACGAAGGGAAAGGCGGCCGACGGTGGTGAAAACGGGGCGGGAGCCGAAGGACAGGAGGCGGGAGCGAAAGCGGAGGCGGAAAACGCGGTTCGCACGGCCGAGGATTATGACGAGGTTTATAGGTATATTAAGGCAGAGCAGGAAGCACGACAGAGTTACGGGACGGATTTGGAAATGAATTCGGGCTTCCTTGGGGGCGTATTCTCGGAAGACGGTGCAATGGCAGGCGGTGCGGAAATATTCACGGAGGAGTCCGTGATGGAGGATGCCAAGTCGGCCGATGGCGGGAACACGTCCTTTGAAGGCATCAGTCAGGAAACCGGTCGGAGGGATGGCGGGGAAGTTGATTATTCGGACACCAATACCCGTGAGGAGGACGTGGGCGAGGCGGACATCGTCAAGACGGACGGGAAGCATTTGTTCATACTTCATGGGCAGCGCGTGGAAATTATCGGAATCGAGCAGGACGAGATGAAGGAGCTGGGCGTAATCGTGCTCGACGACGAGGTGGGAGTGGAGGAAATTTACCTGCAGGACGACCGCCTGGTCGTGACTTACACGGAAAGCCGCCGGGAGGGTGAGGGCGAGTATGCCACCTATCGGACGTATGCGGTGGCGGAGACATTTGACGTCGGCAATCCGTCAAGTCCGAAAAGTGTCGGGAAGATTGCCCAGAGCGGCCGTTATTATACGACACGGATAAAGGACGGGTATGTCTATTTGTTCAGCAATTATTATGCGGACTACGAGGTGGCACGGTCGTACGAGGACGGTTTCGTGCCGGTGGTCGACGGTCAGAAGATTGAAGCGGGGAACGTGTATTTGCCGATGCTTGACACGGCGCGGAAATATTTGGTGGTTTCGTCCTTTTCATTGAAGGAACCGGACGTGGTGGTGGATAACAAGGCGATTTTTGGGGACACGGACTTGTGTTATGTGAGCGGCGAAAATATTTATGTCTGCGAAAATTCTTATGCGGAGAAGAAATCTTCCGACATGGAGGAGTCCAAAGGCCGCGAGGTGCGCGTGTCGCAGACAAGTATGCGCAAGATTGCCTACAAGGACGGCAAGTTGACGGCGGTCGGCCAGGCGGACGTGGAAGGAACGATTAACGATTCGTTCTGTATTGACGAGTACGAGGGGAACCTGCGGCTGGTGACGACGGTGCGCCCAAGCGTGTCCTACGATGACGATGGAATTATGCCGCTCTGGCTGGAGGGCATCGTGCCGCGCGCCACGCAAAAGGCACAGGTCGTGGAGGACGTGGAAATGGTACGGGAGGAAAAGGACAGCAATTCCCTTTACGTGCTGGATGAAAATTTGAAGGAGCTGGCGAGGATTGAAGGGCTGGCTGAGGACGAGCGGGTGTATTCCGCAAGGTTCATGGGCGACGCGGGGTATTTCGTGACGTTCCGCGAGACGGATCCGTTGTTTTCGGTGGATTTGTCCAACCCGAAAAAGCCGAAAATCATAGGTGAGCTGAAGATTCCCGGATTTTCCGACTATTTGCATCCATATGGTGACGGGAAGCTTCTCGGAATCGGCATGGAGGTGGACGAGGAAGGCATGACGACGGACGGCGTGAAACTGTCCATGTTCGACATTTCCGACCCGGCGAACGTCACGGAGGCGCATAAGTACGTGTTGGAGGGGACGTATTCGACGGATGTCACGTACAATTACAAGGCGGCGTTCGTGGACGTGAAGAAGAACCTGATTGGACTCAACGCGTTTGGCGCCGGGGCGAGGTATTATATTTTCGCTTATGGGGAAAATGGGTTCGAGTGTTTGTTTAGCCGCGACTTGATGGGGCTATCCAGCGACGTCCGTGCCTTGTACGCCGGCGAGCGTCTGTACTTGGTGGCGGGAAACACGGTCGTGTCGTATAGGCTTAAGACTTTTGAGAAGATTGACGATATAGTATTAGGGGCGGCCGGGCGGTAGGCACGGAAATTAGGAGGCGGCTATGATTTTTGACACGCACGCGCATTATGATGACAAACAATTTGACGCGGACAGGGAGGAATTGCTTGGTTCCATGGAACGCGCTGGCGTTGGCACGATTGTCAACGCCAGCGCGACTGTCGCGTCATGGGACAAGGTGCTGGGGCTGGCGGAGCGCTTTTCTGGCGTGTATGGCATGATTGGCGTGCACCCGGACGAGGTGGGCGCCTTAAACGAGGAAAATTTTGCCCGCATGGGGCGGCTTTTGCAACGGGAGAAAATCGTGGCCGTGGGGGAAATCGGCCTGGATTATTATTGGGACAAGGAAAGCCATGAAGAGCAAAAACATTGGTTCGTCCGACAGCTTGGGCTGGCAAGGGAGCTTGACATGCCGGTCAACATCCACAGCCGAGAGGCGGCGGCCGACACGATGGAAATCTTGAAGGCGCATGGGCGGGGGATGAAGGCGATTATCCATTGCTATTCTTATTCCCGGGAAATGGCCGAGGAGTATGTGCGGATGGGGTATTTAATCGGGGTGGGCGGCGTGGTGACGTTCAAAAACGGGAAGCGGCTGAAGGAGACGGTGGTGGCAGTTCCGCTTTCGAACATCGTGCTGGAGACGGACTGCCCGTATTTGGCGCCGGAACCGTACCGGGGACAGAGGAATTCTTCCTTGAATTTGCTTTACGTGGCGCGTGCAATCGCGGAAATCAAAGGCATCGGCGAGGAAGAGGTGACAAGGGTCACGGAGGAAAACGCGAAAGCGTTTTATGGGATATAAGTTCGTTACTTTTCACGGGGCGGGGAAACAAGGAATGAGGCGTTGTAAGCTTGCCTGCATAACGCCAGGTTCCTTGTCTCCCACAACCCGAAAAGGGCGCCGAACGGTCAGGTTTCATGGAACATGGGGAGGTAGGAATGAAGGAGCCGACGCTTGGCAATCCGCAGAACACGATTGCCGTTTTACAGAAATATCAGTTTCGTTTCCAGAAGAAGTTCGGGCAGAATTTCTTGATTGACACGCGCGTGTTGGACAAGATTATCCGCGCGGCGGATATCACGAAGGAGGACATGGTGCTCGAAATCGGCCCCGGAATTGGCACGATGACGCAGTATTTGGCGTGTTCGGCGGGAAAAGTCGTGGCGGTGGAGATTGACAGAAATTTGATACCGGTCCTTGAGGACACGTTGTCCGGCTATGAAAATGTGCGGATTATCAATGACGACGTGCTGAAGGTGGATATTGCGGGGCTCGTGCGGGAGGATAACGGGGGGCGGCCAATCAAGGTGGTGGCGAACCTTCCTTATTATATTACGACGCCAATCATCATGGGATTGTTTGAGAGCCATGTGCCGTTAAGAAGCGTGACCGTCATGGTACAAAAGGAAGTGGCGGAGCGGATGCAGGCGGAGCCGGGGAAGAAGGATTATGGGGCATTATCGTTGGCGGTGCAATATTACGCGAGGCCTTATGTGGCAGCAAACGTGCCGCCGAATTGTTTTATGCCGAGGCCGAAGGTTGGTTCTGCGGTCATCCGTCTGGAGCGGCACGAAACCCCGCCGGTTCGAGTGGCGGACGAGGGACTGTTGTTTCGTGTCATTCGCGCGTCGTTCGGGCAGCGGAGGAAGACATTGGCGAACGGGTTGAAAAATTCGCCGGAGCTGGATTTCTCCAAGGCGGAGGTCGAGTCGGCGATTGACGCGCTTGGGAAGGGCGCGAGCGTGCGGGGGGAAACGTTGACGTTGGAAG
Source organism: Lachnospiraceae bacterium (assembly GCA_910574865.1). Lineage (GTDB taxonomy): Bacteria > Bacillota > Clostridia > Lachnospirales > Lachnospiraceae > Schaedlerella. Next base: position 295,331 of record CAJTDN010000005.1, on the reverse strand, counting down.
AATTTGCCATGCTGGCGAACCGTCTGGCGGAAATGAAAAAAATAGTTTAGAAAAACACGGGAAGTGTCGATATATACTTTGACGGACTCGAAGAGTCCGCTGGCGCGAAGCGCATTTGACGTGGTATGCCCGGAAGGGTATATTTTGACGGACGCGTGAAAAGGGCGCGCCCTGGAAGGAGGTTTTCGGCATGGATGTTTCAGATGTCGCATTGACCAGCATGGCAATGAGTGCGGCGAAGCTGCAGATGAATGTTAGCTTGTCGGTCGCGAAGGAAACCATGGACACTCAGGAAATGGCCGCACAGCAGCTGTTCGAGATGCTTCCCAGCACACCAGGATTGGGACAGTACATAGACGTGAGGGCGTAAGGGAGTGGAAGAAAAGCCGTCCCCGCGGGAATGTTCGAGGCATTCCCGCGGGGGCGGTTTTTCTTTTATGGGGTGCGCCCGGCGGTGCACGTCTCCAGAGGGTGCAAGTCCCGAATCGGTAGGAGCTTTAAGTATGACCGGGGAGTAACACGTAACCTGTTACAATTCAGCCCCGCGCCAGCGCGGGTCCGAATTGTAACGGGCATCACCCGCATTTTTAGTTTGCCTACGGCAAAGCGGGTGATGCATCGGCCAGATTTACGTGCATCCTCTCGGCCAATCAGCGTGGTGATTGGCCGGGGACTGAACTGTAACCGTAACCTTATAATTAAGAAAATTATGTGATTATCTATATTGACGTAATAAAGGCTGAAATTTATAATAGAGTATAGAGGAGCCGTTGCATGTAAGTGACCAAAAAATGGTCGCGAAAATGTCCACGGCAGGGAGTGCACCCCCAATAAAATATGGGAGGCGAAACGGTGAGAGAATTACCAGACAAAATACAGTGGCGTCCGGCATTTTGTGCGGCTGCCGAATTAGAATTGCGGGAAAATATCAAGGAACTTGACTTGATATCGGAGTATAACTTGAGCAAGGAACCTATTCGCATCGATCTTTTGGTGATAAAAGAGAGCGAACAGGAAAGGATATTGAAGATATTAAAGAGTTTTTAAAGAATTCGGGTAAGGTGACGGATGTCAGAGAGCGAAGCAATATTGAAGCCGTACTCCAGGTCAGCGTCAATGCCAATTTTGAACTATACGAACAAGTAAGGAGGGATTCTGTCAGGTGTGAAGCATTAAGGGAATTGATGAAAGAAGAAATTGAAATTGACAAAAAGAAGAGCAGGGAGCAAGGGATGGCGCAAGGGATGGCGCAAGGGATGGCGCAAGGGATGGCGCAAGGGATGGCGCAAGTCATTTTGAACATGTATAATAACGGGTTTACTTTAGAACAAATAACTCTCGCTACCAGTAAGAGCAAAAAGGATATTGAGGACGTTATTGCTGGAAAAAATCCCGTGTTAGAAACCGTGTAAGAAGGCGTGGTTTTGACATATGGAGGAGATGCCAAGATAAATATCGAGTTATTTCTTTGTTGGCGCACGTTAATTGGATGCGCCAACAAAGAAAAACCGCCAACCTTTCGGTCAGCGGCTTTTCTTGTTTATAGTTATCTAAAGGAATGAGAGTAAAGTGCGACATCCTGAGGTTTCCCTCAAGATGTCTAAACTTTATGAGGGGGGAGATAGTTGTTTATCAACTATCTGACATTTAGTATACTCACAAAATGTGTCCAAAATATGTTGATTCTCTAAAAGAAGACGAAAATTTATTACGAAACTCTTAAAAACCTATTTAGAAAATATTTTTTCGCAGTTTTCCGGTATGCGCAGGGTATTGCCGCGGTAAAGGCGGGGCGGTGCCGCGAGGCGGTTCAGCGCGAGCAGGGTCTGGCAGGTAGTGTCAAATTTTTCGGCAAGCCCTTGTAGGGTGTCGCCCGGTTGAATCACGTAAGTGACATAGGTTTGTTTACAAGTGCCTTTGCGGTAATTGTTCCCTGGCGGTTCTTTTTTGTCTGATAAGATGTCGACGGTCGTTTTCATTTTGGACTCCTTCCATCCTCACAAGTGACGTGGAAAAAATATTTCTCACTTATAGTATATGGGGATGGAGAGAAAATGTGCGGAAAATGTGTTGGAAATGGGCAGGAATGTCAGGCACGGTTTTAGAGGCAGATTTCTTCCCGTGTCGGTGCGTATCCCCTGGAGGTTTTTGCATGGTAGGAGCGAAGCTTCTAATCACACAAAAAATGGGACTTCCATCGGAAATCCCATTGTACGTGGAGCATAGGGGATTCGAACCCCTGGCCTCAACAATGCGAATGTTGCGCGCTCCCAACTGCGCTAATGCCCCATGTGTCCATTATAATACAGTTTGGCAAAAAAAGAAAGAGTTTTTTTTAGAAATATAAAATTTGTAAAAAAAGAAAATTTTATTGGATTTTTCAGACGAAAAGAAATATACTGTATTTGTAGTGTTACATAAATAGTGAAGCGCGAATGACGCATTGTCATTTACACGATGGTTTCATATGGAAGTTTCGCCTAAAAATGGAAAAGGGAGTGGATGGAAGTTGACTGGAAGATTTAACAGGGTGTTCGTAATCGTGCTGGATTCTCTGGGAATTGGCTGCGCGAAGGACGCGGCGGAATACGGGGACGAGGGAGCCGACACGCTGGGGCATATTTCGCAAAGCGTGGATGAGTTTTGTATTCCTCATTTGCAGGGTTTGGGACTTGCCAATTTGCGCGGGCTAAGGCAGGTGCCGCCCGTGGCACGTCCGCTCGGGTATTTTGGTGAACTTCGCGAGCGGAGCCGGGGGAAGGACACGATGACCGGGCATTGGGAAATGATGGGACTGGAAACTTCGAAGCCATTTATCACGTTTACGGAGAATGGCTTTCCGCCGGAACTGGTCGCGGAACTGGAGGCACGGACGGGACACAAGGTAATCGGGAACAAGAGCGCGGCCGGGACGGCCGTCATTGACGAGTACGGGGAGGAGGAAATCGCCACCGGGAACATGATTGTCTATACGTCGGCAGATTCCGTCATGCAGATTTGCGGAAACGAGGAGACGTTCGGGCTAGAAGAATTATATCGCTGCTGCCGGATTGCCAGGGAACTGACGATGAGGGAGGAATGGAAGGTGGGGCGCGTGATTGCCCGTCCCTACGTCGGGAAGCGCAGGGGCGAGTTTGTGCGGACGAAAAACCGTCATGACTATGTGGTTCCGCCGTTTGGCCGCACGGCACTGGACGCGTTGGCGGACGCCGGATACGACGTGATTGGCGTCGGCAAGATTTTTGACATTTTCGCGGGGGAGGGAATCACGGAAAAAATATTGTCGAAGAGTTCGGTGCACGGGATGGAGCAGACCATTGAACTGGCGGCGCGGGATTTTCATGGGTTGTGCTTTGTGAACCTGGTGGATTTTGACACGCAGTGGGGACATCGGAGGGATCCGCACGGGTACGCGCGGGAAATCGAAAAGTTTGATGGGAAGCTGGGCATTTTGATGGAGGCGTTGCGCGAGGACGACCTGCTGGTTCTCACCGCCGACCACGGGAACGACCCGACGTACCGGGGAACGGACCACACGCGCGAAAACGTGCCATTTCTGGCCTATTCCAAGGGGTTTGAGCTTGGTGGGGCACTGCCGGTGCAGGATGGGTTCGCGGTAATCGGGGCGACGGTCTGCGACAATTTCGGCGTGGGGATGCCGGAGGGGACGATTGGAACTTCCATTTTAAATTTGTTGAAGTAATGAACAAGGGGGCAGTCATTACCCGACAGCCCCCTTGTTTTACCACGGTTGCCCGCGCGGGGCATGCCGCCGCCGATTATGAGGCGTGGCATGTATGGCACGCGGACGTCGCAAGCATGTCATACATGCCCTTTTGATTCCGGTAATATCAAATCCGGCTGATGCCGTCATCCTCGTACAAGTCGTACGTTGCACCTTCGTAGCCGATATATTTGAGCGTGTCCATGTCGATTTTGTCCACGGACTCCGCCACGTCCACGACTGGCACGCATTTGCCCTTGCGAATGAACATGGAAACTTCGTTCAAGGCAATTTTTACATAATGCGACCCTTGTGGCAATGTTTCCTCATAAATGCTTCCGTCCGGCATGAACTTGACGAATTTCATTTCCTCCGGCAGGTAGACGTAGCGTCCGGACGCATTCTGCGTGTATACCGGCGCGATCATGATTTCATTGCCCAGCATCAACTGGTCTTCAACCTCGCGGGCCATCTCGTCCCCCGGATAGTCGAACGCCAACGGCTTGAAATACATGTCGTCATTTAAGGCGGCTTTCATGAATTCGCTGTAAAGGTACGGAATTAGGCGGTAGCGCACGCCGACCACGTGGCGGAAGTCTTCCACGTTTTCAAATTGATAGAATTCTTGTTCGCGCGTCCTTATTGCCGCATGGTTGCGCATCAGCGGGGTAAAGATGCCGAGTGCCAGCCAGCGGAGCAAAAGGTCGCGGGTCGTGTCGGCCCCGAAGCCGCCCAAGTCGGCACCCGAGTAAAGGAACCCGCACATGTTGAGCGACGGCATCATTTTCAGGTTCATCAAAAGGTGCGACCACCAGGACTTGTTGTCGCCCGTCCAAATGCCGCCGTAGCGGTGCATTCCGATGTAGGAGGAGCGGGAAAACATGAGAATCCGCTTGTCGGGGCTAATCTTTTCAAACGCCTCGCCCGCCGCGCGGGTCATGTTGTAGCCAAAAAGGTTGTGCACCTTGTCATGGCGGACCATTTTCCCGTTCACGTTGTGGTAAAACCGCTCGTAATCCTTCGGGCTGTTGGACAACATTTTTGGCAGGTATTGGACGGCGAAAAACGGAATCTGGCCGTCCTTGTCATCCATGTATTTTTGTAAGAATTCCTTGTATTCGGCCAATCCCTCATCGCTATAGAAAATGGCGGGCTCGTTCATGTCGTTCCAGAACGCGTCGATGCCTTGTGAAACCAGGATTTCATATTTGCTGCCAAACCATTCGCGGGCATCCTTGTTCAGCATGTCCGGAAAATGGGTGCGCCCCGGCCACACCGCCGCCGCGAAATCACTGCCGTCCTCGCGTTTGCAAAAATAATTATTTTTCACGCCTTCCTCGTAGACATCGTAGCCTTCCTCGATTTTGACGCCCGCGTCGATAATGGGAACGAGGTGGATATCCTGAGCCTTCATCTCCTCGACAAACGCCTTGAAATCCGGGAAGTTCTTCTCGTTGACGGTAAAGTCCTTGTAGCCCTCCATGTAATCAATGTCCATGTAAAGTAAATCCATAGGAATGTGGTTTTCGCGGTATTGTTTCACGACGTTTTTGAAATCCTCGGCGGTCGTGTAGCCCCAGCGGCTCTGGCCGAAGCCAAAAGCGAATTTCGGCGGGATATAGCTACGGCCGATGATTTTGCGGAACTGTCTTACGATATCGTAGGCACTTTCCCCCTCAATGACGTAGAGGTCGAGGTCGGCCTCCTCGCAGGAAACGGTCAATTCGTCTTGTAGCGAGTGGCCGACGTCAAAGGTTATCGCCGCCGGATAATCAAAGAACAAGCCGAAGGTCTCCCTGCCGTCGACAATTAAAAAGTTGTGCGCACCGTACAAGGATGGCAAGTCTTCGACATGGTCCGGCACGTCGGAGCAGTTGCTGACATAGCGGTGCCCGCGCTTGTTAATGCCGCGTATCGCCTCGCCAAGCCCATACACGACGTCATGGGCGGCCATTGTATAAGAAAAGGTAAATCCTCCATCAAGGGAAACGCTGCCGTGCACGGGCGTGCCCCCCGTGGCCGGAATTGGCGTCATGATGGCCTCGGTGTCGAATGGGTTGCCATAAGTGTACTTTGTAATCATGATAAAAACCTCCTTGGATTCACATTTCGTATTTTTATACTATTTTTACATAAAAGGATTGAAATATCTTGCATTATTTCATACAATAATAACACAATCTTGCGAAAAAGACAGATTTTCACGGTTCGTAGATATGAAACCGGCGTTGCAAGCTTGCTTGCAAAACGACAGGCTTCGTATCTACGAACTTGAAAGGGGCGACCGCCTGAAAGCGAGAAACGAAAGCCCTTGCAAAGGGCGGCATGCGCCTATGGCGCATGGTTTTGCAGCTTGCGAAGGGTCGCCGCGTGAAAAGCGTAGGGAGGGCTCTATGAACAAGGAACATTCTTTAGAGGAGGACGCGTGGCATGGGACGGTGGAAAAGCCGCTGGTGAGGCTGCACTTTTCTCCGGAGCACACGCCGCAGTACGCCGATGGTTTTTTTGTGGAACGGCACTGGCACCACGAGGTGGAATTGCTGCATATTCGCAAGGGGACGTTCCGAATGGAACTGAACCTGGAAAACATGATCTTACGGGAGGGCGACTTTTGCTTTGTCAACAGCGGGGAGCTGCACAGGCTGGAAGGATGCCATCGGGGGACGGTGCACGACGCGGTGATCTTTAACCCATATATTTTGAAATTTGCCTACCATGACGTGATAGAGGACAAGCTGACGGGACCGATTTTGGCGGGAATGGAGTCGTTGCCGCACATGGTACGGGTGGGGGAGGATGGCTATGGGGAAATAAAGGATGTTTTCGAGCAACTTTGCCGTTTTCAGTATTACCCTGACGATGTCGATTATCTGGAGACGAAACTGAATCTTTACCGATTGTTATTTTTATTAAAAAAAAGAAATAAAATCCTTTCTACCGAAAGCGTGCTCAGCGCGGCGGAGAAGGAGAAAATTGACCGTTACAAGCGAATCGTCACATACGTGCAGGAGCATTTTGCGGAAAAGGTGACGTTGGACGACATGGCGGGGCAGGTGCAATGCAACCCGCAGTATTTGTGCCATTTTTTTAAGGAAATCGCGGGAGTCCCGCCGATACAGTATCTGATTTCGCACCGGCTGGAGCGGGCGAAGGAAATGCTTCGCGACACGACGAAGCCGGTGTTGGAAATCAGCCTGGACTGCGGTTTTGACAATGTCAGTTACTTTATCCGCCAGTTCAAGAAAGAGGAAGGGGTGACGCCACGGGAGTATAGGGGCAAAAGCAGGGCGCGCGAGGAAAGGGAGGTCGGACGATGCCAGGAGCACGAACCGAAGGAACCAGCCGGACGGCGGTGCGTGGATGGGGAAGACCAGATCGTAGGCCATGAATAAGAATAAAGAAAGGGAGGGAGAAATCATGCAGTTTCCCCATGAATTGGTGATGCCAAACGACGATTTGCCGTTCAAGATGTTTTTGTTCGAGGGTGGTGACGGCAATTATTACCGTGACAAGCACTGGCACCGTTCCATTGAGATTTTCGCGGTGCTTGAGGGTGGTTTGCAGTTCTTTATCAACGAGGTGGAACACCCGTTGCGCGAGGGCGATATTATCATCGTGAATTCCAATGAAATCCATTCGATTCATTCACCAGTGCCGAATCGGACGATTGTGCTGCAGATTCCGCTAAAGACGTTCGAGGATTATTTTACCGGGGAGCAATTCGTTCGCTTCGCGCACCATTCCAAGGAGCATGACAAGGAGGCGGCGAAGCTGATTGGGGAGATGTTCGCGTCTTACATGGAAAAGCGGTGCGGATATGAGATGAAAGTAAAAAGCCAGTATTTTATGCTTTTATACATGATGGTCACGATATACCGCGAGCTGGAAGTAAACGATGAGATGGTCAAAAGAAACAAAAAACTTTCAAAGTTGTCTTCCATCACGACTTATATCAAGGAGCATTATACGGAGGAACTGTCATTGGAAACTCTTTCGGAAATATTTGGCTATGCCCCGGCTTATTTGTCGCGGATGTTCCAGAAATATGCCGGGATTAATTACAAGTCATACTTGCAGGACGTGCGGCTGGAGTATGCGTCGAAGGAATTGATGAACACGGAACATCCAATTGGGGAAATTGCCTTAGATAACGGCTTTCCAAATGGCAGGGCCTTTGCCAAGGCGTTCCGTAAGAAATACGGGATGCTGCCGAGTGAATATAGGCGGGAGGGCGCGGTTTTATGAGGATGAGCGGCATCCTGGCGTGATTGGTTAACCGTTAGGACGATAAGGGAAGTATCATTAAACAAGCGCTCTGTACACCGACGCTAACTTAAAAAAAGTACATGAATTTTCTCATAATACTCGACTTTTTTTGTAAAACATGTATAATTTAAGTGATAATATTTTTGTTCGAAAATGGTCGGCAGCCCGGCATGGCATAAGATTTGCGGGATTGCAAGAAAGGGGGAAAGAAAACGCTAAAGTATTTGATTGAATTTGAAGACCTGCTGTTAGGAAGCCAACAACGCGTTGGCACGGCGGGCAAAGGAGGATGTGAGTATGCATTTACATGAACAAGAACATTTACAAGAACATGGTCACGGGCATGACCACCAACATGAGCATGGACATTCCCATGGAAGCCCAAACAAGCAGGCGGCTTCTTCCGAGGAAGTGTTGGCCATGTTGGAATACATGCTGGGACATAACAGGCACCATGCCGAGGAATTAAATGGCCTGGCGGCGAGCCTTCGGCGGGAAGAGGCGGAACTGCTTCGTGCCGCGGTGGAGGATTTCACGCGGGGCAATGAAAAAATCGCGCGGGTGGTATCAGAATTGAAAGGAGAGTGAGGACATGTGCCTTTCTGCCGTTTACGTGCGGCGGCCGCAAGGGGAGGAAGACCTCTTGTGCCGTAACGTGGCAAATGTCTCGATTGAACAAGGCAAGCTGACGTTCATCGACATCATGGGGATTCGTACGGAGTACGAGGGGCGTCTCCGTAGCATGGATTTGATGGAAAACAAGATATTGGTAGAACCGCAAGGAAGGTCGTAGCCAAGAGGGCTGCGACCTTCCTTGCGGAATAGAAACTATGAAAAGAAAAAAATCATGTAGTTTGCGGTGCTACTTTTTGTCTTCTTTCGCCTGCTTAAAATGCAGCTCGCGCATCCCTTCCACCTCGTCACAGATGGGCTTCAGGTTGCAGGAACGGCAGTCGGTGGCCATCCCGTCCAGTATGTGCGTCAGCGTCTTGGTGATATCGTTCGCCTTTTTCGCGCTGTCCTGGAACATCTTGTACGGGGCGTCCGGTTCCGTGACGAAAATCAGCTTTACCCGCAGGACGTTCGGATTCTTCAAATATTGACGGATGAAGTCGAAGCCCACGCTTCGGAAGGAAATCCCCTTGCGCAAGGCGGACCTGCTTACCCTCACTTGTTCACGAAAGTCCCCGGAAGAAATGCGGAACATGTATCCCTTGGGAAACACGTGGTATTTCACGTACTCCATGTCCCGGATGGCCCGGTAGGCCGCCTCGTCGTCGCCTTCCAAAGGGGTTGTCTGCAGGAGGGCGATTCTGGCGTAAGGGGCGTCTTTTTTCAGACGCCCCAAGTCCGAACCATACAAGACCACTTGGTTTTGCCCGACCAAGTCCTCGTTTGTTGTCACGCAGGTGAAATTTACCGCGGGATGTCCGCCGCCTCCCAGCTCGTAGGCCGCGTCCCGCTGCAATACCAGCTCGCTCGCGCCAGCGTCCGGCCAGGCTCCTTGTTCCTCATAGTCCCAGACCTGGGGCGCGAAGGAACCCAGCTGCGTTTGCGTGGCGGTAATGACGGAGTCAAACAGCTTCACTAGAACTGGATGTCCCTCAGTGAATCTTTCTTGTCATGGAACTTGTTGAGCCAGGTGTAAATGAAGCCCACGACCTTCATATCCAGATTCAGCATGTAAATCGTAAATAGTATCCCTAACGTGATACAAGAAATCTTAATCAATAATTTTAGCAGTTTTTTCATGGCAAACTCCTTTTCCCGGCTTTATGATTTGGCCTGCCCTTTCTGCCTGGCATATTCCGCCGCGCCAAGAGCCCCCATCAATTGAGGATCGATAGGCAGGTCAATGACCTTCAGCTTCAATACATGTTCGATGGCGTTTTTCAGGCCCGCGTTCTTGGCACAACCGCCGGTCAGGGTAATGGCCGTGGTCGCCCCGGCCTTTTTCGCCATGACGAAGCACCGTTTCGCAACGGCCATCTGGATGCCGGCGGCAATCTCGTCCATCGGCTTGCCCTCGCCGACCAAAGTGATGACCTCGCTCTCGGCGAATACCGTACATTGCGCGGTAATCGGAATCACGTTCTTCGCGGTCAGGGACAGGTTTGAGAAATCCGTCAGGGACATCTCGAAACTCCTGGCCATCGCCTCGAAGAAACGCCCGGTTCCGGCGGCGCACTTGTCGTTCATGGCGAAGTTCTTCACCGTGCCGTCCGTGTCGATGCTGATACCTTTTACGTCCTGGCCGCCAATGTCGATGATGGCCTTTACCGTCGGGTCGGTCACGTGCACGCCCATCGCGTGGCAGGAAATCTCGGAAATGTTTTCATCGGCAAAAGGAACTTTGTTGCGGCCGTAACCGGTACCGATGAGATACGCCAGATTCTGCGCGTTGTCAAGCTCCGGAATCTGCGATATGACTTCTTCCATGGCAATCTGGGCGGAAACTTCAGAATTAATCTTGCTGCGAATCGTGGTGTGGGCCATTATTTTCCCGTTTTCGTCCACGATGACGGCCTTGGTATAAGTGGAACCTACGTCACATCCTCCAAAATATTTCATAGCGTTTTCTCCTTTCTTATTTTACCAGGTCACGTCGTCTTCAAATTCTACCAGAGACGGGTCGAGCGGCTCTTCCTGGAATACGTTTACCATATAGTTGTTAATCTTGCTGCGCATGTCACGGCGGGATACCGTACGTGGATCCATCAGGTCGTGCTCCACCCAGATGAGGTGGATGCCGCGTTCACGTGCCTGCTCGTCAAACAGCCCCTGCAGGCCGCTCATGGTCTTGCAACATACGTGCTGGTACATGATTACGATTTCCACGTTAAACTCTTCCACTTGCTTCCACAATTCTTCCAGCACGTGGACATGGCCGCCATTGGTGTGCTTGCGCATGACCATGCGCTCGTACAGCCTGGCCAGGTCGCGGATGGCCTCTTCCTTGTCGTCGGTGTTGAGCATCTTGGTGAAGTTCAGGCTCTCCATCTCAACCAATACGCCGATGCCCCAGCAGTTTTGCAGCCAGTTGGAGAAGTTGGCGTAATAATGTGCCGGGCAGCTCCATACGATGGCGCGATGGCGAATCGGCGCGCGATAAGGCTGCATGCGTTTTTCGTAAGCGCGGTCCATCATCTTGTCAATCTTTTTGAATGTCTTGTGCGTGCCGGGATACAAGCCGCCGTCCATCTCGTAGCTCCATTTGCGGAACAGTTCGTAAGCCGACCCGATGACTTGCGGGTAAGGCGTCTTGTTGATTTCCCACTTATGCATCTCGTAGTTGGTCTGTTCGTTGAAACGGCGAATGACTTCAAAATAGTGGTCCCAATCCCATTTTTCACCGGTCAGGTCTTCCACCCACTTGATGCACCGCTTCATGTCTTCGGCGCCGCAGTCCACCGTGTCCTCGTCGTCGTAACGAACCGGCAGCGTCAGCGGGTACGTCGGCATCTTGAAGCGGCGGTCCTGATAGGAGGTCGCCATGTCGGATCCGTCACACGGGGTGGACGTGGAAATGAATCCCAGGCCACAGTGCGGAAGCGCGTCCATGATGGCGGCGCCACATTCGGAGGTGGGTACCGGGCAAGTGTCCGAAGGAAGCCCGAAGCTTTCCACGGCGTCAATATAAGGAATGCAAATCAACTGGTCAATTTCCGATACCATGAAGACCGGCATCAATTGATAGGGCATGCCTTCCAGGTTCGGGAAGCCGGCCATCATCTGGCTCATTGTCATCTCGTCAAAAAGTAATAATTTTTCTCTGATTTTGGGGTCGTTTCCCAATCTTTCGTCTGCCCTAAGCAACGTGGCAATCGCGTCTGCCCCATAGCGGAACATGGGCAGGAACAGTTCGTTGGCCATGGTCACGTGCGGGCCTCGCAGACCGAGGTTGTTACGGTCGGCAAAGGCGGGAAGGGCCAAATAGGAACTGAACCATCGGTATTCGAACAGACCCTCGGCGATGGAAATGGGATCTTTCATGACCATGGCGGACATCGTGCCCCATATTTTCAGCCAGCCGACGAAGTCGCGGGCGGTGCCTTCCACGCCCTTCCATTCGCGCCTGGTGAAGGCGATTTTCCCGGTCTGGTACAAGCGTCCCAGATGCTTTTCGCCGTTTACCAACAAGTCAACACGTTCGGAAACGGACATGGCGGCCACGGCCTTTACCTCGTCCGTAATCCGTTCCTTCGTGGCCTCGAAGTCCTTCTTGAGCTTTTTCCCCACGTCCTTCCAGTCCACTTCCGAAATCAGTTCTTTCCAGATTTTCAAGTCTTGGGGGATGTTTTTCTTCGCCCATTTTAAATTGTTTTTCAGCATTGCGGGCTACCTCCTCCCTTTTGGATACGTTTAATTTCCAGCGACTCCACGAAAGCCTGCATCCGGGTGCGAAGCTGTCCCGAAGAGCGGGCGTTGTACGGACGGTCAATGGACAGCACCGGATGACCGTATTCTACCTCTTGCACGTGGCTGGCCAGGGCTCTTTCGAAAGCCCAGAAGTCGCAGAACTTGATTTGTTCAAAAATAATGCCTTCCGCGCCGTATTCGCGCGCCAGCCGATCCGCCGTCTCGCGGCGCTGGCTGATTTTTTCGTTGCTCATGAAGCGCGGGCACTCGGATACTTCCAGATAGTGGCGGCACACCTGCATGAGCGCGTCCTCCTCGTCGTTCAAGATGATTTCCTCGCGTCCAGGGGTGGAACCAAAGCAGAAGCGGTCCGCAACGATGAACGCGCCGGAATCCTCAATCAACTTTGTGAATCCCAAGTCGTCCACCTCACTGCCGACCAGGGCGACGCGGGCACGATACCAAGGTTTCGAGTCGGGCTTGCGCTTTTTGATTTCCGTAAGGGTTTCTTTTAACTTGTCGAGAATCAAGTATTTGGGACAGCAATAAGTAACCATGTTGAGCACGTGGAATTCGTAACCGGTGATGGGGGGATTCGACTGCTTACGCAGATTTCCAATCTCCGTGATAATCCGGCATACCTCGTTGTGCTCCTTTACCGCCTTGCGAATGGCCCCGTCGGAAATGTCCACGCCGTAAACTTCGCTCAAGCGGTTTAACACGCGGTTCTTAATCTGCCTTACGTAGTGGGCAATCGTAAAGTCCTCCACCTTGTAAGGGATGTCTGCATGCGTGACGAAAAACTTTTCGTTGGGAATCAGGTTTTGCAGCTCGATGTTCTCCATGCAGCGGTTCATCTCCGCACAAGCGTCCACGCCCGCCAGGGCGTCAAGGAAGTTGAAACCTCCTTCAAAGGAACGCTCCAATAACGCGCGGCAAAACTCACAAGTATAGTTGGACATATAATATGTAGCAATATCCATGGAACCCATGTTTGGCGCCCGTAAGCGGACGGAAAAGCAATTGTCAAGGTTTAAAAGCACCTCGGGCATGTGGAAACAGGTATAGCCGACGGCAAGCTTTCCCTCCGACCTGGCCTGCTCAATCAAAGGATTGTTCGCGTTTTCCAGCAGGCCTTCAAAATAAATCAAATGCTTCAGGTCTTTCAAGTGTCACACCTCTTTTCGGTTTTATTTTTTATAAAATTTTCCATTTTTTCATGGCTTCGCTTACCCCTTCAAGCAAGGCCGCGTCATCGTCGAGCTCGAATATGCTTAAGCCCCGCACTTCGTTGGCGGCATGAAGCGGGTCGGCAGAAATGCTCGCCAGCACTTCAACCGGGGCGAGATCCACCAGTTCGAGCATGGACGGGTCGTTTACCCGGTTGACGATGGCCCCGCACTGCTTGTACATGACAAGTTCCTGCGCCACTTTTTGAATCGTCTTGACTACCTGTACCCCCTTTCGGCTGGGATCGGTGACCAGGATCAGGTGCGTTACCTGTTCCATCACCCGGCGGTTGATTTGTTCAATTCCTGCCTCACCGTCAATCACCACATAGTCAAAATCTTGTGCCAGCAAGGAAATGACTTCCTTTAAATAAGCATTTACCTTGCAGTAGCATCCAGCGCTCTCGGGCCTGCCTATGGCCAGGAAGGAAAATCCTTCCTTCTCGACCATGGTGTCGAAAATCTGAAATCGTGCCTCCCCCAAAAGTTCGATGGCTTCTTTTGGCTCGCCTTGTTCCACGCTGGCCACGATGCGCTTGCGGATGTCGTCCAACGTGGAGTCCGCTTCCACGCCCAGACCGGCGGCCAGTCCCACTGCAGGATCCGCGTCAATGGCCAGGATTCTGGCATCCGGGCGGTGTTGGCACAACAAACGGACAATGGCCGCACAGATGGACGTTTTGCCGACACCACCTTTGCCGGCGGCAGCAATGATTGTTGTTTCGCGCAATGGCTCCGCCTCCCTTTCGTTTTTTATTTATTTAAATGATACCAGGGTCAAAAGGTCATGTATGACATGCTTGCATGTCAATACATGACTTTGAGACCCGCAAAACACCGAAAAGTAGCCATTTCCCGTAGGAAAATGAGTGGATTTGAGGTGTTTTAGAGTTGCGGGCGCACGTAGTGCGGAGCAACTCGTGGGTATCATGGGGGCAAAATGTATTTTGACCCCAACATCTTTAAAATATTTTATCATAGTCGTCGGCATGTTGCAACAAAATATTCCGCAATCACTTAAATTTTGTTGCAAGTTGAACAAAAGATTGCTATAATGGCTATATTAGTAACAAGACCATAGTCAAAAAATGAAATGACCCGGTGCCACAAATTGGAGGGGCATTGCGGCGGGGGACGTGTCACGGATTAAAAAGGTGTCGTGGCCTGGAAACGTGCCATGGCCTGAAGAAAATCAAGAAAAGGAGATGATGTTTTATGGATGCAAGACTGGAACCGTTGTTTACCCCGTGGAAGATTGGGAACTGCGAGATTAAGAACCGTATCGTGCTTACGTCGATGGGTGGCACGGACTTGTTCGGATGGATGGAGAAGAATCATTTTGACAAAGCGGGAGCCCGCTTTATCATGGAGGTGGCGAAGAATAACGCAGGGTTAGTATTACCAGGCTGCCAGCCGGTGTACAATCCGATGTTTGGACAGTGGCTGCACAAGAATCAGAAGATGTACCAGGATTTGAAGAAATGGATGCCACAGTTCCACAAGACGGGGGCGAAGCTTTTCGTCCAGCTTACCGCGGGCTTCGGGCGTTCATTCACGATTAGCGAGCTGATGGAGACGTTGTATACGAATCCGGCCCTGCGGGTGCTTTCCAAACCGTTCATGGACCTGGACAAAATTACCGCCTCCGCCAGCCCGTCCCCCAACCGCTGGTCGGACAAGGTGCCTTCCCGTGAGATGACGGTGGACGAGATCCACGAGTTCGTGGAGGCTTTCGCGAAGAGCGCCAAGATGTTGAAGGACGCGGGAGTGGATGGCGTGGAAGTGCACGCGGTGCATGAGGGATATTTGCTTGACCAGTTCACGTTGAAATATGTCAACCACCGTTCCGACCAATATGGCGGCTCGTTTGAAAACCGTTATCGGTTTGCGACGGAAATTGTCAAGGCCATCAAGTGGGAGTGTGGGGACGATTTCCCGGTTTCCTTGCGCTACAGCGTGATTTCGAAGACAAAAGGCTTCCGCCAGGGCGCGCTTCCGGGTGAGGACTACACGGAAGTCGGCCGCGACATGGAAGAATCCGAGCGCGCGGCGAAATATTTGCAGGACGCGGGCTATGACATGCTCAACTGTGACAACGGAACGTATGACGCATGGTACTGGGCGCATCCGCCGGTATACATGCCGGAGAACTGTAACCTGGCCGACGTGGAGCACATTAAGAAGTTCGTGGACATTCCGGTGGTTTGCGCGGGCCGTTTGGATCCGGGCACGGCGGCGGATTCCATCAAGGAAGGGAAGCTCGACGGCGCCGGTTTCGCGAGGCCGTTCCTCGCTGACCAGCAGTGGGTGACCAAGCTGATGGAAGGGCGTGAGGAGGACATCCGTCCGTGTATCTTGTGCCATAATGGCTGCTTCAACATGTGCCATTACAAGGGCGTTCCTAACGATCAGGATCTGGGCGATAGCCTGCATCTGGCGCGTTGCGCGGTCAACGCGGAGACGATGCAGTGGAACAAGCACAAAATCAAGCATGCGGCAACCCCGAAGCGGGTGCATGTTATCGGCGGCGGCATCGGCGGCATGGAGGCGGCGCGCGTGTTGAAGCTGCGCGGCCACAAGCCAGTCATATACGAGAAGGGCGACGTGCTGGGCGGGACGTTCATCCCGGCCAGTGCCGAGTCCTACAAGGGCAAGTTGCGCGAGCTTCTTGAGTGGTATCGGCGGCAGATGGATAAGCACCAGATTGAGATACACCTGAACGAGGAAGTGAACGACCTGGCGCGTTTCGGCGAGGAGCCAATCGTCATCGCGACGGGTTCGGTGCCGCGCATCCTGCGCAGCGTTCCCGGCCACGAGCGGATGATAGAGGCGTGCGAGTACTTGAACGGCAAGGAAGTCGGACAAAAGGTGGCCGTGATTGGTGGCGGCCTGACCGGAAGCGAGATTGCCTATGAGCTGGCATTGCTCGGGAAAGACCCGATTATCATCGAGATGAAGGACGACCTGGTTTCCCAGAAGGGCGTGTGTCTGGCGAACAGCTCGTACCTGCGCGAGTGGTTCACGCTACATAAAGTTTCGGTATATTTGGAGACGACGTTGAAGGAAGTCAAGGAAGGTGCCGTCGTCTGTACGGACAAGAACGGCAAGGAAGTCACCGTCGAGTGTGACAGCGTGATATCCTCGGCGGGATATATCTCAAATCCGATTAAGGTGGACGAGAAGAAAAAGAACGTGTACCTGGTGGGCGACTGCCGCCAGATTGGAAATTTGAGAAGCGTCATCTGGGGCGCGTACGAGACCGCGATGAAGATATGATGTTACAGTTCAGCCAGACCGCGACAGTCCGTCAAATCATGCTCGCATGAATTTGACGGACTGTCAGAGGTCTGAGGGAGCCCCCGCTCATGAGCAAAAAGAGCTGCGAATGCAGCGGAAAGCGTCGTCAGACGCGTTTTGCGAATGGGGGCGGCTGAACGGTAACGAACCAAGCGACGAAAGCCGTGCACTTCATGCTCGCATGAAAAAGCATGACTTTGGGTCACGGCCCTTGCAACCGTAAAGAAGCGCGAGACAAAACATGTTTACCAGGTGAATTATTCGATGGCAATCAAGAATTGTCATGATTTCCTACGGCTAAGTCGCCGGGAACCAGCGATGGATATCATGGGTCTGATTGAAAGATACACCCTTCCAATCAGACCCGATAGGAACTTCGCCCGCCTGCGTGTCTGTATAATTTCTTCTATCCTCTCCGTTTCTCGCTTTAACTAAATGACATTGATTCACAGCCGCTTCACTACACATGCGCACTTTGCGCCCAAGGAAAATGGCTGCTGACGCAGCCGCGCTCCGGCGCGAGAGTTTCGCAAGCGAAACTCTTTGTTCCTGCAATATGGTCGGCATTAGCAGCGTGTCGGCAATTTTTTCGGGAGGAAGATTTAGCAATGCCGCAATAAATCCCTTCCTTACTTTGGGGTTCTGCATCAGTTCTTTGAAACAGAAATCCACCGTGGGCAGCATGATAAAATTGTTTTTTCGTTTTGTCATAAATTCTCCTTTTTGTTTTAGCTGGGAATACAGTGCCGGTAAAAGAAGAACTTCTTTTGACGTATGTTTATCATAACATATTCTGGTTCGTGAAAAAAGTCTGTTTTTACCTTGAAAATGTTATTCGTGTCACTGTTTTCTGATTTTCGTGTGTCTTTTTGCTTGGGGGATTGCCGAATACTCGGTGAACCGCCTGACACCCTTTCGGGTGGCCGTAGCATGTACGGCATGATGTGCTTCCCCGTGCTGTCACGATGTAGGAAACAAAGATATCTTCTTTAATGAGAAGTGACTTTATTATAATTCGGTTGTTTTTAAAATGCAATTTGGAATATTGCACAAAATTTTCCCGACCGAATCAATGAATCCTTTCAAATGACGTTCCACGATAGGAATATTCTTCATCAAGATTGTTTAAAAAACAATATATTTAGGAATTGGCGGGGTGGATGATTTAAAAAGGACAAAAAAATGCCATTGATAGGTTGAAATTTTGGACGATTCTTACAAAGAAAAGTGTTATGATAAAATACATAAGGGCAAAATGAGGAGACACCGAAACTAAACTCGATAAATCTCGTTAAGGTTCAAGGAGTGCATTCGCACTAAGTTCGTGAGGAACCTCACTAAGTGCTCATTGCAAGTGCTCATTGCGCGCCGTCTGGTAAGCTCGGGAAGACCTCGCTAACGGCGACGGCATGCATCGCACGTAAGCGTCCAAATGACGGACGCTAAGTGCTCATTGCGAGAAAGGAGGAATTTGAAATGGACATTCAAAAGGTAACGGACGCTTCGTTTGGCAAGTACGGCAAGGTTTTGGAAGGTTACGATTTAAGCCGTCTGTTGAAGGAGATGGAGCACACGCCGCTCCCGAAGGACGTGATTTACGTGCCGTCCGTAGAGGAGCTGGAGGCGTTGCCGGTGGCAGCGGACTTCCAGAGACGCGCTTACGGCGGGCTGCCGATTCAGATTGGTTACTGTAACGGTGACAATCATAAGTTAAATGCGTTGGAGTACCATCGTTCGTCGGAAATCAACGTGGCGGTGACAGACATGATTTTGCTGATTGGCATGCAACAGGACATCGAGGCGGATTACACTTACGATACCGGCCGCGTGGAGGCGTTCTTGGTTCCGGCGGGGACGGCGATTGAGGTTTATGCGACGACGTTGCACTATGCGCCGTGCACGGCGGCAGAAGGAGGATTCCGCTGCGTGGTGATTTTGCCGGCGGGGACGAACACGGAATTGACGTTTGCGCCAGGCGAAGACGGGGAGGATCGTCTGATTACCGCCAAAAACAAATGGCTAATCGCGCACGAGGACGCGAAGATTGAGGGCGCGTTCTGCGGATTGAAGGGCGAGAACCTGAGTGTATGATGCGAGGGTGGTTTCGCCGTTGCCGAGAAGTTTTTTGGTAAACTAAAAGAGCATATTATAAATGATGTAAATAAAAAGAAAGGTGGTACATAATCATGAACAACATGCCAGAATTGAAAATCGGAGTCGTGGCGGTCAGCAGAGACTGCTTCCCGGAGAGCTTGTCTGTTTCCAGACGTGAGGCCTTGATGAAAGCGTACAAGGAAAAATACGGCGAGGAGGGCATTTATGAGTGTCCGATTTGTATCGTGGAGAGCGAAATCCACATGGTACAAGCGTTGGAAGACATCAAGGCGGCAGGATGTAACGCTTTGGTCGTATACCTTGGAAACTTTGGACCGGAGATTTCCGAGACATTGCTTGCAAAGCATTTTGACGGACCGAAGATGTTCGTGGCGGCTGCGGAAGAGAGCGGCAACAACCTGATTCAGGGAAGAGGAGACGCTTACTGCGGCATGCTCAATGCCAGCTACAACCTGAAGCTGCGCGGCGTAAAGGCTTACATTCCGGAGTATCCGGTGGGAACCGCCGAGGAATGTGCGGACATGATTTATGAATTCCGTCCGATTGCCAGAGCCATCGTTGGACTCAACAGCTTGAAGATTATCAGCTTTGGACCGAGACCGCTCAACTTCCTTGCTTGTAACGCGCCGATTCAGCAGCTTTACAACCTGGGCGTGGAGATTGAGGAAAACTCCGAGCTGGACTTGTTTGAGGCATTCAACAAGCATGCGGGCGACGAGAGGATTCCGGCACTTGTAAAAGAGATGGAAGAAGAGCTCGGGACGGGCAACAAGAAGCCGGAGATTCTGTCCAAGCTGGCGCAGTACGAGCTGACGCTCAAGGATTGGGTGGAGGAGCACAGAGGCTACCGCAAGTATGTGACCATCGCCGGAAAGTGCTGGCCTGCATTCCAGACCCAGTTTGGTTTCGTGCCTTGCTATGTAAACAGCCGTCTGGCCGCCCAGGGCATCCCGGTTTCCTGCGAGGTGGACATTTACGGAGCGCTTAGCGAGTTCATCGGAACCGTTGTCAGTGAGGACGTCGTGACGTTGCTTGACATCAACAACAGCGTACCGGCGGACATGTACAAGGAAGATATCGAGAGCAAGTTCCCATACGCGCACAAGGATACGTTCATGGGCTTCCACTGTGGAAATACCGCGTCGAGCAAGCTGTCCTTCTGCGAGATGAAGTACCAGTTGATTATGGCTCGTTCTTTGCCGGAGGAAGTGACGCAGGGAACGCTCGAGGGCGACATCAAGCCGGGCGACATCACGTTCTTCCGTCTGCAGAGCACGGCGGACTGCAGGCTTCGCGCTTACATCGCGCAGGGTGAGGTGCTTCCGGTGGCCACACGTTCCTTTGGCGCAATCGGCATTTTCGCGATTCCGGAGATGGGACGCTTCTACCGTCATGTATTGATTGAGAAGAATTTCCCGCATCATGGCGCGGTGGCATTCGGCAATTTCGGAAAGGCATTGTTTGAGGTATTTAAATATGTAGGAGTTCCAGTGGAGGAGATTGGTTACAACCAGCCGGCCGGCGTGAGATATCCGACGGAGAATCCGTGGAAGTAAGGAACGGTTCCTAAATAACGTAAAGTGACGAGAATTGGTCATGGGAAAATCGGCAGACAGTTTCTTATAAGTAAATTTCATGAATCTGTTTGCCGATTTTACGTGGCCGCGTCCGTTGGTGGGTAATTGCCACATGGACGCGAAATATGACTATGGAGGAAGAAAATTATGTTATACATAGGTGTCGATCTTGGCACGTCGGCGGTGAAGTTGCTTTTGATGGACGAAGCGGGCAAGATTCACAATATCGTGTCGAAGGAATATGATCTGAGCTTTCCACATCCGGGCTGGTCGGAGCAGGCGCCGGAGGACTGGTACGCGCAGTCGGTGGCGGGAATTATCGAGTTGACGAAGGATTGTGACAAAACCCAGGTGGCGGGCATTAGTTTCGGCGGACAGATGCACGGACTCGTGGTACTTGATGAAAATGACCAGGTGATTCGCCCGGCAATCTTGTGGAATGACGGCAGGACGACGAAGGAGACGGATTATCTGAACAATGTCATCGGAAAGGACAAATTGTCCGAATATACGGCCAATATTGCATTTGCCGGATTTACCGCGCCGAAGATTCTTTGGATGAAGGAAAACGAGCCGGAAAATTTTGCCAGGATCAAGAAAATCATGTTGCCGAAGGATTACCTGGCTTACCGTTTGAGCGGCGTTCATTGTACAGACTATTCGGACGCGTCGGGCATGTTGCTTTTGGACGTGAAGAACAAGTGCTGGTCAAAGGAAATGATGGACATCTGCGGCGTGGGCGAGGAGCAGCTTCCGAAGCTGTTTGAAAGCTACGAGGTGGTCGGCACGCTGAAGCCGGAGTTGGCGGAGACATTGGGGCTCTCTAAGGACGTGAAGGTTATAGCGGGAGCCGGGGACAATGCGGCGGCCGCGGTCGGCACGGGAACGGTCGGGGACGGACGGTGCAACATTTCGTTGGGAACGTCGGGAACGATTTTCATTTCCAGCAAGTCGTTTGGCGTGGATGAAAACAACGCGCTGCATTCGTTTGACCATGCGGACGGCTGCTATCATTTGATGGGCTGTATGCTGAGCGCGGCATCTTGTAACAAATGGTGGATGGATGACATTTTAAAGACAAAGGAGTACGCGAAGGAGCAGGAAGGAATCGTCAAGCTGGGCGAGAATCACGTGTATTACCTGCCGTATTTGATGGGTGAGCGTTCTCCGCACAACGACCCGGCGGCAAGGGCGACGTTCATCGGCATGACGATGGACACGACCCGTGAGGAAATGACGCAGGCGGTGTTAGAGGGCGTGGCGTTCGGGTTGCGTGATTCGTTGGAGGTGGCGAGGAGCCTTGGCATCAAGATTGAAAGGACGAAGATTTGCGGCGGCGGCGCGAAGAGTCCGCTTTGGAAAAAAATCATTGCCAATGTGATGAACCTGAAGGTGGACGTGATTGAGAGCGAGGAAGGCCCGGGTTACGGCGGCGCGATTTTGGCTGCGGTCGGCTGCGGCGAGTATGAAAGCGTCGAGGCGGCGGCCGAAAAGCTGGTCAAGGTGATTGACACGGTGGAACCGGATGCGGAGCTGGTGGCAAAGTACGAGGCAAGATACCAGCAGTTTAAGAAGGTTTACCCGACAGTTAAGGACTTGTTCAAAGAACTGGCGTAGTGACATTTGGCTCCGAAATGGGGATACGAGGTTGGTGAATATGGACGCAAAAGAAGCATTAAAAGTATATTTTGGATATGACTCCTATAAGCTCGGGCAGAGGGAAATCATTGACGCAATCCTTGCCGAAAAAGACGTGTTGGCGATTATGCCGACGGGAGCGGGTAAGTCTGTCTGTTATCAAGTGCCGGCCATGCTGTTGCCGGGCATTACGATTGTTATATCGCCGCTTATATCTCTTATGCAGGATCAGGTTAAAGCACTGAACGGGGCGGGCATCCATGCAGGATACATCAATTCGTCTTTGACGGAAACGCAGATATCGAAGGTGTATTCCAGGACGATTTCGGGAGCGTTTAAGATTCTTTATGTTGCACCGGAGAGACTTGAAAACTATGGGTTTATTGATTTTGTAAGCAAGATAGATATTTCGATGGTAACGGTAGATGAAGCACATTGTATATCTCAATGGGGGCAGGACTTCAGGCCAAGTTATCTGAAGATTGTGGATTTTATAGATAGTCTGCGTAAGAGGCCCGTTGTAAGCGCATTTACGGCGACTGCTACGGAAAACGTAAAAAACGACATATCCTGCGTGCTAAAATTGGTGGATCCGAAGATTGTCGTCACTGGCTTTGATCGTGAGAATCTCTATTTCGACGTAGAGACGGTCAAGAAGAAGGACGACTATGTGCTGGAATACGTACAGAAGCATCCGAATGACAGTGGAATCATATATTGTGCCACAAGAAAAAATGTTGATGCGTTATATGAATTGCTTTCCGGTGCGGGCGTTTTGGCGGCCAGGTATCATGCCGGAATGAATAATGAAGAGCGCAAAGGAAGCCAGAATGATTTCATTTATGACAGAGTATCGGTAATTGTTGCAACGAACGCATTTGGCATGGGGATTGATAAATCCAATGTAAGATTTGTCATTCATTATAATATGCCGCAGAGCATGGAGAATTATTATCAGGAAGCAGGACGTGCCGGAAGGGATGGCGAACCATCGCAATGTATACTTCTGTTCTCGGCGCAGGATGTTATGATAAATAAGTTCCTGTTGGAACACAAGGATTTTACGGATATCCCGGATGAAGATATAGATTTGATTAAACAACGGGATGCAAGAAGACTTCAGGTTATGGAAGGATATTGCAAAACACCGGGATGCCTGCGTAATTATATCCTCGAATACTTTGGCGAGAAACGGGATGAGCCGTGTGACAGCTGTGGAAATTGTCATAAAGAGTATACGGAGATTGATATGACGGAGGATGCGAAGCTTGTCATCAATTGTGTTTGGGAGACAAAAGGCAGATATGGTCTTAATATAATCCTCGGCACGCTTCTTGGTGCAAACAGGGCCAGGTTAAAAGAAGTGGGAACCATAAAATATAAGACCTATGGAGCTCTTAAAAGTCGCTCCGAATCAGAACTCCGACTGCTTATTGGCCAGCTTATTTTGGATGGCTATCTTTACCAGACTGCGGATAAATACAGTATGATTCGAATCGGGGATATAGAGCCGCTTAAAGATCCAAATACGCATATTCTGATTAGAACATATGAAGGAAGAGAACCTGAAGGCCGGCCGAAGAGACGTGGCAGGAAAAGTACGGATTCGCTTACAAAAGCAGGATACGAATTATTTGAGGCACTTCGTCAGCTTCGGCTTACTATCGCCAGAGAAGAAGGTATGCCGCCATACATCGTTTTCAATGATAAAACGCTGATAGATATGAGCGTTAAAGCGCCGAGGGACAAGGCGGCCATGCTTAATGTATCTGGTGTCGGCGAAGCTAAGTATGAAAAATATGGCGAGAGATTTATAGAGGCAGTGTCAGCCTTTATGGACGAACATTGCGAGGCAGTTACAAGTATAAAGGATGAAGACAGTATATGGTGAGGTAACACTATGGATATTTTTTTGACAAAATCAAGAAGCAACTGAAACTGATGACAGAAGATCATTTGCCGCGCCGAAAATGGCAATCTGGCGTGAAAAGAAAAATTCATGATATAAATCAAAAAATAAGCGCAAGGCTTCTGCGTCATCGCCGTCACACAAGGACAGAATGTGATTGTGCCATCCCATGCATGAGGTGAAGTCAGGCCGCAGTCTGGTTGTGAATTCATTCATGGGTTAAACCAGATAGGGATAAAAATAGATATGTATCGGCAGGAGCATAGATTTTCTCCTGCCACTCCTATATTTAGGCGGTTTGACGTTTGGTACGCTGCATATATTCCCGTTCCATTTCCTGCATTTCTTCGTCCGTGGGGATGTCCACAATCCCGACATAGGAATAGTAGATGTCGATTTGCTGTGTCCGTTTCCCGTCCTTTTTCTCACGCTCATGGACTACGATTTTATCCACAAATGCGTTTAGGGTTTCGGGCGTCAGCTCGTCGATGCGGGTGTATTTCTTGGTGACGGCTATCAGTTTGGCGACATTGGTCGCTTCTGTGTCGGCTTCGCTGACCTCGGCTGTCAAGGCTTCGATTTCCTGCTTTAGTTGTTCCTGCTCGGCTTCATATCCGTCTGACAGCTTGTAAAAGCGTTCGTCATTCAGCTTTCCGTTGACATTATCCTCATAGATTTTACGGAACAGGCGGTCAAGCTCCTTTATCCGCTTTTCGTCCTTTTCTATCTGTTTCTGCTTTGCGGACAATTCGTATCTGCGTTCCGCAAGGGTGGCATCAATCTGCTGTCGGATAAACACACGCTCAAACTGCTGTAAATAGGAGAGGAAATGCTGAAGCTGTTTCAGGACCAACTGTTTTAATGCGTCCTCTCGGATATAGTGCTGCGTACATTCCTTCGCCCTGCTCGTCCTTTTATACATGGAACAGCGGAAATGCGCATATCCGTTTGCCGTGGCTAGGCTGAGTTTCGCCCCGCAGTCGGCACAATAGAGCAGCCCCGAAAAGATACTTGTCATTCCGCTTTTGGTCGGTCTGCGTTTGTTCTCCCGTATCACCTGCACTTTTTCCCACATATCCCTGTTAATAATGGGGGTATGGGCATCCTCGATATACGTCCGCCTGTCCTTTGCGGTGGGGATGCGTTTCCTGCTCTTAAAGCCTAAAC
Source organism: Lachnospiraceae bacterium (assembly GCA_910574865.1). Lineage (GTDB taxonomy): Bacteria > Bacillota > Clostridia > Lachnospirales > Lachnospiraceae > Schaedlerella. The sequence continues at coordinate 270,050 of CAJTDN010000005.1, read as the reverse complement.
GGGTGGATTTAAAGCTCTCCGTCACGCCGATATATGCCACATTTTCCAGAATGGATGCAATCGTGGCTGGCTCCCAGTTATAGGGATATTCCGATTTTTTTGCAACGCCGATTCCCTTTGACACTTTGTAAGCTGACGGGGTTAGCACTTTATCTTCCCAGAGGGCTGTGGCAATGGCTGACACGCCTTTTCCCTGCATACAGAGTGAGAATATCCTGCGGACGGTTACTGCTGCTTCCTCGTCCACAAGCCAACGGGTTTTATCATCTGGATTCTGTAAATATCCGTATGGCGGTGCGCCCAGATGCTCCCCCGCAAGCCCTTTCGCTTTCTTGACTTCCTTTACCTTTTTGCTCGTGCTTTTGGATACCATTCGTTGAAAAGGTTGGTAAAGGCGGCAAATTCGTTGCTCTCAAGGCTGCCTGTTATTCCCCGTCATCATCACCCCAATTCTCATCATTGAAAAACCCATGTCCCTGTGCGCCACGCCGAAAAATATCCGTAAGCGTTGCAAGCAAGTCCCGCCCGTCTTTTCGGAAATAGGCGTTGACAGTGTATTCCGTGCCACCGATTTTCTCGGTGAGGCTCATCGGCTCTGGAATACGGACAAGGGGCGTGACGTTCTGGACAGGCGGCAGAGGGGGATATATTTTGTCGGGATTTACCATAGGGGCGTCCTTGTATTCCTCCATAATTGCCTGTATTTCTTCCTCGGACAGTCTGCTCATCGCAATGGTTCCTCCCTCCTGCGGTCTGCCCTGCCTGCTCTGGCGTTTGTATTTGACCGCTGATTTTCCATCGTGTCGTGGATTTGGTCTAAGCAGTTGTCGATATGGGCAGAGCGTTTCTCAATCCCGTCTGCATATTTCAGCCGCTTCCTAAGCTCCGTTATCTGCTCCGTCACGCCCTGTTTTTCGGTTCGGAGAGTTTCTTTTTCGGCTGGTAAAGCACGGCGTACCTTGTTCCGCAAGTGCTGGCGGTAGTCGATAAGTTTATTCATTTCACTCTGGTTTTGCTCCCTGTCAGCGTGTAAGTCAGAGAGGGTGGAGATGTTATGCTTGGACATATACCGCACCTGTGCGGTAATCTCGTCCAGTTTACGAAGCTCCTCTTTCATCAGCGGGCTTGTCGGCTTGTAGTCCGTGCCTTTGGGGAATATCCCTAACTGATAACACCAGTAATAGTACAATGCTAAAATCCCCGTGGTTTTTGGGTGTGGTTTCCATGCGTTTTTGTACTGCTCTGGCATATGCGGGGAGTAGGAAATCCTTGCTTTGTAGTTCCCAAATTTGTATGCTCCCTTTAAACATGACTGTATGAAATCGGGAGTCAGCCGCTCATCAAGCGTGTCTAACCTTGTGAAATGCTTGTACTGCGGCAGCTTCATTTTCCAATGGCTGCCCGAAAAATCAATTTCATATCCCTTGTCGGCAAGGTATTTTATCATGTGCTGTAAATCCCTGCTCCCGTTGATTGCCTCCCTTAAATCCTCCCGATAGACGTTGTAGCGTGTCGGCTTTCCGTCCTTTTCATCCAGATAAAGCGGTCTTGACGGGGCTTTCTTGGGGGTTTCAATCACCGATAATCCGTACTCTCGGCATAAGCGGTCGGACACTTCCCTTAACCTTTTCTGCTCCGATTTTGAGTAATTGTATTTGCTCCCTTCCAGATAAGAAACGGAGTTAAAACAGAAATGATTATGCAGATGTCCTTTGTCAAGGTGGGTGGCAACGATTATCTGGTACTTGTCGCCCCACATCTCCCTTGCTAGCTTCAACCCGATTTCATGGCACTGTTCGGGCGTTACCTCGTCTGGCTTGAAGCTCTGGTAGCCGTGCCAAGCGATATATCCGCCTGTCTTTTGGTACTGTTTTTTTGTCAAAATCATCTGCTGTAATGCTGTTTCTTTCAGACAGTTGATTGCGGAAACATACTCGCCCTCATTTGTTTTTAACGGATTTTTCACATAGGAGAACACGTCAAAAAAATCCTGCATTTCCCGATTCGGCACGGTCTTTTCTGGGTTTTCTATATAGTCAATCACGTCTTTTATGCTCCCTTTGACATGCCATAGGCTCGTTACTGCCAAATTAAACTGCCCCCTGTTCTGTCAATTCTTCTACGCTAAATCGTTGTGGGAGAGTTGTTTTCTGTTGCAGTTCTAAGATAAAATCCTAAATTTCCATACAGGTATCAGCGGCGGCAGGGTAATAAGGAACACACTTTTTGAAAGCGTCATGCACCTCATAGAGTTTGTTTAACAGCTCCCAAAACTCGGTTTTAGGCTATGGCTGTGGGGCGTTTCCTTTGCATAACTGGCGCATAAATTCGGCTACGGACAGACCGCAGGCAGCGGCGCACTGCTTTAATTTTTCATGTTCTTCTTCGTTCAATCGGACGGTAATCGGGACATTCCGCGCGTCCTTTTCTGATTTTTCTCTGCTCATTTTTCTTATCCTCCAGTCTTGAATTTCATTTTTAACAAGGTATTCAGGGATGTTCCCTGAGTAAGTCCACGCCCACAAGCGGCGTGGATTCGCAATGCTATGTAACGGCTTTGAAATTCAAAACCATGATTCCACTCATCAGCCGAAAACAGAAGTTTATTTTCGGCGGCGGTCAGCTTTGTCCGCTGGCTGACAATCCATTCTGCAATCTATGCGCTTATTTCATTTTCAATCTTCCAATTCCCTTGTGGGTATTTTAGAATATCATAGCGGCTGCACCCATGTCAAGAAATTTGGCAAAACTTTTAGTATTCCCTGTGGACAAACTTTTTATACATCCGTTTTTAAAATTGGGCGGGGGAATTTTATCCCTCACCCAATAGTCCATAGAAAAGCGGGTAATATTAGACGCTTATAAAATTTTCCGCAGCTTTTTCCGCAGATGGTTTAACCTTGCATAAATAGCCCCCGCTGTCAGTCCAACAAGCGGGGCAATCTCCTTTGTGGAATAGCCCTGCATTTTCAGCAGGACGATTTGCAGGGTACGCCTATCCACCGTAAGCAATGCCCGATATAGGGTTTCGTTTTCAATTTCGTCCAGTAAATCGGCAACGGTCATTACCTCCGCCTGCTTCTCCCTGTCTGCCATTCCCTCAAGGTATTCCCCGAAGTTGCTTGACCAGTGGTAAAACCGCCTGTTGGAATTGAAGTCTGCCCTGTCGTCTATGCGGATTTGCGGGGTGGTGGTTTCATCAACTCCATGTTCCCGCAATATTTTTTCTTCGGCTTCTTTCCAGATACGCCATTTCCTGTCTTCACGTCCGTTGTTGTATGCCATTCTCCTTTTTCCTCCAATCTGAATTGAGCAGGCTTCTGCCTGCGATGCTTCTTGACCATTAGGTCAAGAAGATTGCTGTTTAACTAATGCAGATGGAAAAGGCGGCGAACGGCAGCCAACATCAGAAAAAGCCCTGCGGCGTATTCCGATAAAAATTGACAAAATAAAAACCGCAAAGGTACTGTGACCTTTACGGTTGTAGGAAATGCAGCTTCTACCATTGGGAGATTCTATTTCTGTTTTCATGGCGAGAAGCAGCCTTACATATGCAGGGATTTTTTTAACTGGCTTCCTGCCAGTCCCCGATATGCTATGTATGGATGAACATTGCGTTGTATGGACAAATAAGTAACTGCCCGAAAAAAGAACATAAAAAATCTCCCCCAACTTTAAAAACAGGTCTGGAGAGAGTCTGTTAAGTCTTTTCGGGCATAGCAATACCGCCCACCATACGCCGTTTTTTTATTTGGTGGGCGTTTGGCTTAAAACCTTATGAAATAAAATAGAGCCAGCGAACTATGATATAAACTCACAAGTTCATCGGCTCTGCGTCTTAAGCGTCTGGCTCTTTGATGACAGTTACTTGTAACTCTTTTTCATTAATCAACGTTTCCTGCTTACATTTCGGACAGTAGAGCGGATAGTTTTTCATAATCGTATCCGCTCTAATTCTGTCACGAGTTTTACTACTGCAGATGGGGCAGCGTATCCATTCTAATTTCATTTTTCAAATACCTCTCTATTATTTTCGAATAATAAGCTATTTCTCTTGTGTGATTGATTCGCATATATTTACCTATCCTTTGCATGGCTTTTTCAATTTTCAATCATTTACGCTCTTGCGAAAACTGTGGTGACAGTGATGATGTCATCGTCGATCTTCGCAAAAATTTCGCCATTCATCTTGCGCATGAGCTGTCTGCAAATGTAAAGCCCCAGTCCGTTGCCACCAATGTTTCCCGCATTTGCTCCGCGCCAAAAGCTCTCGAAAATATGCGTCAAATCGTCCTTCACAAGCGTACAGCCGCCATTCATGATCGCAATTTGGACGCATTCGTCGTCTTCGGGGAAAATCAATTCCACACGTCTGCCATCGCCGTATTTGAGGGCATTTTCCATAATGTTTTGCATCACTTCAACGCTCCTGCTCAAATCCCCCGATAGCAGACAGTTTTTATATTTTCCGATAATAAAATCTGTTTTGATAAGTGCCAGTTTTTCCTTGTAATATCCCGCGATTTTTTCAACAAGTTCCGAAAGATAAAACTCGCCCATATTCACTTCAAAGCTGAAGAAATCTTCTCTTGAAGCCGTTATAATCTGTGAAACATAGCCCTCGATCTCCTCCGCTTTTTCGTTGATGTTTTCAGCGATTTTGTGCTGCTTTTCCGCGTCCGAATACAAATTTTTCGACAGTGCTGTCGAGTACAATTTTATAGCGGAAAGCGGCGTTTTAATATCGTGCGAGAGCGATAGCAGCAGTGTTTTCTTTTCTTTCTGCATTTCCAGTTCGCGCTGCTTTTGCTGTTCTATATTTTCACGGAGAATATTGATCCCCCAAAGAAATTTTCCGAAAAAACGGCTTTTCGTTTCCTTTATCGGCGCGGCGAGATTACCCTTTGAAAGCTCGTAAGGGATACCGCTCAGACGTTCAAAGGGCATAAGAATTGCGAATTTTATATAAAGCAAAACCGTTATGATTAAAATCGCCATAACGCCGAGAACAGCATTTACAATTCCTGTAAGCTGCGTTTTGTCGGAGTAGCCGTTAGTATTGTAATCAAAGCGATAAAGTTCTCCGTTTATTTCACGGATAACATAGTCGCTGTCCGTGATGTAAAATTTTTCTCCGTATCGTTCAATATTTGTAACGTACACACATTCGGAAATGTCGGCAGAACCATTCGTTTCTATTTCATGGACAAGACGGTTTATCTCCACTCGATATTGCCTGCTCCCATTGGTTCTGTCGGCGGCAAGAATTATATTCACTACAACAAACAACAGGATTACGGCAATCGCAACTACGGAGAAAATTTTGTTAAACGCTTTCATATTTATAACCCACCCCCCATACGGTAACTATTTTTTTAGGGTTTTTGGGGGCGTCCTCTATTTTCTGCCGCAGCCATTTTATGTGTACCGTCAGTGTCTGCTGTTCTGAAAAGCTGTCGCTGCCCCAGACCTGTTCAAAAATGTATTCCTTGCTTAAAGCCCTGCCCTTATTCTCCATTAAAAGCAGAAGCAGCTCAAATTCCTTCGTGGTCATTTCAAGTTTTTTTTCATTTTTGTAAACGGCACGGCTCGCCTTATTTATGCGTATATTGCCGTCAGTAATTTCGTCAAGAGCGTATCGTCGCTTAAAAATCCCGCCTATTTTTGCGAGCATAATATCAATATCATATGGCTTTTCTATATAATCGTCTGCGCCGAGATTCAGTCCGTTCAGCTTGTCATCCTTTTCCGTTTTCGCACTTACAATCAATACGGGCGTGTTGCTCGACCTGCGGATTTTTTCCAGAACATAAAATCCGTCCTTATCGGGCAGCATGATGTCAAGCACGACAAGCCTTGCGCCGTATCTTTTGTACAGCAGCAAGGCTTCTTCGGCTGTTTGAACCGTCGATACTGTATAATTTTCCGCACGGAGAAAATCACACAGCAGGTCGGCAAGCTCCTTGTTGTCCTCAACAATGAGAATATCCATATTACCACCCTAATTCCAGAAGCCAGTAATTCAATGCGCGCTCCCGTTCTCTTATCTGTGTGGAACGGTCGCTTAAGTCGTACTCTCCCTTTATGTTCCCGTCAACAATGTACATGACCCTTGTACATTTTGCCGCGACCTTAACATTGTGGGTAACGAGCATGATTGTTGTTCCCTCAGAATTTAATTTTACAAGTTCTTCCATTACCTCGTCGGAGGAAGTGCGGTTCAATGCCCCTGTCGGCTCGTCGGCAAAAATCATTTTCGGGTTGTTTATCATACTGCGGCAAATGCACGCCCGCTGGAGCTGACCGCCCGAAACCTCATTGATGTCGTTGTCGGCAATGTCGATAATGCCGAGCCTGCGCATGAAATCTTGGCCGCGCCGCGCCGTTTCCCTGCGGGGTTCACGCTGCTTTTTGGATTGCGTTGCAGGAAGTATGATATTATCCAATATGGTGAGGTTTTTCAGCATATACATTTGCTGAAAGATAAAACCCATTTCGTCAAGGCGCAGGGCTGCAAGTTCTTTTTCTCCTATCCCTGCGATATTTTTCCCACAGAAACTCACTTCTCCTGCGGTAAAATTATCCATGCCCGAAACTGCGTACAGCAGCGTGGATTTTCCAGAACCTGACGGACCCATAACGGCGACCATTTCTCCCTCGCCAATCGTGAAATTTACATTTTTCAATACGTTGTTCTGCCGCTTGTTTACGATATACGTTTTGCAGAGGTCTTTTACTTCGAGAATATTCATAATTGATTCTTCCTTTCATTATTCAATGCTTGCTGTATCGGAGGATTTGATTTTTCTTGTGTACAAAGAGGTCAAAAACGCGCTTACGGCTGTGGCGGTAAGGACGATAACGGGGAATACTGCGTATATCTCCATAGGGTTTTGCATATATTCTACGCCCATTTCAAGCCCCATCGTCCCGAAAATAGGGTCAAAGCAAAGCTTTGTAAGGGGCATACCCAAAAACTCCGCAAGAAGTACAGCCGCCGCCACCGCAATGAAAAATCTTAATGTGTACTGTCCATATATTTTGGCGTTCCTAATGCCGATGGCTTTCAAAAGGGCGATTTCCGCCTGCTCCTTTGCGATAAAGGAACGCGCCATAAGCACGGTTATAAGTGCGGCTAAAATTACCGTAAGGACGGCGGACATTTTTTTAACCGCGTCTATGGCATCGCCGACTCCGGTGGTGTCCTTTACGGTTTCGCCCGCTGTTTTAACGCTTGAAAACTTAGGATAAAGCTCCTCGATTTTTTCAATTCTGCTTAATACTTCCCTATCGTCGGGGTCGTCGGTAAATCTTATCTGCGTACCGGGGGAGCCGATTGCTGCGATATAGTTGATATCGCAGTCGGTATGAACCCTTACGGATATGCCCTGGTTGACCATTGCCTGATACAGAGCGGTTATGATGAACTCCGCCGTTTCGCCCGTCGGGTAGGACAAGGTAACGGTATCGCCTATTTCCGCACCCAGCTTTTTTGCCAAAAGGGTTGTCATCGCAATTTCGTCGCTGTTTTGGGGAGGAGTACCCTCTAAATATTCGTACATATCCATTGTTGTTCCCGTACCCTGAAGTATAGCTGTCTTGCTTTCATATTCGCCGTATCTTATCATCGTATAAATATAATATTCCGTCATACATTCCGCGGGCATACCGTTTTCCGCAAGGGTCTGCTCCATATCATCAAGATATTTTTTAACCTTTTCATGTCCGTCCACGGTCATAAATTTCACAGCTTCGTCGCCGATGTCCGCAACGGCGTGGCAGTCTGCATTCCCGAAATATTTCAGCAGCTTTCCGCTTTTAAGAGACGCCGTGACATTGGAAAGCATTATCAGCAGCGACATACACAGAAAAAACGTAAAAGCAATGACAGCGTAGCGTTTGGGACTGCTTACAATATCGTTTGCGGCAAGGAAAGCCGTCGTGCCAAGCCGCGATTTTCCAAGGCTCATAACGCCTTTTTTGCGGAAGCGTTCCCCTGTCTGCCCGTTCCTTACAGCGTCGATAGGGGACATTTTGCTCACCCTGCCCGTACAACTGAGACAGAACAGGAGAATCACAGCCGCTGTCAGAACCGCGCAGGCAATGTTTACAAATCCGTTATTGCTGCTGTCTATTATAATAGACTCCGAGGAATAACTAATAAGCATTTTCCCGAATGGGTAGCTGAGTATCAAGCCGAGTGCTGCGCCGACAACGGAAATGGCGAAGTATTTTGTAAGGTACAGCCCCCGAATTTTTATGTTCCGTATGCCTATTGCTTTCATAACGCCTATCTCGCGGAATTCTTCGGAGAGGGTAAAGGCTATGGTGAACCGCAGTACCGCAAAGGATATGATGATAAGAATAAGGCTCACCGCAAGGATAAGACCCAAGATTATCATGTTAAAAATATAGGCTTGACCCAGTGTATCCGTGCCACTCGCAAAGGTAAAGCTGTCGGATATATCCGCTATCTGGGACAGGGTCTTGTCAAGATTGGCGGTGTGTATGTATAAGAATTTCCCGCCGCACATATTTTTCATCGTTTCGTCGGACATATATTCGTCAAATTCCTCGCCGTTCATGATAAACCTTTTAATGCCCATCAATTCCGTGCCGCAGACAGCGTCCTTGAAACTGCCCGCAAAGGTAAATTCGTGGCTTACGCCCTCTATTTCGACAGTAATTTTGTCGCCTACCTTAAGTCCCATGCTTTTCTCTATGAAACGGGTAGCGTAAATTTCCCCTTTCGGTACGCTTTTAAGAATATTTTCGTCGTCCAGGAAATAATTCATCCCCATATCGCTGTCGCTCTGTAATACAAATATCTGATTGGCGTTGGAATCGTTAAGCGGTTCGCCGGCCCGCGTAATATTGGACTGGGACACACGGACGTACTCCTCGATACGGAACTCGTCTATCGCGGAGGCGTTTTCAAGTGTCCCGCAAATGTCCTTGTCTGAGGATTTGTTTTCGCTCATCGCCCAGTAATCGGGTACGTCCGCCATTTCAAAATAGCTGTCCAGCGCAGTCGTCACGGTGATGATGTTGCTCACGCCTGAGGACATGAACATCGACGCGAGTATAATAAACACCAGCAATATCACGTTCATTGCCCTTTTGCGCTTTAGGTCTTTTTTTAGTATTCGTAAATACATTTTTTTATTGCTCCTTTCGCTTTGTGATTCGATTGTAGCATAGAAGTTATTAAATAATCCTTAAATCGGTTTGCGGCAATCAAATTATGGGTGATAATGAAAAACGTTTACCCATTCCCAATGTTCATTAGCCTAATTTCTCCTATGCCGACAAATAATTTTACATAAAGATGGAAAAGCAAATCTATTTTGTCCTCGTTGAAATCTGTAAATAGCAACTTCAAAAACTGTGAATGGCGTTCTCCTATTTCTTCGGCATATTGACCTGCTTTATCGGTTAGCTCAATACGGACAGAATTATTTCCCTCTAATAGCAAACGGACAAATCCTTTCTTTTCAAGAGTTAAAGCTAATTTTTTTATATTCTGTCTGGAACAGCCCATAAGGTTTCCGATATTTATTAATGTTCGTGGCTCTGGACAGCAAGCTGTCATTGCAAGTAATAACCATTGCTTTAGGGATATTTCCGTTTGAAGTTTTTCACCCGCTGTCTGCATACGATTTTGTAGTATAAAGATACTTGAAAATATCGCTTGTACTCTGTGTTCGGTATCACAGTCGTATTCTTCAAAGAGTTCATCCATTTTCATCTATTTTTCCTTTGTACTTAGTAGTAACAAGTTCCTGCCGAATAGCATAGTAACTCATTACTGCCATGTCAATATATTCAGAAAAAAATCACTATTAAATCAGATGCTTCCCGAAAAGAAAAGCGACAGAGCTTTTCCCTGTCGCCTTGCTGTCTATGCGTAAATGATTTCATCATATACAATCTTCCTCGCACAAGCTCTTATGTTATTCATTTTTCCTGTCCATTCTAAGGCATTTTCAGCCTTTAGCTGTTCTGTTATGTCTTGTGTTTGCTTCATGCCCTCTATGAGCCTTTCAAAGCGTTCCTGTGCCTGTCTACATCAACAAGATAGGCGTTGAGCCTACCGTTTGTAAGAAGATTAGTGTATGTAACCTTATGGTACTGCTTCAGATAGTTCATATGCCGCTGTCCCCATATGCCTATGGGCTGTTCTTCTTCGGCGGGTACAGACAAACACGGTATTAAATAATCGCCTTGCCTTTCGTATCTGCCGCCCAGTTCCTCAAATAATAATTTTGCCATTTTCTATTTCCTCCAAATAAGATATTCACTCCACATTATGGTGTCTGTTATCTTAAACACAATTTTTAGTTTTCTCCTTATCTGGTTTCACTCATAAACCAAAAATCAAGAGGAAATAAGTTACCATGTCGCTGTATGCTAAATTGAAATTTGGCCATTTTATAGCCGTCGAGGAAATGACGTAAGGCGGTGAGACTGTTACCGTCCAAGTACATTCCGGGTCTTGTCTCTATCTGATGGATGAGGTTGGAAAATTCTGTTTGGGCATCTTTCCCCAAATAAGGATTGCAAGTTTGCGTGTTCATGCAGAATACCTCCAAGTGTTCTTTCGTCAAGTATATCAGGTTTGGTAATGCTTTTCTACTAAAATGTTCGCTTGATTGTAAACCGATATAAAAAACAAGTTGACAATTGAACCAAAAATGGGTATAGTAAGGTGTAGAAAACTTATGATGGAGGAACCACCTTATGAAAAAACAAAAAATGTATCAATTGACTACCTGCGCATTAATGGCGGCTTTGATGTGTATCCTCGGCCCCATGTCCATTCCCATAGGTCCGATTCCGGTATCCTTTACAAATTTTGTGATTTTTCTTTCCGTTTACCTTCTCGGCGTGAAGGGAGCCACAATCAGTTACCTTGTGTATTTATTGCTGGGTGCGGTCGGACTGCCGGTTTTTTCCGGTTATCAGGGAGGGTTGGCAAAACTGGCGGGGCCTACGGGCGGGTATCTGGTGGGATTTATTCTCACGGCGTTGATTTCCGGCGTGGTATTGGAGCGATTCCATGCGCATGCGGTCGCTACGATTCTTGGCATGATGGTATCCATGGTGGCGGCCTACTTGTTTGGTACGGTATGGTTCGTTTGGCAGATGCAGTGTGAAGTATGGTATGCTTTGACCACTTGTGTGTTTCCGTTTCTTCTTGTTGATATCGCGAAAATCCTGGTTGCAACTGCATTGGGGAAGACGATTCGCCACGCGCTGGCAAAAGCGGACTTGTTACCAAAATCTTCCCTTCAGGCATCCCATATCTGACGTGCCTTGGGTGGATGAACCTTTTTTACGTTCAAACCTTGACAAAAGATGGGGATGCGAGTATATTGTAAAAGAAGTTAGCGGCGGCTAACATGCAAACCGCCGCATTTATTAAGAATATAGGTTAGTTTGCACTAGCCCACGGCGTAAAGATAGAGGCACGAGCAGTTGGCTGCAGTTGAATGCAATCAGGAAGGAAGGACATATGAGCGTGGTAATCGTAGGCGGAAATGAATGTATGGCTCGTCAGTATAAGGATTTGTGCAGTGAATATAACTGTAAGGCGAAAGTGTACCCAAAGGCATTAAATGGATTGAGGAGTATCGGAAATCCCGACTTGCTTGTACTTTTCACCGGTACGGTTTCGCACAAGATGGTGCGTTGCGCACTGAATGATGCCAAGGGGCGCGACGTGCGGGTAGTGCGCTCCCATACCAGTTCGATTGCGGCGCTGAAAAATATTTTGGAGGAGCATGCCAGATAAAAAGTTACTTTTCACGGGGAGGGAAAAGTAACGACAAAAAGGGGGAAAAGAATTATTTTGGGATTTTATTTTTGATATAAGTATGGTAAGATAATAAGCAAGATAATAAGTAAGTCGGGAGAATACCATGCCAGAATATAGACCGCCCTATACAATAACTGATAAAATGTTGGAACTTGTGGCCTTGATATCAGAAAAGGTGGGGAAAATAAGTAGCCGCAAGGAACTGGAATCGAAACCGCATCTTAGAAGAAACAATCGAATAAAATCAATTCATTCTTCGCTAAAGATTGAAGCGAACTCTCTTTCTTTATCGGAGGTGAGAGACGTTATTGACGGGCATCTTGTATTAGGAAGTCAAAAGGAAATACAAGAAGTAAAGAACGCATATGCCGCCTATGAAAAAATAGAAGAAATAAAGCCGTACAGCATGGCGGATTTAAAACGGGTTCATGGAATCATGACCTTTAAAACCATGACGGAATCAGGAGAATTCCGAAGAGGCAATGAGGGTGTTTTTTCGGGAGATGAGTGTATTTTTGTGGCACCACCTCCGCATATGGTTTCTGAACTTATGAATAAGCTATTTAATTGGATGAAACATAATAAAGACAAAGTTCATCCGTTGATTTTGTCGGCTGTCTTTCACTATGAGTTTGTGTTTATACATCCTTTTGCCGACGGGAACGGCCGCATGGCCAGATTGTGGCACACGGTGCTTTTATATAACTGGCGGAGCGTTTTTGCCTATATTCCGCTGGAAAGTCAGATAGAGAAATTTCAGGAGGCGTATTACGGTGTGATTTCCCAGTGCCATGTAAGGGGAAGTTCTGACTTGTTCATAGAATTTATGTTAGAACAGATTGATAAGATTTTAGATGAAGTAATTGTGCAACTTGGGAGGTCGGATGCCGAGGCGAGTGAATATGTAAAGAAAATGCTTTCGGTTATGGAATACGATGTGCCGTATACGGCGGTTTCCATCATGGATATGCTGGAGCTTAAATCAAGAGAGACCTTTCGGAAGAATTATATAAATCCGGCAATGGAACTTGGACTTGTCCAGATGACGATTCCCGATAAGCCAAATAGCAGAAATCAGAGGTATGTGAAAAAGTGACAGAAGGGATAGTGCCAGCAAATTAGCTGGCACTATGTCTTAGTTCTCGATATGTCAAAACAATGATAACGGCGGAGACGATGGCCGTCAGGATGTCGGACACGGGCATGGAGTATAGCACGCCGTCAAGTCCGAAGTAAATCGGCAGCAAAAGGGCAAATCCCACGCCGAACACGATTTCACGAATCATTGAAAGGGCGGTGGAAGCCGCCGCTTTTCCCATTGCTTGTAAGAAGATGAAGGTCGCCTTGTTTACGCAGGCAAAGACGATCATGCATAGGTAAATGCGGAAGGCCTTTATTGCAAAATCCGTGTAATAAACACTTTCGTTTGCCGCGCCGAAAATGGCAATCAGTTGTCTTGGCAAAAGTTCCACAATCAATAATGCAATCGCACCGACGATTGCCTCGCCGACAAGAAGTTTCGTAAATAGTTCGCTTACCCGCGATTTTGATCCGGCGTCCATTGCGCCGTATTGGCGAATCATGTTGTTGATGGCCGCCATGGATGCCACAAGGGATATCTGTGAGAGGAAGCTGCAGATGCCCAGCGTAAGAGAGTGGCGTACGATGTCAGATTTCAACCGGAAGGTGGACGTTGACAGTCGCACGATTTTTGTGTGCATAAAATACCAGACGGCGAGGATCGCCGTGACAACTTGGCCAAACACGGTCGCGACGGCGGCTCCCATCATTCCCCATTTAAAGATAAAAATAAAAATCGGATCCAATATAATGTTGATAACGGCACCCGCAAGCGTGGAAATCATGGCAAATTTGGGACTTCCGTCCGCACGAATCACCGGATTTGCCGCTTGCCCGAACATATAAAACGGGATGCCGAGGGAAATGTAAAAGAAATATTCCTTTGAATGCCGGAACGTTTCCGCGTTTACTGTACCGCCGAACATGGCGATGACCTGTGAAAAGATTTATTTATTATTTTTCACATTAGTTTCTCTTATGAAAAATCAGGGAAAGTCCAATTGATTTTAAAACGAAAAACCTATATAACAAATAAAATATCCTCGTAGCAGTGAATCGATTTTACAGAATGGAAAAAGGAGATGTGGTTATGGAACGGATTAAGAAGAATTTTGCCTTTTTCAAAAAATGCCATGCGTATGAAACGGCATTGGAATTGATGGAGGAAGGGAAGTTCCGCCACTTTGGGATTTCCTTCCACGACAAGACGGAAGTGTTGGAGCAGATTTTGAATGAGTATCCGCAAATTGAGGTGGTGCAGATTCAGTTAAATTATGCCGATTATGACGACCCGGCAGTCGAGAGCCGCAAGTGCTACGAGGTCTGTCGTAAGTTTGGAAAGCCCGTGATTGTCATGGAGCCGGTAAAGGGAGGCAATCTTGTCAATCTGCCGCAAAACGCGAAAAGTATTTTGGAGGAACTGCATGGAGGCAGCCCGGCCAGCTACGCAATCCGTTTTGCTGCCGGATTTGAGGGCATCATGATGGTGCTTTCCGGCATGAGCGACATGGCGCAGATGCAGGATAACATCAGTTTTATGAAGGAGTTTCAACCGTTGTCGGATGAGGAGTTTGCGGCCGTTAGAAAGGTGCAGGAGATCTTCCAAGAAGACCGGTGGATGACGAGGCATATCATAATTTATGATTCATAAAGGCCAATCTGGTATGGTTTTGACAACCACCAGGTTGGCCTTTTGATTTGTTATGGGAACCACGTTTCTTAATAATAAAAAGCGTCTGGGCGGATGCCTGGCTTTGAGGAGGGCTTGTATGCACGTTTTGCGACTGCCGTCAGGAGATTCGTCATGAATTGCGTAAGTCACAAAACGATACACTTAAAAAGGGTTTGGCATGTGTTTGACATTGTATTCTATTTGAGGGAATTTTATACTGAATTTATAGGCGGCAAATGAATGAAACGGCACTTGGCTTGAAAAAAGCAAATGTTTGAATTTGCCGCATTTGCTTATAAAATTCAGAAGAAAAGAGGGAAAGGTATGAAAAAGAGAAAATGGTGGAAACCGGTGATAACGATTGGTGTTATCGTGGCCGTGATTGCCATTGCGGCTGTCAGTCTGATGAAGTATTTGGAAAGCCGCTCGGTACAGTTGACAAAGACGGATGTTTTGGCAACCGTGAACTTTTTGTCAGGTTATCTGATTGCACTTGGCGTGATTCTGGCAATTTGTGCTGTCGCGGCCATCGCGGTGGTGAAGCTTCCGAAGGCAAGGAGGAGCCTGGCACGCACCCAGGCAGGAGTGGCGGCGGTTCTGGCGGTCGTCGTGATTGTGAACATGGTCTGCATGGGACCAGAGTACGGCATCATTAACAACTTATTTGCCAAGACTTATTATCTGTCGGATGACACGGTAAAGGCTTCCGAGCAGTTGGTAAAGGACATTGCGGACGAGGGAATCGTGATGTTGAAAAATGAGGACGGAATGTTGCCGCTTGACGGGGAGATGAAGCTGAATGTATTTGGTTGGTCCAGTGTAGGTCCGGTTTACGGCGGCATCGGTTCCGGAGCGGTAGATGAAAACGATTGCCTATCTTTGCTTAAAGGGCTGGAAGACGCAGGATTTGTCTTAAATGGCGACATCGAAAAATTTTACCGTGATTTTCTTCCGAAGCGTCCGGAAGTCAATATCATACAGCAAAACTGGACGATTCCGGAGCCGACGATGGAGGAGTATGACGCGGCGGGAGTTTTTGAAAATGCGAAAGCATTTTCTGACACGGCAGTAGTCGTGCTGGCAAGAATTGGCGGAGAAAATGCCGACCTTCCCACTAGCATTACGGAGGGAAATTCGGATTATGCCGATGATTTGGATCCATCGAAATCCTATCTGGAATTGAGTAACCGTGAAAGCGCGATGTTGGATCGTGTCTGCAAGGAATTTGACAATGTCATCGTGGTATACAATGGAGCCAATGCCATGGAAATGGGATTTGTCGAAGAATATGACTCCATCAAGGCGGCGCTGTGGATGGCTGGCCCGGGTGAGACGGGATTTGCATCCCTGGGAAGGATTTTGAACGGGAGCGTGAATCCGTCGGGAAAACTGGTGGATACCTTCGTGTATGACTTACAGAACATTCCGGCGATTCACTATGTGGGGGACATCCAGTATGACTTTGAAACGTCAAATGCATTGGTGGCCACCAAAAATGCGGATTGGCTGTATGCTTCCTTTAATAATTACGTGGAGGGAATTTATGTGGGCTATAAGTTTTATGAAACGGCCGCCGCGGAGGGGTTGATTTCGTACGACGAGGTAGTGCAGTACCCGTTCGGATATGGGCTGAGTTACACGAGTTTCGAGCAGGAAATCAGTGATGTTACGGACAATGGCGATGACGTCGCGCTCAGCGTGACGGTGAAAAATACCGGCACCGTGGCAGGCAAGGACGTGGTAGAGGTGTATTATGAACCGCCTTATTATAATGGTGGAATTGAGAAGGCGGCGGTCAACCTGATTGATTTTGAAAAGACAAAGGTATTAGAGCCCGGAGAGTCCCAGGTTGTTTCGTTTACGATTCAAAAGGAGGAGTTGGCATCCTACGATTATGGCTGTGTAAAGAGCACGGCGGGGGCTTATGTCCTGGAGTCCGGTACATATACGATTTCCATCAATAGCGACTCCCACCATGTGCTGGACAGCGTGACGTTTGACGTGGAAAAAGATATTATTTATGATGACGCACATGAGGGCAAGCGCGAGTCGGATGAACAGACGGCGGTCAACGTGTTTGATTATGCGGCGGGGGACGTGACATATTTAAGCCGTGCGGATCATTTTGCCAATTATGACGAGGCGACGGCGGCTCCGACGGATTTTTCCATGAGTGAGGAACTGCAGGAAAAGTATTATTGCCAAAACAATTATGACCCGTCAGAATATGATGAGACGCATTCAGAGATGCCGGTGACGGGGGCAAAAAATGGATTGACGATTCGGGACATGGAAGGGCTTGCCTACGAGGATGAAAAGTGGGAGGACTTGTTAGATCAGTTGACCGTTGACGACATGGTCAATCTGGTGGGGAATGGAAGTTATGCATCCGCCAAAGTTGAATCCATTCATTTGCCGGCCATGATCGAGTGTGACGGTCCGGCGGCCATCAAGAATAACTATACGGGCCAGGCGGGAACGGCTTACCCGGCCGCCGTCATGCTTGCGGCGACATGGAACAAGGAGCTTGCGACACGGCGCGGAGAATCCATGGGGCAGCAATGCGAGGATATGAACGTGACCGGTTGGTACGGCCCGGCAATGAACATTCATAGAACCGCGTTTTCCGGGCGGAATTTTGAATACTATTCAGAGGACGGCGTTTTGTCAGGCAGGATGGGTGCCTGCGAAGTAGTCGGGGCGAGAAAGTATGGCGTACAGTGCTATGTGAAGCATTTTGCCTTGAATGACTCGGAGACGAATCGTGGTAAATTGTTGGCCACATGGTGCGACGAGCAATCCATGCGCGAGATTTACCTGAAACCATTTGAAATGGCGGTAAAGGACGGGGGCACGATAAATGCCATGTCTTCCTTTAACTATATCGGCCATATTTGGGCGGGAGCCAATTCGGATTTGCAGGAGACCGTCCTGCGCGACGAGTGGGGATTTCGCGGTTCCATCGTGACGGACTGGTTTAGTGGTTCCTATGACGGCTACATGCTGGCCGATTCCGCCATTCGAACGGGCGGCGACAAGATGCTTGCCGTTGGCGACGAACTGGCACAAGCCACCCATACGGAGAACGCGGGAACGGTAAACGCCTTGCGAAATGCATCGCATAATATTTTGTATAGCATTGCCAATTCCAATGCGATGAATGAGCGGAATTTCCAGACTCCGTCGTGGGTGACCACCTTCTATGTCGCGGATGCGGTCATCTTGTTGCTCCTGGTTCTTTGGGAGGTGTTGGCCATCCGTGCATACCGTAAGGCAAAGTCCTGACAAGGCTAGGAATGGGAGGTTCGGTACTGGGCGGGCGTCATATGAAATTCGTGTTTGAAATTATGGTAAAACTGCGTGCGGTTTTCATAGCCCAGGGAGGATGCAATCTGGGTGATGGGAAGCGAGGTGGATTTTAAAAGTCTCGCCGCTTCCAGCATTTGCATCCTCTGGCAGTAAGCCTTCAAGGTGTAGCCGGTATATTTTTTGATGATGCGGGAGAGGTACTCGTCGCTGTAGCTGAGTTGGTCTGCCAATTCGTAGCGTTTGATACAGCCGTGTTTTTCATCAATCAGTTTTTTCGCCTGCTCCACGACAAGGCACTGCCTATTTTCCGCCATGGAAATATAAGAGGCCTTGTATAGGGCGTCGTCATCGAGCGTGGCAAATAGGCGGCAAAGAGAAGAATAAATGTCAAACTGGTAACCGGTGCGCTTTTGGGCATAGGCGGCAATGATTTCTTCAAGAATAACCGTGAGAGAAACGCTCTCCGTCAGGGGCGTGAAATTAATATAATCCTTTTTATATTTCATTTGCTCGGCAAGGTTTTTGCGGAAAAAGTTTTTCAAAATACTTTTTTTACCAAAGGGCAGAGAGATAGTTTGTGGCCAGTTCGTGATGAATTGCGGTTCAATCCCGACATAGTAAATGTCCGTGTCGGAAATGTCGGTCTCGATATGCCGGGTGTTTCTGTTTAAAAGGCAGAGGCTGCCCGCACCATAAGTGAAATCGTCGTTTTCGATTTTCATGTGGACGGTTCCCCTTTTGACGTACATGAGCTCGAAAAAACTGTGCTTGTGCGTCATCGTTTCCGTATATAAATTGGAAGTGTAAGGGGTATGGATGCTGTAGCAGATACTGTCCATATAATTGCTGAAAATATATTCGTCATCGACATGAAACGAGGTGGCCACGGAGAGCGGCGCAAAATAATTGCGCTCCACGTCGCGATTGGTCAAGTAGTTCACGGAATAGGTATTCTGTTGTTGCTTGACTTCGTCAATGCTCTGATAGTAAAAATGTAAAATATTGTCCATGATAAAACTCCGATACAGAAATTGTTCCCGCAAGAGGTGGACGATGGATATACGACCATGCCGCGGGTACTGATGTAAATATATCTAAAATGGCGGAGATTTTCAATACAAAAAAGTACTTTTAATACAAAAAAAGTACTTTTAATATAAAAAAGTTCCTTTAATACAAAAAAGTGTTTTCAATACAAATTTAACATTCAATATTAATTTTATGAGGAGGTTCTATTATGAAATCAAAAGTTTACAATCCGTACATGCCGTCATACGAGTACGTGCCGGACGGGGAGCCCCATGCGTTTGGGGACAGAATCTACGTGTATGGAAGTCACGATCGTTTTAACGGAGGAGAATTTTGCTTAAACGACTATGTATGCTATTCCGCACCACAGGACGATATGAGCCAGTGGCGTTATGAGGGGGTCATTTACCGCAAGGAGCAGGATGTCCGCAACCAGGATATTCCGGCGGACGCCACCTATTTTGAACCAAGCATTCCGGGCACGGTGGTGACCGACCCTGCGGAGCAGTTAAACGCGCCGGGCGTTCATGCCATGTGGGCGCCGGACGTGGTGCAAGGGTTGGATGGACGTTACTATCTTTATTATTGTCTTGACTTTTTACCGGAAATCGGGGTGGCCGTTTGCGACACTCCGGCGGGGGCATATAAATTTTTAGGATTGGTGCGTCATGCAGACGGCACGCCGCTGGGAGCGAAGGAAGGGGACTTGATTCAGTTTGACCCGGGAATTTTTATTGACGAGGATAGAACGATTTATCTTTATTCTGGAAATGCCCCGGCTCAGTTGGGATATGGCTCCGGTCCCCAGGGTTCTACCGTTATGACGTTGGAAGAAGACATGCTGACGCTTAAGACGGAGCCAAAGGCGCTGATGCCGGATATCCGCAACAGCGAGGGAACCGGATACGAGGGACATGAGTTTTTCGAGGCGAGTTCCATACGCAAGCGGAACGGGCGATATTACTTCGTGTATTCTTCCGTGAAAGGACATGAATTATGTTATGCCACCAGCGACAAGCCGGATGAAGGGTATACGTTTGGCGGCGTTTTGGTTGATAACGGGGACATTTTTGAGGGGGATCCCGAGAGAGCGGAAGGCGTGATGGCATTAGGAAACAATCACGGGGGCATCGAGTGTGCCAACGGGCAGTGGTACGTGTTCTACCATAGGCAGACGAACCGCACCAGCTTCAGCCGCCAGGCTTGTGCGGAGAAGATTTTCTTTGCGGCGGACGGCTCCATTTCACAAGTGGAGATCACGTCGTGCGGATTAAACGACGGGCCTCTTCTGGCCGAAGGCATGTATCCGGCAAATATCTGTTGCCATTTGACGCAGGGAGGGAAAGCCACGTTTTCCCATCCAATGGCGATGGGCGATCGGTTCCCGTATTTGACGCAGGATGCCAAGGACGTCGTACCGGACTGCGTGCCGTATCCAAAGAGCGCGAAGGAAGATGAAAACTTCCCCGTGCAGTATGTAAAGAATTTTAAAGATAAGAGCGTGATTGGGTTTAAATATTTTGATTGTAAAAATGTAGGCACGGTGATTTTAAACGTCCGCGGCAAGGCGAACGGCAAAATCGTAGTGAGCACCAAGCCGAAGGCGGCTTTGGAAAACGACACTTCCGCCATTGTGGGTGAAATCGACTTGTCGGTGGATACGGACGCATGGACGGAGGTGAAAGGAAGCGTTGACATGGAAAATGGCGTACACGCGCTTTTCTTTACCGGAGTGGATCTTGACGGGGCGATTGACTTGGTACAAGTTGGTTTTGCGTTGTAAGTTGTAGGTTGACAAAACGTGAGTGTTACTTGTTTTATTTCTGTGGCTGAGAATGCCACGAAAGAGAGTTGGGGTGAAAAGGATGAAAAATAGGAAGCGATACAAAAAGTACGTGGCGCTTATGTTGGCCGTGGTATTGGGAATCTGCATGCTTTCAGCATGCGGGGGAAAGGATGAGGATGTCAGTTTCACATGGGAGTCCCCCGAGGTCAAGGATGGGATGTATCATATCGCCTTTGTAGGGGATGACATTTTTTACGGGACGGCCGTGGCGGATAATCGACAAGAGGAATCTATCACCGCGTATTTCCAGGAGCAGACACAAGATTACCAGGTGTTGAATTATGGCGTGCCGGGGACGACGCTGCAGGAAGACGGCGCAAATCCGTATGTGAAGACGGAGGCATATCAGGAAAGTCTCGACGCGGATGCGGACATTTATGTGATTATGCTGGGGACAAATGACGCGAAAGAGGAAAGCTGGGATGCCAAACGTTACAAAACGGAATTGACGGAGCTTGTGAAAACGTACCAGGACGTTACGGAAACCGAGTTCGTATATTTGATTCAGCCGCCGAAGTGCTTTCCGGAGAATTGGTTCGGCAAGGTGAAGGGCGGAATATCCGATGACATTGTCGGAGATGAAATGTATGATGTCATCAAGGAAGTGGCGGAAGAGACCGGTGCGAAATATATGGATCTGTATGGCTTTACACAAGAGCAGAAGAAGTGGTTCGCAAACGGCGTACATCCGAATGCCGAAGGCAATGAGGAGATTGCAAAGTTTTTATATGAGGACATAAAAAACTGGATGGCTTATTATAATGTACAGCATCCATTGCCTCCGCAGCTAGACCCGGAAAGGCGGCATATCGTATGCATCGGCGACAGTGTCACGTTTGGATCCGGAGTGAGGGAGAGCCGTGAGACGGAATCTTACCCGGCTCTTTTACAGACGATGGTAGAGGAAGAATATCAGGTGATAAACTGTGGGTTGAGCGGAAAGTGTGTTCAGGATGAATCGGACTCGCCATATCGAAAGACGAAGTATTATCGTTTTTCCAAAGAGGTCGCCGCGGATATCTATATCATTATGCTGGGAACAAATGACTCAAAGCCGCAGAATTGGGACGCAGAACGGTACGAACGGGAATTGACGGAGTTTGTAAATGAATATAAGGCTTTGTCGGAGTCCGGGCAGGTTTACCTGATGCGGCCGCCGGTGGCGTATCCGCAAAAGGAGACCGGGGTCGTCGTATATGACATTGACAAGGACGTGATTCAGGATGAAGTGATTGACATTGTGACGCGTGTGGCAGAGCAGACGGGGGCTTATCTGATTGATTTAAATACGTATACCATGGGTCATGAGGAATGGTTCGAGGATGGTGTACACATGAATGGTATCGGCAATGAGAAGGCCGCGGAGTATATTTATCAGGAGCTGGACAAAAATGGCGCGATCACAAAAAAACCGAAGATGACCGAAGTGGTAGAGGTGAATGGGGGAAAAGTCCAGGGATACCTCTCGGCGGACGGCCAGGTGGAAATCTTTAAAGGAATCCCTTATGCGGCGGCTCCGATTGGTGACTTACGCTGGAAGGCACCGCAGGACGTGAAGCGGTGGGAAGGTGTGCGAAACTGTACAAGGTGGAGCACCAGTGCCATGCAAAATGACCAGTCGACTTTTATGTGTTATACGGACGAATTCATTGTTTCCAGCAAGAGATACAGTGAGGACTGTTTATATCTAAACGTGTGGACGAACGGAAGGAATGAGGAGAGGGACAAGCCGGTCATCGTATTTGTCCATGGAGGAAGCTTTACTTCGGGCGGCAGCTCGTGCGAGGTATATAATGGAGAGGAGATTGCCAGAAAAGGCGCGGTATTTGTCAGTATAAATTATCGAGTCGGCGTGTTTGGCTATTTATCCACCTCGGAAATGTTGGCGGAAGATCCTTCCGCGGGCAATTTTGGAATGATGGACCAGTTGAAGGCGCTGCAGTGGGTTAAGGAGAATATTGCGGCTTTCGGCGGAAATCCGAATAACGTAACTTTGATGGGGCAGTCCGCGGGAGCCGGTTCGGTACAGGCTTTGATTGCGTCACCGGCATCGGAGGGGTTATTTGCTCATGCGGTAACCGAAAGCTATGATTCCATTTCTGCCAATCCTTATGCTACGGCACAAGAAAAGGCAAAACTGGGAGATGGGGCCACTGAAGGAAAAAGCTTGGAAGAGCTGCGCGAAATGTCGGCGAGAGATTTGCTGCAAATCAGTTGGAACATGTTGGTAAAAGGACAAGCCGGTCCATGCATTGACGGCGTTCTTTTGACAAAATCCTATGAGGAGGCGTTGGCCGACGGAAGTGCCGTGGACGTGGACATTATGACCGGGATGACGAGCAATGACGAGACGCCGGAAAGTATGATTCAATGCGATTCCTTTATGTTCCCGACACAATTTTCCGAGGAGGTTTCCAAAACGGACGGATTGATGGCGGTACAAAACTTTGTCAGTCTGGCCAAGGCGCATTCCGGTACTTGCGCGGGAAAGGTGTATTTGTATAATTTTTCCCACTCCATGCCAATGAATGCAGAGGAGAACGGAGCGTTTCATTCTTCAGAAATCCCTTATTTTCTGAATTATTTCACGCCTGTGAGAAAAGAGGCCTGGCAGCAGGAGGACTTTGATTTGGGAGACGTGATGTCAGATTACCTGGTGAATTTCGCCAGAACCGGCAATCCGAACGGCGAAGGCCTTGCGGAATGGCCGGCGAACGAGGGCGACTTTACCTATATGAACTTGGATACCACCTGCGAGATGAAGACGGTTTCAGACAAGGTGAAGGAAGAAGCAAAAGAAAAATATGAAGAATTGCGTTATTTGTTCAAGTAGAATGGAGAGAAATCAATAAAAAATGATTGAGGGTCAATTCCCATGGGGATTTACGGATATCGTGCTCTTCCGATTCGGGAGCATTTGTTTCATCAAGGATAAATTGACGGAAAAATGATTCAAAAATTGCATGAAAGAAGATAAGTGGGAGATTCCCTCCTTTTGTCGGGCGTGGTATGATAAGAGATTGACGGAGAATGAAAGTGACGGGGGCAATGCAATCGCGGTGAAGGACCGATATCCGTCCATGCATCTGAACATCCGTTATCAGAGGATGTTTGCGGGGGCGTTCATGTATGCGTCCGGCAACCATGTCGGGATTGAGTGGAACGAGACGAGGGGCATGGCGTCCGGGGCTTCGGTGCAGGCGGACGTGGACGGGCGATATATGAACGGCCGGTATTTTGGCTGGGGAATCGCCCACGAAATCGGGCACTGCATCAACCAGGGAGCCTACGCGGTGGCGGAGGTCACGAACAATTATTATTCCGTGCTGGCACAAGCGCGAGATACCAGCGATAGCGTGCGGTTCCAATATGACAAGGTCTATGAGAAGGTGACGTCCGGCACGAAGGGAAGTGCTTCCAACGTGTTCGCGCAGCTGGGGATGTACTGGCAGCTTCACCTGGCCTATGACGACGGCTATAACTACAAGACTTACGACAACTATAATGAGCAGCTTAAGAATCTGTTCTTTGCCCGGGTGGACACCTACGCGAGGGACGCGGCGAAGGCGCCCGCGCCGGGAGGAATCGCGCTGGTGCTGACCGGTGATACGGACCAGAACCTGATGCGGCTTTCCTGCGCGGCGGCCGAAAGGAATTTGTTGGCGTTTTTTGAACGCTGGGGCATGACGGCGAACGAGGGGACAAAACAGTATGCCGGGCAGTTCACGGAGGAGACGAGGGCGATTTATTATGTGGACGACGACTCCCGCGTATTTCGGCTGACGCATGAGGGCAGCAGGCTTTTGGCGGACGGCACGACGGAAGTGCTCTCGGCCGCGACGTCCGCGCAGATTGACGCGAATGCCAAAAACAGGGTGAATTTCCAGTTCGTGCTGACAGAGGCGGGCAGGGACGACATTCTCGGATACGAGATTGTGCGCTGCACCACGTCCGGCGGTGTGGCGGAGAAAATGGTCGTGGGCTTTACGACGAAAGAAACGTTTGGCGACCTTGTGACGACGATGAACAACCGCGTGGTGACTTACGAGGTCACGGCAATTGACAAATATCTGAACCGTTCGGCGGTATTGACGTTGGATCCGCTGAAAATCGAGCATAACGGCAATGTTGACAAGGCAGGGTGGACGGTAAGCGCAAGCGGCATCACGTCGGTGGAAGAGGATTACAACGGAAGCGAAGAAGATCCGTGCGCGAAAACGCCGGAGAAAGCAATCGACAAGGCGATTGACAATAACGGCGACACGACCTATCTTGGCACGGCGGGACAGAACGCGTGGACGGTTTATTTCAGCAGTCCGCCAAAAGGAAACTTGGCGGCCTACGACACGACGGCGATGCGGCTTGTGATTAGGAACAAGGAAGGAAAGCAGATTGCGATTACGGAGCTGGACGTTCTGGGCGTGACCGGGGATAACGTGGAGTTACAAAGCACGGTAAACGGGACTCCGGCCATCGGAAGGCTGACGGCGGATTATAAGTATGGGCCGGGCGAGGGTGACGTAATCCCGGCAGAATCCATTATATTTACCGGAATCTATAAGGGAAATCCGGCCTATAACGTGGTGCTTCTATATGACCAGGACGGCAACATCGTCAGCGGGACAAGCGCGGACGGGGCGCAGAAAGCCTATCATGTCATCCAGGCGAACGTGCCGGATGGCGGAGAAATTCAGGAGGTTTACGACGGAACGTGGATTTACTGGATCGAGCCGCAAGACACGGTGGATTTGGCGGCGTTCGCGTTTATCGTGATATTGCCGTTGCAGGTGCACAAAGATGTATTTTGTCAGCATGGCTGACTTGTGCGCCGCCACAAGAACGCCGGTGGCGTTCTTGAATGAAAAATAAGACTTTGGGTGCCTTTCTTGCGGAGGGTGCCCTAAACGGCAGTGACGGAATGAAATGTGGAGGAGAAAGACGATGAAGCGACAAGCGGTAAATCCATATTTGCCAGGATACGAATATATTCCAGACGGGGAGCCTTATGAATTTGACGGCAGGATTTACGTGTATGGTTCCCACGACGGCTTTGGCAGCCCGATTTTTTGTGTCAATGACTATGTATGCTGGTCGGCATCGGTGGACGACTTGGGCGACTGGCGCTACGAGGGGGTCATTTATCGAAAAAACCAGGATCCGAAGAACCGCCTGGGGCTTCGGCTTTTGTTCGCGCCGGACGTGGCACGTGGCGCGGATGGGAGGTTTTACCTATATTATGCGTTTGATTTCATGGGCATGATGGGCGTGGCAGTGAGCGACCGCCCGGCGGGGCCGTATGCCTTTTACGGGCACGTGCATTATGCGGATGGCACGGTTTGGGGGTGTAAGAAGGGCGATTCGTTTCCGTTTGACCCGGGTGTGCTCGTGGACGACGACGGGCGCGTGTTCCTATATTCGGGATTTTACACGAAGATGCCCTCCATCGTGACCGGTGGGCGGTCGCTTCGATACGAAGGGGGTTACGTGTTGGAGCTGGAGCCGGACATGGTGACGGTCAAGACCCCGGAGAAGTTATTGTTTCCCAAGGAGGGCGTGGGCTCCTTTGCAGACCACGAGTTTTTCGAGGCCAGTTCCATCCGCAAATATGAGGGAAAATATTATTTCGTCTATTCTTCCCGCCACAACCACGAGCTTTGCTATGCCGTAAGCGACCATCCGGACAAGGATTTCGTGTACGGGGGAACGCTGATCAGCAACGGGGACTTGTTTCTGGACGGGAACGAGGACGAGGGGCACGCGAAGAATTACATTGGCAATAATCACGGGGGCATGCTCTGCCTGGACGGGCAGTACTATATCTTTTATCACCGGCACACGAACCGTAGTTCTTATGCCCGCCAGACTTGTGCGGAAATGTTGTGGCGCGGGGAGGACGGCGGATTTTGCCAGGCCGAGATGACGAGCTGCGGACTAAACGGCGGGCCGCTCCTTGGGGAGGGGCGCTATGAGGCGCGAATTGCCTGCAACCTCTGGAGCGCGCGGGGAACCGGGCGTTACGACGTGTCATTTGCGCGGCTTCGTTACGCGAAACACCCCTTCATCACGCAGGATAAACGGGACGGGGACGAGACGGCGGTGCAATACATTGCCAACATGAGGGACGGAGCCGTGGCCGGATACAAGTATTTTGACATGGGGAAGGCGCGGGGACTTTCGGTCGAGGTTTCGGGAAGCGCGAACGGGGTGTTTCGCGTGTATTGTGACGAGGCGTTTTGCCACCTTGTCGCGGAGGTGCCAATTGACGTCCACGGGAGGGAAGTCAAAGAATGTTCGGCAAAGCTTGGGCGGGAGAAGCTGACCGCGGACGTGGTGCCATTATATTTCAAATACGTGGGGCAGGGAAAACTGAACTTTTATGGATTTTCATTTCGGGCGGGCTGTCGGGAAATGGATAGTTCCAAATAGGGGCCGATGTGACTCGCATGAGTCACATCGGCCCCTGAAGTTTTTTTCCCAAAAAAGGAAAAAATGGCTGATTAACAACCACTTTTTCCTATTATATGTTACAATATAACATCAATTGGATCTTTGCAGAAAAATTTGCTTAACGAACTGGTGTATGGTATACTCTGTAGACAAAGGATAAGTGATGGGGATGTGAAATCGATATTTAGGACAGAAGGAAAGGAACTGGATTCATGTTTTTACATCAAGAAAATGGCGACTGAGTGTACGAAGTTATAGGGTTGGATTGGCGGCGGCAATTGCCGTGTTAGTGCTTCTTGTTTCAGGGTGTGGCGACGCATTGGTGAGAGAAGGCGGTGCGAAAAATGTAAATGAAAACGGTGAGATGCAGAACGATACGAGAAATTCAGGGGCAGGACTGGATTCGGAATCAGACGGGAAGCCAGACCCGGAGACGGAAAAAATCATAAAACTTTGTCAGGAATTTTATGAAAAAGCGGCAGAGGAAGACGAACTTGATGATTTGGAAGTGATACGAGATATCGTGGAGAGCTTGGGAGAACACGGGTATGCGGTCGTTGATAGTAAGAATCAGGTCAATATGACTGAGGCGGAGCAGGTGATACGTTTTTGCGAAAATGTGGAGAAAAAGGCTGAAAGCACATTGACGGTGATAGAAGTCACGGATTCGGGGGGATTTATCAAGTTTGACTTGCAAACGCAAGAAAGAACCGTGGATGTGGCCAGGGCTTTTTATTGCTTGGAAAATGATACGATGAAAAAAATGTCGGCAGTTGAATATGAGGCAAGCGAGTGGCAATATACGAAGGACGGGTATTTGCTGTTTTCAGGTGCGTGGTTTTCAGAGGAATCATATATGTTTACCATGAGCAATGCGAAAGAGCAGGTTGCGCTTCGGGTATTGCCGTTAGATGACAAGTGCAGAGAGCTAAACCGTAACTATTTGCTTCCCATTTCCTATGAGCGAAATAACATGTTTCTTGTTGATTGGAGCGAGAAAGATTATGGTGAGCTGGATTTTTATGATTTATATGACGCTTTGTATCCCATGGTAAATGGAGAACCGTTGCCTTATGAGGTGGCGGATAATCTGGATGGCGGCACGATTTATCAGATACCGAAAGCGGAGTTTGAAAAAGTCATTATGGCGTATTTTCAGATTGACAGTGAAACCTTGCAATCGAAAACGGTTTATGATGCAGAAATCGAGACGTATGAATATAGGCCGAGAGGGCGGTACGAGGCGGAGTTTCCCGAATATCCTTATTCTGAAGTGACGGCGTATACGGAAAATGAGGATGGAACTGTCACGCTTACGGTTGACGCGGTCTTTCCGGCGGCGGGGGTTTCTAAAGTATACACGCATGAGGTGGTGGTTCGTCCGTTTGAGGGCGGCAAGGTACAATATGTCTCCAATCGGGTCATACATTCGGAAGAGGATGTTGAAAAGACGTGGCATACGCCTCGTCTGACCGGGGAGGAACGGCAGAGGTTATTCTCCGTGAACGATAATCTTGAGATTTCGGATGAATTAATGTATTGAATG
Organism: Lachnospiraceae bacterium; assembly: GCA_910574865.1. GTDB lineage: Bacteria > Bacillota > Clostridia > Lachnospirales > Lachnospiraceae > Schaedlerella. Next base: position 241,303 of record CAJTDN010000005.1, on the reverse strand, counting down.
AAAGTGCAGATTGCAGGAGCCGGGGAAACGGTAATTGATGCGTCCCGCTATTGTGTGATGGAGCATTACCAGGAGATGGAGCGGTTCCTTTTAGAATGCGGGCAAGGGAAAAAAGGAGAGGTTGTTTTGTACAAGGTCTGTCGGGACGGAGCGGTTTCCCGGCAGAAATTTTATTATGACGGGACGGACATGTATCTGTCGACGGCGAGGGTGACATGGAGGGGAAAAAGCACCCCGGTGATTTCCGATGTCACTCACATGGAAATTGAAACCTGGAATTATACGGAAAAAGGTTGGTTTTGTTATGAATTGTCCGTGCCAAAACCACCGGAGGTGACGGAAATCGTAGATGGAAGCTGCATGGTCAGGGTGCGGCCTTTGTCAAACGAGTGTCTTGCGTGGTCGGAAAAATGCGTGCTCCCTTTGGGATATCAGGGAAATAATTTGCTCTGCTCAAATTGGGACGCGGCGCATATGGAGGGGTTGGACTACAACGCGATATACGAATATTTGTATGCAATGAAATATAGAGAGCGTTTTGAACCGGAAAACAGTAGTTTTTCAGGGATAAATGAGGAGAAGTATTTTACACAAGTGGACGTGGGAGGGGCGTCGAATTATCGGATTCCGGCGGCGGAGTTTGAAGGCTTGCTGATGGAATATCTTCCGGTTACCGCAGAGCAGCTTCGCAGGTGGGCGGTATTTGACGAGGAAAGTCAGACTTATGCATGGGCGAGGATGGGATGCATGAATGTTTCGCCCACGGTATTTTCCACTTCTTTGCCGGAAGTCGTTCGTGTGGAAGAAAACGGGGATGGTACAATCACCCTGACGGTGGACGCGGTGTGTGATATGACGATGTGCAATGATGCCGTCATAACCCACCAGCTTATGATACGATGCAGGGAAGATGGCAGCTTTCAGTATCTGGGCAATCAGATTTTAAATGATGGGGTTTTGAATATCCCGGAGTATCAATATCGGTTAAGGTAAAGGACATGTGTTGCTCTAAATACGTGGCAATCAGCACGTGTAAAACTTCCTCGCGCCCCTCTTCTATTGACAATATTCCACTTGTGGAATATAATAAATGTGCAGGATGGAACAGAGCAAGGAGGACGCATCGTATGTTAAAGCACGGCATTTTAGGGCTACTTAATTATAATGAAATGACCGGGTATGAAATTATGGAAATTTTTCGAGATTCCCTAAATTATTTCTGGGATGCGAAAACCAGCCAGATTTATAGAGAGCTTCAAGGGCTGGAACAAAAGGAATGGGTAAACAAAACGGTTGTTTTGCAAAACGGAAAGCCAGATAAAAACGTCTATTCCATCACGGCAATGGGGCGGGAGGAACTACTGCGATGGCTTGCAGATGGTGACTTGGGGTTGAGGGTCAAGACACCGATTTTGATGAAAGTCTTTTTCCTCGGGGAAAGAAGCGTGAAAGAAAATATTTGTTACTTTGAAAGCGTTAAGAAAAGCTGCGAGTTATTCCTAAAGAGTTTAGAGCATGTTCCACAGCTCATATACACCTATGGCGATATGATTGGGCAGAAAGAGAAAACACTTTATTGGCAGATGACGGTAGAATATGGGCGGCGAAGTTTACAAATGCAAATTGAGTGGGCACAAGACTGCATCCGGAGATTGGAAGGAGAAATGAAGTCATGAACGTTTTGGTGATAAACGGAAGTCCAAAAGGAGCCGGCAGCAATACCTACCGGCTTACGTCCGCATTCCTGGATGGAATGAAGCAAGAGATTTGGAATATTCAAACAAAGGAGCTTTCCATCAGCCGTATGAATATTAAACCCTGCCTTGGCTGCTTTTCATGTTGGAACCGTACTCCTGGACAATGCTGCATACAAGATGATATGCAGCAGGTCATTCAAGACCTGCTTTGGGCGGACGTTACAATATGGAGTTTTCCTTTATATTATTTTACGGTTCCCGGTTCATTAAAAAATCTTATTGACCGTCAGTTACCCATGCTTCTTCCTTTCATGGAAGAAAAGGAGGGACAGGTCGGAAATGGAAACCATCCTTCCCGGTATGATATGAGCGGAAAAAGAACAGTGGTGATTTCCACTTGTGGCTTTTATACGGCAACGGGAAACTATGACGGCGTATGTAGCCTTTTCGATCATCTCTGTGGGCGGGGAAATTATACGACCGTTTTTTGCGGTCAAGGCGAATTGTTTCGGGTGCCGGAACTCTCTGTGCGTACTAACGAATATCTTTCTTATGTAAAACAAGCAGGACGGCAGTATATGAAAGGTGGTATTTCCAGAGAAACTCGGGAACAACTTGACCAGCTCTTGCTGCCGAGAGAAACTTTTGAAGCCTGCGCTGATGCAAGCTGGGGGATTGATAAGAGTGGCGCAAAAACTGACGAAATTGCCGCAAAAAAAGAATCTGACACGCTGATTTTCACAAGGCAAATGGCCTCACTTTATCGCAAAGAAAACTATCCTGGCAAAGATATCGTGCTGGAAATGCACTACACGGATGTGGAGGAAAGCTATCAAATCCTGCTGGGAAAGGATGGCAGCCATGTTTATACAGATAAGTCTTTAACAGCTACCACAAAGATTGAAACACCGGTTACTGTATGGCGCTCGATTGCGGCCGGAGAAATTCGGGGTGATGAAGCCATGATGCAAGGGCTTTATAAGGTAAAAGGAGATTTTAACTTGATGCTGAAATGGGACACCTACTTCGGCGGTTCACGGCCACAGACGAAACGGGTAGAAGAGGTTTTGCCACAGAAAAACACCAATATGAACATTATGCTCATTCCATGGATTGTTTTATGGGTAGCCCCCGCGATTCACAAGCAAGGGGGGAGTCTTATCAGTATCGTTGTATGTGCGCTGGTTCCTCTTATTTTCTATCAAAATAGAAAAACAGTATATGATATTTTGACAAACGCTTTGGTAACGGGCTTTTCTGTTATGATGCTGGCCGGATGCTCGGAAAAATGGATGTTGCCGTTGTCGTATCTTTCCTTTGGCGTGATGTGGCTTGTGTCGTGTTTGGGGAAAGTACCTCTTACGGCTCATTATTCCATGAACAGCTACGGCGGCGAGGACGCTTTACAAAATGCACTCTTTCTAAAGACCAACCGCATTTTGACCATGCTTTGGGGCGTTCTTTACTTGTTTACATCTGTTTTTACCTGGCTGCTGATGCGAACTCCTATTAGTAGCTATATCGGGCTCATCAATTCTGTACTTCCTATCTTTATGGGGATTTTTACAGCATGGTTCCAGAAATGGTATCCGGCAAAAGTGGCTGGGGGACAGTAAAGATATAAAAAGCCACTTACTGTGTCAGGTGCCATGCCGGAGTTGAAGAAAAAGGGGTTCGGCGGGCTGTTTCACCAGGGACAACTCGGCGGGAAAATGATTCAAAAACCGCATGTATGAAAATAAGTGGGAGATTCCTCTTTTTTAGTAAACCGAGTATGATAAAAACACTTGGCGGGGGTTCCATGAGCATAGAGGATACGGCATGCCGCGTATGGGCGGGCAATGTCCGGGAAAAGGAGAGAAGTCACATGAGAAAGAACGTAGTGGTAATTATGACGGACGACCAGGGATACTGGTCGCTGGGCTGTGCGGGAAACAAGGACGCGCACACGCCGAACATTGACCGGTTGGCGGAGAGGGGAATTCGATTTGACAATTTTTTCTGCGTGTCTCCGGTGTGTTCCTCGGCGAGGGCATCCTTTTTTACGGGAAACATCCCGTCCGCGCATGGAATTACGGACTGGCTGGACGGCGGGGATTTGGACGCGAGAAAATATGAGGTGACAAACACGCCCGCCTATGCTTCCGAGCGGGAGGCGATCAATTATCTGGAAGGGCAGATGACCTTCACGGATTTATTGCGGGAGAACGGCTATACTTGCGCGCTTGCGGGAAAATGGCATCTGGGAAACAGCGTGGAGCCGCAGCATGGGTTCACGAAGTGGTTTTCCGTTCCGCTGGGACATTCGCCCTATATTGACCCGCCGTTGATTGAAAACGAGACGGTGTATCCGGGAAAAGGGTTCGTGACGGACTTGATTACGGACAAGAGTGTCGAATATATTCAGGAGCTGGCTCCAAAGGCCAAGGCAGGGGACGCGCCGTTTTACATTTCCGTGCATTATACGGCACCGCACAGCCCGTGGGGAAAGCTGACGCATCGCAGGACGAAAAGGGAGCGGTCAGAGACATGAAAACGGTTGTCCTTTTGAACGTATCCGGCCCGGTGGACGTGCGAAACTGGATTGCGGACGCGGTTCTTTGCATTTTTATCCCGGGATATATGGGCGGAAAAGCGGCGGCGGACATGTTGCTTGGAAATGCCGCACCGGCGGGACGATTGCCGGTCACGTTTTCGGTTCGTTATGAGGACACGCCGTCCTATCCGAATTTCCCCGGGGAACATAATGACGTGTATTATGGGGAGGGAATTTTCGTCGGATATCGAAATTACGAAAAGCGGAAGATTTCCGTGCAATATCCATTTGGTTATGGGCTGAGCTATTCAAAGTTTAAGCAGGAGTCTGAACTGGACGGTCTGGAGTTTGATTTGCGAAACCAAAAGGAACTGCAACTGGTGCTGAAAGCAGAAGAACTCGCATGTTTTGACCCCAAAATGGAAAAATGGGTGATTCCGACGGGAGAATATCAATTGTATTTGGGCACTTCTTCCCAGGAAATTTTTGCGGAGATACCCATGAGGGTGATCGGGGAAAATCCATATACATATGGATCGGATACGTTGTTTTCCGTGATTTTGGCAGATCCCAAGGCGACGGAGGTTTTGGAACGATATTTGCCGGGCTTGCTGGAAAATGACGGGGTTTCCATCCTGGGGGACAGAACACTTCGCGACGCCATGTCCATGATCGTAATCGGGTATATGCCAAATGCCGTGGAGGCGGAAAAAATGCTGCAGAAAATGTACCAGGACATTGCGGAGATTCAGTAAAATGTTCATTCCGGCAGACCCGTGCGGCTTTGCTTTTTAAAAGCCGACGGTGTCATGCGGGTTTCTTTTTTGAAGCATGTTCACTTTTTGAAAAAATATGATATTTTCGATAATTATTTGAAACTTATCAGCTTATTACTTAAAAACGAGTGCATAATCACGAAAATTTCGGGAATGGTGTTGACATTCTGCATTTTTGGATATACTATGGTATAGGAGAGTTTTGTTTTGGAGGTAAGGATCCATGTTATTAATGTTTAAGGTGAAAAACTATCTTTCATTTAAAAATGAATCTATACTTGATATGAGGGCAACCGCTTATGTGCAGCATCCTACCCATGTTATACGAGTAAATGACAAACTGGGTCTCTTAAAGACAACGGCTTTGTATGGTGCGAATGCATCAGGAAAATCTAATTTGATTTCGGCAATGTTTTTTTTTGAACGGTATATATTTTCTCAATTTATTAACAAAAAAGAAAACGAGGATTTTGAATCTAACGAAATTGGCATGAAAATGAAGCTAGAACCATTTGGTTTATCAGATGATATAAACAATGCTTCAGAGTTTGATATTATATTTTTGCATAATGATAAACAGATACAGTATGGTTTTGAGTGTACTCCTGAAGAAGTTCTGAATGAATGGTTATTCATCGACGATAAAAAGGTATTTGAACGAACCGACACGGAACTTTCATTTGGAAGCAGGTATCAAAGGATGCTGGGCCCCTATAAAAAGTTACCTGCCGAGAGGCTTTATGTTGCTGTACTTGAGTATTTTCTTGATGAAGAAGCCAAAAAAGTCGTGCTTGGTGATTTTATTTCTTTCTTTAGTAAAGAATACAATGTGTTTACTGAAATTCTTTTTGAATCTACGGTAAAGGGTCTGGCGGGAACGATTGGACTTTCAAAAAAACTAGTTAGTAATAAGGCGTACAGAAAAAAAGTGGAGCATTATTTGCGGTTGATTGATGTGGGTATCAAATGCCTAGATGTGCAAACAGAAACGATTTTTGACGAACGTACCGGTAAAAAAAAGAAGAAAAAAGTTGTCCGTACCGTGCATGAGGTTTATGATGAAGCTGGAAATATAGTCGGAGAAAAACTTTTTGATTTACGTCAAGAATCCAGCGGCACGCTCCGTTTTCTGGCCTATATCCAAAATATAGTTGAGATGGTTTCAAATGGCGGTGTGTTTATCGTGGATGAAATATCCGCAAGACTGCATCCGCTGTTAACTAAACTGATTGTGGACATTTTTTGTTCGGATCAAAATAAAAAAGCACAATTGATTTTTACGACACATGATATTTCATTGCTGAACAATAATCAATTTCGGCGTGATGAAATCGTATTTGTAGATAAAAACGAACGTGGGGAATCAAGCTTATATGCGCTTTCCGACTTAAAAGTGCGTGAGGATACAACTTTTAATAAAGATTATCTCCAAGGAAAATATGGGGCCATTCCTATCTTTAATTATGATGAAATTATGGGGGATGAATTGAATGGGTAGAACAAGGTTGTCACCACAGCGCCTTTCAGAAACAAAGAAAACAAATATAGGACGTATCATCATATTTTGTGAAGGAAAAACTGAGAAATATTACTTTGATTATTTTGCAGAAATTATCAAGAAAAACAAGTATACGGACATAGAAGTCATCTTGGAAACTGCCAATGGAAATGCACGGACTGTTCTAAATTTTGCAAACGAATTTATGACCGATGAAAAGCATAATCAGAAATTCAGCACCTATGGTAAATATCTGGCCTTTGATTGCGATGATCCGCCAGATATACAAGCCGTGGTTCTGGCGGCTGCGGAATATGAATTGTTAATCTCTAATCATTTATTTGAAACATGGTTATTAATGCATTTTGAGGATGTGGAAGAGAAACTATCAAAGGGAGAAATTTACCGGCGTTTATCATTTCATTTACATGGCACTTATTCTAAAGGACATAAGGGCAAAACCCGCGAAATAGTTCGAAATGGTAATGTAGAAAAAGCTATTGATAATGCGAGGATTCTGGAAAGACGGTATGCTGTCGAGGGAAAAAGTATATTTACAGATATTAAAGATATGAATCCGTTCACAAGCGTCTATAAACTGATAGAACAGTTTATGGTTGAAATTTCGGAATAAAATAAATTACATAAAATGCAATGGGGAAAAGATGGTTGTCATTGGCCATCTTTTTCTTTTTGGAAAAGAGAAGTTCTGTTCCCCTTTCTGACATACAAATAAAAATGAATAGGGAGGTACTGGGAATGAGTGCACAAGTACTAAAGCTGAATATTGCCGATGAGAAATTTTCTGGAAAGAAAGCGTTGGGATTTTCTCTGGTGAGGTTGGGAAACATCCTCGCGGGATTGATGACGGGAGAGATAACCTATTTCGCGACGAACAGCTTGGCGTTGGCAGTGGCGGCGATTTCCATGGGCATGGCCATCAAGACGGCCATCGGCGCGGTGACCGACTTGATCATGGGGACGATTGTAAATCGGACGCATACAAAGTTCGGAAAGGCCAGGCCGTACGTGTTTGCCGGGATTTTGATGTGGATTTCGCTGGTGGCTTGCTTTGCCGTCCCGACCAGCTGGTTTGGAGGGGTGTCGGTGGAAACTAGGAACATGGCGTTGGTCGTGTACATCACGATATTTTCCACGGTTCACAAGAAGGATTCGTCATCATGGCGGTCGTGACGGCAGTGTTTGGCATTTTCTCATGTATCGCTTGTTTTGTCCTTTGTCCGGAGTACACGGAAGAAGAACTGGCGGCGTTTGGCGGGTATGACGTGGAACAAGCAAAGGAAAACGTTCCGATTGGCACGTTTTTGAAAAGTGTGTTAAAAAATAAGTATCTGGTGATGTATACGATTATCAATTTCTTGTACATGATGATTTTGATGAGTTCTTTCGGGGTGGGACAATATTACTTCCAGTATGTGTTTGGAAATCTGGCGACATTTTCCATCGTCATGGCAATGTCGGCTCTGATGCTTCCGATTTATATCTTTATCCCGAAGATTTGTAAAAAGTTCGGCGTGGCAAGCGTAATCAGCGGAACCATGATGATTGCATGTGTGGGGGTCATCATCCGTCTGTTTGCGCCGGCTCTTTTACCGGCACAGTGCATCGGGTATTTGTGCGTCAGCCTGCCCAACATTTTCGTCGCATGCGTCGGCTCGCATGGGTACACGGGGTTTTACGTGGATTTGACCGACAAGCTTCGCATCGGCGAGGACAATGAAATCAAGGTGGTGGCGGACAATACGCAGACTCCGAACAGCCGTTGGTATTCCGGCAGCGGGATTTACCGCAACGTAAATCTTCTGGTCGGTGACAAACGTCATGTCAAGTTGGACGGCGTGAAGGTGGTGACGGAGCGTATTCATCCGGCAGTCATCTCCGTGCAAACGGAGGTGGATGATGTTCATGCTGACGGCTTTCATGGCGACGGTTCTCATGATGCCGGTTTGAACCAGGAAACGGCCTTTGCCGATTTGGACGTGAAGGTTGAGGTGTATGAGTACCATAAGGGGTTTGACACGACCGGAAAAATAAAGGCGTTGGAGGACGGTGATGTTCCGGTTGCGACTGGAAGCGGCACGGATTGCCGTATCGAGATGGGGGATGCCGCGCTGTGGAACGAAGAATTTCCCAACTTGTATCAGGTTCGCGTGATGTTGATGGAAGGGGAAAAGCTCGTAGACGAGCAATCTGTGGTCACGGGAATTCGGACGCTTGAGTGGAACGCGGAAAAGGGAATGGTGGTAAACGGTAAAAGCGTGAAGCTGCGGGGCGGCTGCATTCACCATGACAACGGCATTCTGGGGGCTTGCGCGCCTTATGCGGCGGAATATCGGAAGGCGAAGATACTAAAAAGAGCGGGATTTAACGCGATTCGTTCCGCGCACAATCCGATTGGCAAGGAAATGCTGGCGGCGTGTGACGAACTGGGAATCTATGTCATGGACGAGGCATTTGACCAGTGGCAGTTTCCCAAATTGGATTATGACTATGCGCTCTACTTTGACAAGGAATGGGAGAAGGATTGCCTGGCCATGATTTTAAAAGACCGCAACCATCCGTCCGTCATTATGTATTCCATCGGAAATGAAATCGGGGATACGGGAAAGGCAAGCGGGAAGGAAATCAGTCATCGTTTGTCACGGTTTTTCCATAAACATGACGCGACACGCCCCACGACGAATGGCATCAATCCCACGGTGTCCGCGATGGGTGGAACGCCGGGGGCGAAGAACGTGACGGAAAGTGATGTCGTAAATCCTTATGAAGAGTCTGCCGGGTCACAGGCGACGGCAAGCCTCTTGGCAAACATGATTGCGACGGTGGCTCCGTTTATCAGCAAGTTGCTGGGAAAGCCGAAAAAGGTGGAAAAGCTGTTGAAGCCTTGTTTTGATGAACTTGACATCGTGGGATACAATTATGCCGAGCAATGCTATGAGCCGCATCATGAATGGGCACCGAAGAGAATCATGGTTGGCTCGGAGACATATCCGCAGAGCGTGGCCGAAAGATGGCCGATGATTATGCGCAGTCCGTATGTTATCGGGGACTTTATGTGGACGGCGATGGACTATCTGGGAGAAGCAGGAATCGGCGTGCCGATTTACGGAAAGAGCAGGGGTGGATTTAACCGCCCGTACCCTTGTGTCAGCGGCGGATGCGGCGCGATTGACCTGATTGGACATGTAGATACGGAAGGCTATCATGCGGCAATTGCCTGGGGATGGTATAAGAAGCCATATATCGCAGTACGTCCGCTGAATCACGTGGGAGAAAAATATTTTTTCGGCATGTGGCGGGGAACCGACGCGGTGGCCAGTTGGAGCTGGATAGGAATGGATGGGCGCATGGCGGAAATCGAGGTCTACAGCGAAGGGAAGAGCGTGGAATTGCTTGCGCTTCAAAGCCGGGATATCGTGCGTTGGCAGGTACGGCTGACGGATGAAAACGGAAAGGAAGGAAAATGGAGCGAGGAAGCCGTTTTCGAAATGGGTCTGCTGGAAGCGAAGGATTGGAAGGCAAAATGGGTCATGGGAGGTTATGACCATGACAAGGACGCGAAGGTACGCTATTCGGTGGATTGTTTTAAGAAGGAGTTCCATTTAAAGGGGGAAGTGGAAAAGGCACGACTATACGCTACGGCGTGTGGCATGTACGAAGTGCGGATAAATGGGAGGAAAGCGGGGGGCTGGGTTCTCGCGCCCGGTTCGACGGCATTTCAAAAGCGGGTGCATTACCAGACGTATGACGTGACGGAACTGCTGGGAATAGGAGGGCAAGGGCAGCATTCGGAAAATCAGCCGGGGAGTCGGGCGCGGCAAAAAGGACAAGAGCGGCAGGAGAGCTGGGAACGGCGGGCGGATGAAGCGCGGCAGGTTTTGACGATAGAACTGGCCGACGGATTTTATGCTAGCCGCCAGGGCGTGTTTGGCAAGGCCAAGCCGTATGGATACGAGCCGAAGGTATGTGCGCAGTTGGAAATTTTGTATGCGAATGGCACGGTGGAAGTGATTGGAACCGATGAGACATTTTCGTGGTCTAATGACGGGGCGATTCGGCAGTCGGATTTAAAGGACGGGGAAATCGTGGATTATAATTTTGAACCGTCCTATTCGCGACATGCGTTAGGGACGGCCTATGAGGGAATCGTCTGTGCCTCGAACAGCGTGCCGGTGCAGGAGATGGAGCATTTTTCAAATCCCCGGGTGATTCACTGCCCGGATGGAAATACGGTGCTCGACTTCGGCCAAAATATTGCGGGGTACATGGAAGCGGCATTGCAGGGACCAAAGGGACACAAGTGTTCCATGGTGCTTGGGGAGCGTCTAAATGAAGACGGCAATTTTTCCTATACCAACATTTCCTGGGAAGGGGAGTATACGACGTGTCATTTTCAGACAAACGATGTCATTTGTGACGGGGCGCGTCACACCTACAAGCCGAAATTTACCGTGATGGGATTTCAGTACGTGCTGCTCCTTGACTGGCCGGAAGAGGTCGTGGCTGAGAATTTTACCGCGATTGCGGTGTACAGCAAAATGAATGAGACGTTTACCTTTTCTTCCTCGGAGGGCGGTGCCGGCTGGGGCGACGCGATGATTTTGATTCCGTATTATTATTGGAAACGCTATGGCGATGACGCGTTGATTTGTGAGTTTTGGGAAGAAATGGAGCGTTGCTTCGCGTTTTATAAACGAAGGATGGGAAAGCGAAATCTCTTGTCGCTGTTTCATCCGAAACGGAGTAAATATGATAAATATTTATGTGCCTGCGGCAGGGATTTTGGAGAATGGACGGAGCCGGATGACTGTGCGCCGCCAAAATCAAAAATGATGATTCCGATGGCCGAGGAGGCGACCGCTTATCTGGCTTATACGGCAAATTTGATGCGGAAAATGGCCTCGCACTTTGGAAAGGCGGAAGAAGCTAAAATCTACAAGGAGGTCGCGGTCAATACGACAAAAGCGTATAATTATTACTTTGTGAAGGGCGGTGACATTTCGACAAACCGCATGTGCAAATATGTGCGTCCTTGTGGTTTGGGGCTGGCGCAGGGAAAGTCAAGGGAAAAATTATTGCAGAAAATCGTGGAGCTGAATCGGGAGCGCGAGTACAAGATAGGCACGGGCTTCCTTACCACGCCGTTTGTATTTGAAATGCTCTCGGAGGCGCGGGTGTTGGATGCGGGACATTATGAGATTGAATGTGCCGGACGTTGATGAAAAGGAACTAAACAAAGAAACACCCCGATGATGCTTTCGGGGTGTTTTAAAAGAGGCACAGACCGGATTTGAACCGGTGATCAGGGTGTTGCAGACCCACGCCTTACCACTTGGCTACTGCGCCTAGCTGAACACTTAGCGAGGTATTTCACGAGCTTAGTGTGAATCTACTCCTTGAATCTTAACGAGGTATCCCACGAGTTTAGATGAAAGGAGTTTCCTTCGTGCGATGCGTGTCGTCGGCGTTAGCGAGGTGCTTCACGAGCTTACCAGACGACATATCTATGAGCATGTTATAGTATATGCTCTTTGTAACAAAAAGATTATACCAAATTATGGTTCTCACGTCAATTCTTTTTTTGCGCAAATTTTCTGCGCATTACTTGCTTATCGAAGTTACCTTGTATAAATATAGGTCAAGTTAAGAGCTTGCTGCGAGGTATTTCACTCATCGTTTCCCTACCCCGTGAAAAGTAATCCCTCTCTTTTCATTTTGTTCTTGATTTTCCATGAATCAGTTGAGCTTTCAAGGAAAATGAGATATACTGAAGATAGGTTGAAAGAGAATACGAGTTCTCATGGACACGGGCTCAAGGCCGGGGAGCCAGGTGAAAAAGTCTAAAGGAGGAAATTCTTATGGGGAAAGCGAAGGAATTGTCGCCGGAAAAAATTGCCAGGAGGAAGGCGGCGGAGGCAAGGGAACTTGAGAGGCTTCGGAAGGAGCAGGCGAAGCCGAAGGGATCCGGTTACATGATTTATTTTATCATGATTATCACCGTGGTCTACCTGGTGGATGAAATCGCTTCGCAGATAGGGACGCAGATGCAGACCATCGTGGCCTCGGAGATTTTCGCGCCGGTATTCGGGGCGGAGTACGCGATGGCCCGGATGGGGAGCCTGGGCATGATTGGAATCATCATCACGGTGTTGGCGTTTCTGTACAAGCCGTTGTCAGACCGCTACGGCCGACGGATTTTCCTCGTCGCCAACACGCTCGGGATGGGGCTGGGAATGCTCTTCGTGGGTATCGCGACAAACATACCGGTATATTTCCTGGGCGCGTGGGTGACGGCTTTTTTCACGCCCCATGACATGCAGGCGGTGTACATATATGAGTCGACGCCGGCGAAGCATCGCGCGAAAATTTATTCCATCATAAAAGGAATGGCGACGCTGGGGATGTTTTTGATTCCGTTTTTGAGAAATTTGTTTATCACGGAGACGGACCAGTCGGGGTGGCGGTTTGTTTACATCATTCCAGGCATAATCGGGCTGGCGGTCTCCATTGCCGCGCTGTTCCTCGTGAGAGAATCGGATGCCTTCGTGGAGAGCCGCATCCACCAGCTGACCATGACGGAGGAGGAGAAGGAGGCGGCCAAGGCGAAGAACCAGGACGCGGAAGCCAGGGGCGGTCTGGGGAAGGCGTTCAAGTTCATATTCCGGCACGGACAACTGAGATATTTGTGCATCGCGTATGGGTTCATGATGTTCGGCATGCTGATTGCGATGTACTATGAGACGACGATGACGTATGGGTACGCGCAGAGCTTCCAGGCGGCCGGCATGGAGATGGAGGCGGCCAGGCAGCAGGCCATCCCAATGGTGACGGCGGCTCTCATGACGTTTCCGTTGGCCAGTGCTGTGATACAGATTTTGCAGGGCTTCTTCTCCGACACGCTGGGAAGGAAGCCGGCGCTGCTTAGCATGAGCATCATGTGCCTGGTATCCTATTTGCTGTTCTTTGCCGGGGCAAACCAATCCTGGAACCCGTATTTCGTGGGCGTCATGGCAGGACTGTCGGTCGGCAGCTACTGGGGAGCCGGTGACATTAACGGCATCATGATTACGGAGTCGGCGCCTACCAACTTGCGGTTGTCCATATTGACGCTGCAGCCCGTAATCGGGATGGCCATCTTTGCGCTTGGTATGATTGGCTATCTGGTGGCCATCAATCTTTTGGGGGACGCGATGATTGGGATCATTTGCTTCGCGTTCGCGGTGCCGGGCCTTGCCATCGGTATCCTGCTCGTCATGTTCAAGACGAAGGAGACCCGTGGCGTGGATCTGGGCAAGGTGAGCGGGGATGAGTTTTAGAATGTGAGAGTTGCTTGAAATCACATGGGGATTGCTCGCGGGAATAAAAAGCGGGAGGCGATGAACCTCCCGCTTTTTGATATCATAGGAAACTTCGTTCCCTATGATACAAAACCCTCTGGGGGATGCGCACTTCGCGCCTGGGGAAGATGGCTGCTGACGCAGCCGCGCCCCGGCGCGAGAGTTCCGCAAGCAAAACACCTTGGTCTTTACAGATGCCAAATATCTTCGTTGTACTGCCGTATCGTCCTGTCCGACGAGAAATACCCGGCCTTGGCGATGTTTACCAGCATTTTTTTCGCCCATTCCTGGCGATTTTCATAATCGGCGAGCGCAAGGTCTTTCACCTTCACATAGTCCTGGAAATCCAGAAGCGTCATGAACCAGTCCTTGTTGACGAGTTCCGAATAGAGCCGCCGCAAGTTCTCTTCCTGCCCGATGGACAAAAGCTGCGGGCTCACGATGAAGTCCACGCACTGGCGGATGTCCTCGTCACTTTCGTATATTTCCTTGGAACAATAGTCGGCTTTTTCGTAATGCTCGATGACCTTTTCACTGGACTCTCCGAAGATGTAAATGTTGTCCTTGCCGACCAGGTCGCCGATTTCCACGTTGGCGCCGTCAAGCGTTCCCAGCGTCACGGCTCCGTTCAGCATGAACTTCATGTTTCCGGTGCCGCTGGCCTCCTTGGAGGCGAGGGAAATCTGCTCGGAAAGGTCGCAGGCGGGAATCAGCTTTTCGGCCGCCGTCACGTTGTAATTTTCCACCATCACGACTTTCATGTAAGGCGACACGTCTGGGTCGTTTTCAATCAATTCCTGCAGGCAGAGCAAAAGATGGATGATGTCTTTTGCAATGACGTAGGCGGGAGCCGCCTTCGCGCCGAAAATGAACGTGAGCGGCGTGGTCGGCTTGTGGCCGTTTTTGATTTCCAAATACTTCCGAATGATATACAACGCGTTCAGCTGCTGCCTTTTGTATTCGTGGAGCCGTTTGCTCTGGATGTCATAAATACTGTTTTCGTCAATTTCCACGCCCGTATTGTGCAAAATGAATTCCTTGCACGCCTTTTTCGCGTCGGCCTTGATGGCGAGGAGCCTCTTTAGCACTTCGGAATCGTCCTTGTATTCCAACAATTTTTCCAAGGCGAAGGCATCAGTTTTAAAACCGTCCCCGATGAGCGACGTGATAAATTCGGTCAGCTCGTGGTTGCAGTGCATCAGCCAGCGGCGGAACGTGATGCCGTTCGTCTTATTGTTGAATTTCTGCGGGTAAATTTCGTAAAAATGTTTCAGCTCGCTGTTTTTCAAAATGTCCGTATGGAGAGCGGCCACGCCGTTGATGGAAAAGCCGTAGTGGATGTCCATGTGCGCCATGTGCACCAGGTCGTTTTCATCAATGATGGCCACGGATTTTTGCGGGTATTTCGCCTTCATCCGTTCGTCAAGCCTGCGGATGATGGGAACGAGGTGCGGCACCACGTCCTCCAGATAATCCATCGGCCACTTTTCCAAGGCTTCCGCCAAAATGGTGTGGTTCGTGTAGGCACACATGGCGGACGCGATTTGGCAGGCTTCCTCGAACTCGATGCCCCGTTCCGTCAAAAGGCGGATGAACTCGGGGATAATCATGCTCGGGTGGGTATCGTTAATCTGCACGACCGCGTAATCCGGCAAATCATGCAGCGTGCAGCCTTTCTTTTCCGCCTCGTCCAAAATGTATTGCGCCGCGTTACTGACCATGAAATATTGCTGGTAAATGCGCAGCTTCCTTCCGTCGTCGTCGCTGTCGTCCGGGTACAAGAACAGCGTCAGGTTGTGCAGGATGTCTTTTTTGTCAAAGGAAATCCCGTCACCCACGATGCCCTCGTCCGCGATGTCAATGTCGAACAAGTGGAGCTTGATGGACTTGCTGTGGTATCCGGCCACGTCTATGTCATATAAGGAAGACTTCAGGACGAACCCTCGGTAAGGAACCATGTAAGACACGCCCGTGGATTTAAGCCAGCCGGTTTCGGCAATCCACGGATTCGGCTTCTCGCTCTGCAGATGGTCGTGGAACTCCTGCTTGAAAAGCCCTAAATGGTAATTCAGGCCGATGCCTTCGCCGGGAAGTCCCAAAGTCGCGATGGAATCAAGGAAGCAGGCGGCCAGCCTTCCCAGCCCGCCGTTTCCAAGCGACGGCTCAGGCTCGATTTCCTCGATTTCGGCCAGCGATTTTCCATTTTGCTTCAAAAATTCGGCCACCTGGTCGTAGATGCCGAGGTTAATCAGGTTGTTGGACAACAGCTTGCCAATCAGGAACTCCGCAGAAATGTAGTACACTTTTTTCTTGCCGTCCTGATAGCCCTTGTTGACAAGCGATTGCTTTGTATAAGTCAATAATGCCTGATATAATTCTTCATTCGTGCATTCGCCACAATCCTTGTGGAACATGTCCTGAATGATCATTTCCAATTCTTTCATGATGATATTCCTCCTTACTGTGAGCACTTACAATGAACACTTAGCGAGGTTTCACACGAGCTTAGTGTGAATGTACTCCGCATACCTTGGTGAGGTTCTTTCGAACCTAGTTATGCGGAGTTTCCTCTATGTCTTGCTTACGTGCGAACGTAGTTACCTGCAACTTGGCGAGTTTTTTTCGAGCCTAGTGCAGCGTAATTTCCTTTATCATAGCATGCCATAAAGGCAAAAAATATAACAAAATTGTTCTTTTATGACATTTTCCTGCGGAATTTACTTGGCGAAATTCCGTTGGCTTGTTCGAATTTCTTGATAAAATAGCTGGTATTGTTGAATCCCACGGCCAGCGCGATTTCCGTGACGGAATCTTGCGAATGCATCAAAAGTGTTTTCGCTTTTTCCAGGCGGAGGTCATTGAGATACCCGATCAAGGTCTTGCCCGTATATTGCCGGAACATTTTCATAAAATAATATTCACTGAAATTGGAGGACAGGGCCAATTCCCTCGCGGTGAGCGTTTCCGCATAATGCCGGTTCATGTAATCAATGACCCGTTTGATGGACGAGAGGTTCTTGTTTTGCTCCGCGTCCGTGGGAATGATGTAATTCCCTATCAACATTTCATAGAAGAAATCATAAAGCAGGCCTTTTAATTTGACAAAGTAATACGGCTCCTTCTGTCGGTGGCAGTCGTGGACCTGGTAAAAGAGCGAAAAAATTTT
The DNA here is from genome assembly GCA_910574865.1 of Lachnospiraceae bacterium. Lineage (GTDB taxonomy): Bacteria > Bacillota > Clostridia > Lachnospirales > Lachnospiraceae > Schaedlerella. The sequence goes on along the minus strand of CAJTDN010000005.1, from coordinate 224,272 downwards.
GTCATAATTCTCGGCCTGCGGGGAAATCTGGTGCACAAATTCCGCTCGGTTCTCCATCAGCGGCAAAATGACCCGCTCCTGGCAGAGGTCGCCCGCGCTGCCGCGCAAAAATTCCAAATCGAAAACAATGCTCTTGAAGTATAGGATACGCTTCAAATCCGTCTTTATACCATGGAGCACGCCGGGATTCACGACGAGGACGTCGCCCTTTTTCACCCGCAGGTTTTCGCGGTTTAAGCGCATCATGCCGATGCCGTCCTCGATGCAAAGGATTTCCATCTCGTCGTGCCAGTGGTTGTAGACGGAGTGGAAAATGGCGCAGTTGTCGGTGTAAGTTTCGATTGGGAGCTCGAAGGAGCCGTGCATGCCGCGCTCCTTCAAGGTGTTGTCCACCTCGGAAAACATTTGCGAAGCGGGGGCGGTTGTGGAAAGGGCGGGTGGGTTTTGCATAAATAGTCCTCCATGCTGTCATTGCGGTCAAAATGCATTTGAATCTGCCATCTGTACGCTGACGCTACATTATAATTAAAGTATAAAAAAGATAAGGGCGAAAGTCAATATAAATGAATTGTTTGCATTGCGATTGGAAAGCGGTTATAAAGAGGCGAAAAAGATACTTGACATGTCACGTGGGATTGCATACAATAGTCTTGGATACCGAGAAAATGAGAAACAAAGAAACCCGTTTCTTTGAATCGGGTGTGGAAGGGAGGACGTAAACATGCCGGCAACAATGATGAATGCCAGAGTTCCGACGGAGATGAAAAAGGTAAGTATTTCAGCAAAAAGACAGATAACAATTCCTCAAAAGTTTTTTACCATGTTGGGATTTGACACGGAAGCCGAGTGCTTGGTGCGCGGGAATGAATTAGTTATCCGTCCTGCGAGAAATAATATGGGTGGGGAGTTTGCCGAACAAATATTGGCGGATCTCATTGCACAAGGATATAGTGGGGCTGATTTGCTCGAACGTTTCAAGAGGGCGCAGAGGCAAGTGCGTCCGGCCGTGGAAGCCGTGCTTGAGGAGGGAAAACGTGTTGCCGCTTTGGAAGCGGGGTATGCAACTTATGAAGATGTTTTTGGTGGGGAGGAAGAGGAGTGACAGAGGTACGTTTTCTTCCACCGGCCGCAAGGTTCATAAAAAAGTTGAAGGATAAAAGGCTGAAACGGTTGTTTCAGGAGGCAATTGACAAAATACGGGTGGATTATACGATTGGCGAAGCCAAAACGGGTGATTTGTCCGGCGTGTTCGGGTACGATATTTATTATAATAAGACCAATTATGAACTAGCATACATGGTGGAATATTTAGAGGACGAGATTATCGTTATAATTATGGCCGGAACAAGGGAAAATTTTTATGACCAGCTTAAGCATTATATGAATAATTGAAATAAAAATGATAAGGATTATGAACAACTTTTGGGGCGGGTTATGAAACGCTTGAGAGAAGGGGTAGAAAAGGCGGCCGCCGGGTTATGCCCCAGCGGTCGCCGTTGTCTCATGTCATGGGAAATTCAGTGCATTCTTACAATCCCAGTTTTTCTTTCAATTCCATCATGATTTCATACGCGCTGTACTGGATCGGAATCTCGTAAGTCTCTTCCTTGCCATGCTGCGCGTCCCACACCTGCGCGAAGAACGGGTTCTTGCGGGCGATTTTCGGATACGCCCAAGAATTTTTCAAACATTCCGGGCACCAGTGGCCGCCGTGCAGCGCGGCATTGACGGACAGCTTGAACTCGTGTCCGAACGCGCACTTCCATGTTACCGGGGTGTAAATGTCTTCCGGCTCGCCGTCTTCGTAGGTGCCGCCGCGGTATTCGGCCGCCTTTTGCAAATCGGCCGCGTCCAGGTTTTCCAGTCCCTTTTCCTCGTCATAGCCGTGGTTTAGGAAAGTTTCTTCCTCGCTCGGATGATGGAATTCGAACGGCTTCGCGTCGTGCTTGGCCTCCCATGAGCCAAAGAAGGCGTTTACCCAGTCCGTTTCGTGGTTTTCCTCCATCCAGATGGTTCCCATCCGTTTTTTGCCGATTTCCTTGTTGTGTGCCTTCATGCCTTCCGCGCCCGGCATCATGGCGGCAATCATCGGGTTGGCCATCATGCGGCTCATTTCCGCCGTGACACCGCCCCAGTACTGCTCGGCCGGAATGCAGCGGAAGTGCAGGTATTCATCCAGCAAATCTGAGTCGGTGTAGTAATGTCCGTGGAAATTGAACCTCGCGACGTCCTCCGGGTCGAAAAGGTCTTTGTACCCGATGCCCGCCGGTTTCAGCGACATGTCCATCAGCTCCCAGGTCGTCATCCGGTATCCCTTGCCGCTGCTTAAGTTGTAGGCCTTCCGCCAGAAGCTTTCGTCCACCCAGTCCTCGCAGAGGTTGGCCATGCAGATGCCGGATTCGATGGACGTGCTCCACTCCAGCACGTTGTTCGGCGGCTGGTGGAAAATGATGGGTTCCTCGCCCGCGCCCTCGGCGCTCGGGTGCTGCCCGGTCTGGCGTATGGACACCCAGTATTTCAGGCCGCTGTCAAACAACGCCGCCTCGGAAAATACCTTGGACAGTGCGTAGTAATCGTGGATGGACGGCTGCATCGGGTCGCCGACGCGGCCGAAATGTACCGGATCCAAGCGGCTTCCCGTCATGGCGACGGTGCCCACGTAGGCGAAATGAACCTTGTCCGGGTCGGGCTGCTCCTTGATGGCCTTGATAATGTTCAGTGTGGAGCCGATGTTCGTATAGAGCGTCTTTTCCGGGTAGGCGTCCGCCGCCGGGGACACCATCGCGCCGATGTGGAGCACGTAGTCCGCCCCGTCCACGCATTTTTTGATTGTCTCGTAATCCGCCATGTCGCCCCAGACGATTTCCAGTGCCGGGCACATGTATTTCTTCAGTAGGGCCTTGTTCTTGTCCGACGGGCGGGCGAGAATTCTTGTTTTGAAGCGGTTGCTTCTTGCCAGGAGCTGCTTCATCGTCTCCTGCCCCATCGTCCCGGTCGCGCCGGTGACGAAGACGAGCCTCTTCGGCCGTGACGCGTAAGCGTGCTCTTCCGGTTTGTCGAAGGAAATGGCCGCGTCATAGGCCTCACGCGTGGCATTTAACGCCCGCCTGGCCTGGCCCGCGTCGCCGATTTCATAATAGCCGATGCCATTTTCATGGCAAGCCTTGGCCAGCGCGCTTCCGTCCCGCTTTTTCGCGCCGACGGCCATCACCGCGAAGTCGCACGGAAATGTCACTTCCGCGCCGTCTTTTTTCCCGACAACTACGCCACCTTTTGCGTTATTCTTCTGGTCGGCTACCGCGCCGCCTCTTGCGCCGTCTTTCTGGCCGGTCACGGCATTATTCTCCACGTCGTCCTTGATTTCCGTCACGGTCACGCTTGTGACCGGCGTGATGCCCGCCGCATAAATGCTTTCGGTCACGCAGATTTTGCGCGTGCTCCCCATGTCCGCGCAAAATTCCGGCAGCATTTCCAGCACCGTGACTTTCGAGCCTTCTGCAGCCAGGTATTCCGCGGTTTCCATGCCGACCATGCCGCCGCCGATGATGACGACGTTTCCGGAAACCTTTGTCTTTCCGTTCAGCACGTCGTGGGAATTGACGACGAAGGATTTGTCATTTCCCGGAATCGGCGGGATGATGGGCGTTGCCCCGATGGCGTTCATTACGGTGTGCGGCCTTGTTTCGGCGATGAGTTTCGGTGTCACTTCCGTGTTCAGGCGAATGTCCACGCCGAGTCGTTTTGCCTTTTCGGCCATGGCCTGGACGGCGTTCTTCATTTCTTCCTTGCGCGGCGCTTCGCCGGCCGTTAAAAACTGGCCGCCCAATTTGTCCGTGGCCTCGCAGAGAATCGGATCGTGCCCGCGTTTTTTGAGGATAATCGCCGCTTCGAGCCCGCCGATGCCGCCGCCCGCGATAAGTACGGTTTCCGGCTTTTCGGCTGGAACGAGCTCACATTCTGCTTCGCGTCCAACCGCCGGGTTGCGCAGGCAGGTGATGCAGGGCGAATCCGCGTTTTCAAATCCGTCATAGCAACCCTGGTTGCAGCCGACGCAGTAGTCGATGTCCTCGACGGCTCCCGCCATTGCCTTGTTGCAAAATTCCGGGTCGGCCAGCTGCGCCCGTCCCATGACGAGGAGGTCCACCTTGTCGTCCTCCAGGATTTGCTCGGCCAGTTCCGGCGTGTTGACGCGCCCCACGCCGACAGTCGTCATGCCGGTCTCTTTGCGGATTCTTGCCGCGTTGTCAATGTTGAACGCCCGTGGCAGGTCGATGGACGGAACCTCGTATTTGAGCCCGGCGGAGAGGATGTTGCCGCGGGAAACGTCGAGCACGTCCACGCCGGCTTCCTTCGCCATTTTGCAAAATTCAATAACTTCCTCGATGGTAAGCCCGCCCTCGAGATAGTCGTCGTGCGCGTCAACCCTCATGAACAGAGGCATGCCCTCCGGGATGCTGGCGCGGATTGCGCGAATGCATTCCAGCGGGAATTTTGCCCGGTTTTCAAGGCTTCCGCCGTATTCGTCCGTGCGGTGGTTGATGCCGCCGGAGAGGAAGGAGTGCGGCAGGTAATTGTGCGCGCAGTGGAATTCCACGCAGTCGAACCCGGCCTGTACGGCGCGCCCTGCCGCCTTGCCAAAGCATTTCGCGATTTCCGCGATTTGTTCCTTCGAAATGCCGGGAAGCGTCATCTGCGGGCCGACCGGCATGTCGCTTGCCACGAGGATTTGGGCCGTTTTGTCCATGCCCACGGCCAGGCTGCCTTGCCAGAGCTGCAATCCGGCTTTCCCTCCGGCCGCGTGGATGGCGTCCGTCAGCCCTTTGAGGCCGGGAATATACTCGTCCTCGCTGATGGATAGGAACCCGCGCGGGGCGCTTGGCGTGTGCACGCTGCAGACCTCCACGATGTTGAGCCCGCAGCCGCCCTTCACGCGTGCGACGTGGTAGTCGATTAGTTGCGGGGTGACGTAACTGGCTTTCCCGGAGAACTTGGTTCCCATGGCGGGAAGGATGATACGGTTTTTCAATTCCATGTCCTTGATTTTGATGGGACGAAATAACTTGTCAAACATAAAAATACCTCGCTTCCTTTTGTTTTATCTTTACTATACACCGTACACAAGGGAAACGGTCAAACCGTAATTTTTACTGATTTTCTTTATGCCTCGCGGTAAATATGTTATACTTAATGGGAAAAGTAAACAAGGCGCTTTGGCGAACGGACGGGGAAGGCGTGGAAAACCATACAGTTGACTGTACGGTTTTGCGGGAGGGTGTTTCATTATGAAGATTCAGGAAGTATGCAATCGAACGGGACTTTCGAAGCGGAACATTCATTTTTATATAAAGGAAAGGTTGCTTGCACCGGGGGTGAACGAGGAAAACGGGTACTATAATTTCGGTGAGGAGGATTGCCTGCGCTTGTCGCTCGTGCGCGAGTTGCGCAATGCGGGGCTGTCGATTTCCACGATTCGCTCCATCATCAATACCCCGGCCGTGGCGGGATATTACCTGCGCCTGCACTTGGACCAGCTGAAAAAAGAAATCTGGCAAAAGGAGCGGGTGGCGAGGAGCGTGGAGCAGATTCTGGAACGGCTTCCGTTGAACCCGGGCCTTGAAAACGTGTATGCCATAAGCAAGGGCGCAGACATTCCGGAGCCGCTTTCCACGGAGAAAATGGCGGAATACGGGGAGGGGGACAATAACCTGGTGAACCAGTTTTTGTGGACGAGGTTTCTCCCGGAAGAAAATTTTACGGAATACCAGCAATATTTGTGGAGCAAGATTAACCGTATCACGGGCGACCCGGAAAATGCGAATTACCGTAAGTTAAAAATGTTTTTGTCCGGGCTGTCCCAAGAACGGGTGGACGAGCTGCTTACGTTCAAACGCCGGCATGAAAATGAAGTTGCCGCGTTTGACGAGGCGGGGTGCATGGATTATGTCGAGTCCATGAAACAAAGCCTCGGGGAAATTCTCGCGTGCGATGAACTGGTGGAGGTGTGGAAAAAAGATTACGAGTTGTATTTTTATCCCGTCACGGAAATTTACGATTCCGACATCCAGGAACTGGTGGCCGAAATCAGCCCGTGGTTTATGTCTTATATTGGCAATATACATCGGATATGCGCCCGGCTCTATGACTGGCTCCACATGGAAGAGGGGCGGCCATTGCTCGCAAGGATGTATGGCGAACTGGACGGATGCCTGGACCTGGAACATTGCCATCACTGCGAATTGGAGGCGTTGGTTTCTTTTCACGAAATCGTGCGCACACCGCTCGGCCACCGTCCGGCAAAATGATCCTGGTTTGGGCTTTTTGGGGAATAAGGATTGTTTCTCGCACATAATTGCGCCATAATTATGCCAAAGAAAGGAGTGAACGTCATGCCACTAATTATGCAGGAAAAGAATACACTCCTTCCACGGGTATTTCGACGGAAATGGCAAGACCATTTACGGGCTGCAAATTGACATGGCCGAAAACGTTCCGGAGGAGGGGTGCAATGTGATTGTGGACGAGGGGACGAGTAATTCGGGCACGACCGCGTTTTTCGGCAGTGTCTCCACGGATGCCGTTGTGAAGGATGCCGCACGGACAACGCGGGACTGCCGTTTATCGGGGCGCCGTATGAAAATAGTGAAATCGTGACTTTCGATGTGCGCGACAACGAGGTGGTTACAAAGTAGAAGAGTTTGTGGCAATGTTGCCCAAGGGGGCGTGGAATCGCGGCAGGTTCCATGCCCCTCGTGCATAATAATGAATCACGTCGTCTTCGTCTGGCTTTGTTTCCGATACTGCATCGGCGTGACCCCATACTGCTTTTTGAACAAGTTCTGAAAATAGGACTGGCTGGAAAAGCAGAGGTAGCTGCTGATTTCCGCGAGCGTCTTGTTGCTGTAGGTGAGCATGCTTTTCGCTTCCTCCAGTTTGCAGCGGGTGATGAAGGCGCCAATCTGGATGCCAAGTTCCTTTTTAAAACATTTCATCATGTAGGAACTGCTCCGATGGACGTGCGCCGCCACGTCGTCCACACCGATGGGTTCGTTGGTGTGGCTGCGTATGAAGTTCATGCAATGGTACACGTCGGGGGAAATGCCCTCCGGCATTTGCACGTCATTCAGCCGTTGGCAAAAATCCATCACCATGTGATATTGTAGGGAGTTGATTTCCTCGATGGTTTGCAGCTGTTCACATTCCTGAATGTAAAGGTCGACCAGCTGGTACGTTTTTTCAACGTCCAGGCCGCCCGGAATCGCGGCGAGCATCTCAATCTTGGTGATGGTCGATAAAAAAATGTTCTTGGCCTGGCGTATCGGGGAATGCGCCAGTTTCCCTTCTTTCAGCAACAGCTTGTGGGAAGCAAAAAAGTTCTTGAGTTTTTCCGGGTTTCCTTCCTTTATATATTGAAACATTTCCAATTCGTACTGGTAAGTGTTGTGCCGGAATTCATTTTCCATGTTTTCCAGCATGTTTTCCAGTTGGTTTTGTTTCCGGCTCTGAATCAGGAGTTCGTCTTCTTCATATAAATCATCGGTATTTGCTTCTTTTTGGTTGAGGCACAGGTACAAAAAAGAGAGGTATTTGGCAAATTGGTGTTGGCTCGTGCGCGGGATGGCGGAAAGCAGTTCGGTAAATTGCTCCCGGTATCCAAACGGAACCTCGAGCTCGTGGGCAAATTCGCGCACGATTTTGTCGGTTATGGGGACACTGAACGTGGGTCCTACGATGACGTCGTAATCCGTTCCTTCCACATGTATGCGGCCGTACTCGATGTCGGAAGAGTACCCGCAAAAGGCCGGGTTCTTTCCGGCTTCGATAGGCCAAAGCTCCCACGGTTTTTGCGGCGGCAGCGAAAGCAGGTCGCCAAAGGTGGAATATTGCGGTACGCTGTCTTTCAAAAGATTGATGGGAATATTGGTGGCGGCAAAAAAGTTTTTACAAAATGCAACGTAGTCCATCATGGATTCCTCCCATGTTTTTTGCTCCTTTATTAATGAGTATAAATGAGGTCGGGAAAAAGTGCAAGATGGAAATTTGTAATTTGAAAGGGTATTCTACAATATCGAAGACGATGTTTATGATAGGATGCGGGTATAAGAGGTAAGGAAGTTATGTTGCACTAGGCTTGGGGAAACTCCGTGCAACTAGGTTCGAAAGAACCTTACCAAGATGCGCGGAGTACATTCACACTAAGCTCGTGTGAAACCTCGCAAAGTGTTTATAGTAAGGGAGGACATATCATGAAGCATAAGATTCGTATTCATAAGGCGGAGCCCAACACGGGCATGCTCAATTATTCGCATCTTTTGGATGCGCCGGCGGGCAAGCACGGGTTCGTGGAGAGCCGTAAGGGGAATTTTTACTTTGAGGACGGGACGCGGGCCAGGTTTTTAGGTTTCAACGTCGCCACCCGGTCGAACACGCCGGATCATGAGACGGCGGACAAACTGGCCGAGCGTTTTGCCAGCATGGGGGTCAACATCATCCGTCTGCACGCGGCGGACGCGCCGGTCGGGGAGGAACCCTGGAGCTGGAGCAGCTGCAAGGAGGCTCCGCTTTTGGATTATACGGGCGGAAACAGCCGGACGTTCAATAAGGAGGGCTGGGACCGGTTCGATTATTTCGCGGCGAAGCTGAAAGAAAAGGGGATTTATTTGCACATCGACCTGATTGTGGCCAGGGATTTTTTGGACGGGGACGAGTTGGATTACCCGGGCGGCGTGCCATCGTGCATGAAGCGGCACTGCATGTACAACCAGCGTCTGGCCGAATTGCAGATGGAATACGCGAGGGCGTTCTTGTGCCACGTGAATCCCTACACCGGCCTGGCGCTCGTCGACGACCCGGCGGTGGCCACGGTGCAGATTAATAATGAGGACTCGGCCATCAAAGGCCCGATGGGGGCGGACGCGGGCGAGCAGATGAAGCCCTACCGGGACGAGGTGCAAAGACGGTTTAACCATTATTTATTGATGAAATATTATACGCGTGAGAGGCTTAAGGAAGCATGGACGTACGGGGGCGTATGTTCCCTGGGCGAGGACGAGGATCCGGCGAAGGGAACCGTGCGCGGCGTGGCGGGCGGCTTCTACCAGCCGACGAACGACCCGGACGGGCAGTGGGACTCCGAATGCGGGCCGGCGCGTTATGCGGATTTCATGGAATTTGGCGTCTATATGAATCGTAAATTTTACCAGACGATGAAGGATTACCTACATTCACTGGGCGTGAAGGTGCCCATCGTCACCAGCAACCTGATTGCAGGGGCGGCCGACGTGTACGGGCATACGGACGGCGACCTGATGGAGAATAACAGTTATTTCAACCATCCGTTGCTGCCGCAGCAGGGAAACAAATATTTGGTGCCGGGTCCGGCGGAATACGTCTCGGCCAACCCGCTGATGATGCAAAAGGGCGTCGGTTCGATGGCCACCACGCTTACGAGCCTCGGTTCGGTGGCCATCGTGAAGGGAAAGCCGTTCATGCTCAGCGAGTGGAACGAGTACGGCGAGCATCCGTTCCATTCCACGTCGTTTTTGCAGGCAATCGCGTATGCGTGTTTAAATGACTGGGACGGGTTAATCCTTTATAACCATCATACGTCGGAAAAATGGGACGACCAGCCGGCGGATGAAATCGTGAGCGTGTTTGACGTGTATAATGACCCGGCGGTGGTCTGCCAGTGGGGATTTTTGGCTTCCGTGTTCCTTAGGGGCAAGGTATCCGTGGCGAAGCGTCTCGTGGACGTGGTTTATACGCAGAACGACCTGCGGACGCTTCCGAATTTCCACTCGATGCCGACCGTGTTCTTCCCTTACGTGACAGCGATGCGAAACGTCTTTTTGGACGGCGGGGACGCTTACCAGGGTGACGCGGACGTGGCCGTCAACGCGGGCTTTTTAAACGGGGCGGATTTGGCCGGTGCAAAGCACGCCATGTATTACGCATGGTCACCATATCGGGACGCGATGCGCCGTTTCGAGGACAAAAACCGCCTCGCGAGGGCGGCAAGGGGAAGCCGTGAAATCCAGCCGGGCGTGCGCCTGGGCGAGCAGGCCCTGGTGTTCGAGCAGATTCGTGAAGTTGCCGGGGACGGGGATTACCGCGAGTTTGCCAAATTGGCGGATCGGGCGATGAAGGAATGGGGAGTTTTGCCCGAGGACGCGGGGTACGTGGACGGAAAGCTGGTTTCCGACACGAAGGAGCTCGTGTTTGACCCGGAGCACGCAAAATACCAGATTTGCACGCCATATTGCGCGGCGTTCAGCGGCGCGCCGGACGAAACGATCGTGCTTTCCGACAAGGTAAGCGTGCAGGCGAAAAATGAAAGAATATCGTTGACATTATTGCCGGTGGAGAAGGCGGCGGCCACGGTGGGCGCATCGATTTCGGTAAATGCGACATCGTCTTGTGGGGCGGGGGGTTGCACCGAAGCCATGGCGGGCGATTTTGCCAGGGGAATGACGCTGTCCGAGGCAAACGAGTTCGTCCTGACGGCGATGGGCACGACCGGTATGGACGAGACCACGTACGAGCCGGGGACGGAAGTGATGGGAATGCCCTTCACGGCCGTGGAATTCAAGGGGAAATTGTATGCCGAGACGCTGGAAGGAAAGATTTTCGTGAAGGCAAGAGAAGCGGTTTTGCGAATCTTGAACCCGGTTGGCGAGGTACTCGCGGAAATTTGTGGTAAGGCGGAAGAGACGGGAACAAAAAATCTGGACGGCGTATCTGGAACGAACGATGAAGCACAAGCGGGCATGGTTTGCTTCGACTTGAACGGAGAGGCGCCGGGCGTGCAGTATCATCTGCAAGTGAAAGCGTGAAAAGACCGGGATGGCGGCTTTGCCGGCTGCAGGGCCGCCGCCGGGCGTGCATGATTTTGTAAAATGGCGGGAGGAAAAGGAAGATGACGAAAGGTGAGAGGACGCGTGCCATGGCGGCCAATGACGTGTATGAGTTTTCGGCGGACGGCAACGCCTGCATCATAAGAGAGCCGCGAACGCCGAGGTTCTGGTACAATTATTTGTGGAACGAGGATCGCTACTGTGCGCAGGTTTCCCAGATTGGCCACGGGCGCAGCTATTACTTGAGCGAAAAGGCGGACATGTGCATGATGAACAAGGACGACGCGCGGTACGTTTATCTGCGGGACGAGGAGACGAAGGAGAGCTGGAACATTGGCATGGGCCCGCTGAACACGGAAGTGGAGGACTATCAATGCACGCACGCCATCGGATATTCCTTGTTGCAGTCGAAATACCATGGCATCGAGGGTTCCTGGCAGATTTTCGTGCCGCAAAGGGGATACCACGAGGTGTGGACGTTGAACCTGAAAAATACGGGGGACAAGGAGCGCGTACTCAGCGTGTTTTCGGCGGTGAGCTTTTCGTTGGAGGGATTTTCCTATCCGAGGTATTATGAAATGTACCGTTGCATGAACACCGCGTTTGACAAGGAATTGAACGGGATTTACTGCGACTCGGCCCATCCGTTCGCGCCCCATGGCCGTTATCATGGTTTTCTGGCCTCCTCGGAGCCGGTGTTTGCCTATGACGGGGATTTGACGGCATTTTGCGGACCGACCAACACGATTACCGAGTTGGACGCGTCGGCCACGGCACTTTTTTCGCGGCCGGACGTGGTGATGGAAGGACGGGACTGCACGAATTCCGAGGCGGCATTGTTCATTTTGGGCGGCGTGTTGCAGCACAAGATTACCTTGAAGCCGGGCGAGTCGAAGGAAATCCACCTGGCGTTCGGCATCAGCGAGTCGCGTGAGGAAGCACGCGGGGTGGCGCGCGCGATACGCGGGAAAACGGTGGATATGGCGTATGCGGAGCAGGAATTGAGCCATATCGTTTTAAGCGGCGATACGAGCAATAAGCGGAGCGCCCGTGAGCCGGTTTGCAGCGTCAAATCGGAATTTCGCAAGGCGCAGGAGGCATATTTCCATAAGTACGCGTCTCTTTCCGTGCAGACGCCGGACGAAAAAATCAACCACGTCATGAACAACTGGGCCAAGAAGCAGGTGGATTTTTGTATCGTGGGAAAAAAAGGCGTGCGGGACAATTTACAGATTGCCGTGGCTTTGTTAAACTATAGGCAGGACAAGGCGAAAGAGGAAATTTTGGAATGCCTGCGGCACCAGTTCATGGACGGCCACGCGGTGCTGACGTGGTATCCGTACGATGACACGCGTTATTCCGACCAGCCGTTCTGGATTATCTGGGCCGTCTGCCAGCTTATCAAGGAGACGGGGGATTTCTCCCTATTGGAGGAATCCATCGAGTGGCAGGACGGCGGGGCGGCGAGCGTCCTTTCTCACGTGAAGGCGGCCGTGGGGCGGCTGATTGCCGACAAGGGGAAAAACGGCCTGGTGCGCATTTATTTCGCGGATTGGAACGACGCGCTGAATATTACGACGGATGAGGAAGCGGAGTCGGTCATGCTCTCCCAGCAGTTCTGCCTGGCGTTGAAAGAACTGGAAACATTAATGCGCAAATATGGGGATGAGGCATATGCCAGTGTTTTGGCAAAGGAATACCAGACGTTGAAGGATGCCATCAACGCCCGCGCATGGGACGGGAAGTGGTACATGCGCGCGTTGAGCGGGGTGGAAAATATTGGATCGAAGGACAGCGGGGGAAGCAAGATTTATTTGAACGCGCAGACGTGGGCGGTGTTGGCGGACGTGGCGGACGGCGAGCGGCTGCCCATGGTGCTGGAGGCGGTGGACGGCATGGAGCACGATTTCGGCTTCCCGCTCAACATGCCGCCGTACCCGGCGTACTCGCCGAACGTGGGGAGAATGTCGGGCATGCTGCCGGGCCTGTTTGAAAATGGAGGCATCTATTGCCATGCGACCGGCTTCAAGATTTTGATGGACTGCAAGACGGGGCGCGCGACAAAGGCATATGAGACCTTGAAAAAAATCATGCCGGACAGCGAAAAGAACCCATCAATGAGATCCGGCGCGGAGCCGTACGTGTTCACCAATTGTTATTCGACCCACCCGGGATATTATGGGAAATCCTACCAGTCCTGGACGACCGGCACTTCGGCCTGGTGCCTGAAGGGATTGTACGAGGGGATTCTCGGGGTGAAGGCCGATTACGAGGGCCTACGTGTGGAGCCGTGTTTCCCGGCCGCTTGGGAACGGGCGGAGATGACGCGTTATTTTCGTGGCGCGACGTACCACGTGGTGGTGAAAAACCCGAACCACGTGGAAAATGGCACGCCGGAGATTTGCGTGGACGGGGAGCGCGTGACGGCAGTGGTTTTGCCAGATTTGGGGGACGGGAAAACGCATGAAGTGGAGGTATTTATAATATGAAGATCTACGATTTCCGCATCGAGTATCAGAAGGAACCGCAAGGGTTGTCCGTCATGGTTCCCCGCTTCTCGTGGAAGTTGGAGTCGGAAGAGAAAAACGTGGTACAAAACGCATACCGCATCAAGGTCACTTGTGTGGACAAAGTGGCGCGGGACGGCGCGTGTGCGGACGTTGACGTGACGCAAGGCGACATGCGCACGTGCGGCGGTGGCGCGGCGGGCTCCATGCAGGCCATGGCTTGGGACAGCGGCCGGGTGGAAAGTGACACAAGTGTCCTGGTCGTTTACGGCGGCGCGGCCTTGGAGGAGGAAACAGAATACCAGGTCAGGCTGTTCGTGGAGGACAATTACGGAAATCTGGCCGAAAGTGAAACGAGGTTTTCCATGGGAATCTTTGACGCGGCACGTTTGCAGGCGAAGATGATTACTCATGATTTTCCGGCGGAAGAGACGGCGTGTCCGGTGTTTTACAAGCAATTCACGCTCGCAAAGCCGGTCAGGAAGGCCTGTGTATACGCGACGGCCCACGGTGTTTACGAATTGTGCTTAAACGGGCGGCGCGTCGGCGATGAGTACATGGCTCCGGGATGGACCGAGTACCACAAGCGTCTGCAGTATCAATATTATGACGTGACAGAATTTTTGGCGGCGAAAAATACGCTGGAAATGACGGTGGCAAACGGCTGGTACAAGGGTATTTTGAGTTTTGATTGCAAGCCGAACCGCTACGGCGACCGCGTGGCGGCTTTCGCGGAGCTGCACGTTCTCTACGAGGATGGCGGCAGGGAAGTCATTGCCACGGACGAGGACTGGGGCGTGCGTACCGGGCAGATTCGCTACAGCGAGATTTACATGGGCGAGACGCGGGACACGACAATCGGAACGACGCTGGGAAACGGCGGCGCGGATAAAGGCTTTGCGGCCGAATCAGGGACGATGTCGGGAAACGGCGGCGCGTCGACTGCCGCGGTGTCGGGGCGTGTCGTTGAGGGCAAGGTTTCCGTGGCCGAATTTGACCCGTCCGTCCTCGTGGCACAGGAGAGCGAGCCGGTGCGGGTGACGGAAAGGATTTCGCCGAAAAAGATTTTTACCGACCCGAAGGGGAACGTGCTGGTGGATTTCGGCCAGAACCTGACCGGGCTTGTCGAGGTGAAAATAAAGGGGCGGAAGGGGCAGGAAATTTCCCTGCGCCATGCGGAGGTGCTCGACAAGGACGGCGTGTTTTATCCGGACACGCTGCGCACGGCGATTTCGAAGGATACCTATATCTTGAACGGGGAAGAGCAAGTGCTGATGCCGCATTTCACGTTCCACGGTTTCCGCTATGCGTTGGTGGAAGGAATTGAGAACCCCGCGCCGGAGATGTTTACCGCCTGCGTGATGCATTCTGACATGGAAAAGACGGGAAATTTCCACTGCTCCGATGAAAATGTGAACCGCCTGCAGGACAATATCGACTGGAGCCTTCGGGACAACTTTTTCGACATTCCGACCGATTGTCCGCAGCGCGACGAGCGGCTTGGCTGGACGGGGGACGCGCAGGTATTTTCCTGGACGGCGGCATTTAACCGGGGAACGGCTTCCTTTTTCCGAAAATGGATGCATGACGTGGCGGCGGCCTCCTCGCTGGAAAAGGGCGTGCCGCACATCGTGCCGGACATCCAGGGCACGTACAGCTCGGCGGCCTGGAGCGACGTGGCGGTCATCGTTCCCTGGGTCGTTTACCAGACATACGGGGACACGAGGATTTTGGAAGATTCGTGGCAATGCATGCACGAGTGGGTGGATTATATTCACAACCAGGTAAATGAGGACGGCTTGTGGAAGTCGGGATTTCAGTATGGCGACTGGAAGTCCCTGGATCGTGAAATGTTTGATGACGGCAGCGTGGGCGCCACGGATATTTACCTGATAGCCAACGCATATTATCTGTACGTGACGGACCTGGTGGCGAAGACGGCGCGGGTGCTTGGCAAGGACGACGAGGCCGCACGTTATGGGAAATTGTACAAAGAGACGCTTGAGTCGTTTCGCGAGGAATATTTTACCCCACGCGGGCGCGTCGTCAGCGAGACGCAGACCGGGTGCGTGCTCTCCCTACATTTTGGCTTGGCGAGGGAAAAAGACCGGGAGAAAATTTTACGGGCGTTGGTCGCCAATGTCGAGAACCACAAAAACCATTTGACGACCGGGTTCGTGGGAACGCCGTATTTGTGCCATGCCTTGTCGGACAACGGGGCGCACGACGTGGCGTCGGTGCTGTTTTTGCGCGACGACTACCCGTCCTGGCTGTATGGCGTGAAAATGGGGGCGACCACGATGTGGGAGCAGTGGAACGCGATTTATCCGGACCAGACGATGCCGCATCCGGGCTCGAATTCCATGAACCACTACGCGTACGGTTCCATCGGCAACTGGATGTACCGCAAAATCGGCGGCATCAACCAGCTTGAGGCGGCTTACCACAAGTTTTACGTGAAACCGATGTTCGTGCGGGGAATCGAGGAGGCCTGCACGGAATTGGAAACGCCGTATGGGAAAATCGTTTCCGAATGGAGTTGCCGGGACAAGAAAATCCGCGTGCGGGTAACGGTTCCGGCCAATACCTCGGCGGTGATTTACCTGCCGGAAAAGGAGGGCGCGCTGGAAGTCGGTTCCGGCGAGCACGTGTACGAGTATGACACCACGACCAGCCTAAAGCCGGCAAGGTTCACCTTGGACAACACGCTGGGGGAAATCATGGCGGAGCCGCTGGGAAAACAGCTGCTTGACCAAATGATGCCGGAATTGATGGCCAATCCGATGATTGAATATGCCAAGCGGATGACGTTGGCCGAGGGAATCAGTTCGGCACCGGCGGTGAAGGCGGCCTACGAGGCAATACTCGACGCGCTGAACGGGCAGTGAGGAAGGAGTGGAAATTTACAATTTCAAATAGTATTCTGCAATAATGAAAATCGCACCGGTGATAAGATACGATACAGAAAGGGCAAGAACCCACGAAGCCGGACGGGTTCTCGCACGAAAATTTGAATGATGGAGGAAGAAGTCATGAAAAGCAAATGGGTTAAGAAACTGTTGGCAGCGTGCCTGGCCGCGGGCTTGTCGATATCGCTTTTGGCGGGCTGCGGCGGCAAGGGCGGCGAAGGTGACGGCAACGAAGGCGCGAAAGGTGGGAAGGAAGTGACCGACGCGCAGAAATTCACCTGGTGGATTTATCAGACGGACGGCGCGGGAACCTATTATGAGGATTACAAGGACGCGGCAGCCGTACAATGGGTAAACGCCCAGTATTGGGACACGGAAAACGGCGGGGTCGGCACGGCCGAAAACGGAACGAGGCTGCAGTTTGATTATATCGTGCCGATTTCCGGAAACGAGCAGGACAATTTTAACACGATGTTTTCCACCGGGGAGTATCCGGAGCTGGTTGATTTGGCGGCATCTTCGGAGAACCCGCAGGCCATGGTGGAAAACGGCTGGCTGATGGACATTACGGAATACGTGGAAGAGTATATGCCGAATTACCTGGCGCTTTTGGATGCCAACCCGGAACTGAAGCCGTTGGTGTCGGTGCAGGGAGAAGACGGCTCGCCCCATTATTACGCGCTTTATCGTATCGGGGATTCTGTGCGTGATCCGTGGGAAGGCATGATGTACCGGCGCGACTGGCTCGTGGAGTATGCCGAGCCGACTGAGTACGTCTGGGACTGGGATGACGAGGACGTGCAAAAGAACGGGCATCCGGAAGTGACACCTCTTTCCGAGGCCATGGCGCAAAACAACTTAAATGGCTGGAAGAAAAACGAGGTGACGGAATTTACGGCGACCCCGGGCGAGAATCCGGATGAGGATTACACGGACAACGTGATTTTCCCGAGCGGTACCGAAGATCCGATTACCATCAGCGACTGGGAGTGGATGTTCGAGGCATTTGACAAGGCGATTGCCGATAGAGGCTGGAGTGACGACACCAACGCGTACTGCACGTCGATTTCTTACATGGGCAACAGCACGCTGGGAGACATCGTGTCCTCGTTTGGCGGCGGCAACGGATATTATTATATGAAGGATGGCAAGGCGTCCTTTGACGGAACGTCGGAAAATTTTGCCACCTATGTGGAGTGCATGCAGAACTGGTATAAGAAGGGCTGGCTTGACCAGGCGTTTTACACGAGGGCTTCCGATTTGTTCTACATGATTAACCAGGCGGGAATCAGCCAGGGAAAGGTCGGATTGTGGAGTAACTACCATGGCAATTCCATCGGAACTTTGATTCGCCAGACTTGTCTGGACGAGCGTGACCAGCAGAACGCGTTCGCGATGCCCGCGGCATTGCCGATAAATGACATGTATGGCAGCGAGGAGCAGATGTACAAAGAGCCGGACGCGTTATATCAGGACAGCAGAATCGAGGGTAAAATCGGTGTCACGCCCAAGTGCGAGGAAAAGGATATGAAGGCTCTGTTTACGTTCCTGGATTGGGCGTACACGGTGGAAGGCGCCGAGACGCTGGGCTTCGGTCTGACGGAAGAGCAGGCAAACTCTGTTGAATTGAACCCGGACTTGTATGCGGAATATGGCATCACGTGTTCCTATTCGAAAAAGACGGATGACGAGGGCAAGACGGTCTACGTGCCGTCCATCAGGGTCGATGATCCGAACGCGGCTCTGATGGGGGCGACCCAGGGCAGCAGAATGGTGGCAGGACTTGCTTTGAACGGGACGACGGGCGAATACTATAAAGAGGATGGTACGCCGGCGGTTTATAGGAAAGCATATCAGCTTTGGGGAAAATATAAGAATACCGGAGGTATTTCCGATTATACCGGCTTGCTGAGCGCGGACGAGTCGGCCGAACTTGGCAAGGTACAGTCGCAGGTCGTGGACTACATGGGCCAGAACCTTCCGCGGGTCATCATGGGAGAAATGAAGTGGGAGGATTATACGGCCGGTTTGGATAAGATAGACACGGGCACGATCGTGGGATACATACAAAAGTACGTGGACTTGGCGAAATAAAAAGATAAAAAATGCGGCCGCCGCACCAAGGGAATGACCTTGACGCGGCGGCCGTGTTTTTGCGCGCACGGGGCAGAAAGGAACATGCTGTTTACGCGGCTGGTCCCGGCGCGACGAGTAGGGGAAAATCCCCCCTACTCGATGGAAAAAGTCAAAGGCGAATGTCTGTTTCCGTTAAAATAAACGTGATTGCGCCGGGAGCGATTTCCAGTTGGCTCCCCGTATGTTGCCTGGCAGTTAATTTTGGCATCGTTAAGTCGTCTGCCATTTCTAATTTTTCGCCATTCAAATAGATATCCGTCGAGCGCATGAATGGCGCGTCCAATAGGTATATTTCCGCATTGCCTGAAAGTTGGACGTACGTCTTTTCACTTTTACTATTATTGACAAGCAGGTAGGCAATGCCATCTTTCTGATCCCTCCGGCTGTGCGCGAATAGGTGTACGCCTTCCCGCAGCGGCTCATGGGTGTCGTACACGGTTTGCCCCATCAGGCGTGACCAAAGCAGGAAAATCCAATAATTAGGTCGCGGGAGGTGCGTAATAGGATCCAGCAACCCGTAGTCGGACGAGGCAAACGTGTTGTGAAAGATGATGCCTTCGGTCAATGTTGAAAATACGCCCAGTTCATTCGCGGTGCGAATCACGTCTAAATAGGTGGAGTCCCATGAATTACCGCCACAAGCGGCGGCGCCGGATTCCGTGACCCAAATCGGGGTACGGGGACAAAATTCGTCGCGTAAAGGAAGGTAGATTCCGCATGTATTGGCCGCCCCCTTCAGGTATTCCTCCGTTGTCGCCTCGCCGGCGTCCCAATGTCCGCCCATGGAGGCGCCTCTTTCCGATACGCCGTTATAGTAATGGTAGCTAAATATTTCCGGCTTGATTTTGCATTTTGCCAAAATGTCCTTTGTGGCAATGATAGGCAAAGTGTCGAGGACGGCCGCTTTTTCGCCTTGGCTTTCATCCTTGTCACAAGTGGCCGCCGGGCCAACGAGAAGCGTTTGCGGAAATTCTTCTTTTAATAAGGTAAAAAAGGCATCTTGGTCACGGCAAAAATCATTTAATCCATACCCTTTTGGCGCGCCGCTCATGGAAAGCAAGTTTGGCTCGTTCATGAACTCGGCGGCTGAAATTGGCACGCCGTATTCTCGGCTGTATGAAAAAAGCATTCTCGCTTGTTCCGGATTCCATGTTCCGTCCTCGTTGTGTGTGCCCTCGCAGTTTGCCACGGAAACCAATAGCTTTCCGCCGATTTCCCGCACATAGTCCAACACGCCGTCCCACTGTTCCTTTGTCATGACACTTTGGTAGCCATGGGGCGCGATGCCGTTTGTATGTCCGTCAAAATCATAATAGGTGCTGGTCGCCCATGTGCCGCTCACCCGCACCCATACTGGTCCCAACGCTTTTCCAAGTGTACGTATTCTCGGTTCTTTTAGGTTGATGGGGGGGAATAGTTGCATCATGTGTTCGCGGTCGTTTAGTCCTGCGGAGGAAATGGGTTCTTTCCCCGCCACTTGTCCTGGCGTGAATGCACGCCAGAAGGTTCCCCCCGTGACTTCGGTCATCTCAATATTATAAGACGTTATCGCGAGATCCATTTTGTGCAGGGGTGTAAGCTTGTTTGGGTTTAATACTACATGTTCCATAAATTTTTACCTCCGTTAGTCGTTAGAATGTTTTTCTGCGAGGATTTTCACATTTTCATCTACCCGTTTTTTATTTAGCGGATAAGCAAGTCCCATGATTAATGCAACGGCAATGAAACCGATGGCGGGAACGATGCAGGAAATGTCAAAAATCGCGTTTACCACGCCCGTGTCAAAAGCGGTTTCTGCCGTATAACCGGCCAATGACAAGAGTCCGCCTACCAGGCCGGCACTGGCGGCTTGTCCGAGCTTTCTGGAGAAAGAATATACGGAATAAATCGTCCCGTCCTCTCGGATGCCGTTTCTGATTTCTGAATAGTCGATTACGTCCGTAATCAACGCCCAGGACATTATGCTAAAGAGCATCAACCCGATGTAGGCAATCATGGCGAATGCCAGGTAGACCCAGACGTTGGATGGCCGGATTAAGAAGCAAATCCCATAACAGACCGCCGCCAAGACGGATCCCGCAATACTGATTTCCTTGCGTCCGAACCGCTTGGTCAGCGGCTTTGCAAAAGCGGCGCAAACCAACACCACGGCCAGGATTAAAAGTGAGGACAAGGACAAGGCGCCTGCGTTGTTATAAACGTTGGGATATACGTAATTATTCATTCCTTGGATCGTGAGTTGTGCCAACAACATGAAGAGCATTGCAGCGATAACGGACAACAAGGCACGGTTTGTAAACAGGCTCTTGAGGACGCCAAAAAAGCCTGTACCGGCGGATTCCTTTGGCAGTTGTCCGATTTGCTGTGGTTTTACCCTTTCCAGTGTCAGGGCATAGCATCCTAAATAGCAAAGTATTGCCAGCACGGAAAAAATGCCTGCCGCCACGGTAAATTTGCTCCCGACCAATACTGTCTGCCCGTTTACCGTTTCAAACGCGATCATAGGAACGAGAATTCCCATGAATACGCCTGATAATGTGCCGCCGACCGTTCGGAAGGTGGACAAAGACTGGCGGTCTTCCGGCTTGTTTGAAATTGCCGAAGCCATGGAGCCATATGGGATATTGATGGAGGTATAAAAGACGGATCCCCATAAAATATACGTTACGAAGAGATATCCCACTTTAAAGGGCATTGGCATGCCTGACAGCGAGCTTTGGTACATTAAAAAAGAGGCTACCGCCACGGGCCCGCACATTCGGCGAATCCACGGACGGAATTTTCCAGCTTTCGTTGGCTGCCCTTTGTCGCAAATGCGGCCCATCGTTACGTCTGTAAAGGCATCCACGAATCGGGCAATCATCATGATGACCCCCACGATGGCCGCGGGGACTCCCATGATGTCGGTATAAAATTTCATCAAATAGCTGGAAGAGAGGATAAACGTAAGGTCGTTTCCCAGGTCTCCTAACAAGTACCCCATTTTGTCCTTCATACCAAAAGGACGTAATTGTTTTTCTGACATAAAAATCCTTCCTTTCTTTTTGTTGTGTATTTTTTACATATATCCATTCTATTCACTTGAATTATTGTTGTAAATTCACAATATTCACGAATTATTGGACAATATTCATATTAGGTATATTTTGTCGTAACAGTGTGTTAAAATGAACAAAGGGGATGTCGGGAAACAGATGTCACGTGGGAGGAAGAAGCATGCAGTCGGATATTGTCGATTTTGTTCAAAACGTATTGGAAAGAAATCGGATACGTGTAAAAATATTTTCCATTGAAGAATGTTATAGTCCGTTTCCGTTTGACCTTGGCTTACGGAAGCAATTATTTGGAGGGGATGTTGATTGGGAAGTTTTTCGGGAGGAGGTTCGCAAGCTGCCACACCGAACATTGGTTCATGTGACGGACATGTTCGGCTGCTACTATTCGCTGCTTCGTATTCCGCAGGGGACGGAATGCTTTTTCTTTGTCGGTCCGTCTCTCCAAGATGAAAGCTGGCAAGTACAGTTCGAAAAGGTGTGTTCGAAGTGGGATTTGCCTGAAACGCTCAGTTCCCAATTAAAGGATTATTATCAACGTTTGCCCAACCTTGCCACGATTGGAGGATATCATACTTTGATTTCCGAATTAGGGAAGTATTTATTTGGGGAGGATATGGCCGTAAGGGAGGTTTCTTTGGATTCGAATTTGTCATGGGAGACGCGTTCGCGGACACGAATGAAGGAATTACAGTTAAATACGGATTTTAGCACGCAGGCCGTCCGCGAGCGTACGGACTTGGAAAACCAACTTCGAAAAGCGGTTTATAATGGGGACGAGGCAAGGGCTTTTGAAATCATTCAATGTTTTGGCGGTATTACGGTTCCGTTTCGGGGGGCGCTTACGCCTGTCGCTTTTCAATATCGCCTCGTGGGGCTGAACGCGGTTTTGCGTAAGGAAGTGGAGCGTGCCACGGTGCCTTTGGTTTATGTCAATATTGCCTCGAACCGTATCTTGAACGAAATTGAAAACGTCATGACGATGTCACAAAGCACGTCCTTGGTTCTGGACATGATTCGTGCTTATTGCGACCTGGTGAGACGGTACACGCTGAAAAAGCATTCCGCGTTAATTAGGGAAATTATCATTTACGCGAATTCAAACCTCCATGCCGACCTGAGCCTGAATTTTTTGTCTGAGCATTTTAATATAAGTAAAAATTATCTTTGCACGCTCTTTAAAAAAGAACTCGGTGTCACGTTGACTGAGTACATAACCTCGTTACGCGTGCAATACGCCGCGGAATTACTTTGCAATACTTCGCTTTCGAACCCGGAAATTGCCGCTTTGGTCGGCTTTAACGACGTGTCCTATTTTGCCAGGAAGTTTAAACAGGTGATGAACCAAACACCCGCTGGATACCGAAGGGTGTCCAAGGCAAAATTTTGATGAATTGCAGGAATTTCCGGAGATTTCCACGGCATTGAAATTTTCTGTATTGACGGGAGGTTTGACGTAATCTGCAGTGGCTCCATGTTGGGAATACAATGCAAAAGAATCGAGAGTAACAGCGTGGGGTATAAAATGGATTACCAGATGCATTCTTTGGATTTTGAGGAATTTCTGTGGGCAAAGGGCTATGACGGCGCATTTATAAACGAGCTTTTAGAACACATGCAGAATGTCAAGCCTTTGGGCGAGGCATTGGTGAAATGCGGATATGACCTATATTATTACAAACGTGAAGATTCCACCTTGGAAGAGGATTTTTTCGTGAGAACGGCATCGGAGTTGATTCCGGTGGAAGTGAAAGCCGTGGGGGGGAGGGCAAAATCGCTTCACACCTTGATTGCCAGTGAGAAATATTCCGACATTTCGCATGGGATTAAATTTACGGCCGGAAACATCGGGTACAAGGATAAAATTTATACGTTTCCATATTTTTGCGCGTTTTTGTTAAAGAGATACTTAAAAAAATGGTAGGACGTGACAAATAAAACAAAGGCCATCCCCGCTTGTCATTTTTCTAAAAATATGGTAATCTAGAGATGCGTTTTACGATACTTGGGCACGTCGCATGGATGCCGTGCAAGGGGAGGTGGTGGCCTTGGGGAATTATTTGAATCCCGGGAACAGTGGTTTCATCGGAATTAGAAATGACATTTACGTGGATAAAAGCGAGATGATTCGTCTGGTTAACGAGACGATAGAGACACCAAGACGCCTGACTTGCGTCAGCCGTCCGCGTCGTTTTGGCAAGTCCTTTGCCGCCCAGATGTTATGTGCATATTATGATAGGAGCTGTGATTCGTCGGAATTATTCAAAGATTTGAAAATCGCGACAAATCAGGAGTTTACAGATTCCTATCGGAAGCATTTGAACAAGTATGACGTAATTTATCTTGACATGACGGCGGTGATTGGCGCGGTTCATGACAAGGACGACATTGTTCCTTTTGTGATAAGGAATGTCACCCGGGAGTTGGTGGAAGCCTATCCAAGGTTAAAGGTCGCGGAGGCTTTCCATGATACCTTGTCAAACGCGGTCGCTATCGCCGGGACGAAGTTCGTCATGATTATTGACGAGTGGGACGCGCCAATCCGGGAAGCCAGGAATAATGGGGAACTCCAGCAAAATTATCTGGAGTTTTTGCGCTCTTTGTTTAAAAACAGCGGTATGACGGCGAAGATTTTTGCCGCCGCCTATATGACGGGAATATTGCCAATTAAAAAGGATGGCTCCCAATCGGCGATTTCGGATTTTCAGGAGTATTCCATCATTTGCCCGATGGGGTTCGCGAAGTCCGTAGGGTTTACGGAAGAGGAAGTGCGTCAGCTGTGCGGGCGGTACGGACGGGATTTTACCATGATGAAATCGTGGTATGACGGGTACGAGTTGGAGGACGCGGGTTCGGTTTACAATCCGAATTCCGTGATGAAAGCGGTTCGCAGTAATAAATTTCACTCTTACTGGACGGAAACGTCCACCGCAAAAAGCCTGATGGATTATATCAGCCTGGATTTTGACGGGCTGTCAAAAACGATGGCTGAATTGATGGGAGGGATTGAGGTTCTGGTGGACACGAATGGTTTCGCGAACGACCTTGTCACTTTCAGAAACCGCAATGACGTGCTGACTTTGCTGGTTCATTTGGGTTATCTTGCCTATGATGAGGAGTTGAAAATGGCACGGATTCCAAATGAAGAGATACGGCTGGAGTTCGCCAGGGCCGTTCGCGACGTGAAGAGAGATGAGACCATCCGGCGTGTTCGCGAGAGTGACCAATTGATTTATGATACCATTCATGGCAATGCGAACGCGGTGGCCGCCCAGATTGAGAAGATTCATGCGGAAGAGACAGTACCGCTTTTCTATAACAATGAACAAGCGTTGCGAAGCGTGGTCAAATTGGCGTATTTCGGGTATAAGGATTATTATTTGAAATTTGAAGAATTACCTTCTGGAGATGGATATGCGGATATTGTATATTTGCCGAAAAAATCTTCCCCGATGCCTGCGTTGGTAGTTGAGTTAAAGTGGAATCAGTCGGCAGAAGGAGCGATTGTTCAGATTAAGAACCGAAGATATCCGGAAGTACTGCATGGATACGGCGGTGTTGTTTTGCTGGTGGGCATCGCTTATGACAAAGACGCGAAAGAAAAACGAAAACATACATGTGTGATTGAGGAGGTTAAATTATCATGAACGTCAGGTCAATGAGGAATGAAGTTTTGGGGACACGCGTGGTGAAGGCCATCGAGTCCCGCAACATGGAGGCGTATTATGTCAGGACGAAGGAGGAGGCCCTTGCGAAGGCACTGGAATTGATTCCGGCGGGCAGCACGGTGAGCTGGGGCGGCTGCGAGTCGGCCAAGGAAATCGGCCTTCTGGACGCGCTACATAACGGCGATTACGAGGTGCTTGACCGTGAGGACAAGATGACGCGCGAGGAAAAGCAGGAGGTCGCCCGCAAGGCGCTTACGTGTGACGTGTTTATCGGCAGTACCAACGCGGTCAGCGAGGACGGGGTGATGGTCAACATCGACGGGAACGCGAACCGGGTGGCGGCCTACGCGTTCGGTCCGAAGAGCGTGGTGCTCATTGTGGGCATGAACAAAGTGGTGAAAAGCGAGGAGGATGCCATGAGCCGGGCGCGCAACGAGGCGGCTCCGATAAACGCGCAGCGTTTCGGGATTGACACGCCGTGCGTGAAGAACGGAACCTGCTCTGACTGCAAGTCGCCGCAGTGCATCTGTTGCCAGATTCTGATAACGAGGTTTTCCAGGGAGCCGAAGCGGACCAAGGTCATCCTGGTGGATGAGAATTTGGGATTTTAAAAATTGCCGTCCGCGTTCGACCAGGGATGGTCGGTGATGATAGAATTTGACGAGCATTTTGGGAAGGGGACATATTTATGGAAGAAAAGAAGCAGGCGGGCCAGAAGCCGGGGGCAACGGGGCGGAAGGCGGCAGCGACGGGGCAGAGGCCGGCAGCGACGGGGCGGAAGGCGGGAACGACGGAGCCCGGCCGGCGGCGCAGGCGGAACGCGCGTCGCAAGGAAAAGGAAAACAAGAGCAAGGTGATTCCCGTCCTCTTAATCGTGGCCGTGCTCGTATTTTTGTTTTCCGGCTGCCAGCTGGCCATGTCGCTGTACCCGTATTTGGCGGGCGGCAAGGAGTACGACGAGGTGAAGGAGCTTGCGATAGAGTCGGATGACGTGGGGGACGGCTTCAAGGTGGATTTCGCGTTTCTGGCAAGGGAGAATCCGGACGTGGTGGCGTGGATCCGGTTCGAGGAGCCGGCAATTATCAATTACCCGGTCGTGCAGAGCAAGGATAATAATGAATATTTGACGAAGACGTTCTTTGCCAACGACAACAAGCTTGGCGCGATTTTCATGGACATGCGCAACACGTCGTTCAATGACCGGAACGTGTTCATTTACGGGCATAACCTGAAAATCGGCGGGGAAATGTTTTCCCAGTTGACGGAATATGCGGATGAGGAGTTTTGTAAGAAATATCCCTATTTTTATATTTACACGCCGGATGGCAAGACCCGTACGTACAAGGTTTTTTCGGCGTCGGTCGTGAAGGCGGAGGCCGAGAATTATACGCCGTCCTATTTGACGGAAAAAGATTTTACGGATTACCTGAAGGTATGTAAAAGATCGTCCAATTACGACGTGGACGTGGAGCTGGACGCCCAGTCCAAAATCGTCAGCTTGTCAACGTGCACGAACGTGCGGGACGACGAGCGGTTTTTGGTGCAAGGCGTGCTGGTGGACGAGGATTAGCCGGCGGACGGCGGCCGTGCGGCGGGTGCGCGGCCCCGTGGAAGGCAACGAGGATGAAGCATATGGCGGGACGATTTGAATTTGGCGTGGGAGACGTCATTTGGATGAAAAAGCCGCATCCTTGCGGCAGCAACGAGTGGGAAATATTGCGCGTGGGCGCGGACTTTCGCTTGAAATGCATGGGCTGCGCACACCAGGTGATGGTGCCGCGCAAGCTGGTGGAAAAAAATGTGAGGAAAATCCACAAAAAAGCTTGAAACGTGAAACATGTTATGGTAAGATAGGTACTTGTGACATGCCGTTTTGAAAAACACGGTTTTATTACAATCCTTGCTCCCGCGAGAAAGGCGGGGGCCAGAGACCATAAGGAGGTGCGAGACATGAACAAGTATGAATTGGCTGTTGTTGTCAGCGCAAAACTCGAAGACGATGCCAGGGCGGACGTGATGGAAAAGGTGAAGGCCTTAGTTACCCGTTTCGGTGGCGTCGTGACGGACGTCGATGAATGGGGTAAGAGAAGGTTCGCTTACGAAATTCAGAAGATGAGGGAAGGATATTATTACTTCGTCCACTTCGAGGCTGAGAGCACTGTTCCGGGTGAAGTGGAACAGCGTATCCGTATCATGGACAATGTTCTCAGGTATTTATGCGTAAGACAGGATGCATAAAGAGAAAGAGGTAATATATGAATAAAGTGATTTTGGTGGGTCGCCTGACGAGGGATCCGGAAGTGAGGTATTCACAAGGGGACAATGCGACGGCGGTTGCAAGGTATACGCTGGCGGTGGACCGCAGGTTCAAGCGGGACAACGAGCCGACCGCGGATTTCATTCCGTGCGTGGTGTTCGGGCGTTCCGGGGAGTTCGCGGAGAAGTATTTCCGCCAGGGGATGCGGGTGTCCGTGTCGGGGCGCATCCAGACCGGCAGCTATACGAACAAGGACGGCGCGCGCGTCTATACGACGGAAGTGATTGTGGAGGAGCAGGAGTTCGCGGAGAGCAGGGCCGAGAGAGAGGCAAACGGCGGCGGTTCTTCATTTAATAACAACTCCTATAACAACAATTCCTACAACAATAACTCCTATAGGCAGTCGGCGCCGGCTCCGTCACCAAGCGGGGACGCGGGGGACGGCTTCATGAACATCCCGGATGGGATTGACGAGGAGCTGCCGTTTAATTAACCATGCTTATGGCCGATAAAATCTGCCGTGAGTATTGCGCCGGCCGCAGCCGTACAACGGCATAATTCCGTATATGGTTGTGCGCGTCACAAGATACCGGGCGGCAGGTTTATCCGGGGCCCGGCATGACGGGGACCTTCACCAAACATCTTCCGGTCAAAGGGACGGGAAGGGGTTACAGTTCAGCCTTGGCGGCTGTAACGGGAAGGACGATAATAGGAGGTAAGGACGATGGCTTACGAAAAAGCAGGCAAACCCGAGGGCGGATTCAAGAGAAGAGGCCCGGTGCGCAGAAGGAAAAAAGTTTGCGTATTCTGTGGGAAAGAAAATAACGAGATTGATTACAAAGACGTGGCAAAGCTGAAGAAGTACATTTCCGAGAGAGGGAAAATTCTTCCGAGAAGGATTACCGGGAATTGTGCGAAACACCAGAGGGCTTTGACAGTTGCCATCAAGAGGGCGAGACACATTTCCTTGATGCCGTACGTTCAGGATTAATGAGGCGACGGGTGCCATTACATTGCGTAGTGGTACCCTTTTTTCATGTCATGGGAAACTTCGTTCCCCGTGATATGAAATCATGGGGAGTATGCGTGCGGGCGCGAAAAAATTTCCAGCTGTGCGGTTGAATGCCCTAAAGAGCATCCAACCTGTTTATCCAATTCGCAAAATCCGTGCCAACGCACTCCCATGTCTGCTAACGCAGCCACATTTTGCTCATTAATAAATGGGTTGCTAATCCGACAGGTAGTTTTCACTGCAATAAATTGTATGAAAACTACCATCGGATCGCAACCGCACGGCTGGAAAAATTTTGCCGCCGGGGAACCGTAAACGGCGCGCGCGGTTCGCAAGCGAAACGTCCCGCGGCTTTAAGGAAAAATCAAATGTAACGATTTGGTTAATATTTGGTTACAGAAGGATTACATTGATTTAACTTCGTCAGAAAAGTGTGGATTAACAAAAAGAAAAGTGATATACTATAAATACTTTTTGTGTCATCATGCGCGGCATTGGCCGCGGACGTGCCTTTTATTATCTTGCCGGGCCTGGCGGGATTGGCAAGTGCGGGGTTTTATGAATGGAGAGGAATCATGAAAAACAATATACAATTGAAGGGCAAGCTCGGGATGTACATGCGGTGGCCGCTGTTGATGTCCCTGCTTCTGGTAGGGTTGAACGTCTGGATGTATTTTGTCAACCGCAAGGCGGGCTATTTGATGACGATATTCGTCGTGGTTTATATCGTCATCGTGGTGGCGTTGTATTTTTATAACCGCTCCCGGGTGTTGGATGAGATTTTTGAATTTTCCATGGAGTACCAGGCTGTTTCGAACGTCCTTTTGCAGGAAATGTCGGTGCCGTACGCGGTCGCGCTCGCGGATGGCAGGGTGGTCTGGGCGAATGACAGTTTCTGGGACATTTTTTCTGATATAAAGAGAAACGAGCGGCACATACAGCAGCTGATTCCCGAATTGAACCGCAGCATGTTTCCCAAAGAGGACATGAGGCACATGGAGCTGGAACTGGAGTGCAGGCAGCATGACTACCGGGTGGAGCTCAACATGGTCTCCATGCAAGGGTTTAACGAGCAGGAATCCTTGCTGGAGATTCCGGAAGGCCAGCAGTATTTCATCACGCTTTACATGACGGACGTGACGGAACTGAATTCCTATATCGAGGAAAACGAAAACCAGCGGCTGATCGCGGGCCTCATTTACATTGACAATTATGACGAGGTGATGGAGAGCGTGGAGGAAGTGCGCCAGTCCCTTCTGGTCGCGCTGATTGACCGCAAGATTAACAAGTATATCGGCGACGTTGACGGCATTGTCAAAAAGCTGGAAAATGACAAGTATTTCATCGTGATTAAAAAGGAAAGCTACAAAAGGTTCGAAGCGGACAAGTTCTCCTTGCTGGAGGAGGTCAAGCAGGTGAACATCGGGAACGCGCACAGTGCCACGCTCAGTATCGGCTTGGGGCTGAATGCCGCGACCTACGCCCAGAGTTACAATTACGCCCGCGCGGCGATTGACTTGGCGCTGGCAAGGGGCGGTGACCAGGCGGTCATCAAGGATTGCCACGGAATTACATATTTCGGCGGCAAGAAGGAGCAGACCTCGAAAAACACCCGTGTCAAGGCGCGCGTGAAGGCCGAGGCGTTACGCGAGTTCATCGAGTCCAAGGACCAGGTGCTGGTGATGGGGCATAGGATTGCGGACGCGGACAGTCTTGGGGCGTGCGTCGGCATTTCCCGGGCCGTGAAGGCGTTGAAGAAGAAGGCGTGCATCGTGATGGACGGGGCACAGGCGGCGGTGCGCCCGCTTTATGACGAGCTTTTGGAAAATTCTGAATATGAATCGGACTTTTTCCTGACGCCGGAGAAGGCGATGGACCACATGACGGATGGCACGATGGTCGTGGTGGTGGACACGAACAAGCCGCAGATGACCGAGTGCCCTGAACTTTTGAAGAGGGCGAAGACGATTGCCGTGCTTGACCACCATAGGCAGAGCGACAACATTATTGAAAACGCGATTCTTTCCTATATAGAGCCATATTCCTCGTCCACTTGCGAGATGGTGGCGGAGGTGCTGCAGTATATCGTGGAGGATATCCGTATTCCGCAGGTGGAGGCCGACTGCATGTACGCCGGAATCATGATTGACACGCGCAATTTCATGAACCGGACCGGGGTGCGGACCTTCGAGGCGGCGGCTTTCCTGCGCCGGTGCGGGGCGAACATCACGAAGGTGCGCAAGATGTTCCGTGACGACATGGAATCATACCGTGCCAAGGCGGAGGCGGTGCGCATGGCGGAGGTGTACCGCGAGCAGTACGCGATTGCCGAATGTCCGAGCGACATCGAGAACCCGACCGTGCTGGGTGCGCAGACGGCCAACGAGTTGCTGGACATCAGCGGTATCAAGGCATCCTTCGTGTTGACGATTTACCAGGGAAAGACGTTCCTTAGCGCGCGTTCGATTGACGAGGTAAACGTACAAGTAATCGCGGAGAGGCTGGGCGGCGGCGGCCACATTAACGCGGCCGGGGCGCAGTTCGACCACACGGACGTTGACGAGGCGATTCGCTCGTTAAAGGCCGTGATTGACCAGATGATAGAGGAAGGAGACATATAAAATGAAAGTGATTTTGTTGGAGGACGTGAAGTCCCTTGGAAAAAAAGGCGAGATTGTCAGTGTAAACGACGGGTACGCGAGGAATTACATCTTGCCCAAGAAATTGGGCATCGAGGCGACCGGGAAGAACATGAACGACTTGAAGCTGCAGAAGAGCAACCAGGAAAAGATTGCCAGGGAGAACCTCGAGGCCGCGCGGAAGTTGGCGGGAGAGCTGGAGAAGGGGCAAATCGAGCTGGCCATCAAGGTCGGCGAGGGCGGCAAGTCCTTCGGCTCCATTTCCGGCAAGGAAATCGCGGTGGCGGTCAAGGAACAGATGGACTTGGAAGTTGACAAGAAGAAAATCCAGCTCAAGGAGGCTGTCAAGACCTTGGGAGAGCACATGGTGCCAATCAAGCTGCATTCGCAGGTGACGGCGCGGCTGAAACTGATTGTGAAGGAAGAGGCGTGACGGCGTGGCCAGGAGTAGCCATGAATCGTCATGAAAGTAAGGAAGTTACACTGCACAAGGCTCGAAAGGAAACTCCGCACGACTAGGTTCTAAAGAACCTCACCAAGGAGTGCGGAGTGCATTCACACTAAGCTCGTGTGAAACTTCGCTAAGTGTTCAATGCAAGTGCTTATAGTAAGGGGTTATACCAGATGGAAGAAGCGGTCATTAAGCGGATATTGCCGCACAATACGGAAGCGGAGCAGGCGGTCATCGGGGCGATGCTTTTAAACAAGGACGCGATTTCGGAGGTCTCCGGGCTTTTGGCGGGGGCGGACTTTTACCAGCCGGCTTATGGAGTCCTTTTTGACACCATGGTGGAAATGTTCCAGCAAGGGAAACTGGTGGACATGATCACGTTGCAGGATTACCTGAAGGCGAAAAACGTGCCGCCGGAAATCAGCGACATGGAGTATGCGCGGGACTTGCTCGCGGGCGTCCAGACTTCGGCCAACGTCAAACATTACGCGCGGATTGTCGGGGAGAAGGCGACGTTGCGCAGGCTGATCAAGATTACGGAAGAAATCGGAAACACCTGCTACATGGAAAACAAGCCGTTGGAAGAGATTTTGAACACGACGGAAAAGAAAGTGTTCGAACTGGTGGAGCGGGGCAACTCGCAAGAGTTCGTGCCAATCAAGCAAGTGGTCCTGAACACGCTGGAAATCATTGAGCGGGCGTCAAAGACGAAAGGGAACGTGACCGGGGTGCCGACAGGCTTTATCGACCTGGATTACAAGCTGTCGGGACTGCAGCGCTCCGACTTGATACTGATTGCGGCCAGGCCCTCCATGGGAAAGACGGCGTTCGCGCTCAACATCGCGCAGAACGTGGCGTTCCGCCAGCACAAGGCGGTGGCCATTTTCAGTTTGGAAATGTCAAAGGAACAGTTGATGAACCGGTTTTTCTCCTTGGAGTCGCACGTGGACGCGCAGATACTGCGGACGGGAAATTTGAAGGACACGGATTGGGAAAAACTGATTGAAGGGGCCGGGGACATCGGAAAGTCCCGGATGATTATCGATGACACGTCGGGCATCTCGATTGGCGAGATGCGGTCGAAGTGCCGCAAGTACAAGCTGGAACAAGGGTTGGACCTGATTATCATCGACTATTTGCAGCTGATGAGCGGAAGCGGCGGCAGGAGCAACGAGAGCCGCCAGCAGGAGATTTCGGAAATTTCCCGTTCCCTGAAGGGGCTGGCAAGGGAACTGAACGTCCCGGTGATTGCCTTGTCGCAGCTTAGCCGCGCGGTGGAGTCGCGTACCGACAAGCGGCCGATGCTCTCCGACCTGCGCGAGTCGGGAGCCATCGAGCAGGACGCCGACGTGTGCATGTTCATTTACCGGGAGGATTATTACATTCCCGACACGGAGGATAAAAATATCGCCGAAATCATCATCGCCAAACAGAGGAACGGCCCGATTGGAACCGTTCGGCTGGCTTGGATGCCGCAGTACACGAAGTTCGGGAACGAACTGCGGCACCAGGAAGGATGATGGGAGTAAAAGAGGGCTGTCGGGAAATGACTGCAGGCCCACAATATATGCCGTGGCGCATCTGGATTCGCCGCCATATATTGTGGGTTTTCTGCATTACCCGACAGCCCCTTTTTGTCCTCGTCATTATGTAAAAAGTTTTTTGAATGCCCCCACGGGCGCACTCTCGGCCGCCTCCCTACGATATGTCTGTTGTTGTCGGATAAGCTGGTCAAGCTTGCGGTAATGTTCTTCCTCCTGGTGTTCTTGTGCCTGGAACAAGAGGTCGATTTCCCGGCACACGTTGGACGTGACTCGGCGGCTGATGTTTTTCTCCAATACCTGGTTGTTGGAGGTGATGGCCTCGGTTATGACGTCGCCGAATAGCGCGCGTACTTGTTCCAAGTGCGTGACCTCGATGACTTCGGCCGTCCTGTCGTTTGCGGCCCGGCCGGGGAGCGGGGCGTCTGCCTTATGCGGAACGGTCAGCGTCGTCTCATGGGAGGCGACGTCCGTGGCGGAATTGTCCGCGGTTAAATGATCTGCCATTGGGCCGCTCGTGGCCGGATTGTCCGCCATTGGGTCGTCCGTGGCCAAATTTTCCACCACTTTGGAAGTTGACGCGGCCGTGTCGTTTGCCATTCTGGAAACCGCGGCCGTCGCGTCGTTCGCCATTTTGGAAACCGTGGCCGCCGCCTTTTCCGTCATTG
The DNA here is from genome assembly GCA_910574865.1 of Lachnospiraceae bacterium. Lineage (GTDB taxonomy): Bacteria > Bacillota > Clostridia > Lachnospirales > Lachnospiraceae > Schaedlerella. The sequence continues at coordinate 190,581 of CAJTDN010000005.1, read as the reverse complement.
GGCCACTTGCGTCTGCCGATGTTTGCGCGTCGGCAAAATCCGTCTTGGAACGCGTCCCGTCCACGGATGTTTCCGTCAGGCTGGCCAGGACGGATTCGACAGATTTGGATGAATCTGCTTTTTGCAGGCAGCGTGCCATGGCCACGCTTGCATGATTCTGGCGGTTGCCGCCTAAAGTCTCCGGCATCGGTGACGAAGGTGCGACGCCCGCCGCATCGGTCCGTGGGGAGGGCCCGGCACTTCCCGCGCCGGTTCGTGATTCGTGGACGCTTGTCCCACTTTCTGCCTGCGCCATGTTTTTTTCTTCCGTCTTTTTCCGGCGGAGCTCGGTCAGCTTCGGAATCAAAGTCTTTAGTTCCCGAAGCAGGATGCCTTCATTTTTCAGTTTTTGAATACAAAGAAATAGTTGTATGTCATCTTCCGTATAATATCGGTGTCCCATTTCCGTGCGGCCGATATGTAGTCCGAGTTCCTCTTCCCAGTATCGCAGGACGTGGGCTTCTACTTGAAGCTTTTTCGCCGCTTCGGAAATCATAAATCTAACTTCACCCATATTACTCAGATGCCTCCTTAAGCGAGTATGAAATACCATGATATTATTACCATGCATCAAGTATAACATAAAAATACGGCTGGGAGTAAAAAAGCGTTCGTCAAATTGGGACAAGAAAAGACATCCCGGTGATAGGGATGCCTTTCCTATGTAGCCATTGTCTCCAAATCTTACAAGCTGATTGCGTCGGACGGACATCCGTCAGCACAAGCGCCACACTCGATGCACTCGTCAGGGTTGATTTCGTATTTGCCATCGCCCTCGCTGATAGCGCCAACCGGACATGTGGACTCGCAAGCGCCACAAGATACGCAGTCATCACCGATTACATATGCCATAGCAGTGTTCCTCCTTTTAAATAATAGTGAACTTCGTTACCATGGACGGCCGTGGCCGTCAACCGTAACTGGGCTTCCCTTGTATTGTATAATATTTGCCCTATAAATACAAGAGAAGATTTTTAGGAAAGTGGCGGAAAAATGTTTTTTTTATCCAAACTGTCGAAAAATCACAAATATTGCCCTACGATTTTAATAAAAATTAAGGAAATTTCCCCTTTTCTTTTTGGAAAAATCGTGTATGATAGGAAGAGGAAAATTTGACCGGACGTTCAAGGCGGCAAGGCGGGCGTTCGGTACATGAAAACAAGACGATGGGAGTGCGTGGAACATGAACGGAAAATTAAAAGTGACGGCAGCGGTGGTGCTACTGGCGGCGATGGTCTTCAGTGCGTGTACGAAAGAGGAACAGCCACAGTTTACCGGAGAGGGAACGCAGGAGCCGGAGTATCAGGCGCATTTGGACGCGGTTTCCCCGTCGGCTTATAGGAACGTACAAGGGCTCAATTTGGAACCAGGTACATATATATCCATTATCGGAAAAGAAGAGTCTTCCGCATATTCGAAGGAACTGAACAAGGGCGTGATGCAGGCGGCCGAGGACTTGAACACGTTGCTCGGGTACACGGGAAGCGACCGAATCAAGGTGGTATACAACGGCGCCGCGAAAAGCGAGGACATAGGCGAGCAGGTCAACATTTTGGATGAGGAATTGTCCCGCTATCCTGACGTGCTCGGAATCGCCAGCGTGGACGAGGATGCCTGCACGGTCCAGCTGGATTTGGCGACCAGCAATGGCATCCCTATTATCGCGTTTGATTCGGGAAACGTGCACCCGGGAATTTTGTGCACGGTCAAGACGGACAACGCGGACGCGGCGCGGACGGGCGCGTACAAGCTGGCGGACGAAATTGGCGGCGCGGGACAGGTCTTACTGCTGGTAAATGATTCCGAGTCGGAGTCGTCCAGGGAGCGGACGGAAAGTTTTTTGCAGGAAATGAGCGAAAACCACCCGGATATCGAGGTCGTGGAGACGATTTACCTGGACGATTTGGCGAAATATAAAAGGCGGATCGTGGAGGAAAAGGCACGCGAGCTGGAAGCGGGCGGCGTGGAAGATGGCACGGGGCAGGACGGCATGACCGAAAACGGGGCACGGCCGGACGGTGTTGGCCAAGGCGGGGCGGCAGGAAACGAGGCCGGCCAAAATAATGCGGCAGGAAACGAAGCCGGCCAAGGCGGGGCGGCAGGAAATGCGAGTGGCCAAGATAACGCCGCGGACAATGCGCGGGAGACAAGCGGAAGCGTGACGGATGGAACGCGGCCAGGCGAAGCGGCGGCCAACCTGGAAGGCCAGGAAAATGAGGGAACCCCGGCGACTTCGGATGCCGCGGGGATGACGGATGAAGAAAAGACGGCGATGGTCAATGCCATGTCGGATGAGGACGTATACGCCTACTATTTGGAGAAGTATCCAGACTTGAAGGGGATGTTCGGAACCAGCTTCTCGGCGACGCAGGCCGGGTTGAAGGCCTTAAGACGGGCGGAAAGGTTGGAAAATGTTTCCTTAATGGGATTTGATGCGGGGAAAGAACAATTGGAGGCGTTGAAAAACGGGGAAATCAAGGGACTGGTCGTACAGAACCCGTTCGGCATGGGATACGCGGCGGTGGTCGCGGCGGCACGTACCATACTTGACCAAGGAAACGAAGCGCAGGTGGATACCGGATATACGTGGGTGACGCAGGAAAATATGGAAGACGCGGCCATCAAGAGGATGCTTTACGAATAAAAAGGAGGGGGCTGTCGGGAAACGGGGCAAAAAAGTGCTATTTCCCGACAGCTCCCTTTGGTAAGGAAAAAATAAATTCGGTTCCGACCCCCTCGGTACTGATGACGTTGATGTGCTCATCGTGGGCTGCGATGGCCTCCTTGACGATGGAGAGCCCAAGACCGGTGCCCTTTTTGTCCTTGCCGCGGGACGCGTCGGACTTGTAAAATCGTTCCCATATTTTTCCGAGGTCCTTTTTGGGAATGCCGACCCCGTTGTCCTTGACGGACGTAAAAATCTTGCTTCCTTTCCTCGTGACCTCGATGGTGATGGTGGAATCGTACTCGCTGAATTTCACCGCATTGTCAATCAAGTTGTATAGAACCTGCTGAATCTTACGCTTGTCGGCATGGACCGTGACCTCGCCGGGCAACAATAACAATTCAATGCTGACCCGTTTCTCGGTTCCCGCCCCCTCGAAGGAGGCGGCGGTTTGCTTTAACATTGCCTGCAGGTCAAAATTACTTTTGTCCAGCATGTGTTCCTTCGTGTCAAATTCATTGAGCGTCAAAAGGTCTTGTGTCAGATCGGTCAGCCGTTCCGTTTCGAACAAAATGATTTTCAAATATTTTCCATATAACTCGGGCGGTATCGTGCCGTCACTCATCGCCTCGACGTAGCCCTTGATGGAGGTCAGCGGCGAGCGGAAGTCGTGCGAGACGTTTGCCACTATTTTTTTCTGGTAATCCTCCATGTCCTTGAGCTGCGACGACATGGAATTGAGCGAGGCGGAGAGGTATCCCATCTCATCCTGCGTGTAAACCGGAATTTCATAGCCCAGGTTGCCGGAAGCATACTGCGCGGCGGCCTCCGTGATTTGCCGCAGCGGGAGGTAGACGAAAAATTGGAACCCGAGCAAAATCAGGAAGGCCAGTACGTATACGACCGCCAGGGTGATGTAGACAGGCCGCATCATTGCCTTGCATGCCGCGTCAATGTCGGCCATCGGTTTGTGAATGAGGAGATAACCATCCGTGCGGAAGCCCTGGATGACCGGGGCAATGAACGTGAGCACCTCTTCATCAAAATAATCGTGGTAATTTCCCGCGACATAGCGTTCGCTGCCCGTTTCCGCCGGGTTGAAGTCCACGATGGACTCCGGCACCGCACCGTGCCCATAAGTCGCAAAGGCGATGCGGTTTCCGTCGGCGTCGACAAACCAGAGGGCAGCGTCGAGGTAAAGCTGGGCGGCGTTTAGCTGCACCTGGATTTCACGTGGGGTCACGTTTTCGGAAAAATAGCCGGGCAGGTAGGAGGCGGCCAGGAAATTCGCCTCCTTGTAAATGCTTTCGGACACGGAATCCGCGATGCGTTCCTTGACCAGGTGCTCCCCCAGCGTCGCGGTCGTGAAAAGGCTTAAAAACCCGAAAATAATATATAGGATGATAAATTTTAAATACAAAGTGCTTTTCATAAATATTTCCTTTAATGCCACGATTCACGGCCGCTTCATTACGCATGCACATTTGTCGTGCCTTACGGCACTCCGATCCCGCTTCTTACGGAGCCAGGACTGCTTATGCGTGGTAAATCGTACTATCTTGTTTCAAATTTATAACCAATCCCCCAGACGGTGCTCAGTCGCCAGGAATCGTGGTCTTTGATTTTTTCCCGCAGCCGCTTGATGTGTACGTCGACGGTGCGGGTGTCCCCGATGTATTCGTATCCCCAAATCTGGTCGAGAAGCTGCTCCCTCGTGAACACCTGGTTTGGCGAGGAGGCGAGGAAATACAACAGTTCCAGTTCCTTCGGCGGCATTTCCACCGCGGTTCCGTCGCACTCGACGGAATAATTGGTCAGGTTGATTGTGAGGCCGTCCATTTCCACGCACTTGATTTTCTCGGCCTTGGGAACTTCCGGCTTGGGAACTTGCGTACGCCTTAGCACAGCCCGTACGCGCGCCACCATCTCCTTGGAATCAAACGGCTTCATGACGTAGTCGTCGGCGCCAAGCTCCAGTCCCAGCACCTTGTCAAAGACCTCGCCCTTGGCGGAAAGCATGATAATCGGGGTTTGCGACTTGGCGCGGATTTCACGGCAGACCTGGTAGCCGTCGATGCCGGGCAGCATTAGGTCGAGCAGGACGAGGCTGGGGTGCCAGGAGTCGTGCTCGCGCAGGGCGTCCTCCCCGTTGTAAACGATTTTCGTTTCAAAACATTCCTTTGTCAAATATAACGAAATCAATTCGGCAATATTTTCATCGTCATCGACAATTAAAATCTTCTGCTTGGATACCATGATGGTTCGTAACCTCCGTCTTCCATAATATTGGTGCAAACTCTATGATACTTACGAATTGCTATGCACTACGTGCTCTCGCAATTCTAAAACACCTCAAATCCGCTCATTTTCCTACGGAAAATGGCTACTTTTCGGTGTTTTGCGGGTCCCAAAGCCATGTGTTGACATGCAAGCATGTCATACATGACCTTTTGACCCTGGTATCATTTGAACTCCACGATGGTAACGCCGGCGTCGCCCTCGCCGTATTCCGCCAAGTGGTAGGACTTGACGTGCCTCTGGCGGCGCAGGTATTCGTGGATTCCCTTGCGCAATGCCCCGGTGCCCTTTCCGTGTACGACACGCACGCTGTCCAGATGCGACAACACCGCGTCGTCCAGATATTTGTCCAGCTCGGAGACGGCCTCGTCCACCGTCTTGCCCAGCAGGTTGATTTCCGGGCTGACGGAGAGCGACTTGCCCATCTTGAGCCGTCCTTTCGAGGTGCCGTTGGTTCGCTTCGGCGCATAATTGTTTTGCTCTTCGATGATTTCCAGGTCGGAAATATTGACCTGCGAGCGCAAAATGCCCATCTGGACGGTCACGTTGCCCCGCGAGTCAGGCAGCGAACTGATGGTTCCGGTCAGGTTCATGCTGAGCACCTTGACGGACTCGCCCAGCTTGAAATCGGAAGGCTTGTGGGCCTTGCGCGACTTCTGCGTCTTGAGCGCGTTTGCGGCGGAAGTCTCTTGCAGTTTCTTGCGCAAACGCTCCCGCTCCTTCTCCATTTCGGCGGCGGAGATGCCCTCCTTGCCAAATTTGCGGAAGTTCTTCATCGTCTCGTCGGCCATCTCCTTGGCCTCGCGTAAAATGGCGGCCGCTTTTTCGTTCGCTTCTTTTAAAATACGTTCGCGCTGCGCGTCCATCTTCTCCTGCTTCTGCCGCGTCTGCGCCTTCAGGCTTTCCGCTTCCCGCTTGTGGGCGGCGATTTCCTCCCGCTCCTTCTCGATGGCGCGCTTCTTGTTTTCCAGGTCGTTTAACAAGTCCTCGAAAGACAAGTCCGACTCGGTAAGTCTCGCCCTGGCGTCCTCGATAATGTAGTCGGGCAGCCCCAGCTTGCCGGAAATGGCGAACGCGTTGCTCTTGCCGGGAATGCCGATTAGCAGCCGGTAAGTGGGACGCAGGCTCTCCACGTCGAACTCGCAGCAGGCATTTTCCACGCCCGGGGTGGAAAGCGCGTACACCTTCAATTCGCTGTAATGTGTCGTCGCCATCGTGCGGATGCCCCGTGCGTGGAGGTGCTCCAAGATGGCCGTGGCCAACGCCGCGCCCTCCGTCGGGTCGGTTCCCGCGCCCAATTCGTCAAAAAGCACCAGGGAACGTTCGTCCACCTTCCGCAGGAAAGAGACGATGTTGGTCATGTGCGAGGAAAACGTGCTCAGGCTCTGCTCGATGCTCTGCTCGTCGCCAATGTCGGCATACACCTGGGTAAATACCGCCAGTTCCGAGTGGTCCGAGGCCGGGACGTGGAGCCCGGCCTGCCCCATCAGGGTGAACAGCCCCACGGTCTTTAAAGAAACCGTCTTGCCGCCGGTGTTCGGCCCGGTAATGATGAGCAGGGAAAAATCCTCCCCAAGCGAGACCGTGATTGGCACGACCTTTCGCGAATCCAAAAGCGGGTGCCGTCCGTTGCGGATGCGGATGCGCCCCTCGTCGTTAAAAATCGGCCGACTGGCGTTCATTTCCAACGCAAGCTGCCCCCTGGCAAAAATAAAGTCCAGGTCGGTCAGTATTCGGTAATCGGTACGGATTTCCTCGATGTATCCGGCCGCGTCGCCGCTTAGGCGGGCCAGTATGACCTGGATTTCCTCCTGCTCCTTCGCGTAGAGCTCCTTCAAGTCGTTGTTCAGCTTGACCACCGCCATCGGCTCGATAAACAACGTGGAGCCGGTCGAGGACTGGTCGTGGATCATGCCGCTCACTTGTCCCCGGTACTCGGACTTGACCGGGATGCAATAACGGTCGCCCCGCATGGTAATGATGGGATCTTGCAAATATGTCCGCAAGGAACCGCTCACCAGAGCGTTCAGCGTGGAATGGATTTTGTCGTTCATCACGGCCATGCTGCGGCGAATGTGTTTCAAAGTGCTGCTGGCGTCGTCGCTGATTTCATCCTCGCTGACGATACAACGCTCAATCTCGTTGGAGAGCAATGTAAGCGGCTCGAGTTGTTCAAAATAAGCGTCAAGGCAATCCGCCGTCTGCTCCTGCGTGTCGCGGCGGCCATAAGCCTTGGCCCGGCCCGCCGTCTGCAAAAGCTTGCAAATGCGCAAAAGTTCCGTGATGCCAAGCACGCCGCCAATTTCCAACCGCTTCAAGGACTCCTCGACGGGGGCGGCGTCACTTAGGGAAATGCGCCCCTTTCCGACAATCCGCGTAAACGCGGCGGCCGTCTGCTCCTGCATCGTCTCGATTCGCCCGAGCTCCGACAACGGCTTTAAGCGGCGGCAGAGCTGCTTGCCCCGGAAGGAGGAGGCGCGCTCCTCCAAAAGGGCGATGATTTTGTCATATTCCAATTTATATAAAGACTTCTGGTTCATATGGATTCCCCCTCATTGAAATAAATCGTACCGTGATATTGGAAATCACGTGTCCGATATCTATTGTATCGTATTTAAAGAAAATTGAAAAGGGAAAAATGTGGAGAAGAAAAAAATAGTAATAGAACAGTTACTATTCACGGGTAACTATTGAACAATTGGCAGAAATCGGTTATACTGTGGATGGTGGTAAATACGGGTTATGGGGAAAAAGTTCAAAAAATGCAGGGAGGAACAAGGCCGTGCAGGATGAACGACAAAGAAAGAATCAGGATGGGCAGAGGCAACTGCCAAACGGGCGAGGGGCATGGGCGGAAACGACCCCTCCGCCTGGTGCGGGTCATGAGGAGAAGAGTTTGGAATCCGCGCCTGGCGCGGGCCGTGAAGAGAAGGGTTTGGAATCCACGCCTGGCGCGGGCCGTGAGGAGAAGGGTTTGGAATCCACGCCTGGCGCGGGCCGTGAAGAGAAGGGTTTGGAATCCACGCCTGGCGCGGAATCGGAGGAGCAGTTCGCGTTTTTACAAGAAAAGGTCAAATCCCGGGAGAAGAAGCGGGGAGGGCGTTTTTTCAAGGTGGTGTGGGCGGCGGTATTGGGCTTGGTGTTCGGCGGCTTTGCCTGCGCCGGCTTTTACGCGCTGACCCCGTTGATGGAGAACGCCCTTCGCGAAAGGCCCGGCGAGGTCACGATTCCCGAGGACGAGGAGCTCCCGGAAGTGGAACCGACAGAGGACGAGGTGGTGCCGGAGATGCCCGTCTTGACGGTGGAGGACTATAAGGAAATGATGCAGAGCCTCTATTTGGTCGCCCGGGACGCGGAGCAGTGCCTCGTGTCCGTGCAGGCCGTGGGTGGCGCATGGGTGGAGAATGACGCGCGCGACGCGGGGAGCGTCACGGGAATCATCGCCGCCGACAATGGCTGGGAAATTTTAATCGTGGCGGATCACGCCGTCTGCGCCAATGTCGCGGAGGAGGAAAATCCACAATGGGCGGTCACATTTTATGACGGTGCAAGTTTCCCGGCCTCGTTGAAAAAAAGAGATAAAAACCGGGGGCTGGCAGTATTTACGGTGAACCGCATGCAGCTTTCGGAGAATACGAAAAACGGCATGCAAACGGTCGTCTGGGGCAATTCCAATGTTGCCTCGCGGGGCGACGTGGTGATTGCCCTGGGAAATATGTTCGGATATGGTGACGGCCTGGGCTATGGTGTCATCAGCTCCAAGAAATATGACGAGCAGTTTGCCGACGCGAGCTGCGGCGTGCTGGCGACGGACATCGCGGTGTCGTCCGGCGGCACCGGGGTGCTTGTAAACCAGAGGGGCGAGGTGTTGGGCCTGGTTCGTGGCAGCATTTGGCCGGAATCGGCCAACCCGACGGCCAACGCGCTGGCCATCTCCGACTTGAAGCCGGTGCTGGAGATGCTTTTGAACGGGGAGAGCGTGCCCTATGTCGGAATCCGGGGGACGAGCGTGACGGAAATCGTTTCGGCAGAACAAGGATTGCCGCGCGGGATGTACGTGACGCAGGTCGTGGAAGATTCCCCGGCCATGTACGCGGGCATTCAGAACGGCGATATCATCCAAAAGGTGGGCGGCACGGAAGTGGCGGGGGCTTCTTCTTATGAAAAAGCGGTGCTCAAATGCAAGACCGGGGCACAGGTGAAGGTAAAAGGAAAACGCCGGGGCAACGGGGGCTACGTGGATGTGGAATTCGTGGTGACGGTCGGGAGCCAGGAGTGAAAGAATTACCAATTGTGCGGTTGCTAATCCGATAATGGACTGTCCCTGCAATAAATTAAATTCCAGTCTGTTATCGAATTGCAACCGCATGGTTGAAAAAAATTTAAGACAGGAAGGTTTGACAGAATATGAGATTTATCAAGGATTTGCGGGAAGGCGAGACAATCGGGAGCATTTATCTTTGCAGGGGCAAGCGCACGGCGGAGACGAGGAACGGAAAGCCGTACGACAACGTGCTTCTGCAGGACAAGACGGGAACCTTGGACGGGAAAATCTGGGATCCGAATTCACAAGGAATTGCCGATTACGGTGAAAAGGACTTCGTCGAGGTGATTGGAGACGTGATAAAATATAACGGCAACCTGCAGTTGAATATCAAGCGGCTGCGGGTCGTCGGAGAGGGCGAGTACAATCCGGCGGATTATCTGCCGGTTTCCGAGAAGAACGTGGACAAAATGTACGAAGGGCTGTTGGCCTACATAGGCCGCATTGCCAATCCGTACTTGCGGCAGGCGGTGGAATACTATTTTGTCAAAAACGAGGACTTCATCCGCAAGTTCAAAGGACACTCGGCGGCGAAGACCGTGCACCACGGGTTCTCCGGCGGGCTTTTGGAACACACGCTGAGCGTGACGAGGGCTTGCGAGTACATGGCTGGCGCATACCCTTACCTGAACGCGGATCTCTTGTACGCGTCGGCCATTTGCCACGACATTGGCAAGGTGCGGGAATTGTCCAGTTTCCCGGAAAATGATTACACGGACGAAGGCCAGCTGATTGGCCATATCGTGATTGGCGTGGAAATGCTCGACGAGGCGATTGCCACTGTGCCGGATTTTCCGCAAATCCTGGCAAACGAATGGAAACACTGCATCGTGGCGCACCACGGCGAATTGGAGTTCGGCTCGCCGAAAAAGCCCGCCCTGGCCGAGGCGCTGGCCCTCAACCTGGCGGACAACATGGACGCGAAGCTGCAGACGATGAAGGAAATATTGAAGGACAAGACGGGGACGGAATGGCTGGGATTCAACCGATTGTTCGAGTCGAACTTGAGGAAGACGTCGGTGCAGGAATTTTAGAGTGAAAAGAAACAATATCTGAATTGTGTAAGCGTGAAATGCAGGATAATTCAGATATTGTTTTGTTTAAAAAGAGGATGTAAAATATGCAGAAGGATGAAGTTGCAATTGTTAAAATTGAGGATATCGGCGTGGACGGGGAGGGCATCGGCAAGGTGGACGGCTATACGCTGTTCGTCAAGGACGCGGTTATCGGCGACGAGGTCGAGGCCAAGGTGATAAAATCAAAGAAAAACTATGGCTACGCCCGCCTGATGCGCATCGTCACGCCGTCCGAGTACCGCGTTGAGCCAAAGTGCGCGTACGCCCGCCAATGTGGCGGCTGCCAAATCCAGGAAATGTCTTACGAGAGGCAGCTTGCATTCAAGGAGAAAAAGGTGAGGGACAGCCTGGAGCGGATTGGCGGCTTTGACGCGGCACTTTTGGAGCGCGTGACGGAACCCATCGTGGGAATGGAGGAGCCGTTTCATTACCGCAATAAGGCACAGTTTCCCTTTGGCACGGACAAGGACGGCCGGCCCGTGTGCGGATTTTACGCGGGACGGACACACCACATCATTGCCAATACGGACTGTGCGCTGGGCGTGAAAATAAATAAGGAAATATTGGAACAAATATTGGCATTCATGAAGGAAAATCATGTGCAGGCCTATGACGAGAAAACCGGCAGAGGCCTGTTTCGTCATGTCCTGATTCGCTACGGGTTCGCCACCAGGGAAATCATGGTTTGCCTGGTGGTAAACGGAAAAAAGATTCCCCATGTGGATGAACTGGTATGGCGATTGTCGCAAATCAAGGGAATGACGAGCATCACGCTTTGCCCGAACACGAAACGCACCAACGTCATCATGGGCGGTACCTACAAAATATTGTGGGGACAAGGTTACATCACGGACACGATTGGCGACGTGCAGTATCGGATATCGCCGCTGTCATTTTACCAGGTAAATCCCGTGCAGACGGAGAAATTGTACGCAAAAGCGCTGGAATACGCCGACCTGCAGGGCGGGGAAACCGTGTGGGACTTGTACTGTGGAATTGGAACAATTTCGCTTTTCCTGGCGAGAAAGGCGAAAATGGTCTACGGCGTGGAAGTCGTGGAGCAGGCCGTGGAAGACGCGAGGGAAAACGCGAAACGAAATGGAATCGGAAACGTGAAGTTTTACGTGGGGAAAGCCGAGGAAGTGCTGCCGGAGCATTATGAGAAGGGTGGGGACGAAAGCGGGGCGGAAGCGGAGGGCGGCGCGAAAGCGCAAGAGGGCGATGAGGTGAAGGCGTGCGTAAATAGCAGGAAGACGCGGCCAGACGGTAATGCGGCAGGCAAGGCGCACCCGGACGTCATCGTGGTGGATCCGCCGAGGAAGGGTTGTGAGGAATCACTGCTGGAGATGATGGCCGAGATGCGGCCGAAGAGAATTGTGTACGTGAGCTGCAATCCGGCAACATTGGCACGGGACTTGAAATATCTGTGCGGGAGAGGGTATGAATTGAGGAAGATTGGGATTGTGGACCAGTTCCCGATGGGGGTGCATGTGGAGACGTGCGTCCTTTTGGGTAGGAAATAGTAACACCGCTGATACGGTCTATACGTACCTTGATTATAAGCCGAAAGACAACGAATATCTGAGAGACGTAAAGTGTTGTGCACCTATACGGAAATCAAAGAATGGATAAAGTCGGAGTATGGTTTAAAGGTGTCGTCACTATATGTGGCGCAGATAAAAGACAAATGCGGTATTGAGAAACGTCTGAATTACAATGTAGGCGATAATAAAAGTCGTGCGCCGAAATGCCCGCCGGAGAAAGAAAAAGCGATTATGGCGGCGTTTAAGCATTTTAGTATGATATGAGATAATCCGCAAGATTAAAAATTTTGTTGATTTTCTTATTCAGAAATGTTATATTATAGAAAAGGAGCAACCGCCCACAAAGTGGTTAGCCTCCGCAAATAGCTATATAAGCCTACCTGCATCCGGCAAGATTACAAGGTAGGCTTATTTATTTTCGCTTGTTGTTCCTATCTAAATAGGCAAGCAATGCAATGAGGAACGTACCGAAAAGAATTAACAATGTTAAAACTTCGTATGTACTCATATGCATCACCTCCCTTCTTCTGTGAAGCTAGGGAGGTTACCACCTTGTAACACGGTCACTCCATTTGCGATTTTGACATATCTTATACCATTCGGCAATCTGCTTTTCACGTTTTTAAATTTCCAATCTGTAAGTGAAAAATATGCGGGTGCATAGTAAACGGTAGATAGTGCGTACCTCGACCATTTAGGCAAAATGTGCGACAATAGACTATGTTTCTATTACTGGTATCAAAAGTTGAGTCTCAACTTTTGATACCAGAAGGAGATAAGTCTATGAAATCAAAAACAACCATGATGGCCGCACAGTACCGCCTCCACGAGTGGGCGGGGCAGGTGAAGGACTGCAAGAACCGTCCGGCTGGCACAAGCGTCAGCGATTGGTGTGCCAGCCATGGCATCACGAAGGCGGATTATTATTACCGGCTCCGCCGTGTGAGGGAGGCATGTCTGGAAGGCCTCCCGGATGAAGCGTCCGTACAACAGATAATCCCCGTAAGTCCAGGACTTTTGCAACGGGAAGAAGGGGATGGCGGCAATGCGGAGCCGGGACTGGACATTTCCACAAAGGGTTTCCGCGTACGCGTGACCACGTCCACCCCCATGCCCCTTCTCGCGGCGGTTCTGGAGGTGATGCGGCATGTTGAATGATGCCACCTGCTTCAATGCGGTTTACATCGTCTGCGGCTATACGGATCTCCGTTCGGGCATGGACCGGCTGGCCGCGCTGGTGGAGGCGCAGACGGGGAACAAGCCTTACGTGCGGGACACCCTCTATCTCTTCTGCGGCAGGCGGGCGGACCGCATCAAGGGACTCGTGTGGGAAGGGGACGGGTGGCTCTTGTTATACAAGAGGCTCTCGGAAAGCCAGAAGTCAAAGGGGCTTCCGGTGACGGGGCATAAGGGGTGTGTGGAATGGACCGGGATCGTGGTGAAGCGGCTGCTGTCGAATGAGTATTATACGGGGGATTCTGTCCATGGGAAGACCGGCGGGAAGCTGTTTGCGGGCGGTTCCTGCGGGGCGGAGGATTCTGCCGGATATGTGGTCAGGGATACCCATGAGGCGCTGGTCTCCAGGGCTGATTTTGACAGGGTGCAGGAGATGAAGGCGGAGCAGGCGCGGGTTTACAACGGGAAACGTGCGGAGGGCAGGCGCTGTGCGGCAGGGAGGAATAAGTTTAAAAAGAAGGTGGTGTGCAGTGATTGTGGGAAGACCATGTATCTGTTCCGGGCGGTATCGCAGGAGGGGGATAGGTTTTTTTATGGCTGCAGTTCCCATAACAGGAGCCGGAAGGTGTGCCCGTACCGGCATAAGGTCATGCTGGAGGATCTGGAGGCTGCGGTGTTCGGGGTTATCAGGAGCCATATGGATGCCTGCCTGGATACGGAGCGGCTGGTCCGGAAGCTGAATGCCGGGAGGCAGGGGACGGAGCGATACAGGCTGATGTCCAGGCAGGCGGACCGTATCAGGGAGCGGATTCGGCAGGACGCAGGGAAGAAGGCGGGGCTGTATGCGGATTTTGCGGAGCGGCTGATCGACGGGGAGGAATATGCGGCGCTATCGGAGCGGTATACGAAGGAGGCGGAGGCGCTTTCTGCGGAGCTGGAGAAACTGCTGGAAGAGCGGGAGAGGTATGAGAGGGATTTTCATATAGAGGAAGGCTGGGAGAAGACGGTGCGTGGGTTCCTGGGGGAGAGGGAGCTGACTCAGGGGATGGTGGACGCATTTGTGACGAGGGTTTCGGTGGATAAGGACGGGGACTGTGAGGTGGTCCTGGCCTATGATGACATGCTTGCGGAGCTTTTGGAGGCCGTGAGGGAAAGGGAGGCGGAGAACGGTGAAGGCTGATGTGGTGGCTAAATATATTCGGTTGTCGGATGAGGATGTGGATACCGGCAGGGGCGTGAAGCAGGAGAGCGACAGTGTTGTGTCCCAGAGGCGACTTCTGGACGGGTTTATTGAGGGGGATGCGGAGCTTAGGAAGTGCCGGATCATTGAATTTTGTGATGACGGGTTCAGCGGGACTGATTTCCGGCGTCCCGGTTTTGCGGGTATGATGGAGGCGGTGAAGCGGGGCGAGGTGGGCTGTATCATTGTGAAGGACTTTTCCAGGCTGGGGAGGGATTATATTGAGGTTGGGAGTTATCTGGAACAGATATTTCCGCTGATGGAGGTGCGGTGTATTTCTGTGAATGACCGTTATGACAGTGAGGGTGTGCTGGGGACTGCGGGCGGACTGAATGTGGCTTTTAAAAATCTGATCAATATGCTGTACAGCAGGGACCTGTCTAAGAAGATACGGTCTGCGCAGATGGCGAGGGCGCGGAAAGGGGAGTATCTGGGCGGCTTTGCAAGGTATGGGTATGAGAAGTCCCTGGAGGACAAGCACCGGCTGGTGGTTGACCCGGAAGCGGCGGAGGTGGTACGGAAGATATTTACCATGGCGGCGGAAGGGATTACGATTTCCGGGATTGTGCGGTATCTGAATGATAATGGTGTGCTTACCTGTGTGGAGTATAAGCAGAGGAAGGACAGCAGGTATCAGCATCCGGGCGGCGGGGTGAAGAAGCTGTGGGGGACCCAGTCGGTGCGTTCCATACTGTCGGATGAGACTTATATCGGGAAGGTGGTGTGGAACCGTTCGGAGAAGTCTATTACTACGGGGAAGAAGATGCTGTGGCATGACCGTTCGGAGTGGGTGGTTGTGGACGGGCAGCATGAGCCGCTGGTGTCGGAGGAACTGTTTGCCCTAGCGAATGAGAGGGCGAAGCCGAAGAAGCGGGACAGGAGCGGCGTGGATATGAGCGGCTTTAAGCGGGCGGTCCATGGTGAAGAAGAACCATAAGTATTGCTGCCGTTACCGGACATGCGGCTCTGATACGGAGTGCAGGAGGGCGGTGGAGGATATGGAAACGCTGGAAGGGAGCGTTATGGAGTATGTGCGGAAGACGGCGGAGGTGATGCTGGGCAATTCCGGGAGGAAGGACGTGGAAGCGGAGCGGGAGACGCTGGAGAAGAAGTCGGATGCTTTGCGGAAGGAGAAGGAGCGGCTTTCGGCGGAGAAGATGTTTTTGTATGATAAGTATCGGTCCGGGGGTATGACACGGGAGCAGTTTAAGGCAAGGACGGGGAGTATGGGTGTGCGGGTTGAGGAAATTGGGAAGGAGATGGGAGAAGCAGAGGATGGGATTGAGAGACTGAAAGGGTGCGGTTCCCGGGACGGGGAGACTGTGCTGGAAGGGATAGCGGCTCTGCGGGAGTTTGATAAGGGGGTGCTGCGGAAGGGGATTGAGAGGATCAGGGTGTTTGGAGAAGGGCGGATTGAGGTGGTTTGGAAAGGCAGGGATATGTTCGGCTTGGAAAGTTAGTAAAAAGTGGTAAGAAAATTAACGGAGCCATGAGCGGGTGCTTGTGGCTTTGTTGGTTTTGGGGTATAATGACTGTGGATGCGAAGAATGTAATTGTTTTTGTCTGGAAAGATGTTGGATTGAAGAGAGAGGTGGGACAGTGACAAAAACAGAATTGATAGATATGCTGGACGAATATAAGATGGGGTTATTGTCAAAGGCGACAGACGGAACGATTGATGATAAATATTATATTCAGACAAGAAATGCCTTGCTGGAAAACGTAAGCGTTAAAGAACAGATCCCCAAATTTATCAGAAGCTGCAGGACAGCAGATGAATTTAGAAGATATATGCAGAATGAGTCCGGCAATTATGCGGGAAGAAGGACGTTGATCACGGATTCCATAAATCGTCTGATTGAATATATAGAGGAACATTCTGATGAAGAAGCAGATCCGTTTTCACAGATAAAGCAGTATAAAAGAGTGGAACAGATAGGATATGGGGGCTTTGGCTCTGTTTTTAAATATCACAATGCTTGTTTGGATATGGATTTTGCTGTGAAGGTATATTCGCCTATTTTTGTATCATCGGATGAGCAGAGAGAGGGGGAGAGGCGTTTTTTCAGAGAGGCTAAGATGCTGTTTCAGTTAAATCATATGAATATTGTTAAAATATATGATGCGGGGAGGATTTCAGAAGGACCGTTTATAAGAATGGAGTATATTGAGGGGTATGATTTGAACGGACTGCAGAAAAAGTATGGTATGTTAAGTTTTGAATATAGTGTAAAAGTAATAAAGCCTATTTTGAACGGATTAAAATATGCCCATGGAAAGGGGATTATACATAGGGACTTAAAACCGAGCAATGTGGTGTTTTCAACGAAGGAGAAGATATTTAAGATTATTGATTTTGGAGTTAGCGCTTTTTTAGATACGGAAAATAATACAAAACTAACCAAGACGGGCGAAGCTGTGGCGGGCGGTGCTTTTATTGATTCCTTATTACAGGAAAATCCGAAATTGAGAGATTGCAGGAGTGATATATATTCCATAGGTGCAATCTGGTACTGGCTACTTTGTGGGAGAGCGCCCCATGGGAGCGACATGAGGACATATTTGAGTAATGCCGCTCCGGATTTATCAGATAGGCAGATTAATATTGTGATGAAGTGTCTGGCGGGAAATTTGGAGGACCGGTATGGGGATTGTGGAGAGTTGTTAGCAATAATTAGTTAATGAAAAATATTAGAAAGAGGGTTGGAATATGCAACAATATTTTATCACAGGAAATCAGTTTCAAAGACATATGTGGACGAAGTTTGACCTTGACATCACTTCGGCATCAGCAAATATGTCAAATGTCAGAGGTAAAGAAAAGTTGGTATATGAATATGTAAGGGATATAGCGTCTCTTTTTCAGCCGATGCGATATGGCCTGCAAGATAATCCAATGGGGCTTTATTCGGACTATGAATCTTTTAAGAAACATTTTGTTAGGTATTGGAAAAATGCATTAGATATTTCCAGAGCAGATTTGGATGAGGTTAGGAATATTTTTGATGATGTTTTATCCACTCAGGAGAGTTGCAAAAATCGGGCTGTCACATCAGTGTTTTTTGAAAACGGTAAAGCACTTACAATAGAAGATTGTTTAGAAGCAATCTATGAAGTATTGAAAATTGCATAAGGTAGTTTTGATGTAAAGAAAAAAGTTGAAAAATTTTTTGTCCTTTACTTGACACGGGCAGAGCCGATGAACGTGTGAAATCAATGATATGCTCCCCTTATAGTAGACAGACAAAATAATAAAACTGTCACTGTAAGGAGGAGTGGAGCGGCCCCTGCGTTTTCAGCATTATATGGTATACTTGACATGGCATAAATCTCCTTGCTGTGTGATTGTTATTCGCAATTCAATTATACTATCAAGTGCAGGTTTGTGCCTTTTTTATGGACTAAAATATTGATTTTTCAAGGTTTGACACACCAATCGGTGTGGGAAGTTTGAGTTACTAAATGAAGATGGCAGGCTATCTGATATTGTCAGAGTGTCGCAGGATGAAGAATGACGTCAGGAACTTTATAAGGAATATCATATCAGTTAGAAAAGAAAGTCACAGGCAAAGTGTTTCAAAATGTTTTGCTTTAAAATTGTCAATGTGGATGATTCATTAAAAAATGGAATGTAGATGGGAGCTGAGATTATGACATTGGAAATGCGGTATAGAGAAAAGCGGGAAGAATGTCAGCGCATACTTACCGACGCGGCTCTGAAGCATGAGCTACAAGAACGGATAGAAGATCTGGCTGCATTTCTTGGCGAACAGACTGAAGCGGTAACAGAGTACAGCGAGCCTTTGGCATGGAGGCTGGTCGAGAAGGTTACCGTCTACGATGAGAAGCTGGTGGTTGAGTTCAAGTCGGGGCTTGGCGTGGAAGTCGAAGCATAAGTACCGCAGTAGATACCCATGGTTTTCTTTTGAATGCTGCGGGTTGTTTTTTGTCCAATGCTTGAATTTGCGTCCGAAATCAAGTATAATTGGATGAAAAAAGCAGAACACTGGACGAAAGGAACCCCAATGAGATTGTTTGATTACAGCAGGCTCTATGATAAAGCCTGGAACACAGATATATTAAACCTTGTTGTAAAAATTCACGAATGTAAAGGCACTGTGGATAGGCGGAAACAGGCCAATGATTTCTGTTTTTTCGAAATAGGATAGAAAATAAGCCTTGAAAACATTTTGCAGATGGGAAATGGCGATTTGCCAGAATTTGATGAATTTCTTGCAGGGTGGATTTCATATCTGGGAGAAATGAAGGGGTGCCATGCCGGGGAACTTTTGCGGGAGGCGCAGGCCATGTTGCGGGATGAGGACGTGGGACTTGAAAATGCCAGAAAATACGTGGGGAATCATCCGGCGTTATTTGAGCAAATGTTACGCGCGAAACTGGACTCCGGCGAGAATGAAAAGATGCTTGAAATTGGCAGGGAGGCTCTTGACAAAATACCATATTCGTATACGGTCAGGAGCGAGATTGCCCTGCTCACCGCGGAATACGCGTGTAAATTACAAGACAAGGCGGCCATGGAGACCTGCTGGCTTGAGGCGTTTCGCTCAAATTCCACGGTGGTAAATTATTTTAGGATACGGACGCGGGCGGAAAATTGGGCAAAATATAAGGACGATGTAAAGGCGATATACGAGCGGACATATGAAGAATCGAAAGAAAAAAGCGGGCGTGGGTATGCCGTGCATGATATGAACAAGCAGAGAGCAAACCATTTGCAAGAACAAGACTATTTGGCGATATTTTTTTTGAGGAACAATTTGGCAAAGTGATTGAAATCGGAATGAAGGAAAAGAACGCGCTGGGCTGGTCGCCCACGTTCATGAAGCAGGGGATGGCGTTATTTCTTTTGTTGCTTTACAATGCCCGCGATGACGGGGAATTGTCGGCGGGATTAAGGGCGATGCTGCGTTGGGCGTTTGACGCGTGCAAGTTTAAAGCGGAGGAATATTTCCGGGGAACCGGTGTCCAAAATAATACGGGAGATTACGACGTGTTCTGGAAATTGTTCTGTAAGTGGAAGGAAAACGTGCAGATATCTGAAGATCAGAAAAACGAGTGGCTTGACAAGATAGATAAATGGGTGGAACTGAGGGTGAAAGGAATCATGGATGGCAGCAAGCGAAATTATTACGGGGAGTGTGCCTCGTACATTGCCGCGCTGGGCGAAGTCCAGGATTCCGTGGGCGTTTTCTGTGCAAAGGAGCGTATCATGGAGCGGTATAAAAATGAATATTCCAGGAGAAGGGCGTTCCATCAGGAACTCAGGGGATATGGGATGAAGAAAAATTTGCAATAAATGGTTGATGTAGGGACGAATATTGGGTAAAATGTCCATGGAAGTTGTTGACGGAACGGGGAGGAAATGGATATGGCAACACGGGGAAAGAATATTCAGTTGTTTTTGATGGATGGAGAGGCTACGGGCAGGATGAAATGTACTCTTGCCAATTGGACGGGAATTGCCTATAAAATTCCGAGAACGGAACTGGATAAATGTAAAGAAAGAGACGACCTTAAGCAAAGCGGTGTTTATTTTCTCTTTGGGACATCCGATGAGACTGGCAAAGGAGTGGTTTATATCGGACAAGCCGGGGTTCGAAAGAACGGTGAGGGGATTTTGAACCGTTTACAAGAGCACAAGCGCAATCCAGATAAGGACTATTGGACGGAAGCTATAGCATTTACGACATCCAACAATTCTTTTGGCCCGACGGAAATCAGTTATCTTGAGAATCGTTTTTGTAATTTGGCGATAGAGGCGAATAGATATGAGGTGAAAAATAATAACGACCCTACACCTGGAAATATCACGGAGGAGAAGGAAAGCGAGATGGAGGAATTCATCGACTATGCCAAAGTGATTATGGGGACATTGGGGCATAAATTGTTCGAGCCAATAAGTAAGCCGATACAGAAAAAGCAAGATGACATACCGGTGAATGTGGAAGACACTATAAAATTGCGGCTTGAGAGGACAATAAAAAATGTAGGAAAAGTCGAGGCCAGCGGCTACCAGACTTCGGAGGGATTTGTCGTGTTACAAGGTAGCCATATTTCAAAGATTGATGATAACACGATACCGGCGACGATAAAGGAAAGACGGAAAAACGTGGTTGAAGACGCACTCGTAAATGCAGATGGAGTATTGCAAGAGGATATGCTTTTTACAAGCCCGTCCTATGCGGCGATGTTTGTGATAGGGAAGAGCGAAAACGGGCTTACTCGTTGGAAGACAGAGGATGGGAGAACACTGAAATCACTGGAAGAAAGCAATGATGCGTAATGGGATTTATGATTCGGCAGGAGCGTGAGGTTATATTGGCAGAAGACGCTTAGAATAGTCGAAAGAAAATTGGGGAAGGAAAATCGAAAATACGCGTTCGATGGTTGTGGAAAATGGATACACATAGAACTTTTTTGTGCGAGAAATTAGAAAAATTTTCTGACGAAATAAAGATACCAGAGATAGACAAGAATGTTAAAACAAACTTGAAAAAAGCGGCATCATATGCTGAGGAACTGGAGTGTGTTCATCAGCTTTTTGAGGTGCTTTTGTTTAATTTAGAGCAAATAAATGATTTTTGCACGATGTATTATGGGGATGACGTGTTAAGAAAAAAGGATGGGAAGGGCGCGAGTCTTATAGAAATTAACGCGTTGTTGATTAATGTTATTAGCGCGGGGAAAGCGCTGGTTGATGGAATGGAAAGATTTATCAAGACAGAAATTGGAAAACAGAGGTTTGTAGAATTTAAGAAAGCTTACATAAGTAAAAAATATGATGACATTTTTTCCTATCGATTTCTTTACTCTCTTCGGAATTATGCCCAGCATGGTTATTTGCCAGTGAGTAGAACATTTGATGGGAAATTTTGTTTTGATTTATGGCAGATTAAGGAGACACAACATATTGGGTTTAGTCAGTCCATGAAAGATTCCATGGAGAGTGTAATACAAGAAATATCTGAAAAATTTAATGATGAACCACGCATTGCCTTTACGTACACGTTGGATTCCTATACATTAGCCGTGGTTGAACTATATTATTCGTTTCTTAAAGAAATCGAGGCGGATAGTGGCGAACAACATGACAGGGTGCAGATGATATTAAAGGAAAATCCCGAGTTGATTCTGCATGAACCGAAAGAACTGGAAGGCGCGGTTGTTTTCGACTATGATGACGAGATGCGGAACTTGCATCTGCTTATAACTGGGGAAGGATTGAAAAATAGATTTGTGGAGTTAAAGAAGCAGGCGAAGGAGAAGCTGCTGTTTTATAAGAGGAATCATTTGGAAGAGTTTGATAAAAATCGGGGATGAGCAGGAGTGGGTTATCAAAGCGAGGCTCAATAGGAAAAGCAATTTTATAGAACGGTTATTATACTGAGACAAAAATGTATTAAAAGATTGACAAGAAGCATTTATATGGTATAATAGACTTACCTAAATGGTAAGATATATAAGGGGGCGAAGTTGTTCTGTACGTCGAATTTGGGGATGAAAGAGTCAAGAAATTATTTGATGATTTGAATGATGTTTGTAATTCTAAAAACTTAATGAGCAAGGCGGTTGGGGCGGAATTAACGAAAGCGATTAAAAAACGATATAATCAAATTGTTGCATTCTCTTCGTTTTCGACACTTCAGCAGTCAGGGATAGGAAAAATGGAATCGCTGGAAGGTGATTACAAGGGGGCATATTCATTAAGGGCATCTGCAAATTATAGGTTGATTGTAAGGCCAAATACAAAAGATTTGAGCGCAGAAAGTTTGAAACAATGTGATACACTGATTATCGAAGGGGTGATTGATTATCATGGAAAAGGAAAAAAATTCAGTTGGATTATCTAGTGATTATATTATTCATCCGGGAGAGACATTGGCGGAAGTTTTGGAAGATAGAGAAATGACTCAAAGAGAATTGGCGGTTAGAACGGGAATGACGGAGAAACATATTAGTACGGTCATTCATGGACAAAAGGGGATTTCGGTTGCATTTGCAAGAAAACTTGAATATGCCTTAGGGATAGAGGCTGTTTTTTGGATAAACCTTCAAACAAATTATGATCGGGAAATATTGGAGTTTGAAGAATTAAATAATATCACGGAACAAGAACTTGACGTACTGAGGAATTTAAAAGAGGTTATCGAGGTATGGAGTGGTTTTGGTTGGATTGATGGTGATGCAAATCCGGCAGCCATGGTATTGGATTTCAGAATGATTTTTGGTATCAGCAACTTGCTCGATACACCGAAAATTTCTTATGCGGCCGCATATCGCGTACAGAGCAAAGGCGCAAATGTTGATCCATATGTTTTGTTCGCGTGGCAGAGAATGTGTGAACTACTCACAAAAGATATTGAAATTGCAGACCGGGTAGATGTGGAGAGACTTCGAGAAAAAATACCTGAGATTAAGCAAGTCATGTTTATGAGGGCGAATCAAATACAAAAGAAACTTGCGACCATCTTTTCGGAGTGTGGAATTGCTTTTCGAATAGTTCCTAATTTTATGGGGGCACCGGTTCAAGGATTTATTAAGAAAACCGAAGACGGTTCTTTAATTCTTTGCATGACCCTGAGGCAAAAGTTCGCTGATATATTCTGGTTTACGCTGTTTCATGAGATTGCCCATATTCTAAACGGTGATACAAAGCATGAGTTTGTTGATTTCGATTCTGTGTCTGGAGACAGAGAGGCAAGGGCGGATTGTATGGCTGGCGAGTTTTTATTAGATTCAGAGGAATACCGTGCATTTGTTGAATCGGAGGGGTATAAACGAGTTCGGGGGATAGAGAACTTTGCTGCTTCGCAGAAAGTAAAAGAATATATCGTTCAGGGGCGTCTTATGAAAGAGACAAGAATTCCCTGGAAGGCCCGACCGAGATATGAGTGGGTTTAAGCTGATATGTTTATTTTCTCCTTGGAACATCCGATGAGACTGGAAAAGGGGTGGTTTATATCGGACAAGCCGGAGCCCGAAAGAATGGAGAGGAGATTTTGAATCGTTTACAAGAGCATAAGCGTAATTCGGATAAAGACTACTGGATGGAGGCCATCGTATTTACGACATCCAACAATTCTTTTGGCCCGACGGAAATTAGTTATCTTGAGAATCGCTTTTGTAATTTGGCGATTGAGGCAAATAGATATGATGTAAAAAATAGCAATGACCCTACGCTTGGAAATATTACGGAAGAGAAGGAAAGCGAGATGGAGGAATTTATCGATTACGCCAAAGTGATTATGGGAACATTGGGGCATAAATTGTTCGAGCCAATAAGTAAGCCAGTACTGAAAAACAAGATGATATGCCGATAAAGGCGGAAGACACTATAAAATTGTGGCTTGAGAGAACAATAAAAAATGTAGGAAAAGTCGAGGCCGGCGGCTACCAGACCTCGGAGGGATTTGTTGTATTACAAGGCAGTCATATTTCAAAGGTTGATGATAACACGATACCGGCGACGATAAAGGAAAGACGGAAAACCGCGGTCGAAGACGCACTTGTAGATACAGATGGGGTATTGCAAGAGGATATGCTTTTTACAAGCCCGTCCTATGCGGCGATGTTTGTGATAGGAAAGAGCGAAAACGGGCTTACCCGTTGGAGAACGGAGGATGGGAGGACACTGAAATCGTTGGAAGAAAATTGAGAGAGTATCTTGAACTTAATGTGGGTGCGCCATTGTAATAGTAAAAAACGAAAAAACTTTGAAAATCTTAGATGTATGAGAGATAATGAAAATGGAATCTTCAATGAAATTGATAGATTTTTGCGTATGATTGAAGAGTGCCGCGACATTCCGAATACTATTAAGAGGGGCTGATTGTGAAGTTTTTGGGTCAAGTCTTTCATAGGGGTTATAAATGATACATAGTAGATAAAGGGGGAAACATTTATGGATAAAATTTTAAGAAAACCTAATATATGGGATTTGCATATTCATACGCCGTTAGGAACACCTACAAAGAAAAATTATTGTGGAGTATCAGCAGAAGAATTTGTAGATGAAATAATTAAAATATATAGAGAGGCAGATAAAAGAATAGGAATGATTTCCTTTACGGATCATAATAAAATAAATGCAGAGGCATATCAACTTTTTCGAAAAAAAAGCGATATTGTGATTATTCCAGGAATAGAGGTGGATGTTTATTTGACGGAAAATGCTAAAAATTCAAAACATATTATTTTCTATTTTGATGAAAAAGAACTTGACAATATCTTTGAATTGAAAGCATTGATAGAGGATTATATTGAAAAGGAAGAAAAGGTATATTTTGAAGGTTTTGTTATGCAATTGATTTATAATAAGAAGAAATTTGTAGTATCTCCTCATGCTTTCAAGCAAGATAAAAGAGGGATTGATTTTGATTGGTTTGATGAAGTGTCTGCAGATAAAGGTACTAATGAATTTTCGGGTTTGTTTTTCCCTTTTTGGGAAGCTGGTGGAAGAAGCGATATTTGTAAAGCAATTGAATTCCTAAATAAGCAATACGGAGAAGAAGAAAACACACAGGCGGTAATAGCGTTTTCTGATTCTGCCGATTATGAAAAGCTTAAAAAATATATTGAAAACCCACATCAATATTTCTTGTGTTTAAATTCATTTAAAGGATTATTGTTGGCGGGGAGTGATAAAAGTAGGATATTATATGAATATGAAGATAGGCCACAAAGTAATCCATCAGAGAAGATAAAGAGAGTTGTATTGTCAGATGATTTGAAGAGGTTGAAGGAAAATAATAAAATTGAATTAGAATTATCTGACAGATTAAACGTTATTGTTGGAGGAAGGGGGAAAGGAAAGTCAGCCCTCTTAGATGCAATTGTATATGGAATTACCCCAAAAAAGATTGAAAATAGTGTTAGAGCCAGTTTTGTGAAGAAATTTGATATTCAAATTACAAATTTTAATGATGTTTCCTTGGCTTCGGATATTAATATAGTATATTTTAGTCAAGCATATATAAATGAATTGTTTGATGGAAATAGTCAAGAGAAGTTGGAGAGATTTTTTAAAAAACAATTTTCTGAAAATGGTTCTATTTCCTATGGCATATCGGATATAAAGACAATTGTTGAAAAAAATAAAGAGTTGTCTTTGATTGATGATATAAACGTTGCGGATGACTTAAAAAATTTAATTCATATTGGAAAAAAGAAAACAAGCTTATTGGTAAAGCCAAAGAAAGGTAAAGGAATATCACTTTCTGTTGGGCAGGAGGGATTTGACAAGTATATACGAAAATTATTACCAGACAATGATATGATTTGGGACGAACAATTGGAAATGCTTTTTAACCAGTTCATTAATCAATTGGTGGAGAACATTGTTAAATATAATTATTGTGTTTTATTTGAAAATCACTTTCCAAAGTTAATAAAAAAGAAAATAGATGAACAAAAAAAGAAAAGGAGTAATGAGGATAAAAAGAAAGGCGAAAGTAGGGAGCGTATCGAACAGAAATTAAAGTTTCTCTATAGCAAAGAATTAGAAAGAATTCGGCAAGTAAATAGACTTTATGAAATTGATGCCAGTAAGACGGAGATTAGTATTCAGTATTCAGAATATCCAGGCGAGAAAAATAATGCGTTTTTCTTTGTATCAATTTCTAATAAAGAACATCCAGTAGAGTATGCCAAAAGAATGATTATAGAATCTGTAAATAAATCCATGAAAAAGGGATTTGATAAGAAAGAAATAGGCGAGATATTTAAAGAGTACGCAACTACTGATGAGCTAAACGGAAAAACTAAAGACTCAGTTTCATTTTCGGAGTTGGTTCGAAAAATCTCTGAATTTGAGGGGTTGAAAGCAGATAAGGTACAAAAAATTATTTATAAATCAGCAGAAATATTTGTTGATTTACATAATACTTCTCCTGGCACACAAGCAAATGCGGTTATGGAATTTATACTTCATACAGAGTCAACGATACCTTTACTTATTGATCAACCAGAGGATAATATTGATAATGAAGCTAGATATGCACAATTAACACGATGGATTAGAACACAGAAGTATAAGAGACAGATAATCTTGGTGACTCATGATGCCAATATTGTGATAAATGGAGATGCTGAATGTGTTATTATAGCTAATCACACAGGTGATAGATTTTGCTATGAATATGGAGCGTTGGAATATGGGGATATTTTAGATAAGGCGGCGGTTATACTTGATGGTGGAAAAATGGCCATTCATAGGAGGATGGAAAAATATGGAGAATAATTTGAATATAAAATTTAAACAAGAAGATTTTGATGTTATTATAAATATTTTACAACCTGATTTGGCAAAATTAATTCATGAGATAGTATCAAAAAACTTGAAGGTTACAAAAGAAAATATCGAAATGACTACAGAAAATGTTGAATTTGATAAAGAAGAATTTCTTGAGATATTGATAGGCGTCCATGAAGAATTTATTCGAGAAATAGAAGAATTTTACTCAAATATTCAAAAAGATATAAAAACTTATTATTCGAATGATGAGTTGAGTGAAATAATTATACAAAAATTAAAGGCTGATAAAAAAGCGGCGTTATTTTAGGAAGATAGGATGGCGAAGATTTTTCAACCCCCACTTGAAGTGGCCGTGTGATTATGA
The DNA here is from genome assembly GCA_910574865.1 of Lachnospiraceae bacterium. GTDB lineage: Bacteria > Bacillota > Clostridia > Lachnospirales > Lachnospiraceae > Schaedlerella. The sequence continues at coordinate 163,581 of CAJTDN010000005.1, read as the reverse complement.
TAGACTATGTTTTGGTTGAGACTAATGGATGATATGAAAGTGATGAGGAGAATGCATGGACATTTTCAGTAAAGAAAATATAGGCGTAGATGCTGAATGATAGAAAATTTTTGTAAAGGAAGACTAATATTATGTCGGATAATTCGATTTTAAATAGCGCAAAATATTCTACGGATACTGATGAATGGTATACAACATATGAAACCATAGCGGAGGAATTGGTTCACTATGAAGATAGGTTTAAGGGGAAGATTGTTTTATGCAACTGCGATGATCCATTTGAATCTAACTTTTCATATTATTTCATGAAAAATTTCAATCGTTTGAGAATTAAAAAGCTTATTTGTACATCATATTGTGCGTCAAAAATAGATTTGATAAAAAATAATGTTCAGATGACGTTACCTCTTACAGACGAGAATGGTGAACCACTTACGTCGAAGAATGGGTATGTCCTAGAGATTTCTCGTATGCCTGGATTGGCGGGGGTGGAAGTTGATGATAAGACTATTAAAGATGTATTGCAGAGAAAGGGCAAAGTAAAAAAACTAAAGGGCAATGGTGACTTTCGCTCGGAGGAATGTATAGAATATCTGAAAAAATGTGATATATGTTGTACAAATCCGCCCTTTAGCTTGTTTGCGGCACTGTTTTCTTTGCTTGTAAAATATGATAAGAAATTTTTGTTGATAGGAAACCAAAATGCGATAACATATAAAGAAATATTTCCATACATTAAGGAAAATAAGGCATGGGTGGGGTATGGTTTTGGAAACATGGAGTTTCGTGTTCCGAGTGACGCAGAACCACGTAAAACTAGGTTTTGGATTGATGATTCTGGACAGAAATGGAGAAGTATTGGAAATGCGATGTGGATTACTAATCTTGATATTCCTAAACGTCATCAGGAACTTAAACTTACCCAGAAGTTTGATCCTATAAATTATCCCCAGTATGATAACTATGATGCGATTAATGTGACCAGAGTGGCTAACATACCAATGGATTATGATGGAATAATGGGTGTGCCTATAACATTTTTGAAGTATCATAACGGATTTCAATTTGAAATTGTTGGAGAAGCGAATCATGGATCAGATAATGAGTTTGATTTGTTCAAGCCCAAAATAAAGGGAAAAGAATTATTCAAGAGAATTTTGATTCGAAAAATAAATTACGAGGTAGATTAACATGGAATTTAGGGTTCTGGATCTTTTTTGCGGCGCAGGGGGATTCTCATATGGTATGGATAAGAATCCTCATTTTCATACAGTTGTTGCACTTGATTTTGATGAGAGGGCAGCAGAAACATTTAAAAAGAATATGTTAGAAACAGAGGTTTTAGTGGGCGATATAACTGACGCTTTGGTTAAAAGCAAGGTTGTTTCTCGGGCTAAAAATGTAGGAGTAAATATGATAATTGGTGGACCGCCTTGCCAAGGGTATTCTATGAAGGGAAAGAAACTTGGATTGAAAGATTCAAGAAATTTCTTGTTTAGAGAATATTTGAATCTTGTTAAAGAACTACAACCGGAAGTGTTTGTTATAGAAAATGTCAAGGGATTATTGCTTGCATCTAATGGATGGTTTAAGGACGAAATCTTAAAAGCCATTGGAGACTTAGGATATATGGTAGAATATGGGGTGTTGAATGCTGCAGACTTTGGGGTTCCACAAGCTAGGGAACGTGCTATTTTTATTTGTTCCAAAGGAAGGATTATTCCATTGCCTAAGCCTACGGTGGAGAAATATATTACGGTTCATGATGCTATTAGTGATCTTTCATATCTTGAATCAGGCGAAGGAGATTTTGAGCAGGAATATATTACAAAAGCTGAGACTGATTATCAGATGCTTATGCGAGCGGGAAGTGATAAACTTTATAACCACAAGGCATCTAACCATAAACAAGTGGCGATAGATAAATTGAAAATGATTCCACCGGAACAAGGTAAGAAATTTCTACCATCCGAACTACATGGAAATCAGAAGTTTAAGACAACTTGGGGAAGGCTCAAATGGGATGAGGTGTCTCCTACTATTGATACTAGATTTGATGCATCATCAAATGGTACCAATAATCACCCGTTTTTGCATAGAGCAATAACGCCGAGGGAGGCAGCGAGAATTCAATCATTTGATGATAAGTTTATATTTTATGGATTGAAGGTATATATTAGAAAACAAATAGGGAACGCGGTTCCGCCACTTCTTGCCAAAGCAATTGCTGATCAGATAAATATGGCTTTTGATAATGAGTGAATGCGTTTTCTAATATGTAAGGTTCTAGCATTATTGGTTGTCGCTGATAGGAAGAGGAAGGTGATGATATGGCAAATTGGAAATGGCCATCGGTAAAAGATAAATTAGAGGCGATAGGTTATTTGGCTGTACCGGGTGTTATTAATGCTATCGAGGCTACAGTACCAAAAGGGAAGGCTGAACAATTCAGAGAAGAATATAAGTATAGGTATTCGGATGAGTATCCGTATGAAGCTGATAAATATGGAAAACAATTTCGAATATATTTAAATGATACTGAGGGATGTCCAGATTTTTTGCGAAAGTACATAGATGGAACTTACGGTAACAGAATAAATAATACGCAGTTTATAGATGAGCTGGTTAAAGAATATGGCTTTAAGTTTAAAAAGGGGGCACAAGATAGTAAAAGGATTAGAGATTTGGTAGCTAAGAAATTTGAACGGTCGGAATTTGACTATTTTGATAAGGGCTTTTATAGCTATAGAAATTTTGTCCAAGATATTGAGCGGTTGGTTAAAACAGAGAAAAAATTGCCTTGTCCAAATGTTCTAAAGTATAAGGAAAAAACGATTTCTAGAAAAACAGAAAGAAAAGTTGATAGTGGAGATGATAAGTCGAGTGGGTTTACGCCCAATCAAATGTTAAGACTGGGATGGGTTGGGGAAGAGTATATTTTTTACTTGTTAAGAATTAAAGACGAAACAACGCTAAATGCGTTGGGAATTTCACTGGATGCTAATTATGAAGTTCATTGGTTTAATCAAGGGTTCCAAAATGCTGGAGAAGAAGTAGTATTTTCAGATATTAAAAATTATGTTCTAGATTATGAAATCGTAAAGCGGTGGACGGATAAGTCGGTTGGAAAAGGGTGCGATATTCTAGTGACACTTGAAAATGGAAAGTTTATATTCATAGAAGTTAAGACTAGTAAGCGTTCATACCCATATTTCAATATGACATCTGTGGAGATGCAAGAAATGGAAAAACAGCGCAATCACTATGTTCTTATTAGAATTAATAATATAGAACGATTGTTAAGAGGGAAATCTCCAGAGATTATCGTTATTAGCGATCCATATGAAAAGCTCTTTCATCCGAGACAAATGAAAGAAGCAACATTTGTTATAGGGAGAGAAATAAAATGAATGTAGAAATGTCATATTTGTTAGGAATGATAATAGGTAATGGTGAAATACAAAGAGGGGCCACGGAAACCACTATAACGATTGATATTCCACATAAAAAGCTGGAAACGGAATTCCAACATGATGTTGGAATTTATGTAAGAGCAAGCATAACTGATATACGACAAGTATTAGAGCCTTTGTTGGGAACGGCACTGATGTTTACGCAAAGTACTAATGTTTCGTTGTTGTCTTTCAGGAAACCGAATGAAGATTACCTGATGCGAGAAATTTTACGCTATATAGGAGGTGCGACATCTTCTGATAATGTAAGAATCTCTTCAGAGATATTCGCGTTCTCATATGATGAGCGGAAACAATTTGTGAAAGGATTCGCAGATGTTACCGGTTATATCAGAAGAAGTAATTATGCATTTGCAGAACCGAATTATCGAGTCTATTTTGAAATTCCTCATAACTGGGAACTTGTTGTAGACTTTTGCAACTTGCTTAAAAGCATTGATATACCAGTTCAAGCTATAGATTGGGCGCATCCTAACATGAGGGACGGTAATTTGAAGAAGTATAATCAAGGGAAACCGGATTTTTGGAAAAAAGAACATCAAGTGAAAGTATGGGCGTTAGAATACCAGCCGATTGGTTTTGTTGTTCTTCATAAACAACAAGCGTTAGATTATTTTGCTGATGAACAGAAAAAACCATATGTTATGGCAGGAAAAGACGCAGCAGCGCGTCTTCATAGGTATTATTGGGAATTGCCGCAGAGAGTAAGGGAAAAGCCTTATCATCCGGGAGAGAACGATAATTTTATTCCTGAAGAGATTAGAGGTAAGCATTATGATAGCTGGGCTGATATTGCGAAGGATTTAGGTTATGGAAAGGATGAGGAATAATGCGAGAAGAAGATTTGTACGAGCCAATGCGTATCTGGCTTGAACAGTATGTTAAAGACAAATACAAAAGGTATTATGTTGTTGCTGTAGATGCGCATGCGGAACGGTTGGACAGAGTTCTTGCCAAGTATGAGGTTGTGAACGAAATGGCTAATGGAATTGATATTCAAATAGATGTTCTCGCCATAGCAAAGAGGGGGGCGGATGTAAAATTGTTTTTTATTGAAGCGAAGAAAACAAAGCTGACTTTAAGGGATTTGGGACAGCTATGGGCATATTGCAAATTGGTTGATCCAGATGAAGCGTTTCTTCTTTCTTCAGCGGATTTTGGAAGCCTTAACAAGTTACTTAACGCTCTTAGAAGAGAGGATTTGCTTGATTTTGGAAATGGAAAAAAGATAAAGAAAATGAGAGTGGGAAAATGGGATGTTACTAAAAACACCATAGACTTTAATTCTCTTGTCCCGAAAATATAGAATTGAGAAATGTTGGGATATGTTGGCGGGGCAGAGTGTAAACAGAAGAGGATATGTTCGGATAATTGGGACATGAGAGTTCTCATCTGACAATTCTAGGGTAAGCATCTAGAATTCGGTACAGTATTTCATTGAATAGTGGGCAAAAACTTAGTAAGTAGTTTTATCTTCTTTGAGCGGAAACGGTTAAATAGGCTGTCGTTGATGACAAACATGTCCTGGTGGTTTCGTCAGTCAGTGGCTTCATAAAGTTGTACATTTCGACCAAATCAAACGTAATATTCATCGTCATAATGCCCATGGTTTTGGAGGTTCGCCTTACGGGCACACACGCATGGTTGACGGTGGCGCGGCAGCCTGGATGACGGCGGAACCGTCTGAAAATTTCTCTCCGTTTTGCACAAGCTCATCCCGTATATTAGGGCGGCTCCACTTGTCTGACGGATAAATTCGGCGTGACTGCCAGTCCCTCCATCAGCCAGCGGAACTGTTGGGGTGATAGGAAACGTACCTTGTCAGGGTTTCGCGGCCATTGTGTATATTCCGGCTGGTGAGGGCTCTTCCGCAAATGTTTGTATTAATAATAAAAGGCATCGGTTTTTCAAGATATACAAGTTTCAAACACAAAAATATGCGGAAGAGCCCTCACCAGTCGGAATATATACATTGGAACTGATTCACCTTTCGTAATGGTGGCTCGATTCGTTAACATGACTCAATTTATGGTTTTTCCGCAAATGTTTGTATTAATAATGAAAGCCATCTGTTTTTCAAGATATACAAGTTTCAAAAATATGCGGAAGAGCCCAAATCAAATGTAATATTCAATGGTACGGCAGACTGGGAAATTTATAAGTTACTTTCCCAAATTTTCTTTATTTAACAATTCAATTATCATATTAATATCATCTTGGCATAAAACATTCTTCCCCTCATCTAAATTAATTATATTATTCTTGACCCTTATAGAATGTAGCACTTCATGTAACTTCGAGGTTGTGATTCTATCGTTTTGAATTTCATAGTACTTTTTTAAATAATTAATATCGGTCTCAGAAAATATAGTATTACATAATTTGACATTTTCTAAAAAAACATTTTTTATAGTTGCATTTTCAAAATTGATTTCCGACAAATTAGAATCTCGCAAATCTATATTTGATAATTTTGTACCTTCGACTTTTACTCCTTCCAGGTTTGCTCCTTTAAAGGAAGAACATGACAACTCCGCACTAGACAAATCGGCATATGCCAAATATACTCCATTCAAGTCTCTATTCTTTATATTTACATTTTTCAGATTAAGTCCAGCTTTTCTATTTATTTTTAATAATTCACAAATCGAATCATCTATTTTTATGCTAATGTTTTCCCACAAATGCAAAAATTCAAGCATATTAGTAAAAATATTCATCTCACAAGTAATCGCATTTTTATAACATTTTCCTGTGTAATATGTCATACCTGACTGTGACATCAGTTGAAACGATTCCTTCATTAAAGAAACCTTGTCATTTAATTGACTATTTCTGACTCGAAATTTTAAAAATTCAAGAATCTCTAAAGACAGTATATTTTTTTTGAATAAATCACCTAAAATTCCAGCCAGCTTTTCTTTTTCCGAGAAGTTTGCTGCCTCTTCAATCATGTAGTATATATATTCAGACACAAAATACTCATATATTGATTTATGAATGAATTCGATACTATTTCCAACACATTCAGTCAATTGTTTGATTGGAAAATCCAACACACTAATACAATCATTTTCCTGATTTAATTTTGGCACTTGATATTCTTTTGGAGATAATAACAAATTATTATTTTCAAACATCAAAAATGAAATTTCCCGAAGAAATTTCAAATATAATTTTACATTGTTTGCATCTCTTAAAACATGCGAACCCTTGTCATATCCTATTCCATTATAGGTAAACCTATCAAAAATTCCACCCTTTTCCATAAAAATGTAATTATATAATTGTGGTTTAGAAGTTTCGCGTGTAAAATCAATATCAGACATGATTGCCATGTAAAGTATTACTGGTATTCCCAAAACATCTAAGTTGTTATGTGCTAATTTGTCATCTTCAAGTTCGATTCCCTTGACTAGTTGATAGAATCGTTTTATTTCAGCGATACCGAAGGGCTGAAGTTCAAACACGAAATCAAATCCTTGTAATTTTATATAATCTGTTCTTGACGTAATAATAATTTTTAAATCGTCAAGGTCTAAAACATCATTAAAAAGTCCATTTAGCAACGATTCACGACTATTTACCGCTTTTATTTCATCAAACCCATCTAATATTAAAATTTTGTTTTCTAATTCTTTTTTTCCACACTGAAGAGTAATACATATTGTTTTTAATAGACGATTTTCTAATTCCTCCACTTCCCAATCACGAAACCTTAACACAATCATATCATTATTATTATCAAATTCATTTGCCATCCACGAAATTATGCTTGTTTTCCCTATTCCTGGAGAGCCTGCTATCAACATACTAGAAGATCTGTTATAATTCATGAAATTTCGTATTCTTTTGTCTAAGGAACACTCTTCTTTCTCTTCTATAGAATACCTGCTTTCGTTTTTGATAACCTTGTGAGTAAATATAACGTCTATCGCTTTTGGACTCAAAACACGTTCCCGTAAAAATCCATTCTCACCATGCTCTCTATATTCTGGCATAATAAAAACATCCGCTAATGTTATAGCTTTTTCCCCATTATTTCTGTGGAGAAACAATCTGCTTTTCCAATTGTCAATATATTTTTCTTTTTTATTATTCTTAAATCTCTTTTTTCCCGACTCGAAATTTTTCTCCCCATTATCCATTGCGGTACTCATCTTATTTGTAATATTATTAATGACATTTACACTTTGAAGTAATTCATCTACTTTCCGTTCTATTCTAGATGCTTTTTCGCTTTCTCTTTTATCATTCAATAATTTTATTTCTTTATACAATTCTTCAAATCCAGTACTACTAATTTCATGATAACACAACTTAACAAATTCTTCACATTTATTATTATCGAAAAGAGCAAAATTGACTTTAAAACAACTTTTAACAATATCATCAATATTACTTTCACAATTTTTCATGCTTTTCAGTATTTGCTCTGCCAAATCACATATCTCGTCAAAATCATCATCCCTATCTAAATCCAAAAATCTTGTAAGTACATTTACTATCACATTGTAAATCTGAGATTCTATATTTTGATGTTTATATTTTCTGTTTTTTACTGCTTCTTTTATTTTTATAATAGATATATCTGTTAAATCATTTACGATTTTTGAAATGAAACTACTGATTATAATCCCTTCTTCTAACATTATATTCTCCTTTCTTGTGCTTTGTGAATAGTGTTTTCATTTACAAATTTCCTTGTATAATCATATTGATAAGCATCCACTTGCATGACCGTTGGGCATAATATACATCGTTTCTATAACCGTAAATGGTAGGTATGCGTGCCTACCTAAAATCGGAGCAAACCTATATATAGAAACAGATTTGCTCCAATCTTATTTCATTCCACCTTTACCAGGGTTCTGGCAGTTCGCCGAAAGGTTCGGTGGCCAGGGGGGCAGGTCGCTCTGAAAAGCGCGGCCGTTATTGTCCATGGGTTTCGGTATCTCGGCAGGGAGACACACAAAGTGGTTATAGGGTTTCAAGTTGTTTGCCTTCGCGGTTTCCGCGATGCTTTAGTCAATCACGCGGGATTTGGCTCCGGCAACCGTGTCAATCATCCCCCAGTTCTTCTTGTCAATGCAGAATTCACGAAAAAACTGTTTGGCGGCATTGTTGTCTGTTGGAACCTCTTCATCAACTAGGAACATCTTCAGATATTTTTCCTGGTTGAGCGAATAAATGGAACCTTCCCATGTCTTGCTTTTTTGCGGAACTTTTGTAAACGGTAGAAAGTGCGTACCTTGACACTACCGTATACAAACATTTATCGGATGATACACCCATCCATTTAGAGGGTACTGATTTCACGGCAGAATGGTATAGCTTGCTCATGTAGTGTGTATGGTACAATCGACATATACTCGATATAAGCAAGTTGGAAAATGGAATGAGAACCCTGTCTTTAAAAGTGTTAAAACGGCTTGCGAATGGGAATATACAGTAGATAATGCGTACTTGCCGCTTACTCTTAAACGTCATAATGCCTACGGTGGGAAACGATAATGATGCCATCATGTTTCTCATAGTAGACAATCCTATTGGCTTCATCGATACGTTTGCTCTACATGCCGCTTAAGTTTTCTTTTAATGGTTCCGGTTTGCCTATGCCTTCATACGGATTTCTCTGAATATCCTTTATGAGTGTGTTGATACGTTTCAAAGTCTTTTTGTCTTGTTTTTGCCAATACAGATAATCTTCTTAGGCTTCATCTTTCCACGATAGTCGCATCAGTCATCCATCTCGATTAAATCGTGTTCCGCGATGTGCGCCTGTCCTTTGTCAATCTCTCGCTTTTTTCTTTCCAGGTAGCGAAGATTGCTTTCAGAGTAGAACGAATCAGCGTAAAGCTCAAAAGGTATACGGTGTTCTCTTCCTACTTTTTTTAAAAATACCGTGATTGCCGCCGACATGGTAAGCCCTAAATCATCCAATATATTCTCCGCGTTTCGCTTCACTTCTTCATCAATACGGAAACTGACCTGAGCCGTATGTGCCATATAAATCAACTCCTTTCGATATCGTTCATTGTAGCATTGCGGGGCGGAAACGTCAAGCATTTACAAGCTATTGTATAGCGTTTAGGAATTGAAGGGCTGCTATTTAGGAGGGGCGTGCTGTAATACCGTTAGGAAACAAAATGGCTTGAACGGAGTGTTGTGGTTGAAAAACAAAGGTCATCAGAGTATAATGAAATCGAAGAAATTATAAGCGAGGAATTTACGATGACATCAAGAGAAGATGGAAAAAGCCGGTAAAAGTCAGTGAAAAGCCGATAAAAATTAATCCGGGTCGGGCAGGATTGACGAGTGGCTTGATGATACAGCGCAGGATGTGAGGAGGTACATAAGTTGGAACGTACGGTAGGGGATTTGCAGTTATCAGTAATGCAGGAGTTTTTCAGGATACGTATGACCCAGGTGTTTGGCGGGAACTGGGTTTCCCAGGTGAGGGGCGTCGTGGAGGGGAAGTTCGCGGGGAACGATGCACATAAGCAGAATTACCAGGGGATTTATGACGTTCTTTGCAAGGAGGGGGTGGAGACGCTTGACGAGACGAGGATGGACATTACCGCGATGACGGCGTTGATGCTTTATGATTTTTATAACCAGTGCAAGGTGGGGACGAATTTCAGGCAGCAGATTCGCAACATCCAGACGGACAAGAACCGGCTGGTCAGCCATATTTCCAACCCGAATGACACGTTGAACGTGAAGATTCTTGAATTGACGGCGTTGAAAGACATCCGGAGTTTTTTGAAATATTTGCGCAATTCCACATGGGCGTATACGGAGAAACAGGGGTTCGTGGACAAATACCAGGCGCAGATAGAGGGCATTTCCAAGAGTATTTTTCAGGAAGTGGCCGGGCATGACCGGGAAACGGTGGAGTTCGAGAGTAATCGGAGAAATTATCTCGCGCGTATCGCGGGGGAGCGGGCGGAGAATGCGGCGGAATATATTCCGTTGTCCTATAAGGCGGATGACGGGACATCTCAGAGATTTGACCTTGACGAGTTATATTCTCTTGGAAATAATGCGAATGGCTTCGTATTGTTTTCGAAGGAGGCCGGGTATGGGAAGACCTGGAGTATCCAGGAGCTGGCGGGACAGTGCGCGGCCAGGGCTTTAAATGAAGCCGATGAAAAGGCTGAAGAGAGCGAGGGTCACGAAGAGAGCGAAGGACACGAAGAGAGTGATGGGTACGAAGAGAGCGAGAATCACGAAGAGAGCGAAGGACGCGAAAAGAGCGAAAAGTATGGCAGGAGGACACCGATTTTAATCCGGATGGGCGAGCTGGCGGTGAGCGAGGAGCCAATTATGAAGGCGGTCCAGGAGATTTTTTATCCGGGCGAGGACGGCCTTGAAAAGGCGAGGAAGTTTGTGGGGCAGGAATCGGTCGTCTTGTTTATAGACGGCATGGACGAGGCGAACAAGGAAAATAAGGAGGCGGCGTGGCGGGAGTTGAACAAATTGTCCTCTTCCGCGAAGGATGTCCGTGTGATAGGCGGGACGCGGGAGAGCGACAAGCAATGGTATCCGGCCGAATTACCCAGATATTCCATATGTGACTTGACGGACAAGCAGGTCGAGGCGTTTATCGACAAGCTGGTTGTTGACGAGGAACAAAGGCTCACCGCGAAGTATGATTATTTTGAGAATCCGCGCACCGGGTTTTTGAAAAATTTGCGCAGCCCGTTCTATTTGAAATGTTTCATCGAGTTCGTCAAGGAAGGGGAATCGGGGCCGGATTCCGACACGGACATGATGAATCGTTGCATTAACAAGATGATTGAGCGTGAAATCGGGTTGAAGGGCTTCCGGGCGACGGTTCAGATTGTGAACGAATATCTGGCGAAGCTGTCGGAGCTGATTGGCAATGACAAGAGGTACGTGCCGGAGCAGGAGGCTTTGAAAAAAATAAAGGACGGCCTCATGTATGACGATGAAAATTATGCGTCGGTCGTGCAGATAAAGGACACGCTGGTTGAACTGCAGATTTTGAAAGAGATAATCCGGGAGAGGCAGCCGGCATTGCTGGGGTTCTGGCACGAAAAATATAAGTCGTTGTTTAGCCCGATTGCGCTAGACACGTCCCTCTGGGACTACTAGGAAAGTGACTATCGGGTGGCATTGCGGGAAGTAACTGCTGGGGCGGTCATCGCGGGAAGTGACTACCGAGCGGTTATTGTGGGAAGATAATATGGAACAAATGGAAATCATTTCCTTGCTACAAGGGGAACCTAAAATTAAAAACACGCCCATGTTCAAGGCGTTTTCTGACATGAACTTGTCAGACCAGTACATAAGCGATTTTTCCAACAGCCTGCATAATTATAAATTGAAGGCGGGGGAGCACGAGACGCAGAAAAAAATCCTGGACATTTTCAGGATTAATCCGCTTGTCGCGGTGAAAATCATGGAAAGCTGCTCGGTGAACGCAGAGGAACTGGTGTATGCGTTCAAAATTATTTTCAAGGCAATTTCAGGGGATTTGATGTGGAAGCTTGGGGAAAACCAGGTGATACTGAACAAGCATAAGGTGCCTTACATGGCTCTTTTTATCGAGGCCGCGTATCAAAATTCCGTGTGCGATATTTATGACACCAAGGAAAAATTTCTGGAGTACGCGGTTTTGCGGGATGGCAAGCTGCATGAAAAAGGCATCAGGGCCAAATATTTTAACGCGTACAATGTCAGGCATATCATGCGGCATATCCCGGAAAACCGGCAGATAGAGTTTATCAACTGGTTTTGGGACAGGCATTGCCATGCCGCGGCAAAGTATGGTAAAGCAGAGTCGTTTGCCGGGGGCCGCGTTCGAATCATGATGGGTGAGCTGAAGGAGGGTTCGTTGTGGCGGCATCTTGAAAATGTGGGAGGGCAGGAGCTGTCGCGGCGCGAGCGGATGAGCATGCAGTGTGAAAGGGATGGAATCAGACATTTTATCGAGAAGGTGGTTTCGGAAGGACGGCATGCTGAGTATGTCAGGGTTGTATTGGGAAATGATAAGTTTTATGAGAAATTGGAGGCTTTGATGGGGGAGAAATACGCGAGGGAAACGTATTTGGACATTCGCACGCTTGATTATTATGATACCCATGCGGATGAATTTTATAAAACCACGGTAGATGTGGAGTTTACCAGTATGCAGGAGCATTTTTTGTCCAAGTTGGAAAAGGGTGCTTGTATCTTGGATTTTGGCTGCGGCTCCGGGCGCGACGCGAAATATTTTCTGGAGCGCGGGTACGTTGTGGAGGCGACGGACGGTTCGGCCAGGATGTGCGAGCTGGCCGGCGGGTACGCCGGAATCGAAGTGAAGAACATGTTTTTTCAGGAACTGGCGGAGAAGGATAGGTATGACGGCATCTGGGCATGCTCGTCCATATTACATTTGCCAGTGGATGAATTGGCCGATGTTATGCGGAAAATGGCGGCGGCGTTGCGGAAAAACGGGATTATTTATACGTCGTTTAAATATGGCACGTTCGCGGGCGAGCGGAACGGACGTTATTTTACGGACATGACGGAAGAGTCGTTTGCGAAGTTTTTGGGAGCGATAGACGTGTTGGAAGTGGAGGAACAGTGGACGACTTCGGACGTGCGGCCGGGGAGGGGTGAGGAGAAATGGTTCAATCTGATTTTGCGGAAAATATAAGGGACGGCGAAGTGCGAAGCGGACGGGCGCAAGGTGGGGAATTGGCGGATTCTTTACGGATTGACAGCTCGCAAGTTGAATATACGGATGTGATGACCGGCGGTAAAAATCGGAGCCGTTTCTTATATTACCAGTTAAAGCGAAGTATGGGGAAGGCGAAGTGGATTGACATCATTGTCTCGTTTCTTATGGAATCCGGGGTGCGGATGCTTTTGAAGGATTTGAAAGCGGCCTTGGAGCGGGGGGCGCGGGTAAGGATTCTGACCGGGAATTATCTGGGAATTACGCAGCCGTCGGCATTATTTCTGATTAAAAAAGAACTGGGCGACCGGGTGGACTTGCGGTTTTACAATGACAAGGCCCGCGCCTTTCATCCGAAATCCTATATTTTTCACTACGAAAATGCAGGGGAAATCTATATCGGTTCTTCCAATGTTTCCAGGAGCGCGCTGACATCGGGAATCGAGTGGAACTACCGTTTTAGCAGCCTGGATGACGAAAAGAATTTTACTTTGTTTTATGACACGTTCGTGGACTTGTTTGAGAACCATTCCATCGTGATTGACGACGAGGAGCTCAGACGCTACTCCAAGAACTGGCACAAGCCGGCGGTGTCGAAGGACTTGGCGAAATATGATGACTTGGGAGATAGGGGCATGGAAAGCGCCTTTCTAGAAGGTGACGCGTTGGGATACGGCACGTTGAGAGACGGAACCCGGAAGGATGACGCTCAGAAAGACGGAGTTCGGAAGGACGGCATGGTGGAAAATGGCGTTTTGGAAGATGGCGCGGGTGTCAACGTGGCATCTTTGTTTCAGCCGCGCGGCGTGCAGATAGAGGCTTTGTATGCCCTGGCGGACAGCCGGGCGCAAGGGGCGGCGAAGGGGTTGGTGCAGGCGGCCACTGGGGTGGGTAAGACGTATCTGGCGGCGTTTGACTCTGCCGGGTATGAGCGCGTGTTGTTTGTGGCGCACCGCGAGGAAATATTGAGGCAGGCGGCCGTTTCGTTTCAAAACGTGAGGAGATCGGACGATTTTGGCTTTTTCGACGGCAAGCAAAAGGACACGGACAAGTCGGTGATTTTTGCGTCAGTGGCGACGCTTGGCAGGAAGGAGTATTTGTCGGAAAAGTTTTTCACGCCGAATTATTTTGATTATTTAATAATCGATGAGTTTCACCATGCGGTAAATGACCAGTACCAGAGAATCGTGAAGTATTTTAAACCACGGTTTCTGCTAGGGCTAACGGCCACGCCGGAGAGGATGGACGGCAAAAACATTTATGAAATTTGCGATTATAACGTGCCCTACGAGATTTCGCTGAAGGAGGCGATTAACAAGGGCGTGCTCGTTCCGTTTCATTATTATGGCATTTATGATGAGACGGATTATTCGTCGCTGCATCTCGTGAAGGGGCGGTATGATGAGAAGGAATTGAACGAGACATATATTGGCAACGTCAGGCGGTATGATTTGATTTATAAATATTATCGGAAATATCGTTCCAAGAGGGCGCTTGGGTTTTGCTGTTCCAGGCGGCACGCGGAGGAGATGGCGAAGGAATTTTGCCGAAGGGGAGTCGCGGCGGCCGCGGTGTACAGCGACGCGGACGGGGAGTTTTCGGAAGACCGGGACAAGGCGGTTGAAAGGCTGAAGAAGCAGGAAATAAAGGTGATTTTTTCGGTGGACATGTTTAATGAGGGCGTGGACATTGCCGCCCTCGACATGGTCATGTTTTTGAGGCCGACCGAGTCGCCGGTCGTGTTTTTGCAACAATTGGGGCGCGGGCTTCGCACCAGCAGGGGCAAGGAGTATCTGAACGTCCTGGATTTTATCGGGAATTATGAGAAGGCGGGACGGGCGCCCTTGTTATTAAGCGGTGGAAAAAATTGGGGCGAAAGGGCCGCTTATGATTATTATGACTTTTATGAGATGGAATATCCTGACGACTGCATCGTGGATTTTGACATGCGGCTGATAGATTTGTTCAGGGAACTGGACAAAAAATCGCTGTCTGTCAGGGAGCGTATCCGGCAGGAATTTTATATCGTAAAGGAAAAATTGAACGGGAAAGTCCCTTCGCGTTTGGAACTGTTTACATACATGGACGACGATGTGTACCGATATTGCATGAAACATGCCAAGGAGAACCCGTTTCGAAGGTACATGGATTTTTTGAACGAGATGGGGGAGCTGTCCGCGGACGAGGCGGTGGCGTATTCCGGAATCGGCAGGGAATTCTTGTCGCTGATTGAGACTACCGACATGCAGAAGGTGTATAAGATACCGATTCTGTACAGCTTTTATAATGAGGGGGACGTGCGGCTTGCGGTCACGGACGACGAAGTGCTGGCCGCCTGGAAAAAGTTTTTTGACAACGGGACGAACTGGCGGGATTTCGCGGCGGATATTTCTTATGACGATTATAAGGCGATGACGGACAGGCAGCATTTAAGCAAGGCGAAAAGCATGCCGATTAAGTTTTTGAAGGCGTCTGGAAAAGGCTTCTTTATCGAAAAGGAAGGGTACGCAATCGCGGTACGGGATGATTTGGCGAAGGCTGTCGGAAACGAGGCGTTTAAACGGCATATGAAGGACATATTGGAGTATCGGACGATGGAATATTATCGGAGGAGGTATACATTGACGGACTCGCAGAGTCCGCCTGCCCCGTAGGGGCGTGTATTAAGGGATGCTCTTGGGTATACGACGGGATAGTAATTATGAAAAACAAAACCGTCCCAATATTGACAAAATTGTCCCGCATTGATATCATTATATTGCGTATGGAAAAAACCAAGGAGTGGGGCATATGAAAAAGGCATCGCCACGGCAGGGCGGTTCAGTTCGTTTGCGATATTGAAACAAATCCGAGATATTGTTCGAAAGAACCGAAATATAAAGGTGTGGAATTTGTCTTTAGGGTCGGCGATGGAGATTGATGTGAATTTCATGTCACCAGAGGCGGCAGAATTAGATAAAATCCAGTATGAGTATGATGTCATTTTCGTGGTTGCGGGTACGAATAAGAAGAAAAATTCAAGTGTTGACAAAATAGGGGCGCCGGCGGATTCGCTGAATTCTTTGGTCGTGACTCTTAAGGAAATGAATGGTAAGAACAGAATTGACGATTTTATAAAAATGTGCATGATGAGGGGGTGGGTCGTTACCAAGCTGGACGTACAGATGCAGGTTGATGTTTATGCCAAAGCGGAGGAAGAAGTTATATTTGAATGAAAGGACCGGATAGGATGAATGTATATGACGGGACAAAACGGGAGTTCCTTTGTAGTGCTGATTGAATAGGGGTGGCGAATCATGAAAGAGGATGATATTAAGAAAACGGTTGCCTAAATTAAGGAAGGGAGAAGAATCTTATGAACCATAAAGGTACTAAAACAATAGAGACAAAACGTTTGATACTTCGGCCGTTTCGTGAAAGCGATGCGGAGCCGATGTTTCGTAACTGGGCCTCCAATCCGGAGGTGACGAAATTTTTAACCTGGCCCACGCATGAAACGGTTGAGAGTTCGAAAGGAATCGTGGGACTCTGGGTAAATGAGTACGAGATCCCCAAAAACTACCAGTGGGTGATTGAATTAAAGGAAATCCGGGAGCCAATCGGCAGTATCAGTGCCGTGAAAACGAACGATGAAACGGAATCGGCAACCGTAGGTTATTGTATAGGACGTGACTGGTGGGGACGGGGGATTACGGCAGAGGCGTTGGAGGCCGTGATAGCGTTCTTTTTTGACGAGGTCGGGATGAATTGTGTCAACGCGTGCCATGACCCGAGGAATCCGAATTCTGGAAAGGTAATGAGAAAATGTGGGATGACCTATGAGGGCACATGGAGAGCGGGCGGCGTAAATAACCAGGGCGTGTGTGACGAGGTGTGGTATTCTATTTTGAAAAGTGAATATGAGAAGAAAAAACGGGGTCACGACGTATGGGACGAGTTGTACGAGAAGGCCCTTGCGGTTCAGAGGGAAAGACAAATTTCCGATTATGTCGAGGCGGGCGGCGTCGCGGCGGCGATTTTGACCGGGGCTGGAAATGTTTATACGGGCGTGTGCGTCGATACGTGTTCGACGCTTGGGGTATGCGCCGAGCGGAATGCCATTTTTAATATGTTGACAAACGGGGAGCACGAGATAAAAAAGGTGCTTGCGATTATGCCCGACGGGCGGACGGGGGCGCCATGCGGGGCGTGCCGTGAGCTTATGGTCCAGCTAATGCCGGAAACGTATAAGGATATAGAGGTCATGTTGGATTATGGGCAAAGAAAAATCGCCAGGCTGGGCGAGCTGACGCCCGAATGGTGGATTTAAAAACAAAAAGAGAAAAGTGTTATGAACCAGTATCAGTTTGAACAAATTTCGAGGGAGATGGAGCGTCGTTGCGGGAGTATTATCGTGCGCCTGTATATAAAATATCAAAAAGCCGATGCAGAAATCTACGAAAGGGTAAAGAAAGTAGAGGAATTGAAGTTAAATCATGAACAGTGGATGATTGTTGACCAAGCATTATCAGCGTATAATGACAAAAGTGCCGAATATGGAAAGGTGGTACGGGACATGGTATTTGAATTGGTTCAATTGGAAAAGGCCGCTCCGTTATTCGAGGGATGGCAGGAGACATTGATATGGTCATGCCTGCAGGGTGTGATGGGCAAGGTTTACGTGACTTCACTGGAGCGGCCGGCTTCCGCGGTGGCGGTACTGGGGGATTTTTGTTTTCTGGCGGGAAAGCCGGACCGGGAAATGGTTTTGCGCGAGCCGGAAAAGGGATGGTCGCTTTTGATTCCGCAAAATGACGGGTGGGCAAAATTAATCGAGGAATGTTATGGGGAAAAGGCGAAGAAGCTGGTTCGATACGCGATAAAGAAGGAGCCGGATATTTTTGACAAGGAAAGACTTGAGGCCGTGGTGGCTGGTTTGCCAGACGGGTACGTGTTGAAAATGATGGACGAGGCTTTGTTTTCGCGCTGCAGGGAGAATGAGTGGTGCCAGGACTGGGTGTCGCAGTATAAAGATTATGAGATGTATCAGAAGAGAGGGTTGGGCGTGGTCATAGAAAAGGATGGCGAAATCGTTTCCGGGGCTTCGTCCTATTCCGGTTATATTGGCGGTATTGAGATTGAGATTGACACGAGGGAGGATTATCGAAGGCGGGGACTTGCTTACATATGTGGGGCGAAGCTGGTTTTGGAGTGCCTGGGGCGGGGGTGGTATCCTAGCTGGGATGCCCAGAACCGGTGGTCGGTGGCTCTGGCGGAAAAGCTGGGCTATCATTTTGACCATGAATATGTGACGTACGTGGCGGTGACGCTTGGCGGGAACCGGGAATGAGGTGACAAGTTTATGGAGCAGAAAGCAAGTCCGCAATATGAGCGGACGCACAAGGCAATTTGCAACGCGCTGGTCGAGTTGCTCAAGGACAAGCCGTTTGAGAAAATAACGGTACAAAACATTCTTGAAGCGACCCCGGTCACGCGGACGACGTTTTATAAGCATTTTCGTGACAAATATGAAATCGCGGAGCTTATGCAGAGGCAATGTGTCACGACATTGAATCAGTTGCGGCAGGAACTTGGGGGCGTGGATATCCACGACTATCACAAGGTCATCGCGAGGTACGGCAGGCACAACGGCGAGCAGGTGAGGTCATGCTGGATTATGGGCAAAAAAGAATCATCCGGCTGGGCGAACTAACGCCGGAGTGGTGGATTTGAAGTTTTTTCTAGCGTTGATTTTGAGGAGGACATATTATGGTAATGTGCATTGCAATTGCTCCATGCAGGGTTTGAGGACGATGCATGGAGGGGGAGCGTGCCGACATGTCGGTACGCTGGAATCTGCCATGATTCGTGCCGTGGACGCGCGGCTTCGTGAACTATGACAGATAGTCCTCAAGCTTTGCTTTTTGACTTTCGAAGTATTTGTGAAAAATAAAAAGTAAAGGAGCAAAGTGATGATGAAAAATTTAATGAGAGAACTAAGGACGTTTTTTGTTTTATGGAGCACGCAGTCGTTGTCCCAACTTGGGAGCGCGATGACGAATTTTGCGCTGACATTGTGGCTTTATCAGCGGACGGGTTCGGCGCTGCAAACGGCGTTTTTGTCCATTTGTTCTTATGCGCCATATGTTTGCATGAGCATATTTGCCGGCGCGTTGAGTGACAGGTGGGAGAAAAAGAAAGTGATGCTTGCGTGTGACACGTTTGCGGCATGTTGTACGGTCACGGTTCTGGTTTTGCTGAAAAATGGTTTGCTCGCGCCGTGGCACATGTATTTGCTGAACGCGGTAAATGGCTTGATGAACACGGTTCAGCAGCCTGCGAGCGACGTTGCCATGACGTTGATTACGCCAAAAAAGCACTATCAGAGGACGAGCGGCTTGCGCTCTTTTTCCAATTCGCTGGTGACGATCTTGAACCCGGTGATTGCCACTGCTTTGTTTTCGCTTGGCGGGATGGACGTGGTTTTGAGAACGACTATTCCGGAAAACATGCAGGGGCGGGTGTATTCTTGCAGAAACACGCTGCAGTTTTTTACCATTCCCATCGGATTTTTCCTGGGCGGGTACATGGTCGATGAAATCTGCGAGCCGATCATGAAAAATGTTTCTGCCGGGAGCATGTTGCCGGGGCTCTTTGGCAATGGGAAGGGCTCCGGGGCGGCGATGGTCATGTTCGTCTTGGGGGTCACGGGAATCATGATTTGCCTGATTTTCGGAAAAATATTGCGGAGATATGAGTTTGACGCATCCACCCTGGGAATGTAGCTGCCCGATATGGATAGGGAGGTTTCAAAGTCCGGGTCGCCGCTTAAGGCAATCTTGTTTACAGCGGAGGAAAGCGAAACGAAGAGCAAACTGGATACGAAGCTGAATGAGTACATTGACATAAATTTGCCGAAGGTAGTGCGCGGCGATATGACATGGGAGGACTATAAGGGCGGTCTGGGTCAATTCCAGGATTCCAACGACGAGGTTTGTGAGATTATGCAGGGGCATTTTGAATAGAGGGATTATGCTACATTTGGAAATTTGACTTTTAGGAAAAATAGGTTCCGGCGATACCTTCGGTGCGGGGGATTGCCGGAGTCTATTTGTTTTATGCTAATAAAAATGAGAAAATGATAACGGCCGTGCGGCAAGGCGCACAGCCCCGTGAATAGTAACGAAAAAAGAAACGAAAATCACAAAAAACAGAGTGCACTCTAGACAATGTGCGAAAAATGAAGTAAAATAGCCCTTGGGCATTATAATTATAAAGGAAGTTACGCTGCACTAGTGTGGTGGCCACTTTATTTTCAGCTAAATGACGATGGATATTTTCGCATCGACAAGGCGACCGATTGAGGCGATGCGGTGGCATCATCGATTGAGGTCAACGCAGTGCGATGCGAAAATAGACAAGTCAGCTTAGCGAAATATAAAGCGGTCACCACACTAGGCTCGAGGGAACCTCGCCAAGTTGCAGGTAACTACATTCGCACGTAAGCATGAACGAGGGAAACTCCGCGCAGCTAGGCTTAAGTCAGAGGAAGTTACGCTGCACTAGGCTCGAAAGAACCTCGCCAAGTTGCAGGTAACTACATTCGCACATAAGCACTCAAAATACGAGTGCTAAGTGCTCATAGTAAAGATTCGCGGAGTGCATTCACACTAAGTTCGTGTGAAACCTCACTAAGTGTTCATAGCAAGTGCTCATTGTAAGAAAGGATGAATGGTAATGAGTAATGTAACAGAAATCAGGTGGCACGGCCGGGGAGGCCAGGGCGCCAAGACGGCCGCGCTGCTTTTGGCCGACGTGGCATTTCAGACGGGACAGTATGTACAAGGGTTCCCGGAGTACGGCCCGGAGCGGATGGGCGCGCCGATTACGGCCTACAACCGTATCAGCGACATGCCGATCCGCGTGCATTCCAATATTTACGACCCGCAGTACGTGGTCGTGGTGGACGAGTCGCTTTTGGAGACGGTGGACGTGACCGCCGGGCTTAAGAAGGACGGGGCGATTTTGATTAACACGGCGCGCCCGAAGGAGGAAATATTGCCGCATTTGAAAGGGTACGAGGGAGAAGTTTACACGATTGACGCGAAGAAGGTGTCGATGGCGACGCTGGGAAAATATTTCCCGAACACGCCGCTTCTGGCGGCCATCGTGAAGGTGGCGGGCATCATGGAGGAAGACCGTTTCCTGACCGAGATGAAGTTTTCCTTCTCGCATAAGTTTGCCAGCAAGCCGGAAGTAATCGAGGGCAACATGGCGGCCCTTAAGATGGCGTTACAGGAGGTGCAGTGATGGCGACGGATATCAGTAAATTGGGCGTAAAGGCAAAATGGCAGGATTTGACCGAGGGTATGGTGGTTGCCGGGGCGGGGACTTCGAAGGAGTTTTTGACGGGAGAATGGACTTCCGTGAAGCCGGAGATAGACTGGGAAAAATGTAAACAGTGCCTTTTATGCGCGCCGGCCTGTCCGGACAGTTGCATCCCGGTGGCGGATAAAAAGCGCCTGGAGTTTGATTATGACCATTGCAAGGGGTGCGGCATTTGCGTGAAGGCGTGCCCGTTCGGGGCAATCACGATGGAAGGGGTGAAATAGATGAGCAAGAGAGAGCGTTTATCAGGAAACGAGGCCGTGGCCATTGCCTTGCGGCAGATTAACCCGGACGTGTTCCCGGCATTTCCCATCACGCCGTCCACGGAGATTCCGCAATATTTCGCTTCCTACGTGGCAAACGGCCAGGTGGACACCGAGTTCATCCCGGTGGAGAGCGAGCACAGCTCCATGAGCGCGGCCATCGGCGCGTCGGCGGCCGGGGCGAGGGCGCTCACGGCGACTTCTTCCTGCGGGCTGGCGTTCATGTGGGAGGAGCTTTACATAGCGGCGTCCAACCGCCTGCCGTTGGCATTGGCGTTGGTGAACCGCGCCTTGTCCGGTCCGATTAACATCAACTGCGACCATTCGGACAGCATGGGGGCGCGGGACGCGGGCTGGATTCAGATTTACGCGGAAAATAACCAGGAGGCGTACGACAATATGGTGCAGGCCTACCGTATTGCCGAGCATAAGGACGTGCGGCTGCCGATTATGATTTGCCAGGACGGCTTCATCACCAGCCATGCCGTGGAAAATATCGAATTGCTGGACGACGCGGACGTAAAAAAGTTTGTGGGCGAGTACGAGCCGGAAACCTATTTGTTAAATCCCGAGTGTCCGGCGGCGGTCGGACCGTACTCCATCACGGATTATTATTTCGAGGCCAAAAGAAACCAGGCGGAGGGCATGAGGCACGTGCCGCAAGTCGTCTTGGACGTGGCGAAGGAATTTGCCGCCATTTCCGGGCGGGAATATGGCTTGTTCGAGGAGTATCGGATGGACGGCGCCGAGCGCGCGGTCATCATCATCGGTTCGGCGGCGGGAACGACCAAGGATGCCATTGACGCATTGCGCGAAAAAGGCGAGAAGGTCGGCATGATTAAGATTCGCCTTTACCGTCCGTTCCCGGCGGACGAGATTGCCGATGCCTTAAAAAATGTGAAGGCGGTGGCCATCATGGACCGGGCGGAGAGCTACACCAACCATGGCGGTCCTTTGGGCGCGGACGTGATGGCGGCGTTGTTTCGGGCGCGGAGCGAGGCGTTGGCGGTCAATTACGTGTACGGCCTGGGCGGGCGCGACGTGCGCGTTACGGATATGGAAAATGTCTATGCCGAGCTTCAAAAAATCATCGATGATGGCGACGCGGGTGAGACGTACCGTTTCATGGGCATCCGTGAATAAAAGAAGGAGGGACGTTTTAATATGGAAGAAAAAGCTTACGGCAAGGTGGTTTGCGACGAAAAGGCCGACAAGGCGGCTTACGACGTGAAAGCCTATAATTTTAAAGAGACGATGAGCAAACCGGAACGTCTGGCTCCGGGACATAGGATGTGCGCGGGCTGCGGCGGCACCATCGCGGTGCGAAACGTGTTGCGCGGCCTGCATGAGGGGGACAAGGCGGTTATCGGTAACGCGACGGGATGTCTCGAGGTGTCCACGTTTACTTACCCGTATACCTCGTGGGAGGATTCCTACATTCACAACGCCTTTGAAAATGCGGGCGCGACGATGAGCGGCGTGGAGGGCGCGTACAAGGCGTTAAAGAAAAAAGGAAAATTGAACGAGACTTATAAATTTATCACGTTTGGCGGCGACGGCGGCACATACGATATCGGCATGCAGTCTTTGTCCGGCGCGATGGAGCGTAACCATGATTTTGTTTATGTCTGCTACGACAATGGCGCGTACATGAACACGGGCATCCAGCGTTCGTCCGCAACCCCGATGTACGCGGACACGACGACCACGCCGGTCGGCAGCCAGAGCAACGGGAAGCCGCAGAACCGCAAGGATTTGGCGGCGATTATCGCGGCGCACGACGTGCCGTACGTGGGACAGACGACGTTCGTGCAGAATTTCAAGGATTTGCATGTCAAGGCGGAGAGGGCGATTTACACGCCGGGCGCGGCCCTTTTGAACATCATGGCCCCATGCCCGCGCGGCTGGAGGTATAATACCCCGGACATTCTGGAAATTTGCAGGTTGGGCGTGGAAACTTGTTACTGGCCGCTGTTCGAGGTCGTGGAAGGAAAGTGGATTCTCAACTACGAGCCGAAGAAAAAGCTCCCGATTGAGGAATTTTTGAAGCCGCAGGGAAGGTTCAAGCACCTTTTCAAGCCGGAAAATGAATATTTGATTGGGGAGTTCCAGAAAGAAGTGGACAGACGCTGGGAGGAATTGAAGTTCAGGTGTTCTAAATAGATTCGTATATCAGTTATGGAATGACTCCCGCCTTTATAGGCGGTGAGCAACATATTTGTATCAGTGGAGGGATTCAATCCCCCCATCTGATATGCCTCCGGCGGATGGCAGGCACACAAAGATGTATTTTGTCAGCATAGCTGACTTGTGCGCCGCCGCAAGGGGCTGGCGGGAAATGACTGCAGACCCACAATGTATGTCGTGGCGCATCTGGATTTGCCACCATATATTGTGGGTTTTCCGCATTACCCGACAGCCCCTTGGATTTAGTTGCCCTCGCGCAATAATTTTCCTACCAGACTGTTGGCACTGGTATTTGCCCAGTAAGTACCATATCTTCCTTTGTCCAGGAAATTCAGGATGGACCACAGGTTATAAATGTCGGGATGGCTTCCTTTAATCCCATAATGGCCTCCTTGTAAGGGGGATTAAATCATTCCAAGGCCTTTGTAGTCTGTTTTTCCAAAATGCGTTTGTATTATACGGCTATTCTTTGGTGTTAGCCATATTTTTCATAGGTTCTCCCCATTTTCCGAGATATCTTCCATCAATGGAAGAATAGGTTCCGTCGCCCGGGGCTAATACCGGAGCGGCCTGCATCAATCTTTCTGTAAAGGGAATCGTTGTATCCAGCAGTTGTTCATCCTGGGTTACATTACGGATTAAACAGAGAAAAATATCTGATCCATCTCCCATAGGGATTGCTTTTTTCACTTCCAGCTCAAAACTAACAGGGCTTTCTACAATGGTTGGCACATCCAGCACTTGTCCCTGCTCTATAGCAGGCAGGTACTGCATCTTGTTAGGTGTGGTTCTGCCACAAGTACAACCATAATAATCTGCCAAAGGCAGCAGCTGTTCAGATACGAGGTTGGCGGAAAATACACCATTTTTGCGTATCAAATCCTTGGTCTGTTTTTCCTCACCTATACAAGCCATTACCCCGAGTCCCTCTGAAGAATGATAATATCCAAACCAACAGAAAAGACCAAAATGGGGCTGCCCATCCTCCTGTTTTGTACCATAAAGAAATAGCGCCTGCGGACAGTAATCATTACCAATCTCAGTTTTTACCTTTGCCATCATGTACATCCTTTCCTTTTTTTAATGCTTGTTCCGCTCGCTCCAAGTTGGAAACAATACGGTCAAGATACTGTTCTAATTCCTTGATTTCCGCCTTTTCAAAATCCTTAAAAAACAAGCTGTTCATTTGCTGAGAGACTTGATTGTAACGTTTCTCCAATGCACGGGCTTTGGGTGTCAGGCTAATTAGGCTTTGACGTCGATCAGAAGCGGAAACTTCCCGACAGATTAAGCCATTTTCTTCCATTCTACAAAGCATTACAGTAAGTGTATTTTTTGCCAATCCCGTCTTTTGTGCAAGTTCCACAATAGGAATGCCTTCACTTTTCCATAACACATAAAGAATATGCCCTTGTGGTCCATTAAATTCATCGACACCACATGTCTGCAAAAGCCGATCAAAAACTCTCCCTTGAACCTGTTTAATCTGAGAAATCAAAAAACCTGTTCGTGTTTCCAGTTTGGTGTGCCTGATGTGGGTATGGGGATGGACTTCTGGCCATCTACTGATATCTCTCCAAACTCTCTTTTCTGATAGCTTCTAAAAGCTTCCGCGTATAAGAATCATCTTATATTGATTAACATGGCAAGTCGCCTTTGTATTCTCGTCATCCACATAAGTGAATTGGTTTTCCAAAACACGAATTTCATTGCCAATGGCAATATCACGGCCAGATGATTTGTGACAATGGTTTGATGACGGTACCTTCGAGCGGTTTGCCGGTCGTTTGAAGTGGAGCCTACCCTATCGCCACGATGCATTCCACTTCGCAAAGCACGCCTTTCGGCAAGTCCTTGACGGCGACGCAGGAGCGGGCCGGCTTGCCGGTGAAATATTTTCCATAAATCGCGTTAAAGGCGGCAAAGTCCGCGATGTCCGCCAGGAAACAGGTGGTCTTCACGACGCTGGCGAAGTCCGCGCCCTGGCTTTCAAGCAATGCCTTGATGTTGGCCATGACCTGCTCGGTCTGTTCCTCGATGGTGTTGCCCACCACCTCGCCGGTCGTCGGGGAGAGCGGAATCTGGCCGGAAAAGAAGGCGATGCCGTTTACGACGATTCCTTGTGAGTAAGGGCCGATGGCGGCCGGTGCGTTCGGGGTTTCAATGTACTTTAACATAAGTCCTACCTCCATTTTTTTATTCCCGCAGGCTCAAAGGCTTTGTATGGCCATTGGCGGCCACTGCAGGGCGTTTCACTTATTGATGTCCACGTAGCTGTAAAGCTTGTACTTGGAAATGCCGAAGTATTTTGTAACTTTGTTGCCGGACTTGGTGATAAGGAAGGCTCCGGCATCGTTCAAATAATTGATGGCCTTGATTTTTTCTTCCTTGTCCACCAGCTCCTTCCGGTAACCGTTCACGTAGGCCTCCTGCATGGGCGTATCGTATTCGTCCAAAAGGATGATGACCTCCTTCCCTTCTGACTATTAGTATAACTTGTAAAATTGTGGAATGCAAGCTACTTTTTCTAGAATAAGTAACCCTTCGTGAAAAGTAACTGGAAAAACGATGTTGACGAAACGGACGCGGGATATTATAATAAAAATCGTCTTGTTTGGGGAAACAGGTGTAAGTCCTGTACGAGCCCGTCGCCGTGAGGCATGTGTGAATTACCACGAACCTGACTTAAAGAACGGAACCGTAAAGCGCGGGGCGCGAGAAGAAATATGTCGTTTATACAATCGTGTCTGGTGCGGGAACATCGTAAGTGAAACTCCTTTTCACGGTTTCGAAAGCCACGATTTAGGGAAAAGCCATTGGAACATATCTGAGAAGGCCGGTTCATGGAATGCCAAGTCGAAATATCCGAACAAGATGAATCCTCTTTGTGTGGCGGCGTTTGTTTCGGCAAACACGTACATGGAACCGCGAGGGCCGGTTTTTGGAGGAAATACAAATCTTAAAGGAGACAAAGGACATGCAAATGAAACGTAGTAAGAAATTGATGTCACTTATCCTTTGTATGGCGCTTGTCGTGGCTATGGCGTTATTTACAAATGGTTGTAATGGCAATGTGGGCAAGGATACGCCTTCCGGCACGGAGACGGACGTCCAGTCGGACAAGGGCGCCCAGGCCGGAGACGATGCCCGGTCGGACAAGGCCGGGCAGTCGGGAAAAGATGATCAGGCGGATGGTGCCCAGACGGAGGTGAAGCAGCTCGGGGAGGGCGGCACGAAATTCATGTTTACCGTGGTGGACAAGGAAGGCGTGGAAACCCGGTTTGAGATTCACACGGACAAGGAAACCGTGGGGGAAGCACTGCTCGAGTTGGGACTGGTTGCCGGGGACGACGGGGAATATGGACTTTATGTAAATACGGTCAACGGCATCACCGTGGATTATGATACGGATGGCGTATATTGGGCGTTTTACGTCAATGATGAATATGCGATGACGGGCGTGGACGCCACTACGATAACGGAAGGGGACACATATTCCTTCAAGGTTGAATAGGCATGAAGCTCACGATTAAGGAAATTGCCATTTTTGGCATGCTTGGTGCCGTCATGTACGCGTCCAAGATTATCATGGAACTTGTGCCAAACGTGCATTTGATTGGCGTGTTTACGGTCGCGTTCACGGTCGTATATCGGAAAAAGGCATTGTATCCTATTTACACATATGTCATTTTAAATGGCGTATTTTGCGGATTTGCCACATGGTGGATTCCATATTTATATGTATGGACGGTTCTCTGGGCGGCCGTCATGCTTTTGCCAAAGGAGATGCCGAAAAAAATACGACCCTTCGTGTACATGGCGGTGTGTGCGGCTCACGGTTTTTTATTCGGGATGTTGTACGCCCCGGTGCAGGCAATCCTTTATGGGTTGAGTTTTGAAAAAATGGTGGCCTGGATTATAGCGGGGCTGCCGTGGGACTGCATCCATGGCATCAGCAATTTCCTATGCGGAGTACTAATTGTTCCAATCATTTCAACATTAAGGCTCGCGGAAAAGAACGCGGGAAAAGAGAATTGAGAACAAAAGAATAATATGATTAGAGCGTCAAAAGGTATTTTGACGCTCATGATACACGGATTACTCCGTGCTAACGCACTCCCGTAATCCTAAAACACCTCAAATCCGCTCATTTTTCTGCGAAAAATGGCTGCTTTTCGGTGTTTTGCGCGTCCCAAAGTCATCCTTTTTCATGCAAGCATGAAACGCATGACCTTTTGACGCTTGTATCATAATATAAAATGAAGCGAGGCGTTCGAAAGTTACCCCTGGGGTACGGCACTGGCCGTATGGTAGCTTTTGGACGTCCTTTTTGGATTGAGAGGGCTCTACGAAAGATGGCTGCTTTTCAGTGTTTTTTGTCTCATGTGAAAAGAAACTTGATTTGCCCTTGGCAAAGCGGGTGATGTAATTTCTCCCTTGAACGTGTCATGGAATTATGTTAAATTTAAAGAAAGAATTTTGATAATTTTTGTCAGAAAGACGAATACTCATTATGGAGGAATGCCATGAATATTTTCGATATTTTGGGACCGGTCATGGTCGGTCCGTCCAGCTCCCACACGGCGGGGGCGGTGCGGATTGGTTATATCACGAGAAAACTTTTGGGAAGCCGGCCGGTGAGGGCGGACATCGGCCTCGCCGGTTCCTTTGCCGCGACCGGCAAAGGGCACGGAACCGACAAGGCTCTGGTTGCCGGGCTTTTGGGCATGAAGCCCGATGACATGAAAATTCCCCGCAGCTTTGAAATCGCCGGGGAAGAGGGCCTTTCGTTTTCCTTTCATGAAATCCGGCTCGCGGGGGCGCATCCAAACACCGCGCTTTTAAAGGTGGAGGGCGCGGACGGAAAATGTCTGGAGGTACAAGCCTCCTCGCTGGGAGGCGGCCGCATCATGGTAAACCAATTGAACGGCCTTGCCGTAAATTGCACGGGTGAGAACCCGACGCTGATTGTTTACCATCAGGATCGGCCGGGGCATGTGACGAACGTTACCGCCATGCTTGCCGGACCGGGCATCAATATCGCGGCACTGAACTTGTACCGGGAGAAAAAAGGGGGCGACGCGGTCATGATTATCGAGGTGGACCAGGTCGTCCCCGTAGACATCATTCAGCGTATGGAAGCGCGGGACGGCATTCGGAAAGTGATTTATATTGAAGGGGAAAAGTCAAATGGATAATTGACGCGATGCATTTGGAAATCGGGTACGTGCTGGTATTTTGTGGCAGGAGGAAATGGGATGGCATATCAGTCTTTGAAAGAAATCATCCGGCTTTGCGGGGAGGAGGGAATTCCCTTCTGGCGGGCCGTTTTGCAGGATGACATGAACGAACGCTCCGTCAGCGAGGCGGAGTCGCTTGCTACCATGGGGAAAATGTGGGAGGCCATGTTGGCGGCCAGTGAAAATTATGACCCGTCCCTGACGTCGGGCAGCGGCCTGGTCGGGAAGGACGGGGCGAAAATGGAGGAATATCGGAAGCAAGGCGGCGCGCTTGTCGGCGACTTCGTGGGCAAGGTCATCGCGCAGGCTCTCCAGATGGGAGAATCCAACGCGTGCATGAAACGCATCGTGGCGGCTCCCACGGCCGGGGCTTGTGGGGTGCTGCCGGCGGTGCTGGTGCCGCTGTACCAGGAAAATGCGGGAGAATACAAAGAAGCCGAGTCACGAGAGAGTGCTAGAAATTGCAAAACGGCGGAGGGGTGTGAAGACGTGGAAAATCGCGAGAGTGCCGGGGGGCGGGAACGAGTGGAAAACGGCAGTGTCGCGATTAGCCGTGAGCGAATCGTCGAAGCCTTGTACGTTGCGGCCGGAATCGGCCAGGTCATCGCGGCCAGGGCGTTTATCGCCGGGGCGCAGGGCGGCTGCCAGGCGGAAGTCGGCTCGGCCTCGTCGATGGCGGCGGGCGCGCTTGTTTATTTGAAGGGCGGTGACAACGAGCAAATCGTGCATGCGGCGGCGATGGCCATGAAGAACCTTCTCGGGCTCGTCTGCGACCCGGTGGCGGGACTGGTGGAAGTGCCGTGCGTGAAACGTAACGTCATCGGGGCGGTGAACGCGCTTGCGGCGGCGGACATGGCACTGGCCGGGATCACGAGCAGGATTCCGCCCGACCAGGTGATAGACGCCATGAAGGAAGTGGGCGAGTCCATGCACGTGTCCCTGCGGGAAACCGGGGAAGGCGGCGTGGCGAACACGCCGTACGCGCGGGAAGTGGCAAAGGAGATTCATGGGAAAGGATGAAACAAGGTTGAGTTTTTACCATAACAAAGGCTGTCACATTGATTTGTCGTGACAGCCTTTAAATTACCCACTAGTCTTTTTCAGCCGTTTTTTTCTTGGCCACGTTCGTCTGCACCTTCACAGTATTTGTGTGCGTTTTTTAGGAAAATTACCGGCATGTCGCCGATACAGTACCTGATTGCTTACCGGGTGGAATGGGCGAAGGAAATGCTGGAGGACACGACCAAATCCGTGATGGAAATTTGTTTTGAATGCGGATTTGAAAATGTCAGTTATTTTATCCGCCGTTTTAAGCGAGTGACGGGTATGACACCGGGAGAATGGCGGAAGGAGGCAATGAAAAAGATTTAAACGTGTCGATTTGTGTTGAAAATTGAAAATTATTCATGCATTTATTGTATGCAACCGCAGATAAGCGTGGTTCGTAGGCAGTAATAGCAACTGATGTCCCGTTCCCGTGGAAAGATGTCATCCTTACCAGCGCAAACCATGGGAGTCGCAAGATAGTTAGAAAACGTGATAAATAGTAACAGAACGTTATAAACAAATCCCTGTTTTCCGATTATGATAGAGACACTTGAAGAATGAATCAAATATACGAAAGGAGGAATTTTCCATGACTTCAAGAGATAAAATCGAAAAAAGGGATGCCTGCGAACTGGAAAAAAGAAAGGCTCAATTGAACAGAAAGCCACTGAAATTCGCATTATTTTTTGCCGGAATTGCAATTCTTTTAGGCGCGGGAATTGACGCGATTGCCACGCAGATTGGCGGACAGCTACAGTCGTCCATCGTGACAGAATTTTTTGTGAATCCCTACAACCTGTCTTACAACGAAGCGGTCTCCAGGTTCAGCGCGGTCAATATCATATCCTACCTGATTCTCCCGATTCTGCCTTTTTATAAGGCGCTTTCGGATAAATTTGGCAGGAAACCGTTTCTGGCATTTAACATCATTATGATGGGAATCGGAATGGCGCTGTGCGCATGGTCGCCGAGCATTCTTGTTTTTTATGTCGGCTATACCATTACGGTGTTCATGGTTTCGTCCGACATACAGATTATTTATCTGTATGAAGTGGCACCGCAGAAAAAACGCGCAACCTTTTATGGATTTGTAAAAGGAACCGGCGCTTTCTGCATTATCCTCGTGCCGGTATTGCGGGCGACCGTGATGGGAAACGACAGCACGCTTTGGAGAAACGTGTACGCGGTTCCCGCGGTGCTGGCCTTTGCCATTGCCGCTTACATCTTCCTGGTTCCCCGGGAGTCGGAAATGTTTTTAAAACAACGCGTAAAATACCTGGAATCGCCATATGAAGAACGACATCCGGCCAAAAAGAAGGAACCGGTGGAAAAGAAAAATAAAAGCGGCGTATTTCATGCAATGAAACATCTGTTTAAGGAAAAACAGCTGTTTTGGCTGACTATGATTTCGATGGTATTCGCCATTGGCTACATGGTTTTGGTCGCACCATTTGTAATCATCGGACTGGTACTTTTAATCTGGAAGGTCAAAGACACCAACGGCGTTGATTTGAATACGATAGGAGATTGAAGGCAATGAAAAAGATAAAAGAAATCCGTTATGCGGGAAGCCGGAGCGGCGTGGAAACCGAAAGGGAGCGCGCACATCGGAAGCTTTCCGCCAAGGCGGCGGCAGAAGGAATAGTGCTTCTGGAAAACAAGGGAATGCTTCCTTTAAAAGAACGGGGCGACATCGCCTTGTTTGGTTCCGGTGCAAGGCATACGGTGACCGGGGGAACCGGCTCCGGGGACGTACATGAACGATATAGTGTCAATATAGAAAAGGGGCTGATAAACGCCGGATTTAAGATTACGACGTCAAATTGGCTGGACGCTTACGACGAGGCTGAAGAAATTAGGCAAAAAGCATATTATGCAGATATTTACAAGCATGCGCAAAAAATGAGCAAGGAAAAAGAAATTGCCTTCGACCAGGCATTAATCCAGGTATATCTTCATTCTCCCGCTTACATACCAGAACCGGGACCGATCCCCAGTATTTCAGACCTGGAAAAATATAATGGGGAAACCGCCATTTATGTGCTCGTACGGAATGCCGGGGAAGGAAAAGACCGCTCTGACGGAGCAGGCGATTACCGTCTCACGCAGGTGGAGCGGGAGAGCATCCGCCTTTTAGGGGAACGGTTTGAGCAGCTTCTGGTAATCATTAATTGCGGCAGCGTAATAGACGTGGATTTCATGGATACTTGCAAGGTGGACGCGTTGTTATATATTCACCAGCCGGGTATGGAAGCCGGAACCGCGGTGGCACGAATTCTGACCGGAGAGGTAAGTCCGTCGGGAAAACTGACGGATACCTGGCCGGTGCATTACGAAGATTATCCCAACAGTGAAACCTTTAGTTATCGAAGCGGAGACACTTCCAAAGAATACTACCAGGAAGGAATCTATGTAGGATACCGATATTTTGAAAAGGCAGGAATCGTACCCCGATACGCCTTCGGATATGGACTGTCCTATACGAAATTTGAGTGGAAGCGCCCGCGGATTGTAGTGGAAGGAGACAAAACAGAAGTCACTTTGGAAGTAACCAACACCGGGGCGGCATATGCGGGCAGAGAAGTAATCCAAGTTTACGCAAGCCTGCCGTGCGGCATGCTTGCCAAGGAGGAAAAACGTCTCGTGGCATTTGCCAAGACAAAATTGCTGATACCGGGAGAAACACAAACGCTTCGGGCATCCTTTGAAATCTCTTCCTGCGCGTCCTTTGACGAGAGCAGAAGCTCGTATATTTTAGAACCAGGCCATTATGGAATCCTCGTGGGAAACGCTTCTAACCAGGTAGATGAAATCGGATATCTGCACGTTGCGGAGGAAATCGTGGTGCAACGCACCGCGTCCGTATGCCCGCCAAAAGAAAAACTACAAGAAATTCAGCTTCCGGATTGCAAGAAAACGTTTTTTTCAGAGCTTCCCGTCTTTGAAGTAGAAGCAAGGAAAGTCCAAAAACCGGATGCGGCGGACGTAAATGACCACGCTTGCCACGACTCGTGGAAAATGATGGAGAGCGAGGAGCAAAAACGCATTCTGAACCACATGACGGATGAACAGATGGCAGTGCTCGTCTGTGGGGCATCCGCCACTTTGCCCTCCGATTCGCCCGCACGCAAAGAAGAAATCGGCATGGCGGCGATAACGGTGCCGGGAGCCGCGGGCGAGACGACCACAAACTATGCCCGCGAACCATGGAATCTGGCAAACATCATTTTGGCAGATGGTTCGGCCGGGTTACGACTGGTCAAATATTATCAACTGGATCCAGATGGAAAACCCTACGAAATGAGCGTGATGGAAAAGTTTTTCGGACCGACCCGCCGGGACGAGGGGACGGACTATTACCAGTTCTGCACCAGGATTCCATCAGGAACCTTGCTGGCACAGACGTTTGATACCGGGCTTATGGAAGATATCGGACGTCTTGTGGCCGAAGAAATGATTGAATTTCATGTGACGCTCTGGCTGGCACCGGGAATGAACATTCACAGAAACGCGCTTTGCGGACGTAATTTCGAATATTATTCGGAAGACCCTCTGCTTTCCGGGAAAATGGCCGCCGCTATCACCAGGGGGGTACAGAATATGCCGGGAGTGGGAACGACAATCAAGCATTTCGCTTGTAACAACCAGGAAGACAACCGCCATCACTGTGACGCGGTCGTTTCAGAACGGGCATTGCGGGAAATTTACCTGAAAGGCTTCGAAATCGCGATAAAAGAATCGGCACCGCTGGCGGTCATGAGCTCCTACAATTTAATCAACGGAATCCACTCGGCCAACAATTATGATTTGCTGACAAACGTGCTCCGCAAAGAATGGGGATACCAGGGGATGGTAATGACAGACTGGAACACGACTACCGTGGGCGGCTCCAAGGCGGATCTTTGCATCCGGGCGGGAAACGACCTGATTATGCCGGGCGACCCTGGCGACGTGAGAGAAATCCTTGAAGGAATGAAAAAAACCGAGGGTGAACGGTTGCTTCACCAGGAACTGCGCACCTGTGCGGCAAGAATCGTGGGAACAATCCTGCAGTCCAATCGATACGAGGACGCGTAAAAACAATACACATTGACGAATTTCGCTTTTGAGATTATGATGATACCAAGGGTCGAAAGGTCATGTATGACATGCCTGCATGTCAATACATGACTTTAGAACCCGCAAAATACTGATGTGACAATATAGTAGCGCCATATCGGCAAAGGGAGATCAAAAGCGATGGAAATACAATTTCAATTGAACCAGAAAAAAATAGCAGAATTTTCCGAACGTCTGGAAAAGATTCTTTTTCAGCGGCAAGAAGCCGGTATTTTACACAACACGCCCCTCTGGAACGAAGAACTGGTAGAAGTCATCCTCAGCGGTGACGAGACGAAAATTATACATTTTATGGACGGCGAGATTCATCTGGGCGGGGAGGCCGGATATTTGGCCGGAAATCACTTGCGTAATTTAAAAAATCTGATAATCTGCTCGGTTTCCAGCATCTGTACCAAGGTTCTGCGGCAAGAGTCGATAGATTCCGAGATGGTATATTCGATTGCGGACGCATGCATCCAAATGGTGGAGGGAACCGAAAAAGAGAAAGAGCTTTTCGAAGTGGCGACCGCATATTGCCTGACTCTCTGCCGCTATATCCGAAAAAACAGGGGACAGTATCATCCGCTGGTCCGGCAGGCAAAAGAATATGTGTTTCAACATTTCCACGAAAAAATCATCATTGAAGAAATGGCGAAACAGATGGGAACATCCGCGTCTTACCTCGGAATGATTTTCCGCAAAAACGAGCACATGACGCTGCACCAGTTCATTATGCGTGAAAAGGTGGAGCGGGGAAAAAATCTTCTCCGCTACTCAGACTATGACCTGCAAACAATCAGCCAATATCTTGGCTTTGCGTCCCAAAGCCATTTTGGTAAAGAATTTAAAAAATATGCCGGTTTTACACCGGCCGATTATCGTTCCCGAAAAAACCAGTTATATCGGGAAAAATACGAGCAACCCAATCTTGAAAAACATATTCAGAAAAAATCGGAGGTAAAATAAATTGAAAGCGATTATGGTTATGTTTGACTCTTTAAACAGCAGGATGCTGGGAGCATATGGATGTGCGGACGCGCACACGCCCAATTTTGACCGCCTGGCAAAACGGGCGGTGACGTTTGACAACTGTTATATTGGCAGCATGCCCTGCATGCCGGCCAGACGGGAGCTACACACGGGAAGATACAATTTTCTTCACCGTAGCTGGGGACCGTTAGAGCCGTTTGACGATTCCATGCCGGAAATGCTCAAACGGCACGGAATTTATACCCACCTGGTGTCGGATCACCAGCATTACTGGGAGGACGGGGGCGCGACCTACCATACCCGGTATAATTCCTGGGAAATCAGCCGCGGTCAGGAGGGCGACCCGTGGAAAGGGCAGGTGAAGGAGCCTGACATGTCAGGATTTCTGCAAAGTGAGGGCGACCGTGCAAAGAAGAAAATGATGCGCCGTCTTGGAATGCCCGACTTGAATCGAAACGACGCGGTAAACCGCCAGTATCTCCAAGAAGAGCGCGATATGCCCCAGGTCGTGACGTTTCTTAACGGACTGGAATTTTTGCGGGAAAACCACAAAGAGGACAACTGGTTTTTACAGATTGAAACCTTTGACCCTCACGAACCATTCTTCTCGTCCGAGCGTTTTCGCGCCATGTATCCGGATCCCGACTATACCGGAAAGGAATTTGACTGGCCGCCATATGCCAAAGTGACAGAACCTCTGGAAACGGTGGAGCATTGCAGAAAGAGATATCGTTCTTTGGTAAATACAGACAATCCCCCAGAAGAAATCCTTCTGGTTACAGATGGCGGTTATGACGGTCAGTCACCATGTTGACTTACCAGGTTCGGAAATTGTTACTATTTATGGTCGCCAGTTATATCAAAATAGTGACATTGATATCAATATAAGAATTGCGCAAAATGAGAATCATGTGTAGAATAAAGTCACGATTCAGCTTTAGCTGAACTGCGGCAGAGCGAAGAAAACACCGGGCTTGTGTTTCGGAAGATGGATTTGGAAGGAGGACTGACAATGGCACATTGGTGGGAAGGATATCCGTGGAGAATGGTTCAGACGAATCTGCGGGAAATTGACATGGAGGATTTGGACGCGGAAAAATTTGCCGCGGATCTCAAAGAGTTCGGCGCGACCGTCGTGACGTTGAACGCGGGCGGAATCATTGCCGGCTACGATACCGATTTGGAGTATCAGCCAAAATGTGAATATCTCCACGGGGACAGCCTGAAAAAAACGGTGGAGGAATGCCACAAGGCGGGAATCCGGGTGATTGCCCGGATGGATTTTTCCAAAATCCGCGAGGATGTCTATGAGGCGCATCCGGACTGGGCGTATAAAAGGGTGGACGGGGAGGCCGTGAATTACAACGGTTACGTACAGACTTGCATTAACAGCGAGTACCAGCAGAAATATGCGCCAGAAATCGTGAAGGAAGTACTGGAAAAGAGTCCGTTTGACGGGGTGTACTGCAACATGAGCGGATTTATGGTGGTGGATTATGATTATAAGTACCATGGCCCTTGCCATTGCGAGAACTGCAAGCGGCTGTTCAAGGAGCAGTACGGCGCGGAGATTCCGAAGAAGGACGACCCGAAGATTCCGGCATACGGTTTGTACACGAAGTTCAAGGGAGAGTGCACCAAAAAGCAGAAAATGAACCTGCACCAGACGATTCGCGCGGTCAGCCCGGAGATTGCCATCGACGGAGTGGATTATTTGCGGGTGGAGTCCAACACGGATATTGGCGTGGAAAAATGGATTTACAGCGCGTCCTCGAACGCGCGGAAAGTCAGCGGGCCGAAGCGCGGGCATGTGGTGGACAGCGCGGCGGTGGAATTTTTGGGTTTCCGTTACCGGGAGACGTCCATTTCGCCCGCCCAGATGGAGCTTCGGCAGTGGCAGAACCTGGCAAACGCCGGTTCCTGCAGCATTTACATCATGGGGCGCATAGACAACCACAAGGACATGTCTTCCTTCGCGGGGACGAAGAGGGTGTTTCATTTCCACCGGAATCACGAGGAGTTGTATCGGGGAATCGAGTCCGCGGCGGAGGTGATGCTGATACATAGAAATATGATGGGCAGATTTGACCATGAGATGAACGGATGGATCCGGGCGCTGACCGAGAGCCACGTCCCGTTTGACGAGATGCGGCAGGGTGAATTAAAAAGCACGGACCAGCTTGCCGGAAAGAAACTTGCCATCCTCTGTGACGCGAAGATGCTGAACGATCAGCAGGCACAGGTTTTGGACGCGTTCGCCGAAAACGGCGGCGTCGTACTTGTGACCGGAGATACCGCGCTGATGTCGGCGATGCAGAATCCTTCCGCGCCGTTCCCGCTTAAGTGCATGGGAATCAAGCGGATACAGGAAAAGAGAGCGAATCTTCGCTCTTCCGTGTTCATGGTAGAGGAAAAAGACCGGGAGGCATTCCCGCATTGTATGGAAGCGTCGCTCATCCCGTTCGGCGAAAATCTTGTGATGGCGGAGTTTGAGGAGGGGACGCAAAAATACCTGAACCTGGTCGGCGAGCATCCGTACGGCCCGCCGGAAATCTGCTATTACACGGACGCGGACGTGACGGGGCATCCGGGCGTGACGGCATTTCCGTACGGAAAGGGGAAGGGCGTGTATCTGCCATGGCTGGCGGGGACGTTCTACTATGAGGAAGGATACCAGAATACGTTCCAAGTGATGCAGGACGTGCTTTGTAATGTATGCGGGGCAAGGCAGATCGCGCCGGACCTGACTCCGATGGTGGAAGTGCTGGTCGGGAAGAAAGGAAATCAGACGGTCCTGCAATTGATCAACACGTCGGGCGTCTTTTCCAACAGCTTTTTTGAACCGCTTCCGGTGTACGGGATTGAACTTCACCTGCCGCTTGACAACGCGGGAGAAACGGAAGAGAAACAGTTCGGCGATACGGCGGCAGAGGCAAAAGCCTATAACGGGGGGACGGCCACCGTGCGAAGGACAAAGACGGAGCGAATCGTGACCCTGGACCGGCTGGAGGCCTATGAAATTATCCTGCTTTAGGAGGTGACGGCATGTGTGTGTTGGCAGACGTTAACGGGCCCGGGGAGTCCGCTGGCGCGAAGCACGTCAGAGGCGGGATGCCCGGACGGGGATACCGCCGGGAACTAAAAGGCCCGGGCAAATGGACGGGGCTGGATTTTGGCAATCCGAAGCTTGTGCCCGCCTTGCGGGTGATGATACAGACATTGCAGAGGCAGAACCGGGAGTTTGCGCCGCCTTCCGGCGTGGTGGTTCGAACGGTCAAAATCTCGCTGCGTGACGGCCAGGAGATGGAATGTTTCGTGTTTGAGCCGGAAGAAAATGAAACGAGAAAAGAAACGGGATGCTTCGTGTCTGGGGCGGAAGAAACAGAAAAAGAAACGGGAAAGGGAACGCCCGCAATGCTTTATTGCCATGGCGGCGGTTTCTTTCTCCCCATCCAGCTAATGATGATGCAGCTGGCGGCACGGTACACGCTGGAGTTAAAGATGAAGGTGTTTCTGCCAGAATACCGCTTTCTGCCGGAGCATCCGGCACCCGTGCCTCTTTGGGATTGTCAGGATGCATGGTGTTTTCTGGAAATGCATGCAAGGAGTCTTCGCATTGACCCGGATAGGATTCTCTTGTATGGGGAAAGTGCCGGGGGGACGCTTGCGGCGGGAATCGCGCTGTGGGCGCGGGAACAGAAAAAATGTTCCGCCCGCGCTGGCTCGGATGTGAAATCGAACCATTTCCCGGCAGGGCAGATGCTTGTTTACCCGGCGCTTGACAACCGGTGCGGCCGATACCCGTCTGCCAGAACGTACAGCGAGGCCGCATGGCCGTTGAAAAATAACCTCGCCATGTGGCGGGAATACTTAAAAGCCGTTTCGGCGGACGAGGAATTTCTGGTTCCGATGAGGACGGCGGATGTTGGCGGCCTTCCGAAAACCTATATCGAACCGCAGGAGATGGACATCTTGCACGATGAGGCGGCAACCTACGCGCGGCGTCTGACGGAGGCGGGAGTGGACGTGACGCTTCGCGAGATTTCCGGTTCGTACCACGGGTTTGACGCCGATGTGGATAATCCGTTCGTTCAGGAAGTGGTCCGGCAGCGAATTGCGTGGATGTCGGAGACACTGTATAGTAAACGCATTAAGTAAATGCGTTTACTATACACCGCTCCGCGAGGATGCGCAAGGATGCACATAGGAAATATGTCGCTTTGCGGCGTGCATCCGGCGCAGGAAACGAATCAAAATGCAAGCATTTTGTTCGTTTCCTATAAGATAAAGGGGATTTTGCGGGGGATTATGGCTTGAATGTGTGGCAAAGCGGGAATAAATAAAGAAAGGTGAACTGCGAGGAAACTAAGCGGTTACAGAAAGGTTTTGACGAGATGACGATAGAAGAACGTGTAAACGAAGCCAACCGGCAGGTGTTGGAAATATTGACCAAGGGCCGTCCGCGCTGGGTGGACGTGCGTCCGGCCTTGGAAGTGATTCCGGGCATGACGCCGGAAACCATTCTGATGCCCGGCCCGTCCATTGAGACGGAGCGGATTACGCCGCCGCTGCGTACGTCAATTTGCGGCGCGGCAATCCATGAGGGATTGGCGAAAACGAAGGAAGAGGCGTGGAAACTGGTGGAGGAAGGGAAGATTATGGTGGCGTCTTCCCAGAATTATAGCTGCGGCAATGCCGCCTGCATGGTTACCTCCGCGAGCATGCCGGTAATCGTGGTGGAAGATTCGGTGTACGGCGGGAAGGGGTTCGCGCCAATCCACCCCGGCCCGAATCCGAAATGTCTGCGCTGGGGGTTATATGACGAGGAGGTTGAGGCGGATTTAAGCTGGTTTCGGAGTGATTACGGTCCGGCCTTGTCGCAGGCCGTGCGGGCAAGCGGCGGCGTGGATTTGATTACGATCCTCTCGAAGACGGCCGGGATGGGCGATGAGAACCACAACCGTCAGCCGGCGGCCTCAATGTGTCTGGCTCTGCAGCTAATTCCGTATCTGCTGGAAATCGACCATCCGCAGAAAAATAAGATTATCAAGGATTTTGCTGCAAACGACCGGTTTTTCCTTCACGTGATGATGGCGGGCGTGGAAAGCCTGACCGCGAAGTGCAAGGGAATCGAACTGTCTACCGTCATGGTAGGAATGGGTGGAAACGGCGAGGAATTTGGCGTTCAGATGGCAGGCACGGCCAACCGGTGGTATACCACGAAAGCACCGAAGATTAAGGGGACGTTCCTCAAGCCAAGCTACAAGGAATCCGACCTCGTCGGCTATCTGGGCGACAGCTGCGTGACGGAGGTGTACGGACTCGGGGGAATGTCCGCCATCGCGGGTCCGGCGTACATGCGCCTGACCGGCTCGAACTATGCCGAGGCGAGGAGCCGCACGGAGAAGGCGCGCGCGGTCAGTCTCGGGGAGCACACGTTCGCGCCGGTGCCGTGGGAGGACATGGCAGGATTTCCGGTCGGGGTGGACGCCCGCAAGGTCGTGGGATACCAAATCCTGCCAATCAGCCATGGAGGCAGTGCCTTAAGGAGTGGCGGACAAGGCGGCGCCGGGGCGGCAGAGCTGCCGATGGAGTGCTTTAAAGAAGCGTTGCGGGGCATTTACGCGCAGGCAAAAAGTTGCGATTCACAAGGCTGAGCGGCCGTGAATCGTGACGGAAAAGGGTTGTGGTGGCAGGGCTGAGCGGCCGTGGATTGCAACCGGCAAAAGTTCTCCAGCTGTGCGGTTGGATAATCTAAAGATTATCCAACCCATCCATACATTCGTAAAACTCGCGCTTACGCGCTCTTACGTCTGCTGACGCAGCCGT
This sequence comes from Lachnospiraceae bacterium, assembly GCA_910574865.1. GTDB lineage: Bacteria > Bacillota > Clostridia > Lachnospirales > Lachnospiraceae > Schaedlerella. The sequence continues at coordinate 122,396 of CAJTDN010000005.1, read as the reverse complement.
GTTTTACTCATTAGGGGGATGGGTTGCTAATCCGATAACCGGCTGTCACTGCAATAAATTGCATTCCAGTCGGTTATCGGATTGCAACCGCACAGTTGGAAAGTTCTTTAGGGAGAACAGGAGGGATTGACCATGGATATATTTGTAAAGATAGAAGCGGGTCGCTATATGGATTCGTTGGAAACGCTCTATGCCAGTTCCATATTGGCGGAACAGCCCGGCGTGGACAGTGGTTATGTCGGGGTCGCCGCCGATTCGTTCAAGGACACGCTGCGCTCGGAAGGGCTCTATAGCCAGAAGCTTGACATGGCCACGGGCAATGATTTCGTGATCGTGGCGCGTTGCGAGGACATGGCGGTCTTTGAAGCGGCGGTAGGGGCGGTTTATGCGTCATTTGACGCGGAAGAGCCAGACCAGGCGGAGGAAGAGCATTTTGTCAGCACACGGGCAGCCGTTTTAAAGCACCCGGAGGCAAACTTGTGTTCCATCGCCGTGCCGGGGGAAAATGCTCTGGGCGAAGTAAAGAAGGCGTTAAACGCGGGATTGCATTGCGTGGTGTTCAGTAATAACGTGCCGCTTGACCAGGAGCGGGAGATGAAGGAACTCGCGAGGGAAAAGGGTCTTTTGTGCATGGGTCCGGACTGCGGCGTCGCCAATATCAACGGCGCGGCGCTGGTACTTTCGAGTATCAACAACAGGGGGCCGTTCGGCATCTGCGGCGCGTCCGGCACGGGAATCCAACATGTGGCGGCAATCTTGCACGAGGCGGGAAGCGGCGTCAGCCAGACGATTGGCACGGGCGGAAATGATTTGAAGGATCCGGTGGGCGGCATCATGATGTTGATGGGGATTGACGCGCTGGAAGCGGATCCGGAGACGGAATACATTGCCTTGATTTCAAGGAAGCCGGGCGAGAAGACGTTTCCGAAGATACTGGAGAGGGTGTCTCGCTGCACGAAGCCGGTGGTGGCGTTGTTTATGGGAAGCGACCGGAAGGACGTGGAGGCGGCCGGAGCCATTTATGCGGACAGCCTGGACGACTGCGGACAGAAATGCCTGGAGTTGATTGGAGTAAATTATCCGTTCGCAAGTGAGAAAGAACTGGCGGAACAGGCCGCGAAAGAAGTGGAAAAACTTTCGCCGGAGCAGAAATATCTGCGGGGAATGTTCACCGGCGGTACATATATGGATGAGGCGAGCAACGCGCTGGTGGATCGAATTGGAACCATTTGGTCGAACTGCCCGTTGAAACCGGAATGGAAACTGGAGGATTCTTATGTAAGCGTGGAGAATAGCTGCGTGGATTACGGCGAGGAGGAATTTACTCTCGGACGACCGCACCCGGCGATTGACCCGAGTATCCGCAAGCCTGAGATTTTGCGCGAGGCGGCGGATCCGGAGGTGGCGGTGATCCTATTAGACTTTATTCTCACGCCGCCGGGGCATATGGATCCGACCGGATACGTGCTGGACGATATCCGCATGGCGCAGGAGATGGCCGAGGCGGAAAACAGACATTTGATTTTTATCGCCTCGGTGCTCGGAACGACCGCGGATTTGCAGGATCTTTGCAAACAGCGGCGGCAGCTTGAAGGGGCGGGCGTGATTGTATGTCAGAGTAATTACCGGGCGGCGGTGCTTGCCGGTGAGATTATCCGTCAGAAAAAGGAGAGGGACGAATGAACTCTAATAATGTGGGATGTGAAAAAATTTTGAACTTGTTCCGCTCGGAACTGGTGACGGTAAACGTGGGGCCGAAAATTCTTGCGACGGCGTTGGAAAAACAAGGGTACAAGGCGATTCAGGTGGACTGGAAGCCCGCCGCGGGGGGCGACAAGGAAATGCAGGAGATTCTGGATTTGCTGGGCGGCTTGGACTGAGGAACCGTGGATAAACAGCACGGGAAGCGTGGCGTATACCGTGCGCGGCCGTATAAGGAATTATGGTTACAATTCACGGCTTAACCGGCCGCGGTTACCGTGAGTATGACAAATGAAGGGAGAAGCGGGATGAAAATATTGGTATGCAATGCGGGGAGCACTTCCCTGAAATTCAAACTTTACGAGATGCCGGAATGCAAGGTGCTCGCGACCGGCAAAGTCGAGCGGGTGGGGTCTTCGGATGACGCGGTATTCGGGTACCGCAATTGTGGCGCGGATTTCCAAGTGGAACTCGCGCAACAGTCCATCCCGGATTACCGGGTTGGCATCGAACGCTTTTTAAAGGAACTGACGGAAGGCGAGGGAGCCGTGCTGCAGGATGTTTCGCAGATTGAGAGGGTAGGCTTCAAGACCGTGCTTTCGAAAGGGCATTTCGGCGTCCACGAACTGGACGAGGGGGCGCTGGAAGGGATGCGGGAATGGTTCGCCCTCGCGCCCGTCCATAATGCGGCATATTTAAAAGCAATCGAGGTCGTGAAAGAAGCCTTGCCCGCCGCGAAGCTGGTGGGCGTGTTTGAGACGGCGTTTCACCGGGACATCCCGCTGGAACGCAAAATCTATGGCGTGCCGTATGAATGGTATGAGAAATATGGGATTCAGCGTCTTGGATATCACGGTGCGTCCCACGGCTATATCGCGGACGTGCTGGGAAGTGAGAAGAAAGAGTACCGGGCGATTTCCTGCCATCTGGGAGGCAGCGCGTCCATCTGCGGCATTTTAAACGGTAAGAGTGTCGACACGAGCTTCGGGATGTCTCTGGAAACCGGCCTGATTCATGCCAACCGGGTGGGGGACATGGACCCGACGATGATTTGTTTCCTGGAGCAGGAGGGGCTTTCACGGGAGGAAATCCTGGAAGGCTGCCAGAAGAGGGGCGGCCTGCTGGGCATTTCTGGCGTGAGCAACGATTTGCGTTACGTGATGGAGGCGGCCGGGCAGGGGCAGGAGCGCGCACGGCTGGCGGTGGACGTGTTCGTGAACGGGATTGTCCACTATATCGGCGCGTTTTATCTGGATTTGGGCGGACTTGACGATTTGGTGTTTACGGCGGGAATCGGGGAACATTCCCCGCAGATTCGGCGCATGGTGTGCGAAAAGCTCTCGGTAATCGGCGTGAAGCTTGACGAGGCGGCCAATGAAAAGAATGCGCGCGTGATTTCGACGGCGGATTCCGCGGTCTGCGTCCGTGTGATCCCGACCGACGAGGAATTGGGAATCGCGCGCAGGACATATGAATTTTAGTTAAGAAGGCGGGTGTTTCTATTTTATCAAAAAATGAATACAACGTCTAAAAATATACTTCCCTTTTTGGTCTGTTGGGTGAGAGGTCAAATCCTCCCACCCATTTTTATTGCCATGAAACCAATACAATAGATTACCGCTCCTTGAAAACTTTATAGCAGCCGCCAAGACCGCAGATTTATACCCGTTTCATGTGGTGGAGGATGAAACGCTGTCAGAGTTAGCAGAGAGTATCAAAGAGTTTGGAATCGTAACGCCGATAATCACACGCCCGAAAGAGGACGGGAACGGCTACGAAATCATTGCGGGACAGCGGCGTGTCCGTGCTTCGGAGCTTGCAGGGATAAACACAATCCCCGCTTTTGTCCTGCCCTTAGACCGTGACCGAGCCGTCATCACTCTTGTGGACAGCAACTTACAGCGTGAAAACATCCTGCCATCGGAGCGGCGGCTTGACATGGACACCATCTTTGCGATTATGACGGAGGAAAAGGGAAACCAGAAAGAAACCGTGAAAATCGGCATGGAGCGGGAAAGGGCCAAAGTATGACATCAGCAGCTTTTCACTGAACCGTGAGAAATGTGGCAAGGGCATTACGCTGACTGAAAAAGAAGCGGGAAATCTCCTTGCCTCATTGAAAAAAGAGTTGGCGCAATAATTATTTTATCTGGATTAGGGGCGTTTTCAGACGCTCCTTTTCTGTCTTTAAGGGAGGATATATGCCTATGGCAAGGACAATTACACGCCCGAAGATAACGGTTCAGCCTGTTTATACGGGCAGTAAGGATATGAAGGAAGTATTTATTTCCCAATGAAAAATGTAAGATATATCGTCCTCAATGACGGGGTGGACACCGCCAACAAGAATGCCTCTTCACGACTCTGCGACCTCACCCATAGGGATTTCAAGGGTTTTCAAGGAAGATGAATGAGGCGTACAAGGACGTACGCCGATTGAAGATGACGCTGAAAACCCTTGAAATCACATGGGCTGAGGCGTGTTGCCCTCCGTACACTGACGCTAGGAAATAAAAATATAAAAGTCGCTTTTTTCGGGAATACACTTGACTTTAACGCAACGTAATAGTTTATAATTATAAAAAAATTAGGGAGGAAGGATGATATAATATGAATGTAAATGCAATTCGTTCAGACGGTATTTACGCCAAAATTATGAAAGCTCCGTTTGATAAGAAAGACGATATTTATCGTTATGAGATGATGATGCCTTTTGAAAAAAAATTGGCTTGCTACGGTATACCGCTGAAAGCAACTACACCAAATGGATATGACGTGATAATGGCAAGTGGCATGCTTGGTCATATTGTGCCAACAAAAGTGGATGAAATTCAACGGGATAATATTGAACGTATATCTTCTGATAGTCTTTGGATTGATTGTAAACAGTCAATCCAAAGGTCGTTAAAATGTTTTTCTAAAGCGGGAGTTGAACTGCCTGTTCAAGAGTATTTGTTTACCATTCTGTTGGCTAATGCTGAAAGTCCTTATACCATAATGAATGAGGGGTATTGCGGGGATGGGGGCATCCCAGGATATATTATGGCTTGGCTAATCCCTAACGATTATACAATAGAGCATCTTCCGGTTGCACTTGCACATGAAACGAATCATAATGTGCGTTTCCAGTTTATTAAATGGAAAAATGATATTACACTCGGAGAAATGATGGTCAGTGAGGGGCTTGCAGAAAATTTTGCCACATATTTGTATGGAGAAGATAAGGCAGGACCGTGGGTTAAAAAAACAAATACGAAGATGCTAAATGAATATATCAAACCAATTATTTATGACGGACTGGATGTACAGGGGCTTGAAAATCTCAATGCTTATTTATATGGCGATGAAATGGCGGCTTTACAAAACTATCCCCCTGTTGGGCTGCCTTATTGTGCTGGATATGCCTGCGGCTATTATTTAGTGAAGCATTTCTTGAAAAAAACTGGTAAAAGTATAATTGAAGCGACACTCTTACCCGCAAAAGAAATTTTAGACGCTGCGGAGGATTTTTGGAATGACTAAAAAAACCATGTCTGTCCATGAAGTTGCTAAATTGACTGGTATCACCGCCCGTACACTTCATTATTATGATGAAATTGGGATTTTGAAGCCTACGAGATTAACCGAAGCGGGCTATCGAATGTATGACGATACAGCACTTAGCAGGTTGCAAAGTATTTTATTGTTCCGTGAGTTAGAATTTCCTTTAAAGGAAATTAAAGCAATTCTTGACAGCCCTAACTTTGACGCATCAGAAGCTATTTCTCAACAAATTGAGCTGTTAGAATTAAAATGTAAACATATAGAGGAACTTATTATCTTTGCACGTGAAATTCAAAACAAGGGAATAACGACAATGAATTTTGAGGTTTTCGGCAAAAGCGAGATTGAAAAGTATAAAGCGGAAATCAAAGCAAAGTGGGGCAATACCAAAGAGTATCAAGATTATAGGCAAAAGGATATTGCCCGAAACGGAGGTAGTTATAGTAAGATTGCAAACGAACTGATGACAATATTTTCTGAATTAGGAAAATTAAAGCATTTAACACCTAATGCTGATGAAGTACAAAACGGAATCGCTGCAATACAGAAATTTATAACAGATAATTGTTATGAATGCACCAATAAAGTGCTTAGTGGATTGGGTGAAATGTATGTAGGTGATGAACGCTTTAGGAACAATATTGATAACGCGGGTGGTGATGGAACTGCTGATTTTGTCAAACAGGCTATTGTTGTATATTGCAGTAAAAGAAAGGTGTAATTAATTGTGACGGAATGGATACGCTGTCCTATTTGCGGAAATAAGACCCGTAACAAAATCAGAGAAGAAACGATTTTGAAAAACTATCCTCTCTATTTAATTCCAATAGGCGGTTTTACCGATGGACAAGCGACTTTGGGGAATACCTTGAGGAAATGGCGGGCAGGGAGAAACAGGCAGAGGTAAGGTCGGTAATGGATTTACTGGATGAGATTGAGAGCGAAACCACCCTGGTCTTGCAATTAATCCAGGCCGCGTTCCGGCGCGAGAGTTTTGCAAGCGAACCTCTTTCTCATAATTTCCGGTACACCGTCAGGTACATGGTCACAAAGCAGGCCAGCCCGCCGACAAGGTTGGAAATCGGTTCGGCCAAAAAGACCCCCATCACGCCCAGGGCCGGGATGTTTGGCAGCAGGACGGTCAGCGGCACGACGATGATGATTTTGCGGAAGAGCGAGAAAAAGACCGCCTGTTTCGATTTCCCGAGGGAGACGAAGGCCGACTGTCCCGCGAATTGGAACGACATCATGAAAAAGCCCATGAAATAAATGATGAGCGGCATTTTTCCGGCCGAAACCAGGCTCTGGTCGGGCGTGAAGATTCGTAAGAATGCCATCGGCAGGAGCATGACGAGCAGCCACATGAAGAAGGTGTACAAAAAGCCGACCCACGCGGTAAAGCGGATGCCCTGCTTCACGCGGTGGTTGTTCTGCGCGCCATAGTTAAAGGAAAGGATTGGCTGCGCGCCGCTGGTGATGCCGCCAACCGGCAGGCCGATCATTTCCCGCACGGAATTGATGATGGTCATGACCCCAATGTAAATGTCGCCGCCGTGGACGGAAAGCGTGGCGTTGCAAACCGCCTGGCAGGCGCTGTTGGTGGCGGCCATGATAAATCCCGACAATCCGAGGGCGACCATTTCTTTTAACAGTGAAAAGTCAAGATGGAAGAGGTCGCGGAAACGAAGTTCGACCACGGCATTTTTTCCAAAAAGGAACAACATGACCCAGCATGCGGAGACGAATTGGGAAATCACGGTGGCCAGTGCCGCGCCGCGAACGCCCATGTCCAGCCCGAAAATGAAAAGTGGGTCAAGGACCAGGTTCAGCACAGCCCCGATGAGGGTCGTGCACATGCCAATCCGGGGAAAGCCCTGGAGGTTGATGAAGCTGTTCATGCCGGTTCCGATGGTTAAAAACACGCTTCCCAAAAGGTAGATGGAAAGATATTGGCTTGCATAGGCGTAAGCAATGTCGCTTGCGCCGAACAAATATAAAAGCGGCCTCATCAGCAAAAAAAGGACGATCGCGGCGGCGAGGCCCACGTAAATTTGCATGGTAAAGGCGTTGGCCTCGATTTTTCTGGCCCGTTCCGTGTCGTCCTTGCCCCGCGCCATGGAGCAGAGCGGGGCTCCGCCGCTGGAAAAAAGGTTGATGAAAGCCGCGACCAACGTAATCAGCGGAAACGTCAAACCAACCCCGGTGAGGGCGGCTCCTGCCTCCTCGCCGGGGATGTGTCCGATGTACATTCTGTCCACCACGTTATAGATGACTTGCACGAATTGCGCCAGCGTGAGCGGAATCGCTTGTGCAAGTATGAGGGAACCTATCTTCCCCTGACCAAAATTTCCTTTCGAATTTGTCTGCATGATAAAGGCCGGCTTTCTATTTCTTCTATCCCAATTTTTATAATATGATGGCGGGGTCAAAAGGTTATGTATGACATGCCTGCGTGTCAATACATGACTTTGAGATCCGTAAAACACCGAAAAGTAGCCATTTTTCGTAGAAAAATGAGCGAATTTGAGGTGCTTTAGGATTGCACGCCCTATACGAGGGTTGCCGCAACGTTCTTCAATTCCTCGCGAATCGCTATATGCTGCGGGCAGGCCTGCTCGCATTTTCCACAACGGATGCATTTGTCGGCGCGTTTTTTGTCGTGCCCGTCTACCAGCCAGTTAAGCTGTCCCATGGCATTTTCCTTGCCATATAGGGTGTGATAGTTCATGGCCGTGAAAGAACCGGAGATGCCGATGTTTTCCGGACAGACTTTGGCGCAATAATTGCAGGTCGTGCAGGGAATCAATGGGATGGTTGCGAGTGCCTCCTGCGCCTTGGAAAGTATCTTGCGCTCCTCATCCGAAAGCGTGGTAAAGGATTTCATGAAAGACAAGTTATCCTTCATTTGCTCCACGTTGCTCATGCCGGAAAGCACGGTGATGATGCCGTCCAGGCTGGCGGCGAAGCGGATGGCCCAGGACGCGCACGAGGCCTCCTTATCTGCCTCGGCAAAGACATCCCTGACCGGCTTTGGGGGATTGGCCAGCATGCCGCCCTTGACCGGCTCCATGATGATGACCGGCTTACCATATTTACGTGCCATCTCGTAGCATCCGCGCGACTGGATGGACGGGTTTTCCCAGTCCGCATAGTTAATCTGCAGCTGCACGAATTCCATTTCCGGGTGCTTGATGAGGATTTCTTCCAGTTCTTCCGGCGTGGAGTGGAAGGAAAACCCGACGTGCTTGATTTTTCCCTCGGCCTTTTTCTCGGCCGCGAAATTCCACATGTCGAAATCGTCGAAATACTTTGTCCGATGTTCCCCGAGGTTGTGCAGCAGGTAAAAGTCAAAATATCCCGCCCCGGTTTGCTTTAGCGAGGTGTCAAACTGCGCGACGGCCTCTTCCCTCGTCTTGCAGTTGATCCAGGCCGCGTTCTTGGTCGCGAGCTGGAACCGCTCGCGCGGGTACCGCTCCACCAGTGCCTGGCGAATGGCGTCCTCGCTGCCTGCGTAGGCCCACGCGGTGTCAAAATATGTAAATCCGGCCTCCAGGAACAAATCGACCATTTCCTTCGTCTGCTCGACGTCAATCTGGCCGTCCTTCTGGGGAAGGCGCATCAGGCCGAACCCAAGCTTCTGAATGTCTTCACCTAAATATCCCATGAGAATCCTCCCTCTTTTTGCTGATTTGCCGTTAGATTACAGATATTTTCTCATATTTTCCAGCACGACGCAATAGCCATTTGCGTACATGTGGATGCCCTCGATGGTAAATTCTTTTTTCAGTCGTCCGTCCTCGCCGCGCAGGCCGTCATTGACGTCAATGTAATGGTAGCCGAATTCGGCGGCCAGCTTTTCCACTTCCGTGTTGGCCGTGAGGATGTTTTCGTTCGTGCGGTTCTTGAACATGTACTTCAAATATTCCGGGGCGTCCTCCCCGGCGGCATTTTCATTGACCGGATAATAGGCCATCAGAAACACTTCCGCTTCCGGCAGCCTGTTTTTGATTTGTGTCAAAATCTCGCGGTAATTTGTCAGCATGTGTGACAAGTTTTCCTCGAACGTATTTATCGGCATGCCGATGTCGTTGGTGCCGATGTTAATGAAAATGCGGGACGGCCCCACGCCGAAAATCTGCTCGTCCATGTGCGCGAGCATGTCGTCGGTGGTATAGCCGCCGATGCCGCGGTTGTAAATGACGGTCTTGACGTCAAAATCCTGCGCCAGTTCGTTGATGGGAAACTGTTCCATCAGGGAAGAGCCGGTGAAAAGGGTTTCGCCCTTCTTGACGGTCTGGTTGAGGACGCGGAAGCGGTTGATTTTGTCTTGGCGTTCCCTCTCGCTCATTGCCTTGAAGATTTCCATCGGGTCTGTCGGCATGTTTCCCATTGGGTTTGCTTGTTTGTTTTCCATTTTTAAATCTCTCCTTTTGATATATTTGAATTTTGAATTCACGTAATTATAGTATCGCGTTCGCGATTCCAATCATGATGGGCAGCGTGATGATGCAAAGCAGCGTGCTCGTGCAGATTTCCTTGACCGCCTGCGTATAGTCCTTACCATAAATCTGCGCGAATATCGCCACGTTGGAGCCAATCGGCGCGGAGGCGGCAATCATCACGGTCAGCTTGATTAAAAGGTACTTGGAAGGAAACACGAGCATCAGCACGATGGTCAGCGCCGGAATGACGAGCAGCCGCACGGCGGTCGCCTTGTACACCTGCTTGTCCGTAAATAATTCCTTGAGCGGAACCTGCGCCAAATAAACGCCGAGGACGATCATGGCCAGCGGGCCGTTCATGGACGCGATCGTGCCGATGACCCCGGTCACGGCCGCGGGGAGGCTTATGGGCAGCAGGAAAAGCAGGATGCTCGCCAAAAAGCTTAGCACGATGGGATTCGTGCTGATTTTTTTGATGGAAACCGCCGACTTGTCCCCCGTGATGGCGAGTACGCCATAAGTCCACTGCAGGATGTTGAGCAGGGCGACGAAAGCGGCCACGTAAAAGACGGCCTCTTCCCCAAGCGTCATTTGTACCAGTGGGATGCCGATAAACCCGGCGTTGGAAAATGCCACGCCGAACCGCTCGATGCCGCACTCCTTTTTAAAGAAGACGCGGGAGACGAGGATGGACAGAAGCAGCGAGAGCGCGGCCAGCACGAAGGAAATGGCAAGTCCTTCGAGCTTTTCCAGGGAAAATTCGACCAGGTAGGACTTTATGATGACCACCGGCATCACGGCATATAAAAGCATTCGCCCGATATCCGCGCTTCCCTGCGTGCTTACCAGCTTCTTGCGGAATAGGAAATATCCGATTAAAAGGTAGACGAACATGATGATGTTTTGCTTTAACAATAATAATACGATGTCCATATAAAAGCTTCTCCTTATTCATTTTCAGTCATGTTTTTTCATGCCACTTATTCATGGGATTGTATTTTTGTATCTTGACATATCATGATACAAGCGTCAAAAGGTATTTTGACGCTCATGATACACGGATTACTCCGTGCTAACGCACTCCCGTAATCCTAAAACACCTCAAATCCGCTCATTTTTCTGCGAAAAATGGCTGCTTTTCGGTGTTTTGCGCGTCCCAAAGTCATCCTTTTTCATGCAAGCATGAAACGCATGACCTTTTGACGCTTGTATCATATCATACCACAAAGGAGAAGTAAAATGCTATAAATTATTTGTGATTTTGTTCACATATTTGTCTTTATGACTTGATATGGAAATCATATTGTTGTATCATTTACTTTAAAAGCACCGGACGGCGAGAGCGCGAAGTGCAAGGCAATCCGTGGCATCAAGGTGAGATTTTAATAGCAGGAAATAGGCGGTGGTCGTATATATGAGGCAGAAGGTGGATTTGATAAACGGAAAACCGGGGCAGTCGATGTTTTTGTTTGCCCTGCCGATGATTGCGGGTAATTTGTTTCAACAGTTCTATAACATGGCGGACTCCATCATCGTGGGACGCTTCGTGGGGGAGGACGCGCTGGCGGCGGTCGGGGCCTCGTACTCTTTCACCACGGTATTTATCATGGTGGCCATCGGTGGCGGGATGGGCGCGTCGGTTCTGGTCAGCCAGTATCTCGGCGCGAGGAAATATGGGGAAATGAAGACGGCGGTATCGACGTTTTTATTGGCGTTCGCGGTGTTCGGAACGTTACTGGCACTCTTCGGCTTTTTTGCCAACCCGACGATTCTGAAGGTTCTAAAAACGCCGGACAATATTTTCGCCGACGCGGTGACGTATCTGCAGATTTACTTCGTGGGATTGCCGTTCCTGTTCATGTACAATATTTTGGCGGCAAACTTTAACGCCCTGGGCAAGTCGGAAATTCCGCTTTATTTGCTAATTTTTTCGTCCGTGTTAAATGTCTTTTTGGATTTGGTGATGGTGCTCGTGTTTCATTTGGGCGTGGCTGGCGTGGCCATCGCCACGGTATTGGCGCAGGGCGTGTCCTCGCTGATTTCGTTCGCCGTATTATTGCGGAAACTGAAGGAATATGGTGCGAAGACGGGGAGGCTTTTTGATGTGGGGATGTTTTTTGGCGGCCTGAAAATTGCCATTCCCTCCATCGTGCAGCAGTCCATTGTCAGCATCGGCCTATTGCTCACGCAGTCGGCGGTCAACGTGTTCGGGTCGTCCTCCGTGGCGGGATATTCGGCAGGCATGCGGCTGGAATCCATTTGCATCGTGCCGATGATTGCCACCGGGAATGCGATGTCCACCTTCGCCGCGCAAAACCTGGGGGCGAACAAAGTGGAACGGGTGCGGGAAGGCTATCACGCCGCGTATCGGATTATCATCGGGTTTGCCGTGCTGCTTCTCGTAATATCGCAGCTTTTTTGTCGTCCTATCGTGTCGTTGTTCGTCAGTGAGACGGAGTCGGCGGTGGCATTTTCCGTGGGCGCGGCCTGTTTTCGGTTTGAGGCCTGCTTCATGTGCCTGATTGGGTTCAAGTCCATCACCGACGGCATCTTGCGGGCGGCGGGGGACGTGAACGTCTATATGCTGGCGAACCTCGTCAATTTGACGCTGCGCGTGTCGGTGGCGCGGCTGCTCTCCCCGGTATTCGGCATCGAAGTGATTTGGTACGCGGTTCCGCTGGGGTGGGCGGTAAACTATCTGATATCCTATACGTGGTATCGCACGGGACATTGGAAAAAGAAAAACTTGATAGGGCAGTAAGAAAAAGGAATACTCTCCATGTGCGTTCATCATGCCTTTTGACATTTCGGTCTCGCTCCTTACGGAGCCGAGACCGTTTTCTTTTTCTCAGGCAATTGTGCCAGGATGATGGCCGCGAACATCAGCGCGCATCCGACAAACTCCCTTGGCGTCAGGCGTTCGCCCAGGATAATCCAACCGGTCAGCACGGCAAACACGGATTCGAGGCTCATCAGGAGTGAGGCCACTGTCGGGTTCGTGTTTTTTTGTGCCACGATTTGCAATGTGTAGGCCACGCCGCAGGAGAGGAATCCGGCGTAACAAAGCGGCATCCAGGCGGCCAGGATTTGTGTCGGGTCGGGCCGCTCAAAAAGAAGCATCGGAATGGCGCACAAAATGCCGCAGACGAAAAACTGGATGCAAGACATTTTCACGCCGTCCACTCGAGGGGAAAAATGGTCGATGACCATGATGTGCACGGCAAATACAATTGCGCACAAAAATACGAGGAAATCCCCCCCGGAAATGGAGAAGCCGTCGGTAATGCACAAAAAATACATGCCGCCGACTGCCAACACGACTCCAATCCATGTCTTGACTCCGACTTTTTTCTTGAGGAGGAGTCCCATGACGGGGACGATTAAAATGTAAAGAGCCGTGATAAACCCGGCCTTCCCGGCAGTGGTGTAAACGAGTCCCAGTTGTTGCAGGGAACTGGCAACGGCCAGGGCGGTTCCGCAGCAAATGCCGCCGATAAGCAGCGTGCGCGGATTTTTTCCTTCCGTATCGTTCTCCGCGTCTGTTTGCGCGGCGCCCCGTAATCCGCCGTTAGCCCGTGCGTCCGCCGCATTTTGCGTCGCGCCCCGTAATCCGTCATTAGCCCGCGCGTCCGCCGCGCCGTTCTTCTTTTGCATGTCAAACAGTTTTATTACCGGAAGTAAAATAAGTCCGCCCAGGAAGCAGCGGACGGAGTTAAAAGTGAATGGACCGAGATAGTCCATTCCCACGCTCTGTGCCACGAACGCGCTGCCCCATATCAGGGCAGTCACGACGAGCATCAGGTTACTTTTTGCCTTTGCGTTCATGTTGATATTTCTCCAGTACGTTTATTTGCGATCGTGTCACCGTCAGGTGACATTTCAGTTTTGATATGCTATCTAGTGTTTTTCCAGTACGTCGATGATTTCCGTGAATTCCATCCCATGGGAGGCCTTGACGAGAATCGTGTCTTTTGCTTTTAAAATTTGGTCAAGCCCCGCGAAAAACTCTGCCTTGTCCTCAAAGTAAAATATTTTCGTGTCAGAAGAACCCGCGTCAATATCAGCTTTTTGTGTATAAATGGCATTTCCGCGTGTTTTACCGTCATGTTTATTTTGGGTCACGGCTTTTTCCGCCCCGGCCGCCATGTGCTTCGACAGCGAGCCGATGCACACTAACACGTCGATTCCGATTTCGACGGCGTACGCGCCGATTTCATGATGGAGGTTGATTTCGTTTTCGCCAAGTTCGAACATGTCGCCCAGGATGGCGACCTTGCGTTCTTCGGCCTTGGCAAGCACGTCGAGCGAGGACTTCATGGAAGCCGGGTTGGCGTTGTAGCAGTCGTCAATGATGGCGAATTTTTCGGTCTCTACCAGGCGGCCGCGCCCGGCAAGCGGGACGAGCGCCTCGATGCCGGCCTTGATTTGCCTGTCGGTCATGCCAAGGGCGTAGCCGACCGCCGTGGCCGCCAGCGCGTTGTGAACCATGTGGCCGCCGGGAACCGAAATGTGTGCCGTAAAAGAGGAGTCCGGCGTGACGAACGTCACCATCGTTCCGCGCATCCCACGGTCCTCGATATGCAGGGCGTGGAACGGACGTGCCTCGTCCAGTCCGAAATAAGTAGGTTCGACCTTGTTTTCCGGGGCGTACCCGGCCAGCTTGTCGTCGTCCCCGTTTAAGATGATGTAGCCTTCGGGATTCATGTAGGCGAACATTTCCGTCTTGGCCTTTAAAATGCCGTCGCGATTCTTCAAATTTTCCATGTGCGCGTAACCGATGTTGGTAATCACGCAAATGTCCGGGCGTGCGATTTTGGCCAGCCTCGTCATTTCGCCAAAATGGCTGATGCCCATTTCCAATACGGCGATCTCGTGTTCCTCGCGGATATTGAAAATGGTCAGCGGCAGGCCGATTTCGTTGTTGAAATTGCCCGCCGTCTTCAGGACGTTATATTTTTGTGACAGCACGGAGGCAATCATTTCCTTCGTGCTGGTCTTGCCGACGCTTCCGCTGATGCCGACCACCTTGATGTCAAGCGAGCGGCGGTAGTGCTCGGCAATGTCCTTCAATGCCTGCTCGCAGGAATCCACGAGGATGTAAGGATGGGAAACCGCTCCCAGGTCTTCCTCGGAGACGGCGCACAGCGCGCCGTCCTTTATCGTTTGGGGGATGAAGGTGTGTCCGTCCGCCCGTGCGCCGCGGATGGCGATGAACAAGCTGTCCTTTTCCACCTTGCGGCTGTCAATCACGACGCTGGAAACTTCCTTTGCCTCGTGTTCGACGTCACCAAAATAAGTCCCGCCGCAGGCGGCGGTGATTTCTCTCAAAGTCATATGTTTCATTTATAGATTCTCCATTCCAGATAAGGTAGTGCGTGCGTCCAATTATCGACATGTCGTGTCGGGCAGGGAGGCGGCATGCATTTCTGGATGCGCCGGCCCTGACGGGGCGATGCTAGTGTACTGACACGTTCATATTAAGTAAAACTACTTGCCTATTTGCGACATCGAACTGCGTTGGATTCAATCGACGATGCCACCGCATCGCCTCTTTCATCCGCCTTGTCGATGCACAAATATTCAGTGTGGTTTTATCAAAAATCAACGTGTCAGTACACTAGTATTCGGAGCGGAAACAAAAAGCGTAACGGTCACGCCTCCGCGGACTTGCTCATTTCGTTGAGCAGCCTCGTCTTCGTGTCATAAAGCTTTTGCGACAAGTCCACGTAAACCCGGTGCGGGTTGAACAGGCGCATCGTCTCGTCCCACAAGGTCGCCTTTTCCGCCCGGCAGTAGGCGGCGATTTCTTTTACGGACGGGGACTGGTACTTGCATTCGCCGTTGATGAAAATCGGCCGCAAAATTTCCCGCAGCGTATAGGTTCCGCCCTGCAGGTGCGTTTTTTTCCAAGTCGCGCTCGGGTCGAACAAAAGCAGGTCTTCGGACTCGTCAAAGGCTTCGTCCGCAAAACAAATCAAATCCGCACGCATTTTTCCGGTTTCTTTATCATATACGCGGAAAATGGTTTTGTTACCCGGATTTGTGATTTTTTCCGTGTTTTCCGAAATCTTGATTTTGGGGACGAACTCGCCATTCGCGTCCTGGATGGCTGCCAGCTTGTACACGCCGCCGAACGACGGGCAGTCCTTGGAGGTGATGAGGTTCGTGCCGACCCCCCAGGATGTGATGGCCGCGCCCTGCACCTTGAGGTCGTGGATTAATAGCTCGTCCAGGTCGTTGGAGGCGGCGATGACCGCGTCGGTAAATCCGGCTTCGTCAAGCATTTTCCGGGCCTTTTTGGACAAATAGGCAAGGTCGCCGCTGTCTAAGCGGATGCCGTAGGATTTCGGGCGGACGCCCTCATCCCTCATCTCCTGAAATACGCGGATGGCGTTTGGCACGCCGGATTTGAGGGTGTCATAGGTGTCCACCAGGAGCGTGCAGGCATTGGGATAGAGCCTGGCATATTCCTTGAAGGCGGTGTACTCGTCCTTGAAACTCATGATCCAGCTGTGGGCGTGCGTTCCCATGACGGGGACGTCAAACATCTGTCCGGCGAGGACGTTGGAGGTTCCCACGCATCCACCGATGATGGCCGCGCGCGCACCATACAGTCCGGCGTCCGGTCCCTGTGCCCTCCGCAGGCCAAACTCCATGATGCCGTTGCCCTCCGCCGCGTACACGACGCGGGAAGCCTTTGTGGCAATCAGGCTCTGGTGGTTGATGATGTTGAGAATCGCCGTTTCCACGAGCTGAGCCTCCATGATGGGAGCCACGACCTTTAAAAGCGGCTCCTTGGGGAAAATCACGGTTCCCTCGGGGATGGCGTAAATGTTGCCGCTGAAATGGAACCCGCTTAAATATTGAAGGAAGTCCTCGCTGAAAATGCCAAGGCCGCGCAGGTAGTCCACGTCCTCGTAGGAAAAGTTTAAATTTTTCACGTACTCGATTACCTGCTCTAAGCCGGCCATGACGGAGTAGCCACCCTTGTTCGGGTTCTCCCGGAAGAAGACGTCGAACACGACCGTGTCGTTCTCCTGCGTCTCGAAATATCCCTGCATCATGGTCAATTCGTACAAGTCCGTCAATAAGGTAAGGTTTCTGGTATTCATTATTTTATACACTCCTTTGTGGAAAATGACCGCGCGTATGCATGGCGGCAAGGCCTTTTGCCAAATGCCGCCGAATTTGCCGATAGGAAGCTATACGAGCGCCGCGTTTTTGTTTATTGTCTCCTGAATAATGTTTTTTACATAATTACCAATGTGCTTTTTCGTGTCCTTGTCTAATTTGTCCGGATAAATGGGCTGGCCATACTCGATGACGACGTGCGTTTTTTTGACGCGCGGCAAATGTGCCTCGAACATGTCCGCCATGTTGTTGATGGAAATTGGGACAATCGCGCAGCCGGTCTTGGTGGCAATCTTGAACGCCCCGTCCTTGAAGTCCAACATGCTGAGTTCTTCCCCGTCGTTGCGCGTCCCTTCCGGGAAAATGCAGATGGAGATGCCGTTTTTGACATACTCGATGGCGGTCAGGATGGTCTTGAGCCCCGCCCGCGCGTTTTCGCGATCCAAAAATAGACAGTAAAGGTACTTCATCCAGATGGAAAGCAGGGGGAAGCTTTCCATCTCTTTTTTTGAAACGTAGCCGGTCAAGCGCTTGCAGCGCGCGTACGTGATGACGATGTCAAAATAGCTGCGGTGGTTGCCAATGAAGAGCACCGGCTCGTCGGGAACGTTTTCCTCCCCGATTACGGTCAGCTCCACGCCGGTCATGCGGATGATGACGCCAAACGCCCACTGCACGATGCGTAAGGAGCTGATGTCTTTTGCGTGTCGGTTGAACTTTCCCACCACCCACTCGATAAAGAAGAGCGGAATGCTGCAGACAAGGAAAAGAAATAAAAACGTGATGATACATATAAATCGAAACATGCCCATATCCCCTTTTCGTTTGAATCATTGTTCAAGAACGCCACCGGCATTCTTGCGGCGGCGCACAAGTCAGCCATGCTGACAAAATACATTTTTGATAAAATCTGACGCGGCCGCGCTCCGGCGCGAGAGTCCGGCAAGCCGGACTCTTTGTTCCTACATTATACTAAAATAGGGAGAAAAAGACAATGGAGAAATGAGAAAAAGGGGAAAACAAAACTTATCCGCGATTCATCGAACCTCTGTCGGGGCCGGATGCCTTAACGTGTCCAGGTCGCGCTGCTTTTCGCTCAACCTCTCAGCGATATTGAGCAGTGCCAGCAGGTCTTTGTCGGGCATCTTGCGTACCGTGTTACAAAGCTGGCGCACGAGGATTGGTTCCGTATTTTCCTCGTCAAAAAAATCCCTGGGGGTAATCCCCAGATATTCGCACATGAAAATAAATTCGGAGAGGGACGGCAAGGCCCTTCCCGAAGAAATGCTTTGAATGTAGCTTTTGCTATGGCCTAGGTCGGTACTCATCTTGTACTCCGAGACACCTTTTTTAATCCGCAGTTCTGTCAGTCGTTGTCGAACAAAATTCTCATCCATAAGAAACACCACCACTTTTTTGATAGTATAAACTATTCTGAACGGTAATATTCACGATTAAATTACCGATTATTATTGATTTTTACTAATTATAGCGGTATAATAGAGCGAAAACACATTTTCAGAACGGTATAGGGAAGAGGAGCGGGGAATCGTGTATTATTGTGCGTCGGCGGTAACGGACGTGGGAACCAGGAAGCAAACCAATCAAGATGGCATTTGCATACGCGTCGCGAATACGAAGGAACATGGCCAGGTGGCGATGGCCGTCATTTGTGACGGGATGGGCGGGCTATCCAAGGGAGAGGTGGCCAGCGCCACGGTGGTACGCATGTTTTCGAATTGGTTTGAACGCGTGGTATCCCAGGGACTTTTCTTGTATTCCATGGAAGAGATCTCTGAAGCGTGGAAACGGATGCTTAGGGAGGAGAATCGTCGGATTCTTGAATTTGGCAGAAAGATACACGTGAACATAGGAACGACGTGCAGCGCATTATTTTTGATGGGAAACGAGTTTGTCATCGCGCACGTGGGTGATACCCGGATTTATGCCATGACGGGAGAGGCGTTTTCACCGACACGAGTCACGTCGGACACGATATGTTCGAAAGGACGAACTTTGCCGATTATCAGATGGCCGTTGAGACAAGGCGCGTCAGGCAAAGGATGTTGGAAAGGCGGCATTCGGCAGCTTACCCTGGATCAGACTTACGTGGCCAGGGAAGTGCGTTTGGGGAATATGACACCCGAGCAGGCAAGGACGCATGCCAAAAGAAGTGTGTTGCTACAATGTGTTGGAGCGTCGCGGGAGGTAGAACCACAGGTCGTTTTGGGAGAGGTTCGGGCGGGAACGGTGTTTCTGTTATGCTCAGATGGATTTCGGCATGTGTTGAGCGAGGGGGAGATGTATAAGAATCTTTATTCGGTGGCGTTCGGGAATGCCAAGCGGTTGGAAAGGAATGGAAAGAAGCTGGTGAAGCTGGTAAAGGAGAGGGGGGAAAAGGACAATATTTCCGTGGCGGTCATTCAATGTGAGGAATCGGAGGAATTGTCCCCGGCGGCAGAAGTGGGGCCATCGATGAAAGTGTTCTCAATGGCAGAACCGGGACAATCGGGGAAACTGGACACGGCATCGGAGCTAGAACAGACTGCGGAGCTGCCAACGCTGAAACCTAAAAATCTGGAAATAACGGAAATCTTGCAAAGCATCACGATAATCCATGCGGACGAGGTTATAAATCATTACGGTTGAAAAGGAAAGAGAAAGAACGAACGAATCATAAGAAAGGAAGGCGGGCAAACACCATGGTAATCAAGGTTGCGATGTTGTCGGAAAATGCGAATTATATTAGGCGGATGTCGGCTAATTTTAATAACTTGTATTCCGACAAGCTGGAATTGTATTTGTTTACAAATCAGGATAAGGCGATGGAGGCGTTGTCCACGCAAAAAATAGATGTTTTTTTGAGTGACGGGGGATTTGAGATTGACCAACAGAAAATTCCGAAGAAGTGCGGGTTTGCCTATTTGACCGATACGCCGGACATTGACACGATACGGGGTGAACGCACCGTCTGCAAATTTCAGAAAGCAGAACTGATTTATAAAGAGATTTTGGACATTTATTCGGAAAACGTGTCCGAGGTCATTGGCTTCAAGACCGATGGGAGCCGGGCGCGGGTCGTTTTGTTCACGTCCGCAGCGGGCGGGACGGGATGCAGCACGGCGGCAGCGGCTTGTGCAGGTGCTTTGGCGGTGAAGGGAAAGCGGGTGCTGTATTTTCCGCTGTCAATCTTTGAGCGGGCGGAAACCTTGTTCCACGCGGAAGGAACCGCCGATTTTAGCAGCGTGCTTTATGCGTTGAAAAGTAAAAAATCAAATTTCGTCCTGAAAATCGAGAGCTGCGTAAGGCGGGACGAGACGGGGGTTTGCTTTTTTCAATCATCGCCGAGCGCGCTGGACATGATGGAATTTCGCGCCGAGGAAATGAAAACGCTGATGGAGGTGTTGGAGTCCGGCGGAGATTTTGATTTTCTCATATTGGACGCGCCGTTCGCGTTGCAAGGGAGGGTGTTCGAGATGGTTCGAAAATCCGGCCAGACCATTTTTGTCACGAATGGCAGTCCGGCGGCGAATGATAAGACAGCGCGGGCGTTGGAGGCCATTCGCATTCTGGATGAACAGAAGGAGGACGCGGTGATGAGCAAGGTGCGCCTTTTGTACAACGGAGTGGATGATAAAGCGGTGGAAATGCCGGGCGAGTGGAATTCTCTCGTGATGGGACGAATTTGTAAGGTGGAGCCACGCGCGTCAGTTTCACAAATATTGGCGCAGACGGACGCGCTTACGATATTCGGTCGGTTTGAGTAAACGTGGCAAATGTGGTCACGGTCGCCATAGGGCGGGGAAGGGAACATGTATGGATAATGTAAACGTGGAAGAGTTCGTGCGGGAAGTCAAGACGTACATCGCGGCCAACCTTCCGCTCAGCGAATATACGGACGAGGAACTGGAAGAAAAAATCGAGGAAGTGGTGGATGAAAAATTATCCGGGCAATACTGTTCGATTGACAAGCGGGTCAATATTGTCAAGCAGATTTTCAGTTCCATCCGGGGATTCGGCATTCTTGACGTAATCATGAATGACGACGATATCACGGAGATCATGGTGAACGGGCCGAAAAACATTTTCATTGAAAAGAAGGGCGAGCTGCAGAAACTGGATCAGGAATTCGAAGATGCCCGTCGATTGGAGGACATTATCCAGCGTATCGTGGGTTTGGCGGGGCGCGAGGTCAACCAGGCCAACCCCATTGTCGATACCCGTCTGCCGGACGGTTCACGTGTCAACGTGGTGCTGCCGCCCATCGCCTTGTGCGGGCCGACGGTCACAATCCGAAAATTTTCCAAGGAGCCGATGACGATAGAACGGCTGGTTGCCTACGGGTCGCTGACACAGGAAATCGCCGATGTTTTGGAAATATTGGTGAAGTCCAAATATAACATTTTCATTTGCGGGGGGACGGGTTCGGGCAAGACGACATTTTTGAACGCCTTGTCAAATTATATCCCGAAAAACGAGCGGATTATCACGATAGAGGATTCGGCCGAGCTGCAGATTACCGGCGTGGATAACCTGGTGAGCATGGAAACGCGGAATGCCAACGCGGCCGGGGCGGGTGAAATCAGCATCCGGGACTTGATTAGGTCGTCGCTGCGTATGCGCCCCGAGCGCATCGTCGTGGGCGAGGTGCGCGGCGGGGAGGCGTTGGACATGCTGCAGGCCATGAACACGGGTCATGACGGGTCGCTCTCCACCGGCCACGCGAATTCGGCCAAGGATATGCTGAGCCGTTTGGAAACGATGGTGCTGCAAGGCGCGGAGGGCCTGCCGCTGGAAGCGATTCGCCAACAAATCGCTTCGGCGGTGGACATCATGATTTTTTTGTCGAGGCTGCGCGACCATACGCGGAAGACGATGGAAATTACCGAGGTGGTCGGTTATGAAAACGGGGAAATCATATTGAACCCGCTGTATCAATTTGAAGAGGACAAATACAGCACGCTGGCCAAGGTGTCCGGGAGCTTGAAGCGGACGAAGAACAAGATGGTGCATGATTACAAACTTCAATTATCGGGGTATCGGCTGGAGTTGTAATGCCGGCAGCTGCATTTGTCGGGAATACGTTAAAGTTGTGAAGACAGTGGTGGGGACTGCAGGAATATTGGTTTCATAGATTGGCGGTAATCATAGGGAAGAGGGCATGGAAATGTTTCGCAAGAAAAATAAAGGGACGAAAACAAGAGAATCGGAAATAGAAAAAAAGGCAAAAGGGAAAAAGGTGAAAAAGCGAAAGCCCAAGGGACATGAGGAGGAAAAGGAGCCGCAGTACTACACATCGGCGGTGACGAACATTCCGACATTGAATTACAAAGTGTACTACATGAGCAAGAAGGAATCGGTGGCATATTTCGTGCTGGCGTTTATCGTTGGGGCGGTGGTCGGGTACTTGTTTTATGGGGGGCTGGCCAAGGACGAGTTCGGACAAGAGACGCTTCTTACGTGGATTCTGAATGTCACGATATCGGTCGCGGTAGGCGGCGTGGCGGGAAAACTGTTTTTGCCGGTTCGCACGGGGCAGATTATCCATAAGAGGCGGCAGCAGTTGAGCAATCAGTTCCGCGACATGCTGGATGCTTTGACGACTTCGCTGGGGGCGGGAAACAACGTGACGGATTCCTTCCGCGCTGCGAAAGAAGACTTGCAGATGCAGTACGAGGAGGACGCGTTCATTTTGAAGGAACTGGACGTGATTTTGAAAGGAATGTACAACGGCGTTCCCATCGAGGAAATGCTATACGATTTCGGGATGCGAAGCGGGATTGACGATATCAAGAGCTTTGCCGAAGTGTTCAAGGTGAGCTACCGCAAGGGCGGTAATATGAAGGATATTATCCGCAACACGCATGCCATTTTGAATGACAAGATGGAGATTCGGGAGGACATCGAGACGGTGGTCACGTCGAACAAGACGGAGCAGAACATGATGATTGTCATGCCAATCGTGCTGATTGCCGTAATCAAGGGGATGAGCCCGGAATTCGCGGCCAATTTCGCGACGGTAACGGGGGTGATATCGACTACAATCGCTATTGGCTGTTTCGTGGCGGCATATTATATCGGGAAAATGATTTTGGATATTGATATAGCGTGATACCAAGGGGCAAAAGGTCATGTATGACATGCTCGCATGTCAATACATGACTTTGGAACTCGCAAAACACCGAAAAGTAGCCATTTTCCAAAGGAAAATGAGCGGATTCGAGGTGTTTTAGAATTACGAGAGCACGTAGTGCGGAGTAATTCGTGGGTATCATGGGGTCAAAATGCAAGAAAGCGGTGAGGAAAAAATGGATTGGCTGACAAATGAGATGATGTTGTATGGCGGCTTAAGCGTGGCGGCGTGTTCGCTTGTCGCGGCGGTGCTATATTTTTGTATTTCCAGAATTAAGGCGGTGCGCCTTGGCGTGCAACTGGATGCGGAGTACGGGCCGCGAAAATAAGAAATGCCGGGTGTGACAAGAAAAGGGCGACGACGCGATGCGGAAGCAGTAGGCGTGACAAGAAGAGTGCAACGGCGCGACACAAAAAGCGATAGATATGAGAAATAAGGATGACGGCGTAGGAAGGGGGTGCGAGCATGCCGGAAATCATAGGGGCAACATATGAAATCATAAAAAAAATAGGTTCCGGCGGGGGCGGGAACGTTTTCTTGGCGAACCATTTGCGGCTGGGCAAGAAAGTGGTCTTAAAGGCGGACAAGCGGAAAATCACCGCCCGCCCGGAGCTGTTACGGCGCGAGGTGGACACGCTGAAGGATTTGAGCCATTCCTACATTCCCCAGGTGTATGATTTTTTCGTGGAAGAAGACACCGTCTACACGGTCATGGATTATATCAAGGGGGAAAGCCTGGACAGACCCCTGAAACGGGGCGAGAAATTTTCCCAGCCGCAGGTGATAAAGTGGGGCAGGCAATTGTTGGAGGCCCTTTGCTATTTACATAGTCCCACGCACGGGAATCCGCCGCGGGGGTTCGTGCACAGTGACATTAAGCCGGCGAACCTGATGCGGACGAGGGATGGAAATGTTTGTCTGATTGATTTCAACATCGCCCTCGCGCTGGGCGAGGAAAACGTGGTCGGCTGCAGCGCGGGATATGCCTCGCCGGAACATTACGGGCTGGATTTTTCGATGGTGGGCGGGATGACCGGCACGAGAACGGAAACAATGAATGAGGCGGGGGATTCGCGACATATGGGAACACGCGCGGAACCTGATACGGAAACGGCGCTTGATACGGATACGGAGACGATGCTGGATACGGACACGGAGACCGTATATTCTGATATGGGCACGATGGCGGATACCGGGAATATAGAAACAGATTCCCAGCCGAACCCGCGTTTGTCAAATGTGTCGTTTGGCGTGCCACCGCGTAAGGTGGCAAATTCCTCGTCGAATATGTCCTCCGATTTCGGCTCCGGGATATCAAGGTCGTCCGGTTCGTCGATGAAGAAAATCGTCCCCGACGTGAGGTCGGACATTTATAGCGTGGGCGCGACCCTTTATCATCTGCTTTGCGGAAGAAGGCCGGCCAGGCACGCGATGGAGGTGGCCTCGCTCTCGGAAAAGGAATTCAGCCCGCAGATTGTGAAAATTATTTCCAAGGCAATGCATCCGAACCCGGATTTGCGTTATCAGACGGCGGGGGAAATGCTGGAGGCGTTTTCACGTTTGCATGAAAATGACACGCGCATGAGGCGTTTTAAGAGGACGAACCGAATCGCGTACACGGCAATCGGGGCTTGTTTCGCGCTGGGCGTGCTGTCCTCGTTTGTCGGCTTGAAACGGATTCAGGTGGTGGAAAGCCGTTTAAAATTGATTGAGTATTCTCAGAACGCACTTGCAAAAGGCGACAAGCAGGAAGCGGTGAGGCTTGCGCTGGAAACCGTGCCGGAAAAGGACGGGCCGCTTACCCCGGCCTGTCTCCCACAATCGCAGAGGGCGTTGGCGGACGCGCTGGGCGTGTATGACCTGGCGGATGGTTTTAAGAAATACAAGGCCGTGGAATTACCAAGTAATCCGCTCATGATGCGCATCGCGCCGGATGGAAAAACGGCCGCCTGCATTTATGAAGGATTCGTGGCAGTAATCGACACGGAAACGGCGAAAATCGTGGCCACGTTTTCGGCAGAAACGTCGGCGTTGGCCGAGGTTCGGTATTTAAATAATGAAAGAATTGTTTATGCGGGACGGGATGGAATTGCGGTTTATGATATTGTGAAAGGCGGAGAAGTCTGGTCGGGACGGCCCGCCACGGCGATTGCCGTTTCAAAAGATGGAAAAACCGTGGCGGCCATATATAAGGGAGAAACATTTGCCACCGTGTATGACGCGGACACGGGGCAGGAACTGGGCAGCGTGGATTTTCAGGGAAAAAGCCAGAACGTGGCGGAAAATGACGGCTTTGCGAACCCGAATAACAATTTGCTGGCACTGAGCGAGGACGGCACGCTGCTGGCGGTAAGCTTCCGGGACGGGACGTTGAGAATCTATGATGTGGGTCGATTGCGCAATGCGGGTTCGCGAGAGGCGGGAGCGGGTGCGGATTTAAGTGTGTCAGGCGTGCAAGTGCCAGGCACGGTTTTGGAAATTTTAGATGAGACATCCGGGTATACGAATTTTGACGGCGGATTTTACGGGAAATATTTCGCGTTTTCGGCGGGCGTGAACCGGGCGGCGGCGCGGGAGAATGCGTCTGATTTGTCAGGAACGGAATCAGGGATAAAGTCGCCGGAGGCGGACTCGGGTCAATCGCAAACCGCATCGGAGGCGGGTTCGGAGGCGCATACGAATCCGTCGGCTACCGCCGCGTTGGAATCGGGTTCGGAGCCGCAAGCATCGGCAAATGCGACAAAGTGCATCGTGGTGGTGATTGACACCGATGTGAAAACGCAGGTGGGCGGCTTTGCGTCGGACGGGTACTGCAAGGTGGCGACGGATGCAAATGGAATTTATTTGCAGCGGAATAACGTGCTGGTGAAAATGGATGTGCTTACCGGGGAGCAAACGCCGTTGGTTGACATGACGGGTGACATTCGAAGCTTCCACACGGACGGATTACATACGGTGGCCGTGACCGCGGACAAGTTGTTATGTTTTGATGAAAACGCAAAATCGGAGGGAAGTTTTGAGGAGGACGGGTCGGGCGAATTCGTGCAGACGGCAAATGGCGTGGCGGTGAGCGGCAGCCTGAATTCGCCGGTTATAAAAATCTTGCGCTATGAAAGCCGGGCGGAAACGGAAGTGTTTCGCTATGATGCCTCCTATGAGCACGCCGAGGCGCGGGTCAGTGCGGATGAAAAGACGGTGATGTTGTTTTCTTACCGGGGATTTCGTATTTGCGAAGTCGATGGGGCGGTGGTCGCCGAAGTGGAAATGCCTGATGCCGGGCAAATTTATGACCAACAATATGTCAGGGACGGCGATGGCGAGCGGCTTGAAGTGACTTACAGTGACGGGACGATGCTGGTTTATGACGGGCAGACGGGAGAAATGGTTTCCGAATCGCCGGGCGAGAAACCGCAAATGGACGCGGACGAGGAATATTTCACGCAAGCCTACAGAATCGTGGCTCCGCTTCATGGAACGCCGACGGTGTATGACAGGGAATCGGGCAAGCCGGTGTGCGAGCTGGAAAAGGATGCCTATCTGACATACGTGACGGAGGTAGGCGATTACATTGTCACACAATATGCCGCCACGGACGGAAGTTATTATGGCATTTTGTTAAATGGAAACTGTGAAGTGCTGGCCAAACTGCCATACTTAAGCGACGTGATTGGGGCGGAATTGTACTTTGATTATCCGGGCGGATATGTGCGAAAGACACACGTTTATAATATGGAAGAATTAATGGCGAAGTGCTCATAACGCGTCACCTGGTAAGCTCGGGAAAACCTCGCTAACGGCGGTGACATGTATCGCACGTAAGCGTTTATACTGTGCGCCAGATAAATCTGTCGCTTAGTATAAAACACAAACGCTAAGTGCTCATAACGAGGAGAGAAGAAATGTTTTTACCAATTTTGGATTTGGTGGTTTTGGGAATCGGCTGCGTGTTCCTGGGAATCTGGTTGCTGTTTTTCTTGCAATCAAAAAAATACGACAGCATTTTCCAGACACTGGACGAAAAGGAATATCCACTGAAAGAGTTGTATTCCACGGGATACGCGGTTTTGGAACTGGCGCATTACAATTATAAAAGCAAATATGACCGAAAATTCCGCCAGGAACTGGAAGTGCTCTATGAGAAGAAATACGTGGAATTTTATTTGCGCGTGGCCTACGCGAGGGCGCTTACCTATGGGATGCTGCTGTTTCTGTCCGGCTTTATCTTGTATGGGCTTTCGGGGGAAATTATGTTGCTTCCGCTTGCAGTGGTGTACAGCGGCGTGGCGATTTACTATTTTTTGACGGAAAGCGGGCAAAAAATCAAAAAACGCTCGGAGGAATTGTTGAAGGACTTTTCCGAGGTGGTGTCCAAGCTGGCGCTTCTGACCAATGCGGGAATGATATTGCGCGAGGCGTGGGAACTGATTGCGGGTGCGGGGCAAGGGACATTTTATGAAGAAATGCGCCTTTCAGTGGATGAGATGCACAACGGGATTTCCGAGGTGGAGGCGTACCGGCGGTTCGGCATCCGCTGCATGATACCGGAAGTGAAGAAATTTTCTGCCACGCTGATTCAAGGGACGGAAAAAGGAAATAAGGAATTGACGACGATGCTGCAGGAGCAGAGCGCGGAAGTGTGGAACGTGCGGAAGCAAAACGTCAGGCGGGAGGGCGAGAAAGCGGCGAGCAAGCTGATGCTGCCCATCTTCATGATGTTTATCGGGATACTGATTATGGTGGTCGTTCCGATATTTACTAATTTAGGTGGTGTCTAACTGCGGAATGCGCCGTGGCTTGCCATAGTCCGGGTGGCATCCATATAGTACTTGCGCCAGTATGGTGGATGGATGAAGCAAGGGTGCGGTGTATGCCGCAGATTAGATATATACCGTGGGGCAAAACTTTTGCCCCACAGCACAAGAGGATGCGCACAGCCGCATAAGGAAACATGCCGCTTTGCGGCTGCGGCTGGCGCAATACTCACGGCGGATCTCATCGACCGTGAGTATAGAAATAAGAAAAAGCGCCCGTGCGGGCGCGGTAAAAAAGAAGGAGGATGAAAACGATGGACAAAGTAGATGCAATGTTGTTGCGCCTCGTGGTGCAGGCGAAGATGTTCGCATGGAGCCTCGTGTATGATGAAGAGGGGGATGTGAACATCGTGAGTATGGTGGTGCTGATAGGTGTGGCGGTACTGCTGGCGGTGTTGTTTCGGACTCAGATTCAAGGGCTGTTAGAGACATTGTTTAATACGATTACACAAAATGCGACAGATGCGGTGAATTAGGAAGAAATGAAAGGGGAGATGTGCCGTGCCGTCCGGCGTGGCGCACTCCCTTGTCCAGGCGAGGAAAATCAATGAGAAATTTATGGAAAGAAAACAAAGGTTCCTTGATTATCGAGGCGGCTTACGTGTTTCCAATCATGTTTTTTGTTTTACTTTTTTTGATATATATGGGCAACATGTTTTACATGCGCTCCCAGGTGGATGCCATCGTGGCGAAAGCGGCGGTGAAGGCGGCGGCTTACCAGGCGGATCCGCAACTGAAGACCATCATGGAACAAGGTTCCGTGCCGGGGCAGATGAATGATATCCAGCCTTACCACAGTGTGATGGGAAAATCGACATCCGTTGAAAAGGTACGCGAAGAATTAGACACACAGTTGAGGACGTTGGGAACCGGTTTTTTCGCCGGGATGGGATTGCGCGATATCGTGATTGACGAGTTCCAATATAACGGTTCTTTGGTCGCCAGCACGTTTTCCGTGAAGGTGACATATCGGATTCGATTTCCCATCCGTTTCCTGGGAGAGAATTCGCCAGTGATTTTGCAGATTCGCTCCCAGACCACGGTGCCGGTGACGGACACGCCGGAATTTATTCAAAACGTGGACATGGCGATGGATTTTGCGGATTCCACGGGAGTGACGGACAAAGTGAAAGATTTCACGTCAAAAGTGGGAGAATTTTTCAAGTGAAAATTTGCAAGGCAGGGGGACGAAGGACATGATGCGGATATTTCGTAAAAAGGACGGGGCGGTGACGGTTTTTCTGACCATCATTTTAGTGCCGATTATCGTGATTAGCTGTTTGTTCGTGGACGCGAGCCGGATCCGGCTGGCGCAGTCGGTCGTGTCATCGGCCGGGGACTTGACGCTGAATACGGTGCTGACGCAATATGACCCGATATTGAATGATTATTATGGGATGCTGGCATCGTGTCAGGACATTGATGAATTTCTGGCGACGGCGGACGAGTATTTCATGGCATGTGTCACATCGCAAGGCGTGGAGCATTCGGACGCGAGAAAATATGTGGATCAGATAAGCGGCATGATAAATGGAAATGGCGGTGAAATCGTTGACCTTTTGCAGATTGGCGAGGCGGACGGGGGAGAGTTCACGGTGGCACCGGTGGCGAACGGAACGCTGGCCAATCCGGCGTTGGTAAAAAAGGAAATCGTGGAGTTTATGAAATACCGGGCACCGATTGACGCTGTGGCGGAGCTTTTAGATAGGATGCGCAATGCGGCGAAGGATTTGGAGGGAACAAAAGACGACGCGGATTTGACGGAGAAAAAGAAGGACTATTACGAGGCCGAGGGCGAAGTATGTAAAAAGGCGTACGAAGTATATAAAGAATTGAAAAAATACAATAACCTGGGGATTGACGAGAACGCGGTGAACACGATGAAGCAGACGCTTCAAGATGCGGAAAACCAGTATAGGCAATGCCATGAAAAAATGGTGAAGGATCTTTTTAATACGGAAGGAATGGGAAAGTTCCAAGAGGGATATATTGATGTGAATTATCAGGCAACGGCAAGCGAAGTGAGAAAAGATCAGGTGGATATTTATATTGATACGACATCGCAGTATATCAGTGAGTTTTTGACAAGGGCGAACAGTCTGGATGGCTTGTACCGCCAACTACCGACATATAATTCGGGTACTGTGTATGACATCCAGTTTTGGCGGGAGTGGGATAGAAATTTACGTTCGAATCGTTCGACTTATGACCAATATGTTTCAAGTGCTAACAAGTTGATTAAACGGATGGCAAGACTTACAAAAATAATGGGAGAAGAGGGAGCTACATGGGAACTTTCGGAGGAGGAAAAAAATGAAGTATACGCCTTGACGTGGAGAAGCGGGGTCGACAGTGATGGTACGAAATCACGGAAGGAGCATTATAAAAGTTTGAAGGACCAATATGACAAGTTGTGCAAGGAGTATTTGAAGAATTCAAATAGCGCCTACCAGCAGATAACGAATTTGATGAATCGGTTTTCAAATAATTATATAGGTAGTATAGATTCAGGTGAGACAAACGCGAAGATTCAGTCGATTCATAGTACGTTTAACGAATATTATTCAAAATTTGACAACGCGATTAAGTATCTTGACAATGCGATTAAAAAAACGGAAGAATTAAAGAATTTGGTGAATAAATATCAATCATCGTTTGAGCAATGGAATTCGGCGGCCACGAACTATAGCACGGACTTGGCCAAGGAAGATAGGGGCGCGATTGCGGAACTGGACGAAGAGGTCAAGAAAAACGTGACGAAAGAGGCCGTGGGTGAGTTGCTCGAGCGGCTGAAAAATATGAAGAGCCTGATGGAAAGCCTGAAGGCGATGGTGGACGGGTACAAATACAATGGCACCCGCGTCAGGGACATTGACAGTTATCAGAAGTTCAAAAGTAAGTCGGGCGTGGACGCGAAGCGGATTACATATGACAAGAACGCGCTGGACATCTATGCGGAAAACAGTTTTGTGTTTAGTGGTCCGGAGAATGTGGGGAACATCCAGATAACAAATTCAAACAATCCGTCATTGGACGTGAACAGTCCCAAATTGTATAAGTGGATGGTAAATAGATTCAAGGATGCCGACGACGGCAAGATAAACGAGCAGGAGAACAAGAAGAAAGATGAGGAAAAGAAATACAAGGATAAGGTAGAACAAAAGGACGTGGGGAAAGGGAATCCGAACAGCAATAATGAGATTACGGGCGATAACCTTCCCTCCGCGCAGTATGGAAAAGACCTTTCGGAGGGCATTATCACGACGGACGTGTCAAAAATATCCGAGAAAGTGGCGAACCTGTTTTCAAATTTCGGGGCGAACGTGGGGCAGAGCGCGGTGGCTTTGCGGGACGACTTGTACGCGCTCGACTATATTACCCGCATGTTTAGCTATGACACGTTTGAATATGAGGGGAAATATGAGCTTTGTATGAAGAAGAAACAGACGGTTACGTTGGACAATTATACGGGGATGTATGCTGCCGTATCAAAAGAGTGGGTGAGTAAGGAATTAAAGGATACTTATAATAAAAGCCTGACAAACAAGTTGATTGACACGGCGAATAATTATTCTTATGGAAATGAAGTGGAATATATTCTGTATGGGAAGAGCAACAAGGAAAACAAGCAGTCGGCCTATGGGACGATATTTGCCATACGTTATGCCTTGGATTTGTTTCCCGTATTCCAGCGGTATTGGAATGCAAATAACGGTTATACGGATAGTAAATTGTTGGAGGGGATAGCGGCCGGCGTACAAACGGCTTCCTATGGGATTATTCCCAAGCCGTTGTTCAAGCTGGTGGTCATATTGGGGCTTACCGCGATGGAGGCGGCAAAAGATATCCAGTACTTGAAATGTGGGATGCCGATTGAATTAACCAAGAGCAAGGACGATTTGGAATGCACGTTTTCAGAAGACGGTGTCAATGAGACGACGAAGAATAAAAGCAAATCGGCCTCCGCGATGTTTTATAGCGATTATCTCAAGATTTTGTTGTTTTTGAAGTTGATGGGAAGCGAGGAATACAACGTATATGCCAGGGTAGCCGACGTGATACAAGTCAACATGAATAACGTGACCGGCAATTCATTTGCCATGAACAAGTCGGTCGTGTATTTCCAAGGCACCGCAACGTTGGAAGTCGCCCCGCTGATGCTGGATTTGCCAATCGCGACAAATTACGGTGTGGACGCGCCGGAGGGCGGCGGCTGGAATCAGATTCCATACAAGTCAATCCGCGGATATTGAAAGATGTAAAGAGGAAGGCATGGCAGGAGGAAGCTGGATGAGAAGGAAAAGGCAGGAAGGGGCGGTCGTGATTGAGGCGACGATTTCCCTGACGACGGTGATGTTTTTAATTGTCACGATATTGTCCATCGTCAATATTTGTCTGGTGCAGGCGAAAATCAGTACGCTGACGCATGGGATTGCCAAGGACATTTCCAATTATACCTATATTTATACCCTGATGGGGCTGAACGAAAAGGAGGCGGCGATTTCGGCAAAGGCGGATTATAGCCGCAAGACCTTGGATACGGCGGGTAAATTACCAAGCGAATTCAAGGATGGCAGCACGGAAGTATATGGGAAAATCTCCGAATTGTCCAAGACGGTGATGGACAAGGAGTTTTGGGAGAGCTCTTTGAATTTGGTGGCGGAGGGCGGCATCAATATGATAAAGGGGGAGACCGTGGACGGGTTGTGTAAGCTTGCGGCAAGGAAACGGCTGGCGAGCATGGGAACGGACGCGGACACATATCTTCGTCATCTGGGAATTGAAGGCGGGGTTGATAATGGATTACATTTTGAACGTTCCGAAGTTTGTTCGGGCGGTGGTGACGACATCAAGATTATCGTGGAGTACGAGGTGCATTTGTTAAAACTTCTGGGGGTGGATTTTAATTTTCGGTTTGAGCAGTGCGCGTATACGAAGACTTGGTGCGCGAGAAGCGGTGATGACAGAAGGGACGTCGGAGGGAAGAAAGAAGATTCGAAATCCGAAGGCTCCGAAGGGGGAGAAAATGCAGGTGACGCGCAAGCGGACGGGCAGGACGGTTCGGGAGAAACGGACGGGTCAGAAGAGTCAAACGGGATGGAGAACGAGGAACAGACCGGCGGGTCAGATGAGACGGAGGGGCAGGACGAAACCGTTACATCGGGGGAAGAGACAAAGCAAAAAACGACGAGGGAGTACATATCCGACTCCACGCATAACCCATTTTCCACGCAGGTTTATATTGGCACGATGCCAGGAACGCTGGAACTTGGTTCATCACATGAGGCTATGGCCGATTTATACGGAATGACATATTTCAGCATGTCCAAGGAGGATTGGAACAGCCTTCCGAAAAAAGACGCGGACGCGCAATGGGAAATCGTAAAAGGATTTTTAGAAGAACAGGACGGTTATGGGAAAAATTTCTATATGGGAGTGAATCCAAGACAGGCGTCCGGCATTTACAGACAGGAAGTGGAATGGCTGGAAGACAATGGTTACACGATAGAATATGACGCGGAGGTCGGATTGTGGAGGGCGGCGCGGAAATGAAAGCGCGGCGGAAAACGTGACACTTCTTAACGGTTCCTAAGCGGCGGATTGTAGCAAAGAACAGGAGTATGGGGAAAATGATTTTGAACGTGATACGGTACGCGACAATCATTGTGGCGGTTTTACTCTGCGCCGCGGAGTATCAATTTATGAAAAAAATAAAGGACGTGCCGAAGCCGGAGTCGAAACGGGAAAAACTGTATTTTCAATGCATGCCGTTCGCCCTCGTGCTCCTGGCCGTGTACCTGATTTGGAGGACGGACGCGGCGCGTGTGTTTGATGGCTGGAAGTTTGTGGCGGTGGTGGCGTTGCTCTGGCCGGTCGCGTTCATCGACTGGAGGACGAACACGATTCCCAATGAATGGATTTTGCAGGGAATCGCCCTGCGGGGGCTAATCTGGATTTGTGAACTGCTTTATGGGCCGGCGGACGCGGCGGCGCGTATCGTGGCGGATTTGCTGGGGTGCGGCATTCTGTTGTGCGTGTGCATCATGCTGCGTTTTTTTTCACGCAACGGGCTGGGAATGGGCGACGTGAAACTGCTCTCCATATTGCCATTATTTTTCGGAATGATAAATGGATTCACGGCGGTCATTTATTCGCTGCTCGTGGTATTCGTCCAATCCTGTTATTTTCTGATTACAAAGAAAAAAGGGAAAAAAGACGTGATACCGATGTGTCCGGCGATTTTGGCAGGATGCGTGATAACGATTTTACTGTAAAAGTCCCGGACGGCGGCGAAACGAATGCAAGTTGGCTTGCATATTCGTTTCGACATCGGACGGGCTAACCCGTATGAACAAGTAGGGCGATAGCCCGAATTGTGAATGCGGGTGGCGATTGCGGGAGTGCCTTGCACGAAGCAATCGACTTTTACTTGTGGTGGTGTCGCCGTCAGGCGACATGGATGTTTCTTGAAAGGATAACGACATGAAAAATTACAAGAACGCGGTGGCAATCGCCATGGTGGCATTGATGGTATTTAGCATTTATTCCACGGTGGCCAACGCGAATGACCAGGAAAAGGAATACGAGGGGTATCTTACGGCGGCGCGGGAGATGGCCGAACTGGAGGTTATCGAGGATGCGGCCGCGAATTACCGCAAGGCGTTGGACATGAAGGACACGGTGGACGTGAATATCGAAATCGGGCGGATGTACGTGGACAACGGGTGGCTGAGCGAGGCCATTTCGTGGGGCGAGGGCGTGGTGGAAAAATACCCGGAGGAACCGGCCGCGTATGAATTTCTGCTGCAACAATATATTAGCGCGCAGCATTATGACAAGTGCTTCGTGCTCCGCGACCAGGCAGAGGGGCGCGAGGCGGTAAACGCCGCGTTCGAGGAATTGATGGGGCAAATTGAATATGTTTTTGAAATGGAATACTCCACTTATGACGAGGTAGGCGTGTTTGGCAATGGATATTGCGCCGTGCTGGACGAAGAAAAGTGGGGCTATTGTGATTTATACGGGGATGAGGAAATCAAGGCGAAATTTTTGTGGGCGGGTGCGTTCACCACGGACGGGGTGGCCCCGGTGCAGGATGAAAACGGAAATTTTTATTACATTTCGGAGTCGGGCAATAAGAAAATAGCCATCCAAAATCTGGAAAAATGCATGGATTTGGGACTTTCCATAAACCAGGTTCTGCCCGCTGGGGATAATGGGAAATATGCGTATTATAACCAGAAATTTGAGAAAGTGTTTGACGGTGAATTTTCTTATGCGACGGCCATGAACGGCGACGTGGCGGCGGTCGAAAGAGACGGGAAATGGGATTTGATCGGGGCGGATGGAAAAATGCTCACGGACGCGGGATATGATAATGTGATTCTGGACGAGAAAGGGATTGCGTTCCGCAATGACCGGGTGTTCGTGGAAAAGAATAACCAGGTTCTTATGATTGACAAGGAAGGAAACCAGATTGGGGAACAGACATATGACGACGCACAATTGTTTTTGCAGGCGGACGGATACGCGGCGGTTGAGGTGAATGGAAAATGGGGCTTCGCAGACAAGGATGGCAAGATGATGATAGAGCCGCGGTACGAGGAGGCGCGTTCGTTTTGCAACCAGTTCGCGGCCGTGAAAAAAGACGGTTCGTGGGGATTTATCGACGCCGCCGGGAAGCCGGTTATTGAGTTCGCGTTCGAGGGAGCAAAGGATTTTAACGAGCGGGGGTGCGTGTTCGTGAAAATGAACGGGAAATGGAAGATTTTGAAATTGATGAGGAACAATTACAAATAGGAGGATGTCGAAGGATGAATGCGTTTCAATGTGAAAAACAAGGAGCCAATACGTACATGGTGTACGAGATTTCAAAAGAGGAAGAAGTGGACAGCTTAAGTTTGGGAATGTTGCTAAATAACAAGATTCGCGGGCTGGCGCCGGTCATTTACGGGCAGATGGACGAGGTGCAGTGCCTGCGCTATAACATTTCTTCCAAGACATCCCTGTCTCAATATTTGACGGGAATACTGAGCCGGGAACGCATTTTGAAAATCTTCCGTTCGGTAACGGAAACGATTTTGGAAGCGGAAGAATATATGATAGAGCCGTCTTCCATTTTGCAGGAACCTGAGCATGTTTTTGTTGATTCGCAGACGGGGGAAACGGTGATGATATGTCTCCCGCTTATGGATATGAAAGGCACGGACGTCAGCGCGTTTTTTAAAAACATCATGTTCGGTTCCAACGCGATTTTTGACTCGAACGAAAACTGCGATTATGTGGCACGGATTATCAACCATTTAAACCGCGCGGAAACATTTTCGCTGGTGAATTTCCGTAACTTGCTGATGGAACTGGAAAAGGAAACGCAAGGGATGCAAGGCGGGACGGGAGCGAGAGTGGCAGCGGGAGCGGGCGTCATGTCTGGCGCGGTGGGGAACAATGCCGTGCCGGGAGCGAGAGGAACACAAGCCGTGGCTGGAAGAAATAGCGCACCAGCGATGGCAGGAATGCAAGGGGCGGTTGGAAAAAATGGAACGTCGACGATGGCAGGAATGCAAGGAGTGGTTGGAAAAAATGGAACGTCGACGATGGCAGGAATGCAAGGGACGGTTGGAAGGAATGGAACGCCGACGCTGGCAGGAATGCAAGGAATGTCAGGGAAAAATGGAACTTCGGGAATGATAGGGATGTCAGGAACCCCGGGGATGAATGATATGGCAGGAGTGAGAAATGTAAGTGGCACGTCGGGAACAAATGGCATGCAGGGAGTGAGTGCCGAAGGGCAAGCGCAAGGTGTAAGTGGCATGTCAGGAATAGGCGGCGCTTCACAAGCACGAGGTGTAGGCAGCATGCCGGGGAAGAACGGGGGGATAGGAGCGTATGGCATATCGCCGGTAGGAGGAATATCCCCGGTGCAGCCAATGTCACGAGCGCAAGGTTCGCTGGGAATGCGCGGCATGTCGGGAACGCCGGGTACGGGCGCACAAGGCAGTCAGTCCCAATCCGTTGGTTTCGAAATACCCGGCGCGGCGGCAGCAGAACCCGCGATGGAAAAGGAAAAGAAGAAATGGTCATTGTTTGGCAGTAAGTCTGATAAGGAAGAAAAAAATAAGAAAACGGACGACAAGAAAAAATTATCCAAGAAGGAACAAGGAGGGAAAAAATCGGTAGGGATTTTTGGAAATATTTTTGGTGGAAAAAAGCCAAATATAGAAGGAACGGGAAATGCTGGAAGCGGTTATCCGTATGGCGGTAATGTGCCGTACAATCCAGATGAGACATCTATTGCAATGGATGGGGATGAAGTAACCACGTTGCTTGATAACGAGCCTAGGCTGGTGCGCGAACGAAATCAGGAAATTATTTTCCTGCAAAAGGACGTGTTCCGCATCGGCAGGAAACGCGAAGTGGTGGACTATTGTATAGAGGGGAATCCGACCATCGGCCGCTGCCATGCGGTTATCGTTAAAAAAGGAGATACATTTTATATCGTGGACGCGGGGTCGAAAAACCATACTTATGTCAATGGGATGATGATAGAAAGTAATGTGGACGTGCCACTGGAAAACCAGGCGGTGATAAAACTGTCGGATGAAGGGTTCGTGTTTGAGATGGGGTAAAGGATGTTGACGAAAGTGCAAGAAAGAGATAGGGAAATGGATTGTTGTTAGGGACAAAGATTATCAAAGAAAAGAGGAAATGAAAATGAGGAAAACAAAAAGAATCTTAGCAGTGATGTTGGCGATAGTTATGGTAGTTGGAATACAGTCGCTTACGGTGTTTGCAGATGGAGAAGAAAACGTTGTGGAAGAATCAAGCTTAAATGTTGAAAATAAAGAAATTGAAGAAAGAATTGAAAAAGTGGAGGGTGCGTTTGCAGACAAGGGAGAAGCGGTTTCAGAAGATGAAGTGATAGGAACAGAAATTGTAGACGGGGAAAATGCCGATTTCGTGGATAATGGTGTGGAAGCATATATGGAGTTGGATGAAGCAGGAACATATGTGGAAGAAGATGTACCGAAATCAGGAACGTGCGGTGACAATTTGACATGGACGTTATCGGATGACGGGGTATTGACGATTTCGGGAAGTGGGACGATGCGGAATTATACAAGGGAGAAGAATGGTATTGACGTGGATTTTCCGGCACCGCAATGGGTTCGTTCGGTGATTATTGAAGATGGGGTGACGAGTATTGGAGATTACGCATTGGCGAATATTATCAATATGGATCCTGAATGGAATCAAGGAGTTACAATACCTGATAGTGTGACAAGAATTGGGGAAGGGGCGTTCTGGGGGTGTCATGCCTTAGTGGAAATTGAGATTCCAGACAGTGTTAGTTATATAGGGGAAATAGCATTTGATTTTTGTGATAGTTTGGAGAGAGTAAAACTTTCTAATAATATTACTACTATCAAAAATGGTACATTCTTTTTATGTCAGCTGGTGGAAATTGAGATTCCGAGTAGCGTGGTAGAAATAGAAGATGGGGCATTTGTCCAGAGTGGTTTGGAAAAGGTTGTATTACCAGAAGGATTGAAGAGCATTGGAAATTATGCATTTAAATGGTGTAATTTAAAAGAAGTCACGATTTCCAGAGGAGTAAGTAAGATTGGCTATGAGGCGTTTCAGGAGTGTCCGTTAGATAGTATACGCTTCGAAGGGGATGCCCCGGAGTTTGCCGTTGGAGGAGAGGATGAGTTGGGAGCGTTTTGGGGAGTGACGGCTGATGTGTATTATCCCGAAAACAATTCGACGTGGACAGCCGATAAAATGCAAAATTACGGTGGTAATCTTACATGGCATCCATGGAATCTTTTCATCGTGGAAGAAGCCACGGACAGTGTTTATGTGAAAGGAAGTTCGAACGGTGCGACGATTAAGTGCACCGAGGAATTGGGAAAATTCATCAGTGTCGCAGTGGATGGCGTGATTGTGGATTCGTCTAATTATACGGTGGTGGAAGGTTCCACGGTACTTACGTTTTTGTCATCTTATTTGGACACACTTTTCGTTGGTGACCATGTGGTGACGTTGAATTATACATATGGCTCCGTGGATACGTCGTTGACAGTGCTTGAGGTTGAGGATGGAACGAATTTAAACACGCCTGCAAATGGAACAAATACATCGGGTAATACGGGAAATGTGAATGGTGGTTCTGATACTGGGAAGAATGGTTCGGCGCAGGGCGGCGTACCTAAAACGGGAGATAATACAAGTATGATGCTATGGCTGTTTGCTGTGTTGGCAGCAGGAAGTGGTTGCGTTGTATTGCCTTACATGAAGAGAAAAGTAAATTAAAAATTTGAAGTGTAAGAGTGAATAAAAGCGTTATGTGTAAATAAATCAAAAATATTAAAGCATGTAAATATGATATGTGTGAATGTGATGAGTAGGAGAGGATTGAGAAGATGAAGAAATTAAAAAGAAGTTTGATGTTTATACTGGCAATGATTATGGTGATTGGGACACAATCATTTACAGTGTTTGCAGATGGAGAAGAAAATGTTGTGGAAGAGTCAAGTGTAAGTGTTGAAAATAAAGAAAATGAAAAAAGAACTGGAAAAGTGGAGAGTACGCTTATTGACGAGGGAGAAGCGATTTCGGAAGATGAAACGATAGGAACAGAGATTGTAGATGGGGAAAATGAGGATTCTGTGGCTGATGGCATGGAAACGTATGCGACATCGGAAGAAGTAGAAACATATGCGGAAGGAGACGTGCCGAAATCGGGAACGTGCGGTGACAATTTGACATGGACATTGTCGGATGATGGAGTATTGACGATTTCCGGAAACGGGCCGATGCGGGATTATACAAGGGATGAGAATGGTATTGCCGTGGATTTTCCCAATCCCTTTGTAGTTCGAAAAGTAGTCATTGAAGATGGGGTGACCAGTATAGGGGATTACGCGTTCGAATGGTATCATACTACGGAAAGTTTTGAAATTCCGAATAGTGTGACGAAAATTGGTGAAAGAGCGTTTGCTCGATGTGATAGTTTACAAGAAATAGAGATTCCAGATAGTGTAAACGAAATGGGGTCAGGCATGTTTTCTATTTGTGAAAGTTTGACACGCGTAAAGTTTTCGAACAATATTAAAGACATAAAAGATAATATGTTTTATATGTGTATGTC
Source organism: Lachnospiraceae bacterium (assembly GCA_910574865.1). Classification (GTDB taxonomy): domain Bacteria; phylum Bacillota; class Clostridia; order Lachnospirales; family Lachnospiraceae; genus Schaedlerella. The sequence continues at coordinate 82,484 of CAJTDN010000005.1, read as the reverse complement.
TTTGGAAGAGATAGAAATTCCAGAAGGTGTAACAGAAATAGGGAATTGGACATTTTATGAATGTCAGGAGTTGAAAAAAATTAAACTGCCAAATAGTTTAAGAATGATAGGTGACGGTGCATTTGATTGTTGCACGGCGCTGACAGAGGTTAAGATTCCGACTCATGTAACAAACATTGGGGAGGGCGCGTTTTACAATAGTGGTTTAATGGAAATTGTAATTCCTGGCAGTGTGGAATGCATAGATGTAGCGGCGTTTGGCTATTGTTACAATTTAAAAAGAGTAATATTAGAGAACGGAGTTATGCAAATAGAAAGTGGGGCATTCAGTCATTGCGAGGCTCTAGAACAAATTGAAATACCACAAAGTGTGACATCCATTGGAGCATCGGCTTTTGATACTTGCAGTAGTTTGAAAGAAATCGTAATACCTGGTAGTGTGTCAAAAATTGGATACGGTGCATTTTGGGGCTGTTCTTCGTTAAAAAGTGTACGTTTTGATGGGGATGCACCTGAGTTTGAAGGTGAGGAGTCAAATACTTTTTTGATGGTTACGGCCAATGCATATCATCCCGAAAATAATCCAACCTGGACTGCTGACAAAATGCAAAATTATGGAGGTACGCTTACATGGAGTGCGTGGAATCTTTATATTGTGGAAGAAGCCACGGATAGTGTTTATGTGAAAGGGAGTTCCAATGGCGCGACAATTAAGTGTACCGAGGAATTGGGGAAATTCATCAGTGTCGCAGTGGATGGCGTGATTGTGGATTCATCAAATTATACGGTGGCGGAAGGTTCCACGGTACTTACGTTTTTATCGTCCTATTTGGACACGCTTTCCGTCGGCGACCATGTGGTTACATTGAATTATACCTATGGTTCCGTGGATACGTCGTTGACAGTGCTTGAGAATGGAACGAATTTAAACACGCCTGCAAATGGAACAAATACATCGGGCAATGTGGGAAATGCAAATGGTGGTTCCAATACTGGGAAGAATGGTTCGACGCAAGGCGGCGTACCTAAAACGGGAGATAATGTATCGCTAATATTGTGGATGCAACTTATGATAATTGCAAGTTGTGGTTGTCTTGTATTGATGAGAATGATGAGAGCCAGAAAGTGAGGTGCAAAAAGATGAAACGAGTAAAAAGAATATTGACGATGATGCTGGCGGTGGTGTTGATAATGGAAACCCAGTCTGTTTCCGTGATGGCAGATGAGGAAACAAGTACGGCAGAAGCAGAAACATATATGAGTGAAGAAGCAGATATGATTGAGACGCAAGCAGTGGGAGATGTGGTTGAATCAGGAAGCTGCGGAGAAAATTTGACCTATGAACTGACGGAAGATGGAACACTGACGATTAGTGGATTGGGAGCGATGGATGATTATATGTATTTTCGTTCAGATACAGATTCTCCTTTTGCCAAAAAAGATGCTATTAAGAAAGTGATTATTAAAGAAGGTGTAACATCAATAGGAAATGGTACGTTTGAAAAATGTGGCGAATTGACAGAAATCCATATTCCGAATAGCGTAAAAAGTATCGGTATTAATGCATTTGCCGAGTGTCCTGGATTAAAAGAAATTGAGATTCCGAAAGGTGTGGAACTTATAAAACAAGGCGCGTTTTGTTATTGCAGATATCTGACGAATGTTACGATTCCTAATACCGTGACTTGTATCAGAAGTAATGCTTTTTGGTTTTGCACCAGACTGCAGGAAGTGAAAATTTCAGCGTCCGTTACTGCGATAAACAGCGGCGCATTCGCTCAGTGTACGCAGCTTTCCACCATTTACTTTAAGGGCGACGCGCCTGCTTTTAACGCAATAGACGAAGAAGACAGAGCCGACCTGACGGACAGTGAAATGATTTTTCCCTCATTTTTTCAGGTGACAGCAAAGGTATATTATCCGATTGAAAAATCTACATGGACGGAAGATGTAAGAGCCGATTGTGGCACAAGCGGGACGTTGACGTGGATACCATGGGATCGTGCAGCCGAACTGGCTATCGTCCTCGAGTCAACTGACAAGGAATATCTGATTGGAAGTGGCAGTAATGCGGTAATCAAGTGTACTGGTGAATTAGATGATTTCGTTAGTGTCGCGGTGGATGGGCAGCTATTAGATTCGTCTTGTTATACGGCAATGGTAGAGCCTACTGTTTTGACACTGTTGTCGGCTTATTTGGACACACTATCTGTTGGGAATCATACGGTTACTTTAAACTATACATACGGTTCGATAGATTCGATGTTGACGGTAAATGAGAAAAATGAAACTGTAAATGATAATGAAAATATGGGGAATGTGGAAAATGTAAGTAATACAGAACTTGCAATTGTCATGGAAGTGACGGATAGAGAATATTTCATTGGTAGTGGCGGTGACGCGACAATCAAATGTACCGGTGAACTAAAGGATTTTGTCAGTGTGTTTATGGATGGACAACTTGTAGATATCTCCTGCTATATCGCGTCGGAAGGATCCACGGTGCTGACATTTTTATCATCCTACTTGGACAAGCTTTCCGTCGGTGACCATGTGGTGACGTTGAATTATACCTATGGTTCGATTGATACGACATTGACGGTGTTGGATAGGAATACAAATGCGCAGGATTCGAATATGACAGAAAATGGTAATGGAACAAATGTGATTGGAAATGCGGGTAATACGGGAAATATAGGAAATACAAGTGCTACTCCGAAGGTGTCACAAAGCGCTTCAACACAAGGTGGGGCACCGAAAACTGGTGATAATACGTTAATGACATCATGGTTGCTTGTCATGATGATGGCAGGTGGCGGTTGTGTTCTGTTGGCATGGACGAAGAAGAGAAGGTTTGCACGGTGATGCTGCTACAAAAATAATTCAGAGGGGGACTCAAGATGCGTTGTCCAAGATGTAAAACGAAAATAACGGATGATTCGGTATTTTGTTCGGAGTGCGGTTGCAAGCTCCCGCCGAAAGGACAAGGTGACCATTTGAGAATTATCATAATGGGGCTTACTTTTACGTTAGTTTTGGGAGCGTGGATGTTCGGAAAACTTCTTTTTGATAAACACAACGAGGAAGTGGAGGAGGAGCGGGCGCGCCGTGAAGCGATAGCGCGCTATGAGCAGCCGCGAAGTGAGAGTACTGTTTCCATAGTGGATGGGGCGCGAAATGACGGCGGTGTTTCTAAAGCAGAGGAAGGAAAAGATGCGATGGAAATAGTCGGGGCGATGGACGCGAAGGATTATCTGGAATACGGTGCCGGCGTGACGTATGGGAATTCCGCGAATAGGGGCATGAAAGAGGATGATATTGACGAGAAAAAAAGTGAATATATCATCGAGGACAGCGCGTCGAGGTATCTTACGGACGCGGACGTGAAGGGTCTGACCTTACAGGAAATCAATTATGCCAAAAATGAAATTTATGCAAGGCATGGCAGAAGGTTCAAGTCCCAGGAATTGCAAGATTATTTTGATTCGACTTCGTGGTACGTGGGGAAATATAGCCCGGAGGATTTTGACCAAAATTATAGCGGGAGAGTGCTGAATGATTTTGAAAAAAAGAACGCCGATTTTTTGAGCGAAAAGGAGTTTGCGATTGCGCCGAACGGGTATCAGTTGGACGCAAATTGATTTCGAACATGGTTTGTCCTGGTGTCTTGCCCCGTTTTGCTGAAAGTCAACGGGACAAGACGCTAACCTCATTAGAAGATATAAAGAGTAAAATATAAGGAACTGCAAAGTTATTTATTTACGGTTCCTAACGTCGGCATACAGAAGGCGTGTTGCCATCTGTACACCGACGCCAAGGTGGAAGGTGATGTGAAATTTTGAAAATTTGTAGAATAATGCGAACGATGTGGTGCGTTCTTTTCATTATATGCATGTTGACCGGGTGTAAGGAAGAAAGTGATACCACAGAAAATAAAGTGGAAGTGAAGGACTTGGAAATCATTCTTGACACGGAGCCACGAGACGAGGTGGAAACGGCAGGGCCGAGCGAGGCGGAACTTCCGGGTGAAGAATCTGTAAACGCGGAGCCGACGAAGAAAGGCATTTTGATTGCGATTGACCCCGGACACCAGGGCGAGTCGGTCGATATGAGCGCGTTGGAACCGGAAGCTCCGGGGAGCGACAGCATGAAAATGAAAGCGACGGGCGGCACCAGCGGACGTTATACGGGGATTCCGGAGTATCAATTAAATTTGGACATTTCCCTTGCCTTGAGAGATGCGTTGGAGGAACAAGGGTACGACGTGTTGCTGACCAGGGAAAATAATGAAACGGCAATCAGCAATGCGGAGCGGGCCGTGTTGGCAAATGATTCGGGCGCGGACATCCTGATTCGCATTCACGCGAACGGGAGCGAGGATGCGAGCGCGAACGGGGCGTTGGTCTTGGTCGGTTCACAGTCAAATGATTACGTGGGACATTTATACGAGCAAAGCTACCGTTTAGGCGAAAGCATTTTGAACGCTTATTGTGATAAAACCGGGATGCAAAATCGTGGAATCGTTACGAATGACCACATGACGGGAATTAACTGGAGCCAGATACCGGTCATCATTTTGGAAATGGGCTTCATGACAAACGAGCAGGATGACTGGAACATGGCGGACGCGGAGTATCGGAAGAAAATGGTGGAGGGGATTGTCGAGGGGATTAATGTGTATTATAAACCCGAATTACAAGGACTGGACATGAAAATACAAGAAAATGTAAGGGCATTGCAGGAAACGGGGGCAAAGGTGTCGGTTTACGTGGAGGATTTGACAAACGGCGCGAAAGTATTTTTTAGCAATTCGTCCATGAAATCGGCAAGCCTGATTAAGCTTTATGTCGCGGGATGCGCGTATGAGCATATGGGAGAATTGCAAGCAGGGGAGCAATATGCGGGGGAGACGGAAAACTTGATTTGCAGGATGATTCAAAGCAGCGATAATGATGCCACGAACACGTTGATTTCCCGGTTGGGGAACGGGAGCGCGGAAAGCGGGATGACGCGAATTAATCAGTTTTGTATGAACCATGGTTATGTCCAAACGAGCATCGGCCGGCAGATGCTGGATTTCAATTCGGATGGGGACAATTATACGTCGGTACAAGATTGCGGGAGTTTTTTGCGTGACATTTACGGCGGGCGATTATCTGGTTCGGAACAGATTCTTTCCTATATGAAATACCAGGAACGCAGGGGCAAGATACCGGCGGGAGTGCCGGAAGGGGTTGCGACGGCAAACAAGACGGGGGAACTGACCGATGTGGAAAATGACGTGGCAATCGTGTATGCGAAAAGTGGAGTCTACAGTCTTTGCGTAATGACGAACGATTTGAGTGATGCGGGGGCGGCGAGGCAGACGATAACGGAGTTGTCGGGAAATATCTATCAGTACATGGTGGAAAGGCGTACATGGCAGGAGGAGTGAAGGGATGTATTGTGGAAAGTGTGGGCAGGAGCTTGAAAAGGGCAGTAAGTTCTGTACGAATTGTGGGAATCTTGTGGGCAACATGTCTGAAAGAAGTGGTTTGAGTGAAAACGAGCAAAACGAACAGTACCTATATCAAAGCGATATTGCTCAAAGTGAAAGGAGCAGTGGGAAAAAAAGAGGGAGGGTACTGGTTTTTGCGATTCTTTTCCTGGCGATTGGCATTATTGGGGGGATTTATGGTCTTCATTCATATTTTTCGGGAAAATATGTCGCGTTTGCAATTGATAAAGAAGGGAAATACGTACTAATTAATGAGAAGGGGGAAAATATCAATGGCGATAAATATGATTACACGATAGGATTTTCGGGAGGCGACAGTAAGGTGGCTGTCGTGGCCGTTAAAAAAGATTCGACAATGGAAGATGACGTGTACGAATTAACACATTATAGTTGTAAACTGATTGACAAAAAGGGGAATACCATTGCTGATTTGAGTGAGTATGACAAGGTTGGCTTTATATCCGGTTTTAGTAAGCAAGGGTTAATGTCCGTGGCCAAACAAAATGGGGTGGATAGCGAAGGAGAACCAAAGTATGAGTGGGGATTTATTGACACAAAAGGGAGAGAGGTGATTTCGTGCCAATATGATGATGGCAGGTGGAACGACTATTATATGGCGAGTGAGTGGAATGAAAGAGGATGGATTGCAGTTCGGAAGGATGAAGAATATGGGGTGATTGATGAAAAGGGAAAGGTGATTGTTCCTTTTGCGGATCAATATTTTTTTCATTATGATTTGGGGATTACTGATTTGATAGCCGTAGAACGGGATGAAGGGTGGGGATATGTAAATGACAAGGGAGAAAAGGTAATTCCTTTTGTTTATGACTGGGCAGAAAAATTTTCTGAAAATGGACTCGCCGCAGTAGAAAAAGATGGTTTATGGGGATACATTGATAGAGACGGAAATATTGCCATTCCGTTTCAGTTTGATGATGCGGAAGAGTTTGCATCAAATGGGTTGGCGGCAGTAGAACTTCCGAAAGGTTTGGGATTTGGATATATTGACGAGAAAGGTGATTTAGTAATATATGATGAATCGTATTCTCAGTGTGAAAAGTTTGATGAATATGGTTATGCGGTAGTGTATAAAGACTATATACCTTTTGAAAGGGTGCAATCGTCTAGGGCGGCTGTATGTGTAATCGATGAATTTGGACGAGAAGTTTTCAGTGTTAGTGTGGCAGAACGAGATAGGCGATTTGGGGAGACTTATGAAGTGCAAGGAGAAAAATATAGATTGTTTTATACAGAGGATTACAAGGACTACTCTGACATACAATATGGGATTGCTGATGAGACGGGGCGACCGATTATGCCGACAGATAATATAAAATACCTATCGGTGGGTGAAAATCATTGGTTTGCTGTTAATAAAATTGAGGAAGATGGCGAGGGCAGGAAATGCTATTATATGGATAAGAATAAGAACGTGGTACTAGATTTATCGGATGAGTATGATGCGGTATATCCATTTGTATATGTAAAATAAGAACATAGGAGGACGAGAAAAATGTATTGTGGAAAATGCGGTATGGAGAATCAGGACGGAGCTAAGTTTTGCAAAGGTTGTGGGGTGAAGCTGGGACGTGCGGAGCAAGTTTTGGCAGATGATGACGCGCAGACTTCGTTTCTGGAGCAGGGTGAAGGTTATGTGAATTACCAAGCGGCGGAATTGCAAGGAGAACTGCCGCAAGAACAAAGTGTGTGGCAGGGACAAAATACGCCGCAAGAGCAAGATGCCTGGCAAGGACAAAGTGCACAGCAGGAACAAGGTGCCTGGCAGGAGCAAAATGTGCGACAGGAACAGAGTGTGCAACAGAATCAGAACGCTTGGCAGGGACAGAACGTGCAACAGAATCAGAATGCCTGGCAGGGGCAAGGCGCACAACAAGGACAGAATATTCCGTATGGTTATGAACCAATCGGGATGTGGGGATATTTTGGTTATTCATTGCTTTTTAGCATTCCGCTGATAGGCTTGATTATGCAATTGATTTATGCGTTTGGCGGGACAAGCAATATCAATTTGAGGAATTTCGCAAGAGCACAATTTTGCGTGGTTATTTTGTGGGTCGTCGTGATTCTCATATTCCTTATGCCGGTCATTTCTTCGTTTTTGAGCTACATAAGATGGTGAGATTTTGCGTAAAGCGATAGAATTAGGAGGAAACTTGAAATGGCGTTTATGGACGATATCGGGAAAAAGATTGGTATGGCTGGACAGACGGCAGCGCAGAAAGCAATGGTAATGACGGATGTCGCCCGCCTTAGTGCGGATATTGCCGAGGAGGAGAAAAAAATTGACAATGTCTATGTACAAGTCGGGAAACTGTACATATCCATGCATGCGGAAGAGTGGGACAAGGAATTTGACGGCATGGTCGCGGCTATAAGGGAGTCGGAACTTCGGATAAAAAGTTATCGGGAGCGGATTCAAACAATCAAGGGCGTGGTACGCTGCGAACGGTGTGGCGCGGAAGTGGCCAATACGGCCGCGTTTTGTAACGCGTGTGGTGCCGCCATGCCAAGAAAAGTGCAGGTGGCAAGTCAGGGAAACGTGGGGACATGTCCAAGATGTGGCGCGAGAATAGAGGCTGACAATCTGTTTTGTACCGAATGCGGACAAAAATTAAGTTGACAAAGGGAGAGGATGTAAAATGCAAAGGACAAAATTAGGAATTTCAGTTGGATTGTTAGGTGCGGCAATCTGCTTTTCGGGACTTTTTGGCGGGTATTTGCTTACGGGGGTGCTCGTTGGATATGTCTTATTGTTCGAGGAAAACATTTGGCTGCGAAAAACGGCGATAAAAACACTTGCGCTTATGATGGGATTTTCTCTGGCATCGTCGGTGATAGGATTGTTTCCGAGCCTTATTCACATCGTTGATAATATTTTTATGATGTTTGGGGGATATTTTACGCCGGCTTTTGCTATAAACTTTTTTGCGGCCGTTGAGACGTGTCTGGACATGGTGAAAACGATTTTGCTGCTTATGATGGGCGTGAAAGCCATCACGCAGGGAACGGTCGCTATACCGATGATTGACAATTTGATAAACAAGCACATGGGGAATTAAGCAGATGGGAAATAAAGGCGTTTTGAAAAGGGTAATCGCTTTGTTGGCGGCATTAAATGTGATGGTTTACGCGACGGGGACGGTTGCGTATTTTGACATTATAGATATTCCATTTCTGGATAAGATTTTTGAGCATTTTCAAAGAGAAAGTCTGGAAGAGAAAAATGGAGTGGAGAATGACATTGCAGATGACGTGGCGCAGGGGAGCCAGGATGGTGATGACGATAGTGCAACAATAAGGAATGATGACACCGCTTCGATTATGTCGCAAGAATGGAAGCAGGCGTATCTTGACCTTATGAGTAAGCCGGGAGGGGACAGTGTCCAGTACAAATTGGTCTATATAGATGACGATGAGATTCCCGAACTGTACATTGTCGGGAATTGCACCGCGCAAGGGGACATGCTGTGCGTTTATAAAGATGGAGAGATATATGGTATCCATATGTATAACTATGGATTATCTTATCTGGAGCGGGAAAATAGCTTTTGCGACAGTGGCGGACACATGGACATGTATTATGATTATGTCTATTCCCTTGGTGAGGAAGGCGCGATTATATGGCACAAAGGAGAGTTCGGCGCGGAGGATAATTCTCGCGTGCAATGCGATGCGGAAGGAAATCCCCTTTATGTGTATAGCTGGGACGGGGACGAGGTTTCAAAGAAAGAATATGAAGAGAATTTAAACGAGGCGTATGACAAGGATAAAGCAATATGGGGCTATGAGGGAGCGTTTGAGCAGGATGAGATGATAGAAATCATCGAAAGGCTGGGGGTATCCCGACGGTGAAAGAAGATGGCAAAAAGTCAGAAGAATTATTTATATGTTTTTATGTTAATGGTGCTCGTATGCTCTGGCATGGTCGGGGGAGGGAATTTTTGTTATGTGTCGGCGGTGGAATCTGTCCTCCTTATGGCGGCGGTGGTTGTTTTCATGGTGCGCACGGGCGGCTTTCGCCTATCCTTTGACTGGAACCTTGTGGCAATCGCCGTGCTGGTAGTTGGATATTTCGTGGTCGGCTTATGGGCGGTCGATTCCGGCATGGCCTTGATGGGAGGGGTCAAGTTTCTGCCGGTTTTCCTTTATTTTTTCCTCATGTGCCAGGCGTTGGAGGAGAGGGAGCGGCTGATATGTCTTCTGCCGGTTCTGGGAAGCCTGATGACCTTGTTTTCCTTCGTGATGATGCAGTTCCCCGTGTTTTCGCCCTATGTTAGCGTGGCGGGGAGGCTGGCTGGGTTTTTCCAGTATCCGAATACATATGCCATGTTTTTGTTGGTGTGCATGGTGGTTTCAGTCTACCAGATTCGTCTGGAACAAGTGGACTGGATGCTTGTCGTCCACATGCTGGCCGCCCTGGTCGGGATTTACCTGAGCGGGAGCCGGACGGTCATGGCCCTGGCCGCGGGTACGTTTTTTCTGCTTTTCCTCTTTAAAAAGGAGTTACGTAAATATGCCTTGCCGTGCGTGGGAATCTTTTTGGCCGCAGTCGTGGTTTTGGCCTTCTGCGGATTTGGGACGGGAATCTACCAGAGAATCCTGGCCGTGGCGGGAAACGCGAGCACGTTCTGGGGGAGGCTTTTGTACGACCAAGACGCGTTGCGAATCATCGCGGCGCATCCTTTCGGGATGGGATATTACGGGTATTATTTCGTGCAGCAGGAGATGCAGACGGGGGTCTATTCCGTGGTGAACGTCCACAATGAATTTCTGCAGATTATGCTGGATATCGGGATTATTCCCGCGATTCTGATGTATGGCGCCATTCTCCGTTCCATATTGTCAAAAAACATGTCGGAAAGAAACCGGGTCGTCTTGCTGGTCATGCTCCTGCACAGCTTGTTTGATTATGATTTTCAGTTTCTGGCAATGTGTTTCGTGCTATTGTTATTTTTGGACGTGCGAAATGTAAAGGAAATAAAAATCTCCGTTCTGACGAAGGGGACGGCCGTGGCGGCGTTGGCTGCCATTACCGTGCTGTCCGGCGTGGTCGGGACTTCGGAATTTTTATATATCAATAGGAAACCGGACAAGGCGGTCAGGGTTTATGACGGGAACACTTTGGCGAAGATGGAACTGCTAAGCCAGGCGGAGGACGCGGGGGAGCTGGAGGCGTTGGCGGATTCGATTCTGGAGGGAAACGGCCATGTCTCGGTCGCCTACAGTGCCAAGGCACGGGTCGTGTTCGCGCGGGGGGACGTGCAAGGTTTTGTCCAGAACAAGCTGGCGGCAATACGGCTGGCACCGTACCAGCACGAGGAATATCTGGATTACCTGGCAGTCCTGGTTTATAGCGTGAAGCTTTACCGCGAGGCGGGGGACGAGGAGAGCGCGAGGTTTTGCGTGGAGCGGGCGAAGGAGATTCCCGGGATGCTTAAGGAGGTAAAGGAAAGGACAAGCCGCCTGGCGTGGATGATTAACGACCGCCCGGAGGTGACATTGTCCCGGGAAAATATGGAATTAATCGAGGAGATGGAATGAGCGGGAAAACGGGAATGAGCAAGAAAGCGGGAACGGATGGGAAAGCGGAGATAAACAGAAATGTCGAGAGGAATAAGAGCGCGGGGATGCGCGGAAAGAGAATCGCGGGCGTGGCGGCCACGGCTGCGGTGTGCGTGCTGCTTGTCGTTGCCGGTCACATTTTAAGTAGGGAGAAAACTGGCATCGTCACGGACATAGAGGGAAAAGAAATCGCGAGGCTCATGTATGGAAGTCAAACCGATGACAACCAGATGGGTGGAGATCGGACTGTCCGTTATGACTGCGAGGACAGGTATGAGGCGTATATCGACCTTGCGTGCAGGGAGGCCGCAAAGATTCTATGCGAGCGGGAAGGTATAAGGGAGGCGGAGGCCTTTGGGATGCTCGTGGAGGAGGAGATGACGGTTCAGACGACGCTTTGCCCGGACGTGATGGGGGGATTGTTGGACGTGTGCGCGGAGGAATCAATGCTTTCGGGAATTTTGGCATCCGAACGGGCCGCGGCGGTCAGCGACACGAAAGGGCATATCCTGGCCTGCTATAGTCGTTCGGCGGAAGATTCGTCGCGCAATTATGTTACTTACCCGACCTATGCCGGGTCAACCATCAAGTCCTTAAGCGTCTACGGGCCGGCGGTGGAGGACGACATCGTCTGCTGGTCCGACTTGTACATGGACAGCCCCTACCGTCAGAGCATAAATGCCGACGGGGAGGAAGAGGTCTGGCCCGTGAATACGGGAAGTTATACCAATAGAATGTGGACCGTCCAGGAGGCGTTGAAAAAGTCAAATAACGCAATCGCGGTGAAGGTATTAAAGGATTATGGAGTGGGGGATTCCTGCCGTTTCGTCCGGGAGGCGTTCGGGCTGAAAACGGATGTGGAAGAGCGGGCGGTTTTAGAGGGAAAAGAAGACGAGGTGCTTCCGAATCTCGCGCTGGGGTATCTGGAAGCGGGGGTCACCATGCGGGATTTGCTGGGCGCATATCAGATATTCGCAAACGGGGGCATTTATACGCCGATGCATGCGGTCGTTGCCATCAGGACTGGCAATGGGGAGGAATATTATCAGGAAGGTTCAGAGACCACCAGGGTTTTTTCGGCGGAAACGGCTTATGTCATGAATCGGATGTTAAAGACGGTCGTCGAAGAAGGGGGAACGGGAGAGGCGGCCTACATCGAGGGGCTGGACATTTGCGGGAAGACGGGAACCAGTGACGAGTCCAGGGATAATTGGTTCGTGGGGATGACCCCGGAGTATGTCTGCGCGGTGTGGTATCGATTGCCGAGGGCGGGAATGAAAAACGAGTCGCCGGCGGTATTTAAGGAAATCATGGTGCGGATGGAACATCATGAAGAAATCGGGTATCAGAAACCGGAAAGCGTGGCGGAGGCGGCATATTGCAAAAAGACGGGGCTGCTGGCAAATGAGTTTTGTGAGGAACAAAAGACGGGGTATTACAAAAAGCAAAACATGCCGGGGGAATGTGACTGCCAGTAATGTTCTCCGGGGATTGTTCACAAGTTGTTTTTGAATGATTTCCCCGAAGGGAGGTGGGAATGAAAAGGGAGTATCGTACAAGGAAGATTTCTCAAAAAAGTAATTTCGGGAGAAAGAAAGGGCGGTTTTTGATACCGTCAAAGAACGAGGAAAGGAGAAAGTTTGAAACATGATTACAAAATTTGAAAAGCAGGTGGTTGCGTTGCTTCTGGCGGTAACCATGTGCCTTGCCGCCGTACTCTCCTGCGGCGCGGCAGCGTATGCGGGAGAGATAGAGCCTGCGGCAGAGGCGCAGACAGGGGAATCGGTCGCGATACCCGAGGAGACGTCGGCCGCGCCATCCGAGGGAACACCGGTCGTGATGTCCGAGGAGGCATTGGCCTCGCCATCCGGGGAGACGTTGGTCACGCCATCCGAGGAGACACCGGTCGTGACATCTACGGGAGGTCCTGTTGTAACCTCTGAGGAAACTTCGATAGGGGAATCCGAAAAAGAGGATAACGGTGTCGAAGGGGACATCGCGGAAAACGGGCGGAAAGCCGCAAGGGCGGCATTGGCAAGCGAGGGCAATTATGAATATGCCGTCCTCGCGGATGATTCTGTCGCTATCTCAAAGTACAACGGAACAGAAAACGAAGTGTCCGTCCCCGGAACATTGGGAGGGAAAACGGTCAGCAGCATAGGGGAATCGGCGTTTGAGCGGAATGATACGATAGAGAAGGTGACTCTTCCGGCTTCTGTCACGTCCATACAATATGCGTCGTTCTATGGTTGTACCAATTTAAAAAACGTGGAATTGTCGGGGGACAATCTGAAGACGATAGGGAATCTGGCATTTGCACAAAGTGGATTGATAGCGTTTGCCGCTCCTTCGGTAGAAACGGTTGAAGCGGAAGCCTTTGGAGGATGTAATGATTTGGAAAACGTGGTGTTTGGAAAGCAGTTGAAATCTTTGGGCGCGGGTGCGTTTTATTGGTGTTTGGGGCTAAGGTCAGTTCAGATATCGGAGAGCGCTCTTACACGTATTGAAAATGACACATTTTGGTGGTGCGAAAATCTTAGTCAGATTGAACTGCCAAATAGTTTGAAGAGTATCGGAAATGGTGCATTTTACAATACGGGGTTGGAAACAATCAAGATACCGGATTCGGTCGAGGAGCTTGGAAGCGCGTTTTCAAGCTGTAGAAAACTGGTAACAGTCGAACTGCCGAAGTCGCTTAAGGTGATGGAGAGGACGTTTTCAGGCTGCCAGGATCTGACATCAATCGAATTGCCGAATTCTCTTAAAAAGATTGGAGAAAGTACGTTTAATGGTTCCGGGCTTATGGCAATCGAGATACCGGATTCGGTCGAGGAGATTGGACGGGCAGCGTTTTCGTATTGCCAAAATCTGACATCCGCGACCATTGGAAATGGCGTGGCGGTTGTGGGAGCCAAGTCGTTTGAAGGCAGCGCACTGACAACTGTGACAATAGGAAATCGGGTGGAGATGATAGACAGCTATGCATTTGCGAAGAACCGGGAATTAAGCAAGGTTGTCATTCCGCAGAACGTGACGAGGCTGGAGTACGCGGTATTTGAAAACTGTGAGACGTTGGCCGACATCACGTTCCCAGACACATTAACGAAAATCGAGGGTCATGCATTGGACGGAACGGCATGGTACGCAGGACAGGCAGACGGCTCCGTGTATGCGGGAAAGGTGTTGTACCACTACAAGGGCGACATGCCGGCGGAAGCTTCTGTAAAGCTTCAGGACGGAACGAAGGGAATTGCCGCGTTCGCGTTCTATGAATGCAAAAACCTGAAGGAAATCGAGATTCCGGAAGGGGTCACGAACATAGGCCGATTCGCGTTTTACGATGCCGGGGCGATGTCATCCGTGCGGATTCCCGCGAGTGTGACTGAGATTGGAAGGAAAGCGTTGGGATATTTCGAATCTCAAAATGGAACCCCTTTTTACGATGGGGTCGATGATGTCAACGAGGCAGGTAGTGAAGTGGGATGCTATGAAAAGATACCAGGCTTTACGATTTACGGTCGAACCGGTTCTGCCGCGCAGAAGTATGCCGGGGAGAATGGCTTTATCTTCGTGGCGGAAGATCCGAAATTGGAGATTGTCCTGGACGTGACGGACAAGGCTTACCTTATTGGCAGTGGCAGCAATGCAATCATCAAGTGTACCGGCGAATTGAAGGATTTTGTCAGTGTCGCCGTGGACGGGCAGATTGTGGATTCGTCTTGTTACACCTTGGCGGAGGGCTCCACCGTCCTGACATTTTTGTCGTCCTATCTGGATACGCTTTCCGTCGGCGACCATGTGGTGACGTTGAATTACACCTACGGTTCGATTGACACGACATTGACGATAATGGATAGGAAGACGGGCAGTGTGGAGAACACGAATCAGAATGGCAATGCGCAAATTCCGGGAAACGCTAATAATGCAAGTGGAAATGCAAATCAAAACATTGCGAACGGCGCACCCAAAACCGAAGACGCATCGCCGCTATATGTGATGTGTCTGCTTTTCTTGTCTTCAGGCATTGGAATTCTGATATTCGTGACGAAGAGAAAAAATGATATAAGAATAAATATTACACGAATTTGAGTGTTAGTTGTTTTGCGATGCGCGGAGACGGAGAGTATGACCATTATCGGGTGCTGATTACTCGGGAATTAATGCAATGCTGTGCTAGGATGTGAAGGAATTGGCGTATGACGGGGTCTGTCTATATACTTGAGTAAATCGGGTATGTAGACGGGCCTTTTGTGAAATTTTTTCCTGGGAATAATGAGCCTTGCAGGGGTGCAACTCGAAGGATTAGAAGCCAAATATACAATATTCACAAAAAATCGCAATTGAGAAAATCAAGCGAAAAATTTATTGTCATTAACGTCATCATGTGCTAGTATAATTTCAAAGCATATTTTCAAAAAAACAATCTAAGATTATCCTTTGTAAATTCAAAAATCAGAAAATCCATGCTTTTAAACCACGTTTTAGTTAAAGCGGGAGAATCTGATGAACCTCCCGCCATGAGGCAGGGAGGAGATGCGGCGGATGGTAGTGGAGACGGTACTCGCGAGAAACATTACGGCGGTGGGAGAAAAGGAAAAATATGATGCGGCTTGTAAGCGATTGTTGGCAAACAAGGTAATCCTTGCATGGATTATGAAAAGCTGTGTCGGGGAGTTCAAGGATTTTTCGGTGGATGAGATTGCGGAGAAATACATCGAAGGGATGCCGCAGGTCAATCAAGCGGCGGTGAATCCGGATGAAGAGGCTGGCGGAAGCGGGAAAGAGCGTGGCGGTGGTTGGAATGGTCAAGACGTGCAGATAGCGGGTCTGAAGAATGAAGATGCCAGCATTCAGGAAGGGACGGTCATTTATGACGTTCGTTTCTATGCGATCGTTCCACAAACGGGAGTTTTGATAAAATTATTTTTAAACGTGGAGATTCAGAATGATTTTTATCCGGGGTATCCGATTATCAAGCGGGGAGTCTATTATTGCAGCCGGATGATTTCGTCGCAGTATGGCACGGAATTTACGGAGGGGCATTACGAGAAGATTTCCAAAGTATATTCCATTTGGATCTGTGTAAATCCACCCAAGTATCGGGAAAACACGATTGCCGAGTATGGCATTCAGGAGCATGACATGGTCGGAATCGCGGCGGAGAAGAAGGAAAATTATGACTTGATGACGGTGGTCATGATTTGTCTGGGGAATTCCGAGGATGACAAGTATGATGGGATTTTGAAGTTATTGGATGTTTTGCTTTCTTCGGAGAAAAATTCAGAGGAGAAGAAAAGAATCTTGCAGGAAGAATTTGATATAAAGATGACGAAGGAATTGGAAGGCGAGGTGTTGCGAATGTGTAATTTGAGCGAAGGCGTGGAGAGAAAAGGAATAGAAAAGGGAATAGAAAAAGAGAGAATCAGGGGGATTGGAATCCTGATTCAAAATCTTAAATCCCTTGCGATTTCCGAGGAAATGATTGTGGAGAAATTGATGTCAGGGTATCAACTAAGTGCAGAGGCGGCAAAGGATTTTTTGGGAGAACAAGCGGAAATCGGTTAAGAAGGAGCTTGCATCGGACGGGAGCGTGGCGGACAATCGTCATTACTTCGACGGGATGAAGATTATGGAAGCAGGGGAGGAGTACCTTGGACACATGGGACGTTACCTGGTAATTTCCATGTCCTTGAAGTCCGCAAGACAACCGGATTACCACATGTCTTACGAAAGTCTGGTGGACGAGATAATTAAGGAGTATGTCCGGCATAGTTATATTTTGGATTCGGACTGTCTTACGGAAGAGTACCATGAAAGGTATTATGCCATCATGAATCGTCGGGCGGAGCCGATTGCCTATGCAAAGTCGCTCGCCTTTTTGTTCGAGTGCCTGAAAAAGTATCATAAAGCCAACGTGGTCATTCTTCTGGACGAGTACGATGTGCCGCTTGAAAATGTTTTTTTAGGGGCTTTTATGAAGAAATGATGGACTTTGTCCGTTCGATGTTTGAATCGGCGTTGAAGACGAACGACTGCCTGCAGCTCGCCGTCGTGACGGATGTTTGCGCATTAATGTGGATGCACCATCATCACTAGGCTCGAAAGAACCTCGCCAAGTGAATGAGGTGGGCGTTTATGCTAGGCTCGAAAAGACCTTGCCAAGCATTTACAGTCAGAGCATATTTACCGGCTTAAATAATCTGGATATTTATTCTATTTTGGAGAACAAGTTTTCGGGCTATTTTGGTTTCACCCAACCTGAGGTAGAGGACATGTTGAATTTTTATGGCCTAGGCACGCACGTTCAGGAGGTCGGGGACTGGTATGACGGGTATTTGTTCGGTGATACGGAAGTGTACAATCCATGGAGCGTGATAAAGTTCATGTATGATTTGTATTCGGACGTCGATGCGTTCCCGCATCCATATTGGATTCATACTAGTTCGAATGGCATTATTAAGGAGCTGATTGCAGAGGTGGATAGGGAGACAAAAGAACAGATTGAGCGACTCTTGAACGGGGAAACGTTGGACATACAAGTGCACGAGGAAGTTACCTACGCGGACATGCACGACAGCGCGGAAAAATATGGAGGAGTTGCGGACGGAAGGATATCGGAAGATTGACTGCTACGGGGTGGCGTTTTATCGCAAGGACTGCGAGGTTCGGTTTGGAAAAGGCATATAAAAGGTAATATAAAACAAGGAAGGGTGGCGTTTTTGCGGCATCCTTTTTTCATGCATATTTCATTCAGTTCCCTAATAGATTGTTAATAAAATAAATGTGTTCAGGTTATTATATGGGCAATCGAGAACCATGTTTGAAACGAGGTGTGAAGGTGAAGTTGACACGGTCGTATGTCGCGAGGGTCAAGCATCTTTGCGGTGGCGCGAAGCTCGCGCGGCTTCTAGGCGGCATGCGGCCGCGTGGCTTGAAATTTACGCAGGCTGTCGGCGGGCAAAGGTTGTTGTCACGTGCCATGGCCGGGGGCGGAAAATTTTTCCATGCGGTAGGCCCCGCGCGGGCCTGCGTCATCGTCCTTTTGCTGGCCGTGACGATTTTGTCAGGATGCGTTGACCGAATACAAAAGACGGAAAAGCTTCGGGACATTCCGTTCGAGGTGTTGGCGAAGGAGGACGTCCCGCAGGAATTTTCCAATATCATAGAACAGAAGAAGGACCTGCCTTTCCGGCTGACTTATACGGACGCAGGTTTCTTGTATATTGCGGAAGGGTATGGGGCGCAGTTAAAGACCGGCTACAGCGTTTCGGTGACGGAATTGTACGAGACGGAGGAGGCCGTCTATTTGCACACGAACCTTTTGGGGCCGCCCAAGGGGGAGAGGACGGAAGAAATCACGACGTTTCCGTACGTGGTGATTAAGCTGGAGGCGATTGACAAAACGGTGGTGTTTGATTAGCATCAAGTAGAAACAAGGAAGTTACGCTGCCACTAGGCTCGAAACGGGAAACACCGCATGGCTAGGCTTGATAAATCTCGCCAAGATATGCGGAGTGCATTCACACTAAGCTCGTATAAAACCTCGCTAAGTGTTCAGGGCAAGTGGTCAGGTAACTACATTCGCACGTAAGTGACCAAAAGACGGTCACTAAGTGCTCATTGTAAGGAGGGATTCCTATGGAACTGGTACAGAAACGAATTCATTACATGCAGGGGGGCAGACGCACCTTCGACCAATTTTATTTGGACGAGGACTTAAACGTCCCCGACGCCAAGGAGGACGTCGGCGTCATCGTGCAGGGGCAGGCCAACGTGAAGGTGGAGGATCTCCGCCTGGTGGAAAATTACCTGCGCGTGGCCGGAAAGTTGTACTATCAGATTCTTTATATTACGGACACGGCGGATCCGCGGCCGGCGGTAATCGAGGGGACGCTGCCGTTCGAGGAGATGGTGTACGTCGAAAGCGGCCAGGATCAATTCTACATAGAGAACACGCGCACGGAATTCACGGCCACGCTGGTGCATTCCCGTAAAATGAGCGTGCGCGCGATGGTGGAAATGGAAATCGGGCGGGAAGTTTTAAGCGACGAGGAGACGACGGTGGACGTCGAGTCTTCCATACCGGTTTATAAGAAAATGCGGCAAATCGCCCTGCTCGGCCTGCACACCACGAAGAAGGACACGTACCGCATCAAGGAGGAAATCACCCTGCCCGGGACGAAGGAAAGTGTGGGGCAGATGCTGGTGACGGACGTCAAGAGCCGCCGCCTGGAAATCCGCGTGCAGCAGGACGAATTGATTTTGCAGGGGGAAATCTTGTTGTTCTGCATGTATTTGTCCGAGGACGGCAAGACGGACTGGGTGGAGCAGGGCATTCCGTACAGCGGGCGCATTGCCTGCGGAGGCGTGGAGGAGGGAATGTATTACCACGTGCAGCCGTCCCTCTCCGACAGCCTGATTGATGTCCGCCTGGACGAGGACGGGGAGATGCGCGTGCTGGGCGTGGAGGCCACGCTGGGGCTTAAGATGAATATTTATAAGGAAGAAAACATAGAGCTTTTGGAAGACCTGTATTCGCTGGAGCAGGAGTGCCGTTTCGAGACGCGGGGCGCGGTTTACGAGGAGTTGTTGATTCAGAATCATTCGAAATGCAAGATTTCCGAGCGATTGTCGTTGCCCGAGCTGGGAGACGACGTGCTGCAAATCTGCCACAGTGACGGGATGATACAGATTGACCACACGGAGGTGGAGGAGGGCGGAGTGCGCCTGGAAGGCATTTTGCATTTAAGCTTCCTCTATTTGCGGGCGAACGACGCCCAGCCGTTCGGAAGCTGGCAGGGAATGGTGCCGTTTTCCTGGCTGTTGGAGTGCCAGGGCATCACGGATGACGACCGGTGCGACATTTCCCGCCACGTGGAGCAGCTGTCGGTGAACCTGGCCGGTAACGAGGCGGTGGAAATCAAGGCGGTGCTGGCGTTTGACACGCTGGTGCGCAGGCCAATCACGATGCAGGTCATCACCAAGGTCGAATTCGCGCCGGTATCGGAGGAGGAAATCGCGCGCGCCCCCGGCATCGTCGGTTATATCGTGAAAAGCGGCGACGAGCTTTGGACGCTCGCCAAGCGGTATCGCACGACGGAGGAGGGAATCCGGGAGATGAACGGGCTGGATTCCCCGCAAATAAAGGAAGGTGAAAAATTATTGATTTTTAAGGAAAATATGAGTATACTATAAGTGTCGTGTACACAGAATACAAATGGAGAAAATAGAATGAGAAAACTGTTTTTAAAGGCCTTGGCGAAAATCAACCTGGGGCTTGACGTACTGGGGAGAAGGGAAAACGGATACCATGACGTGCGCATGGTGATGCAGTCTGTTTACCTTTATGACGAAGTGGCGGTGGAAGCGAGGACCGAGCAGGGGATTTCGCTGCGGACGAATCTGTCGTTTTTGCCGACCGGGGAGGCCAACATCGCCTACAAGGCGGCGGCGATGCTTAAGGAGGAGTTTGGCCTGGGGCAGGGCGTGCGCATTTCGCTTGACAAGCGCATTCCGGTGGCGGCCGGGCTGGCGGGGGGGAGTTCCGACGCGGCGGCGGTGCTGTTCGGGATGAACCGCTTGTTTGAACTGGGGCTTACGCAGGAGCAGCTGATGGAGCGGGGGGCACGCCTCGGCGCGGACGTTCCGTACTGCATCATGCGGGGGACGGTGCTGGCGGAGGGGATTGGCGAAAGGCTCACACCCCTCCCGGCGATGCCTAAGTGCACGGTGTTGATAGCCAAGCCGCCGGTCAGCGTGTCCACCAGGGTGGTGTACGAGGCGTTGGATTCGGGGAAGATTGAAAAGCACCCCGACATTGACGGGTTGATTGCGGGGCTTGGGGAAAAGGACTTGGAAAAAATTGCCTCCTGCATGGGAAACGTGTTGGAGGACGTGACGATCCCGATGTGTCCAGTCATCGAGCAGATTCGCGGGGAAATGTTGGCAGCGGGCGCGCTCGGCGCGATGATGAGCGGCAGCGGCCCCACGGTGTTCGGGCTCTTCGCGGATAAGCTGGCGGCCATCAAGGCACAAGAAAATATCAGGAAAAAGGCACTTGCCAGGCAGGTTTTCATTACCAACGTGCACAGTGCGGGGAGGGACAAATGACGGATTTGAAATTCGAGGCTTCCATGAGCGAATACCTGCCGCTTCGCGACGTCGTGTTTAACACGTTGCGGCAGGCTATTTTGCGTGGGGACTTGAAGCCCGGGGAGCGGCTGATGGAAATTTCGCTGGCGAACAAGCTGGGCGTCAGCAGGACTCCGGTGCGCGAGGCCATACACAAGCTGGAACAGGAAGGCCTGGTATTGATGATACCGCGCCGGGGGGCCGAGGTGGCGCAGATTACCGAGAAGAGCCTGCGGGACGTTTTGGAGGTGCGGGGAGCCTTGGAGGAGCTGGCCGTGCGGCTGGCTTGCGAGCGCATGACGGGGCAGGCGCTTGGGGAATTGAACCGGGCGGCGGAAAGGTTTGAAAAAACACTCGGAAGTTCGGACATCACGTCGGTGGCGGAGGCCGACGTGGCATTTCACGACGTGATTTACATGGCGACGGACAACCAGCGCCTGATCGCGCTTTTAAATAATTTGCGGGAGCAGATGTACCGCTACCGGGTGGAATATTTGAAGCGCGGGGAATGCCACGCGCAGTTGCTTTCGGAACACCAGGAGATCATCGAGGCCATTACCAACAAGGAAGTGGAGCGGGCGGTGGCGGTGACCTGCCGCCACATTGACAACCAGGTGGAGGCCGTGAGCGACACGATACGGCAGCTGTAGGCAGTGTGCTTTGGCGGTGGCCCAGGGTGGCAGCCCGTGAAAGGAAAGTACGCCCAAAAAGAGGATTCCATAGTGAATATTTCCCGATGATTATGTAAATACTTCCAACATCAAAAAATAAGAGGGCATTGCATTGGTAACGGTTTGCAGATGCCATGAATGATGAAGGGAGTTACATAGAATGTGGAAGGTTATATGGAAGCCATATAAGGAAAAATGGGGGCAATATAAGGAACAATATGGGAAATCGCGCGATGGGCATGCCGGTGCGTTCTCCAAAGTGCGGTGCGGAAAGACGCTTGGCGGGCGGCGCGACATCCGGCCCAGGGCGCGTCTGGCCATTCTGGCGGCCGCGTTTTTGACGGCGGGGTTTGTCTGCGGGGTGACGTTTTATCAGCGGCAATTGACGGCGCAGGCGCAGACGCAGCAGCATTTGGCGCAAGAGGTGCTGCGTTTCCACGTGCTGGCGAACAGTGACGACGAGGCGGACCAGCAACTGAAAATCGAGGTGCGTGACGCGGTGCTTGCATACCTTGAGGCAGAAATGCCAAGCGGGGAATCCGAAGAAAATGATATGGACGTGGAGCGGACGAAGGACTGGATGCGAAAGCACGTCGACGAGATTGAAAAAATCGGGACGGACGTGGTGTGCGCGGCCGGGTATGACTATCCGGTGAACGTCGCCGTCACGACGTGCTGGTTTCCGGACAAGAGGTATGGGGACGTGACGTTTCCGGCCGGAAATTATGAGGCGCTGCGGGTTGAAATCGGGGCGGCGAAGGGGCATAACTGGTGGTGTGTCCTGTACCCGGGGCTGTGTTTTTTGGACGCGGCCAGTGCGGTGGTGCCGGACGAGGGCAAGGACAAGCTGCAAAACGTCTTGACAGAGGAGGAGTACGCACGGGTCACGGTTGATACGAAATTTGAAATCAAGTGGTTTTTCCTGGATTTCCTGAACAAGGACGAGGAAGAATGATTGGCTGATGACCCGCGTTAAGCGGGAAATGCCCGCTTTTGTGAATGAGGAGAAGAACATGACGGAATTTTTAGTGCGGCGTTTCGTGAAGGATTACGGGGATGTCGAGCGGGTGTCGGTGCGCACGGCGTATGGCGTGTTGTCAAGCGTCGTCGGCATTCTCTGCAACGTGGCGTTGTTTTTGGTAAAATTGGCGGCGGGGATGGGACTACATAGTGTTTCCGTGTTGGCGGACGCGTTTAACAATTTGTCGGATGCCGGTTCGTCCGTCATCAGCTTCGTGGGCGTGAAGATGGCGGAGAAGCCGGCCGACGAGGACCACCCTTTTGGTCACGGGCGAATTGAATATATCGCGGCCTTAATCGTCTCGTTCTTGGTGTTGGAAGTGGGATTTTCCTTTTTGAAGGATTCCGTTGGCAAAATACGCGAGCCGGAGGCCTTGTATTTTCAGCCGGGCCTGTTGCTGTTGCTGTTATTGTCCATCGGCGTGAAGCTGTGGTTGGGGTTTTTCAACCGCAAGCTGGGTGAAAAGATAGACTCCAAGGTTTTAAAGGCGGTGTTCACGGATTCCATGGGCGACGTGATGACGACGGCGGCGACCATTGTTTCCATGGTGTTTTTCCGTTTTACGGGCATCAATATCGACGGCGTCATCGGCGCGGGCGTGGCGTTGGTGGTCATGTGGGCGGGGATTGGCATTGCCAAGGACACGCTGGCCCCGTTGATTGGGGAGGCCATTGACCCGGAGATTTATCATAAGATTAAGGACTTTGTCGAGCAGTATGACGGCATCATTGGCACGCACGACCTGATTGTGCACAATTATGGGCCGAACCGCAGTATGGCCTCCATTCATGCCGAGGTTCCAAGCCATGTGGACATCGAGCGGTCGCATGAAATCATTGACCGCGTGGAACGGGACGCGGTGGAAAGGCTTGGGGTGTTCCTCGTGGTACACATGGATCCGATTGACACGGATAACGCGGAGGCGCGGGAGGTTAGGGAACGGGTCGAGGCGGCGCTTGGCGAGGTGGACGCGCAGTGCACGCTCCATGATTTCCGCATGGTCAATGGGGAAAAGCGGGTGAATTTGATATTTGACCTGGTCGTGCCGTTTTCTTATGGGGAGGAACGGCAGCGGGAAATCAAGGAGGCGTTGTGTGATAAGATGGACGCCCTGGACAAGCGTTATCAGTGCGTGATTACGGTGGAACATGCATATGTGGCGGAGGAGAGTGCGGGGAAATAAGGCAGGGCACGCATGCATGGTATGGAGGAGTACGGAAAAATAAGGCATTACGTGCATGTATGGCGCAAGGGAACACAATGAAGCATGGTAAATGGGATAAGCGGGAGGAGTTTTCGATGTATCGGCTGGATAAATTGGAAAAGAAACTTCTGGGTTCACAGGTGGAAGAGGAACTAATGAAATATATTCTGAATAGTCCCGTAAAAATCGGGGAAAAGATACCGAACGAGTTCGAACTTGCGGAGAAGTTCGGCGTTGGCCGCAGCACGATTCGGGAGGCCGTGAAGGGGCTCGTCTCCAAAGGTGTTTTAGAGGTGCGCCGGGGGTCGGGCACGTACGTGGTAAGCACGATTTCCGTGGAGGATGACCCGTTGGGCTTGTCAAAGCTGGAGGACAAATTTAAATTGGCGATGGAGCTTTTGGAGGTGCGCTTAATGTTGGAGCCGGAAATCGCGCAGCTGGCGGCAAAATATGCGACCAAGGAGGATAAAAGACATCTGAAGACTTTGTGCGACGAGGTGGAGGAACTTCTGACGCAGGGCGAGGACTACATACGGAAGGACGTGGAATTTCATACGTGTATTGCCCGTTGCGGCAAGAACCGCGTGGTGGAAATGCTGATTCCGATGATTGACACGGCGGTGCTGACGTTCGCCAGCTTGACGCGGCGGGCACTTTCGAAGGAGACGCTGGAGACGCACCGGGCGGTGACGGACGCCATCTTGTCAGGAGACGAGATGGGGGCGAAGTGCGCGATGATGATGCACTTGACATACAACCGCCAGGAACTGATACGTTTGCGGGATCAAAATAAGGAATGAGTAAGAAGTTCTTTTCGCCATGCTCGCTTTCATTAAGCAGCGTTCGGTCAAAAGTAACCAAACGGAACCGCTTATTTAGATAAAAAGTGGTTCTTTTTTTGTGTAAAATAGAGAAAACGGATTAAAGACATCAGATGTATTGACAAAATATCGGCATAAATATAAAATAAACACATCGAAACATCAGATGTTTTACAAAAGCAAAAGGAGGGAAAGATGAGTGGAAAATATCTGCTAAAAGCGGAAAACGTGTCAAAATCGTTCGGCCCTACCCGGGCGGTGTCAAATTTTTCGATGGAAGTCGGATATGGCGAGGTTCGAGGCCTTATCGGGGAGAACGGGTCGGGCAAAAGCACGTTTTCGTCCTTGCTTGCAGGGGTGTTAAAAAAAGATGGCGGAACGTTTGAAGTGGACGGGAAGCCATATGACGCGTCGTCCTCCGTGGCGGCGGCCGAGAAAGGCGTGGCCTTGATCATGCAGGAGATTGCCACCGTGGAGTCCATTACCGTGGCGGCCAATATCTACATGAACAAGGAGGGGCGTTTTGCGAACAAGGGATTGATACGGTACAAAAAGATGTACGATGCGGCGAGGAAAGTGTTGGCGTCCTTGGGGATTGACAAAATTTCACCGGAAACCATGGTGCGGGAGCTAAACCTCGAGGAGCGGAAAATGGTCGAGATTGCAAAGGCCATGGTGGACGACCCGAAGCTCCTTATCGTGGACGAGACTTCCAACGCGTTGACAAAGACGGGGCGCGACCATCTTTACCATGTCATAAGGCAAGTGAAGGAGTCGGGCGGATCCGTTTTGTTCATCACGCATGACATGGACGAGATGGTCCAGGTTTGCGACAGCGTGACAATCATGAGGGACGGATGCCTGGTGACGACGCTTTTTAAGGAAGAGATGGAGCCGGACAAAATAAAGTCCCTGATGGTGGGACGAGATCTTTCCGAAAATTTTTACCGTGCCGATACCGCGCCGGATTATGGGGAAGAGGTGGTTCTCAAGGTGGAGGACGTGGACGGGCTCGACACCATTCACGTGTCTTTCGAACTGCATGAGGGAGAGATTCTTGGCATAGGCGGGCTTTCCGACTGTGGCATGCATGAGTTGGGACGGGCGTTGTTTGGCCTGGGCAACCAGAACAAGGGAAAGGTCACCGTCTTGCCGGAGGGAAGGGAGATTCGTTCTCCACTGGACGCCATTCGAAGCAAGATTGGTTATCTTTCTAAAAACCGGGACACGGAGGCATTGCTTCTTAATACTTCCATCCGCGACAACATCTGCCTGCCGGTGCTTTCCAAGCTCTCGAAGGGCGGGTTTATCAGGACGGCCGCGGAGCGGGAGTTTGCCATGAAGTGGGTGGAAAACCTGCGCATCAAGTGCAGGGACACGGCGCAATATTTGAGCGCCCTAAGCGGCGGCAACAAGCAAAAGGTGGTGCTTGCCAAGTGGATGGGAAATGATTCACGCATCATGATCATGGATTGCCCGACTCGTGGGATTGACATCGGGGTAAAGGAGTCCATTTATCGGATGATGGAGCAAATGAAGCGGGAGAAAAAGGCGGTCATCATGATTAGCGAGGAACTGCCGGAACTGATAGGGATGAGCGACCGCATCATGATCATGAGGGGAAACCTCGTCACGAAGGTAATGGACAGGAATCCTGAAATTACGGAGCAACAGTTGATTGAGTACATGATTTGAGAAGGAGGGATGCATGCAGTACCTGGACAAGATGATACTTACGGACCAGTCGCCTTACGTGACTTCGGACGGGGACTGGACGCATGGCAGACTTCAGGGGCGGCAGGACAAGGACATGCTTTTGGAGTTCGTGCAGCAAATTTTCCATGATCCGGATAGGTTCCGCATGGAGGAAATGCCCCGGATGCTTCCGAATTATTATCCGGAGTGCGAGTACCCGGAAGAGATGCTAGATCAGGGCGCGTTTGATTTTTCTTGGATTCCCCAAAGTGATGGAAAAGGCTCGATGTTCGATTCCATGTTTGATTTTCGGGAGGTGGTTGCCCGTGGCATGAGGGCGGATTGCGACCCGCTGGCCTATGTCGCCACTTGGTTTGACTCGGGCTATCAGGATTACCGGCCGGTGCTGCCAAACATCACGGTGCCTGTCTTGTATTTTGCGCCGTATCCGGGTACGGAGTACGATTATGCATCCAACTCATATTACAAGGAACATTTGGGCGGCCCCGTGGACTTCGTGGAATTGCGTCCGGGTACGCACATGGCGATTTACGAGCATCTGGAGGAGACGATTTTGCATATTCGGGAATTTATGGAACGGGAGTATGAGTAAACGTTACGGAGGGGCGACGGATGGAATTAGTCAGTCAGAAAATGCGTGAACTGGCGCCGGAATTGGACCCTCTTCGCCTGGGGGCGGGCTGGAAACCGGAGGATTTGGAAAAGCCCCAGGTGATGATCGAGAGCACGTTCGGGGACAGTCATCCTGGCAGCAGGCATTTGGATCGTTTGGTGGAAGAGGTCAGGAAAGGAATTGTCGAGGCCGGCGGCTTTGGCGCGAGGTATTTTTGCACGGACATTTGCGACGGGGAAAGCCAGGGAACCGATGGCATGAACTATAGTCTGGTGAGTCGGGAAATGATTGCCAACATGATTGAAATCCATGCAAAGGCCACGCCGTTTGACGCGGGCGTTTATCTGGCAAGCTGCGACAAGGGGCTGCCGGCCAACCTGATGGGGCTTTCGCGCGTGAACGTTCCGGCAATCGTGGTGCCGGGCGGGACGATGGGGGCGGGCCCGAACTTGTTGACGTTGGAGCAGCTTGGGGCGTATAGCGCCAGATATCAGCGAGGGGAAATTGACGAGGAAGAACTGAATTGGGCGAAGGGCAATGCCTGTCCGGGGTGTGGCGCGTGTTCGTTTTTGGGGACGGCCTCGACGATGCAGATTATGGCGGAGGCCTTGGGACTGGCCTTGCCAGGGAGCGCCTTGATGCCTGCCGAAGGGGCGGAAATTTTGGAATACGCGAGACGGGCGGGGGCATTGGCGGTGAAGCTTGCCCGGACGCCTCGCATGCGGCCGAGTGACATCGTGACCAGGGAAAGCTTCGAAAACGCGATATTGGTGCATGCGGCCATATCGGGAAGCACCAATTGTCTGTTGCATCTGCCGGCCATCGCGCATGAGCTTGGAATCGAAATCACGGGAGACACGTTCGACCGTCTGCATCGCGGGGCGCATTATCTTCTTGACGTGCGCCCGGCGGGGCGTTGGCCGGCGGAATGCTTTTATTATGCGGGGGGAACGCCCGCCATTATGGAGGAAATAAAGGCGTTTTTACATTTGGAGGCCATGACGGTGACCGGGAAGTGCCTCGGGGAAAATTTGGAAGCATTAAAGAAAGACGGGTTTTATGAGCGGTGCGAGGAACGCCTGGCGGCATTTAATGAACGTCAGGGCGTGTCCTTGGTAAAGGAAGACATTATCCGGCCTTATGACAAGGCATTGGGAACGAAGGGCAGCATCGCCGTCCTGCGTGGAAATCTGGCACCGGAAGGAGCCGTCATCAAGCATACGGCATGTCCGAAGGAAATGTTCAGGGCGGTGCTCAGGGCCAGGCCGTTTGATAGTGAGGAAGAGTGTCTGGACGCGATTTTAAAGCACGAAATACATAAGGGAGAAGCGGCGTTTATTCGTTACGAGGGTCCGAAAGGGAGCGGCATGCCGGAGATGTTTTACACTTCGGAGGCCATCAGCAGTGACAAGGAATTGGGCAGGGCCATCGCCTTAATCACAGATGGAAGGTTTTCCGGCGCTTCCGCGGGACCGGTCATAGGGCATTGCAGCCCGGAGGCGGCTGACGGGGGGGCGATTGCCTTGGTGGAGGAGGGCGACTTGATAGAAATCGACGTGGAAGCCCGTAGCCTCAACATTGTCGGAATCCGGGGCGAGAGAAAGACGCGGGTGGAGATGGATGCGATTTTAAAGGAACGTCGTGAAAATTGGAAACCAAGAAAGCCAAGGTACAAAAACGGCGTGTTGCGGATGTTTTCGGAGCATGCGGCCAGTCCGATGAAGGGCGCGTATTTGGAGTGAGGCATTAAAAATTGGGAAAGGGGCTGTACACTAATTATTTAGTGCGACAGCCCCTTTGTTCGACGGTTAACGTCGTCTCAGCAAGCATTTCATCTGCCGTACGCCTTTTTCCTGCGAGGTGATGATGGCGTTAAGAATCGGCACGAGTTCCGGGCAAATGGGAAAGCATAGGGTGTTTTTTGACATTCGGATGGCACCTTCGTGGTGTGGAATCATCTCACGTATGAAGTTTCCATTGATGTCGTTGCCCCGGCAGGCGTTGTTCATCCGGGAGAACATGTTTTGCGTAATCCGGTCAAGTCTTTTCTGATAAAGGCACAGTTCATGCGGGGAATTGACGCATCCGCTGCACCTGCTTAATGCGGCCTTCATGTCATGGATGCCTTCCGTCTGTTCGGTTATGATGTTTTGTGCGATGTCCTGCAATGGAATCAGGGTGGTGTATCGCAAAAGGTTCTGCGACATTTCGATTGCCGCCATGTGGTGTGGAATCATCTGCGTGATAAAGTTGTGCGACACGCTGTCAATCAGCGGCGTGCCGGTCATGTCTTTCACCATGGTGTCCAGAATTTCATAGAAGCGGCATAGGTAGGCTTGCGTGTTGTTGCTAAGCTGCATGTTGTTCTACTCCTTTCGGCCGGTGCATGATCACTCCCGCGGGTAACGAGCAGGCGGGCATGCCCCGAGGCACTTTCTCTCGCCGCAAGCGGCAATTCACCTTGGGCTTGCTTGCACGAAATGCCGTGTTGCTTCTATATAGAATATGATGCCTGATGGAAAAAGGTTATACATTTCATCCGTGCGCCGATGCCATCTCAGATTGCCGCCAAAATAGTTTCCAGGGGCATATCATCAAAAATCAAAATTGTTTCGTCTTCATACGCTTGTGCTTCAATGTGACAGGTATATTGGCAGTTAATGGTGAGGATGGTGTCGGCAACCGTGCGTTTCAAATTGCTATCGTGGTGTTCCGTCCAAAGGAAGAAGCGCTGATTTACGTAGGACATTTTTGTGTGGCAAAAAGGTTGAGAAAATCTCGAAAATCGTTTATACTCTATGGAGGGAGGAGGATATCATGAAGTATACGATTGATGCGAGAGTGCGATATAGTGAAATCGACCATCGGGGGACGCTGACGCTCCCCGGTGTTATCAATTATTTTCAGGATTGCAGCACGTTCCAGTCGGAGGACATCGGGTACGGGGTATTGCGCTTGAAAGAGCAGAAGCGGGCGTGGGTGCTTTCTTACTGGCAGATTATTGTTGACCGTTATCCGAAGATGGGGGAGAAGATTCGTGTGGGCACGTTTGCCACGGCGTTTAAGCGTATTATCGGTGAGCGTAATTTTTTCCTGGATGACGAGGCGGGCAACCATCTGGCGCGGGCGGCATCCGTATGGGTGTACATGGATGCAGGGCGCGGGCGGCCGGTGCGGCCAGGTGATGACGAGATGCAGGCCTATGGGCAGGAGGAGCCGCTTGACATGCCTTATGAAGACCGAAAAATCGCGTTGCCGGCCGAGTGCAGGCCATGCGGGTCTTTTGCGGTGAAACGTTGCCATATAGATACGAACGAGCATGTCAATAATTGCCAATACGTGCAGATGGCGATGGAAGAAATTCCGCCAGGGCGCGTTGTCCGGCAGGTGCGGGTGGAATATAAGAAATCCGCGGTGCTGGGGGACGTCATTCATCCGTTTGTCGCGGAGGAAGACGGGCGGACGGTAGTGGAATTGTGCGACGGAGAAGGGACGGTTTACGCGGTCGTGGAATTTAAATTTTCATATAGGAGAAATGGTTATGAAATATGACATCATTATTATCGGCGCCGGGCCGGGCGGCATTTTTTCCGCATACGAGCTGGTAAAGCAGGATGAAAGCTTGAAGGTTGCCGTTTTCGAGGCGGGCAATCCGTTGGATAAGAGAAAGTGTCCCATCGACGGCAAGAAGGTGAAGGCCTGCGTTGGCTGCCCGAGGTGTGCCATCATGAGCGGGTTTGGCGGCGCGGGCGCGTTTTCCGACGGGAAGTACAACATCACCAACGCGTTTGGCGGTACGCTGTACGAGCATATCGGGCGTGACCAGGCCATCGGGTTGATGGAGTACGTGGACGAGATTAACTTGGATCATGGCGGCGGGGGGACGAAGATGTATTCGACGGCGGGCACGAAGTTGAAGAAGGTCTGCATGCAGAACAAGTTACAGCTTTTGGATGCCAGCGTCCGGCACTTGGGGACGGACATCAATTATGTGGTGTTGGAGAACATATATGCGGAATTGAAGGACAAGGTGGACTTTAGGTTCTGTTGTGAGGTGGAGCGGCTGGAAATCGTCGAGGAGGAAGCGGACGCCCCGGCGGCTTCCTCCGGGCGCGTTTACCGCGTGTACCATGCCAATGGAAGCGACGATTGTGAGAAATGTATCATTTCCGTGGGGCGCAGCGGCAGCAAGTGGATGCAGGACGTCTGCGGGGAGCTTGCCATACCGACGAGTTCCAACCGCGTGGATTTGGGCGTGCGCGTGGAACTCCCGGCGGAAATATTTTCCCATTTGACAGACGAGCTATATGAGAGTAAGATTGTGTATCGTACGGAAAAGTTCGAGGACAACGTGCGGACTTTCTGCATGAACCCGTACGGTATCGTGGTAAATGAAAACACCAAGGGTATCGTCACGGTCAACGGCCACAGTTACGAGGATCCCGAGAAACAGACGCAAAACACGAACTTCGCACTTTTGGTGGCCAAGCATTTTTCGGAGCCGTTCAAGGACAGCAACGGCTATGGCGAGAGCATCGCGAGGCTGTCGAACATGCTGGGCGGAGGGGTCATCGTGCAACGTTTCGGGGACTTGATCCGCGGGCGGCGCAGCAATGAGAAGCGCATCGAGGAGGGGCTGGTGAGGCCGACGCTTTCGGCCACGCCCGGTGACTTGAGCCTCGTGCTTCCCAAGCGGATTTTGGACGGCATCATCGAGATGATTTACGCCCTCGACAAAATCGCGCCGGGAACGGCAAATGACGACACGCTACTTTACGGGGTGGAAGTAAAGTTTTATAATATGGAAGTGGAGATTGACGAGAACTTGGAAACGCTCTACAAGGGGCTTTATGTCATCGGGGACGGAAGCGGCGTGACACATTCGCTGTCGCATGCTTCTGCGAGCGGCGTGTACGTGGCAAGACATATCACTGGTGCGAAGGAAAGGTGAAAGAAGAAAGGACAAAAAACGTGAGACTAGGAAAAAAACAAGTATTGACGGTAGTGAAAAAGGTGGATTTTGGAGTGTACCTGGGAAATGACGAGGAGCGCGTGTTGTTGCCGGGAAAGCAGGTGCCGGAGGGGACGGAAATCGGTGATTCGGTTGAGGTGTTTTTGTACAAGGATTCTTCCGACCGCCTGATAGCCACGACGCGGGAGCCGAAGCTCATGCTGGGCGAGATGGCAGTGCTGACCGTGGCCGACACGAACAAATACGGGGCGTTTTTGGAATGGGGATTGGAGAAGGACTTGTTCCTGCCGTTCAAGCAGCAGACGGTAAAGGTCAAAAAGGGGGACAAGTGCCTGGTATCCTTGTATGTCGACAAGAGCGAGCGCCTTTGTGCGACGACGCAGGTTTATAAGATGTTGAAGACAAATTCCCCGTATCAGAAAGGGGATAGGGTGACCGGATTCATTTACGATACGAGCGAGGGCTGGGGCGTGTACGTGGCGGTGGACGAGCAGTATTCAGCGCGGATTCCGAGGAAGGAGTGCTTCGGGAACCTGGAAGTCGGCACCACCATCGAAGCCCGGGTGGCAGAGGTCAAGGAGGACGGGAAGCTGGAGCTTAGCGTCCGCGAGAGGATACCGGAGCAGATGGACAAGGACGCGGAGAAAATTCGCGGGGCCATGAAAGGACAGGGGGGGAAACTGCCCTTTACTGACAAGGCGGATTCGGAATTCATCAAGTCGGAGCTTGACATGAGCAAGGCGGCGTTCAAGCGCGCGGTCGGGAAAATGCTCAAGCAGGGGGAGATTGAGATTGGCGAGGATGAAATCCGCCTGAAGAATTGAGGATTTGAAAGGCGTGGTTCATGCCCGTGCCGGCGCGGTGGCCGGTCAGGGGGCAAAAAGCAAGGGCAAAGGTACATTGGATAAGGAGGCTTGATGCATGAAGGTGCATGGCATTACGGACGTGGAGGCGTTTTTCTCCGAGGTCGACCGATGCAAGGGGAAGGTGGAACTAGTGACGGTTGACGGGGATCGGTTGAACCTGCGCTCCAAGCTCTGCCAGTACGTCTCGGTGGCGAGGCTTTTTTCCGGAGGGGAAACCACGGAAATGGAGATTGTCACCGACGAGGAGGCGGACGAGAGGGCACTGAAAAAGTATCTGCTATTATAGTTGCTATTCGCGGCCGGATAAAACTTGGCAAGTTAGCTCGCAAGCTTGCGTGCGGGAAGCCGCTTGTCAAGTTTTATCCGACTGGAATCAGCCGCCTCACCCTTATAAGCAGTCTTGGCTTTGTGAGGAGCGGGACTGGAGTGCCGCAGGGCACGACGAATGCAGACGTGTGGTGAAGTGGTCGTGAATCTTGATTCAATATAGGGATTGATAGAAGACGGGGGGGCACATGGGTTTCGCACATTTGCACGTCCATACGGAGTACAGTTTGTTGGACGGCTCGAATAAAATACAGGAATATGTGGCGCGCGTCAAGGAACTGGGGATGGACAGCGCGGCAATCACCGACCATGGCGTGATGTACGGCGTGATTGATTTTTACCGCGCGGCGAAAAAGGAAGGAATCAACCCCATCCTTGGCTGTGAGGTGTACGTGGCGCCGGGGTCGCGCTTTGACCGCGAGGTGACCGGCGGGGACGACCGGTATTACCATCTGGTTTTGTTGGCGGAGAACAATACGGGCTATGCAAACCTGATGAAAATCGTCTCCCGGGGATTCACGGAAGGCTACTATTACAAACCGCGCGTGGACAAAGAGATTTTGCGCCGGTACCATGAGGGAATCATCGCCCTGAGCGCCTGCCTGGCGGGAGAGGTGCCGAGGTACCTGGTCAAGGGGATGTATGCGGAGGCTAAGGAAAAGGCGTTAGAGTATCAGGATATTTTTGGCAAGGGAAATTATTTTCTGGAACTGCAGGACCATGGGATTGCGGAACAGGCCATGGTGAACCAACGCCTGGTGCAAATGTCGCAGGAACTGGGAATTGACCTGGTGGCAACAAACGACGTGCATTATACTTATGCTGAGGATGAAAAGCCGCACGACATTCTCTTGTGCATCCAGACCGGAAAGAAGTTAAGCGACGAGAATCGGATGCGCTACGAAGGCGGGCAGTATTACGTGAAGTCACCGGAGCAGATGGCGGAGTTGTTTCCCTATGCGTTGCAGGCACTGGAAAATACGCAGAAAATTGCCGACCGTTGTCATGTGGAGATTGAATTCGGCGTGACCAAGCTGCCTAAGTTCGACGTGCCAAACGGCTTGACCTCGTGGGAATATTTGAACAAGCTGTGTTATGAAGGACTGGAGCGGCATTATGAAAATCCGTCCGAGGAATTGCGGGTGCGGTTGAAATACGAGCTGGACACGATTCAGAGCATGGGGTACGTGGATTATTTTCTCATCGTGTGGGACTTTATCAAATATGCCAAGGACCATGGCATCGCCGTGGGGCCGGGGCGTGGCTCGGCGGCCGGCAGCATCGTGTCGTATTGCCTGGAGATTACCAACATCGACCCGATTCGCTACCAACTTCTGTTTGAACGGTTCCTGAATCCGGAGCGCGTGACCATGCCTGATATCGACGTGGACTTTTGTTTTGAGCGCAGGCCTGAGGTCATTGATTACGTGACGGAAAAATACGGTAAGGACCGGGTGGTACAGATTGTCACGTTCGGTACGCTGGCGGCGCGGGGCGTGATTCGTGACGTGGGCCGGGTGATGGACCTGCCATACGCGTTTGTCGATTCCATTGCCAAGATGGTGCCGCAGGAGTTGAACATCACGTTGGACAAGGCATTGAAAATGAATCCCGAACTGCGGAAAAGTTATGAGTCGGACGAGCAGGTGAAGTACCTGATTGACATGTCGAAGCGCCTGGAGGGGCTTCCGAGACATTCTTCCATGCATGCCGCCGGGGTGGTCATCAGCCAGAAGGAAGTGGACGAGTACGTACCGTTGTCCCGCGCGTCGGACGGGACGATCGTGACCCAGTTCACGATGACGACGCTGGAAGAACTCGGGCTTTTGAAAATGGACTTTTTAGGGCTGCGGACGCTGACCGTAATTCAGAACGCGGTGCGGCTTGCACGTTTGAAAAATCCAACGCTTGACATGGAGCGGATTGACTATGACGACAAGGCGGTGCTGGATTATGTCGGAACAGGTAAGACGGACGGCATTTTCCAGTTGGAGAGTGCGGGGATGAAGGGCTTCATGAAGGAACTAAAGCCCCATAGCCTGGAGGACATCATCGCCGGAATCTCGTTGTACCGTCCGGGGCCGATGGACTTCATTCCGCAATACATCCGAGGGAAAAATGACGCGAAGTCCATTACCTATGACTGTCCGCAGCTGGAGCCGATTCTGGCTCCGACGTATGGCTGCATCGTCTATCAGGAGCAGGTCATGCAAATCGTGCGTGACTTGGCCGGATATTCTCTGGGGCGAAGCGACCTTTTGCGTCGCGCCATGTCTAAAAAGAAGGGCGACGTCATGCAGAAGGAACGGCAGACGTTCGTCCACGGCGACGAGGCGACCCATGTTCCAGGCTGCATTAAAAACGGCATCAGCGAGCAAGTCGCGAATAAGATATATGATGAAATGATTGATTTCGCCAAGTACGCGTTCAACAAGTCTCATGCGGCGGCTTATGCCGTGGTCGCCTACCAGACGGCGTATTTGAAATATTATTACCCGGTGGAATTTATGGCGGCCTTGATGACGTCCGTCATTGAAAACCCGTCCAAGGTGTCGGAGTATATTTACGCCTGCCGCCAGATGGATATCGAAATCCTGCCGCCGGACATGAATCGCGGTTATGCGGACTTTTCGGTGGACGATGGTAAAATACGATACGGGCTGGCGGCCATCAAGAGCATCGGCAAGCCAATCATTCACGCCATCGTGGCAGAGCGGGAGGAGTTCGGGGAATTTAAGAATCTGGAGGATTTTATTCACCGGATGTCCGTCAAGGAAACCCTGAACAAGCGCGTGATTGAAAACCTTATCAAGGCGGGGGCGCTGGATTGCCTGGGCGGTACCAGGAAGCAGTTCATGACCATTTATATCCAGGTCATGGAGCAGGTGAACCAGGAAAAAAAATATGCAATGAGCGGCCAGATGACGCTGTTTGACTTTGTTGACGAGGAGCAAAAGGCGGATTTTCAAATCAAGTTGCCAAATGTCGGGGAGTATACGCGGGAGAACATGCTGGCGTTCGAGAAGGAGGTGCTTGGCATTTACGTCAGCGGTCATCCGTTGCAGGCGTATGAGGAGCATTGGAGGAAAATGATTTCCGCCACGACGGCGGATTTCCAGCCGGACGAGGAAAACGGGCGGTCGAAGGTGCATGACGGCGCGAAGGAGATTATCGGCGGGATGATCAGCGACCGTACCGTGAAGGTGACGAAGACGAACCAGATGATGGCCTTCCTCACGATAGAGGACTTGCTGGGAACCGTGGAGGTCGTCGTCTTTCCCAGGGATTACGAAAAATATAAG
Source organism: Lachnospiraceae bacterium (assembly GCA_910574865.1). GTDB lineage: Bacteria > Bacillota > Clostridia > Lachnospirales > Lachnospiraceae > Schaedlerella. The sequence goes on along the minus strand of CAJTDN010000005.1, from coordinate 45,760 downwards.
GAACTTCTGGAACTTGACCGGAAAATATACGTCAAGGGGCGGGTGTCCGAGGAGGACGAGAAGGCCAGCAAATTAATTTGCGAGCAAGTCATTCCATTTGAAAGAATTCGGCGGGAATTGTGGATACAATTTCCAGACAAGGATAACTATAAGGAAAACGAGCAGATTGTCAATGGGTACCTGGCGGATTCCGAGGGGGACGACGAGGTCGTGATTTTCTGCCAGGCCGAGCGGGCGGTCAAGAGGCTCCCGAAAAACCGCAATATCAGGATTAATCAGCAGGTATTGAGCAGATTGATGAATCATTATGGTGAAAAAAGGGTAAAAGTTGTAGAAAAGACTATTGAAAACCACTTTTAAATAGTATAAAATAGAGCGGAAAAAAGTGTGTTAAATAATAGGCAATCTTTTCATGGCGGTTTGACAAGGAACCAACGCAGCAGGCAGCCAGTGGCGAGTTATTTTGAGCGGCCGTAGGCCGTGAAAAGGAACCAGCGAAGTTGAAAGGTGGATGAGGAAAATGACAGAGGCAAAGAGAAAAGAACTGATGGAAGAGATGGAGGACCAAATTCGCACGATCGGGGTGCTGACAAGTGGGGGTGACGCGCCGGGCATGAACGCGGCCATTCGCGCGGTGGTTCGTACCGGCCTTTCCAAGGGATTTAAGGTGCGTGGCATCCGCAAGGGCTATCACGGCCTTTTGAAAGAGGAAATTATTGACTTGTCCGCTCGCGACGTGTCCGACACGATCCAGCGTGGCGGCACGATTTTGCAGACCGCCCGTTGCCAGAGCATGCGCACGGAGGAAGGCCAGCAGAAGGCGGCGGCCATTTGCAAGAAGTATGGTATTGACGCGTTGGTCGTCATCGGCGGCGACGGTTCCTTCGCGGGCGCGCAGAAGCTGGCCAACCTGGGCGTGAAGGTCATCGGCCTTCCGGGGACGATTGACCTGGACATCGCCTGCACCGATTACACGATTGGCTTTGACACTGCCGTCAACACGGCGATGGAGGCGATTGACAAGGTGCGTGACACGTCCACTTCCCATGAGCGGTGCAGCATCATCGAGGTCATGGGCCGTGACGCGGGTTACCTTGCCTTGTGGTGCGGCATTGCCAACGGCGCGGAGCGCATCCTGATGCCGGAGGAGCACGATTACGACGAGGCTGCGCTGGTCGAGGACATCATGGAGTGCAAGCGGCGCGGCAAGAAGAATTATATCATTATCAACGCCGAAGGCATCGGTGATACGATGAACATGGCGAAGCGGCTGGAGGAGGCCACCGGCATCGAGACGCGGGCCACGATTATCGGCCACATGCAGCGGGGCGGCAGCCCGACCTGCAAGGACCGCGTGTATGCGTCCACGATGGGCGCGATGGCCGTGGAACTTCTGGCGGGTGGAAAATATAACCGTGTCGTGGGATATTCGAACGGGGAGTTCGTGGATTATGACATCAATGAGGCGTTGTCCATGAAGAAACATATTTCCAATTTCCAGTATGACATATCCAAAATGCTGGCCATATGATGACACCAGGCTCAAAAGGTCAAGTATGACATGCTTGCATGTCAATACATGACCTTGGGAGCCGCACAAACATGAGAAAGAAGCCCGATAGGGCGGAATTCGAATGTTTTTCGGATTGCGGGAGCGCGAAGCGCGCAGCAAACCGGAGGTGCCATCAGGGGGAAAGCCCAGGCTCAAAAGGAAGAAGAAGGAGACAACCGTGAACAAAGCGTCTTTGAAGACGGCGCCAATCGGGGTGTTTGACTCCGGCGTCGGCGGGCTTACGGTCGTGCGGGAAATCGTTCGCCAACTCCCCGACGAAAATATCGTCTATTTTGGGGATACGGCGCGTGTCCCGTACGGTAGCAAGTCGAAGAATACCATCATCCGTTTTTCGGAGCAGATTATCCGTTTTTTGCGGACGAAACAAGTGAAAGCGATTGTCATCGCCTGCAACACGGCGAGTGCGCTGGCACTGGACGCGGTGCGGCATGAGTTCGACGTGCCCATCATGGGCGTGGTGATTCCCGGCGCGCGGGCGGCCGTCGAGGCGACGCGCCGGAAGAAGGTGGGCGTGGTGGGAACCGATGCCACGGTGCGAAGCGGGGTTTATACGCGGGTCATCCAGGGCATGAACCCGCAAATCGAGGTGACGGAAAAGGCGTGTCCTTTGTTCGTCCCGTTGGTGGAGGAGGGCTTCAAGGAGCATGTCGTGACGAAAGAAATTATCGAGCATTACCTGAAGTCGATGAGGGATGGCGACATTGACGCGATGATACTGGGGTGCACGCATTACCCGCTGATTCGTTCCAAGATTCGGGAGTACATGGGCGACGGAATCACGATTGTCAATCCGGCCTATGAGACGGCGATGGATTTGAAAATTTTGTTGGAAAAGCGGGAACTGGCCAATGACCGAAGCGGGATGCACAGTCATTACGAATTTTATGTCAGTGACGCGGCAGAGAAATTTCGCTGCTTCGCCAACACGGTGATGCCGTTTGACGTACCCGAGACGAACGTGGTGAATATAGAGGAGTATTAAGGGAGAACATTATGACGAAGGACGTACTTGTAAGCATTTCCGGTTTGCAGTCAGAGATATCGGGGGATGAATCCGAGGAAAACGCACCCTTGGAAGTCGTGACCCCGGCCAGTTATTTTTTGAAGAATGGGAAACATTATGTGCTATTTGACGAGTTTGTGGAGGGGACTCCCGGCGTGACCAAGAACAAGATTAAAATCAGCGGGAATGACTGCGTGGAAATCATCAAGACAGGCATTACCAACGCGCACATGGTGTTTGAACGGAAGAAGAAAAACGTGACCTATTACCAGACCCCGTTCGGGCAGATACTGGTAGGGTTAAACACCAGGGACATGGATGTGAAGGTCACGGATAGAAATATAGACGTGAGGGTTGACTATGAGATGGACGTCAATTATGAACCCCTGGCCGACTGCACGGTGAAAGTCAATATTATTCCAAGGGACAGCGAGGAGTTTGCGCTTTAGGGTTCTGTAAAAGGAAACGCTCAAAATGAATGGGAAGACATGTAGAAAGGTCGGGAAACCGCCATATGGACAAGATAAGTCCATTTGGTGGTTTTTTTGTGTCATAGGGAGCTTCGTTTCCTATGACACAAGAATCCTCCGGAGGATTTGCACAAACTTTCCGAAGGATATGTACCCGCATGCCTCATATGGCATTCCCGTCTTGCCTCTTACGGAACCAAGACTGCCTATGTGTATAATGACCATTAGACGGATCCGATTCTACACAACTTAAAGGCCATCCGTGCCGCCGGGGAAGCACTGGAGCGCGCGGGACTAGAACAAGGATGAGAAAAGATGTTGCGATTCACGGCCCGCGGCCGCGATAGAAACGGTGTCATCGCATTACCGGACGGAGGCCGCGCCGCAGTTGGAGGAAGGGGAAGGCGTGCTACGTGTCGTTCGACACCACCTACCTTCCGACCGGGGGCGCTGGATATCCCACAACGGGGAAGAAGAGGCATGTGGATTCTGCCTGCCCAACACGGGAAACCACAAGGGGCGCGAACATGCCATCGCTAACAATCTGCGAAAGGTGCTGGCTCCGCATGAAAAAATCTGCCTCAATATAATATTTCCGTGCTCGATGAAAAGAGGGCAAAAGAAAAGATGATTGAAATTGAAAAATTGCGGGATAAGTGATATACTTGGTAAATAAACGGGCATGGTGCGGGACGGGCGCGATTTCGGCTCTGGCAAAACGGCGGTGGCGTCATACAAGGGGGAAACTATGGGAAAGTATATGTTGTACCAACAATTGGCAGATTCTTTGCGAGACAAGATCTATGAGGGGACGTATACGTTCGGGGACAAGATTCCTTCCGAGCGGACGCTTGCCGCGACGTTTGGAATCAGTCATTTGACGGTCCGCAAGGCCCTGGCCATTCTGGAGGAGGAAGGGCTTTTGGACCGGCGTCAGGGGAACGGGACGTTTGTCCGGGTGCAGAAGCATCCCGTGGACATGCGCCACACGGACGGATTTTCTGGCATGCTGCGGCAGCGGGGCAGGGCGGTGGCGAGAAAGGTGCTCTATAGCGGAACGCGGCAGGCGGGTTTCAAATATGGCAAGATTTTCGGCATCGAACGGGAAGAAGAAGTGTTCGAGTGCATCAGCTTGTTCCAGGACGCGGACGGGGCGCGGATTCTGGAGTACAATGCGGTTCCCTGCAAATACATACCGAACGCGTCGGATTATGATTATAGCATTTATTCCTTGCGGGACATTTACAGACGAAATGACGTGGAAATCGTGGAGGAACGGCAGAGGTTGGAAATCGTCCGGATTTACAACCCGCAGGCGGAACTCTTGGGCATGGAGGAAGGAGCCGACATGTTATTGTTAAGCGCGACTTCTTGTGATACGCAAGGGAAAGTGGTTGAATGGACGAAAATTTATGACAATGCCGAACGGATGGTGTTTTACGCGTCCACGGTTTAGGCCGGGAGAAGGGGAGGAAGAGGTGTGGAAGATTATGAGCAAATATACACAATTGGTCAGTGACAAGCTGCGCGAGGACATTGAGGAGTATATCGATACACACCATTTGAAAGAAGGGGACAAGCTGCCTTCCGAGCGTTTTCTGGCCGAACTTTTTAAGGCGAACCGAATCACGTTGCGCAAGGCGCTGCGGCAGATGGCGGGTGAAGGACTGATTTATTCCATTCCCACGCAGGGGACGTTTCTTTCCCAACCCAAATTTTGTGAGAACGTCGCCGGGTTTATTTCATTTTCCTCGGCCTGGGGCGAGGACGGGCGCAGGGTGGGCAGCAAGCAGCTGAAATTTGCCGTGGTGGATTCTGACTTGAAAACGTCCCGGCTTTTTGGCGTTCCGCTTGGTTCCAAGGTTTATGAACTTCGTCGGCTGCGCCTTTTGGATGACGTTCCTGTTTCCATTGAGACCTCTTATCTTCTTGAAGAGACTTGTCCGGGATTGATTCGGTTTGACTTTGGGCATAACCGTTCCTTGTACCAGACGTTGTTTGAGGAATATGGGATTCGGATTCGACAACAGCAGCAAAACATCCGGGCGACCAAGATGACGGAGGAGGAGACGGAAATTTTCTGCATGGAGCCGGGCGGCAGCGTGTTTTATATTAGCGCGGTGGGAATCGCGGAGGACGGGCGCTCCATAGAGCGTTCCATCTGTGTTACCCGGGCGGACCGCTATGCCTTTGGCTACCGGGTGTCGTTGCCGTCCGCGCGCTGATGCCGGTTGCAAGGATGAAGAGGAAAAGAACGGGCGGGGAGAAAGAATAAGCGTATGAAAGGAGTGAAAAACGCCGCCGGGAAATTGGCTTGTCCCGTCGGCGCCCTTTCTTTATAATTTATTTCTTCTTCTTTTTTGCTTTCTTTTGCTGTCCCTTGCTGCCTTTGCTTTTTCCGCTGGTGGCACCTTTGCCGCTGGAACTTCTTTTCCCGTTGGCATTGCCCTTGTCGATCCTGGAGCTGCCGTCGGTGCCGCTCTTGTCGGCCCTGGAGCTGCCGTCGGTGCCGCCCTTGCCGGTTCCGGACTCGCCGCTTGCCATGTTGTCTTTGCCGGCTTTCGTTCTGGTGTTTGCCGCATGGTTCGAAACGGCTTTCGTTTCAACCTTCGCCGCATTATCGTGGCCGTTTGCCCTGGCTGCCTTTGTCTCCTTGCCGTCGGTGGAACCGGACTTGCCGCCTTTTGTCGTCTTCGTGTCTGTTTCCCCGCCTTTGATGCGCTCCTTGATGCGTTCCATGAGCTTTTTCTTTTTTGGCGCTTCGAGCGGCCCACGCACGCCCTTCACGTTTGTGATGTAAATGCCGCTGACGACTGCCTTGACTTCTTTCTTGATTGGAATCAGGTCATAAATCTGTGCGTCACACATCAGTGTCATGACGCGCGGCCCGACCTTGGCTTTTACGACCGGAACCTTGGACCACCTTAGGTACTTTGGCGTGTTTTCCAATACCACGGCCGGAAAACCGGCATTCTTGATCCGTAGCTTTTTCTTGTCAATAATCAGCATGTTCAATGTTTGGGCAACGGCGTCCAGCTGTTCCTTCTGCTCGGCCTGTTTCTTCTCGGCACGTTTGCCCAGAAAGTATAGGACGACGAGCGCGGCAACCAGAATGACCAGTATGATTAATAGCACCATCCATAGTTTCATGTCAACCCCTCCTTTTTGGCGAATAATAACTTATTTTCCTAGTTTATCATTCTTTTAGACGAAGTGCAACAGAAAAAGCTTTTTTTTAGCGGCGAAATGTGGTATTGTAGAAAGGTATGGAAAAATTAGAGTGCAGATGAAAGGAATAGGTTATAGAAATGAAGAAAAAATGGATGACGGGACTTATATGTGCGGTATTGGCGGCATCGCTGGTCGGATGCGGCGGCAAACCGTCCAACGAGTATATCACGATTGAAAAGTATGAAGGGCTGGAAGTCGAGAAGGCCGAGCCGCCGGAGGTGACGGACGACATGGTCGAGTCGTATGTCGACAAGGCGTTAAGCTATTATCAGGATCGGGTGGAGGTGACGGACCGTCCCGCGCAGGAGGGTGACACGGTGAACATGGACTATTCCGGCAGCTTTGACGGGGAGGCGTTTCCCGGCGGGACGGATACGGGTTCCGAGTTGGTGCTCGGTTCCGGACGGTTTATCGGGGCGACGGAGGAGTACGCGGGATTTGAAGAGCAGATTGTCGGGCATGGTGTCGGTGAAGAGTTCGACATTACGGTGCAGTTTCCGGATCCGTACAAAAGCAACCCGGATTATGCGGGTAGGGTGGCGGTGTTCCATGTCAAGCTGAACGGCATTTACCAGATGGTCATGCCGGAGCTTACGGATGACTGGGTCAAGGAAAACGGTAACGGCGCGCAGACGGTGGACGAGTATCGTGAGGAAGTCCGCGCGGGGCTTGCGGAGGACGCGAAATACGAGGCGCACCAGAACACCGTCAACGCCGTTTTCAACGCGCTGCTGCCCAATATTAACGTGAAATCCTACCCCGAGGGGGAAGTTGAGAAACAAGTGGAGGTGTTGAAAAACCAATACTCGGCCTATGCGCAGGTCTATGGGGTGGATTTGGACACGTTCATAGAGAACTATACGGACATTTCGAAGGAAGAGTTTATCAAACAGATGCAGACGGCGGCGGAAAATTATGTCAAGATCCAGCTTGCCTGTGAGCTGATTGCCGAGGAGCAAAAGCTGGAAAGCGATGGGGACGAGTATGAGAAAGACGTGGCGGAGCTTGCCAAGACCGTTGGTTATGATGACGTGGAGTTGTTCAAGCAGTCCTATGACGAGGAAATGATCAAGCGCACGGTCATGCAGGAGAAGGTGGCGGCGTATTTGCTGGAAAACAGCGTGGAACCGGGGGCGGAAGACGGAGGGAAGGACTGATGGAGAAATGACCGCGCCGCATTGGGAAGCCGCGTGCTGGAAAGAGCGGCGTGCCGGCGCCGAATTGTGGGGGTGCAGGCCGGTAAGGGAGGCGTGCCGGGGACGGCTTGCCAGAAATTGTGCGTGTCAGGGAAGGAAACGCGCACGTCAAGAATGGATGGAATGAGGAGGTTGAAAGGGATGAAGCTGGAAAATGAATCATTGCTCGTGGAAATCGCGGAACTGGGCGCGGAAGTGACCCGTATTTATGACAAGGAGACGGACACGGAGATTCTTTGGGAGGGAAACCCGACATATTGGAAGCGGCATTCCCCCATACTTTTCCCTAACGTGGGAAAGACGTACCAAAACACGGTTCGGATTGACGGAAGGCAGTATGCGACGTCCCAGCACGGGTTTGCCCGCGACAGCGTCTTCGACCTTGCTGGCGCGAACGGGGTAAGCGCGTCGTTCGTGTTGCGCGCGTCCGAGGAAAGTAAAAAGGCGTATCCCTATGAATTTGAACTGGCCGTCACGTACCGCCTCTGCAAGAAGGAACTGGAAGTGGAGTGGCAGGTGAAGAGTTTGGGCGGGGAGCGGACATATTTTACCATCGGCGCTCACCCGGCCTTCCGCTTTGCCAAGGCGGAGGAGACGAAGGACGATTATTGCCTGCGTTTTCCGGGCAAGGAGCAGCTTGATTATATTTTGCTCGATGCTGCCAGCGGGACGGGAGTCGCCGACGTGGTTTACCCGCTTTTGCTTGAAGAAGGGACGTGTCCGCTTAGTGAGGAAATGTTCGCCCGGGACGCGCTGGTGTTTGACGGCGGCCAGATCGGGGAAGCGTGGCTTTGCCACAAGGACAAAAGCCCTTATGTCGGGGTGCGCTGTGCGGAATTTGAAAATTTTGGCATCTGGTCGGTGAAGGACGCGCCGTTCGTCTGCCTGGAGCCTTGGGCGGGGCGTTGCGACGACAAAGGGTTTGACGGCGACATTTCGCAAAAGCCGGGAATCCACTCCGTGGAAGGCGGGGATGTCTTTTCCCGCAAATATACCATCGTGGTGGCGTGACGGCGGAGGCGCTCACCGTGGTGCTTTTCGTAGTACTTATCGCAGTGCCCGTAGAAATGCTTTAATCGTTCACGTCGTAAAGAAAGGAATGGGAAAATTATGTTATCACAAGTGGGCATCATCATCGCGATTGCAGCGTACCTTGCGTTGATGATTTGTATCGGTTATTATTTCAACAAGAAGGGGGGCAGTGGTTCGGCCAGCGAGTTTTACCTTGGCGGCAGGAAGCTGGGGCCGTTGGTGGCGGCGATGAGCGCGGAGGCCTCCGACATGAGCAGCTGGCTTTTGATGGGGCTGCCGGGCGTGGCTTACTTAAGCGGCATCGCGGACGCGGGCTGGACGGCGATTGGCTTGGGAGTGGGAACGTACTTTAATTGGCTGATCGTGGCGAAGCGTCTGCGGCGTTATTCCATCAAATGTAACGCGATTACGATTCCGAACTTTTTTTCCAGGCGTTACCATGACGAGAAAAATGTTTTGATGTGCATTGCGGCGGTGGTTATTTTGATTTTCTTCATCCCTTATACCGCGTCCGGCTTCAAGGCGATTGGAACACTGTTTAACAGCTTGTTTGGGGTGGATTACCACGTGGCAATGATTGTCGGCGCGCTTGTCATCGTCGGCTATACGGTTCTGGGCGGTTTTTTGGCGGTGTCCACGACGGACTTGGCACAGAGCATCGTCATGACCGTCGCGCTTGTCATCATCGTGTTTTTCGGGGCGCACATGGCGGGCGGCTGGGGCGCGGTGATGGACAACGCGGAATCATTGAGCGGCTATCTGTCCATGACCGCCATGCATGACATGGCGAGCGGCGGCTCCACCCCATATGGGTTCATCACCATCCTCTCCGCGTTGGCGTGGGGGCTCGGGTATTTCGGCATGCCGCACATTTTGCTGCGCTTCATGGCGATGGAGGACGAGACGAAAATCAAGACGTCCCGCCGCATCGCCAGCGTATGGGTGGTGATTTCCATGTTCGTTGCAATCCTGATAGGAATCATCGGCTATGGCGCGTCCGTGGCGGGGGCGATTCCGACGTTTGACAACAGTTCCGAGTCCGAGACGGTCGTGATCCAGTTCGCGAACCTCTTGTCGAAAAATGGGGTTTTGGCGGCGCTGGTGGCGGGACTGGTGTTGGCCGGAATTTTGGCGTGCACGATGTCCACGGCGGATTCGCAGCTTCTGACGGCGGCATCCGGCGTTTCGCAGAACTTGCTGCAAGACGTGTTCAAGGTGAAAATGGACACGAAGCAATCCATGCGGGCGGCGAGGCTGACGGTGCTGTCCATCGCCCTGGTGGCCGTTGCCATGGCGTGGAACCCGAACAGTTCCGTGTTTACCATCGTGTCGTTTGCATGGGCGGGATTCGGCGCGGCGTTTGGGCCGGTGATGCTCTTCTCGCTCTTCTGGAAGCGCACGAATTTTCCCGGCGCGCTGGTCGGCATGGTATCGGGAGGCGTGATGGTGTTCGTCTGGAAATACTTGGTGCGGCCGCTGGGCGGCGCGTGGGACATTTATGAATTGTTGCCGGCTTTCATCGTGGCCAGCCTGGCAATCGTGGCCGTGTCGCTTGTCACGGCTCCGCCGGCGAAGGAGATTTGCGAGGAATTTGATTCGATTTGATGTGGCCGGGGTCATGGAATCGCGCGAATACAACTAGCGTCGATGTACGGATTGGTCGTATGACCATCCGTACACCAACGTTAGTGCTGGTAACGTCGTTGTCGCCCCGTCACAAAAGCCTGGCCTCGTCCAAATAGGTGTACAGCGTCCCCTTGCTGATGCTTAGCGTGTCGCAGACTTTTTTTCCGGCCTTGGTGATGAGGAAGACCCCCTTGTCGTCCAGGTACTTCAGATATTTCAGCTTTTCTTGTTTGTTCATTCGGTCAGGCGCCTTCCCGACGTGAAGCTGCGCCTGGTTCATGATATGTTCCAAAATCTGTCCGATGTCGTTGGACAAGATTTCCGTATTATCCTCGGAAACAATAAACTGGTTGTAGTTGTGCAGGTACTCTTCGAATTTTAATGTGTCGGTAATGTCGGTGTTGATGCAGATGGAACCGATGGCCTTTCCGTCGTCGTCACGGATGTAAAGTGAGGAGGTGCGCAAAATCTTCCCCTCGGGCAGCTGGGTCACGTAGTTGTAACGGTCCCCGTTCACCGCGACGCCCTTCAGAACTTCCAGTCCCAGGTTGCTCCCGCAGCCGCCGATTTCCCGACCGGTAATCTCGCCGTTGCGAATGTCCACGATCGTGTGCTCGTAATCCTTCGTCAAGTCGTGCAACACGATTTCGGCGGTGTTTCCCATGTGGGACGCCAGCATGTCCAGTATCTGTGTAAATAATTCCTTTTCTTCTGAAATATGATTCATGATTTACCCCCGGTATGTTAAAAATAGGATCCAGCCAGTTACAATCCAAGGCGCGTGGTTGGATTTTTTTGTGAATCAGGGCATATCAATATTGCCCCTCTGGACATTATAACAGAGATTGGAACGTAATTCCAACAAAATTTGTATAAATGAGAAAAATACTTTTTTTATAAAAAATAAAGACAAATTATACAAATAGTATTGCAAAACAAAAAAAGAGAGTGTTATGATAAGAATACGATAAATGGCCGTTTATAAAAAACATGGATTTGGTGGCAGGGCGGGGGACGCTTCGCCGGCACTGGTGGAGAGGAGGGATTATGTGGGGAAAAAATATTTGACATGCGTGGATTGTCATGAAAAATTTTTCGATCCGCACTTATATGAATGCCCCAAGTGCAATGGAATCTTGCAAGTGGGGTATGAGGCGGACGGGGAGTTTGCCGCAAGGAATGCCGAGGATGGGGGAGTTGCGGGGAATGGGAAAATCGTCAGGGGCGGTAGCGCTGTTTCTTTTTCAAGTTTGTGCGATGAAGAGTATCCCGGCATGTGGCGGTACAAGACGTTCCTTCCGGTGGAAGACAAGAAGAACATCGTCACCCTGGGCGAGGGGATGACGGCCCTGGTCCGGGCGGGGCGCATGTACCGGGAGCTGGGAATTGAAAACCTGTATATTAAGAATGAATTTTCAAACCCGACCGCCTCGTTCAAGGACCGGCCGACTTCCGTCGGTATCTCGGTTGCCAAAGAATGCGGGGCCGACACGGTCGCCGTGGCCTCGACGGGGAACGCGGGGGTTGCCGTCGCGGCTTATGCGGCCAAGGCGGGGATGAAAAGCATCGTCTGTGCGCCAAGTGACACGGCGGAGGGAAAGATTGCGCAATTGCTGGCCTACGGCGCGAACATTTTCTACGTGGACGGGAACTATAGCGACTGCTTCGGGATGGTGAAGGAGGCCTGCGGCGAGTACGGCTATGTGAACCTGACCTCCACTTACGTGAATCCGTATACCGTGGAGGCGGACAAGACCGTCGCCTACGAGCTTTCTGAGCAATTGGGCGGCCGCGTGCCGGAGTGGATTATCGTGCCGATTGGGACGGGACCCTTGCTTGGCGGCGTGTGGAGGGGATACCGAGAATTAAGGTCGCTCGGCTTTATTGACAGGCTGCCGCGCATGGTGGGCGTGCAGGCGGCCAATTGCTCGCCGATTGCCAAGGCGTTTTACAGCCGCCGGGAAGTGCGTTCGGAGCCGGAGACGGAGTACACCATCGCGGGCGGAATTGCAGACCAATTGGCCGGATATGAAAAGGACGGGGAATTTACCATCCGGCAAATCCGGGAATCCGGTGGCGACTGCATCATGTTGACGGAGGAAGAGCTGTTTGAGTGCTGGCATGAACTGTGTTTCCGGGAAGGCGTGTTTTCCGAACCGGCCGGTGCGGCGGCAGTCGGTGCGGTGAAAAAGCTGCGCCAAAATCCGGCATTTCACGAGGACGACCTGATCGTCTCCCTCGTGACGGCGCATGGGCTGAAATATCCCGACCTGCCAAACCGTTTGCAAAGCAAGGCCGTGGTGGTGACAAACGCGAAGGAATTGAAAATCTGATTCGAAACCTGGTGGGCTCGGAAAGTGGAAGGCGCAATGCAAGGCGCAAAGGAATTGAGAATCGAAAAAAGGAGGACATGGCCGTCCGCGACGGCGCGCGGTGTCAGGACGCGAAGGGTCGCGGTCATTTGCCATAAAAAAACAATGAGCGAAAAGAAAAAAATAGAATTTTATGGTGGTTCGGCGGTTGGCTTGGTTCCGTTTCTGGTTTTTCTGGCGGGAACGGTGTATATCTGTATCATGGGCGCCCCCACGGAGACGGGAATGGCGTTGTTCGCCCTGGTGGGGCTGCTCGTGGGAGCGTTTTTTGCAAAAAACAAGTGGGATTACAGTGAGGAAATCTTTGTCGGAATGGCGAATCCGGTCGCCGTCGTGCCGGTGCTCTGTTGGCTGATTGCCGGATTTTTCGGGGCGATATTAAAATCGGCAGGCCTGGTCAACGGCCTGGTCTGGCTGGCCTCGAAGGCAAACATTTCAGGCGCGTTGTTCTGCGTGGCCGCTTTCGTTATCTGTGCGGTTTATGCGTGCGCGACGGGGACGAGCATGGGGACGATTATTCCCTGCATGTCCGTCATTTACCCGGCGGGAGTCATCGTGGGGGCAAATCCCGTCGTGCTGGCCGTGCTGTTGGCCCCGATGGCACATCTGCTGGAATGCTGCGGCGTGCTCTCGTTCATCCGGGAAAAATTAATCGGAAAGCTGATTACGACGAGGAAAAAGGCCGAGGTGTCCGTCCTGGCCATCATGGCAATCTTTGATACGTTGATTAATTTCAGCACGGTGGCAATGTTGGCGGCGGGGCCGTCCTTAATCAAGGAAATCGGCAAGAAGTTCAACATCAGCGGCGTCCGGCTGGCGAACCTGATGGACTGCAGCGCCTGCACGGCCTCTTATTTGCTGCCGTACATGGTGCCGCTGGTGGCGGTGATGACGGTTTCGGGCGAGGTGGCCGAGGCGTTCCCGGGAGTCGTGCCGCAGGTGACGGCGAACCAGGCGATGTTTACGGCGTTTTATCCCATCGTGATGATTTTTACGGTGTTGTTCATGGCATTGACCGGATGGGGGAGAAAGGGCGAGAAGGACGCTTAGGATGAAAAGTGCATTTGGAAAGACGCATCCTGGGCGAAAAGTGCGCATGGGATGAAGCGGATGTTTCAGATAAGAAATACATTTCGAAACGATAGGAGATGGGTAGCATGGCAAATGAAAAAAAGAAAGTTCCGGACGGGGCCACACAGCACGTTACGGCGGGACCGTATTCCCCGGTTCTGGAGGTGGAATGTAACAAGCTTGTGGTGATTTCCGGGCAGACATGCATCGCGCCGGACGGCGGCGTACCGACTATGAAGTTCGAGGGGCAGGCAAGGCTGACGTTGGAAAACTGTAAGAAGCAGCTCCAAACGGCTGGATGTGACTTTGAGGACGTGTTCAAGGTGAACGTTTATATGACGGATTTGGGGCAATGGGAGAAATTTAACGAGATTTATAAAGAAATGCTCCCGGAGCCGCGACCGGTCCGGACGGCGGTGCAGGCCGTCCTGCTGGAAGGAATCCAGGTCGAGGCCGAGATGTGGGCGGTGAAGGAATAGGATGTGTAAAAAGCGGCAAATCAAAAGAGATATGCCGCTTTTTTGCTTTATAGGAAACTTCGTTCCCTATAAAGCGAAACCCTCCGGGGGATGCGCACTTCGCGCATGAAGAAAATGGCTGCTGACGCAGCCGCGTTCCGGCGCGAGAGTCCGGCAAGCCGGACTCTTTGTTCATTTACACGAAAAAGATGGTCATGAGAAACGGTGAATAACGAAGGGCTCTCCTGCATAGATTGTAAAAACAAACTATGTAGGGGTTTTACATGAAAGATTATATCGAAGAAAGAGCCGTGGAAATCGCACAATATATTATAGAAAACAATGCGACTGTGCGCCAGACGGCCAAGCAGTACGGTATCAGTAAAAGCACGGTACATAAGGATGTCACGGAACGTCTCCTTCAAATTAATCCCTCCCTCGCGTCGGCGGCCCGCGGAGTCCTGGACACGAACAAGTCGGAGCGGCACATCCGCGGCGGGCTCGCCACGAAAGAAAAATATTTGCACCAGCATTAAAGTCAAGCGGCGGTCGTGTGGCGGGGGAGGCATAAAAGCCTGCCCGCGCCCTTGACGCACCGAAGACGTAGGAATGCCATAAATGAAATTCTATGTAAAAGCACAGTCTTGTTCAGTTCAAAAAGCTGGTTGCTTCTCACGGCGGACGCCCCACGGCTGCAAAAATATTTCCCAACAGTAGTATTTTACTTGAAACCAGTCCATGTTTAGAGTATGATGTCATTAAGGAGTTAAACGGACGCGCGGTTCCATTTGTCGGAAGGCGCATGCAAAGCCATGGGAGGGACGGATGGATAAGAGAAAAAATTTACGGGAGCGGATGCTTCAGGGATACCTGAACGCGGCGTTGATTCCGGTGGTTCTATTTGCGCTGATATCGCAAGTCGTCCTTCAGGGCAGGATCATGGAGAGGATGGAGGAACGCCTGGAGACGGGGCGGCACAGTGCCAGCCAGTGCTTCACGTTGCTGCTCGGCAAATATGACATGCTCGTGCAGGATTTTTGCACGGACGCGGACGTCCTGGAAACGGTGCGGAGGCTGGGCCGGGGTGATGAAGTTTCGAGGGAGGAGCTTGATGACTTGCACTACGAGTTGGGAAGGATTTGCAACCGGGGCGAGGGCGTCGAGGGCATCACCTTACAGCTGGAAAATGGACAAACCTATTTTTATGATTACCAGAAGAAATCATTTCGGCAAAGCGACTGGGCGGATGGACTGGAAATCCCGCGGCCGGAAGGGGCGGGATGCTACCGTGGCCTATCCGTGCCGGTATCGGGCGGGGAAAGGCGGCTTCATTTATTCCAGGTCGTATGTGGCGTGTATGATTACCGGGAAGAAGGGAGATACTTGGGAAGCGTCGCCCTCAGCTTGAACGAGGAGTATGTTTGCGGGTCGTTGCAGTCGGACGTGGGCATGTCGGTATACTTGCTGGACGCGGATACCATTGTTTGCGCGATGGACAAGACCCTCGTGGGGACTTCTTTCGGGGAGATGAAAAAAGGGCACGACAGCCGTTACGCGTCCGTCCTGGATGAAAAAAGCGGGATGACGCTCTGCGTGGAACTTTCGGAAGATACATACCATGATATTTCCGTCACGCAGGGATTCGCACTGTTGTTTATCGCCATCTTGACGGTCTGCATGATCATGGTCATCAGCTTCAAGGTTACGGAACCGTCCATACAGTCGATTCGAGAGCTTGAGCGGGCCATCGGCCTTGTGGAAATGGGTGATTTTTCCGCACGCGTGAAGGTTCCGGAACAGGCGGTGACGGAAATCATGCGAATTGGACAAGGATTTAACGAGATGTTGGCCAACATCGAACATTTGCTGGAGGAGAACAAGCGCAGCTCCATGGAACAGCGCAACGCGGAGCTTTCGGCATTGGAGGCACAAATCGACCCACATTTCCTATATAACACGTTGGATACGATTAACTGGAAGGCCATTGAGAACGAGCAGTACGAGATCAGCGAGATGATCGTGGCGTTGGCGGACATTTTGCGCTATATCGTGAAGAACGCGGGCGGGGTGACGACGGTGAGCAAGGAACTGGCCTGGTTGGAACGTTACATCATGCTGCAGAGCCTGAAGCTGGGGAGGATGCCGGTCTTGGAAATCATTGTCTCGGAGGACGTGATGGGATGTGAAATCCACAAGCTCCTCCTGCAGCCGTTCGTGGAGAATGCTGTGAAATATGGGTTTGCGGAAAAGGAGGGAGAGTGCGTCCTGATAATCACGGCAAAGATTACGGATGGCCAGCTTCACGTCATGGTCGAGGACAACGGGCGTGGCATCCCGCCGGAGACATTGGAGAGGCTCAACGACGAGTCGCGGGAATTTGAAGGGCACGTGGGCGTTTCAAACGTCAGGAAGCGTTTGAAACTGTATTATGGGGAAGAGGCCATGGTATACTTTGAGAGTGCGCCGGGAGAATATACGAGGGTGCACTTGTTTATACCGGTCGGAGAGGGTAAAGCATGAGAATCGTGATTGTGGAGGACGAGGCCCTGATTCGGGAGGGCCTTGCCCGAACCGTGGGGAAGCTAAGCCCCCGGTACGAAGTGGTGGGAACGGCGGCGGACGGGGAGGCGGGGTACGAGTTGATTCGGAGGATGAGACCGGACCTCGTCATCATGGACATCCGTATGCCGAAGATGGACGGGTTGGACATGATGGGCAAATTGCGGCAGGAACAAATAAAATGCAAGGTGGTCGTGTTGTCGGCCTATTCGGACTTCAGTTACGCACAACGGGCAATCCAGCTGGGAATCGTAAGCTATTTGTTAAAGCCGGTCAACTTGGCGGAGTTGAAAAACGTCCTTGAGAAGGTCGGTGAGATGTGCCGCAATGAAGAGCAAAAAGACAAAATGTTTTCAAGGGACAGCATTTTCTGGGGAATCCTAAACGGAAAGCTAAGCGTCAATACCGAACTTGACAATTTGGTGAGGGACAAGTATGGGTTTTCGGTAAAAGATTCCGCCGGCTTGTTCATGCTCTGGCTTGGAAAGGGATATGAAAGCCGCAAGTGGCAGGCGTGCCAGCTGCTGGAAAGCGTCTCGGAACATGACGCGAGGTTTGATTCTTACGTGATGGAAATGGATGACAAAAACGCGCTTTTCATGATTGTCTATAACCAGTCCGGGGGTTCGGTGCGGGAGCATTTCCAACGGTCGGTGGTTCCGATGTTGGTGGACAGGCTGGGCAATCCAGTCCTGGGCATCTGGCGGGACTTGGGAAACATAGTAGACATCCGCCCGGCGGCCTTGGAATTTGAGAAGGATTTGCGATGGGGGTTGGTGCTTGACGCAAAGACGATGATTTGCAAGGGCGAAATTGAGAAAATAAGTACCCCGCCGTTGCGCTATCCTTTGGGAATAGAGGACGAGGCCGGGCTGGCGGTGCGTTGCAAGGATGTCGGCAAACTGGCACGTTGTTACGAGCAGTTTCACGCATATTGTACGCGGTTCACGCACGAGCCGGCAGAATTGAGGAAAAGCCTGATTCGGTTCAACTGGGCGGTGATACATGCGGACGGCCGGTTGTTTTCGGAGTCCGTGTCGGAATTCCAACAAATTTCGCAATGCATTTCCACGGCGGTGACGTGGTCGGAAATAAGGGAGAGCATGGAACGTTTTTTTGCCGTGGTAAGGAACGAGATGACGGATGACAAGGATAAAAATGCGGAAAAAGAGGTAAGTGGGATGGTGCAGAAGGCGCAGAAGCTGATTGAAAAATACTACGACCAGGGCGTGACGCTGGAGGAAATAGCCGCGAAGCTGTTCGTGTCAGGGGAATATTTGAGCGCGCAGTTTCGAAAGGAAACCGGAGTCACGTTCACCGGAACCGTGCGCCGGTACCGTATTGAGAAGGTGAAACGCCTTCTGCTGGAAACGCAGCTGAAGCTAAGCCAGATTGCCGATTTGTCAGGCTATTCCGACCCCAAATACATGAGTAGGGTGTTCAAGGAGGAGACGGGGATGCTGCCGAGCGAGTACCGCAAGTCAGTTCATTAAAAATTTCCACCTATTTGAAAAATTTCGCCCTTTCAATTTGGGAAAGACATGGTAAACTATCTATAGCACGGAAGACAAGGCTGTTATTCAAGGCCGTGTCGCTCGACTTATAAAAATGTCAATAAGAAAGGGCAGGCGACATAAAACCAGTGAATAAATTCGTTGCGGATGGGGAATAATCAGAGAAATAAGAATTAGAGGTGTTGAAAATGACGGCATTTAAGATTACATTTCAAACCCCGGAAGAAATACTTGATTTTGTCAGCAAAGTAGAAAAGTACGATTACGCGATGGATATGAAAAGAGACCGTTTTATCGTGGATGCCAAATCAATTCTGGGCATCATGAACCTAGGGCTTAACAGCGTCATCGATTTAGAAATATACGGTGACGACTGTAAGCAGTTGGAGCAGGATATATCCCGGTATATAGCTGCATAAAACAGCATAACCCTCCCCCCTCATAATATGAATGGCGGAGTCGCCCCACCGTTACCGGCGGTTGGGGCGAAGCCGCAAACAATCAGGAATACTCTTTGAAAATAGGAAACGTTCCTCATGAAAAATACCGGGTCTTGTTTCACGCAGACTCCCCACACGAAAGTGCGGGGGTTTTTGTATTATGGGAAACGCCGTTTCCCATGTGCCCCATAATATGAAAACCTTCCGGGTGGATGCGTATAAGCGGAAACACTTTTTTCCCGGGGCTTGTAAAAATAGGATTCATGCACTATAATGGAAAAGAAATTTCGGAGACTTATGATTACCGTCCACATGGGAAGGCGCCGGCCGTGCGTTGCGGCACACGCCCCCCGTGGATGACAACGATGGGAGGACATGATGAAAGACGAATTAGTGATCGTCCTTGACTTTGGGGGACAATATAACCAGTTGGTGGCAAGACGGGTCAGGGAATGCAACGTATATTGCGAGATTTATTCTTACAAGACGGAAATCGAGAAGATTAAGACGATGGACCCGAAGGGAATCATCCTCACCGGCGGGCCGAACAGCTGTTACGAGCCGGGCGCGCCGACATATGCGAAGGAACTGTTCGAATTGGGGATTCCCGTGTTGGGCTTGTGCTATGGCGCGCAGCTGATGACGCTCGTGCTGGGGGGCGGGGTCGAGGCCGCACCCGTGCGCGAATATGGGAAGACGGAAGTGATGGTCGATAAAAAGGAGTCGAAAATATTCGCCGGGGTGTCCGCGGCCACGACTTGCTGGATGAGCCATTTCGACTACATTTCCAGGGTGGCCGGAGGGTTTGAGATAACCGCGCATACGGCGGATTGCCCGGTTGCGGCGGCGGAAAACGAGGAAAAGTCATTGTATGCGATACAATTTCACCCGGAAGTGCTACATACGCGGGAGGGCACGAAGATGATTGACAATTTTGTGAAAAATGTCTGCGGGTGCGCCGGTGATTGGAAAATGGACACTTTCGTGGAGGAGGCCGTACAGTCCATCCGGGAGAAGGTCGGTGGCGGGAAGGTGCTCTGCGCGTTGTCCGGCGGGGTGGATTCCTCGGTGGCGGCGGTGCTGATATCGAGGGCCGTCGGTTCCCAGCTGACCTGCGTGTTCGTGGACCATGGCCTGCTGCGGAAAGACGAGGGCGACGAGGTGGAGGCCATTTTCGGGCCGAAAGGGGCGTACGACTTGAACTTCATCCGGGTGAACGCGCAGGAACGGTTTTACGGCAGGCTTGCCGGGGTGGAGGAACCGGAGGAGAAGCGCAAGATTATCGGGGAAGAATTTATCCGCGTTTTTGAAGAAGAGGCGAACAAAATCGGGGCGGTCGACTTCCTCGTGCAGGGAACCATTTACCCCGACGTCGTGGAAAGCGGCCTGGGCGGCGAATCGGCGGTCATCAAGTCCCACCACAACGTGGGCGGCCTTCCCGATTATGTCAATTTCAAGGAAATCATCGAGCCGCTTCGCGACTTGTTCAAGGACGAGGTGCGCAAGGTCGGATTGGAGCTTGGCATCCCGAAACACCTGGTGTTCCGCCAGCCGTTCCCGGGGCCGGGACTTGGCATCCGCATCGTCGGCGAGGTGACGGCGGACAAGGTGCGCCTCGTGCAGGACGCGGACGCGATTTACCGCGAGGAAATCGCGAGGGCGGGGCTGGATACGGAAATCAACCAATACTTCGCGGCACTGACCAACATGCGCAGCGTCGGCGTGATGGGCGACGAAAGGACCTACGACTACGCCGTCGTCCTGCGCGGGGTGAGCACGGTGGACTTCATGACGGCCGAGGCGGCGCAGATACCGTATGAAGTGCTGGGCAAGGTGATGGGCAGGATTATAAATGAAGTGAAAGGGATAAATCGGGTGTTCTATGATTTGACGAGCAAGCCGCCGGGGACGATTGAGTTCGAGTAACGGATAAAATCCCGGAAATGCTGATAAAATGGGCGTTTCCGGGATTGCTTTATACCTGTTGGCTCTAAAATGGCTCTAATTATTTGAAGAATACTGGATTTTGGACGGGTATTATGATACCTGTCTTTTTACATGGCAAGTCCACATTCAAAGGCAAGCACCATATATTTTTCTGCGTTGGTAAGACCATAAGACATTAAATCTCTAATCTCCCATGTTTCAGAACTAAGGTTATCTGCTCCATATAAAAATTGAATAAAAGGAATATGTCTGTATTTTGAAACCGCGAACATGGAAGCACATTCCATTTCTACGGCAAGACAGCCCTCCTGTTGGCGTTCCTTGATAGCGGAGAGTGTTTCCCTGTAAATAGCGTCCGAAGTCCATGTTTTGCCTTTTACATAGGGGTAGCCACAAGCTGTTAATACATTTTCTAATATTTGAATGGAATGTGCGTCTGCTTCGATTTCCGGTGAGGGTGTTATATAATGATAGCTTGTACCTTCATCACGGACAGCGGAAATAGGGATAATAATGTTGTCTTTTACCTTATTATCGTCCAATACTCCGCAAGAACCGAACAAAACAAACTTTTTAGCTCCCATAGCAACGATTTCTTCAAAACAAGCAACGCAGGCAGGCGCACCTACCATAGAACGGTAAAAAGCAATCGCCGTATTCTTGTAATTGATTTGGTAGACAGGTAATGTGCCGCTTGCGGAGTAGAGTTCTGCTATTTTTTCTACATTATCCAAAGAAGAAAACTTTTGAATGATGTTGTCGGAAAATGTGGAAACACAAATTTCCGGGAAATTTTCTATTCTTTTGGTTGTGTCGGACGGACTGAATAGGGTTGGTTCTGAAATTTCTGTTCTTTGAAATATTGTATACAATTTTTACACCTCATTTCTATTCATTTTCGGGATATATTTTAACAGATATTCCCCGAACACCTTTTTTCACAATCTTACTGTCATCAAGAATACTTTGCTTAACAGCGTCTAAATCTTTTGAGAGTGCTTCAATCGCCCGTTGGTGTTCTTCCTCCGATGAGAAGCGTTCCGTATCATTCAAAAGGTTCTCCTGCAATTCCCTTGCTTTCATGTATACGCCCAGCTTATGATTGAGCAGGGAGTTCTTGAAGGATATTTTGATTGTAGCGGGATTGAAGCTTCCGTCCTCGTACCTCTCTGCTTCAAAGTTCATATCTAATTGTTCGTCCATTTTCAAAATCAAAGACAATACATCTGACACTGTTTCTATATCAAAATCCATGAAAACATTGATACTGATACCCAAAGCATTTGCAATTTTCAGCAGTTGGTCGGGCTTGGGATTGCGGATGCCATATTCATATTTTTTTATAGTGGCTGAATTGATGCCGGAAAGCTGACCGAGCGTTTCCTGCGATATACCACGCAAATTCCGAAAGTGTTTAATCTTTTCCCCGGTAGTCATGCCAATACCTCCAATTTTGTGATTTTCGTTAGTGCTTAGTTAAATTCTATCACATCAGGACACATTTGTGTATAGAAATTTAAAATAAATACTTGACGTTCACAAAAGTGTACCGTATAATAAAAACATAAAGGTCACATATGTGTACCTAAAATAAAAAAGGAAAGGACAGGACTATATGGAGAATGGAAAGAAAATGTATGTAACGGCAGAGGAAGCGGCTGAAATGCTTGGTGTATCAACAGGTTATGCCTACAAGATTATCCGGGGGCTGAATGAGGAACTGAAAGCTAAGGGCTATCGGACAATCTGCGGCAAAGGCCCGACAAAATACTTTGAAGAAAAATTTTACGGTCTGACCGTAGCCATGTAGGAAACACCCCGCGGGTATACCATTATGGCGAGAGGACACGCCAACAATAAGGAAAGGAGAGATTTTATGTCAGCGACAAGAGACGGAAAGATGTGGCGTTGCCAGTTCTATTATAAGGACTGGCAGGGCATGAGCCACAAGAAGAACAAGAGGGGCTTTAAGACAAAAGCGGAAGCGGAACAGTGGGAACGTGATTTCCTGCAACAGCAGCAGAGGAATTTAGACATCAATTTTGAAAACTTTGTACAAATCTATTATGAGGATATGGAACACCGTCTGCGTGAAAATACCATGCGTACAAAGAAATTCATTATTGACTTGAAAATCATTCCGTATTTCAAGAAAAAGAACATGAATGAGATTAAGGCTTCCGACATTCGGGCATGGCAAAATGCACTGATGAAAAAAGGCTATTCGGAAACGTATCTGAAAACACTCAATAATCAGTTGTCGGCAATCTTCAATTATGCGGTTCGGTATTACGACTTGAAAGACAATCCTTGCAGGAAAGCCGGGAGTATCGGAAAGAGCCACGCCGGGGAAAAGGAGTTTTGGACGAAACAGGAATTTAAGCAGTTTCTTGTGACTGTGGAGAACAAGCCGGAAACAAAAATGGCGTTCCTGCTCCTTTACTGGACGGGCATGAGGATTGGGGAATTACTTGCTATAACCTATAATGATATTGATTTAGAGAAACGTACCATTTCCGTAAACAAATCTTATCAGCGGATAGAGGGCAGGGACATTATCACACCGCCTAAAACGCCAAAGAGCAAGCGTATCATAACGATACCGCCGTTTTTGACGGAAGAATTAAAGGAGTACATTTCGCATTTATACGGAATTATGGCAGACGAAAGAATGTTCCGTTTTACAAAATCCTATATGGAGCATGAAATTATCAGAGGTATCAAGGCTTCCGGGGTAAAAAGAATACGTTTGCACGATATTCGTCATAGTCACGCTTCATTACTTGTGGAAATGGGATTTACGCCATTAGCGATTGCGGAACGGTTAGGGCATGAGAAAATCGAAACAACATCAAATACCTATTCACATTTATATCCCAATAAGCAGGGAGAACTTGCAGATAAATTGGAGATGGAGAACAGCAGGGAGGAAGAAGAATGAGTGGAGTGCATAAATACCCGACAATCAGCTTTCGCATTTCCCCCAGAGAGAGGGAAGAAATCGAGGCGAAGATTTTAGCAAGCGGACTTTCTAAGAAAGATTATTTTGTCCGTTCCTGCATTTATAACCGGGTGTGCGTGGTTGGTAAAAAAGAACTGGTTTATCAGTTGGTAGAGGAACTAAAGATAATGCAGACAAATATCCGGGAAGTGACAGAACAGTTTGAAAAGACAGAGATTGATTTAACGCCGGAGGGATTGGAAGATATGCGGAATGACTGTCTTGATATGCTGAAAGCTATCCTGTGGGTGTTGGACGGAGCAAAATATCTGTGGCAGGGAAGCACCAACGGAGAAGAAAAAAGCCCCGACAGCGGCAACTGTTAGGGCTGTGATAACTGGAAAACCTCTGTTATCAACCTCAAAATATTAGTATAGCAGAGGTTTCTTCCAGTGGCAACGATTTTTCAGAAATGGAGGGCATTATGGAAGAAACAAAAATCGAATTACAGTTGATTAAATTGTCGGAGATACAGTCGCAGGAAGTTTCTTGGCTGTGGTTTCCATTTATCCCCTATGGCAAGCTGACAATCATTCAAGGCGACCCGGGCGACGGAAAGACAACATTTGTATTGAACATAGCGGCGAAGCTGTCAAAGGGAGAGGGATTAGACAGTGAAATGAAACTGACAGAGCCTTTGAATGTTATCTATCAGAGTGCGGAGGACGGTCTTGCCGATACGGTAAAGCCACGGTTAGAACAGGCGGGGGCAGACTGTGAGAAAATCACTGTCATTGACGAAAGGATAAAATCCCTTTCTATGATAGATATACGGCTGGAAGAAGCCGTTATAAAGACAGGTGCAAAGCTGCTGATTTTAGACCCAATACAAGCCTATTTGGGCGGCGGTATGGATATGAACCGTGCGAATGAAGCAAGGGACATGACAAAGAAGTTGGCGGCACTGGCAGAGAAATACCAGTGTGCGATTGTCCTTGTCGGGCATATGAACAAAGCGGCAGGAAATAAGGCGGCATACCGGGGCATGGGTTCGATTGATTTCTTTGCAGTTGCTAGAAGTGTTCTATTAGTTGGCAGAGTAGAGGGAGAAGAAAATATAAGGGCTGTGGTGCAGATTAAAAACAACCTTGCGGCGTTCGGACACCCAAAAGCATTTGCACTGTCGGAGGATGGGTTTCAGTGGTTAGGAGATTATGAGATTACCGCTGATGAAGTCTTAGGCGGCATTGCTCCAAAAGCAAATAAAATGGAACAGGCAAAGCGGTTGCTTCGGGAATTGGCAGAAACAAACAATGCCATGCAGAGCAATGAGATTTTCAATCTAGCGGACGAACAGGGCATATCGAAGCGGACTCTGGAAAATGCGAAGAAAGAGTTAGGCGTCCGGGCGAAGCGGATAAATAATACATGGTATTGGGAACTGGATAAAATCGGACAGTGACGGACGGAGAAAGGTAACAGCGCAACAATGCAGGGTATTAGAATTTTGCAGTCTTGGAATTGCGTTCTTGAAGATTGCAAGATTGCAAAAATTATAGACATTGCAATGTTGCGCTGTTGGGAGGAAGCCGGGAAGCGGCGGTATCAAGGCGGCGAAAAGCCGCCCCGTCCGGTAGGACGGAAAAGCCCCCGGCAGGGCGCAAAACCCGCTTGCGGGTTGCATTTTTGTTGGCGTAGCTGACAAAAGTGCTTTTGCGTTACTTTCGCAGAAAGTAACAAAGGCTATGCGCCGTGTCCGGCGCTCATTACCCGATAGGGAGAAAGGGAAATTGATTGAAGCGGACTATCAGCGTTATGACAGGGAAAGGCTCTGTCAACCACAACAGCAGAAAATTCCACGCAAAGAACACTGACCCGGAACGGAGTTGTCTGAACGTGGAATACTGCAACGAAAATATCAAAGATGTTTACCATGAATTATTTGATGAAGCACTCGCCCGGTACAATGAGAAGCAGATCAGAAGTGACCGCCGGATTGATGATTACTATGAGAAAATCTGTTCCGGCAAACAGGAAAAGCCGTTCCATGAGATTATTTTGCAAATCGGGAATAAAGACGATATGGGAGCAAAAACAGAGGACGGACAGCTTGCGGCAAAAATACTTGATAAATATATGCAGGACTTCCAACAGCGCAATCCTACATTGAGGGTGTTCTCTGCCTATCTCCATATGGACGAAGCTACGCCGCATCTGCATATAGATTTTATACCCTATACGACTGGAAGCAAGCGGGGACTTGATACAAGGGTATCATTAAAAAAGGCACTGGCAGAACTTGGCTTTAAAGGCGGCACAAGGAGCGAAACGGAGCGTAACCAGTGGGTAGCGGCAGAAAAGGAACGGCTTGCGGAGATTATGTTACAACATGGTATTGAGTGGGAGAAAAAGGGAACACATGAGAAACATTTATCCGTTTTGGATTTTGAGAAAAAGGAGCGTGCAAAAGAAGTTGCCGAACTGGAGCAGACAATTTCCGGCAGTAAAGAGGAATTATCCTCTATTCTTCATCAGCAGATAACAGCAGGACAGGAAACGGAGCAGATACGGAAAGAGGGCGAAGCAATCCGGCAGGAAGTATCGGAACTTTCTGTTACAAATCTTCTCTTGAAAGAGCAGACGGAAGAACTAACAGAGGATAAAGAAAAGCTGTTATGTGAAAATGAAAAGTTGGAGAAACAGCAGAAAAAGTTACAACAGGAACTTAACAAAATGGTGCAGTCAAAGGAAGTCATGGAGCGCAATATACACGCCTATGATGAAGATGTGAAATGGCAGTTGGCAGAGCCGGGGGCATGGATGAGTGCAAAGGCATACCGGGATAAAAAGGCTTTACCGCTTGTGGAGAAATTGAAAGAAGTGGTAAAAAATCTGACTATCAAATGTGTGCAGCTTGCAGAGCAAAGCAAGAAGCTGACCGCCAAAGTGGACGGACAACAGAAACAGATTAGTTGCTTGACGGATAAGGTCATGGAGCAGAACAATACCATAGACCGATTGCAGGAAAAAGCAGTTGATTTTGGGCGTTTGGAGCGTCATTTGGGCAGGGAACAGGTGCAGTCGATAGTGGAACGGTCAAAGGCAATAGAACAGGCAGAAAGGGCAAATAAACGCCCGAAACGTACCTTTGAAATGAGCCGATAGGAAAGTGAGGATTGATAGGATATGACGGATATGGAGAAGAAAGTTATGATACGATTGTGTGCTAAAATTGTGGCAGAAACAGACCTTTACGAAACGGATAAGGAAGTGCAAAATCTGATAGACTGGGTATGCCTGTCAGAGCAGATAAAGGAAAACAATAATACAATCCGCAATCTGACCGGGGAATATAAAAAGATAGAGCCGGATTGCCGGGAAGGAGTGAGGGCGCAGTTGGAGCGCATGAAAGAACTCTGTAAAGAGCGCAATAATCTGTATGAGAAGCAGAATGACTTGAAAGGGCAGAAGTGGAAAATAGAGAAATCGTTAGAACGATAATAAATGTGGGGTGCGGTGGTTGCTGTACCCTATATTTTTGTGGTAAATGAGGAACGGAAGTGATATAATGAAATGGACAAATCGGAATTTGCAGATGAATTTATAGAATTTTCCCTATTTTTCAAGGCTTTTTAAACTTCATACAGTGAATTGCTATGTATTTTCCCTTGTTTTTGCCCTTATGGGCAGTTTACAAGGGAAAGTTTTTTCTGAATGTATCTAATCGTTGCCCGCCACTTTATCCAAAAGCCTTGCGGAAGTCCGCTTCGCTTCCCTTGTAGCATGGGCATATACATTCATTGTGGTACTTACGTCAGAGTGTCCCAAGAGTTCCTGCACGTCTTTTGGCGCTGCACCGTTTGACAGCAGGTTGCTTGTGTAAGTATGGCGGAGCTGGTGGAAATGAAAGCCCTCAAATCCGTCCAGTTTCCTTGCGAGCGTCCGGCAGACGATACTCAATGTACTCGGCGTTTCAAGACAGCCGTCTGGTCTTAAACATACAAATGAAATTTCGTTGTAATCTGCCGGAATGTCCTGCGTGTTCTCAAAACTGTAATACTCATAGTAAACCCTGTTTTTTTCCTGCACTTCTTTATAGTAGTTGCGGTGGTACAGTTCCCCATACTGCATCTGATTTTTAAGCTGTTCTTTCCTCGCTTTTCTCAGTATGGCTGTAAGCGTATCCCCAAAATCAACCGTTCGTACTTTCTTACGCTTTGTCGGTCCGATAATCGTTTTGTGCTTTGCGCCGTCATAGCGGACACTCCGTTTTACTGTAAGATACTGTTCCTCAAGGTTGATATCCTGCCAAGTCAGCCCGCATACTTCGCCGATCCTAAGACCAGCATAATAGGCTATCTGTATTGGCAGAACCGCAGGGGGATTTTTCTTTTCAAGATAAGCGATAAGTTTCTCATAATCTTCATGGGAAATAGGCTGCGTGCCTGACTGTCCCATATCTTCCTCTGAAAACAAATCCACTTCCTCTGCCTTTCGTTTCAGCTTGATGTACTGCATTGGATTGAACGTAATCAGTTGTTTTGGGAATACCGCAAAACGGAACGACTGCTGTAAAACCGCCGAGAAAGAGTGGATATAGTCTTTGCTCAACCCTTTTTTGACTTTTCCATCGGGATAAGTCCCTCCGAAAGTAAGCAGATCAAGGAATGTCTGCAAATGCTCCGCTGTTACGGTTTTTAACCTTCGGTCAGCAACAGGGTGTTTCTTAATGCACCGTATCGCACCGAGATAATTTTCCACTGTACCGTTGCTGAGTGTGCCGACTTTCAATTCTTCCTCCGCCCAAATATCGAGCAGTTCCCCAAGCGTGATGTTGTCAGCTTTTGCAATGAATTTCTTTTCCGCATAGTCCTCCATTGCCTGCCTTAACAGCTTTTCTGTCTCGCTCTTGCTTTCCGTACCCGTAAACTCTTTCTGTACCAAGTTGCCGCTTGCGTCCTCTACATAAAAGCGGTAGTACCATTTCTTTCCTTTTTTCCTTACAGAACCTTTTGCCATAATCTGTTCTCCTTTCACAAACGCAACTGCGTTGCGTTGGGCAATCGGAACTGATGAAATGCTTTCTGCGTGTAAGTATATCATGACTCCGACTGCTTTACTATACCGATTCGGATTCTTTCCCCGATACCATAGAAAGAAGATTTGCAAGCCTTATGGTGGCTGTTTCAGGATTTTTGGAATAGATCCTCACAATATCGCCCATATCATTGAACATATTTACGGTGTGGGTGATTTCCCGAAGAAACATAATCTCGTTATATTCCTTATTCGATTCAAACCCCATTGTTTGGGCGAGTGCGGCATTTTCCGCATTTTCCTTGAAATTCTTACAGGCAAACTGAAAAGAATCCACGAATAGTTCATATTCCCTTAACATCAGCAGCAGTAAATCCTTTGTAAAGTCTGACTCCGCTTGTTCCATGTCAAAAGGCAGCTTTGAGAGAATGGAGGACATCACATCACGAATAAACAGTTCCCTTTTATCCGTAATATCCGTTTCGTATTCCTCCGTTTCCCCTTTCAGCCACTCCACTGACACATGAAGTGCTTCCGACAGACCTTCCAAGACCAGCTTCTTTGTGTTGTCGATTGTTCCTGCCTCATAGCGCACGATTGTGGAAGTGGCTACCCCCATCTTCTCTGCGACATAAGGCTGGTTTAATCCCAACTCAACCCTCCGCTGTTTTGCCCTGCTACCGATCAGCTTACGCAATTCTTTGTCTTTCATGTTGATACGCCTCCTTTGTCGGTATGTTCATACTATACCACACAAAAAACAATAGTGCAATATGCAATGCAAAAATAATTTTTAAATTATCATAATGCTTGACAAAGAAATATAAAAGCGGTATAGTATCAGTACACGCAAAATTGCGTAATGCAATTAAAAAGGAGGGAAGTTGATGACAGAAACGAAGATTGCAATGACAATCGAGGAAGCGTCCGAGTATACGGGGATTGGCAGGAACACCATGAGAAACCTTGTGGAATGGGGAAAGCTGCCAGTCTTAAAAGTCGGGCGAAAGGTACTTATCAAAAGCGATATTCTTGAGAAGTTCATGGAAGTGAATGAGGGGAAGAACCTGCGGGATAAGAGCGATGTAAAAGCAGTAACACGAAAATCGGCAGTATAAAAGGCGGCTTCTTACGAAACCGCCCAATGGTATGTATCAGACCGAAGCCATGATATACCTACACGCAAATAGATTATATCATGTGCTTCCTTCCGGTACAAGCGGAAATTTGCGGGAATGGGCAGAAAGTGAGTTAAAAAAATAAGTCCATATGGCAAAAGTTGACTTAAAAAATTGACTGATTTCGGTATTTTCGGTTGAAAAAGCCAACTGATGTTTTGACGATGTTTCTAATGCAACACAAAGTGACTGTAAAATTTCAACTGACTTCATCCATTTTCAGTTGAAAGAAATTTCAGATAGTACTTTTACTATCATGTGTGGCGGCACTTTTTGAAGGCATGATGGCAGTTTTTACTATCATAAGCGCCATAACTTTTTGCTATCACAAACGGCAAAGTGCCATCATTTTTTGCTATCATGGCGTCAGTTTTTGCAGGCATAATTCGAGCATTTATAGGGGAGATTCCTTTCTTTTAAAGCCCTCGGCGTTTGAGAGCGAAATACACTCATTGCACAAACTTCGTTTATGCAACGGGGATTTCGCCCCTGCGGGGAGCAAATTCACGCAAGCGTGAATTACAAATGCTGACGCATTTGAATTGACCGCCACAAGGCGGATATGTTTGTAAACATACCGCCTATGCCGCCCACTCACAATCTGTCCCGCCGTACCTCCGCTTGCTCCGATCTGATACTGCCATTTGCAGGAGGGAGGACAAAGCACAATACAGAGACATTCATTTATCCGCATGAGCAAGCTACCTGATGTCAGGGGCAGGATTACCTATATATCCAGCCACGCAAAGCAGGAAGACCTGTATGCGGTCTATGAAACGGCAGACCGCCACTACTGGACGGAGCTTGCGAAATGCAATCAGCAGGAATTTGAAAAAAGCGGTACGGAGGGGAAGTGCATTGAGGCGAGGGAATTTATCATTGCCCTGCCCGAATCATTCCCAAACCTCTATGAGCCGGACAAGCTGTTACAGCTTTTTACAGACCGTTTCAAAGAAAAGTATGGTGTGGAGTGCGTATCGGCGTTGCACCATAACAAACGAAAGACAAATTACCATATTCACCTTATTTTTTCGGAACGGAAATTGTTGCCCGAACCCATAGAAAAAACCGCGACACGCAATATGTTTTACGATGAAAACGGGAGACACGTCCGCACCAAGAAAGAGATACTTGACGAAAACGGGAATGTCCGTAAAGGCTGTAAAATCGTGAAGAAAGGCGAAGTCTATGAGCGCAATCTTTTTACCGCCAAGAATAAGCTGCTTAAGCAGGAGGATTTTGTTGACGAGGTAAAGCATTTCTATACTGACCTTATCAATCTTTTAGTGAAAGATGACAAAGAAAAACTCCATGTGTTTGACAGCAGCGGATTATATCTTGCCACCAAGAAGATAGGAAAGAATAACCCGAAAGCGGAACAGATACAGACCGATAACGAAATGCGTATGCGCTGGAATTGTGAAGTAGGCAGGGCGATTGTCAGCGGCGTTTCTGAAATGGAGATACAACAGATAAAGAAAAAATATATCACTGACCGCATCAGAGAATCCGTTGATATATTTGGCAGCCAGCCGGAACGTCTGGAAAGTATTATTATGACTGCTGTTACGGTACTAGCGCTGCTGATTTCTAAAGTATTGGATAAGGCGAGGGAACTGTCGGCAAAGTTTTTTGAGAAAGAAACGGTACAGACGGTTGCAGAACCAAGCGAGGGAAGAACGGTACAAATAATACCGCAGACGGATAAAGTGCCAAAGCAGGAGCATAACCTTCTTGAAGAGCCGACTATCGATTTGTCAGCACAAAAACGGGAGTTGCAGCCTAAAACCAAAGCGCAGACAACAGAGCGGGAAACACCAAAGATACCGCCCAAGCCTGTGATGTCTGCTGAAGCCGCCGCATATCCAAAGCTGCTAAAGATTTATAAGGAATTAAACCGCCAAAACGGGAGTATCTTTGACGCAGAGAGGGAACGCAATGGGTTGGAACTGGAGCGTGACAGCCTAAAAGGACTTGCAAAACTGACGAAGAAAGGGGAACTGCAAAGCAGGATTGACCGTAAAAACGAAGAAATAGACATTCTGAAAGTTGGATTGTCGGGGATTGCCAAAAGCTACGGTTATCAGAATGTACAGAAGTTTTACGCGACTTATCACAAATCCTATAGTGCTTATGCAGATTATAGGGAACAGGCAGCTGATTGGGAAAAAGCTTATGGAAAGGGAAGGCATAGGCAGAATAAGGAAAGTGTACTTGAACGATTAAAAAATCCACCAAAGAAAGCAGCAGACTATCAGCAACAAAAGACAGTTAAAAGCAAAGGGCGAAGGGCAAGATAGACTTTCGTTCTTTGTTATACTTAACAATTTCCTGGTGATAAATGCAAAAGAATGTGTTATCATAGATTCATGGCACACGTTTAAAAGAGCTTGGCTTTTGGAGGAACATATAATGAGAAAACCCCAAATATTAATTTTTGATTTAGACGGCACTTTGTTAAGAAATGATAAAACCTTATCTGAATATACATTGGAAATATTATGCAAATGTAAAAAATGCGGGTATTTAATCGGCATTTCAACATCAAGGGGCGAACAAAATTGTTTGGGCTTTTTAAGAAAAATGAAGCCAGATATTCTTATTTCCAGCGGAGGGGCATTGGTACGGGTAAACGAAAAAATTATCTGTTCTTCTTCCTTTTCGGCAATAGAGACAAAAAACTTTATTGAGTCAGCAAGAAAAATATGCGGTATGGATTGTGAAATTACGGTTGACACATTAGAGGCACATTATTGGAATTATAAAACCGATCCAAAAGAGCAGGATAAAAGCTGGGGAGACAGTATATATACGGACTTTGCAGACTTTAAGCACGAAGCTTTGAAGATATGTGTTGAGAT
Source organism: Lachnospiraceae bacterium (assembly GCA_910574865.1). GTDB lineage: Bacteria > Bacillota > Clostridia > Lachnospirales > Lachnospiraceae > Schaedlerella. Next base: position 13,251 of record CAJTDN010000005.1, on the reverse strand, counting down.
ACGCCATCCTAACTTGGCACAGAAATTGTGTGAACATTTCTCGGAGCTTGATAGCCAGCATTTTTCGGATGGAGACTGGTATAAGTTTACGAAAAGCGGGATTACAAAGGAAAAGGCAATATTAGCAGTATGTGAAGCATGTCATACAGATGTATCGGAAATTGCTGCTTTTGGAGATGATTATGCAGATATGGGTATGTTAAATCTATGCGGCATTGGTGTTGCGATGGATAATGCGGTACAAGAGGTCAAAGACATTGCTGATGATATCACACTTTCAAATGAGGAGGATGGCGTAGCCGCTTATTTAGAAAAATGGATAATTTGAGGAATATATATGAACAGACAAAATATATCCTATTGCAAAAAATAAAGGAATTGTTTGAGAATGATTGTTCGGGGCATGATTATTGGCATAGCTTAAGAGTCTTAAATAATGCGGAGAAAATTGCAAAAACAGAAAAATGCGACGAATACATAGTGATGATTGCTGCATTGCTGCATGATACGGATGATATAAAGATATTTGAAACAAGGGATTACGAAAATGCACGGCGTATTATGTTAGATTGTCATCTTACGGACAGTATGATAGAGCGCGTAATTGATATTATCTGGGAGATTTCATTTAAAGGAACAGAAACAGTTTCCCCAAAGTCAATAGAAGGGAAAATTGTGCAAGATGCAGATCGATTGGATGCAATGGGGGCAATAGGAATTGCGCGGGCTTTTGCTTATGGCGGAAATCATAATAGGGCGATTCACATTCCGGATTGTCAACCTAATATGAATATGGACGAAACTGAGTATAGGAATCATGAAGGCACAACAATAAATCATTTTTATGAAAAATTGCTTTTGATTAAAGATATGATGAATACTGATTGTGCAAAATCCATTGCTTGGAAAAGGGATGAATATATGCGTGGATTTTTAAAAGAATTTAATGATGAATGGAATGGATAATACGGAAGGGTGGTATATATGATTAGGGAAATCTTGAAGGATGATTTAGACGGTTTATTAAGATTATATATGCAGTTACACAATAATCCCATGCCGGAAAAGACCGCTGAACTATTACAGATTTGGGACAATATTTTTTAGGATAAAAATTATCATGTGATTGTCGCTGAAGAAAATGGGAAAATCGTATCTTCCTGTGTCTGCGTCATCATTCCCAACCTGACGCACAACCAGCAGCCGTATGCTTTTATTGAAAATGTGATAACTGATGAAAAGTTCAGAAAAAGAGGACTGGCAACGCAGTGCTTAGATTACGCAAAAGAGATTGCCATAAAAGAAAACTGCTATAAAATGATGTTGCTCACAGGCTCTAAGAAAAAAAGTACATTGGATTTTTACAGAAAGGCAGGGTACAACAGTAACGATAAAACAGCATTTATTCAATGGATATAGCGTGACAGGGGAAACGCGTGACTTTTATTTCGCAATACAAAACTTGAATCGGGCAACTATAAAGTATGCTGCTGGCATGATTAAAGTCGGGATGAAGCTGCCGGATGTTAAAGTATTAGGTGATAGTCAAAAAGTGTGTTGTTAATAGTAAATTGAATTGAATACAAATACCTGTTCTGTTATAATAAACTTATCTACAATATTCGAGGTGATAAGTTTATGAACGATAAGATTAATACACTCTTTGATTATATTAAACAGCTATGTGAATCTGAGCTGGATCGTATTATTAGTTTTGTACTCAGTATTATTTCTGTAAATCAGCAGCCAGAAGAAACACCCGTCTGCCCATACTGCAACAAAACGCACGTCATAAAGTATGGTCACAGAAAAGGTAAACAACGCTTCCTATGCCGTGACTGTAAACGTACATATATGCGCTCGACCAATACGATAATGTCAAATTCTCATTACAACCAGTCTGTATGGACAGATTTTATTCGTGATACATTATGTGGTGTATCACTTGATAAATCAGCAAAAAAATATGGTTTTTCACACCAGACAGCCTTTAATATGCGGCACAAAATACTTATGGCTTTACAGGATTTTCTTGAAAACAATCCTGTTCTTCTTTCTGGTATCGCTGAACTTGACGAAACATTTGTACTGGATTGTTACAAAGGCAGTCAGGTTCCTAAAACGGCAGGCCGCGAAGCACGCAAACACGGTGCAAAGGCCGCCAAACGTGGCATTTCAAATGAGTATGTAGCTATCTGCACCGGTATCCAGCGTGACGGCGGTGCCATTGCGGCTACTGTAAACCGGGCAAAACCATCAGGTAAAGAACTTGATGAAATATTTCGTGGACATATTGCGGAAGATACACTCGTACTTACAGACGGCCTTCGTAGCTATAATGTTCTCGAAACACTTACCAGTTGTACTGTTGTAGATGTAAAACAGGAAGCAGGCAGAGGCATATTTAACCTCAATACAGTAAATAGCCTGCATTCCTTTATCAAAGAGACCTATAATCATTATCGTGGAGTTGCTACAAAGTATATCAACCGCTATAATGTTTTGTTTTCTATTGCTTTCCGATGTGCAGATACTCTGAAGGATATGCTATTTTCATCCTTGTGCACAGTCGGTCAAAACTGTTACTGGCATAGTGTAAATGATATTCGCGACTATAAGTTAGTAATACTTTAAAGTAATGCCAACACAGTTATTGACTATCACCAAGTATTATTATAAAATTATAATGACGAGTGGCGGAAAGGATTTCTTAACTTAGATTTTCTTGGAAACCTTGGACATTCTCTGGACAAAAATATTTTAACGGTAACAGACTGGAATGAATTAAGGATAAAATGGAGGGATAACTGAAATGACGGAAGTGAAATTTTATGAAAGCATAGAAGACGAACTGCTTAAATTTGCTGTGATAATATCAAAAACACAGAATAAATATGTGTTTTGCAAACATAAGGATAGAGATACATGGGAAGTACCCGGAGGTCATCGGGAGAGTCAGGAAAATATAATAGATACAGCAAAACGGGAATTATATGAGGAAACAGGCGCTTTGGAATTTGATATAGAACCTGTCTGCGTATATTCCGTTACAGCGCCTGATAATTTGAACCAAGGAGATGAATCTTTTGGAATGTTGTTCTTTGCCGATATCAAATGTTTTGAAACAGAGTTACATAGTGAAATTGAGAAAATCACCATAATGGACGGATTGCCGGAAAGATGGACATATCCTGATATCCAACCGCATTTGATGGGCGAAGCAAAGAGGCGGGGCTATTTATAAAATGAAAGGAATTTTCTTATGGGGAAACTTAATGTTGATGGAACGGAAATACAAGTCTTACAAATTGAGGAAGATGATTATATCTCTTTAACCGATATGGTAAGAAAAATTGACAACGGATCTGCCCTGATAGAAAAATGGTTACGCAACAAGAATACAATAGAATTTCTTGGCATATGGGAAGAAATGTATAATGCAGACTTCAATGCTGCCGCCTATGAAGAAATCATGCTGGAGGCAGGATTAAACCGTTTTATTATGTCGGTTAAGCAATGGGTATCCCGTACAAATTCAAAGGGAATTGTAGCAAAAGCGGGACGATATGGCGGTACATACGCATATAAAGATATTGCGTTTGAATTTGCAAGTTGGGTGTCTCCGCAATTCAAATTATACCTTATCAAAGAATTTGAGCGGCTGAAGAAAGAAGAACAGGCTCTGCTTGGATGGAGTGCCAAGAGAGAATTGGCAAAAATAAACTATCGAATACATACAGATGCAATCAAAGTCAACCTCATTCCGCCGGAACTTACGCCACAGCAGACTTCAGTCATATATGCATCAGAGGCTGATGTGCTGAATATGGCATTATTTGGCATGACAGCGAAGCAATGGCGGGATAAGAATCCTGATAAAAAGGGAAATATCAGGGATTATGCGAGTATAAATGAATTGATATGCCTGTCAAATATGGAAAACATTAACGCGGTGTTGATCGAAGATGGGCTGAACCAGAAAGAACGCTTAATAAAACTTAACAAGATTGCCATACATCAGATGTCTATTTTGGAAGAACAGACTACAAAGATTTTGAAGTGATTTAATTCCCCCGAATTCGGGGGAATTAAAACTACCACAGTTCAAGGCTGTCTTCCGCATCCACCCACATCTGCATATTTCCTTCAAGATACAATCTTGCATATTCAAGCGGTTCATCTATTGCCAGAGCATTTAAGGCACATTCAGAGCAGGGAGTAGTTTTCAATCCTTCTTCTGCTTTATTACAGTCTATCCGTAAAAAGTAGCCTGCATAGGTGAATACGTCAATGCTGTTATGGCGGATATTGTATGTTGCATAAATCATATTCATTTTATCTGTCCTCTTTTCGTAGATTTTTTGAAAGCATTTCAATCAGTTTACCAATTCCCGTATATTTTGTGTTATAATGTTTTATATGAGTTTGTTTCCCTTATTTTTTCCCTTATCAGGGTTCACAATACCCTATGGGAAGATATAACACAAGGGAAACAGTAAGGGAAAGCTCACCTAAGACAAACTTAGTGTTTTCAAGGGTTAGCGGAGCTTTTAATAACAAAATATAACAGCTAATATTTCCCCTAAAAATCATCAAATCACAATCGGGATTTAGTAGAGGAGATTATAGTGAAAACTTTGATATTAAATGGTTCTCCAAGAAAAAATGGTGATACTGCCAGTCTTATTGAGAAAATTACTGAAAAAATTGTAGGAGAATATAGAATTGTAGATGCTTATAGGTGCAATATTTCGCCTTGTTTTGATTGTAGGTATTGTTGGGAAAATAGTGGGTGTGTTATAAATGATGAAATGCAAGAGATATATAAATACATACAAGAATGTGACAACATTATGATTGCTTCGCCGCTTTATTTTTCGGAATTGACTGGAAAATTATTAGATGTTGGAAGTAGACTTCAAACATATTTTTGTGCCAGATTTTATAGAAAAGAAGAACCTATTATAAAATCAAAAAAGGGTGCAATTGTATTAGTTGGTGGAGGCGATGGTCATATAGATACTGCTTATAGTACAGCTTGTACACTTTTGCATCATATGAACTGCTATGACATTCATGAGGTGGTATATAGCCATAATACTAATGAAAAACCTGCCATTGATGATGAAAACGCACTTTTGGGACTAAATAGTATTTTAGATTTTTTCGGAAATAAAGAATAAGGCAAATTTCAATTTAGAGGAGGGCTTGATATGAGTAAGGAACCCATTATTGAAACAGACAGGTTAATTTTGCGTCCTATCACACTTGATGATGCGGAAGCCTGTTTCAGTTGGAACAGTGATGAAAGAGTTACAAAGTATATGTCATATTCTACATATACTGACATTAGCCAAACTATAGATTGGATAAATTCCACCTTTTCTGACGAACAGGAGTGGACTTGGGCATTTGTTCTGAAGGCAGAAAATAGAGTAATAGGAACAGGCAGTATAGGTCCCAATGCTCAAATGAAAGATTATTGGGGTATAGGATATAATCTCCATTATGATTATTGGCACAAGGGATATTGTACCGAAGCGATGAAAGCTATTATTGATTTTGCATATAAAAAACTCGGAGTAAAAAAGGTATGTTCAGACCATGCAGTGGATAATCCTCGTTCGGGCAAGGTCATGGAAAAATGTGGATTGAGATTTGACCATTATGGCGAATACACAAAACTGGATGGTAGTAAAACCTTTAAAGCAAAATTTTATAAAATGGAATTGGGGTAAACTTATGCCTGTCATAAATTCCAGTTTATAGAACTGGATAAATCGGGAGGTAAAGCCATGGCGTCCAGTAAAGAATATTTAGAGTTTATTTTAGGACAGTTATCCGAGTTAGAAGAAATTACCTATCGAGCTATGATGGGAGAATTTATTATCTATTATCGTGGCAAAATTGTAGGCGGCATCTACGATGACAGATTGCTTGTCAAGCCAGTAAAATCAGCAATTAGTTATATGCCCATAGCCCTGTGTGAATTACCATATGAGGGCGCAAAAGAAATGCTGTTGGTAGATGAAATTGATAATAAAGAGTTTTTGGCAGGTTTGTTTCATGTTATGTATAAGGAATTACCAGCTTTAAAGCCGAAAAAGAAGAAATAAACAACTTCCTGTTTGCCGAGAAAATATGGTTGCAAGGTATTGTTACGCTTTAGGACATTTGAAATGCTTATTTTGCAAGGATTTCAGAGTACAAAAATGAAGTTGGCGATACTTTGTATCTTTATTGCTCAAATACGGTTATGTTGCGTAATGGGGGCGATTTCATTATTTCCTTATTGATGTAATAATTACATGGTGCTAGCACCATGTTGATAGGGCGAACAACGAAAAAATGGCAGCTCTGACTGGCTCTATTTTGGCTCTAAAAATTTTGACTGACACAAATACGAGAGTGATTTTTGAAAAATATGGATAATAAAATCATTAAAAAGCAGGGAAAAACAGTCAGTTCAAGCTATCCGCCGAGGAGTTCGAATAGTCGCTACAAGTCTGGGAAGCCTTATAAACAGGGCGTTCCCGGGCTTTTCTTTTTGCTCTGCTACTATTTTGCTACTAAACGCAACTACTCTGTTTCGCATCGCTTTATTATAAGTTTGAATTTTTCCAAACAGTGTCTCGAAGATCAGATAACTTTTCTTCGAGGCATAGGGATAACCTTTCCCGGTGCTGTTTCCTTTGGCAGTGGCGCCGGTCCGTATGGAAGTCCTGTATTGGCGCATACTGTATCTGAAGCAGCTAAACTGTCAAACGTGCCATCATCATAGGAAATTCCCATAGTTTCAAGTAACGGATTACTCGTTGGCGGCTTCGGTGTCGGTGTAACACCGACCGTTGCTGCAAGCTGCTCCAGATTGCTGACAAGTTCCTGCTGTTTGTGCGGAAACAGATGCGAGTAGGTATTCAGTGTTGTGGATACCTTTTCGTGTCCCAGTCTGTCAGCGAGGATAAGTGCATCACAACCCTGATTGATAAGTAAACTGGCATGTGAGTAGCGGATATCATGAATCCGTATCCGCTTAATGCCGGTTTTCTTACAGCCCCGCTCCATCTCATGGGAGAGAAAGTGCTTGGTAGCCGGGAACAGTCTTTCGTTAGGGGCAAGCATATATCTGGTATTGATAAAGTTTTGCAGCTCCTGGCACAGAAAATCGGGGATTGGAACTTTCCGCTTGCTTTTCTTTGTCTTAGGTGGAGTGGTGATATCCTTTCCGTTCAGACGCTGATAGGTTTTGTTGATATCAATCTGTTTTTTGACAAGATCAATATCAGCAGCGGTAAGCGCCAGCAGTTCTCCTTCACGCATTCCTGTCCAGTAGAGTACCTGAAAGCAGATATAGGATAGAGGCTTGTCTTTGATGCCCTCACGAAATGCGGTATACTCATCATAAGTCCAATAATCCATTTCTTCAGCTTTTGCCTGTCCCATGCTTCCAGCCTGACCACAGGGATTCGTATTCAAATCGTAGAAGCGTTTTGCATAGTTGATGATGCAGGTAAGCTGATTGTTGATGGTTTTTAGATAAGTTTTGGAATAACCATTTGGGGAAATTCATCAGCTGATTCTGCCACCTGCGTACATCCGAAGCCTTAATCTCATTGATTGGCTTGCTGCCAAAGAATGGGAGAATGTGTGTTTCGTAAATATGCTTCTTGGTCAGAATGGTTGACTGCTTGAGCCTTGCAGCCATATCTTCCATATAAAGTTCGTAGAGATTCTGGAAAGTCATATCCGGGTTAGCGGACTGCTTTTCAAGAAAATCCCTTTCGTATGCCAAGGCTTCCTTTTTGGTGGCGAACCCCGTTTCCACTTCTGTCGGTTGTTGCCCTGCCAGTCCGTATAGTAGAACTTGCAGAACCATTTACCAGTCTTATTATCTTTGTAAGCTGGCATAAACATCATCTCCTTTGCTGGATTGTAATAATCTTCAGAGCGATATACAAAATCTCTTGTATGCTGTATTACTCTGAAGCAGAACCACAAAACCGTGGTGCGTATGCACCGGTCCAGAAAATTGAAATTTTGGGTGCATTTATCCAAAGGCTATGATATAATCTACTTGTCTAGGGTGATTACAAAGCCTTATGGGCAAAATCACTTATAAGATTTCGGCATCATTCCTTTTACAGAAGGTGGGTGCCGATTTTTCTTATATTTTGTTATTCGTTATTGTTCGGTTCTTCCCGGGTGGAAACAATCTGAATGGTTGAATAATCCACTTTCTTTTGTTTTCCTTTTGCTTTTCTGCTTTTGGCTCTCTGGGAGATGAAATCAGAAAAGTAACTGTCGGAATAGTATTCTAAAGTTTCCCTTTTCCATGTTTCAAACTGTTCCTGATTGATGGAGCCGCTTTGCAGGGCGGCAAGTTTATTCATCCAGTTTTCCATAAAGAGACAGAAGTCCGCATTATAGGTTCCGTTCCCTTTGCCATCAACCATAAGGGCGGAAGTCCAGTCAGGACTTTCCGGCGGTTTGGCATAGGTAAGCTGGAATGCAATATCCTTAATCTCTGTTATGGTAAATAAAGCGTTGATAACATCTGACAGGGTATGGAAACGACAGGCTGGAAATTCATTCTCTGAGGATACAATCCCTATCTCGTCTGTCTTGGCTTCCAAAAGCTCCTGCCATGGAATTTCCAGTTCATCTGCCACAAGTTTGATTAAATCTATTTTCATGGTGATTTCACCGGATTCGTATTTCTGAATGGTACGCTCTGATTTCCCAAGCCTTTCGGCAAATTCTTTTTGTGTAATCTTCAATTGTCTGCGGCGTTTCTTGATTGCATTACCGATTTCTTCTGCGGTATACATGGCAAAACGCTGGTCATCTGACAAAGCCATAACTTCACCTTCCTAATATCAATGGTCATGACGGTTTATTCGATTCGTGTTTTGCGTAAAAAATCAAAATACGAACTAAAAATCAAAGGATTTATAATGATATGAATACTATATCACATAATAAAACGAATTGCAAATGCGTATTTTGCAAAATTTAATTGACATTTTTTGAAAGATATATTATGATTAAACGCAAATTAGAAATACGGATATAAAATAATAAAAGGATTAAATCCGTATCAATAATGGTAATTTCGCAGGAAAGGAGGGGATTTGTGATAAGCACTAAGGAAGCATTTATTGATGCAAAAGAAGTCAGCCGGATTCTGGGTGTTGGTATGACAAAGGCATATGCAGTCATTAAGGCATACAATGCTGAGTTGGATGCGCAGGGGTATTATACCATGCGTGGGAAATGCCCGCGTAAATACTTCGAGCAGAAGATTTACGGATATGCGGATTATTACAATTCGGATGATGACCTGACAAGAAAAGCCGGTATGGCGGCGGAGAAATGCCATTGTCAGGCAAAAGAAAAAGTCCAATCCGGTTAGGAAAGGACCTTGGTTGCAAAGCCAAAGCTTCGCTATGTATCTCGCAAATACATTATAGCAAAAGGTTTTGGCTCCTGCAATCAAAAAGTAAGGAAACTGGATAAGATTCCCCGTCTGTCTGAAGAATCGCATTTTGATTGGAAAAATAAATAGGGAGGAGGCAGTATGGCACATGATGACAGTGTGACAGTCAGCTTTCGTTTGAGCTTTAATAAGGAAGAAGACAAAGAAATTTTAAGATTCTTTTCCAGTGAGACTATGAAAATTTGCTATGGAGATAAGAGCAAGTTTATAAAAAGTGCGTTGATAAGGGCGGTTCAAGATATAAAACGGAACGAACATGACAACCGTCTTATTTGTGAAATGAATACCCAGAGGACTGTGATACAGGAAACGATGACTGGTGAAGCAGATAGGGTTATCAATGCAATAAAGCTGATTGTCAAAGATGAAATGGAAAGGATTACAGAGCTACAGATGCCTGAAGGAAAGCAGGCAACTTTTAAAATGACGGAGCCTATAGCAGAGGAAAGCGTGGAAGCTGCGCCATGTTTTGGAAAGGTTCCGGAAAGCTCTTGTGAAGATGTGTCAGAGGATGTGATGGCTTTTTTGGAGGATTTGTAGTAAGGCAATCAGAAGAAGTTAATACGATTGGTATTACAAAGGGCAGAAATGTAATACCGAATGTTATACAAATTATTATTCGGTAATACCGACAGTAATGCAGACAGGTGTTGGCAGTACACAGAGTATTACAGATATTTGCCCCGAAAAAGGCATATATAGAGAGGGTTTTAGGGGGATTAAATCCCCCTAACCGGATTGTGAAACGCATGGCGTTTTACGTATCTGGCAAATTCTCTCCGCAAAGGTTTTGAATTTGAGGCAAATGAAGATTTGCTGATGGCAGATAAAGAAATTAGATAGAAGGAAGGGATGTTTATAGGAAGAAGAGGACAGTCGATAGAACCAAGGAAAAACTTCACTATCCGCTTGTCGGATGAGGAACGGGAGCAGGCTGAGCATGATGCCCAAACAAATAACATGAAATTATCAGATTATGTGAGGTATCTGATTCTTCATGGAGGCAGGGTGGATACGACACTTGCTTATGACAGGCGTGACCTGATTCGTCAAATTGCGGGTTTATGCAACAATTATAGCCAGATGACAAAAACAGTCAATGGATGCGGATATGTGCTTGATAGTACGATGAAGGCTGCAAATCGTCTAATGGAACAGATAAAAGAAAATCTTCAGGAGGTGGCGAACAAGTGGCAATAACCAAGGTAATGCACATGAAGGCGAGTGGTAAGGCAAGGATAGATATTCATCTGAAGCATGCCGTCAACTATATTCTGCAACCGAAAAAACTTGGGGATGCCAATCTGGCAGGCGGTATTAACTGCCTGCCAGATTCTGCCTATGAGCAGATGAAAGCAACTAAGCAGATGTTTGGTAAAGCTGGTGGTAGGCAGGGATATCATTTTGTATTATCTCTAAAGCCGGGCAAAGGAACACCGGAGATTATGTATGATATAGCCATGCGTTTTGCAGAAGAGGCATTTGGCGGAGAGTATGAGACTGTGGTGGCTGTTCACACAGATAGAAATCATCTTCATGCCCATATTATAATAAACAGTGTAAATATGGTAACAGGATATAAGTTCCAGTATCACGAGGGTGACTGGAAATATAAATTCCAACCCATTACCAATAAACTCTGTGAAGAATACGGACTGCATATCACTCCGGCAGAATACAGCAAAGAGCCTAAAAATATGGCAAGACCGCAATGGGAGCGAGGACAGGTATTTTCCAAGTGGATTGAACAGGATGCAAGATTCTGTGCCCTTAATGCAGAAAATATGGAACATTTTATTTTCTTGTTAGAGAAACAGGGGGTTGAGGTAAAACGGGGAGAGCATATTGCTGTAAAGGTTCCGGGAATGAAGCGGTTTAAAAGACTGGATACCATTTCAGAAGATTTTAGCAGAGAAAACTTGGAGGCTATGTTTAAATACGGAAATGCGAGTCTGGCATCCCCTGTGAATCATGCAATCCCTTTAATACCAATAAGAAAAACATTTCTTACACCATATCAGAGAAAGTGCTATGCACGGATGTATCGTTTGCGGCTGGCAGAGAAAAAGCGTTTTACGTACAAATCAGCTTATCTGTATGAGCAGATACGGAAAATGCATGAGCTGCAGGAGGAGTATTTGGTGGTGGTTAAGTATGAAGTGAAATCGTTTGTGGATTTGGTTCATTTGAAATTCCGCTTACAACAGGTGGATGAGGAATTGTGTAAGGTGCAAAAGGAAATGTATCGAGAGAGGGCTTCTCAAAAAAGGTCCTGCAAAAATGCGGAAGAATTGGAATTCTTTGAGGTTTCAGTAGATGATTATTGGGAACGGTTAGAGCAGATAAAACTTCAAAAGAAGGATAATCTAAAGAAACTGAAAGCTGTGGAGCGGTGTCTTGAGAGAGATGGAAGTATGCTGGAGGCGGAATTAGAGTATCGGATACCCGTTGGGAATATGGATGATCTAATAGAAGTTACAAGGGATGAAGTGCCAAGGAATCCGTATCGGCAGACGGAGGATTTGGTAGTTTCACAAGTAATTTCAGGAGATATTACTGATGAAATTGCGGCTGATGTTGAAGATAGAGATGCGGCTGATATGAAGTTACCCGCAAACAAAGCCGATTATATGAAAATGAGAGTGGCTGAAAAAGTGTTCTGTTATCCGTTTGATACAAAGGAAACAAAATCGGCATTTGAGATGGTTCGGGCGTATTTTGAAAAGATAGATATGGACACAGGTTTTCATTCCGTATATGAGGAGGCAAAACTTCTGTCAGATTACTATGAGAAGCAGAAAGTGGAAGAATTTATCGGAGAGAGAGCAGAACGGGTAATAGAGACAATGAAACTTCTGGGAATTGATGCAGGCAGAATGGCAGATTATTCAACAGATGTATTGTCTGCGGTATTTAGCTTTGGGGATATGGAGTATTTTGCTGGAATCAAGTTGTTTAATAGAGTAATTGATGGACTGGAAATTAATATGGAACAGCAGAAACGATATGAAGTGTTTGACCGGATTTATACGGAAAGTATGCAAGAGAAGCAGGACGAGCGAGATAGGTATAGCCGATAGGGGTAATGATTTGGGTGCTATGGCTTTGGCTGTAGCATCTGAATTGTTTTATGGAGAGATGTTGGGGAATATGGATAAGGAGTAACAGCCCTTTATATGAATGAAATCTTTAAAAGAATGAGAATTTTATAGATTATTTGTTCTTTAAGTGCTATAATTCATTAGGAAAGTATCATATCTAGAGCCGACAAAAGAGCAGTTCTGATTTAAACAAGAACTGCTCTGGATATGATTCTTTCCAATTGTACCAAGCCGCGGACGTTTAGCCGACCCGTGTATGGGGATTGTATTCCTTCCGTTTGGTGAAAATGCGGAAATTTTTGTACGGAACCGTCGGCATGAAACTTGTTTTTGCATGTGTTTCATAAGTGCTTTTTAGAAAAGTGCACACTTCACAGACCTTCTTGCGGAGGCCTTTTAAAAAACAGTATTCAGTGGGAACACATCCCGTCCTAGGAAGTGCCATAAGTCCTTCCCACGTGCCGCATGTTACGGCGGCCGCATTTCGGGTACAAGTGAACGTCAACGTCCCAGGCCGCCTTCAGCAGTTCGGCCATGGAAAGGTTGGCATACCGTTCCTTGAAACGCCGGCGTCCCTGGATGGAAAAAATCAATTTCAGGTTTTGGGTCTTGTACCGGTTGTTCAGGAATCCATAGTATCGGATTTTCTGGAAA
>CAJTDN010000004.1 GCA_910574865.1 Lachnospiraceae bacterium | reverse complement strand
ACTTTTCTAAAAAGCACTTATGAAACACATGCAAAAACAAGTTTCATGCCGACGGTTCCGTACAAAAATTTCCGCATTTTCACCAAACGGAAGGAATACAATCCCCATATACGGGTCGGCTAAACGTCCGCGGCTTGGTACAATTGGAAAGAATCATATCCAGAGCAGTTCTTGTTTAAATCAGAACTGCTCTTTTGTCGGCTCTAGATATGATACTTTCCTAATGAATTATAGCACATATGTATGCAGGCGTGCGGCCACCTATGGAGAGGCTGACCCGCCGAAGAACATCAAGGCGGAGACCATGGAAGGGATTATAATGGAGCTGCTGAAAGCACATATTTCCTTATATGTGGATGCAAGGGGCCGGATGCGTGTGCTAAACCGGAAGCCGGAGACGGCGGAGAAGAGGTCTGCATTGGGTAAAGAGCTTTCCGGGAAAGAAGCCCGCAGGGAGAAGATTGCCGGTTTCATCCGGGCTTTGTATGCGGACTTTGCTGACGGCGTGTTCTCTGAGGAAGAGTATCTGGAAATGAAGGCCGGGTATGTCTCTGAACTGGAGGCGCTGGACGCGGGGATTGCAAGGCTGGAAGCGGAGATGGAAAGGCTTGCCCCGGATTATGCTGGAAATGGGGAGATGGCAGCTGCCTTTGGGAAGTACCTGGGGGCGGAGGAGCTGACAAAGGAGATGGCGCAGACATTCATAAGGAAGATTGTCTGCTATGGCAGTGACCGGTTTGAGGTGGAGTATACTTTTGCAGAAGAACTGGCGGAGCTGGTGGAAAAGGGAGGAGTTGATGCGGCATGAGGGAGAAGACAGCGGTGCTTCTGTCGGGTTATACCATATGCGCTTATATGAGGCTTTCCAATGAGGACAGGGATGTGTTCGGGAGAAAGGTGGAGAGCGGGAGCATTACTTCACAGCGCAGGCTGATTATGGATTTTATAGACAGGCAGCCGGAGTTTGCGGGATGCAGAGTCATTGAGCGCTGTGATGACGGCTTTCGGGCAGGTATTTTGATACCAGGCCGCAGTTCACGGATATGATCAGCCTGGCGAATCAGGGGAAGGTGGACTGCATCATCGTGAAGGACTGCTCCCGGTTCGGGCGGGATTATGTGGAGCTGGGGGATTATCTGGAGCAGCTGTTCCCGTTCCTGGGTGTGAGGTTCATTTCCGTCAATGACCATTATGACAGTGGCCGGGATGAGGGAGGGATGGATATTGCTTTCAAGAACCTTGTCTATGATATTTATTCCAGAGACCTGTCAAAGAAGGTCAGGCAGGCGAGGGAGCGGCTGGCCGTGCAGGGGAAGTACACGGCGGTGCAGGCGCTTTATGGGTACAGGAAGAAAAAGGAAGATAAGCACAGGCTGGAGCCTGATCCGGAGACGGCTCCGGTTGTCAGGGAGATTTTTGACATGAGGCTGGCGGGGATGGGGATTACGGATATTGCAAGGAACCTGAATGACCGGGGCATACCCTGCCCAACTGTGTTCCTGCATGAGAAGGGACGGCCGACTAACAGGAAAGAGAATTTTGGGAGGATGTGCTGCAGAATGAAATCTATACGGGGGCTGTAGTTTCCCTGAAAAGTACGGTGGACGGCAGGAATGGGAAGCTGGTGGTGAGGCCGAAGGAGGAATGGGTGCGTGTGGACGGGATGCATGAGGCGATTGTTACGAAGGAGGAGTTCCGGCAGGTGCAGGGGATGATAAAGGCACAGAGGCCGGCGGCAGGGAAGAGGAAGGTTCATTATGTGTGCGGGGTGTGCGGCAGGAGGATGATAAGGAGGAAGGACAGGAATCTGTACTGCAGGCGCGGGTATGTGCTGAAGGACTGTGAGTGCAGGAAGGTGGTGATTAAGGAGCCTGAGGCGGATGCGGTGGTGCTGGGGGAGCTGAAGCGAAAATTGAGGCGGGTCTTGGATGAGGAAGAATTGAGGCTGGAGAGAAGGGCGGATGCCCCGGAAGTTGGTAGCAGGGTGGAGAGCCTGAGGAATGCGTTGGAGGCGGCGAAGAAGGCGAAGCAGAGGCTGTTTGAGAAGCTGGCAGACAGGGAGATTGAACGGGAGGTGTTTTTGGAGAGGAAGAAGGGGTATGATGAGGAGATTGCGAGGCTGGAGCAGGAGATTTTGGATGCGGGGCTGACGGAGAGGATTGAGAGGGATGCGGATGGGGAGGCAAGGGAGCGGGCGGATGCGGCGAGGTCTTTTCTGGATGTGGGGGAGATGTCGGAGGAGATTTGGGAACGGTTCGTGAAGGGAGCCTGTGTGTATTCGGATGGGAGGATTGAGATTCGGTGGAATTTTGGGGATGAAATGGGATAGATGGCAGACGAAAAGCCGGAAAGGGCGTATCCTCTTTTCGGCTTTTTGTTTTCAGTGGTTCAATTCATCTGCAAAGGTATTTTCATAATCCTGGAGCTGGTGGTATACGGCATCCACATAAGCTGTCGTGCCTTCTACCCGGTAAAGCATAAGGTAGCGGTGCCGCATGAAGTGGATGGCACGGTATCCGTTTTTTTTCAGCTGTGGGTGGGTACAGAATTTTAGGCTGCCGGCAACTTTTGAAAGCTGCTCCCGTGTTTCCAGGGCATCCTGCCATACGTTGTAAGCAGCCTGATCATTGAGCAGGGTGTACTGCAGGTAATCGATATAGTCGTTCAGTTGGGACAGCGCTTTCGGAGAGATGATCACATCAAATGAATCCATGCTGTTTCCCCATCCTTTTCAATGCGTCTTCCATATTGAGCCCCTGTCCGGCGGAAATCTGCTGGCGTGATTCGGCAAGGTCAGAAAGGATTTGCTCCTGGCTGACTGGGACAAATGGGTTTGCGGGTTTCCTGGAAGTGAACAGTTTCTGCGTGAATTCCATGACCTTGATTCTTGCGTCCTCCGGCATGGCCTCCAGCATGGAAACGGTTGCGTCTAAAGTGCTCATGGGAAAGCCTCCTCTCATGATTGGAATCTGTAGGAAAAGTGTTTCTTCCTATGAGTAAATTATACATGAAAAGGGGGCTGAATTCAATATATGGAGGAAATGATTTTACGGAGAGGCTGGTCGGGAAAATATTTTGAAAAATTTGTTAGTGTATAGTTGACAGAATCGGGCGGTTCCGGTTCGGGCAAGACAAGTTTTTTGTAAAACCGAACCTGATGCAGATGCACTCATCGTATGTTGTCACTAATCCGAACGGATAAGTATAATAAGGGTATAGGGAGGCGAGCACCCTCAACGAAAGGAGGTTACATACCAAGAAAAAGCAGTCAGAGAAAGACAAACTCACACTTTATACGAAAGACTTTTCCATGACGATGAGCGGACAAGCGAATCCATAAGCATTGAGAACCAAGATGGGATTTGTCAAGGATAAATTCACCGAAAAAATAAGTTCTCAAGCTGAATCATGTAACACCATAATAATCATCCAGAATACTACCAAACTATGCCTTTTCAGGCCAAACATTTCCGTTTTTTTACAGATGTTACTTTCCAAATCTCAAAAAGCCTATTGACAAAAGCAGGAAAACACGGTATACTTCGACATATACTCTTAGAACCACAAAGAAAATGGGGGATATGCGTCATGAAAAAACTTATTTTTGAAGAAGTCACTGAAAATGAGTTGTTCGCTGATTACACAGCCGATTGCTCCGGAAGTAGATCAGACTGTTGTACCAGAGTGTGTACTAGGCAATGTGATGACAATTATCGGCCCGCTACCGAAGAAGAGTGGGGAAGATTCCTCGATGTTGAGGGCGGGGTAATTCAGTATTAATATCGCCAAAAGGAATTGAAGGGGGTTGGCATTGCCGGTTTGGTATGCCAATCCTCTTTTTAGGGTAATACGGATGAAGATAAGTGTTGTTCAGCTTGAAATCAAAAAAGTTTATGATATAGAAATCGATCTCCCATATAATGAAATTCACTCGGCATCTTATGCGGCTCCACTTTTCTGCCAGAAAATAGGGAGTCTCAATGTTGAGCACACAGCAATGATTGCGCTTGATCACGCTGACAGAATTATAAATTTCTTCATTGTTTCAATGGGGGAGATCAATTCTGTAAAAGTCTCACTTGCGCAGATGTTTCGCACAGTGTTACTTTCAAATGCATCAAAGATAATCGTTGCCCATAACCATCCAAGCGGGGTGCTAGAGATTACTTCAAAAGATATTGAAATGACAAGGAAGATCGCTTTCTTTGCAAAAAACTTTGATATTGAGTTGATAGACTCATTTATTGTAATAAAAACAGATTATATCTCCATCAGATCACATTGCAAGGAGTTTCTAGATGAACGAAAAAACAGTGATGAAAATAAAAGACTCCGTGGATATTTTCCTGAGCAATGAACGTTATCTTATGGTCTATTATATGAACTCCAGGCAAAGAAAGAGTTTCAGGGTGAATGCGGAAATGGTTCACCTATTGGAAACTATTGACGGGGAAAAGACAGTGGCTGAGATTACGTCCATCATGGCCGAAAAATGGGGCGTTGATTCCGAATGCACAAGCCAAATCATGGATATGCTACAGGAAAATCGAATCATAACGGAGGTTATTGCACAGCAGGATATGCTTTCAGAGAAACTGATCAAACGGTATGTCCGTCAGATCAATTACTTTTCGGAATTTCTCGGAAGTGAGTTGGAGGGAATTGCGGCACAAAAAAAGCTGATGGACAGTACCATCATTATATTTGGCTGTGGGGCTGTTGGCGGTAACATTGCTATGCAGTTGGTTATGGCAGGAGTTTGTCATATTATATTATTTGATTATGGCCGGAACGAACCGTGTGATGCTTCCCGTCATATGTATTTTAGAAAGCAGTATATAGGGATGAATAAGGTGGATTCTCTAAAGGCCGAACTGCTGCGGATTGATTCTGATGCAGATGTACGTTGCGTTATGGAGTGGATGAAACCGGAAACTGATGTGGAAACACTAATCAAAAGAGCGGATTTTGTTGTAAACACACTGGATGAGCCGTATATCGGGTACACAGCGTCAAAAATCTCCAGAATTTGTGTTAAGCATAGAATCCCTCATTATATCGCCGGAGGTTTTGACGCTCACCTGGCCAGTACTGGCGAGCTTATTATCCCATATGTTACGCCGTGTGTGGAGTGCTACACAACCCACTTTAGGGAAGTGCTGAAAGACTGGAAACCCAAAAAGCATCCGGTTGAAAGTAGGTATACAGAAATCGGGGGCTTGGCCAGTATGTCTTTGTTTTCCTCCTCATATGCGTGCATTGAAATTATCAAGTATATTACGGGTTTGGTTCAGATGGAGGATAGCTATAAGATTCGAGGCGAATTTCTTTTCCATGATATGAGCCTTACTTATCTGAATGTTAAGAAAAATTCGGAGTGTCCAATTTGTGGAAGGTGCGAAAAAGATGAACCCTAAACTTAATGCAACTGTTTCTGTCGTCAAGATTAATGAGCATATTCTAGAGTTTTTCCTGACAAATATCCGTCAGCAGGTCAGAATTAAAGTAGAAAATGATTTGATTTTGGAAATAGTGACAGCGTTGGACGGCAAAAAAACCATATCTCAGCTGGCTACTGATTATGATATCAGTGAAGAAGAATTGACTGGACTCCTTGATTTTTTAAGGAACAGGGGCATCCTTGATAATGTGGAGTCCAAGGAAGACTTCGTATGCTACGATCAGTTTCGGAGAGTGATTCATTTTTTAGCGGAGTATTCTCATTCCCATGAGCATCTTCTCAAGATGTGGAATCAAATTCGCAATTCAACGGTGTTAATTGTTGGACTTGGTGCCGTTGGAACGTGGGTGGCATGCAATTTGGCGGAGTCCGGAGTTGGCCGCTTGATCCTTATGGACGCGGACACGGTAGATAGTTCAAACCTACATCGTCAGTTTGGTTATCGGGAGAGCGATATTGGACGAAAAAAAGCAGACGTCTTAGCGGAACGAATTCATGATTACTCAGACTTCACCAGCGTTATCAAGGAATACAGTTTTCTTGACGACTCCGCCCTCCATATATTTGATGAAATGCCAATTAATCTGATTATCAATTGTGCGGATAAGCCTACGGTTGATGATACATCGCTTTGGATTGGAGAATACGCCATGCGGCGGGGAATTCCTCACATTGTTGGCGGAGGTTACAATCTTCACCTTTCCCTAATTGGTCAGACTGTGATTCCGGGGAAGTGCGCCTGTCTGAAATGCTTTCAAAAGACGCTAGAGGAAGAAAACACCATTGATCCGACGAGGGTAAAAAAATTGTCCGTGAAAAATCGAAAGGTTGGCAGCTTTGGCCCTATGTGTTCGATGATTGCAAGCATGGTCGGCATGGAGGCGATAAAAATCTTGTCAGGAGACATACAACCGTCCAATATGAACCGGCGCGGCGAGTTTGATATTTACTCCATGGACATCAGATACAAAAACTATGGAAGGAGAGATGACTGTGAGTGGTGTGGAAAAAGCGGAAAGTATTATCGTACATAACGCCGCAGAAAACAATCTGAAAAACATTACCGTACAGTTTCCACTTCATCAGTTTACCTGCGTAACCGGACCATCGGGTTGTGGGAAATCCTCCCTAGTGTTTGACACCATATATGCAGAGAGCCAAAGGAATTTTCTCGAAAGTATGTCTGGCAATATGTTTGGACAGAAGCTAATGGACAAACCGAGAGTTGACCGAATTGACAATTTGCGTCCTGCGTTGAATATTTCGCAGAAGTATTATAATGTGAATCCGAGATCGACTGTGGGAACAGTTACAGATATCTCCTACTATCTCCGCACGTTGTTTGCGTTTCTTATAAATCAGCGAACTGGCAGCCATTGGGATATGAATCATTTTTCAGCAAACAATCCCTCGTCTTGCTGCCCGAGGTGCAACGGGCTCGGTGAGGAGTATGTTGTATCAGAACAGCAGGTTATTCCTGATAACAATAAGACGCTAGCCGCCGGCGGTATTCTTTACTATAAAGGAACTAAGACTTCCAAAGAATATAGACTACTCGAGGCGATTTGCGATTTCTATGGGATTGACATTGGAAAAAGGGTAAAAGATTTAACGGCCCAGGAAAAATATATCCTTCTGTATCGCACAGAGCCACAAACGTTTTCAATTAAGTTCAAAACCCCTAAAGGCCGCAATAAGCAGTGGAATGTGACGGAACGAGGGGTAATGATTGAACTGACGAATAAACTTGAGGAAATCAATATGCCTTCGACTTTTTCAAGTATCTCCAAATATTTGAAAAAAGAACCGTGCTCTGCTTGCCATGGGAAGAAGCTAAATACAGAATTATCAGAAAGCCGCATCTGCGGATATAGCATTGGTGAGGTTGAGCAGCTTCCAGCATCAGAATTAAAATGTTGGTGCGATGATATACGGAACGAATGCAGTGCCACGCCTTATATGAATCAGATTGAATTGCTATTGACCGATATCGAGCACAGAGTACAGCATTTGATTGATTTAAAACTTGGGTATATCAGCATAGGCCGTAGCATTCCTACCCTTTCCGGGGGAGAATTGCAGCGTGTTCGCCTCGCAACACAATTGGATTGCGGCCTTTCCGGTTTGGTATACATTCTTGATGAGCCGTGCAAAGGTCTTCATTACAAGAATATTGAATCAATTGTTCATACCACGCGAGATTTGGTGGATAATGGAAACACGGTAATTGCCATTGAACATAACAGGCAATACATATCATCTGCGGATCATATCATTGAAATGGGACCAGTAGGTGGCCCCGCCGGTGGATATATCATAAGTGAACACTCTGGTGGAAAAGCCTGTGACTACAATCTTCTGTTTAAAAAAGCAAGAGCAATTAAACAGTATCTGGAAATAACGGGCATTACATACCGGAATTTGAAGGGAATTGATGTGCATATTCCTATGGGGGCGGTTTCCTGTATATCCGGTGTTTCAGGTAGCGGAAAAAGCTCGCTGGCAGATGTTCTGGAAGAGGTATGTGAAAGAGGAGAAAGCGCATATTGTGCTGGAGCAAGTGGAAATACGCCGCTAAAAAAAGTTATGCGTGTAAACCAGCAACCGATTGGGAAAACAGCCCGGTCGACGGTTGTATCCTACCTTGGAATTTATGACGATATCCGAGAACTGTTTGCAAAAACGGAGAGTGCTGTCCAAAAAGGCTTTGTGGCATCTGATTTCAGCATGAACGTTATGGGCGGACGATGTGAATGTTGCCAGGGAACGGGCAAAAAGGCGATTGAACTGTCTTATCTACCTGAGAGTCATATCATCTGCCCGGAATGCCAGGGGAAAAGATTTCATGATGACGTCCTGGATGTTACATACAAAGGCTATTCAATTAACGATATTCTGAACGAGAATATTCACGCTTTGTTGTCGGTGTTTGAACATGATAAAGCAATTAATGATATGCTCAAATGCATGGATGATATCGGGATGGGCTATGTATCTCTTGGCCAAATGTCTATGAACCTTTCCGGCGGTGAGGCGCAAAGGATAAAGCTAGCAAAGTATCTTGGCCTAAGTTCAAAAGGCAAAAGTTTATATATTTTGGACGAGCCAACATCAGGTCTAAATACGCAGGATATTGACCGACTCGTTGAAGTCATTAACCGTCTTGCGGACAATGGGGAAACAATTGTCATCATTGAGCATAATATTGAGTTTATTGCCCGTATTGCTGATTACTTGATTGATCTTGGCGATAAAGCCGGGAATGCTGGCGGAAAAACGATAATCGAGGGCAACCCCGCAGTCGTTATGACAGCAGATGGATCGTCTTGGCACGAGCTGATACAGAACATTGATAACCTTATAGAGTAAACACCCTATTCCTGTGAGTACGTGATTATAGAGAAATATTTGCATTTCTAAGACAGGTAACTAAAATGTTATAGCCACATTGAAAAGGGTTGTCCCACATCGGACACTTTGAACCCTAGGATACTTTCAGCATTTCAATAAATACGAAATAGGGATTCTTTCTGTTAGGGCTGTCACCAAAGTTGCAAACCTGCAAATACATGTCAAGCCCCAAAATAAAAAAGTCGGAAAATTTTTAGAAGGGACAAAAAGGGTACAACAAATCAAGCCGGTCAGCGAGGAATTTTTGCGAACCGGCTGAAAGTGTTTGTTGTGTTCGGTTAAGCGGCGGTATTTGCCTCAGCGTCCAGCACCGCCAGGTGCGCCATCACCCTGGCATAGTAGACACGCAAAAACTTGGCGGCGCCGGCCACCATGTAAACGTAAAAGTGCTTGCCCTCAGCCCGCTTTTTGTCCATGAACTGAAAAACGGGATTGTCCGGGTCGGAGTGCTGGAGGATCGTGCTGGCAACCATGAACAGGGTTTTTCGCAAATGCGGAGAGCCGCGCTTGGAGATGCGGCGGGACTTGGAATCGAATGTACCGGACTGGAAAGGCGGCGCATCCATGCCTGCGAAGGCCACCAGAGCGCCCTTGTGGGTGAACCGCCGCACATCGCCGATCTCCGCCATGAGTTGCGGTCCGGTGACCTCGCCCGCGCCCTGCATGGCCATGACGATATCAAATTCCGGCAGCAGAGAAGCCAAACGGAGCATCTCGCCCCGCAGGATATACAGCGCATCGTAAACGGCGTTCAGGCTGTCCACGGCCTGAACAATGAGCAGCTTGGTGCTGTCGCTTTTGGGAAATGTAGCCACGGCGTTCCGGGCGGCGGCGTGGAGCTTTTCGGCGTCAGACTGAGAGAAGCGATAGCTGGATTTGGCACACCACTTGCGGTAAACATCCGAGAAAGCGGCAAGGGAAACGCCTGCCACACAGTCCTTGTGCCAGAACCGTTTTACAAAATCCACCCACTTGAAATGCCCGTTGGAACGCTTGGGCTGGCTGTCAAAAAGGGTGTTGACACCGGGGAATGTCTGATCCAGCAGGGAGATCAGGCCGTTGCGGAGGACCACGCTGGATTTCTTGGTGCGCAGGTACAGGCGGTTCTGCATTTTCAGCATCTGCCGGGTCTCGTCCTCCGGCGAGTAGTCCCGCAGCTCCGCCCAGAAGGACAGTGCATAGTTGGCAATCTTCATGGAGTCCGCCTTGTCCGTCTTGACCTTGCGCAGAGAGTTGTCGCTAAAATCATGGATGAGCATGGCGTTGACTACACTGACAAAAAAGCCCGCCTCTTTCAACGCCAGAGCGATGGGACGCCAGTACATCCCTATGTGTTCCATGACGATACGGACGTCCCCGTCAATGTTGCGCAGCGTCCTGACCAGGCCGGACAGTCCGGCGGCGTCATGCTCCACCTGGAACGGCGTCAGCACCACTTCGCCGCCCGGCCTGCGCACAGCAACGGTGCTTTTCCCCTTGGATACGTCAATGCCGACAGCGGTGATTGGTTCATAGTTCATTTGTAAGCCTCCCAAATCAAAAATAGTTTCGACCGGCACCCGCCGCTGCCCACTACCATTCAGCTTGCTTTGTGACACGAGTGTACGGTATTGCCCGCTTCTCAACCTGCGCAAATCGAACGCCGCAATGGGAGGGCCGGCTGACAGTTTGCGCAAACGAGCGTGACAGCTCAGGCAGTGCCTCGTCAGTCCGGTTCCCTCCCATTGTAGCTTGGGTGTGGGCCGCCGCATAGGGCGGTCTTCGCCCCCCTTTTGGGGGGTGTCACCATTGTAGCAAGCAGTGCCTTTGTTCCCACAAAGGCTCGAAACAGCGGTTCCCGGCGATGCCGGAAACCGCTGCTTCTGTTTGTTGGGACAGCGTCCCAAACCCTTTGAACAGCCCCGTTGCCGGGGCTGGCTGCACGTTCGGTTCCCGAACGCTGTTGTCCCTGCGGAGCAGGGACAGACAGGGCTTGCGCCCCTTAGAGAGCCGGAGAAATGACAGACGCAGCCTTGCCGGAAAAGGAAAAAACGAGGCTGGCCTGCACCTCTGTCCGCTATCGGATAGCGGCAAGACTGGCAAGGGACTGCCTGGACAATTCCCAAATCTCGTCCAGGCGTTTCTGCAAATCCTCAATGTCCGCCGCATAGATGCTCCCGGTTTCGTTCGCCCGTTTAGCGTACTGGTTCAGATTATTCGTGCATCGTTGGAGCATGGAAACAAGCTGGCGCACATCCTGCAAATCCAGCCTGATGCAGATTCCGTCCAGTGCCATCTTGCGGACATAGGCGCTCATATTCAGAACGCCGGCGTCCTCCATCTTGAGCTTTATCCGCTCTTTGTCCTCCGGGGAAATGCGGATTTTCAATTCTTCTGTCCGTTTACTCATTGCGTTTTGGTTCCTCCCATTGCAAATAAAATCAGCCGTTTTTGATTTTCAGCATCGTGCTGCAAATCAGGTTTTCAAAAAATGGCCGGACATAGGAGGCCAATTCCCATGTCCGGCGCATATTCCACATTTCCGTTACAGTTAGTGGTGGTGTTCAATTTGGTCACTTGCTTTATCTGTAACGCTCTGGCGGTAAGCCCGCTGGCGGCAGGCGTTGCAGCAGTAGACCGCATCCGACCGCTTGGGGGTGAAGACTTTTCCACAGCCCTTGCAGACCCGATTCTGCCGTTTTTCCAATCGCCGCTGTTTCAAATCTTTCTGATAACCCCGGTTCCCGCACAAGCCATAATAGCAATATTTCTTGGTTTCAATCAATGTGTAGAAATCCCGTCCACAGCCCTTACAGACGATTTTCCGTACAATGGAATTTGGTCTTATACCAGCGATTTTTTCTTCATACCACTGTCTCAGCGTTTCCTGATTTTCGTATTCCCAATCGCAGTTCCACATGGAGTTTTCCCTTCTTTCCATAGGATAGGGCGGGCCAAAAATATCTGACCCGCCCCATCCCGTGTTTATACGATTTCTGCCCCCTGCTCTTCTGTCCGCTTCTGCCGATACCGCATTTTGCTGTGTGCTTTCCTTTGGCAAGCCTCACAGCAGTATTTCACATCGTTTCTGGTCGTGGTGAACACTTTCCCGCAGTTCCCGCAGACACATTCCCGCTTTCTGCTTTCCGCCGCCTCCTGCCGGTAAAATTTCGCCCGGCAGTTCGGGCCGCAGAACAGAGTGTTCGACCGCATGGATTCAAATTCTTCCCCACAGCATTTGCAGATCAGCTTGAACGGCTGGCCGACAGCGTGTTCGCCGGCCTTGATCTTCTGATAGCGTTCTCGGCTCTTGACGCGGTGCCGGTGCAGGGAAGCCTGCCGCTTTTCTTCCTCCGGCGTCAGTTCCGGGGCTGGGAGGTCAAACCGCCCAATAAATTTCAGATAAATCTCGACCTCCTGCATCCGGTCGCCGTCTACCTTTTCCGGGGCGTGGACGATGATCTTATCAATAAATTCGTTAATCATCGGCGTAGTCAGTTCCGAAAAATCCGTGTACTTCTTCGCCAGGGCGAGGAACCGTTCCACATTGGCGGTGTCCTGCTCGAAGCTGTCCAACGCCGATTCCGCATCCATGATGGACTGGCGGAGCGCCGTCTGCTCCTGCTCATACCCGGCAAGGAGGGTGTCAAATCGTTCCTCGCCGATGCGCCCTACTGCGTAGGATTCGTACAGCTTTTTGATGATGGTGTCCAGTTCCTCACAGCGTCGCCTGTCCTTGTTCAGTTTGCGCTTCAAATCTTTTGCCGCCTGCGCCTGACGGACCTCGGATGCCGCCCGCACCTTCTGGATAAACTCGGCCTCGTTAGAAATGACATAGGTGCTTGCAGAGCGGATGGTTTCCAGGATGAGCGTCCGTAGCGCCTTGGTGGAGATGTGGTGATTGCCGCAAGCCGTGTCATGGGACTGACGGGCCAGGGTGTAGGTGGAGCAGTCGAACCAGTCCGACGGATAGGGCTTAGCAGCGGTCCCCCGTGAGCGGTGATTATACAGCTTTGCGCCGCAGTCGGCGCAGTAGAGAAGCCCGGTCAGGGGATTGGCCTCGCCGATGGTATCGTGGCGGCGGGGCGTCTTTCGCAGCTTCTGGGCAAGCTCCCAGGTTTCTTTATCCACGATGGCCTCGTGGGTGTTTTCAAAAATCAGCCAGTCCTCCGGAGCGTGGACAACAGCCCGCTTGTCCTTGTAGGATTCCTTGTGAGTGCGGAAGTTGACCGTATGCCCCATATACTCCGGCTTGGAGAGTATCTGCCCCACCGCGAAGCCATTCCAGCTATAAGGCCGGGGAATGTCCTCTCTGCTTTTCCAAACGCCCCGGCCCTGTCTGGCGAAATAGACGGCGGGTGTTTCGATTTTTTCCTCACAGAGCATCGTGGCAATTTCATAGGGGCCGTGGCCCTCAATGGTAAGCTGAAAAATACGCCGCACAACAGCCGCCGCTTCCTCGTCGATCAGCCAGTGGTATTTGTCGTTGGGGTCTTTCCGGTAGCCGTAGATGGCGCAGTTGGTGGTGGGCTTGCCCGACTCACCCTTGACCCGGATGGCAGTTCGCTGCTTGCGGCTCAGATCCCGCAGATACCATTCCGACATGATGTTGACGAACGGCGCAAACTCACTGGAATTGGGGTCGGCGCTGTCGATGCTGTTGCCGATGGCGATGAAACGCACTCCAAATTTTCTGAAAAGGACCTCCGTATAGAAACCGGTTTGCAGATAATCTCTCCCGATTCTGCTCATGTCCTTTGTGAGTACCAGAGCCATTTTTCCAGCCTCGATGTCGGCCGCCAGCCGTTTCCATGCCGGACGGTCAAAATTGCCGCCCGACCATCCGTCATCGGTGTAATGGACGATATTGGAAAAGCTATGCTGGGCGGCGTAGCCCTCCAGGTATTTTTTCTGATTCACGATTGAATTACTGTCCCCAGCGGATTCATCGTCACGAGAGAGTCTCTCGTATAAAGCCGTGATCTTTTCTTCAGCCTGTCTTGCGCTCATGACGCGCTCCTTTCAGACTGACGGCTCATTTGTGGTGCATCCATCATACCACGTTCTTCACCGTTTTGCAGCCCCTCATTGCGGATCATCCGCAAAATTTTTTCTTCCATTGTCTCGCCACCGTTGTCGGAGAAGATGACCTTCACCTTGTAGGTGGTGGAGCCGATGCGCCGGGTCATATATTGGCAGTTCTGGTTGTCGTTGTTTTTCGTCATGGTGTCCTTTCTCATATCATTGAAATCCAAAACAGTAATTTCTGATATGGGAGGCCGTTTTCCCCGAAGCAGTTCCTGGCAGGCATATCCCTTTGCTGGTGCTGTGCCGTCCCCTTATGGGGCGCTCGCTCCTTGGTGGAGGTCATGGCGGTTTAGCTGCTCGGACGGTCATTCAGTTGTCATTTTCGCCACCTTTCTACTTCTGGATTTTGGGTTATGTATGAGAAAGGAAAAAGCAGATACAAAAAACCGCCCACGGATTATCCGCAGTCGGTTATGTATCTGCCAAATGAAATATGTGTATTATATAGACATCAAATATTCAGTTTAAACATATACTCATTATAATCCAAACATCCGTTCCCGTCAAGCCCTGCCGAAGAAAATTCTTGAGGGGCGGCGGATAGTCGGTCAGCGATGGTACAAATGCAAAAGAAAGACTCCCACAAGGTCCCGCCCATAGGGGAAGCCTTGCGGAAGCCAGTACGCTTTTGCGCTGGTGCAAATGCCGGGTGAAAGTCATGTATAAATCAGTTCACACTTGATGCTTTCCTCGGCGCGATTCACGATGCTGTTCATGGCCCTGACCCACTCCCACTGCGACCGCCGCTTCAAGTCTTCAGTCACGCCCTCGGCGGCGGCCATCTGCCTGATGATGAGCCGATAGCGATTCTGCGCCTGATCGTCCAGGTCGGCAAGGTAAGTGTGCAGTTTGCCCGTCAAAATCAGGTGGTTCAGCAGAAGCGGGTTTGTTTCTTCCAGATACGCCCGGTGCATCCGTCCCCATTTCCCGATGGGGCGGTCATCATCCTCCGGCAGTTCAATAGCCGGGATGTAGTAGTCCCCGACCAGGACATAATCAAGGCCGGTTGCCTCGTCATGTATCCTCGGTTTCAATTCATTCATAGCGTTCCTCCGTCATTTCAAAAGTTTTCGGTAGCGGCTACCAATAATGCGATACGGGTCTTTATCTCCTTTCCTACGACCGCAAGTCCTATTCACCACAAATGAGCCGCAGTCATATGTATTTGGTGGCAGAAACCACCCTCTACATAGTAACTCTCAAAAGAGGATGTTAGAGGATTACGCAAGAAAAAACGGCTTTTCTATTATATTCATAATTGCCCGTTCCAGTAATAACTAATCCGCATTGGAAGTGCTTAAGTCTGTCTCGGTTTCCATACGTAGACAAATTCCTCTTGTATGACACAACGGGCTTGCCTGCGCTTCAATCTGCCTCATATAATCAACTATATCTATTTTTCCCAAATGAAGCTGATACCCGGCTACTGTTCGGGATATATCAATCAGCGTCTTAATGTAAACGCCTATCTGCCCGGAACTTCCTGTAATATATCCTGCATATAGCCGCTGTTCATCGTCAAGTCCCGTTTCGCTTATTAAGTCGATATTTCCTTGAATAACGGTCAAAGGTAAGGGCGGTATGCCGTTCCCGGTGTTCGCGGTGTAAGTGGGAATTTACCCTTGCCCGTAACTCTGCAATGCGGAAAGGTTTTGTCAGATAGTCGTCTGCACCCAGGTCAAGCCCGAATGTAATGTCATTTTCCATTGTCTTAGCAGTTAGAAAGAGAATAGGACAGTCCGCCAGGGAACGGATTTTATCGCAATAAGAAAATCCGTCTATCTCTGGCATCATATTCACCAATATAAACTCCGTCGGAAATATCCGAAAAATAACCATGAAACACACAGATGAAACACTGTCTCTTGCGCTGGGTATTTCTATATATTTAGGGGAAACAATCATAAAAATTATCCCAATCTGTATTGGGGGCATTATACAAAGCCAAAGAACGAGTTTTCTGCCAATAGACCAGTTATACTGGGATTGATGTATGGAGCGCGTGATTTTTAACGTCTATCAAGATAAGGATAGGGAAATCTATGAGTGGTTGCTTTCGAAATTATGTGATGCCGTGACACGTTTTGGTGGTTTCGCATAATGAGCTGTCGGCGGTAAGGGAGCGGTCACTCCCCTGCCGCCATCATGAGGTCAAAATGCATTTTGACCCTGGCATCATCATTTCATGTCCATCTTCGTTCCGGCCCAGTCTTTGAGCGATTTTAAAATTCGTTCGTCCGGCTCTATATAAAGACAGACTTTTTGTGAACCGACCGCGGTGACCACCCCGTATACGCCGGCATCGCCCGTGCCGGAAGTGTAATCATATACCTTCATCGAGCTGGCATTGTGCAGTTTCGGGGAATTTTTCGGTGCGATGAAATCGACTTCGCGGATGTCAAAGTTAAACTTCTCCTTACGGGAAGCCTTGTTGTAAATGGCGGCAATCTCCATGTCATGGTTGGCGACGGCATACTCATACTCGACGTTCAGCCGCGGAAAAATAAAGTAATATGCCGCAAATGCCAGTCCTGCCGCCAGAATGAAGGCGATGGGGCCGATAATCGGCGTCCCGACGAAAAAGATGGCGAGTACGCCGAAAATGACCAATACACGAATCGGCCATGCCCAGACGGAAGGGGTTCGTTTGATGAGTTGTTCAAAAAAAGTGTCATTCATAGTGCTAATATCCTTTCGTGTTTTTATTGTTCCCGCGGGTCGCGGTTGTTCATGCGATTTAGAATCATCGTCGCGATTTTGAACTGCATGGCATCCTCGAAGTTACGCAAATCCAAACCGGTTTGTTTTTGCACCTGGTTGATTCGATAAATCAAGGTATTGCGATGCATGTGGAGCTGTCTGGCCGTTTCGGCGATATTTAGGTTGTTTTGCAAAAACGTGTTGACGGTTGCCATGATTTCCTCGTCCATGGCAACGGGAACCTTGCCGCCCCAGATTTCCTCCAGATATTTTTCGCATGCCGATGGCGGAAGGCCGTGAATCAGCCGCCCCACGCCAAGCCGACCAGCGAAGAACAAACTTTGCTCCGGATAAAATAAACGTCCGATGTGCAAGGCGAGCGACGTTTCTTCATAAACGGAGTGAAGCTCCGTTAGCGTAAGGAAGACGTTGCTGTAAGCAAGCCTTACGGAAATCAGCGCTTCCGTGTTTAACGTGTCGATGATGGTATGGGCCGTCTGGCGGATTTCCCTTTCCGTGTCGGGATTCTTCAAGACATTTCCGTCCGGGCATCCCGCATTTGACGCGCCTTGTGCGGGCGGACGTTTTGTATTCGTCAAGGCATAGGCTACGCCCACGCGGGTTTCGTTGACGGGAATCAGTGCCTTGGAAGCCTGGGTCGGAAATAGGAGCTTTAAAATCTCGACCGCCGATTCTTGCAGGGCGTGTTTTGACTCCACCAAGAACAGTACGCGCGGTTCCTCGACGGAAAGACGCAGTCTGCGAGCCTCTTCGAGTATCGTGGGCAAGGGAAGTTCTTTGACAAGAAGGTCTTGCAAAAAACGCCCGTGGTTATACTTGTCCCGATAAGCGCTGCACAAGCGCCGCACCTGCGCCAGCGCCTTTTCCTCTTCCTCCGGGGCGTCCACCGCGACATCGAGGGAAATGCCCGTAAGTTGCTTCAATGTCTTTAATGCATGTTCCAGTTCAGCAGAACGTGTCGCCATAATCTCACCATGCCCTTTGATTCCTTGGAAATCGTTTATAATAGTAAAAGTGGGCTGCATGTTGGTGCAGCCCATCGTCACCCTATTTAATTATTTTAAGGGATTAGTTGCAAATAGTCAACTCCGTTTCTTTGTCAAACAAGTGGATTTTATCCATATCCAACGCAAATACGGCCTTGTCGCCGGTACGAAGCTGCGTACGCGGATTCACGCGGGCGGTCATCTGCGCGCCGCCGAAATCATAGTACAAGTAAACTTCCGCACCAAGCAGCTCGTAAACCTTGATGGTGGCTTCGATTACGCTCTCTTTGTCGGCACCCTGGAAGTCGGCCGCGTCATGCACGTCCTCCGGACGAATGCCGAGGATGACGGTCTTTCCGTCATATCCGCCGTCGATGAGAGCCTTTGACTTGTCAGCGGTCACGTTCAATATATGGTCGCCAACGGTGAGGGTGGCCTTGCCGTTCTCTACCTTTACGGCGGCATCCATGAAGTTCATCTGCGGGGATCCGATAAATCCGGCAACGAACAGATTGCAAGGAGCGTTGTAAAGATTCTGCGGGGTATCTACCTGCTGTACGACACCGTCCTTCATAACGACGATTCTCGTACCAAGCGTCATGGCCTCGGTCTGGTCATGTGTAACGTAAATCATGGTCGCGCCCAAATCGTTGTGCAGCTTGGAAATCTCGATACGCATCTGTACGCGCAGCTTCGCGTCCAAGTTGGAAAGAGGCTCATCCATCAAGAATACCTTCGGGTTACGTACGATGGCACGGCCCATGGCGACACGCTGTCTCTGTCCACCGGAAAGAGCGGCCGGCTTACGGTCAAGCAAATGCTCCAGGTCAAGAATCTTCGCCGCGTTATGTACCTTCTTGTCAATCTCGTCCTTCGGCATCTTGCGCAGCTTCAAACCAAATGCCATGTTATCATACACGGTCATGTGCGGATACAAGGCGTAGTTCTGGAAAACCATGGCGATGTCGCGGTCTTTCGGCTCGACGTCGTTCATTTTCTTTCCGTCGATTTCCAACGTACCACCGGAAATATCCTCCAGGCCTGCAATCATACGAAGCGTCGTGGACTTTCCGCATCCGGAAGGACCTACGAAGATGATGAATTCCTTGTCAGCGATTTCCAGGTTGAAATCCTTTACGGCGTGGAAACCGTTCGCATAAATTTTTTCAATTCCCTTTAAAGATAAACTTGCCATTTTGAATAGCCTCCTTAGTTGAATTCGTTTGTTTTTGTTTCTGGAACATAGTATAAACGTAAAAGGGAAAAAGGACAATGACAGAAGTGAACAAAAAATTTGAAAAAAGATGTACATTTTGACCAGATGGCGGAAATAAACGGTGTAATTGAATCCGATGTGTGTTATACTGAGAAAAGATATGAAAGAGAAGCAAGGTAAACGCCGTCTGGTAAGCGCGGGTAAAATCCCGCTAACGGAGACGGCATGTATCGCACATAAGTGCCTAAAACATAGGCACTAAGTGCTCATGACAAGGGGGTTTTATCATGTTTGAGCATCACATGAGGCTCACCGGGGAGCAGCAGGCCGTCTTGGACGGCGGCAAGGGCGAGACGCTGTCGAAGGTGATGGAGACGTTGATTCGCTACGGCGAATTGTTTGGCGCCGAAAAGATGGTGCCGGTCACGAGCGAGTATAACCATTTGGTGACCTCGTTTGGCCTGAAGGCCATGGGGGCCGTGTACGAGTTGATGGATACTTTGATTGGGGCAGGGGCGTTGTCCGGGCAGAAGTTTTCCGTCGATCCCAAGCCGCTTGATCCGAACGTGCCGGCAAATTTTATTCAGAACATCGTGTTCAACCATTTCATGTACACCGAGCAGGAACGCTACGAGGCGCAGCTTCGCAACCTGGGGCTGTTGTCCGACAGCGCGTTCACCTGCACCTGTTACATGGACGCGGTCGGTAACATTCCCAAGAAGGGGGACGTGCTGAGCTGGTCGGAATCTTCGGCCGTGGTTTATGCAAATTCCGTTCTCGGCGCGCGCTGCAACCGAAATTCCGGAATCATCGATTTGATGGGCTCCATCGTCGGTTATGTCCCATATTTTGGATTATTGACCGACGAGGGGCGGAAAGCCGACTGGATTGTGGAAGTCAAGACCACGAAGAAACCGGAGGCGCAGCTTCTGGGCTCGGCCATCGGCATGAAGGTGATGGAGGACGTGCCCTATATTCGCGGGTTGGACACGTGGCTGGGAAAGGAGTTGGACGACGAGGCTTGTACCTATTTGAAAGATTTTGGGGCCGCCACCGCGTCGAACGGAGCCGTTGGCCTATACCACGTGGCGGGACTCACGCCGGAGGCGGCAGAGCAGGGCGAGTCGCTTGTCAAGCCCGACGCCAAGGTTTACGTGATTGACGATGCGGAGTTAAAGCGCGTGTACGACAATTATCCAATCATATGGAAGGACAAGTCCGCCAAGCCGAAGCTCTGCTTCATGGGCTGCCCGCACATGAGCCTGCAGCAGCTTAAAGACTGGACCGACAAGATTGAGAAGGGTTTGGAGGAAAACGGCCACGAGAAGGTGCTGGTGCCGACCGTGTTCACCGCCGCGCCCGCTGTCTTGAAGCGGTTCGAAGGCACGCCGTATTGCCAGCGGCTGAAAAATACGGGAGTCATTTTGTCCTACATATGCCCGCTCATGTACATGAACAATCCGTTAAGCGGGAAAATGCCGGTCATCACTTCCAGCAACAAGCTGAGGACTTACACGTCGGCAAGGTATTACACGGATGACGAGATTTTGGCGCAGCTTACGAAGGGAGGGCGGTGAAAATGAAGACGTTTAAAGGTCGAATGATTGTTCCAGGAACCGTGACCGCCGAGGCGGTCGTGTCGCATGGCGGGCTGAATACGCTCGCGTCGTTTCAGAAGGCGCTGCAGTTTGGTGACAAGAAGGCCACCTGCGGCGACCAGAATAATCCGGACTTGTACGGAAAGCAGATGGCGGGAAAGGCACTTTGCCTGCCGCAGACCATTGGCTCCACCACGGGCGGGCTCGTAATTTATTGTGCCTGCTCCCTGAAACGCCAGCCGGCCTGTATGCTTTTCTCCAAACCGATAGATTCCCTGGCCGGAGCCGGGGTCATATTGGCCGACGTGTGGCTCGACGACGTGAAGATGCCCGTCGTGGATTCTTTGGGAGAGGAATTTCTGGAATACGTCAAGGACGGGATGCAGGTAAGCGTCGCGGAAAACGGGGAAGTCACCGTGGCGTGAGAAAAAGAACGGGGTGTCCGAATCGGACACCCCCGCAATGTATGTTCTTATAAAAGACCGCCGCAAGTTGACAGAAATCCCCTCAAAGCGTCCAGTATTCTTAAAAACTATACAGAGTTCACAAAAAATCGCAATCGAGAAATTCGCTATTGCATTTCATACAACGTTCGTGCTATGATGTTTTCGTATCAAGTACATGGTTATCAGGAAAGGGCATTCTGCCATTTCCCATTCTTGCCGAAAGGCTCTCATTCTCGGTGCTTCCGGTTCGAAGCGGTATCCGACAATGAAACGTGCAGTGATATGAAAATTTAAAAACATGAAGGAGGAACTTTGCGCATGGTAAAAGGGTTAAGGGAGTATTTTCCGATGATTCGGACAAGGGACGAGATTTTGCAGGAGATTCGGCAGGATGAAAACCTGGACATCTTCCGTGATAAACTATATAATAGGGGAATAGAAACCCCGTTGGACGCGTGGCTGGCCTTTTTGAGCGTGGATGACCTGGAGTGGATTGGACGGCTAATCCAACAATATCCCGAATTCATCTCCTTGTATGAGGAAGTTTACGTGATTTGTAAGAATGTGGAGAAAGTCATGGGAATATTTTCGGAAGAACTAAAAATATTGGATAGAAACACCGTCCAGCTGATGATTGACGATATGCAGGACGAGATTGACGGGATGAAAACATTATTGGTGCAAAAGGACGAAGCAATACTGCAAAAGGACGAAACAATACTGCAAAAGGATGAAGCGTTACTGCAAAAGGATGAAGAAATTAAACGGTTAAAACAACTCCTTAAAAAGACATCTTCGGATTGATTGGCCTTTGCCTCTTTGTTTATGAGGATACTAGGGTCAAAACGTGTTTTGCCCCCGACATCTTTATGGGTAATAGGTCAATGCGAATTGGTTTCCTATCGGTCATTATTATCTTTTCCGGGTCATCGATAATTAACGCCTTGAATATATACGGAATATGGCTTTTCCGATTTGGGCTGCGCGAATATGTTTCATATTCTTCATAGTAATCAAGGAAATACTCCAAGATGGATTTACCTGGTTTTAGCCGGGTGTCTTTTTCGTTCATGCCGTTTCAATTAAATCGATTTCGTTAAGTGATAATGTGACGGAGCTGTCTTTTTCAGCATATTTTACGGCCGAAAATTGATGTGCTTGTAAAAAATCGTACATGCTTTCTAAGCTGGAAAACCACATTTTATCCCTTGTGCGTTTGATGAATTTAGGTTTTTCATGAATAATGCTGTCACATACAGAACTCTATTACTTCCTTACGGTGGTAGCTTGTTCCAGTAGCATGTCTATCATCTCCTTTATACCTCCATTGTAACGAAAACGTACACAATGTCAATAGTGTACACTTTATTATATGATGTTGGGGCTGTCGGGAAATGGACAGCCCCCTTTTGACCCCTGGTATCATTATATGAAATTAATTTGTTACTTTTCACGAGGTGGGGGAAGTAACAAGGAAAGATATTTTGTTTTGAAGAGTGACGTTTGTTTGTTGTATTCCTTGTCCCGTTGTGCTAAGATGGTCATGACGGGCAACGGTGAAACGGGGAAAGGGTACAAGGAGTAAGGTGATGCGGTTTTATCTTGGAGCGAATGGGGGTGCGGCGGCATGAAATTATCTTCTTTCCTTTATTTTGCGAATTTTGGCATTCGGACGGTTCTTTTCCGAAAGAGGAATCCGATTCTCGGCACGATTATCGTGACCGACAAGTGCAACTTGAAATGTAAGCATTGTTCGGTCAACAATATTACGGCCGTGGTGTACCCATATCGGCAAATCAAGGCGGAGATGGTGAAGCTTTATGATATGGGCGTGCGTATTTTGTTCTTTTGCGGCGGGGAGACTTTTTTGTGGAAGGACAGGGAAAAGACGCTACGTGACCTCGTCGTGGAAGCGAAGCGGATGGGCTTTTTAATCGTGAACGTGGTGACGAACGGCACGTTTCCGATTGACCTGCCGGAGGCGGACTTGATTTTACTGAGCCTTGATGGAGGCCGGAAGGAGCATAATGAAATCCGGGGCGACACGTATGACGTGATTATGGAAAATGTCAAGAACGCCACGTCTGACAATATTTGTTTTTATATGGCCATCAACCAGATAAACAAGTATGCGGTGCAGGATGTCTGTCTGACCGCGAGGGACACGAAAAACGTGCGCGCGGTTTCGTTCAATTTTCATACGCCATATCCGGACACGAGGGAGTTGGCCTTGAGCCGGGAGGAAAAGGAGGCTTGTTGCCGGAAAATCGTGCAGATGATGGAGGCGGGCGCGCCGGTCTTTAATTTGAAGAGCGCGTTTCCGTACTTGGTTCGAAATGATTTTCCCACGCCGTGCCACCAGTGCGTGGTGATGGAGAATGGCCGTCTTAGTACTTGCGGACGTTGCATCGCCGTGCCAGGATTATGTGAAAAGTGCGGATATTTTTTTGTCGCTGAATATACGCTCTTGTTTCGGGGAAACGTGAGGATTATTTTGGAAATGCTGGGAACGTATTTGAAATATATATGATTAGAGCGTCAAAAGGTATTTTGACGCTCATGATACACGGATTACTCCGTGCTAACGCACTCCCGTAATCCTAAAACACCTCAAATCCGCTCATTTTTCTGCGAAAAATGGCTACTTTTCGGTGTTTTACGCGTCCCAAAGTCATCCTTTTTCATGCAAGCATGAAACGCATGACCTTTTGACGCTTGTATCATATATGAGAGGACGCGCATAGACAAGGAGTATTTTTTATGGAAAAACGAGCAGTGTGAAATCGAGGTGAAAGATGAGCATTATTACAGGGTTGACAAGGATGTGGCTGACCCGCCAGCTGAAGCCATTCCTTTTTACAGATGAATTTGACCGTCTGCTTCCTTTTGCGGAGTGTAAAAATCTGGGGCTTTATATTCATATCCCGTTTTGCAAAAGTATTTGCAATTTTTGCCCATATTGCAAGGTCGTGTATTCCGAGGAGGTTTGTGACCGTTATGTGGACGCGCTGATAAAGGAAATCCACATGGTCGGAGGTGGCCGGATTGTTTGCGGCGGTTCGTCCTCGCCGGGGACGGCGGGAGAGGAAAGTTCGGCCTCGCCGGGGACGGCGGGAGAGGAAAGTTCGGCCTCGCCGGGGTCGGCGGAAGGGGAAAGTTCGCCCTCGCCGGAGGTGCCTGGCGCGGGGAAAAAGATGGTCACGAGCCTTTATTTTGGCGGCGGCACGCCGGCCCTGGCCGTTGACCGGATGGCGGAAATTATTGAAGTGGTCAGGAAATATTTTGTTATAACCGAAGGTATCGGGGTGGAGCTGCACCCTGACAATGTGACGGTTCCTGTTTTGCGTGCGTTGAAGGATGCGGGCGTGACAAAAGTCAGTATCGGCATCCAGTCTTTTCAGGAGAAGTACCAGTCGGTTTTGGGGCGGAAGACCGTGGATTTGGAAGCGATGGCCGCAGCTTTGGGGGCCGTTAAGTTCGAGACGGTTTCCATGGATTTTATTTTCGCGTTACCGGGACAGTCGTTTGAAGATTTGAAAATTGACGTTGACACTGCGTTCGCGAACGGGGCGAATCACGTCGCAATTTATCCGTTTATTGATTTTACATTTACTTCGAGCCGTGTTGTGGCCATGCCGAAAAAGGAAAAGCGGAAGTTGCTTG
Organism: Lachnospiraceae bacterium; assembly: GCA_910574865.1. Taxonomy (GTDB): domain Bacteria; phylum Bacillota; class Clostridia; order Lachnospirales; family Lachnospiraceae; genus Schaedlerella. Next base: position 351,730 of record CAJTDN010000004.1, on the reverse strand, counting down.
ACGACATCACGAAATATTGTCTGGGGAAGGGATACGCCCGAAGTTCCATCTGGACGTTTGCCAAGGAGAGGGACGCGTGTTATTCGTCCATGACCCGCGACAATTTTCTAGGATTCGGCTGTTCGGCTACCACGCTTTTGAAGGAGCAGTTCAAAATTAATACGTTTTCCGTGGAAGAATATTGCAGACGGATTGATGACGGAGTCTTGCCGACGTCGCTTACCCTGCGGTTTTCACTCCGCCAGCGCATGGTCTATTATCTGTTTTGGACCGCGTACGGCACGCGTGTTAATGCCGCCGATTTCGAGGAGTTTTTCGGCATCCCTTTGAAAAAAATGTATGGCTTTGAGCTTATGGCCGCCAAGTTGCTTGGTTTTGTCACGGAGGCGGAAGGAGTGTATGAGATGACGTTGAAGGGCGCGTTTTATTATCATTATTATGAGAATTTTTATACCTTGTCGTACATTGACAAAATGTGGGGGATTATGCGAAAAGAGGCGTTTCCGGAACAAATTCGTCTATGAGGGTGAATCCATGGAATTATTTAGAGCGAAAAAGTATTGAAAAATTTCGCTGTTGCCCATATAATGGAGAAATGAATGTCTGCCTGACGCCGAAGCGTGTTTGCTGTTGCTTCGGCGGGAGTTTGAAGTTTTAGCAGAGAAAAAATCAGCGGGGGTTTGCGCCATGCATGTGACGGAGAAGTTGACAAGGCCGCTTACGGAAGCCAAGTATTTGAATGCGGATAATGTGGATCGGTATCGGGGCATTATGCGCATTTTTTATGAGAATTATGAGAAACTCAAATACTGGATGTATCAGGAGGAGGTTTATGCCCAGATGGTGTCGGACCCTTATTTCTCGGAATACCGGATGGAGCAGTGCCAGCAGGATTTGACCGCGCTCACGGAATGGCGGAATTTAAGCACGATCCAGGATACGAGAAAGGTGTCGTCTATCGAGGAGTTTAAGAACAAGAAGTTCCGTTACCAGATGTCGCCGTACAGTGTGGAGATTGAGCGGCTTGTTTTACGCCTGGAAAATTTGTTTGTCGAGGGGGCCTCGCTGGAGCCGACGCTTTTGGAGAGGATTCGCCGCGAGGTGGAGCGGTTCGAAGAAATGGCGGGGACGGATGATATCGGCACGGTTTATACGTGGTGGAACGATTTGAATAACGACTTCATCCGGCTGAACCAGAATTACCAGGATTATATGCGTGACTTGAATAGCGTGAAAGCCGAGGAAATGATGAGGACGAAGGAGTTTCTCGTGTTCAAGGACAAGCTGGTGGAATATTTGCGTGGTTTTATCAAAGGATTGCAGAGAAACGTGGGCGTGATAGAGGAGACGCTGCGGTTTTTGGACGGGGACGTGTTATCGCGGGCGCTCGCCAAGGTGAATGAGTACGAGTTTTCGATTCCGCGGATGGACGTGGAGGTTTCGCCGCAGATGATTGAGGAGAAGACGAGGGGGCGTTACCAGAGTATTTATGACTGGTTCGTGGCGGAAGGGGGACGGGAGAACGAGGCCGGGAAATTGTTTGACGCCACCAACGAAATTATCCGCCGGATTACCCGTTACGCCACGCAGCTTAGCGAAAAAAATGCTTTGGGGGCGAACCGGCGGGAGGAGTACCGCAAGGTGGCGGAATTGTTTTTGAAGTGCGAGAACGTTTCCGAGGCGCACAAGATGTCGGCCATGGTGTTTGGCCTGGAGCGGCCGTTCCATTTGAAAGTGGATACGCCGCGCGAGACGGACAGTATGAACAAGGGCGTGTATGACGAGGCGGCGTGTGAATACATGTTGAGGCCGAGGGTGCGCACGTACCAGGAGAAGGTGCGGCGCAGTTCGATGGCGGATGCCAGCAGGGAGAAGGAGGAAGCGCGCAGGCAAATGCTTTCGCGCCTGAAAGAGGATCGTGGGAAAATCGAGCGGCTGGAGCATGACGGGCGGATTGATTTTGGCACGTTGCCGGTGATTGAGCCGCGCGTGCGGGAAATTTTGTTGAAATGGCTTTCCGACGCGCTGGAGAGCGCGGATTATACGTCACGCACGGATGACGGGCGGGAGTACGTGCTGGACATGGCGCACGCGAACGAGCGGTGCGTCGTGCATTGCGAGGATGGGAATTTTACGATGCCGAGGCTTGGCATCGTGTTCCGGGAGGGTGGTCTTGTATGAAAGAATTGGAGGCGCTGCTTGACCGGCGGTGGATTTTGAAGTCGCAGGACAAGGAATTATATTACCAGGTGCGGGATTGCCTGGGCGAGATCCGTCGTTTCGCGACGGACAAGATGGGATGCCAGGTAATTGAAAATTCCCTTCTGGTCAAAATGGAAAAGATTCCGGCCATCCCGGAGCAATTTATGGGCATCGCGGAGTTCACGTCGCGGGAGGAATATGCGTTCCTCTGTATTTTGCTGATGTTTCTGGAAGACAAGGATGCCCAGGAGCAGTTCATCCTTTCGCAGCTGACGGAGTATATCGCGGCCAACATGCCGGGCGGCGCGCCGGATTGGACGCTTTATACCAGCCGCCGGAGACTGGTGAAGGTATTGCGTTACGCGGCCGCGCAGGGTATTTTGCAAGTGACGGACGGCAGTGACGACGTGTTCATGGACGAGCGTTCGGGTGAGGTGTTATATGAAAATACGGGGGCGTCAAGGTATTTTATGCGTAATTTTTCGCGGGACGTCATGGAGTATACGAAGCCGGAGGATTTCCGGGAGAGTGAATGGTTCGAGATGGACGAGGACAAGGGCATCGTAAGGCGCCACAGGGTGTACAAGCGTTTGATGTTTTCTGTCGGGATGTACCGTGAGGGCGGGTTCGAGGAGGATTTTGAATATTTGAAATATTACGGGCGGAGGCTTGCCGAGGATTTGGAGCGCGAGTTTGACTGCCAGGTGCACATTCACAAGGGGAGCGCGTTTTTCATAATGGGTGAGGATTGCCGGGCGGGGGTGGCGTTTCCGGGAAATAACGTGCTGTCCGACATTATTCTGCTCGTCTGCGCGAAGATACGGAGAAATGTGGAAGAGGGGACGTGGCGGACGCAGCCGGACGAGACGGTGCGCGTGGAACGGGTGGAGTTTGAGCGGATGCTTAAGATGGTAAAGGCGGAGCGCGGCGCGGGATTCACGAAGAATTACCGGGAGATGCCGGAGGGCGAATTTGTGCGGGAATTGACGGAAGCGATGGAGCGTTGGATGTTTATCGGCCGCGGGGATGGCGAGAACGGCGAGGCGCGCGCCGGCAGGCCGGCAGACGCAAAGGCGCAAGGCGGGCAGGTCGTCATTTATCCGGCGGCGGGCAAGGTGGCGGGCCGTTACCCGGAGGATTTCAAGGCGTGAGAGTTGTGTTTCGCGGAAGATTGTGCGGTTGTCCGTGGGCGGCGCAGCCGCAGAAATGGCTTTTGAAGGGAGATTGTCGAAATGGGCAGCAGGTGGCAGGCGAATAAAATCGGGTTGGTGAATTTTTGGTATTATGACGAGCAGGAGTTTCCTTTCGTGAAGGGACGGATGCTTCTGCGCGGGTCGAACGGTTCGGGAAAATCGGTGACAATGCAGAGCGTGGTGCCGCTTCTTTTGGACGGCAACATGAGTCCGGAGCGGCTTGACCCGTTTGGTTCCCGTGACCGGAAAATGAGCAGTTACCTGCTGGAAGAAGACGACGGGCGGGAGGAACGCACGGGTTATCTTTATCTGGAATTCAAGCGGCAGGAGAGCGAGACGTATCTGACCGTCGGCATGGGCATCCGGGCCAGGCGCGGCAAGCCGTTGGACAAATGGTATTTCAGCCTGACGGACGGGAGGCGGGTCGGCAAGGATTTTTTCCTGTACAAAAAGACGGACGAGAAAGTCACTCTCTCAAAGAAGGAGCTGGAGAACCGGGTCGCGAACGGCGGGCGGACGTTTGACCGCCAGGTGGATTACATGGAGTACGTGAACCGGCAGATTTTCGGATTTGAGACCGTGGATGAATACAAGGAAATGATTGACTTGCTGATTCAATTGCGCACGCCGAAGCTGTCGAAGGATTTCAAGCCGTCGGTCATCAACGACATTTTGAGTGATTCGCTGCAGCCCTTGTCGGACGAGGACCTGCGGCCGATGTCCGAGGCCATTGAGAATATGGACACGATGAACCTGAATTTGAAGGCCAGGCAGGAGGGACGGCAGGCGGCGGAGAAGATCAACCGTGTGTTTGACAAATATAACCGGCTGACATTGTATGAGAAGGCCGCCCGTTATGAGGAAAATGAGAAGAAACTGGCGGATCTGTTGAAGGAGGAGAAGGAACGGGGGCGGAAGAAACGCGAATGCGAGGAGCGCGTGCAATGGCTGGACAGGGAAGAGGAAACGCTGAACGCCAAAAAGGGCGCGATGGAGAAAGAGCGGGAATCGCTAAGTAAAAGCGACGCGGTCGCGCTAAAAGAAAAGGAACTGGAGTTGGCGACGCGGATTGAGAAGGATGAAAAAAATGTCGCCGAGAAGGAACGGCAGTTGGCCGCGAAGCAGGAGCAATACGTGGAGCTTTCATCCAGGCAGAAGGAAGAGCGGGACAGGGAATATCAAAAGGAGCAGGGGTTACGGGCGCTATTGGAGGAAATGCAGGACGAGGCAGAGGACATGGCGTTCGAGGAGCACGCGTTTTTCAGCGCGGAACTGCTGCAGGACTTGCAAAAGCCGTTCTCATTTCATACGCACCAGGCACAGATGGAGAAAACGCGGACGGGGATTGAAAAAGGCGTGGAAATATTGAGGGAGGTTGATGCCTGCAGGCGGCAGGTGGAGGAATTGTTGCAAAACCATGAGCGGCAGCAGCGAAAGACAGGCGAGGCCGAGCGGCGCGCCGGGGAACTGGAAGCCGTCATGGCTCAGGTGCGAAACGAGTGGAAGGAGGCCCTTTACAGTTGGAACGGACAAAACCGGGAACTGGCGCTTTCCAAAGAGTTGCTAAAGGATTTGTCGCGGTTTTCGGAGGAGTATGATGAAAATTCGGACTATGCGGCGGTTCGGCAGCCGGTGGCGGACGTGTGGATTGAAAAGAAAGGCGTCCTGGCGGGGGAGGGGCAGAAAATCCAGGCGGAAATCAGCGAACTGCTTTTGGAAAAGGAAGAGCGCGGGCGGGAACTTGCGGAGTGGGAAAACCACAAGGAACCGGAGCCGCCGCGAGGTGAGGCGGTGCAGAAAAACCGTGCGCGGCTGCGCGAGAAAAACATTCCTTATCAAGAATTTTACAAGGTCATCGAGTTCGGGGAAGGTCTGGACAAGACGGCCTGCGACCGCATCGAGGAGGCGTTTTTCCACATGGGGATTCTGGACGCCCTCGTGATAGAGGAGCGGTACAAGGAGCAGGTTCTTTCGCTGGATCAAGGGTGTTGCGACAAGTATTTGTTCGTGCAGAAAACGCATGCCGAGAAAAGCGTTTTGGACGTGCTCGATTTGAACGATTCGGTCAACGATATTTTCTTCAATCAGAGAATTACCGGCATCCTGCAAAATATTGCTTATGAGAGCGAGGGCACGACCGCGGTCTCGCTGGACGGGACGTACCAGATCGGCGTGATCAGCGGGACAATCAGCGGCGAGTACGAGGCCGGATTTTTGGGGACGCGAGCCCGGGAAAAGAACCGTCTGGCAAAGATTTCGGCCTGCCGGGAGGCGTTGGAATCCATCGGGCGGGATTTGGAGCGCCTGCAGGGCGAGGCGGAGGAAATCGGGCGGCGGCAGACTCTTTTGGCCGGGGAGTACGCGTCTCTCCCGAGGGAGGACGACTTGCGCGAGGCGTGCCGGATGTTGTCCGCGGCGCGTCTGCTTGTGGAGCGCATGAAGGAGGAAGAGGTGCGCCTGGAGGCGGAATTGCATGAGAAAAACGAGACTTTGCGCGAAATGCGCAAGGAAGCCTTGCAGATTGCCGAGGGGCTTTATCTGGATTGTAATTATGAGACGTTTTTACGCGCGGACGCGGCGGCGCGTTCGTATGGGCAGCATTTTTACCAGTTAAAGTCCGGGCATGAGCTTTACGTGCAGGTCGTGGGACATATCGCGGAACTTTCCGGGCGCATGGAGGATTTGGATTTGGACATGGATCAGATTCGCGCGGACATGCATTCGTCCGAGTCGGATCTGAAGAAGGGACGTGAGGAATACGCGTCCGTGCAGGAGCAGTTGAAGCTGACGGATTACGAGCAGATTCGTGAGCGCCTGGACATTTGCATAAGGTGGCTGGGCGCGTATCCACAGGAAGTCGGGCGGTGCGCGGCGGAAAAGGGACAGAAGGAGGAACAAATCCGCACGATTACGGCGTTGATGGAGCAGAGCGTGGAGCGAATCGAGGAATATAAGCGGCGTAGCGCGCATTTGCAAAAATGTTACGAGGCCGAGGCGGCGCTCGGGTACGTGGAGGTGCCGGGAGGCGAAGGCCGGGATGCAAATCAGGCGGTCGGGGGCGTTTCCTCGCCGGGGATAGGCGGGCAAGGCGCGTCGCGGGAAGTGCCGAAGATGATGGACGCGGCGGCGGTGCGGGCATTTTTGGCCGTGGATTGCCAGGGAATGGACAAGGAGGCCGTCATCCGTGACTTGAATAAGGTTTATTTTGAAAATCGGGGATTTTTGAACGATTACCAGTTGACGCAGACGGAGCGTTTTACGGAGCTGGACGAGGAGGCCCGGCGTGGCGACGTGGCGGCCAGGCGTTTGGACATTGGCGCCAGATACCAGGGCGTGCGGATTCCGTTTCAGAAGCTGCTGGGGCATTTGGAGGAGGAAATCGCGAATCTGCAGGAGCTAATCAAGGCCGGCGACCGGGAATTGTTCGAGGACATTTTGGCGAATACGGTGGGTCGGAAGATTCGCGGGAAAATCAACAGCTCTAATACGTGGGTGGAGAAAATGAACGGGCTGATGGGCGCCATGAACACGTCGAGCGGCTTGAAGCTGAGCCTGCGGTGGCGCAGCAAGACGGCGGAGCACGAGGACCAGCTTGACACGCGGGAACTGGTGGATTTGTTGAAAAAGGATTACCGCCTGATGCGGGAGGACGAGGCGGCCAAGTTGTCCCTGCATTTCCGCTCGAAGGTGGAAGAGGCCAGGCGGAACGCCAAGGACAGCGGCCAGGTGTCTTTTTACCAGGTGATGAAAGATACGCTGGATTATCGAAAGTGGTTTGAATTTCAATTGTTTTCCCAGAAGAGCGGGGAACGGCAGAAGGAATTGACGAACAGCGTGTTCGGGACGTTTAGCGGCGGTGAGAAGGCGATGTCGATGTATGTGCCGCTTTTCTCGGCGGTGGTGGCCAAGTACAAGGGCGGAAATGCCGACGCGCCGCGGCTGATTTCGCTTGACGAGGCGTTCGCGGGGGTGGATAATAAGAATATCCGCGACATGTTCCGCCTGATGACGGAGTTCGAGTTTGATTTTATTATTAATTCGCAAGTATTGTGGGGCGATTGTGATACGTTGGACGCGCTGGCCATTTACCAGCTTTTGCGCCCGGAAAATGCCAAGTTCGTGACCGTGATGCCGTATCTGTGGAACGGGCGCGCGAAGGAAATGCTGGAGAACGAGGCGCAGGTGGAGGAGCGGGCGGCCGGGGTGTAAGCGGCACGCGTAGAGTACGGAGTGTCGGCTGGAGGACGACGCGCATGCAAGGGGCGAAGCGCTGGTTGGAGGATGACGCGCATGTAAGGGGCGAGGCGTCGGATAAAGGGCCGCAGTTTGACCGGGAAATGAAGCTGATTTTTTTTGGAATACTTTACCCGATGCCATTATTTCGATGTTTATTATATACGGTTGGAAAACAAAAAGCTGACGGACGCGTTTTGTTCCAATACGGCCCGCGCGTTTAATTATGCGATTCGCCTGGCGCTGAGTTATTTCATGGAAAGCGGGGTGTTGCCGAACGAGGATTGTTTTCTTCAATTGGATGAGCGGAATGAGAAAACGGAGACGAAATATTTTCTGGAAAATTATCTCAACACGGAATTGACGATGGCCGGGGCGGTCAAGGGGAAATTTAGCGTGACGTACTTTGACTCCGTGGACAATAAGTTCATCCAGATTGCGGACGTGTTTTCGAACTTGTATTATTCGGAATTGCAGACGAAGCACTACACGGAGGAATTTCGCCGGTTGAGGGAGATTGGGATATTGAAGGGGATATTTGAATTTCCGTGAAAAGTAACTATGGTAGCGTCGGTGTGCGGAGGGGAAATATGCCCTTCATCGACCGTGTTGCCTTCTGTACACCGACGCTAACGTTACAATTCAGCCCCGCGCCAGCGCGAGTCCGAATTGTAACGGGCATCACCCGCATTTTTAGTTTGCCTACGGCAAAGCGGGTGATGCATCGGCCAGATTTACGTGCGTCCTCCCGGCCAATCAGCGTGGTGATTGGCCGGGGACTGAACTGTAACACGCTAACAAAAAATAATATTGAAAATTTTCTTGCATATTGACAAGACGACCCGCATATGTTAATATAAGAATGTCAACAGTAAGTCCTATGTCCGTGCCATTATCGAGGTAAGCGTCATGTGTTGGCGTCACTATTAGGCAATTGGCATAATTTAGAAATCATGACCAGCGTAAGCTGGTCTTATTTCATGTTTGGGAAAAATACGTTACCATTCCGCTGCGAATGGTAAGGGACTGTCGGACAATGCGGCAAACCCACAATATATGGTTGTAAATTCTGATACGTCACATATATTGTAGGTGTGCAGTCATTTCCCGACAGCCCCTTGGGAAATAGTCAGGAGGCCGAAGATGGACAAGCCAACGCAATTGGAAAAGGATTGCATAAAATATTTTCGAGGAAACCATGTTTTTGACCGCCTGCTTCGTGGGTTTCGGGAAAAATTTTCCTCTTATGGATATTTTGCGGGAACGGTGGTCCTGCGCGGGGTGTCCGTGGAGGAACTGGAGGTCTTGGAGGGCTTTTTCCAGAAGAATTTCCACGGGCAGAAATCGGTGTCCATCAGTGCGTCCCGATTTGAAAAGGTATTGAAAGGCAGCCGTTTTGGGGATATTTCTCCAAAAGAGGTGTTGGAACTGTATTTTCAGGAGGAAATGGCGGGAAAGAAGGAATTAAAAGAGGCGCGGGAAGTAGAGGAACGGCGGCGTTGGCAGCAGGCGTGCAAAGAATTGGCCGGGCAATACGAGAAAACACCGGCGGCAACGTGGATAGGAGAATTGGCGCGTGAGGAAGGATTCTGCTATCCGTACGTGTGGAAACGTTGTCGGGAGGATGTAAAGAATAATCGGGAGAGGGCGGAAAATGTGAAGCACGCTTCGGTGGGGGAACGTGAAATGCAAGCCACATTGGAGTTTGGAGCGTGGATTGTCAATGCGTTTCCTTGCCGACACGGGTGCGTGGAATATTTGGCGGTTTTTGCGGCCAGATTGACGGGAAATCCCCATGCGTTTGACGACGGGACGCGGGACGGGCAATTTTTGTGGCAGCTGGTGCAGTGGAACCATGTGCAAAGGGGCGTGGAGGCGGTGCCAGTCGGGCGAGAGGAAGTGCAAGCGGGGAAGTCCGGGCAGGATGAGGAGCGGTGCGATGGTGGGGACGATGGCGCAGAACCCAGGGCGAATGACGGGGAACCGTCGATATTTCCCGCTTTGCAAAAGAACCGGTTGTATTTGGAGGCGGGAATTTTGCGTGATGACGTTTCAAATGACGTGATGCTTTCCGGCATTCTTGCCCATGGTGCAGATGAAAGTTCCCATGCGGGAATGGCGGGTTTTTTGGCGGAGGGTGACATGGTGCGCGTGCCGCTGTCGGTAATTGCCAAGTGGAGACGGGTGGCTTGCCCGCGAAATGAGATTTATATCGTGGAGAATCCATCGGTGTACGCGATGCTTTGTGGAAAATGGAAAGGCGAAAAGTCTTGCATGTGCATGAACGGGCAGCCCAGGTTAAGCGCGGTGCTTATGCTGGATTTGCTTGCGGCATCGGGAATCAAGGTATATTATGGGGGCGACTTCGACCCGGAGGGGCTTTTGATTGCCTGGAAGATAAGGCGGTATTACAAGGGGGAATTTGCATATTGGCACATGTCCGTGGAAGATTATGAAAAAAGTAAGTCGGGGAAAAGTATTTCCCCGAGACGGATGAAAATGCTGGGACGAATCAAGGACGACGAACTGGGGGGAACCGTGGAGGCGGTTCGGCATGCGGGCGTGGCGGGATATCAGGAAAATATATGGGAGATGTACCAGTGAAATACCCCGGGGCGGGGGAAACTTGCTCCGGGGTATTTTTATTGGACTTTGCATGAAAGCGTGTCCATGCCGGTAACACCGGGCGGTTTTGTAAATTGGGGCTTGAAAAAACCGTGCACTTGATATATAATATGCTTAGCAAGAGAGCCGAAAGCTAGATGGAGCCTAGCCGTCGGCAAAATAATTTGTTACGAAAAGTAGCGCCTTACTTTACCAGAGCGAGGGCGCTATTTTTTGCGTGTCGCGTAAATCGCAAGAGTTGCAACGGCGCAAAGCATAATCACAAACTGAATTAACTCCGAATATGTAACCATAAGCACCAACCCCCTTTCAAGGCACTTGAGCGACGCGTACAAGGACGTACGCGGAGTGAAAGTAACGACGAAAGGGGGGAAATATGCCCTTCATCGACCGTGTTGCCTTCTGTACACCGACGCTAATTCCATCCGTTAAATCAAAAGGTTTGTCTAATATTTCATTAATATTACAATCAAGAGCTTTACGTAATTTATAGAGGGAATTATTTTTGGGTCATCTTTTTTGTTTGCGCAGATATTTATGTTCTCGGCGACACTTATGTCTAAATCATCTCGGATTTACTATATCACATCCTTTCAAATTTGAACACATGTAAAAGCAGGATTGCCGCCGTTCTGGGCGTGGATGTGACCGAAATCATCGAGGACTAAGAAAGAGGGGAGCGATATCGTGAAGATTATCACGGCAAGGTACAACGGTAGACTGGTGACAAGAAAGGCGTTCAGTGACTTCCAGGCATGGTGTATCATCAACACGCTCGTCGCGGACGGATGCACGGACATCGGGATGTGTTTTAACGTACAGAAAGGGATGGGCATTCGTGCGTTGGTTGCAAGTCTTAAGTCGTTGTCGATTCCGGACGAGACGATAGAGGCGCAATTGATGGAAAGATACCAGATGAGCAAGGATGAGGCGATGGAGTGGGCGAGGAAAGCGCGAGGGGGATGAATCCCCCTCGTGAAAGTTCGGTTGCCGCGTCAATCCACAATGACATCCTCCAACTCAAACCGTAAGACTTGTTTTAATTCCTTCAGGGTGGTTTCGACCTGGTAGCCGATTTTTCCCGCGCTGAAAATGATGGCATCGTAATTCGAGGCGGATACGTCGATTACGGTCTTGAACTGTTTTTTCATCCCTATGGGGGAACAGCCGCCGTGAACGTATCCGGTCAATGGCAACAAGTCTTTTGACTTTAGCATGCCGATGCTCTTTTCCCCGACTGATTTGGCGGCCTTTTTCAAATCAAGTTCTTTTAGAACGGGAACCAGGAACACGTAATTCGTATTCGAATTTCCAAGCGTGACGAGTGTCTTGAACACCTGGCTTGGGTTTTGGTTTAAGACCGTGGCGACATCGATGCCGCTGATGACACCGGTATCGACGTAACAATGGCTTGTATAATGTATTTTCTTCTGGTCCAGAATCCGCATGACGTTTGTCTTTTCCATGTTCTTTTTCATGACTTTGTTCATCCCTTTCGCTTTCATTCTCCGCGAATTCGTTCCGCGTATGTTGACCATGTGTAGTTTAAAAGATATTGTGTTTGCAAGTCCGCATCGACCGCGAGGATGGCGTTTGTCCCATCCAATAAATGTTGCCCCGCCAGGCAATGTTGTGGCAATACGTGAAGCATGCGTATGGTTTCCAATGTGTCGCATCCCGAGAAGGCATAGTCGTCAATGGCGCGAATATTTTCTTGTATCGTGACGACGCGCAAGACGGTATTGCCTGCAAAAATGTCGGCAGGAAGCCGGTTGACCGGGCAATCGTCCAAATTGGCGGGAACCGTCAGTTCTTCGCGAGTGAGCCCTTCTGCGGTCAATCCCGTCAGGACGGCGGCGCCGTCCTTGATTTCCCAGGTGAAGCAGTCGGAATCCGCGTTTAAGCCATTGCCATGCAGGTCGGATCCTGTGTTTGGGCCATCCCCGTTCAGGCCGGAGTCCGCGTTTGAAGCGTCATCGTGCAGGTTGAAGCCCGTGTTTGAAGCGTCATCGTGCAGGCCGGAGTCCACGTTAGAGGAATCGCCTAATAGTGGCATCTGCGGCAAGGTGATTCGCGTGGGCGTGCTGTCGCCGAGCGCCGCCTTGATGGCGCGAATCAAATTGCGGGTGTAGACGATTTTCCCGCTATTATTCAAATGGAAGTTGGTATCGTAAAACCAGCCGGATTCCATTATGCAGTCATGGGGATTGCCTATAATCTGGCAATGGAGGCGGGACTGCAGATAGTCATAGTATACGTCAATATCGGCATCATTTGCAACGGCCAATTTATTTATCGGACAAAAATAATACCAGACGGTGGCACCGCGCCGTGTCAACGTGTCCGTGTATTCGTTTAGCTCTTTTATGAAATCGTCCGACAATACGGCCTCGTCAAAACGGATGGGCGTGTTTGAGTCATATCCGTTCGGCATGATATTGGCAGAGCAGGCAGAAAGGTCGATGTCGCCATATTCGTTAAAGGAATTGCGGCGGTACATCGCATCTGGTTGCGGAGGCTGTCCGGAAAGCACATAGGCACATTTTTTGGTGGCAAAATAAGGAAACTGTCCAATCATGGCACGTAAATGTTCCCGATTGAGTTGGAAAAGTAAATGAAACGCGCCGTCCGCGCCTTGCCACATGTATTCGCCGTTAAAATGGCAACTGAGCGTTTGCGGGTCTTGTTCCGGCATGACGATTACGATGTCGCCCTCGCGCACGTCATCCTCGGACAGATCCAGCATGACCGTCGTGCCAAGTGCCGCGTACATTCCAAAGTTGACGGCCTTTCGGGTTGGAAAGGCATTTTCCACCAACGCGCAGTCGATGCCGAACGCCGCACCGCTGCCGCCGACGAAAATAATGCGGTTCCCATCGGTTTTATTTAGGCGGTTACATTTATATTTCAATTCGCCCATAAAACTTTCCTCGTACTGCGGGGGCAGGAAAAAGGCGCAGAAACATAACGCCAGCGGCAGAAGCGGCAGAAGGAACATGTTCATGTAAATGAGGATTTTGCGGTTCGGTTTCATGGCTGGGTTTGTCCTTTCGTTGAAAAACGGATACTTTTTGGTGCCTTTTTGCGGGTTTCAAAGTCGTGTTCTTTATGCAAGCATGATCTTTTGATCCGGCATCGTCAAAATTGAAAATATATAAACGTTCCTGCCGCGTTTTGTGATAACAACGTTAGCCACGCAGTGCAGATGGTTAAAATCAGGTAAAAAATGATGGCGGCCTGCAGGGGGGAGGAATTCGTTTGATGAGACGAGTTTTGCGCGTCGCGAGTCGCGCCATGTCCCGTGCCATGTCCCGTGCTGTACCCCTCATCGTGCGTTGTTTCGTGTTCCATAATTTTTCCGAATTTTTCCAAAAGTTCAAGCACGAGCAATATGAGCGCGGTCTGCCCTATGTCGAGCGGCGTTATTTGTAGGAGGTTCACGGTGGCCGCGATGCCGTTTGCGTTCCAGCCGTTTCCCAGATGTGACACCATCGCGAAGGCGTCGGAAACGGTCTGCGCCCGGAAAAAAATCCAGGCGAAACAGACGAGGGTCAACGTCCAAAGCTTGTGGGCGAACTGTATGGGGACGTTGCAGCCGTAGCAAAAAGGCGCGTGTTTGTCGTGTTTATCGTCTTGGTGTGGAGTGGACGTGCGCTTGTCGCGGTTGTTGGTTTGGCGCGAACCGGCTGCGTCTCCATTCGTTCTGCGTGAACCGGTTGCGGTGCGTGTCACATGGCGCGTGATGAACTTATGGTAGAGGATGCCGGCCGTCAAGTACATTCCATGGATGCATCCCCACAGAACATAATGCCACGCCGCTCCATGCCACAGTCCGCTGATGAAAAATACGATTAGCACGTTGCATGTTTGCCGCCAAATTCCCTTGCGGCTTCCGCCGAGGGGGATGTAAATATAATCAGTGAACCAGCTTGTCAGGCTGACGTGCCACCGATGCCAAAATTCACGAATGCTGCCCGCTGAATATGGACGGTCGAAATTTTTCACCAGGCGGATACCGAGCATCCCGGCGACTCCTGCCGCAATGTCACAGTACCCGGAGAAATCACAGTAAATTTGTATCGCGAAAAGGCAGGCGGCCAGAGCGACTCCTGGTCCTTGTACGAGTTTGGGGGAGGCAAAGGCAACGTCAACAAAGCGGGCGAGGTAGTCCGCCACGACCAGTTTCTTGAAGAATCCAATTAGCATTTGACAAAAGCCGGGAAGCAGATTTTCTGGATAAAAGGCGTTCTCCCGTTTTAATTGCGGCAATAGGTTTCCGGGGCGTTCGATTGGCCCGGCAACGAGCTGTGGAAAAAAGGAGACGTAAAGCGCGTAGTAGCCAAAGTGCGTCTCGTGCTTCAGGTTCTTTCGGTAGACGTCGATGACGTAGGACAACGTCTGGAACGTGTAAAATGAGATTCCGGCCGGTAGCAGAATGTCCCATGAGAAGCCTGCGGATTTACCCCATAAGGAATCCATGGGTTTCCCGAAAAAAAGCCCGAAAACGGACTCGATTATCTGTCCCAAAAAGCCCATGTATTTAAAAATGAAAAGGCAGGCGAGCGGGGTCGCGATACCAAGCGTCAGCCAGAAACGTTTCCCCGGTCGGGAATGTTTTGATGTCATCGTCCGCATGTTCGCATGCCGCGATCCGTATGTCGCGTCGTTCTCATGTGCCGTCATTTTGGCCGTTCGCGTTATCGAATCGCCCTCGTGTGCAACAGCGATTTTTCCCGCGCAGAACCAGGAGACGAAGGTCGCCCCGAAAAGCAGCAGACCGACCCATGGCGTATATCGCATATAGAAAAAATAGCTTGCCGCAAGTAAAAGCGGCCAACGAAAACGCGCGGGAAAAAGACGGCAGAGCAGGAGCGTGGCGGGAAGGAAAAGTAAAAAATCCAATGAAGTAAAGTTCATTTTTCAGCCCCCTTTTTCCTGACGTAAGAATATAATCAGATATCCGACAAGGAGCACGAGCAGGGGAGTCAATAATTCCTGCAAGGTCGCTCCCATGACGAGTGCCACGAAAAGTCCCGTAACGACAAGGAGAGCGATTAAAAATGTGGCGAGGGCAATTATTTTTTGCTTCATGGTTACCTCCTGCATTTTGTTGGACGACGGTTTGCCGTCGTGTACATTTTGTTGGACGGCGTTTTGCCGTCGTGCACATTTTGTTGGGCGGCGGGTTTGCCGTCGTGCACATTTTGTTGGGCGGTAAGTTTGCCGTCGTGCACATTTTGTTGGGCGGTAAGTTTGCCGGTGTGTACTTTTTGTTAGGTGGTCGGCTTGTCATTGTTTCCGATTCGTGTTCGTGTCTTCCAGCTTGTCTCGCTCCATTTGTTTTTGTAAATCTTCTATAATGCTTTCCGTGCGCATCGCGACCCCTTCGGTGGAAAGGTGGTTGTCCGTGCCGTAAAGATAGCGGCCCGGATATAGTGAGTCCTCCAATTCGGAAATCACGGGGACGAGGAGCGTTTCTTGAAAGTAAGCGTGTAATTTTTCACGTTCTGTTTCCGTGCTTTCCTCGGAGAGGGCGAGGCGGTTGCGCGGCGCGTAGGCAAAATAGACGGTAATGCCATTTTGCAGGAAACGGGAGTACGCTTGGTTCAAGGATTCGATAAAATTGGCGGGAAAGGCGGACACGGTGTATTCTACGCCCAGGCCATAAACGGGTTCGTCCGTATCGGCATTCGGGCGGTACAAAACATAATCCCCATATTCATTGTAGCTCTTGCATGCGTTGGAACTTGTGCCATCTTCGCAATCGTTCGCCGCATTGGGATTTGCGCCATTTTCGTAATCGTTCGCCGTGCTGGAATGCGTGCCATCCTCATGGCCATTCGCCGCGAGCGGGTTTCCGTCCTCGTCATAATCGGCGGGGGAGAGGGAATAGTTTTGCGGCGGCAGGGATTCCTTTGTTTTTAAATAGGAATTGAACGCCGTGAAAACCAGGGTGGTCTCCCGTAAATCCAGCAAGGCGAGAGTGTCATAATTTGCCTCCATCATGCAAAAGAAGGGGGCGTCTAATTCCGTGCGGACGCAAAATTGCCGTTGTGCGGCATCAAATTCCGGGGAATGCAACAAAATGTCGCCCTTTTGCATATTGTCAAGAATCAGCAAAAGCTGCGGGTAGGCATTCGTATAAGCAAAAACGCCCATGTTGACTACTTCATAATCGGGAAAAGCGTCGTCAATCATTTCGCTGTCATAACCAAAACGCGTGGAAGAACCGGAAAAGAGTACGATTTTCTTTTCGTCCCGCAAAGAGACGAGACGGTCGAATTTGTCCTGGAACGTCGCATAATAATTCGTGCCGTACACGGGAGCTTCCACCGCGTTGACGTGAAGCGTGGAAAAATCAGGGCAATCTTTGAAGGCGTAGTCGCTCACGCTTACAATGTCATCAGACAGATAGAGGGTCTCAAGCGCGGAGCCGCAAAAGGCGTAGGCACGGACGCTCTTAAGGCCGGGCGGCAAAATGACGGTCTTGGCCGGGCAATTCTGAAAGGCATATTCGTCAATGGAAAGCACGGGATGGCCGCCTAAATTGGCCGGAATCGTCAGTATGTCACTGCCTGCCTCCACATTCGCGACCCGTAAGTCTGGCAAATCGCCAGTCGCATCCGCAATCCGCGAATCTGGTGAACCGCCAGTTACTGACGCATTTGCACCAGTTACTGACGTATTTGCACCAGTGTGGAATTCTGTACTTCGAAACCCGGTAATGATCGCGCCGTCGCCACGGATTTCAAAGGAAAAGAAGGAGTCGTCCGTCCACTTGCTCCACTGGGCATACAATGTCAGGCCCTCTTCCCAGGCGACGCGGCTGCCTAGTCCCACGGCGGTTCCATTTCCGTCGGGGGCGGTGTTCCAACCAATCAGCGTGAAGCCGTCGCGGGAAAACAAGTCAATGCCGACAGACGTGTTGTGGCGTAGCTTGGAGTCAGTGACATCGATGCTTATGGGCATGGACGCGTCTAAACCGTCCAGGCGCGTCCCGCCATTGGCGGCATATTGTATTGTTATGGGGGTTTTGTCTGCCATGATGGAAACCACGGCGGGGTAAATCACGTTGTGGATTGTCAAAGTTGCGCTTGTACCGTCCATTTGGAGCATGGCATTGGCAGAATCGGAAAAATCAGTACCGATAAGCGTGTACCCTTCATTTACGCGCAAGGAAAATACGGCCGTCCCGCCGCGCGGAACGCGCAGAACCGATTCTTTTGCTACAAAAGCCTCATTGTCTTCCAGAACGACTTGGCAAAACTGCACGTCGTCTTGTGAGGAATCAGAGGTGCGTTTTTCACTTTGTGCGCAGGAGACAAGGCATGCCATGGAAAACATGAACAATAAAATCGGTATCAAAAAAGTAAAGGTTCTAAATAATAAACTGCCGGATATTTTTTGATTTATCCTTTTCATGCGCAAGCCTCCAAAGCATTTGTTTGTTGCATTTCCTAATATAATGCTAACTGCTATCCTTAACAAGGGATGATGGCAAGTTTAAATGGGAGGAAAATGTCCACATCGCCTCTTTCATCCGCCTTATCGATGTACAAATATTCAGCGTGGTTTTATCAAAAACCAACGTGTCAGTACACTAGCAATTTACATAAAATACTTTCTTGCGGTTCCCTAATTTCAAGCCCGAAAAAGTAATACTCTGTATATGGTTTGAGGCCGGGGAATTGCCTATCTTGTTCTCCGGCCTCGAAACATGTAGCGTAACCCCTTTAAAAACCAAGGTTGCCATGTTGTTTTGAAGTTTTTTCGCTTCGAAATATTGCACAATTTAACGTATTTTGCTGAATCGGTACAATGTCGAAAGCTTGGAGTTTTTTCATCACGCCGCCTCTTTCGTGACATCGAAGAAGGATGCCACGATGCTCACGACGGTGGCAATCAGGCATGCCGCAATGCCGATAATCGCGCTACTTAGGTCGGCCATGTTTTCCGCGTTGTTCTCAAACGTGAGGATGGCTGCGAAGCCATTGACGCGGGCGCTTACGAAATTGATGGTGCCAAGCATCAGAAATACGGAAATGGCGATGGGCAAAATGTCGATCCACATCGGCTGGCCTTTCATTCCGACAATGATTAGGACGACCTGCAAAACGATGGCGGCGACGATGCAGCCGATTACGACCGGGTTTACGCCCAAGTTGGCAAAGTAGGCCGTGTTACAGTTCATCATATAATAGATGAAACCAACGACGGCGGCAATGATGGAAATCGCGGTCATAAACAGACCGGCAGATGTTTTTCTTTTCATAATGAAACCTCCCTACTATGAGCACTTAGCACTCGTATTTTGAGTGCTTACGTGCGAATGTACTCCGCACTTCTTGGCGAGGTATTGCACGAGCCTAGCCGTGCGGAGTTTCCAAGAGTCAAGAGCACTTGGCACTCGTATATTGAGTGCTTACGTGCGAATGTACTTAATTCTTCTTGGCGGAACGCATGTACATGACGACGCCAAGGAGTGTCAGCAGCGCGAACGCGATTTGCAGTCCGAGAATCAAGTTGTCATACCACGTGTTCACGGTAACCAGGTGCGTGGTCGGGGTGTAGCCGTCCATCGCGTTGGAATTTGCCAATGCGTATGCCTGGTAGGTCATTGCCTGCTTTAAGGCGGTCAAAAGCCGTGCGTCCTTTCCGACGTTTTCCACGGTCCAGTATCCATATTTCTCGGTGATGGCGTCCATCGTGTTGTCGCCGGTATTGCAGCTCATCGTCACGCCGTTTAAGATGGCTTCTTTCAGACAAACGTAATTCGCGTCCATGATGAAGTCTTCGCTCATCAGTCCTTTAAAGCCCCACTCGCCGCGCAGGATGTTGATTAACAGTCCCGTATGGGAGTTGTCGGTGTACACGCCGACACGGTTATAAGCGGTCATGACGGCCAGCGCGCCCGCGTCTTCAATGACGGCCTGCGTGCCACGCAATTCATTTTCACGCGCTTGTTGCTCGGTCATGAACACGCTGATGCCGGTACGGTTGATTTCCGAGTCGTTAAATGCCAAGTGCTTCGGAGCAATCAGACAGCCATATTCCATGCCGCCTTCCACGAAGTTCGCGCCTTGGTACGCGGTCAGAATCGCGTCCTCGGAATAATATTCGTGGTTACGTGCGTTGTATGGGGAACGGTGCAGGTTCGTGCCACAACCCCAGTAAATTGGCAGGTTCGCCCACAAGGAGTAGTTGCCCATCACCTGGCCGAATTCCTTTGCCAAATCCTTGTTAAATGTCTGGGCAATCACGGTCTCGTTGCTCATGACACCGGCCATGTAGCCCGCGTTCTTGTCGTTCGCGTCAATCGCGCACGGGTCGCCCGTTGACGCGTCGGTGTTCGCATATTGTCCAAGCGGATAAGAGTAAATGCCGTTCGGCCCATCGTTTTGTACCGCCTCCGGGGAATGGATGGAGTCGATGGCCTTCGTGCTTGTGCCGCCAAAGCCGGTGCGAATCAGGCATTCTTCCAACGTAATCTGGTCTAGCAATTTGGCGTAGTCTGGATTGTCAATGTCATCGACACCTTTCAAGTGTGCCAGGGTCAGCCCGTTGTCCGCGCCGAAGGTGATGGCGGACGTATCGCCGTTGTCAGCGGAAATTTCGTAATTGTCATTGTCCAGGACGGCCAGCATTTCGTCCGTCGCGGTCAAATTCTCGTAAGTCTTCGGGAAAGTCCCCGCCCAGTCGCTGCGGGTCATGTACGTTACCGTGCCTGGCATCCAGTAATTCAAATCCATGTCTTCCAACTGGTTTTCCACGGCCGTGCCGTTCTTGGTGAGGGCGAAGCTTTCGTTGTCAAGCGACTCAAGGTTCCACGTCGCGGTCATGGCGGCATCCCCGGCCCCGGTCATGCCGTCTGCCGTGCTCTTGCCCTGCGCGGAAAGCACGTTGTTGGCTGCTTCGTGCGCCCCGTTTCCCAAGGAGAAATAATACGTTCCGGCATCCAAAATGTAGCAGCCCTTCGTGCCGGCGGCATTGTCAGAAGAACTGTCCCAGCTTGCCATGTATTGCATGTCGGCCTCGATGGTCACGGTTTCGGACGCGCCGGCTTCGAGCACGTCGGTCTTCGCGTAATCCAAGAGCTGTACGCCGGCTTTCTCAATGCCGTGTTCCTTGTCATAGCTGGTGTACGGGGTGGAAACGTACAATTGCACCACGTCCTTGCCAGCCACGTCGCCGGTGTTTTTAACGGTCACTTTGGCGGTGACGGTCTTATTTTCTAAATCCACGTCCAGACTGTCAAGCTTTTGCTCGAAGGTCGTGTAGCTTAGGCCATATCCAAATGGATAGGACACCTCGTTATTGTAGCTCCACGCATTGCCATCGGTGCTGCCGACCGCCGCGGAGGCGTTGCCTTCTCCCAGTACGCAGTCCATGTAGCGCGTCTCATAATATTTGTACCCGATGTAAATGTTTTCGGCCTCCACTTGTACGGAGTTGATGCTGTATGCCGGATTTCCGTTCGTATATGGAAAATCGCCAAAGTTTTGTGCCGACGGGGCGTTCGCGTTGACCACCGCGTAGGTGTCGGTCAGGTGTCCGGACGGATTGGCCTCGCCGGAGAGGATGTCTGCCACGCCGTAAAAGCCGTAGCCGCCCGGCAAGCCGATTTGCAGCATGGCATCAATGTCGTCATTATTTTTCAACTCGTCGATTTCCATGGCGCTCGCGTTGTTCAAAAGCACGATGACCTTTCCGCCGTTGGCCTTTTTGTTCTCCACGGCAGCGGCAACGAGGTCGCGCTCGTCATCGGAGAGTCCCAGCGGGTCGGTCTGGTTTAAGTTCTGGGACGCGTCCACGCCGTCCGTGCCTGGCAGGTATGTACGGTTTTCGCCTGCCGCGCGGGCGAGGGTGACGATGATGACGTTGTCCTCTTTCAAGCTATCCTTCCAGCCCGCGTCCGTCTCGTCCATGATGGCCTGCGATGGCTCCTTGCTGGAGAACGTGCTCCCAATTGACGGGGCCGTGATTCTCGTGAAAATGGATTTGTTTCCCCAGTTGTCAATTTCTGTCGTAAACTGTGGTTCCAAGGTTTTGTATAAATCCTGTATCTTGCCGTTGATTTTGAAACCCTTCGCGGACAATGCCTGAACGAAGTCGATCGTGTCCGCGTCGGTTCCCACGTTTGGCGTGAGGGAGGATCCCATGTCGCCGCCCATGACCGGATAATAGCTGGAAAATCCGAGCAGGGACACCTTTTGCGTCTCGTCGGCCGTCAGGGGCAGCGCGCCGTTGTTTTTCAGCAAGACGCTGCCCTCTTCGTTCATGCGCTCGCCCAGGTCTTCGATGGCCTTTACCAATTCCGTCGTGCTTTCATAGTCGGAAGTGTAGGTGTAAACCTCTGAAATGTTCTCGTCACCGTCGTGTACCAGCTTCGTGCTGGACGTTCCGAGGAACTTGTCAATGTCCGTGCGGAACGAATTGACGATGGGGCCGGCCGCTACCGCCAGGGCGAGGACGGACGCGGTGAGGGTCGTGACGCCGCGCCAGCGGCGCATCGCGGTTCGATTACTTTTTGTTGCTTTCATGGTACGAAACCTCCTTTAGATTTGTGTGCCGTAACGATTCGGATAGATTGAATGGTTACTATATTCATCAAGGGACGTATCCCCTGGTTGAATCATTTTTGTTACGTTCACGTCCTGGCCGGCCGTGAATGGCAACTCATTTTTTCTTGCTTTCCGCGGCCAACCGTTCGGCTTCTTCCTGCTCGCGTCTTAGCCGTTCCTCGGGATCAATCCACTCGCCGCCCGCGGCCAGTACCGCCGCCTTCTGGTTTTCCAGGATTGTCTTATGGTCTTCGTCGATATGTTTTTCCACCTTCAAGAAGCTCATCAGCACGACGATGACGGCGTAGCACACCAGCTCGATGGCCAGATAGCACACCACAAGCATCGTTTCCACGCTGCCGGGCTGCGTGGCCAGGCTGGCGTCGTAACCGGCGGAGGAGAGCAGCATGTTGATGACGCCGCTTCCCAGTCCCGTCATGCCGACCATGATGGCCCCGTAGACGCTCATCGTGAAGCCGTCCGAGCGGAAGCCGTTTTTCGCCTCCAGGTGGTCCAAAACGTCGGATAAAAGTGCCAGCGTCACGTACATGGCCGGGATGGACCCGATTCCCTTCAGGATAATGCCGATGCAGACAATGACGAAGCTGTGGACGTTTAAGAAGCTTACCAACCCGCCGATGACGGAGATGGCCAGTCCGAGCACGACCGAACGTTGTTTGCCCAGCTTGTTCGCGATTGGCCAGGCCAGGATCATGCCGACGGCGGTCGGGATGCCGCCAATCGCGCCTAACAACCCTTGTGCCGTGCCGGGGGCGATGCCTTCAAACACCCACGTGCAGTAGTAGGTCATGGAACCATTTTTTACCAGCCCGCCAAATTGGAAGAGCAGGAAGTAAAGAATGATGATCCACCAGTAACTGTTGCCCGTGCAGGCCTTGATTTGTTCGACCATGGACACTTGTTTTTCCTCGGCATCCATCTTCATCGTTTCTTCCGTGATACGCTCGCGGGAGAAATAATACTCGATTAAGATGCCAATCAACGTGGTGATGCACAAAACGACCATGGCGATTTTCCAGTTTCCGTAGCTGGCCGCCGCGTCGATGCCGCCGTCCGCCTTGGGGACGAAGAGGAAGTCGTTTAACAGCATCGGAATCAGGATGCTTGCGCCGATTCCCACCGCCGCCACGCCGGAGGCGTTGGAAAGCGTCGCCAACAGTCCGCGGTCGTTGGAATTTCTCGTGGAGAGGGCGACCAGCGAGCTGTGTGCCGTGTAGTAAAACGGGTAGGACACCGCGTAGTATAGGTTGTAGGAAATGGCAATCCATGCCATCTGTAATATTGGCGAAGCGTCCTTTGGCACGATGAACAAAGTCACGATGGCAACCATGACAAGCGGCGCGGACAATAAAAGGTACGGGCGTGCCTTGCCCTGCGAGGTGCGGGTCTTGTCAAGCAGGCGGCCGACGAACAGATTTCCGATGATGACGAAGATGACGGAAATCATCGGCAGCAGCGCCGAGAACACGCCGAAACGCGTGGCGTCGGTCCAGCCCAGGATGTCCGAATAGTAACGATTCAGGTAGGAACCGAACGTGGCATTGGAAATCAAGGCGCAGAACGGTCCGAGCAAGTACCCGAGGATCATTTCCGGCGGCTTGACGTTCGCCGAGGTGATTTTGGTCTTGACAAGCGGGTTGTCAAAAAATTTGCTGAAACTCATGGTGTGTTTCTCCTCCTTTGAAATGAACACTTGGTAAATTTTTTTCTAGTGTAGTAACCCTTGCATTTGACACTGAAATTGGTAATGTCCACTGTCGCACGTTTTTGTTTCCCCGTCCGGCAGCGTCAGCGTGCAGGTGCTTCCGACCGGAACCTGGACGCCAATAGTGAAGGTTTCGCCCCCGACCTTCCAGTCGGAAATGATTTCGCCGTAGGGGGTGATGACGCTCCCTCTTGCGCTCGCCAGTCCGCCGCCCACGAGCGGCTTGATCTGGAATTCCTTGTAGCCGGGCTTCGTGGCCTCGATGCCGGCAATCCGCTGGTAGAGGAAGGCCCCGACCGCGCCGCTGGCGTAATGGTTGTAGGAAATCATCATGTCCGTCCCGTCGTCGCCTATCGGACACACTCCGTTTTCGTCGAGTCCGTCCCAGCGTTCCCAGATGGTCGTCGCCCCGGACTTGACTTCGTAGAGCCAGGAAGGGCATTTCGTGTTCAAAAGCATTTCGAACGCGGTATCCGCATGACCGTTGTCCGCCAGCGCGAAAAGGATGTAGGGCGTGCCGGGAAATCCCGTGCCGATGCAGTAATCGTTTTTCTTTACCATTTCAGCCAGGTTTGCCGCCGCTTCTTTTTGTACGCCGTCGGGGAACATGTGAAATTGTAGGGGCAGGACGTAGGCCGTCTGGAATTCCTCCTTCATTTTGCCGTTCCCGTCGGTGAACACGGAGCAGTAGGCGTCGGCCACATGGTCGCTCAACTCCTTATAGTAGGAGGCGTCCGCGCCCTCCCCGAGGATTTCGGCCACTTTGGCGGTCAGCGCGCTGGTGTTGCAGAGGCTGGCGGTCGCCGTCCATTTGCTGCGCTTCTGCCATTGTGACATCTGCGGCACGTCGGGAGCCACCCAGTCGCCAAAATGGAGGACGGAGGGAGTGTTCCAAATGTAACGGTTTTTTCCGAAACTAAGCAGCCCGGCCCAAAACTTGCAGGCGTTCACGTATTTTTTCATGACGGGGTACATTTTTTGCAAAATGCTGATATCGCCCCGTGCCTGGTATTCTGCCCAGGGAACCATGACGCAGGCGTCGCCCCAGAAATCAATGGCCATGGCCGGCATGGTGGCCGGGAAACCGTAGCCTTGTACCGGAACGGTGTTCGGGATGCCGCCGGTCGGGAGCTGCTCGGCAGCCACGTCCAGAAGCCACTTTTCAAGGAAACGGCTCATGTCGAAGTTGTAGCAGGCCGTCGGCGAAAATACCGCGATATCGCCGGTCCAGCCCATTCGTTCGTCGCGCTGCGGGCAGTCGGTGGGAATGTCCACGAAGTTCGATTTCGCGCCCCAGCGGATGTTGCTTTGCAATTGGTTTAGCATTTCGTCGGAGCAGGAAAAGCTTCCGGTTTCGGCCACGCTGGAATAAAGGGCGACGGCGGATATCTTTAAATCCTCCTCCTTTATGCCGTTTACGCCGACATAGCGAAATCCCATGTAAGATAGACGAGGCTGGTAAGTTTGCGTCCCGTCTTTGCAGGTGTAGGTCGCGGTCGCCTTGGCGGTGCGGAGGAACGAGACGTTCAGGCTGCCGTCCGGGTTTAAAATTTCCGCATGCTTGACGGTGACGACCTGCCCGGCTTTGCCGTTTAACTCCAATTTGACGACCCCGGCGAAGTTCTGGCCAAAGTCATAAATCAGCGTGCCATCGGCCAGCGTGTTGCATGAAATCGGCGTGAACACCTCATGCTCCTGCACCGGGCTTCCGTAATCGGCCAGAAGTTTTGGGGAAATGCGAAGCGTCTCCTTCGCGGCCTTGCGCCAGGTGACGCGATTCAAGTCGATGGTGGCGTCGTAGGTTTCCCCGTCGTAAATGTCGGCCATGCGGTAATTGCCGTCCTCGGTCACGTCCCATGTAGAATCGGTGCCGATGATTTCTTTGGTGCCGTCCGCGTAGGTGACGCGCAACTCGCAGAGGAACGCCTGACGGTCGCCGTCATGCCGGTTGACCCTGGTGAAGACGAAGGAACCGACCGCCCAGCCTCCCGCCACGATCGCGATTAGCGTGGAATCCTTTGAGAGCATTTCCGTCACGTCGTAAACCTGGTACTGGAGCTGCGACTTGTAGGAGGTAAAGCCGGGGGCAAAATATTGGCTTCCTACCTTTTGGCCGTTTAAGGCCAGCTCGTAAATGCCAAGGGCCGTGGCGTACAATTTGGCCGAGGCGATGTCCTTTTTGAGGGAAATCGTTTTGCGGAAAGTCATGGGGATTGGCGAAACCTTCTTTTCCGTGAAATGATACGCCGCGTCGCTGATCCACTCTGCCTGCCATGGCTCATCCAAGCGTCCGGTCTCAAAGGAGAGCTCCTTTGTCGCGGTTTCGCCGTTTGAGTCGGTGGCGGTCAGGCGGGCCGTATACGTGGTAAAAGGCGAAAGGGCAGGGCCGCCATAGGGAATGGCGATTTGCTCTGTCGTTTCCATGTGCCAGTCACCGACGGACAACGTCGCTTGTTTCAAAGTGGTATGGTTTTGATCGCTTGAGAGGGAAAAGGAAAAGCGGGGGCTGGCCACGTCCGTGACGCAGGCCTTTTCTAGATTCTCTACCACGAATCGTGAAATGGTCAACATGATGAAGTACCTCCTGTTTCATCTTTATGGGAACTATTACGAAAATTCCTTTACAATAGTCCGTTGCGTTGTGGGAATTATACAAGATGAAAAGGGAGGTATCAAGACCCTTTGCACAATCCGTCGGTTTCGGAGCGTGAACTGTCACGATTCACGGCCTAACCGCTTGTAGAGGCGGGAGTCATTCCACATCTGATATGTTTGAAGAATTATTGTTATGCAACCAATTAACTAATTAAAAACGATTTTCTCGTCCATTTCAGTCCCAAAGCTCCCGCATTGCGACAATCAAATAGTCGATGAATCGTCTCATCTATCTTTCCTCATCATCTTTCTGATACACACCACAAGCATGAACACCCCAATGGAAATCAACAGTATTCCTGCAATCACATGTTCCTTTAAGGATAAGATTCCCGTAAAAATTATAAACCCGATAACAAAAACAAAAAACAAGGATATCAATACGATTAACAAGTACCGTATATATTTAGGCACTTTGCTGCTCCTACTTGCTTCCATGCCAGCCTCGAAGATGAATTCCAAAATAAACTCTAACACATACTCCATACTTTGCCTCCCACCATCACCGTCATCTTTTTTGCGCCAGTAAACTGGAATTCTGATAAGACACTTTTTATAGCATTTAATAACTGTTATATCTTATCTCCAAAAAGTTCGCAAACCTTTGAAAATGCTAAATTTATAGCAAGTGTGTTTGCCCTTAGACTTTCCCTTGCGTTGTATCCTTTTCCCAATGTTACGAACCCTCATAAGGGCAAAATAGCTGTTCCAAAGCTGAAATAGAGCATTAGAACAGCTTTGGAGAAATGCTACTTTTTGATTTCCCAATATCCAAATCTTTTTCCGCCTTTGCGTTCTATTTTTCCCTCATTCACCAATTCTTTCATATTTTTTTGTATGTGTGTCCTTGTTTCGTTGAAAGCTTCCTGCAACTCTTTTTGCGTTGCTGCTGGTTGATTTTGTAAATATTCCACTATTTTAATTTTCAAAGCTGTATCTTCAGCTTTAGAATCCAGCTTTGAAAATTGTTTATCAGATATTGAAACAGCAGCTAACTTTATCATAATATCTTGTGAATGTACCACATACTGCGGTTGTAAAGTTCCGTATTCGTTACACACTTCGAAGATTTTTTGAATCCCTCGTCCCCAGCTTTCAATGTAGCCTGCCCTAAAAAACGCTCTCGCAATTTTGGGATTATATGGTCGGGATTGATGCCTTTGTAACAAGGACTCCATCGTCCAATCGGATGGGAATACGCATTCATTACTAATATACATTGCATCGTCTTCAATACGGACTTGTATCGGTATTCCGGCACTCCAACGAGAATGCACAAGTGCATTATAAAGTGCTTCCCGCACTGCGTCTTTTGGAAAAGGATATGTTTCTACTCTAGTTAGATTGTCATAAGTAATAGGTGCCTTTAAATATTTCAAATAAATCAATTCGATTACTCGTTCGGCCTGCATAAATAATGATCCTATCACTTCGTCCTGATACTGCAAATCAGAACCTTTCCCAAATTTTGCAATTTTTGTATAAGTTCCAAACATCCATTTTTGTGGTGTCCGATGAAAAAGAAGAACTGCAGCTCTAGTAAGTTTTCCATCTTTTAACAAATCCAGACTGTCCAAGAGTTCTGCATTGCTCATATTCAAATCATCTTTTGTCATACGTTTGCTTCGGATTGCTTCCCGGCGGAAAATATCAAAGCTTTCCTTATCCAAGTCATCTGCCGTCACTCCTTCAATCACAGAATCTTCCCACCGTATACCGGTTTTTGAGGATATAGATTCCGTTAATGCCACACCTCGCAATATTTGCTTAGTGCTGCCGCTCCGAAAATGATACTCTCCCTTATGACTTACTGGATAACTGCTGGGACTTACATTAATTTCAATATAGTCCAATCCGTTTTTTGAAAACAAATTCACATCTGTAATTAATCCCAGATTTGTTTGAATCTTATTTGGTATTTCTTCTAAGAGCCTTTTCCCATTCTGTACACCGACAACCTTACCTGTATCATCTACACCAATATAAATTCTTCCACCCTGAGCATTAGCAAATCCACATATCCATTTCAAATAATCGTCACGCCACGATCCTTTCCATTCAATATTTTGGCTTTCTACCATAAACGAAGTCCCTCCTAGTTATTTCTTTCTGCA
Organism: Lachnospiraceae bacterium; assembly: GCA_910574865.1. GTDB lineage: Bacteria > Bacillota > Clostridia > Lachnospirales > Lachnospiraceae > Schaedlerella. Next base: position 323,421 of record CAJTDN010000004.1, on the reverse strand, counting down.
ATGTCTCTTGTAATTCTATAATACGATAATATTTCAAGAATTTCCGGGTCAGTACACTCATAATCTTCCTCTTTAAATTTATTCGGGGAAATAATTGATTTAGCCTTTTCTAATTTTTCATCCGAAAGCGCACAAAATTTATCCTACCATTCGTTCGCTAAATCATAGTCCTCCGGTGATAGGAATCTATACTGACCAATGCATCAAACTGCTTTATTTTAAAGCTCAAATTGTTTGCGCCCTCACAAGCAGGAACGATTTGTTCGCCACCAGCACAAATTTCATCTTTGTCAAAAATCAGCTTTTGTTTATGTTCTCAATGATGTTCATTCAATTCCAAGTTTGTTAAATTGTCCAATGCCATTATTTTACCATAAACGCACACACAATTCCACTAAATTTTGCGTTGCTGTTTTTTACCGCTGTCCTTTACCCGCGGAAGAATAGCAGATAAACTGGAGCACGTTTCCGCTTTGCTTTGTTCCCCAAACTGATAGATTAGATTGATTTCATCAACGTCAAGGCAACTGGTTGAGCATTTCATCAGAGCAGGAAAAGCTGCCGGTTTCGGTGACACCGGAATAGAGGGCGACGGTCGAAACTTTGATGCCCGTTGCAATTCGGCCCTGCGCTGGCGCGGGCCTGAATTGTAACAATTCGTGGGCATCATCACGATGCAGAAAATTCAGGGTCATGCACGTATGTCGGTGCATGGCTCTGAATTCATCTTTAGAAAGCCTTACCGTTCACGGATTTCCCGCGGGATAAGCACCCGCAGCTCGAACCACCCGTTTTCCGCGTGGACCGAGGCCGTGCCGCCGTATTTCTCGGCGGTCTTGTAGATGCTCTTGACCCCGAAGCCATGATATCTCGTGTCCTTTTTGGACGTGAAGGGAATTCCCTTGGCGATGGTCAGCGTTTCCCGGCAGCGATTTTCAATCCAGATACAAAGGAATCCCTTTTGGTAGGAGACGGAGAGACGTATCAAACGTTGTTCCGGGTCTTCAAGCTGGCTGGCGGCCTCGATGGCATTGTCCAAGGCGTTTCCGAACAAAGAGCTTAAGTCCATGACGTCCATGAAGTCGAGTGCATGACCGTTTGCGACGCAGGTCAGCTTGATGCCGGCATTTTGGCAGTGGACGCTCTTCGTCATCAAAATCGTGTCCAGGAAGCGGTTGCCGGTCTTGTTTTGCGTCTCGTAAATGCGGATGTCCTGCTCCAACTGGTCGAGGTGCGAAAGCTGCGTGCTGGAGTCGAATTCATTTCGAAGGAGAGAAATCTGGTGCTTCAGGTCGTGGTACTTTTGGTTGACCATGTCAACGGACTCCTGGCTTAACTTAAAATTTTCATATTGAAGGTTCAGCATGGATTGCAGGGTGTCGCGCTCCAGGCCGATGAAGGACTCGCATTGCAGGGCATGCTGGCTGTAGAGAAGCCCGAAGCCGCCCAGGTAGACCATCGTGCGCAGCGTGTAGGCGTCCGCGTAGGTGGTCACGGTAAAAGGAAGCTCCACGGAGGCGAAGCTTAAGCTGCTCACGATGTAGATGAGGAAGGCCATGAAGATGGTTCCCGCACAAGAAATGAGGGACACCTGCATTTCCTGCAATTGCACTTGGTGCTGGCGTTCGAGAAGGTAAAGTACCGTGTAGAAAACGGAAAAAAAGAAAATAAAAATGAGAAGCTGCAAAAGCGGCTTGCGCCAAAACGGGAAAATGGCTTCCAGGTATATGCAAATTTGCCAGATGAGGGAGACGACGAAGCTGCCAAATATGAAGGAATAAGCGCAATAGGTCAGGCAGTTCGCCAGGTTGGCCTGGCTCAAAAGCAAGAATGGGACCAGGGTCAATAGGGCAAATGCCAGCATGACCAGATTGAACGCCATCCCGTCGAAGGCGGTGGTCGCCCACATCAATAAGAATTCCGCGATAAGAAAAGCGCAGGCGGTAATCGAGAATGCCGCCGGGGTGAAATGTTTCCGCCGGGGGAGGAAATAAATGAAAAGCATGCCGCACATCCAGATGGACAGCGCGTTAAATAAGGGAGGGATGTTGGGGAGCTCGTTACTCATTTTGACACCTCTTTCAGATAATTGTTCAGCGCGTCCAGAAGGGCCTTTTTCTTGGCGCGGCTGATTTGCACCTCGTACCCGCCGACCATGGCAAAATTGCCCTTGAGACTTTCCACATGCTCAAGGTTTACAAGGTAACATTTATTGCAACGGAAAAAACGGTCATTTACTTGCTGTTCGATGTCACGGATGGCGCCCGTGGTTGAAAATTCGCCGTCCTTCGTGTAGTAAATCAGCGTGTGGCCTTGTATTTCCACATAGTAAATCGAGGAAAGGCGAATCCTTCGCAGGGTTCCTTTTCCGGCGGAAATGCGCAAAAAGGCATCGCCGCGCTTTTGCCGCCGCTTCAGGGCGCGCGAAAGGCACTGTTCGAACGCGTAATAGGAGACGGGCTTTAGCACGTAGTCCAACGCCTCCACGGCATAGCCGCGAATGGCGTACTGCGGCATGTTGGTGAGGAAGATGATGACGACGCTGTTATCAATCTCGCGGACGTGCTCCGCGGCCGTCATCCCGTCCATCTTTTCCATCTCGATATCCAGAAGGATGATGTCGAAAGCGGGCTGGTAGTCTTTTACAAGCTTTTCGCCGTCGTCAAATTCGGATATTTCAAATTTTTCCTTGGAATTCGTTTCGTAGGTTATTAAATGCTCCCGTAAGACCTTCCTGTCGTGCGGGTCGTCGTCCACTATGGCTATCCGAATCATAAGGCCCTCCTCATGTGTGCAGAGTTTTCTTCCTTAATCCTATTATAAATCGTTAAAAATAGCAAGCGGGAATCGTGTTTGTTTGCATAATCCGTCGGTTTCGGAGCGTGAACGGTATTAAACTTTGTGGGATGGGGAAGGTTTTTATTGTGTTTTAAAAGGGGGGAGAGTATAATGTGTGTGAGTGGCATAGGTTATCAGTTTTTTGTTCAAAGTTAGACGAAAAGGATGGAAGCGGTTTGAGTAAATGGAAAAGAATATTCTAATAAACGGCGAATTTAAAAAGGGGCTGAAGGACGGCGTCCCCATCGCGCTGGGGTATCTTTCGGTCAGTTTTAGCGTGGGAATCATGGCGGTGTCCGGCGGGCTTTCCGTGTTTCAAGGAGCTTTGATGAGCCTGACGAACGTGACGAGCGCGGGGCAGTTTGCCGGAATTCAGATTATAGCGGCGGGCGGCACGATTTTGGAATTGATTTTGACGCAGTTTATCATCAACCTGCGATATGCCCTGATGAGCCTGTCGCTCTCGCAGAAATTATCGGAGGGAATGACGCTGTGGCAGCGGCTTGTCGTGGCGTTCGCCAACACGGACGAGATTTTCGCCGTGGCGATGGGCCATGCAAAGAGCCTGACGTTTCCTTACATGGCCGGGTTGCAAATCCTGCCGATACTTGGTTGGACGCTTGGCACCATCCTCGGGGCGGTGGCGGGCGGCATTCTGCCGAAGCCCTTGGGCAATGCATTGAGCGTGGCCTTGTATGGAATGTTTGTCGCGGTGGTGGTGCCGGTGGCGAAAAAGGCGCGGCCGGTGTTGTTCGTGGTCATTTTGGCGGCGGCGTTAAGCTGTGTGATTTATTACGTGCCGATATTTTCGGGCATCTCGGCGGGGATGTCCATCATCATTTGTACGGCGGTGGCGGCCGCCCTGGGGGCGGTATTGTTCCCGGTGAGGGAGGAGGCGCAACCATGAAGAAATGGTCTTGCAGTGGGCGTATTGGAAGTCGGCGGTACGCTATCGTGCAGTGAAACGAAGAACAAGGAAAATTGTGACAAAGGAGTAAAAGTCGTGATTTACGTGTATATCGCGGTGATGGCAATCGTGACGTATTTGATTCGCATGATTCCGTTGACCGCGTTTCGAAAAAAGATTAAGAACAAGTATATTAAGTCGTTTCTTTATTATGTGCCGTATACCTGCCTGACGGCCATGACGCTTCCGGCGGTATTTTACGCTACCGGGAGCCTGCTAAGCGCGGCCGCAGGGATGGTCGTGGCGGTCGTCCTCGCGCTGAAGGAACGCGGCCTGGTGGCCGTGGCCGCGGGGGCTTGCGTGACGGTGTTCGTGGCGGAGTGGCTGGTCCACATACTGGCGTGAAGCGGGTGGCGTCGTTCTTTAAATATGGGGTGAATAAGTTTTATGGCGTGGTGCCGCCAGTTTTTAAATATAAGAGGAATAAGTCCAGCAGTTGTTCAATCTGCCGTTTAATCGTTTTTTCTTCGAGCTTAAAGCATTCGTCTTCCATCAGCCCGATTTGCCGAATGAATGCGACATTTAGGCTCATGATAAAATCGAACGCGTCATCCGTGGAGACGGAGCCGAAAATCAAGCCTTGCGATTGTGCTTTTTCCAACAGTTGTTCCATGAAGTGCCTTATTTGTGAAGCGTAAGTCCAAAATGCCGACCGCTCCCCGGTGGGGTGGGGCTTGTTGCGCAGGTATGTCTCGAAAAGCGCGAGCAACGTCACGCGCTCCCGGTTTTTAAGCACGTCCCGGTAAAGTACCCGATGAAAATCCGAAAAAAGGGTCAGTGGGTTGCAGTCTGACACGAGTTTGGGCAGTGGGGGCTTTTGCGTTTCAAGGATGCGTTCTTGTAATGCCAGCGCGATGTCCTCACTGTTTTTAAAATATTTGTACAATGTCACCGTGGAAAGATCCAGCTTGCGCGCAAGCTGCTGGATGTTGAAGTCATCCATCCCTTGCTGCAAAATCATGTCCTGGGCGGCATCAAGAATGTCGTTTCGCCTTTTTTGGCGGAGTTGTTCAAAATAAGCTGCTTTGTCCATTATTGTTCACCATTATTTCTTACGTTTAAAAATAAATGAATTGTGTCTTTGACAGTATAACAGTTTTTTTGAGATTTGGCAAATGGTGATTTTGGAAAGGCGAACAGGGCAAAATAAGGCAGACGATATCAAAAACGTGCTTGCGTGAAAACGGAAAATCTTCTATAAATATATCATGATGTTGGGGCTGTCGGGAAATGGATAGTTCCAAATAGGGACGTGTCTGTAAAAAGGAAGGATGGAAAGGAGAACTTTACGATGCCGAAGCTTAACAAGGTCGTGACGACCGTCTGGTACAACAAGGAGGACATGCACACGTTGCGTTACATATTCCCGGACGCCAAGTTCGTCTACGTGGATTTTTATGACAAGGAGAAATTGGCCGAGGAGGTTAAGGACGCGGATGCGGCCATCATCATGGGGGACGTGGATGATTGCCTGCTCGGTGAAAATACGTTAAAATGGATTCATTGTGACCATGCCGGGTTGAATGGTTCCGCCCGCCCGGAGGTGTTCGCCAAGGGTTGTTTCGTGACGGGGGCCGCGGGGCGTTCCGCTCCGGTGCTGGCCGAGCACTGCATTTATTTCATGATGCAATATTGCTATCACACGAAAGAACTTCTGGCGGCGCAGGAGGCCTGCCATTGGGGCGTGGAAGGGTCGAATGCGTGGCGCGGGCTTTATGGGCGCACGGCAGGCATTATCGGGATGGGGAATAACGGAAAAATGCTTGCCGACCGCCTGCACGCGTTTGGCATGAAAATTATAGCTTATGACAAATACCCGATAAATGGCTATGACTATGTTACGCGCAAGCTTGTGGCATCGGAAGGGGACGGGGTGGATTCGCTTCTGGAAGAGTCGGATTTTGTCATTTTGACCCTTGCCTTGACGGACGAGACGCACCACCTGATGAATGCCGAGGCATTTAAAAAGATGAAAAAGGACGCGTTTTTGGTCAACATGGCCAGGGGCGGCGTCGTTTGTACCGAGGACTTGATTTGGGCGTTGGAGAACGGGGAAATCGGCGGCGCGGGCCTGGACGTATGTGAGGAGGAGCCGCTGGGGGCCGACAGCCCGCTTTGGAAACAGAAGAACGTGTACATCACGCCGCACTGCACGCCGCAGGTGCCGCATCGGACGGGACGGAGCCTTGAAATCATCAGGGAAAACGCCCGCAGGTTCGAGGCCGGGGAACCGATGATGAACCGTTTGCGGCCGGAGATGGCCGTGACGGGCGACGCGCCGAAGAGCGGCTGGGCGAGAATGATGAATTCGAATTTGTCGAAGGAGGAAATGGCAAAGATGGATTTGGAGAAGTTTTTGGGGAAACGCGGCTGGACGTCGCCGGAGGAATGGATGTAAGGGGTTAAGAACGCGTTGGCAGAGGGATTTGAGTGCCTTGCCGTGGTTGAGAAATGTAAGTGAATCATAATGTGACAGGATGGAAGAGCGAGATGAGAGGACGTTCTTCCATCCTTTTTTTGTGGTGAGATATTCAGTGAAAAATAAGATTGTGAGATTCGAATATTTCTGGTACAATAGCATTTGTTAGCGTCGGTGTACGGAGGGCAACACGCCTCAGCCCATGTGATTTCAAGGGTTTTCAGCGTCATCTTCAGTCGGCGTACGTCCTTGTACGCCTCATTCATCTTCCTTGAAAACCCTTGAAATCCCTATGGGTGAGGTCGCAGAGTCGTGAAGAGGCATATTTCCCCCCTTTCAAGGCACTTGAGCGACGCGTACAAGGACGTACGCGGAGTGAAAGTAACGACGAAAAGGGGGAAATATGCCCTTCATCGACCGTGTTGCCTTCTGTACACCGACGCTAGAGATATTGATGATAATCTGTTGGAGGAATTATGTTATGGAATGGCCCTTGAATTTTATATCTGAGGAAGATTTGGCAAAATGTGTAGTGATAACGATAGAAGAGTACGGCTATGATGAAATACTGACTAATGATAGAAGAAAATATTTCCATAAGGAAATATTTCGATGCATAGATAATTGTAATGTATCTGAAAAAGGGAATAAAGGCGATTGGGATGTGGTTTATCAAGATAAGCAGGGAATTGTATTACCAGATGGGGATGTTATTCACATGATATGTGCAGAGATAGAAAACAGATATGATAGAATGTCTCCATCGTTAATAAGAAAAGCATACATTAGAATGCAAAATCAATTATTAAATGATGAAGATTCAGCTTGTTTTCTTGTGGAAATGGCGGCCCAGAAGCAACAAAACATAGAGTTAGGATTTGCTTTAAACAACAAAACACGCGTATCCCACAAAAGGATAAGGCGTGTAAGCCTGGATCAGTTTTATGCGATGACGACGGGAGAGAAAAACGCGTTTCGCGACATGTGCATGGTTCTTCCGGACGTGATAGAAACAGTGGTAAAGCAAGGTGGAAAAGTGCAGGTTCCGCATGACACGGTACTGCAACAGTTGGAAGAAGTAGTTGCCGCGTCAGGCCGGGAGATGGATGACATGTCCATGGCCGTCGCAATATACATGCTTGGTTTTGATTCCTATTTGGGTTTCAAAGGTTTGTTGGAAAATGACGGAAGTGCAAGCGGAAAAAGCTTGGAACGAACAAATTCATATGAAAAAAGAATGGAGAAAGGTATTCGATAATTATGCATACAAACGCCCCGGGGTTGTTTTCCCGGGGCGTTGTGGAAAGACAAAAAGTTTAATCTTCATTTTTATATAAGGCGTAATAATCGGCCTCAAAATTCTCCATCATCTGCGCGTGCCATCTTTTGGCATCGTCAAGCGCCTTGTTGTAAATCAGGGGCGCCATTTTTCGCTCGAACAAATCCAGTAACTGCATCTGCTCGATCATACCGATTTCCTCGCCCCGCTCGTCTAAATAGAAGGCCTTGATTTCGGCCTTTAGCTTTTCTTTCTGCTTGTCTGATAATTTGACTTGTAAGAAAGAATCCCTGCGTCCCATAAAAGTTCCTCCTCGCGTGCGTGGTCTTTTGCTCCCATCCATAATACCACGAATTACGCGCTCTCGCAACATCTTCTTGTTTCGGTTGCTCACGGTGGTGTTAAAAGATATCGTGATGTGCAATCGCGGCGCTTCTTTGCAGTCATTGGGGCGCGTGTTGGATTCCAAAGGTTCCCTCGCTATTTCCATGTGATTTGTGCTGCCTTTCTAGGTACGGAGCGGCGATATTCCACGTTTGGATATCCAAGCAACATACAAGCACAAATTTGTGTCTTTTCGACTTTCAGATAATCACATGCATCCTCGTTCAACGCAAGCGCCCGTTGAATGAAGCCGCTGAATAAGACGCCGAGCCCTTCTGCATGTGCCATCAATTCAATGTTGGAGGCGGCGAGACCGCCATCCAGGGGGGATGCCGATGTAATGACCAACAAAGCCGGCGCGTTGAAGAACAATCGGTCATCCTGTGACGCCAGGTGGACGGCGTTCATGGAACGAAGCTGCCGTACCAGGGGGCTTGTGTCCCCTCTTGATTTTTTTAGCTGCTCTATCAGAGCCGCAAAGCCATCCCAGACATATTTCTTTACCGTTTCCAGTTCGTCTTGAACCACGACATATTTTAAATCCTGTCCGTTACCGCTGGTAGCCGTAAAACGTCCGGCCTCTAATATTTTTTCCCATGTCTCTTTAGCAATGCTCTTTTCCTGATAATCGCGGATGCTTCTCCGGCTCTTGATAAGACGCAAAAATTCCTCTCCGTTAACAAGGGATGTTTGATTTACAAATTCGATAATTCCATCCGAAGGGTAGCCTGAGATGTTTATCGCTTTTTGGGGACAGATGGCAAAGCAATGTCCGCATTCCATGCAGCTTCTTTTCACGGACGCTTTCTCATTTTCCATTGTCAGATTTCTTACCGGACATTCCCGTACACATGCGCCGCATCCGATACAAATTTCTTTCATGATTTCAACCATGTCAATTCCCTCCGTTTTATGCGCTTGACTTTGGTATCATCATTATAAGTTTCTATCTTGTTCGGGTCAATTGCATATTTCTACTATTTTCTATTGCATGTTTGCAAAAACGGTGTTAATATATCATTAATACAATTAACGGTGCGTTAACACAAATGCGATGTTCCTGACATGGGAGTGAATATTCGGCTCCATTTATGGTGGATGCCGCGTGTGGCGCACGGAAAGGTGGATTATGATGTTGCAAGTGGCAGAGATTTTTCAGAGTGGGATGATTTTGCAACGGGAGAAGGCCGTCGCCGTGTGGGGAACGGCAGAGCCGGGCGCACAGGTGACGGTGGAGATTCAAGGGCGGAGTGCGCAGGCGAAAGCGGACGAGAGCGGGGCGTGGAGCGTGTCCGTTCCGGCACTTGCGGCATCGGCATCAGAGACAATGACGGTCAAGGCGGGAGACGAGGCGCTCATGTACGAGGACGTGGCGGTCGGGGAAGTGTGGCTGGCCGGCGGGCAGTCGAACATGGAGTTCGCGATGCGCTACGAGAAGCATAAGGCGGAGGCTCTTGAGAATTGTGAGGATGCCCGGGTTCGTTTTTACGATGTGCCGGAGGTTTGCTATGACGGCCAGCGTGAGGAGTTCGATTACAGCCGGATGGCTGTCTGGCGCAAGGCGACGAAAGAGGACTTGGACTATTTCAGCGCGGTCGGATATTATTTTCAGAAAGAGCTGGAGCGGGATTTGGACGTGCCGGTAGGCATCGTCGGATGCAACTGGGGCGGCACGACGGCCAGCGTGTGGATGTCCAGGGAAACGTTGGAGCGCGTAGGTGAGCCGTGGATACGCTGGTTTGAGCAGAAGTGCGAGGGGCGCGACATGGAGGAATACTGGGCGGGCCAGCGTGGCAACCCGATGAATGACAAGGGCAACCCGTTCGACCAGTTTTCGGAAATGGTTCTGCCGAGGACGCTCAGCGACGAGGAGGTTTGGCAGCTGTTTAGCAAAATGCTTGCCGACCTGCCGGAGGGCGTCGATTTCGAGGAAATAATGGCGAACAGCTTGGATGCGAAGACGTTCCCGGGCTGCCTATACGAGCACATGCTGAAGACAATCGCACCTTACGGGGTTCGCGGCATCCTTTGGTATCAGGGGGAGAGCGATGACGACGTGCCGGGCATGAACGTCTTGTACAAGGACATGCTGACGGGGCTGATTGGCGATTGGCGGGCGCTGTGGGGCGAGGAACTGCCGTTCTTGTTCGTGCAGCTTCCGGGTTACGAGCGGTGGCTCCACAATACGAAGAAGAATCATTATCCCATCATCCGCAAATGCCAGGAGGACGTGGCGAAGACGGTCGCGGGCGCGCACCTTTGTTCCATCGCCGACGTGGGCGAGGAGTTTGACATCCATCCGAAGGACAAGAAGACGGTCGGGGAGCGTTTGTCTTTGTTGGCGCGCCATTACGTGTACGGCGAGGAGGTTTTGTGTGACGCGCCGGTGGCGAAGTCGGCCACGAGAGAGGGCGGGCAGATTACGATTACCTTTGAAAATGCCGGAGCCGGATTACATATCAAGGGTGAGCAATTGTCCGCGATGCGGGTCATTCCGGAGGAAGCCATGCTTTCAGTGGGAGAAGATGAAATGGACGGCGTGGAAGGCCTCGCGTTTACGGCGGAGGCGGACAAAGACAAGCTGGTGCTGACGTTGGAAGAGGAAACGGACAAGAAAGTGAAGGTGGCGTTCGCCAGGACGAGCTGGTATCTGGTGAATCTTTATAATGAGGCGGGCATCCCGGCGACACCGTTCGAGATGGATTTATAAATGCGGGACACGTGGCAATCAATTCATAATAAAAAATAAGAAGGGGCATCATTCAAAATGAAGACAGAAGTAATCGTGTTAAATGAGGAACGTAACGTCACTTTGACGGCGTATTTGTTGCAGGTTGGCGGGGAGTTTGCAAACATCCCGAAACGTCCGGCGATACTGATTCTGCCCGGCGGCGGTTACCAGATGTGTTCCGACCGCGAGGCGGATCCGGTGGCGATGCCGTATTTGAAGGCCGGATACCATGTGTTCATCCTGCGTTATTCGTTGCAGAAGGACGCGACCTGGCCGAATCCGTTGAACGATTATGACCAGGCGATGGCGTTGATTCGTGAGAAGGCGGATGAGTGGAAGCTCTATGCGGACAAGGTCGCCGTCATCGGATTTTCGGCGGGAGGACATTTGGCGGCGAGCGCGGCGACCATGTCAAAAAACCGTCCGAATGCGGCCATCCTCGGTTATCCGGTCATCAACGAAGAGAATGCGAAAATTTGGGAGCGAACCGCTCCCGACACCGTGGGCGCGGTGGATAAGGAAACTTGCCCGTGCTTCGTGTTCGCGACTTGTAACGATACCACGGTTCCGGTTGAAAATTCCTTGCAGTTTTTGAGCGCCCTGGCGGCGAACGGCATCACGTTTGAGAGTCATATTTACGCGTACGGCCCGCACGGGTTTTCCACGGCGGACGCGAACCTTTTGACCCCGGGGACGCACATTTGCAACCGTGCGCCGCACTGGGTGGAGGACAGCGTCGAGTGGCTGAAGGACGTGTTCGGCGCGCTGGGGGACGGCGTGATGACCGAGCCGGCGGTTGGCCGCTTTGTAAATGGAAACAACGAGGAATATCTGTCTATCGGCTGCACGATGGGATATTTGATGAAAAATGAGAAGGCCGCGGCGGTTTTGGGCGGCTTGATGCAGGGCATGCAGGCCGTGGTCGGCGCAGGAGGTGCGGATGAGGCCGCGGGCGGCGCAAGTGGCGTGCATGAAAACGCGGGCGGCGCGGCAAAAGCGGAAGGACAAGGCACGGATGCGGGCGGCGCGGGTAATGCGAAGGACATGGCAGCCGCGATGTCGCCAGAAGCGATGCAGCACATGATGGACCACATGATTCTTGGGGACATGCTGCGGTTTGGGCAGGTTCCGAAAGAGGCGGTGGAACAGATTGACGCGCAGCTTAAGGGTATTCCAAATAAGTGAGGGTGATATCCGTTATAAATCTCGTTGGCGTGAATCGTGGCGAATAATTTGAACCATCCATGGAAAAAATAAGCACAAGTTCTTAGACACGTGGCCGTTTCGAATCGCATATCGGCCATGCGGGCGAGGAGGTAGTGAATCGTGCAAAATTTTTTCTATGGATGGTATTTTAAATGTCAGTCCGTGTCTCAGACGCTGGCGTTGATACCGGCGGTGCACCAGGCGGGAAAAAGGCGTACTTGTTCCCTTCATGGAATGCCGACACGGCGTGTGGAGCATGCGCCACGAGGTACGCGGGCGCGTGGAGGTGAACGGGAAGCTGTTTGATTTTTCAAGAGGGGTGGGATATTGGGAAGGAGACAGGGGACGGTCGTTTCCCAAAGAATATGCATGGACCCAGTGCCTTTTTAAAGGCGGTTCGCTGATGCTGTCCGTGGCCGACATTCCCATGGCGAAAATGCACTTTACCGGCATCATAGGCGTCGTGCTTTGGAAAGGGCGGGAATACCGGCTGGCCACGTATCTGGGGGCGCGGGTGGTGGTGAACCGAAACGGGATACTTCGAATCGTGCAAGGCGACATGGTGCTGGACGCGAGGATGAAACGGAGTGGGGAAGGTTTGGCGAAGGAAGGGGCGAGAAAGGCGGAATGGCATCTGCTCAAGGCTTCGGTCGGGGGAGACATGACCAGGACCATCCATGAGAGCCCGGCTTGCGGAGCGGCGTATCGTTTCCGCGTCGGGGGAAGGACGCTTTTCGCGTTTGAGACGGAGAGGGCGTCCTTTGAGTATGAGTATGGAAAGTGAATGTTGGGGAACAAGCCGTCAATGTGCCTGAAAATTTTAATAAGACGTATATGTTTGCCTACACAAACACCACCATGAATAAAAGTCGATTGTTTCGATGTTGCCTGGAACCTTTGCGGAATGTTGCAATTCCAAAAGGGATGTTCACGAACATGCCAGACATAAAGGGCGCGCGTTCGGTATCGGAACGGGGGAGAAGGCGGCACCGCCGAAGTTCAAGGCGACCAGGGTGGGTACTCTCGACATGGTGATGGAGATTGAACCGCTGGAGGATGCCTTTAACGAGGTGGGAATCATGGAAGGAAACGTGCAGAAAGTGACGGAATAAAAGGAGTGGGGACAAAAATGTCCCCTTTTTTGTGTGGATTGGCACATGTTTGGCATTTTTGTCTTATTCGTCACGGCACTTTTCTTTGGCGTGGCAATCCGGGGAAGGCGCAAGGGGAAGAGGAAAAAGTAATCTTTTTCACTTTAAATCGCTAAATTGCTAAAATTTTTCATTTACTTCTCATAAAAAAAATGATATGATAGAAAAAGCGCATTTTACATAAGAAAGGATTTTTGGGTTATGAGACAATTAATGTTAGGCAATAAGGCTCTCGCCCGGGGCTTGTACGAGGCCGGCTGCTGCGTGGTGTCCAGCTATCCGGGGACGCCGAGCACCGAGGTGACCGAGGAAGCCGCGAAATATGACGAGATATATTGTGAGTGGGCGCCGAACGAGAAGGTGGCCATGGAGGTGGCCTTTGGCGCGTCGCTGGCGGGGAAGCGCAGCTTTTGTGGGATGAAACACGTCGGACTGAACGTGGCGGCCGACCCGTTATACACTTGTTCTTACACGGGGGTCAACGCGGGGATGGTCATCTGCGTGGCGGATGACGCGGGGATGCATTCTTCCCAGAACGAGCAGGATTCGCGCCACCATGCCATCGCGTCAAAGGTTCCGATGTTGGAACCCTCGGATTCTTCGGAGGCGTACCGCTTTGCCAAGCTGGCATTTGAGATTTCGGAACGGTTTGACACGCCGGTCATCATCAAGATGTGTACCCGCGTGGCGCATTCGCAGAGCGTGGTGGAGACGGGCGGGCGCGTCGTGCCGGAGACGATTCCTTATGAGAAAAATATCGCGAAATACGTGATGATGCCGGGCAATGCCATCCGCCGTCATCCCGTCGTCGAGGAGCGCATGCGCAAGCTGGTGGAATATGCCGAGACGAGCGAGCTCAACTGCGTGGAGATGGGCGATACCGCGTTTGGCATCGTCACTTCTTCCACGAGTTACCAGTACGTGAAGGAAGTGTTTGGCGGCAAGGCTTCCGTCTTGAAATTGGGCATGGTCAATCCGTTGCCGGAAAAATTGATTCTTGATTTTGCCGCCAAGGTGCAAAGGCTGGTGGTGGTCGAAGAACTGGATCCGATTATCGAGAACCATTGCAGGCGGCTGGGGCTTGAAGTGACGGGCAAGGACGTGTTGCCAATTGAAGGAGAATTTTCCCAGAACCTGATTGCAAAAAAGCTTGGTCAGGCCGTGCCGGAAGGCCGGAAGCTTGACGAGGCGATTCCGGGCAGGCCGCCGGTGATGTGCGCGGGATGTCCGCATAGGGGCTTGTTTTACACGTTGGCAAAAAATAAATGTACCGTGCTTGGCGACATCGGCTGTTACACGCTCGGTGCCGTGGCGCCGCTTTCCGCGATGGAGATGACGCTCTGCATGGGTGCTTCCATCAGCGCGACGCACGGATTTAACAAGGCGTTGGGAGCCGAGGGCGAGCGGCGGACCGTGGCGGTCATCGGCGACTCGACGTTCATGCATTCGGGAATGACCGGGCTTGCCAACATTGCATATAACCAGAGCAATTCCACGGTGGTGATTTTGGACAATTCCATCACGGGCATGACCGGTCACCAGCAGAACCCGACGACCGGGTACGACATCAAGGGCGATCCGGCGGGCAAGATTGACCTCGAGGCATTATGCAGGGCGATGGGCTTTTCAAGGGTGGTCGTGGTGGATCCTTATGACCTGGCAGAATGTGACCGCGTGGTTAAGGAAGAATTGGCGGCGGCGGAGCCTTCCGTCATCATCAGCAGAAGGCCGTGCGCACTGTTAAAATATGTGAAGCGAAATCCCCCGTTAAAGGTGGAGAAGGACAAGTGCGTGGGCTGCAAGTCGTGCATGCGCCTCGGGTGCCCGGCAATCAGCATCCGGGACGGGAAGGCCGTCATCGACACGACGTTGTGCGTGGGCTGCGGCGTCTGCCAGCAGATGTGCAAGTTCGACGCATTGCAGGACGGCTGACAAGCAGGTTACCATGCAAAGTGACTGCTAACCAAGGAGGTACATAAAAATGACGAAGAATATTATGATTGTCGGCGTCGGCGGGCAGGGTTCGCTTTTGGCGAGCAAGCTGCTTGGGCATTTGCTTTTGACGCAGGGATATGACGTGAAAGTGTCCGAGGTGCATGGCATGAGCCAGCGCGGCGGGAGCGTGGTGACGTACGTGCGGTTCGGGGAAAAGGTGTACTCCCCGGTCATTGACAAGGGCGAGGCGGACTTTATCGTTTCCTTTGAAAAGCTGGAGGCGGCCCGTTACGTGGAGTATTTGAAGAAAGACGGACGAATCGTGGTAAACACGCAGGAAATTGACCCGATGCCGGTCATTACCGGGGCGGCGCGGTATCCGGAAGACCTCGTGGGGAAGATGGAAGGTGCCGGCGTGCAGGTGGACGCCATGGACTGTCTGTCTCTGGCAGAGGAAGCGGGTTCGGCCAAGGCGGTCAACATCGTGCTGATGGGCAGGCTGTCAAAATATTTTGACGAAATTCCGGCAGAAAAGTGGCGGCAGGCAATCAGGGAATGTGTGCCGGAAAAATATGTGGAACTCAACTTGAAGGCCTTCGCGTTGGGAAGAGGAGAATGAGAAGATAAGGAGAAAGAAACCGATGGGGAATTATTATCAGCCGGAAATTGAGACGATGCCGGTCGAGGAACTGCAAAAGTTACAGAGTGAAAGATTGGGGCGGCAAGTAAAATTTGTCTATGAAAACGTGGAATTCTATCGTAACCGGATGGACGAGGCGGGCGTGAAGCCGGAGGACATAAAGGGAATCGAGGACTTACATAAGCTGCCGTTTATTACCAAGGACGACCTACGTGACCAGTATCCGTACGGCCTGCTGGGCGTGCCGCTTAGTGACTGCGTGCGGATTCAATCTACCAGCGGGACGACGGGACGGCGCGTGGTGGCGTTTTACACGCAGGAGGACATTGACGTTTGGGAAGAGTGCTGCGCGAGGGCCATCGTGGCGGCGGGAGGCACGAAGGAGGACGTGTGCCATGTCTGCTACGGTTACGGCTTGTTCACGGGCGGCCCGGGACTCAACGGCGGTTCCCACAAGGTCGGCTGCCTTACGCTCCCGATGTCTTCGGGAAATACTGAGAGGCAGCTGCAGTTCATGACGGATTTGGGTTCCACGATTATTTGTTGCACGCCGTCCTATGCGGCCAACCTCGGGGAGGCCATTGCCGAAAGGGGGCTGAAGGATAAAATCAAGCTGAAGGCCGGCATTTTCGGCGCGGAGCCGTGGACGGAGGAAATGCGCCACAATATCGAGGAGGCGCTTGGCATCAAGGCGTATGACATTTACGGGCTGACGGAGATTTCCGGCCCGGGCGTGTCGTTTGAGTGCGAGGAGCAGGCCGGGATGCACATTCAGGAAGACCACTTCATTCCGGAGATTATCAATCCGGACACGGGCGAGGTGTTGCCGGAGGGCGAAGTGGGCGAGCTGGTGTTTACGTGTATCACGAAGAAGGCGTTCCCGTTGCTTCGTTATCGCACGCGTGACCTCTGTTACCTGACCAGGCAGCCTTGTTCTTGCGGGCGTACGCACATCCGCATGCACAAGCCGACAGGGCGCAGTGACGACATGCTGATTATCAAGGGCGTCAACGTGTTCCCGTCCCAGATAGAGACCGTGTTGTTAAATCTTGGTTATCAGGCCAATTATCAAATCGTCGTCGACCGTGTCGGCAACAGCGACATTTGCGAGGTACAAGTGGAGTTGACACCGGCGATGGCGGTAAGCGGCATGCCTGTCGAGTTGAGGAAGAAGGAAATCGTGAAAGATTTGAAATCCATGCTCGGCATCCGGGTGGACGTGAAAATCCTCGAGCCGAAGAGCATCGTGCGCAGCGAGGGCAAGGCGGTGCGCGTCATTGACAAGAGACATTTGTATAAATAAGAAAGGGAAAGCTACTATTCATAGTAACGAGGGAATAAATATGCCGGTTACAGATTTATTGGAACGGAATCATAAATTGTACGGGGACGAGGTGGCGCTGGTCGAGCTCAACCCGACGATGAAGGACACCAGGCGCACGACGTGGAAGGAGTACGACCTCGTCCAACAGACCTCGGCGGTTCCGTATCGGAGGGAAATCACGTGGGGGATTTTTGACGAAAAGGCGAACCGCGTGGCGAACATGCTGCTCTCGAGGGGCATCCAGAAAGGCGACCGGGTGGCAATCTTGATGTTCAACTGCCTGGAATGGCTGCCGATTTATTTTGGAATCTTGAAGACCGGGGCGATAGCGGTGCCGTTTAACTTCCGATTTGACGAGAAGGAAATCAAGTATTGTGCGGACTTGGCGGAAGTGCACATGTTGTTTTTCGGGCCGGAGTTCATCGGACGTATCGAGTCGATTGCCGACGACCTGAGCAAGGGGCGGCTGCTCATTTACGTGGGGGACGGGTGTCCTACGTTCGCCGAGAGCTATCGGGAACTGGTGGCCGACTGCTCCAGCCAGCCGCCGCTCGTCCGGCTGGAGGAGGAAGATGACGCGGCGATTTATTTTTCGTCCGGGACGACGGGATTTCCCAAGGCAATCCTGCATGACCACGAAAGCCTGATGCAGGCGGCGCAGATGGAGCAGAAGCATCACTTGACCGACCGTGGCGACGTGTTCTTGTGCATTCCGCCACTTTACCATACGGGAGCCAAGTTCCATTGGATGGGGAGCCTCTGCGCGGGCAGCAAGGCGGTGTTGTTGAAGGGCGCGACGCCGGAAATCATCCTGGATGCCGTCTCCAAGGAGCATTGTACGATTGTCTGGCTGCTGGTGCCGTGGGCGCAAGACATTTTGGACACGCTGGATCGCGGCGACCTGAAGTTGGAAGATTATGAACTGGGTCAGTGGAGGCTGATGCACATCGGCGCGCAGCCGGTGCCGCCGTCCTTGATCCGCCATTGGAAGGAGTATTTCCCGCATCATCTGTACGACACCAACTATGGATTGTCGGAATCGACGGGGCCGGGGTGCGTGCACCTGGGCGTGGAAAATATACACAAGGTAGGCGCGATTGGCGTTCCGGGTTACCGCTGGAAATGCAAGATCGTGGATGAAAATGACGGCGAGGTCGCGCGTGGCGACGTTGGCGAGCTTTGCGTCAAGGGGCCGGGCGTGATGAGTTGTTATTACAACGACCCGGCGGCGACGGCAGAAACGTTGAAAAATGGCTGGCTGTATACCGGGGACATGGCGATGCAGGACGAGGACGGTTTCATTTTCCTCGTGGACAGGAAGAAAGACGTGATTGTCAGCGGCGGTGAAAATATTTATCCGGTGCAGATTGAGAATTTCATGAGCGCCTATGAAAAGGTGAGGGACGTGGCGGTCATCGGCCTGCCGGACAAGCGGTTGGGCGAGATTACGGGCGCGATTGTTTCCATCAAGGAGGGCATGGAATGCACGCAGGAGGAGATTGACGAGTTCTGCAAGGGACTGCCGCGTTATAAGCGGCCGAAGAAGGTCATTTTTGCCGAGGTTCCGAGGAATGCCACCGGGAAAATCGAGAAGCCGCTGCTGCGAAAGATATATGGGGCGGACAAGCTGGTGGAACAGCAAAACAAGGGATGATGGAAAAAGAGAAAACAATTTTTTGTTTTCTCTTTTTTTTTCCTGCAATTTACAGTATAATGGACGTAGTTGAAAAAATAGGAGCGGAGGGTAGCTTTATGGAAAAGAAGAAACCTATAAAAAAAGTAGAAAAGAAAGCCGAAAGGAGGGGGAAAAAGGGGAAAAAGGCGCTTCTCCCCCATGAGATCGGCGAACTGGACCAGTATCTGTTCGGCAAGGGCAACCATTACGAGATTTATAAGAAGATGGGCGCGCACAAAGTGACGGTAAATAGCGTGGAGGGCGTTTATTTTGCCGTATGGGCTCCCCACGCGAAAAGCGTGTCCGTGATTGGCGAGTTCAACAATTGGGATTTTACGGCCACGCCGATGGAACGGCAGGAGCCGGTAGGCATTTACACGTGTTTCGTGCCGGGCGTGGAACAAGGGACGATGTACAAGTTCAGCGTCGAGACGATGAAGGGCCAACGCATCGACAAGGCCGACCCCTTTGCCAATTTCACGGAGAAGCGGCCGGGGAACGCCTCACGGGTGACGGACATCACGAATTTCAAATGGACGGACAAGGCATGGCTGGCGGCGCGTGACAAGTGGAACCATAAGGAAAGCCCGATGGCCATTTACGAGGTGCATCCGGGATCATGGATGCGCCATCCGAGGCCGGATTCGTTGGCGGCGGAAGTCGAGTGGGACGGGTTCTACAATTACCGCGAATTCGCGGTGGCCATCACGGATTACGTAAAGAAGATGGGCTACACGCACGTCGAGCTGATGGGCATCCTGGAGCATCCGTTTGATGGCTCCTGGGGCTACCAGGTAACCGGATATTACGCGCCGACCTCGCGCTATGGCACGCCGGAGGACTTCGTGTTCATGGTGGATTATTTGCACCGTAACAAAATCGGTGTCATCCTGGACTGGGTGCCGGCGCATTTTCCACGGGACGCGCACGGGCTGGCCGACTTTGACGGCACGCCGACGTTCGAGTACGCGGATCCGCGCCGGGGCGAACATCCGGACTGGGGGACGAAGATTTTTGATTACTCAAAGCCGGAGGTGCGCACTTTCCTGATTGGAAACGCCTTGTTCTGGGTAGAGCATTACCATGTGGACGGGCTTCGCGTGGACGCGGTGGCGAGCATGTTGTATTTAGACTACGGAAGGCAGGAGGGACAGTGGCTGCCGAATAAATACGGTGGCAAGGAGAACTTGGACGCAATCGAGTTTTTCAAACATTTGAATTCCGTGTTGTTGGGCAGGAATCCGGGCGCGCTGATGATTGCCGAGGAGTCCACGGCATGGCCGAAGGTGACGGGCAAGCCGGAGGACGACGGCCTGGGCTTTTCCCTGAAATGGAACATGGGCTGGATGCACGACTTTACGGAGTACATGAAGCTGGATCCGCTGTTCCGCAAGAACGCGCATTACATGATGACATTTTCCATGGAATATGCCTACAGCGAGAATTATGTCCTGGTGCTCTCGCATGACGAGGTCGTGCATCTCAAGTGCTCGATGCTCAACAAGATGCCGGGACTTGGGTTCGATAAGTTTGCCAATTTGAAGGTGGCATATGCCTTCATGATGGGACATCCGGGCAAGAAGCTCTTGTTCATGGGACAAGAATTCGCCCAGTTGCGCGAATGGAGCGAGGAGCGCGAGATAGACTGGTTCTTGCTGGCCGAGGACGAGCACTGCCAGATTCAGAACTGGTATCAGGATTTGCTGCATTTGTACCAGAAGAACAAGGCACTGTACGAGCTTGACACGGACGAGAAGGGGTTTGAGTGGATTAACAAGGATGACACCTTCCGCAGCATTTTCAGCTTTGTAAGACACTCGAAGGACAATAAGAAGAACCTGCTGTTCGTCTGTAACTTCACGCCGATGGAACGGCCGGATTACCGCGTGGGCGTGCCGAAGCGCAAACAGTTCAAGCTGATACTTGACAGCGACAACCCGAGGTATGGCGGGAAGGGTGTCGAACGCCCGCAGATGTACAAGCCCGTGAAGGAAGAGTGTGACGGGCAGAAATATTCGTTTGCGTACCCGCTGCAGCCGTATGGGGTGGCGGTGTTTGAGTATTGATAGTGGTCGGAAATGATGGATGGGTGGAGCGAAGGGGGACTTCATTTGAGGAAGTGCCCCTTGTGGCATTTTAGGAAATTTGTAAAGACGGTCGGCTATGATGAATTTGTAGGAATAATTAAATTTATTATTGTTGCCAAGCAGAAAAATGCGAAATGGGGAGAGGGCGGTCATACGACCGCCTCTACCAGCACCTCGTCCCCCAGTGTGATTTCTTTGATTCCGATTTCCTTTTTCTGGTTGAAATTGAAGCTCAGCATGTACCCTTTCTTGAGCTGGTAGTAATCGAGGTAATCTGTCAGTAGTTTTTCGCCTCTCGTGTTATAGGCTTCGCTCCGCCAGATTTTCAGTTCCACGACGAATTGTTCCCCCCGGTAGTCCACGATGACATCCGTGCGTTCGCGGTTCCGGGTCTCGGCCTCAATATAGTAATTTCCCACCCCGTTAATAATCGGTTTGAGATATAGAAGGAAATACCTCCTTCCGACTTCTTCCAAGAAAGCAGGTTCTTCGTTCCCGTACAATTCATGGAAATGCTTTACGAATTTCTCCAAGACCAAAGTCATGTCTAAATGCCCGTCATGGACAAACTGGTTTTTGTCGATTGCCGCGGCATCATAAAGTTTGTTGACGAGGGATTCGAATAATGTGTTTCGTTCATCCAACAATAATTTTAACGCTTCTAAAAATCCTTCCTTTGTCCACGCGCTTTTTTGTCCACTCCATCCGTCGTGCCGGCAATTCGTTCATCAATTAATTTGCATAGGCGGGATACCAAAAACGGGTATCCGGATGTGTATTCATGAAGAAACCGGGCCATTTCATCGATATCCATGCCCGTATGGTAATCCCTCTCATAATCTGCCAGCATTCCAGCGATGTCTTTCGGGGAAAAGCTCATGTCGACGAGGAAGTCGGCCGCGATATTATAAGGCGTTTCCGCCTTATAATCCCACGGGCGGTTCCTTTTCTGTTCCGCGTCGGGACGTATTTTTCTTTTGATGTTTTTTATATCATATACGCCAGCTAAAATCACGGACTGAAACGTAGGTCTCTTATGCCTGGTAATATAATTACGACGTGACAATGCTAAAAAGTCTAGAAATATTTGGTTGTTTGTTGCGGCATCTACCAATTCATAGACAAACGCAGATACAAAGGTGTTCTCATTTTCAAAGGACGCATGACTTATCCCTTGAAAATCTAGGCTGATTATCATGTACTCCCCTTCCAAATATCTTTCCAGTGCCCCGAGTGTCGTGGTTTTTCCATATTGTCTGGCGCGATTAATGGTGAAATATTGCCCGCTGTCTACCATTTGCTTTATTTCCTGCAACCGTGTCGTCAAATCAACCATATAGTTGTTGTTATTTCAGTAGGAAATTACTCACAAAGAGCAGCGCGTTGTGCACCACCAGTATCACGAGCGTATGTTTGCCAATGAACGTGAGCATGGTATCCCCGTATTTCCCGAGATTTTTTTGCGAAACCAGGTAATAAACATAGACAATTCCTGTCGTGCCAAGTACCCGGTCAAACGTTGCCGGAAAGAGAATCGGGCCTTTCCACAAAACCAGGTGGTATGCCAGATAGCACGCGGTGCAAAGGAGCGCGAGGGGGCAGATCCATTTATGGAAAACGATGTTTTTGCGGCAGAAATACAGTCCCATCAGGAAAAAAATCCCGTATTGTGCAAGGGGGAACGTGCAGAGGTTTTCACATCCGACAATGCTGGCGGGCAAGGGATGTGTGACGAGGTGGTAAGGGAAAAACGTCATCGCGACGGAGCACGCGCATAGTACCAGAATCGTGCGGTCGGACATGTTTTTGAGGAACGGGAAAAATAAAAGCATCACGAGGTAGAGCAAGGCGAAGCTTAATAGAAATTCCGAATAGGATGGTAATTCCTGCAATAGGAATTTGTCAAGGAAGCCACGCAGGGAAAAGTCGCGTTGCATGAAGAACGTGAAAAAAATCCCGCACACGTACAAGGCGAGCATGGATTTGACGAAGCCCAAAAAAATGCGTTTGGCCGCATAGTCCCGGTCTTTGGAAAAATAGGCGTACTGCGAGACGTAACCCAGCACGAACAAAAAGCCGGGAAAGGTCATCGTGGAAATATAGGTGGAAAAGACGACGCAAAACATGGGCGGACCGACCGGAAAGAAATTGAGCGTGTGCGAGAGAACCATCCCGATGACAAGAAATCCCTTTATCCGGTCGAGCACCGGGTTACGGGACTTCTTATCATCGGAGTGTGTTGTTACAATTGAGTTCTTTGCCATGGTCACGTTCCTTTTTTCAATCATTTCACTTCCCCGGCCGGGGCCGCACCGGCATCTCGTTGCTACTATTCCCGGCCTGCGGTTGTCTTGGGTATCTTGTTACCGCTTTTTTTCCTGCATCCTTTTTATCACTTTCAGCCGTGTGAACTCTTCACGCTCCTTTTCCTCCAGCGCGTTGGTGATGTCGTGTACCAGGTCGGTATACATGGGAATCGTGATGTTTTGCAGGGCGTTGGCGCGTTTCTGCGTTTTTTTGATGTTGTTTGCCAGCCGATAGGCGGCGTTTTCCACCATCGACAGCTTGATGGTCAAGTTTTTCACCCGTTGGAAAGCCTTGGTGGCCATGTCGATGGTCTCGTTCGTCCCGCTGAAGGAGTAGGTGGGAAGGTCGCCCGACGGGATATATTTCACATGGGGGATTTCCGTGCCCATGATACTTCGTGTCTGGATCGTGATGGAATTTTCAATCGGGACAGTGTAAGCCAGCTGTGCCACCATGTTGATTCCGTGTTCGATATTGGCGTTTTGGAGGCATTTATACGCATAGGTGAACGTCTCGTCAATTTCCTCCTGGATGCCGCGTGCTTCGTCAATCAAATCCATCAGTTCCCGAATCAGGATGTTACGTTTTTTGTCCATCAGCTCGTAGCCTTGTCTGGCCAGAACCAGCGAGTTTTTGGCAAGCATGAGATTTCCCTTGGTGGGAAATGTTTTTGGATCCATCGCGAGTCCCTCCTACAATGAGCACTTAGTGTCCGTGTTTTGGACACTTACGTGCGAATGTACTCCGCGCTCCTTGGCGAGGTGCTTTCGAGCCTAGTAGGGCGGAGTTTCCTCACAATAAGCACTTAGTGTCCGTTTTTACTCTTCTATTGGCGCGGGCACGTAATATTTGTCCAGTATCTTCGTGTTGACGCGGTCGAGCTCTTCCCTCGGCAGTTTCCCGAGCAGCTCCCAGCCAAGATCCAGTGTCGTCTCGATGCTACGGTTTTCGAAGAGCCCCTGGCCGATGTAGCGTTCCTCGAACTCCTTGCCGAACTCCAGGTATTTCTTGTCAATCGGGGAAAGTTCGTCCTCGCCGATGACGGATGCCAGGTTCCTGGCCTCGCCCACCTTCGCGTAGGCGGAGAAAAGCTGGTTGGCAAGATCCTGGTGGTCTTCGCGCGTGTATCCTTCGCCGATACCGTCCTTCATCAGACGCGACAAGGAGGGAAGGATGTTGATTGGCGGGTAAACGGACTGGCTGTGCAGTCCGCGGTCGAGCACAATCTGCCCCTCGGTAATGTATCCCGTCAAGTCGGGAATCGGGTGCGTAATGTCGTCGTTGGGCATCGTCAAGATTGGTAGTTGTGTCACGGAGCCGTTTTTGCCCTGCACGATGCCCGCCCGCTCGTAAATGGTCGCCAATTCACTGTAAAGGTAGCCTGGAAACCCTTTTCGGCTGGGGATTTCCCCTTTTGAGGAGGAAACCTCGCGCATGGCCTCGGCAAACGAGGTCATGTCCGTCAGGATGACCAGGATGTGCATGTTTTGTTCAAAGGCCAGGTATTCCGCGACGGTAAGCGCCACCTTTGGCGTGATGAGACGTTCCACGACCGGGTCGTTGGCCAGGTTCAGAAACATCGCCACATGGTCGGCCACGCCGCTTTCTTCAAATGTGCGGCGGAAGAAGTCGGCCACGTCGTGCTTCACGCCCATGGCGGCAAACACGATGGCAAATTGCTCGTCCGAATCATCACCCAAGGATGCTTGTTTCACGATTTGCGCGGCAAGCTGGTCGTGCGGCAGGCCGTTCCCGGAGAAAATCGGCAGCTTCTGGCCGCGGATCAGCGTGGTCAGGCCGTCGATGGCCGAAATCCCGGTGCGGATATAGTTACGCGGGTACTCGCGCGTCACCGGGTTTAATGGCAGGCCGTTCACGTCGCGCTTCAAGTTGGACGTAATCGGTCCCATGTCATCGATTGGCTGCCCGATGCCGTTGAAAGTGCGCCCGAGCATGTCGGGGGAGAGCGAAATCTCCATCGGGTGCCCGGTCAGGCGCGTGTGCGTGTTCAAGAGGGACATGTTGTCCGTTCCCTCGAATACCTGGATGACTGCCTTGTCCTCGTATATTTCCACGATACGGCCAAGCTTGCGCTCGTTGCCGTTCACGACGAATTCCACGATTTCGTCGAAAAAAGCGTCCTGCACGCCCTCAATCGCAATCAAGGGTCCGTTGATACTGCTTAAGCCTAAATATTCAATTGACATGGTATCATTTTCCCTCCTTATGCGTTCTTTTCCAGTACGCGCTGGTAAAACGCGTCGATATCCTGGTGATATTGGGCGAACATTTCCGGCCGGTCGTTCGGCACGTCGTACTTGATGGCGACGACCTTGTCAAAAATGTTTTCCGCCTTCAAGACGGACATCGGGTGACCCATCGCCACGAGGGCGCGCGCTTGTTCATAAAGATATAAAATCGTGTCCATCATCAGGAACTGCTTCTCCATGGAGACGCAGGTGTCGTCCTTGTGGAAGGCGTTCTGCTGCAAAAATCCGAGGCGGATGACGCGGGCGATTTCCAAGACCAGCTTCTGGTCGTCGGGCAACACGTCGCTGCCAATCAGCTTGACGATTTCCATCAGGCTGCTCTCCGAATTCAAAAGCGCCATGATGCGGTTTCGGTAGTCCACGAATTTTGGGGACACGTGCTCCTGGTACCATGGCGCCAGGTCGCTTAGGTATTCGCTGTAGCTGGTCAGCCAGTGGATGGCCGGAAAATGTCTTGAGTAGGCGAGGCTTTTGTCCAGTCCCCAAAAGCAGCGGACAAAACGCTTCGTGTTTTGCGTGACCGGCTCCGAGAAGTCGCCTCCCTGCGGGGAAACGGCTCCGATGATGCTCACCGAGCCGTCGGTTCCGTTCAAGTTGTGCATCATGCCGGCCCTTTCGTAAAAGGCGGACAGCCTTGAGGCCAGGTAGGCCGGGAAGCCTTCCTCGGCCGGCATCTCTTCCAGGCGGCCGGACAACTCGCGCAGGGCTTCCGCCCAACGGGAGGTGGAGTCGGCCATGATAGCCACGTCGTAGCCCATGTCGCGGTAATATTCGGCCAGCGTGAGCCCCGTGTAAATGCTTGCCTCGCGGGCCGCCACCGGCATGTTGGAGGTATTGGCAATCAAGGTCGTGCGGTCCATCAGGGGATTGCCGCTCTTCGGGTCAATCAGTTGCCCGAATTCTTCCAATACCTGTGTCATCTCGTTCCCGCGCTCGCCGCAGCCGATGTATATGATGATGTCCGCGTCGGACCATTTGGCAATCTGGTGCTGGGTCATCGTCTTACCCGTGCCGAACCCGCCCGGAATGGCGGCGGTACCGCCTTTGGCGATGGGGAACATCGTGTCGATGATACGCTGTCCCGTGACCAGGGGGACGGAGGCCGAGAAACGGTGGTGCGTCGGCCTGGCGACGCGGATCGGCCAGTGCTGGGTCATCGTAAGTTCCTTCGTTTCGCCGCTGGCCAGTCGGAGGGTGACCAGTACGTCGTCAATCGTGTAGTCCCCGTCGGGTACGACGCTTAGGACGGTTCCTTCCACGTCCGGCGGAACCATGCACTTATGCAAGATGGCGCGCGTCTCCGGCACCTCGGCGATGATGGAGCCGCCATGCAGGTAATCGCCGACGGAAACGGTGAGGTGGGTCGGCCACCGTTTGACGCGGTCAAGGGAGTCCACGCTGACACCCCGCGTGATAAACGCGCCGCCGGTCTCGGCGATGCGCTCCAAGGGGCGCTCGATTCCGTCGAAAATGTTGTCCAGGATGCCGGGCGCGAGCGTCACGGAAACGGCGTCGCCGGTCGCGATGACCTCTTCACCCGGACGCAGCCCGGAAGTTTCCTCATAAACTTGTATCGTCGTCATGTCCTTGTCGAGCGCGATGACCTCCCCGACCAGTTTTTCCTTGCCGACGTAGACCATTTCGGCCATCTTGAAGCCCGTGTTCCCCTTCAGGTAAATGACGGGGCCGTTGACGCCGTAAATCGTACCAAGCTTATCCATTTTATCAGACAATGCCCTCACCTCCCCGGAACATAAAATTGTCAAATTCATTGCGCAGCTGGGTCTTGAAAGAATTGTCAATCAGGACGTTGCGCCCGCGGATGACGCAACGCACGCCGCCGACAAAGTCTTCCTTGCTGACGGTCAGGCTGGTGCCGGTCTCCGCCTCCAGCGCGTCCTTGCGCGTCTCGTCCGTCGGATTGATATAAATCGTGACCGGCTCCCCGTTGGCAAAGATAAGCGCCTTGCGAATGCAGGCCACCAGGAAATCCACGTATTCGTCGGTCTTCATATATTCCTGGATCAGCGTGCCCGCCTCTTCAAAGACCCGCTCCTTGAGCTCTTGCGAAACTTTGCCGTATTGGCGTTTCAGTTCCAATTGGGCCTTGGCCGTTGCCTGGCTGAGTTGTTGCCTGGCATTCATGTTTTCCGACTTGATTCGCAGTTCGGATTGCCTGGTCATCTCTTCCTTATGTTCTTGGAAAACTTTTTCCAACGCGTCGCGGTAGGAATCAATGATGGAATTCCCCTCCGAGCGTGCCTCCTCCATCGAGGTGGCCTGCAAATGCGCTAATTTTTCATCCAGAGTCATTAAATACACCCCTTTTTGCTATGAGCACTTGCCATGAACACTTAGCGAGGTATTGACGAGCTTAGTGTGAATGCACTCCGCATACCTTGGCGAGGTTTTTTCGAGCCTAGCTATGCGGAGTTTCCTCTGTCCTGGCTTATGTGCGACATACCTTGTTTACAGTTTCAATCCAATCGCTTCCGTGATATAAGAGGTGATAAAGTCCTTCTTGCGGCCGGTTCCGTGCCTGTCGGGAATCTCGATTAGGAGGGGGATGCTCCGTTCCAGACGGAAACGGTCGATGATGTCAGGAAACTCCTGCCCGAACTTTTCCGTCAGGAGCACGATGCCGACGCTCTTGTCATGCAGCACTTTTTCCAACTCCTCCCGAAGCTCCTCGCGTTCATGGACGACCACTCCGTCCACGCCCGCCAGGCGCATTCCCGTATAGGTATCGACGTTATCACTGATAAGGTACATTTTCATCTTATAACTGTCCCAGGATCATGAAGGAGATGATCAGCCCGTACAGGCACACGCCCTCCGCCATGGCCACGAAAATCATGGACTTACCAAAAATGCTGCCGTCCTCGCTCAACGCGCCAAGAGCCGCGCTCGCCGCGCTTGCAACGGCAATACCGCCGCCGACACAGGACAAACCGGTAACCAGTGCGGCCGCGATGTAACCAAGTCCGGTGGAAAGGCTCGCCGCCGCTTCCTCGCCGGCCGCCTTCGCGTCAGGACCGCCCAGCATCATGATGGATGCAACGGCGAGCGCGCCGAAGAAAAAGAAGGCGTTCGCGCCAATACTTTTTTTATAACGTTTTTTGTTCTTTTCCCCCAACAAGAAATAGCCAAAGGGAATGATGATGCTTAATGCCAAAGCCGCGATGAAAATAAGTTTTGTTGCGAGTGTCATGATAAAAATCCTCCTTTTAAGTCATGTATATGTTTTATAAATTTGTCATATCTGCCATATCCGGTTCTTGGATAAGGATGCCCGTGGCATAATAGTACCCTTATCGCTTCGAGGCGGCTTTCTTTTTTTGTCCGTTTTTATTCTTATAAGGGGTAAACGCCCGCCCGGAGCCCCGATAAAAGCGGCTGAACAATTCGTAATACTCCAGGCGCAGTACCTGGATGCCGACGATGAGCCCCTCAAAGGCGCATACGAAAATGTTTCCAAACACGACCACCACCCAGTTGGGGCTGCCGCTTTCGGCACCGGACAGCTGCAGCACGACTTCCATCATGGCGGCGTGGCTGATGGCGAACGCGCCAATACGCACGAAGGAAATCGTGTTGGAGAAATAGCTCAAAAGTACCTCGACCAGTTCAAAGATGCCCTGCACGAGGAACATGACCACGCCCTCTTCCATTTTTTCCGAACTCTTGGTAATCATCCTCGTCAAAGGCTCCTTGAGCAAAATCAAAATCAACGGAAGCACGAACATCACGAGCAGCAACCCGGCGGCCGGCACCTTGTGGCCGGTCATGAAAAGCACGATGGTGGCCACGATCGCACCGTAAAACACGAGTCCCGCCACGCCGTTCGAATCAAACCAGGTTGCCCCGACGTCACGGTTTTTGGCGGCCGTGACAATGTGCAAAACCATCGCGAACAAGATGACGCCCATGCCGAACGCGACAGAGACGACGAACACGGTGTTCAGCTTGCCGATGAACGGCAGCGTCGTCATGTGTTCGATGGGGCGCAGCCACAAGGGTTGCAAAATGTCCTCGAACCCGAAGAGGCTGCCGAAAAGGAAACCGAAAATCGTGGAGAAGACGCCCGCGCAGGAAATGATGCCCGCCAGGGGAATCTTCTTCTTTAAGTATAAGAGCCCTCCGCCGAGGAAGAGCAAAAGCCCGTGCCCCACGTCGCCGAACATCGCCCCGAAGATGAAGGAGTAGGTAAGCCCGACCAGCATGGTCGGATCCATCTCGTCATGCGCGGGCAGGCCGTACATTTGCACGTACATCTCGAACGGTTTGAACAGCTTCGGGTTTTTCAGTTTGGTGGGCGGCGTGCCGAAATAGGACTCGCGGTCTTCTTCCACCATGATGAAAATATTGTCGTCGTCCTTGGATTCTTCCTGGAATTTCGCGATGTCGTCCTCAGCCATCCAGCCGCAGAGAATGTAGGAGTCTTCCTGGCTGTCGCCCATGCGGGCGGCCATCTTTCGCACGTCGAAGTTGTTGGCCAGTTCCTCCAGGCGGTTCCTGGTGGCGATAAGCTGCGGGGCGTGCCTATTAATCAGGGCGGCCACCTCTTCCTCCAATTCTTCCATGCGGGCGGCGGTCTTTCCGACCTCCCTCTCCAGCTTCAAGTAAGCCTCCGTCGGGGTGCCGTGGTATTCCCCGTCAAACGAAATGCGTTCGAAATGCAGGGAGCGGAAAACCGTGTCAATCCGGGTGGACTCGCCGGGAGAGACGAAGTACGCGCCATAGACGAAGCTGTCATCGTGCTCGCCTTCCACGAAAATGGCGTTTAAATTGTCTTCCAGGTATTTCTGCATCCTATGGTAGTATTCCAGCGGCAGCTTCCCGAACCGGTAAGCGATAAATTTGAAGCCCAAAACGTCCTGCAGGTCAAAGTCCAGCGGCCGGAACGGGGCGATAACCTGCTGGCGGCCGCGCATGTCGTCAATCGTGCTCTGCAGCCGCCCCTTCTTGTCCTGCAGGCCTTGGTATTCTTCCGAGACGTTGCGGATCAACTCGAACATTTCGTTCAGTGCCAGCCGCCCGTCCGGCGTGACCTGGTCCGGGTGCTCCACGTATCCGGCGAACTGTTCCGCCTGGGCGAGAGCGTCCCGGTAGGGGTTGGTTTCCACGAACGGCCGCAGGTTGTCGACCGTTTTCAATTCGGACAATGCCGACTCGAGCTGGATCTCGTATTTGGACAAATACTGGTCCGTCACGCGGTCAATGTCCTGGCGCGGCCCGGAAATATTGATGAATTTCATTTTAACAATCATTGAATCTACCTCCCGTTATATTACGATTCACGCCCGCGCTGACGCGGGTGCAAAAAGTAACCTCATCCTACATCCATTATACCGCGAGTCCGCAATGTGCCAGCGTCTCGTTTGGCGGCAGCCCGTAACGGACGCACTCGATGGCGGCGGTCAGCCGTTCCAGTTCCTCTTCCTTTTTAAAAAGGTAAGCGTAAATCGAGGCAATCGAGTATGGGTTGCGCCTCGCGTCGGCGACGTAAAGCTGTTTCAGGCATTTTCGATACATCTGCTCCAACGTCAGGGACGACAGGAAATCAGGATCCTTCGTGTAGGAGACCTTGCGCATGGCGTTTAAAAAGTCATCCGCCGTGGGGGCTTCCACGAGCTCCTTCACCAGTTCCGTGGAAATCTTGAAGTGTACCGGTATCAGCATGTTATAAATGTCGACCGGTTCCATGCCGTAATATTTCTTGGCCCGGTAAATCCACTGCAGGTTCAAAAGGTCAATCTTGGAGCCATAGGACCTGGTGTAAATTTCGCGTTCCGTCTTGTTTAAAATGTTTTTGCGGTTCTTCCATAATTTGTGGAAACGGTACTGGTCCAATGCCAGGTCGTAGTCAAAAAGCGTGATGCCCGCTTTGTCCCGAAGCGCGCTCAAGGGCTTGTAATACTCGGTATCTTTCAGGTTTTCAATAAGCTGGTCGGTCGTGCGCGAGGTAATCAGCTTTTCAATGGAAATCTGCGAGTAGCGGTCAAAAAAGTCTTTTTTGTAGTTTAAGTCGAACGGCTCCTGATAATGGTTGATGACGATGCGCAGGCAGTAGTCAATCAGGTCCGTCTCGTAACGCATGATATATAAGGTGAGGAATTTCCGTTGTTCCAGCCCGCAAAAGCGGAAAATCTTCATGTAATCGTAGTAAAGCTGGTTAATCAGCAGCTTCTCGATGTCCCCGCGGTGGAGGTGCTCGTCGGTCAAATCGTCGAGGACGAAGGGGTAGAACCCGTTATCGCGCAGCCAGGCGATAACGGCGGGAACGCCGTGCAGCCCGGCAATCTCCTCGAAATCCCCGGAGGTCAGGAGCTTGGATTCCATCGCGCGGATCTTGGTCACGATTCCGCCGTAAGTGAGTAGATTTCCCATCATGACACCTCTGTTATCCGTTTTAGGATGTCCCGCGCGTATTGTGTGTGCGACTCTTCAAACTCCTTTTGCAACGCCGCGACGGAGTCATCGCCGCAATTTTCCTGGCCGACGGACAAACTCCCGAGGTTTCGCTCCAGCTCGCCGCGGATTTTCTCCACTTGCGCCATGGTCTTGCGTTCCATGGCCTCGTCGAACGACTTGCGCTTCGCCTGGTACTCGCGTTCAAGGACTTCTTTTTGCGATTCGGCGTGGCGCACGATGGCGGACGCGGCAGATTCTATCTCGGTCAATTTCTTTACAATAGAGTCCACGATGTAACCCCTCCCTTAGTATTTTTTCACCGACCTATATCATACTACTTTTTTTGAAAAATGCAAGAGCAAAATGCAACAGAAATTTATTTGTTGAAAGTTCAAATGACATGGGCTATACTTAATGAAGAAAACTTGTTACGGTTCGGCTTTGACTGAACGATGAAGAAAACGTGCCCATGGATCGCGACAATAATTATGAAGGTTCCATGGTTTGGCTTGCGTGCATGAAAAGGGGAAATCATGAGATTAAGGAACATACCGAGGGCGAACGGGGTGATTTCGTCCCATGCGGCGGTGGTAAACGCGCCGGGGGAAAAAAGGGGGCAATGGCGGGGCGTGTTTGGAAACGAGAACCCCGTCCATATTGAAATCGGGATGGGGAAGGGGCAGTTCCTGACGAAGATGGCGCAGACGCACCCGGAAATCAATTATGTGGGAATAGAGCGGTACTCGAGCGTCCTCTTGCGGGCGGTGGAGCGGTATGACGCGCTTGTGGCCGGGGTGGACGGAGCGACAGATGCGAGGGGGGTGGCCAGCGGGAAGAATTCGCCGGGGGAGACGGGCGTGACCAAAGATCCGGGCGGGATGCCGGCGACGGAAGCCCCAGGGGAGACGGGCGTGACCAAAGATCCGGGCGGGATGCCGGCGACGGAAGTCCCGGGGGAGACGGACGTGGCGAAGTTTCTCGGCAACGTCCGTTTTGTCTGCATGGACGCGGGCCGTTTGGCGGACGTGTTTGCCGGGGGCGAGGTGGAAAAAATTTACCTGAATTTTTCCGACCCGTGGCCGAAGGCCAAGCATGCCAGGCGGCGGTTGGTGTCCAAGGAATTCCTGGCGGTGTTTGGCAAAATTCTGGCGTCCGGCGGGACGGTGGAATTCAAGACGGACAACGTGGGGCTGTTCGATTTTTCCCTGCAGCAGGCAAAAGAGGCCGGGTGGGAAGTTTTGGCAGTGACCCGCGACCTGCACCACGACGGGGTGATGAACCGGGGGAACGTCATGAGCGAGTACGAGGAAAAATTTTCGGCCATGGGAAATGCCATCCATAAGGGGATTTTTGCCAAAAAATAGGGTGTATTTTCCATGTCAGGAACCAGATGGATGCCATCCGCATATGATAAGGGTGAAAGGGTGTTTCCGAGGCGTGTTTTCGGCGGACGTAAACCTGGGCATATGAAGGAAGATTGGCATGAGAAGACGAAAAACGTGGAAAAATTATATTTGTGAGACATTATATTGCAAGCCGGAACTGAACCGGAAGTTGCTGAAATTACAAAAGATATTTGCCGAAGTTTACCAGGCGCTCAACCCGGACGAACATTGTGGAAGAAAATAAAGAAAGATGATGGAGGAAGGTGCGAGGGTATGAAACAGAAAGTGACTTCGGCGAATTACACGCGCGAGGTGCTCATGGCAAAAAAGCCGGTACTGGTGGAATTTTATGCGGAATGGTGCGCCAAATGCGCGATGATGGAGGACGTGATGGAGGAACTGGCGCGGGAAAACGATTTCTGGATGAAAGTCTGCCAGATTAACATAGAAGAATCAAAGGACTTGTCAGATACGTTTGAGGTGGAAATCGTGCCGACTTACGTGGTGTTCTGGAAATCGAAGCCCATCGCGGCGGCAAACGGGGTGCGTGACAGGGAAACGTTGGAAGAAATGGTAAAAGAAGCGGTAATGGAAGAACAGCAGGGCGGGGCGAAAAAGTCGGAATACGAGCAGTAGCGCGGGAAAGGGAGGCAGTCTATGTGCACGGCGGCAACGTATATGACGAAAGATTTCTATTTTGGGCGTACGTTGGATCTTGATTTTTCTTATGGGGACGAAATCGTCATCATGCCACGCCGGTTTAGTTTCCATTTTCGTGAGATGGGCGCGATGCGCAGCCATTACGCGATGATTGGCATGGCCCATGTGGCGGATGGCGTTCCATTGTATTACGAGGCGGTGAACGAGAAGGGACTGGCAATTGCCGGCCTGAACTTTATAGGAAACGCGTATTATAACGAATCGGAGGATGGCAAGTATAACGTGGCTCCCTTTGAACTGATACCGTGGCTGTTGGGACAGTGTGCCACTGTGGGGGAAGCGGAGGGGTTGATAGAGAACCTCAATCTTGTCAACACTCCGTTTAACGCAGAACTGCCGCCGTCCGAACTGCATTGGATGATTGCGGATGGAGACGGGGCGGTGACTTTGGAATCGACCAGAAGCGGCATTCAGGTTTCTAAAAATGAAGTGGGAATATTGACGAACAACCCGACGTTTGGCGAGCAAATGTTCCAACTCAATAATTACATGTATTTGTCGATAGGGGAACCGCAGAATAATTTTTGCAGCAAATTGCCGTTAAAGACTTATAGCAACGGGATGGGGGCGATGGGACTTCCGGGGGACTGGTCGTCCCAGTCGCGCTTCGTCAAGGCGGCGTTCGCGAAGCTGAACTCGGTTTCAGGGGATTCGGAGTTGGAGAGCGTCAGCCAGTTTTTCCATATTCTCGGTTCCGTGGAGCAGCTTAGGGGATGTTGTTCCGTGGGGGAGGGAAAGTATGACATCACGCACTATACGTCGTGTTGTAACACGCAGAAGGGAATCTATTATTACACGACGTATGACAACCACCAGATTACGGCGGTCAATATGCACCATGTGGATTTGGACGGGGTTCGCTTAACGAAGTATCCGCCGATACAAAGGGAACAAGTGTGGATGCAGAATTAAGGGAGCATGAAATATTGACAAAATGCTTGTAGGAAATATACTTAGAAAAAGGAGTGTGGTTATCATGATAGCAACGAATTTTTCAAATGTGAGAAATAATTAAAAAAAGTATGCGGCCATGTCGTGCAGTGGCCGCCGGATTCGAAAATCCCCTCGGAGAACGAGCTGCGCTCGAGTCTGTCCGTAAGTCGTGACACGGTACGCGAGGCCATCAAGCGTCTTGGCGCGCTGGGGCTTTTGGAATCCAAATAGGGGAAAGGGACTTTCGTGCGGAAGGTGGACGTGGGGTTCTATTTGAACCTCGTGGTTCCGTCCCTTTTTCTGGACGAGCATGACAGCGTGAACATTTTACAGTTCATGAAAGCAATCCAGGCGGAGCGCGTGCGGTTTGCGTGCAGGAAGGCGACGGAGGAAGACATCCGCGTGCTGGAGGACTTGCTGGAGAAGATGAAGGACAGCGGTGACTATGAAGATTATTTTACCTATGATATTGGGTTTTGAAACATTATGGATATGTCATGATAGATTTCATTGGCCATATTATAAGAGAAATGGATGTATGACAGATGAAAAAGGTAAGCAGGGAGTTTCAAATCAGGAAAATAAAGGATTTGCAGGAATTCGTGGAATGCCCCTCGAACACGGGCTGGAGTTTCCCGTCAGCGAGGACGTGAAGGCGCTGGGTGAGCTAATCAGGCTGCAAAGCGGGAAGGTCATTCCAAATTCCATGGGCATCCACTCGTTGGAAGAACAGCCCGAACCTTTACACGGCTAACACGTCCGTCGCGGATTATGTGTGGCTGCCGCTTAAGTTCGAGGGGGACAAGGTAAAGATTGAGTGGATGGATGAGTGGAAATTGGATTAAATTTTTCCCTATAAGACGAATCCGTATCTTTCTCGCGGTGGGGAAATATGATATTATAGCGTCGGTGTACAGAAGGCAACACGGGCGTGCTGCCTTCTGTACACCGACGCAAAATATTGTACACGTCAAAAGGTCATGTTTTTCAGATAGAATTGAAAGGCATGACCTTGATGCCGATGTGCGGGTAATTAAAGAAGAAATAAGGAAAAAGAAAGGTGCGTGCGGATATGGGAAAAGGAGTGACAAGCGGCGTGTTCCAGGTGGGCATCATGGTCAGCGACATTGACGAATGCCTGCGTTTGTTCTGTGACACGTTGGGAATGAAGGTCGTGTTTGAGGCGAGGAACCAGATTCAGCCGGCGAGCGGGCTGTCGGGGACGGACCACCAGCTGATGCATTGCCTGATGCTGCACGGGGAGGGCGGCGTGGATTTGGAAATCCACCAGTACGTGGATCCGCCGGCGAAGCCGTGCCCGCCGATGAACCATAATGACCTTGGCTCCATGCATTTCATGCTGCGGGTGGACGATATTTACGCGGTGGTGGAAAAGGTACAGAAGCTGGGGTATGAATTGATGAACCCGGTGGTGGAGAGCAAGACTCTCAAGGGATTTAAGTTTACTTATTTCCGCGGGCCGGACGGGGTCATGGTCGAGTTGCACGAGGGCGGCGAAGTGCGGATGCCCGCAAACATGGAAAACGCGTAAGAGGTAACGACGAAGCGGCGCGCGAGGGGAAAGCGTGAAACGGCGAGCGCAGGGAAGGCGTGAAGCGGCGAATGTGGAGAAGGCGTGTAACGGCGAGAGTGGGGAAGGCGTGAAGCGGCGAATGTGGAGAAGGCGTGTAACGGCGAGCGCAGGGAAGGCGTGAAGCGGCGAATGTGGAGAAGGCGTGTAACGGCGAATGTGGAGAAGGCGTGTAACGGCGAGCGTGAAGAAGGCGTGAAGCGGCGAGTATAGGAAAGGTATTCAGGAGGATTCGTGATGAGTATACAAAAAGCGTTTGACTTGACGGGGCGGGTGGCCCTGGTAACCGGCGGCGGCTCCGGGATTGGCAAGGGCTGCGCCCGCGTGCTGGCCGAGGCCGGCGCCAACGTGGTGGTCGTCGGGCGTCGGATGGCGAAGCTGGAGGAAGTGCAACGGGAAATACGGGACGCGGGCGGCGTTTGCGAGTGTTTTTCCGCCGATTTGATGGTGGAAGAAAATTGTAAGGCCATGGTTGATTTCTGCGTGGAGAAATTCGGGCGGCTCGACATCCTGATTAACAGTGCGGGCGGACGCGGGGCGCACGGAAAGCTGGAGGAGGAATTTGCCACGGAAAACCTTCGCGAGACGATGGCGATGGATTTTGATTCCACGTTCCTGGCGATAAAGTACGCCTATCCGCAATGTGAGAAGCACGGCGTCGGCAGCATTATCAATATCGCGTCGCTGGCGGCGCTTCGGGCCAGCGGGCCTATCGTTTACAGCGCGGCCAAGGGGGCGATTCGCAGCGTTTCCCGCACGCTGGCCAAGCGTCTGGGAGAAAAACGAGTCCGCGTCAATACCATTTATCCGGGCTTCATCGTGACGGAGATGACGGAGCGGATTCATGAAATGCCGGAGCAGGAGGCGAAGATGCGCGCGGACTCCGTGCTGGGGCTTTTGGGCGAGGTGGACGATATCGCGTATTGCGCCTTGTACCTGGCCTCCGACGCGGCAAGGTTCGTGACCGGGCAGGACTTCGTCGTGGACGGCGGGGCGATGTGCTGATTTTCCTTATGTCGTCCGGTTTCGGTAATCCGTGGGGGTCTGTCCCGTTATTTTACGGAACTGGGCGGAAAAATAGCTCGGCGAGTTGAACCCCAGCTCGTCGCTGATAGCCTGGACAGGCTTGTCCGTGTGCAAAAGCCACAGACAGGCTTGTTCTATTTTTCTGCGCAAAATATATTCGCTGGCGGGCATCCCGACTTCCCGCCGGAATTTGGTGGAAAGATAATTTTTGTTATAGCCAAGGGCGCGGGCCAGCTCGTCCAGGGTTACCTGGCGGTCGAGGTGCAGCTCCAGGTAGCCGGTGCATTCCAGGATTTCTTTGGAACGCCCTTGGTTTTGCTTGCATTTGTGGACGCGCCGCGTAAAGTCCTGGAATGCTTCGCGGGTATACTGGTAGACTTCCGCGACACTTTCAGAGGCTTCGCCCATTTGGATGTACCAGTCGGAGAGGGCGTAAGCCGTATCTTCCGAAAGTCCGCCGCGGATGGCGGCACGGGTAATCAGCGTCAGGCATACGACGAGTTCGTTTTTTGCGTGGCGGAGGGGATTCACGCTGGCCAGGGAACCCGTTTCGCGGCTATAGATTTCCGCGGGATAGGTGTGGTTGATGTTGCCTTCCTCGACTGCGCGGAAAATTTGTTCTTCCAAGGCATAGGTACCGCTGCGGAAATGGACTTGTTTTTTGGCGGTGGGATGGTGTGGGGCGGGATGGCCGGGGGAAATGACCTGGAAATCGGCGGGTTCTAATTTGTCCCCGGTCAGGCACAAGTGAAGCATCAGGCCATATTGTATCAACAGCGTATGGGGAACCACCGGTACCATGCGAAGAAGGGTACCGGTCCGATAGGACCATTCCGGGGGGATGTTTAGTGCCTGCAGAGATTGAATCAGTGATTGCTCCGAGGTTTCCGAACCGAAAACGGGGCCAATGACATAAACGTCGGCCAGTACGCCGTTTACATGCCTGGGGCAGACCAGCCATAATAAGGCGGCGGCATCAGAACAGAACCCCGGCATTTGGTTTTCCAGGCTATATTGGTGGAGTGTTTGTTTGTTGTCGCTGATGGCAAAAAGCGCTTGAAATAAATTGTCGCTTTCCGTGTTGGTGGAAAGCAGGGACATTTCCTTGTCAAAGTGCCAGAACGTGACATTGGCACAGCTTAGAAATTCCGCGAGCACCTCTAATTTTGTTGATAATTCCATTTGTGGTTCCTCCTCGCTGGCATTTTTACGAAGCCTGGTTTCGGTAATCCGTAGGGGGTTGCCCCGTTATTTTACGGAATTGCGCGGAAAAATAACTCGACGAACTGAATCCCAGCTCGTCGCTGATTTCCTGGACAGATTTGTCCGTGTGCAAAAGCCACAGACCGGCCTGTTTTATTTTTATCTGTAAATCATATTGATGGACGGTCATTCCCATTTCCCGGTAAAATTTGCCGCCCAGATAACTTTTATTATAGCCGAGGGTGCGGGCGAGTTCGTCCAAGGTCACATGGCGGTTCGGGTGGAGTTCCAGATAGCTGACGCATTCCTGGATTTCCTTGGAACGTCCGTGACCCGTCTTGTATTTGTGGACGCGCATGGTAAAATCATGGAACGCGTCCTGGATATATTGGTAAATTTCTGCCACGTTTTCTGATGCTTCCCCTGTCTGGACATACCAGTCAAAGAGCGCGTATGCCGTATCTTCCGGAAGCCCGCCACGGATGGCGGCACGGCTGATCAGCGTCAGGCATGAGACGAGTTCGTTTTTCGCGTGCCGGAGGGGGTTCCCTTTGGCCAGGAAACCGGTTTCCTGATTATAGGCTTCCATGGGATGGATATAGTTGACGTCGCCTTCTTCAACCGCACGGAAAATCTTTTGTTCCAGGGCATAGGTGCCATTCCGGGAAGGAACGTGCTTTTTAGTGGACGGCAGGCCAAAGGAGTGGGGGGCTGGAGAAATAATCTGGAAATCGGTATGTTCCAGCCGTTCGCCAGTCAGGCACAAGTGAAGCATTACCCCGTATTGCATCAGCAAGGCATGGGGAATTACCGGAATCGAGGAGCGCAGGCGCTCTGCCGTGCAGGACAATTCGGGAGGGAGGCGGAATGCCTGCAGGGCTTGCAGGAGTGATTGTTCCGAGGTTTTTGAACCGAAAACGGGGCCGATGGCATAAAGGTCGGCCAGCATGCCGTTTGCGTGTTTTGGAACGGCAAGCCACAGTAAGGTCGCCTTATCAGAATAAAGAGCGGGAACACGGTGTTGCAGGCCGTATTGGTAGAGCGTCTGTTCCCTGCCGCCGACGGCGAAAAATCGCGCGAGCAAATTCTGTTCGGTTTTTATTATATTGGTAGAAATTAAGGACATTTCCTTGTCAAAATGCCAGAACGAAATTCCGGCGCTTTTTAAAAATTCCGCAAGTACTTCTAACTTCGTGGATGGTTCCATCTGTCAAGCCCCCTTTTGATATTCATTATAGTTGTTTTTGCCTGGGCTTTCAACAGTTATCTTTTGATGACGTGAAAATACTGATAGAAAGCTAGAAAATTTAATGGCCTGGAATTGGAATTGTTGTTATAATAATGGAAAATTAAATATCAAATCGCTTCAAGAGAAGGAGGAAAAAGATGAAGAACAAGTTATGGAAGAAAATCTTGACGGTTGGTCTCGTGGCGGCGATGGCAGTCACCGTGGTTGCCGGCTGTGGCGGCAAAGGGGACTCGGGCGACAAGGAGAAGAACGGCACGGTCAGTGACGAAGGCGGGGGGACGGACGAATTCGCGGGCAAGAACGCGGAGTTCACATGGTGGATTTACAAAACCGACGGGGAAGGGGAATTTTATGAGAGATATGAGGATTGCGTGACGGCGCAGTGGATCCGGTCGCAGAACTGGGACGTGCAAAATGGCGGTATCAGCGAGGAGGATACGGGCAGGAAGCTGGACTTTTCCTATCTGGTACCGATTGCCGGTTCGGAAAATGAAAACTTCAACACGATGATTGGTACCGGGGAATATCCGGAAATCATGGATTTGGTCGTTTCTTCCGAGAGTCCGCAGGCCATGTATGAGAACGGCGTGCTTATGGACATTACGGAGTATGTGGAAAAATACATGCCGAATTATGTGGCATATCTGGATGCCAATCCAGAACTGAAGCCGCTTGTCCAGGTGCAGGAGGAGGACGGAAGCGTCCATTACTATGCCATCTATGAACTGGTGGAAGGTATCGTGGAACCGTGGCACGGGATATGCTACCGCAGGGACTGGGTTGCCAAGTACGCCGAGCCGACAAAATACGTGTGGGATTGGGAGAGCGACTATGTGAAGGAGAACGGCCATCCGGCCGTGACCCCGCTTGCCAAGGCTGAAAAAGAGAAGAACCTGGAAGGCTGGAAGAAAAACGAGGTGACCTCCTTTGAGGGAGATTACAACGCGGATAATGAACTTGGGTACGAGGACAATGTCATTTTCCCCAGCGGCACGTCCGACCCGCTGACCATCAGTGACTGGGAGTGGATGTTCGAGGCATTTGAAAAGGCGATAGACGAGCGGGGCTGGGCGAACGACAGCGGCGCGTACTGCACGACCGTGTTTTACCAGGGATTTATGCAGACCGGCGACCTTGTTTCCTCGTTTGGCGGTGGTACCGGCCAGTACTATGTGAAGGACGGGGAGGTTTCCTTCGACGGGGATTCCGAGAATTTCAAGACTTATTTGGAATGCATGAACGCATGGTTTGAAAAGGGGTGGCTGGATACGGAATTTAATACGCGCGCGAACGACATGTTTTATAATATCAACCCGACGGGCATCGCACAAGGAAAGCTTGGTTTGTGGGACGGACAGAGCAATAAAATCGGGACGTCGATTCGTCAGACCTGCCAGAACGAGGAAGACGCCAGGGACGCGTTCGTATTAGGCGCGGCGTTGCCGATTAACGACGTGTACGGCGGGGAAGAGCAAATGTACAAGGAGCCGGACGCTTTGTACCAGGGAAGCCGCAAGGGCACGGCGACCGGCATCACGGAAAAGGCGGAAGGAAAGGATCTGGCGGCGTTGTTCACGTTCTTTGACTGGGCCTATACGCGTGAAGGCGCGCTGGTGCTGCGTGACGGCTTGAACGAGGAGCAGTACGCGTCGATGGAATTTGAACCGGATTATTATGCGGAGCGGAATCTGAAAAGCGGATATTCGGTAACGGAAGACGAGGACGGGAGAACCGTTTACACGAGAAACATGAGTTCCTCGGATCCGGCGTATAACGCGCTGAACGGCCAGAGGATGTCCGTAGGCCTGAATTTGATAAGTTCGGACGATTACTGGCTGGATACGGGAATCCCGCCGTTAAACCGCAAGGCGGTCGAGCAGTGGACGAAATATACGAATACCGGTAGCGCGTTGGATTATACGGGGCTGTTGAACGTGGAAGAGGCGGAAGCTTACAGCAAGGTGTCAGCGGCGGTCATGGATTATCAGAGCCAGAACGTGCCGAATGTCATCAAAGGCACGATGTCCTGGGAGGATTATGTAAAAGGCCTTGAAAATATTAATCCGGGTTCCGCGGTGGAGTATTTGCAGAAATACGTGGATCTGGCAAACACGGCAAGAGAGGCAAAATAAATGGATCGGGGGTGTCGAAAGACACCCCTTTAATTAGCAGGATGCCAGAAAAAAACAAGGGGCTGTCGGGTAATGACTGCAGGCCCACAATATATGCCGTGGCGCATCTGGATTTGCCACCATATATTGTGGGTTTTCCGCATTACCCGACAGCCCCTTGTCTAAAGGGACAAACTTTAATACAAAATAAGCCTTCCATTTCGGAGGGCTATTTTTCTGCAAGTCTTGAAAAAGCCTTATTCTGCGGACTTTCTTGGATTTTATCTCTTTCAATGTTTTGTACTGGATTTTCAAATTTCTATAGAATAATGAATCTTCAAACCACAGGGAAAGTATTATACTGGCAGATGCACACCCCTCGGAGGGCAACAGAGGTAAAAATCAATAACCGCTAAAAAGTATAATTCCGGCATTGAGCCGTAAGAACATTTTAGCGGATATTTTTATGTGTGGGATTGCTCTAGAAAATTTGTATGTATCAAAGACCCCGCCGAAGCGGGGCCGGTATTCTTCCCTATGCTGCGGTAAAGCCCTGCGCTGCAAGTGCTTCCGTCAATTTTAGATAGATATGGAGGAGATTTTTATGAGAGATGAAACAAAATGCCTGCACGCCGGTTATACACCCAAGAATACGGAGCCAAAGGTGGTGCCGATTGTGCAGAGTACGACTTATGTTTATGATTCCACGGAGGATGTGGCGGCGGTATTTGGGGAAACACTTGCAAATCCTGCGCTGACGGTTTTAGATATTGAGCGTTTTGCAAATATTGCACACCGCCATACAGTGCCGCTGATTGTGGACAATACGTTTGCTACTTCGGTGCTGTGTAAGCCTTTTGAATATGGGGCGGCCATAGACAGAGCCGCCGGGGATATGGAATTTGCCGGGGACGAATACATAGAACCGGCTGACGGGCTTATCCACTGTAAGAAATGCCGTGGTAGCCGCCAGACCGTTGTACCCAGGTTTGGAGGCTCCGGCTATTTCATGCCCCGCTGCCTTAAGCCCCTGCCAGCAGAAGGCGCAGGAGGAACGGAAAGCCATGGAGGAACAGAGGGAACGCATGGAGCGTATCAAACGCTGGAAGGTGCAGGGGCTTCAGGACAGATACCTTTATGATTACACTTGCGCCAATGATAACGGCCAGAATCCAGTCATGGAGAAGGCACACGCTTATGTGGAGCATTGGAAGGAGGCATACCGGGGCAATACCGGCCTTCTGCTCTTTGGTGACGTGGGAACCGGGAAATCCTTTTTTGCCGGCTGTATCGCCAACGCCCTGCTTGACTGTAACGTGCCGGTACTGATGACAAATTTCCCGTCTATCCCGAACCGGCTGACCGGCGTGTTTACCGAGGATAGGGCGGCCTTTATCGCCAGCCTGGGCGATTACAGCCTGCTTGTCATTGATGATTTAGGCGTAGAAAGGAATACCGAGTACGCCATGGAGCAGATGTTTACCGTCATTGACAGCCGGTATCGGAGCAAGAAGCCGCTGATTGTCACGACAAACCTGAAACTGGAAGAAATCAAGAACCCGCCTGACCTTGCCCGCACAAGGATTTATGAGCGCATACTGGAACGGTGTGCGCCGGTTCTCTTTTCCGGAAAGAATTTCCGGGAGGAAGGAGCCGGGGCGACCAAAGCGGCGGCGAAGGAGATTGTGAGTAAGGGATAGCATAAACTGATTGCATGAAAAGGAGAATTTATGGGAAGCGAGAATATCACAGAGGACACTACCACCACAGCACCGGCTAAGGACGCTCCCGCACTGGTGAAGAAGATTGGCCGGACTACCTACATTGTGCGGGTTCATTTCAGCAAGACGAGCAAAGAAACCATGAGCGACAAAATCAAGCGTATGCTGAAAAATGAGATATGGCAGATGTAAAGAGATTACAATTTATGAGCCGGAAATATTCTATTGATTTCCGGCTCATTTTATAATGTGCAAAGTTATGTAACAGATTTAAACCATTCTTCTGTCTTTTTATAATAATCAATAATATCGCTAATGCCATCTCTATTTATTTCTTCGTACCAGTGTTCATGTCCGTTGGAAAAATCAAAAAAGCTAATTGTATTATTATAATATTCAGAAAAGTCAGGATTAGTATTCATTTTTTTTATGCAGTCAGCAAATGAAAAATCTTTATAATCTGGTGAGATTCTCCAATACCTTGGCCAATCCAAAACCATCGGACTAATAAATTTTGATTTAGGGTCATCGGTTTTGATAAAATCCCAAAACGGAATAAAGTAGTCATTATATACCGGGTGATGGTTATTGAAACTTTTACCGAAAGAAATTCCTAACGCTTTACGTGCAGGCTCACCTCTTGCAGCCTCTACTAAGGGAGTGCCAAAATATATTGATTTGTTGGAATCCATCAATGCGAAGCCAGAAGAAACGCAACCACGCAAAGGAATCCCCGCAATAATTGACTGGCAAAAAAAGTCCATACAAGTCTGTAAGAACGATAAATAGATTTGATGTTCTTGATAAAAAATGGGACAATAGGGAGTATCTTTTTCTCCCAACAATAAAGGGTAAGGCTCATATTTGGGAGTTGCCAGCCAATAAGCCTCTCTGCGGCAAAGGTAATGAACATAAATTATAAATGTATCACTAAAATGGCAAACATTAACGTGTCCATTTGCATTGGCAATATATTGTCCCTCTTTCCAGTCATCACTCATTCGTATAGGAACAGCCTTGCTAATATCAGGCGTATAAACTATATCAAGCAATTTGTTATATAATTCTAAAATTGTTTGATTACCGTGAGTGGTGACATAATTAGAGAATCCTAATATATCAAATAAAGCAATAGAATAAAATTGTTCTTGTTTGTCGGCTTCCTTGAGACG
This sequence comes from Lachnospiraceae bacterium, assembly GCA_910574865.1. Taxonomy (GTDB): domain Bacteria; phylum Bacillota; class Clostridia; order Lachnospirales; family Lachnospiraceae; genus Schaedlerella. Next base: position 278,683 of record CAJTDN010000004.1, on the reverse strand, counting down.
TTTTTCCATCTCTATTTGAGAAATACGCTCATGAGTTGGTTGGTTAACGGCTGAATTATCCATATTTTTTCTCCTACAGTATCTATTGGTTAGGCATTTGTTAAATGCCAAAACCCATTGATTTTATTGGGTTTCTTGAATTTTTTATATAAATTTTCTCTCCGCTCATGGTATAATGTAAGTGACCAAACAAACCCCATACCACTCACGGAGGAGAAAATTTATGGCTACTAAATACCGTCAGATTACTTTAAAGGATACCTTTTCAAACTGTCAGGACTTGTTCATGGACGAATCCCCGTCTTTCTTCCAACTCCTTGACGAGCATTTTGACATCCAGGAATTTATTCCCCTTGTCTTTACCAATGCCTTTTACCAGCAACTTGGCCGGAAACGCACCTACCCTTTGACAGGATTTCTTTCGGCCCTCATCCCTTACAACCCCCGTAACGAGAGCACGCTCGNGTAAAGGGACAATATGTCTGCGACTGCAAAGAGCCATGCACTACCGCCAAAAAAGGGCGAACCACCTATACCTATGAAAACATGGACTTCCGCATGTTCCCCGGCATCCAGAGGGATTCTTCCGAGTGGAACGACCTTTATAAAATCAGAACCAGCATTGAAAGGGCAATCAACCATTTCAAACTGAACATGTGCGTCGCGGGCAAGCGAACCAGAAACCATGCGACGACCAAGGCCGACGTGTTCCTGGCTGGAATTGCCAGCCAGCTCACGGTAATCGTGGCCCACCGGATGAACCAACATGAGTACATACGGAGCCTGAAGCCACTAGTTGCTTGAAAAGATATTCGATTTTCATGGTACATTTCAATTTCGGGCTAAAAGTGCGCCCAAAAATCTGACGTTTCTGTCAATCCAGCGTTCACCTGAACGACAACATGTTTTTTCTTCTTACCTAAGGAGCCGTCATCCTCATAATCTTGCCATAAAAACATTTAACAATTACCTATATCTATTGGTTGATAAATTATTATTTTATACTACTGGACAGTTAATATCAACCAGTTGCAGGAAAATTAAAAAATTTTCGATATATCATATGTGAATTGTTTGACCAGAAAGTAATGGATACACTACACAAATAGCCATGTGCTTGTAAAATTGGGAGGTTTATGGTAGTATGGAGTTACAAAAACAGAAGGGAAAGCAGGTGGGAAGATTGACAGTGACGGAACAGATAGACCGGAAACATCAGGAAGATTTACAGAGGCTAAGAGGCTTTCGCCTGCTTGATGATGATTTCCTCACAAAGTGTTTTGAGGGAGATACGGCAAGCATAGAACTGGTATTGCAGATTGTACTGGAAAAACCGGATTTAAAGGTGTTGGACGTCCGTACTCAGGTATTTGTGGAGAACCTGCTGAACCGTTCGGTGAGGCTGGATATCTTGGCTACGGACAGCACAGGGGCAAAACTGAATGTGGAAGTACAGCGCTCCGACAAAGGAGCCGGGAGAAAAAGAGCCAGGTACAACAGCAGCATGATGGACGCAAACCTTTTGAAGAAAGGCGAGGACTTCGACAAGCTGCCGGAAACGTGGGTAATCTTTATCACAGAGAATGACGTAATGGGAAAAGGGCTGCCGCTCTATCCGATTGAGCGGTGCTTTTTAGAAACCGGGGAAAGATTTGAGGACGGTTCGCACATACTGTATGTAAATGGCGCTTACCGTGGAGATACGCCAATCGGGAAGTTAATGCATGACTTCTCCTGCACAGACGCAGCGGATATGTACTATGGGACACTGGCGAATAGGGTGAGATTTTTCAAAGAGAGCAAGGAGGGAATTGAGATTATGTGTAAGGCCATGGAAGATATGAGAAACGAATCCTTACAGGAAGGCATCCGTGAAGGCATGAAAGCTACGGCACGCCGTATGCTGGCAGCTGGCAAATATGCGTTGGAGGAAATCGTTAATATTTCAGGACTTTCTCTTGAAGAAGTAAAACAACTGAAAGCTGATAGAAGTGCATAGACAAAATTGTAGGCTGGGAATCTAAAGACAGGTTCCTGGCTCTATTGTACCAAGCCGCTAGCGCGGCGGCTAGTTCCAGGTACGTAAAACCACAACTTTTTTTCAAAAAAAGGTAGCAGTTTTTAAGTTTATGATGTATTGTTAAGTTACCAAGCCAAACAACCCCATAACCTTAAAAACTGCTATGCTTAGTTTACCATGGATTTTTAAACTTAACAACTACATATCGAAAAATTTTTATCGCCCGCCTCCAAAAATGTTGGTCTGCCCCTTTATTCCATCATTTTAACAAGGAGGTTCCGTTATGGACGCTTATTTAAGACAATTCCGGGAGATGGTCTCCCTCCGTGGCCTTACCGACCACACCGTGACTTCGTATTCCACCTATGTCCGCGTTTACCTGGACTACCTTTCCGACATTTTGCACAAAATGCCGGAAGAGGTCTCATGGGGGGAACTGCGCGACTTCGTCCGCTGGCTCCAAAAGGCCAGGGGGCTTTCCGACCGCACCATAAACTGCTGCGTCTCCCAACTACGCTTTTTTACAATCTACGTCCTGCACAAGCCGTGGGATCCCACGCAGCTCCCCTTGAGGAAGTTTGATTCCTACCTGCCCTTCGTCCCGACCAGGGAGGAAATGCGGGTCTTTCTTTCCTCCATTACCGACTTGAAATTCAAGGCGCTGCTCTGCCTGATGTTTTCTTCCGGCCTGCGCATCGGCGAGGCACGGCATTTGAAATGCCCGGACATCGAGCATTCCCGGGGCAGGATCCTGGTGCGCGCCTCCAAGAACCGTTCTTCCAGGTACGCGTTTGTGTCAAGTAATCGTTGGCACTTTTTCTTTTCTTTTTGATGTTTGACTATTTCCTTAATTTTCTGACAATTCAAGGGCTACTATTTCACATTTTATCTGTTTTGTTTTTTAATGGCAAAAGGCGGCTTTGAATGCTTTCCTCGATGCCGTCTGCATCGCATCCAGCAGCGGCATGTGGCGGCTGATCTTTTCCGCATATGGATTTCCCTTCCCATCTTTTTTGGGGGCTTTCGCCGCACTCAACGTCTGGATGATTTCCTCCATCTGCATTGGGAAGATTAGCCCGTCTGTATACCTCTCTATTGTATCTATGAGCTCCCGGTTTTCCTTTCGGTACAGTGCCTTCGCCATGTTGTTCGCCCCGTTCACCGACCAGCGCATCCTCCGGTGCTTCATCCGCAGTGTCACCACGGTACAGTTCTGGTTCTCTTGTACCCCCATGTTTTTATATTCGATTCCTTCTGGCGCTTCCGGTATCTTTACTCCTCGCTTTTGATAGGGGAGCAGCCCCTCCTTGTTGTTGCTTAGATAGGCGTGGAGTTCAAGCGCCCTTTTGCTTCGCTTGTCCGTTTCATCACCGCTTGCAACACTGTCCGCATAAATCCGTATATAGTCCAGCATCTCATCTATTTTTTCCGCGTCAAACAGCTCCCTTATTTCCTTCTGCGCCCCCTTGTCCCCGATCTTGCGCAGGATTTCCTGATAAATGTGGTAACGGTCCAGTTGGAAGATGGCTTCCGGGTCGTACTGTTCTTTGATCCAGCTCCCCCCGTCTCCATTCAGTATCCTCTGCCCAATCTCATCCGCCGCATATTTTTTCTCTATCACCGCCTCCCTCTTTGCGTGGAATTCACTGCTTTTCTCCATGCCGGCAAGCATCGTCTTGTTCACCAGCCTGCCCCGGCTCTTGCTCCCGGCCTCCCATCCTTCATACATCGTGAATACCTTCATTTCTTGTTTCTTCATCTTCCCATGCTTCTTGTCCTGCATGGACAGCCATACCCCGTCCATCTCCTCGAAGAGTACGGGCAGGGTTTCCTTTCCTTGTGCTTGTCCGGCTTTCATCTGCTTTACGGCAAGCTCCTCTTCTTTGCTGATCCGCTCCCCCAGTTTCTGCACCAGATTCCATGCCCCGCCATGGCTGATGCTCTGTCCACAAGTGCCGCTTATGGTCTCCGCTGTCACCCGGTAGGGCGCTTCCGTGACGGTCATGGCTATCTTTTCCGCAAGGTTCGTTGAAACCATCCCGATCTTATCCATGTGCATTGCTTCATCCAGCAGATAGACATATGCGTTCTTTCCGTCTGGGAGCTTTGTCTGATATACTTTGCGGGAGTAGGCCACTTCCCCGTAGACCGTCTTGATCGTAGTGTTGCGCCTTCCCTTGTCCCTATATAGGGTTTTGTCCCTTTCCTCTGCCAGTTCTGCATCATAACCCTCCAGCATGATCCGGGTAATCTCCCTCCCCAGTTCACACACATATGAAAAAATTTTCTGCTCCAGAGTCTTGAAAGATATCGGTTTTTCCTCTACAATAGTTTTCATCATATAGTCTCCTTTGTGTGTTTTCTTCGTCGCTAACATCATAAAGGAAAACTGTATGGTTGGGAAGTGGGGATTTTCTCTGCTTCCTTTTTATTTCAGGAATAATTCCTATTTCTGCCAATAATAATTATACACTAACACCAGCTTTTCTTCCACTTGTTTTTGGCAAAACCCACTTTACTAACAATTCACTTCGGAAAACATGGTATCAAGGTTATTAAGTACCCACCCCTGCAACATCTCCTTTATGAAATCAGTGATTTTATCTATGATGCCGCCCATTTATCTTATGAAAACAGGCTGGAGAGCTGTGGAATCACCGTCTGCGCCACAATAATAATGCCCCCTCCACTCATAAGCTGCTTGATGCCCTGACTTTTTGCTCATGTGAGATAAAGAAGTAAAAGAAGTGTAAAAAATTTTGCCGTTCCCTGTCCGGCTGACTGCCGGACGGGTCGGGCTTTAGTCGGGCAACTCTACCTTGCCGACAAAAGAGTAATAGATTTCGATTTCCTGTCTGCGGAGCTTTCCCCGGCGTTTCCCGTCAAGGGCTTCCGATTCGTGGATTACGATTTTCTCCACAAACTCCCGTAACAGGGTAGGGGTGAGTTCCTCAAAGCTGGTGTACTTGCGTACCACTTTCATAAACTTTTCAGCGTTTGCCGTGGCTTCCAGCGTCTTAGAAAGCTCGCTCTGCAAGGCGGCGGCTTTCTCTTTCAGTTCCTTTTGCTCGGCTTCATAGTCTGCCGAAAGCTCCGTGAAACGCTCGTCCGATATGCGCCCGGTCACGCTGTCCTCATACAGCCGCTTGAAGATAGCGGAGAGTTCCGCAATCCGCTTTTCTGCCGCTTCCAGTTCTTTCTTCCTTGCGGTGTTCCGGCGTTTGCTCCCGTCCTCGGTCTGCTCGGTCAACAGCTTCATAAACCGGGCTTCATGCTTGGCGGCGTAGCTGGTGACTTTCCGTAGGTTCTCGGTCACTCCCTCGGTCAACAGGTCGGTGCGGATAAAGTGCGCCGTACAGTCACGGGTGCGCTTCTTGTAGCTGCCGCATATGTAGCAGTCCTGCCGCCGCTTGTCCGTCTGATACCTCTGCTGGTACATGACGCTGCCGCAATCCGCACAAAACAGTATGCCGGAGAACAAGCCCACTTCATCATAGCGGTTCGGGCGTTTGCGCTGCTTGCGTAGCTCCTGCACACGTTCCCATGTGTCACGGTCTATGATTGGTTCGTGGTGGTTCTCAAATACCGCCTGTTTCTCCACGGGATTTTCTACACTGTGCTTTACCTTGTAGGACACTTTCTCGGTCTTGAAGTTCACAAGGCAGCCCGTGTACTCCCGGTTTTCAAGGATATGCGCCACGGTGTTAGTCGCCCACTTGCACTCATAGCCGGGGTGGTAGCGGCGTGTGCTTCCCGTCCGGCGGTATTCCAGCGTTCCCGGCGTGGGTGTCTGCTGCTCCGTGAGCATACGGGCTATCTTGGTCGGTCCGTTCCCGGCAAGGCAAAGGCTGTATATCTGCTTCACCACGGGGGCGGCTTCCTCGTCAATGATGAAATTTTCGTCCTCGTCCATGAGGTAGCCGTACACGGGCTTGCTTGTGACAGGCTTCCCACTCATGCCTTTTGAGCGTTTTACCGCCCGGATTTTCTTGCTCGTATCCCTCACCAGCCATTCGTTGAACACAGGTTATTGGGGAAAGGGAAAGGGAAAGCAAATAGGCAAAAATCCAGTATTCATGCGGGTTTGCGGCGAGATGGCTCTCAAAAGCTAACCTCACAAAAGACAGATTATTGCACAATCACATATCGTTTCTAAGGGAGAATGTTGATTCCGGTCACATTCTCCCTTTTTTCATACCAAGAAACGAGGTGATTATCTTGAACACGCAAATCATCGCCATCGCCAACCAAAAGGGAGGTGTGGGTTATGGCAAGTTAAATATTATGTAAAGTTTATATCCACAGTCCCCTTAAATACGGAGGTTCCCTCTTGATTTACTTTCCATAATTCCGAATGATTTATAGGTAAAATAAATCATATACGGAGGTAACTACATTATGGAAACACTTAATCTTCAGACTCTTGTGTCTGAAACAGGCCAGGCTCTTATGGCGGCCGGTGCTTCGGATTATTATCAACGAATATTTAAAACGCTTGGAAAACAGCTGCTGGCCTATGCCCGCATTCACGAAACGGATGTGTTCAGCATAGATTTCGGTCTGCAGTTCCTTGAGGAACATTACCATATGTCAGAGAAGGTTGCGGCAAAAAAATGGCCGGTTATTTATAGCCGGTGCATCAACTTCCTCTCTGATTATCAAAGAACCGGTCATATAGTCCTTTGTTTCGGAGTGACGAAAAAAGCCTATACGGTTCCGGAAGGATTCCAGGAAAGCACGGACGAATACCTTGATTACCGCAAAAAGATCAGCATCAGCGATAAAACAAACCAGCTGTCCCTTCTTTATCTTGAACGCTTTTTTGCTTTCCTGGATGGGGAAGGAATTCATTCGCCTGGCTGCATCACGCTCCAGAATGTCCACCGTTTCCTTAAGTACATTGGGTCAATGGAAAAATCTTCTATCTGTGCCAACATGCGCGCTGTACGGTACTACCTGAAATACTGTTACGAAAACAGCTACATGGAAAACGAACTGTTTTCAAAGATCCCAAATGTCCACTATAACCGCCAGAGCCGCCTGCCGTCATCTTACACGTCGGACGAGGTGAGCACGCTTCTTAAGTCGGTGGATCTGGGAAATCCGTGTGGCAGGCGTGATTATGCCATTATCCTTCTGATTGCGAGGCTCGGACTCCGAAGCAGTGACGTAGCGGGGCTCAGGATGTCAGACATCGACTGGGAAAAAGAAAGGCTGCGCATCATCCAGAAGAAAACGGGGAACCCCCTTGAACTTCCGCTGCTTGAAGATGTCGGCGAAGCTATCATCTGTTACTTAAAAACCGCGAGGCCCCAGACCGCCTCGGACCATGTTTTTATCAGGCAGAAGCCGCCATATACAGGATTTGAGCCGGGATGTGTAGGCGCACTGGTCTGCAGATACCTTCAAAGATCCGGCATTCCTACTGCGGGGCGCAAGCATGGTTCCCATGTCCTGCGCCACAGCCTGGCAAGCCGCCTTCTGGAACATGAAGTGCCCCTTCCGGTGATTTCGGAAATCCTTGGGCATACCAGCACGGAAACCACAATGACCTATCTCCGTATCAGCATCGCAGAATTGAAAAAATGTGCATTGGAGGTGACCGTGTAATGTCCGGAAAACGAAAAAAACCTGAAATGACAGGCATTTTTGCCGAAGCAGCCAATGACTTTGTGGACTACAAGAGAAGCCTGGGATTCAAGTATGAAGGGGAGCCAAAGTGTCTTGCCCGCTTCTGCCGGTTTGCCACCGAGTTCGGAACCAACGAAATTAAAATAACCCGCAGCCTGGCGGAGGCATTCACAGCACCAAGGGAAAACGAGGCTGCCAAAAGCCGTTCCCACAGGCTGACCTGCGTGCGCCAGTTTGCGCTGTATCTCGACAGCCTTGGGTATGATGTATATGTCCTTCCGGAGCATAAGGGCCTTGGACACAGTTCTTTTGTTCCCTATATCTTCACGCATGATGAAATCAAAGCAGTCATCAGGGCTGCGGATGAAACAGAACCCCAGACCGTCGCCCGGGATATGCACCGCTCACTTCCGGTTATCTTCCGTATTCTTTATGGGTGCGGGCTGCGCGTGTCAGAAGTGCTGAAACTTCAGTACAGGGACGTGGATCTTGATAACGGTATTCTGACCATCAGGGAGGCAAAAACGGACAGGGACCGTCTGATACCGCTGTCTGATTCCGTAAAAGCCGCCTGCGTTTCTTATGCGGAAAATACCTGGTGGGAAAAGGATACAGACTTCTTTTTTCCTGCTCCTGACAGGACGATGATCAGCCCGATGACTGTCTACCAGCGTTTCCGCAGATACCTGATGGCAGCTGGCATTTCACATGGCGGCAAAGGTATGGGGCCAAGGCTTCATGACATCCGGCATACATTCGCGGTCCATGTCCTCCAGAAATGGGTGGCTGAAGGAGCTGACCTGGCGGCAATGATGCCAATCCTTTCAACCTATATGGGCCACCAGGGCATCCGCTCGACTGCGCGTTACCTGCGTCTTACCGCTGAGGTGTACCCGGATTTATTAAGAAAGGCGGAAACTTACAGTGCCTATGTCATTCCGGAGGTGGAACATGAAAGAAACTGATTTCGCACGGTATCTGACGCAGTTTCTGGCTGTTTATCTTCCGGGACAGAGGGGCATGAAACGTAATTCCCAGATTTCCTACCGGGATGCGTTCTCCCTTGTATTGGAATACAGCCGGGACTGCGAAAAGATTCCTCCGGATAAGCTGTGTATTTCCCGCATTGACAGGGACTTCGTCCTCCGTTTTCTGGCATGGCTGGAAGAATCCCGGCATTGCAAAGCCGCGACAAGAAACCAAAGGCTGGCCGCTATCCACTCTTTTTTCAGTTTTCTAATCGTTGAAGCCCCGCAGTACATTGAACAGGCACAGAAAGTTCTGGCTATTCCGATGAAAAAGACAGAACGGCCTCCGCTGATGTATCTCCCTCTGGACGCTGTCAAAGGTCTTCTAGAGCAGCCAGACAGGAAAACTGCGCACGGCAGAAGGGATGCTGTTCTGATGTCACTGCTTTATGACACAGGAGCAAGGGTACAGGAACTGATCGACCTGAAAATCGGTGATATATCGTTAAATGAAATCGTAACGGTAACATTAACTGGAAAAGGCGAAAAAAGCCGTATCGTCCCGGTGATGAAGCCCACAGGGGAACTGTTGAAACAATACATTAAAAATGCAGGCTTGAATGCACCGGTGTACAATACGAATTATTTATTTACCAACCGCAGCAACAAACCGCTTACAAGAGCCGGCGTAACGGACATCCTCAAAAAATATGCCAGAAGCGCACAGTTCAATGGAGTCGCTGATATTTCTGATGAGATTACTCCCCATTGGCTCCGCCACAGTAAAGCGATGCATCTGCTTCAGGCAGGAGTAAACCTGGTATACATCCGGGACCTTCTAGGGCATGCGGATATTTCAACAACCGAAATTTATGCCCGGGCTGATGAAAAGATGAAGCGCAAGGCATTGATGGAAGCCTACGACAGTCCAGCCAGCGAAGAACTTCCGTCCTGGAAAAAGGATAAAGATCTTCTCGACTGGCTCAAATCCCTGTAGCAGGTACGATTGATTATGGAAAGTAAGATGCGGCTCATTTGTCTGAAATACAGCATCGAATGAGCTGTACTTTCCATAATAGCTTACTTGCCATAACCCACACCGCCTTTCTGGTTTGCGATTGCGATTATTTTACACATGATTGGTTCTCCTTTTATTCTACTGGTTTTCTTTTACGTTGCTTTTCCTGACTTCCACATAAGTCCGGTAATATTTCTTTGTCCCTTTGTTTGGGAACATATCGGAAAACTCCGTCACTTCGATTTTCGGGTTCCTCTGTAAAATCTTCCCGAACCACTTAATATCGTTCTTCGTTCCCATAAGCCTAACCTTTAACATCAGTCCCGTCCTCCGAACATGGCGTACAGATCGTGGTTATACGTTGCGTATTCCGGATACCGAATCTGTATCGCCTGCCAAAAATAGGGCGCATAGGCACAGCAGAACAGTTCTTCCACTGTGTACCGTCTGCACTCGTCCACCTGTTCCCCCGCATCATCATAGTCAAAGACGCTCGGCGTACCGTTACAGTAAAGGTTAAACGCCATCCTGACCACTCTCACGCTCCCGCTGGTCTGCCAGCCTTCATGCAGGCACTCCGTTTTCACGCAGCCTATCTTAAAATCATAAATACTTTTGATATTTCTTCTTGTGTCATCGCTGATACCAAGACAATATACAAGTGCTTTGTGGTACACGTCCTGATACCTGACCTCTTTCAATTTTTCGTAGTAGAATTTTTCATGTGCATCGCTGATAAAAATAATCGCTTTCTCTGCTCCTAACGCTGTACTACTCATGTTCATTTCCTCCATTTCTTATTTTGTTTTTGACCATAACAAAAGGACACTTCCCTAAAATTTTCTTTTAGAAAAATGTCCTTATCGTACAAAATATTAACTTGAACTGACACGAGTTTAATTTAAAATCATTTATTTTAACCCGTTAAGAGAGTTTATTTTGTCGTACTCTTGTCGTACCATACTGTCTTTAAGTCCGCAAACCCTTGATTTTACTGGTCTTTTCCGCCAAGCGTTTTCATTGTCGGGAAAAGTTTTCCACCCAACTTACATGCCATCATATCGGTTCAAATCCTTTCATTTCCTTGCTTCCCCATTCTTCACAATGCTTCGTATTACATCAGGGAAAAAAGAAAATTGTTGTCAAACTGTTGTCTTCGCAGAAAGTTTGTTGTCAGCTTCTCACGCTGAGAACCCTTCCTAAAAGATGTCCAATTTTGATAAGTTTTCAAAAGATTCTTGCTTCTTTTGATCAGTGGCCTCGGCATAGATATCCATCGTCGTTTCGATATTCCGATGGCCCATAATTGCCTGAATCACTTTTAAATTTGTTTCATGCTCACAGAGTCTTGTACAAAAGGTATGCCTCAAGTGATGACAGGAGAAATCTGGAAGAATAATCGGCTCTCGCCGCTCACGCTTAGCATTGATAACCTCTTCCGCATTATACCCACTGATAATTCGCTTGATAGTACGATTCACAGCCTGCGGATTTAAAACTGAGCCAAAACGATTGACAAATACAAAACCAGTCATTCCATCAATCTCGGTCTCGTTGAATCCTGTTTCTTCCTGCTCCTCGTGCTCCATGTGAAAAGCATCACGTACAATATCAAGCATAGGGATCGTTCTGATACCGGCCTCCGTTTTCGGCTTTGATATCCGCAGAACAGACTTTCTCGATTCTCCAACTGGGTAATAAACCAGACTGTGATTAATACTCAGAATCCGATTATCAAAATCAAGATCATCCCATCGAAGTCCCAGTGCTTCTCCAATTCGGCAGCCAGTTCCAAGCAAAACCGTAAATAACGGCCACCAATGATAATACACTGGGTGATTGGAAATATACTCCATAAATGCTCTTTGCTGCTCTCTCGTTAAAGCATGTCTCACGCCTCTTGTCTTATCTGCCTTCTTGCTGACTTCCTTCATAACTCCGTCTGACGGATTTTTCCGAATGATTTCATCTCGAACCGCCAATTGGAATGTCGGATGAAGCAGGGTATGAACTGAGTCCAGCGTCCCTAACGATAACTTTTCCTTTTTAAGCAAGTAGCAGTAAAACTGGAGTACGTCCGAATACTTAATGTCTGCGATTTTCTTCTTACCGAAAGTATGTCTGACAAAGCGATTATACATGTAATCGTAATTGCTGCGTGTAGTCGCCCGCAAATCATACTTCGTAGAGATATACCGATCATAGGTATCATTTATGGTGGCCTTACCTGCAACATACAGATCCAAACCATCCAATTGATCCTTCATCAGCTGCTTTTCTTTTTCTCGAAGCGTTGCCAAATCCTGCGCGTATATGGACCTACGCCTGCCCAATGGATCCGTATAGGTGTACATATACCGCTTGTCTGATGCCCTCTGTACTTCTCCTTTCCTGAGTGCTCTTCCCCGCTCATCTTTCCGTGTCTTTGCCATGTCTGTTACCTCCTTCAATAATGAAGAAGGGACTCACAGCACTTATTTTTGCTTGGACAAATACTCTTCCAAACTTCGCAGGGCAACCTCTGTCTTTGTCATCTTGTGTTCAGCAGCATACCTGGTCAACTCATCATAGGTTTTGTCTGATAACCGAACCGTAATGGATTTACGCTTTGCGTTGTCCACCTTCGGTCTACCCATTTTCGTCATACCGCTACCTCCACATGTATTTTATTATACTTATTGTAAGACAGAAAGTCAAGCCCTAAAGCACATAAAGTCCCTTTATGTAAAAAAGCCATAAAGCACCACCCACTTCAAAATTCTCGGAATGACTCCAAAAACTTTTCAAAAATTTCGCAATTAACTAAAGCAATACCATCAATCTTATAGACAGCCTTTGCCTCCTTTGCGAGTTCCTGAAACTTTGTCAGTCCAAGGCTGTATTTCTCCGCTCCTTCTTTGTAGCGCACAAACTTTTTTGCATACTGCTTCGTCTGCTCTACATCTTTCCTTTTGTAGCCCATAATCAGCCTCCTTACTATAAAAAATAATTTATTTCAAAATAACCGCCTCCTTCTCCGTCTGTGGCTGCAGATCCATAGATATCTCATCTCCCCGCCTGCCTTATGGCCGGGCCGCGAATTACGGAAGTATCATTATCCCCGGCCGGATCATTGCGTTATACGGGTGCCGCCCGTATATCAGTGCTCATGGTTTTGCTCGCCACACAAACGGATAGCCGCTTCTCGGTTCGGGAACGTAGAGTTGGAAGCTATGAAGTTGTCAAGGTGCCATGGCATGGGGATGCCTTTACCTATAAAAAGCCTCATCATCTCTCAAATCTCGAACAGAATTTATAAAAACATGAAAACGGCCTCAGAAAAACCTGAGACCGTCTTCGCCTAAATGACAAATTTTGAAATATTGAGCGCGATATGTATCAATAGATACTGTCTTAAATCTTCATCTATCTGACCGTCAATTTTACTATGTTTATCAATTAACGGTGCATACAGCAAAAATAGTTGCTCCAGAGCCTCATGACTGCCGGAAACTGCCGCCTGAAGCATCTTTTCAAATTCTATGCGATTCAAAATTTATCACCGTCCTTTGTCAATGCTATGCGCAGCTTCTTCAATGCCTGATAACGCTGGTCGTAAACATGCTGCGGAGAACAATTTAATAGCCGGGCAATTTCCTCCGGTTTTCGCTCCTCCACAAACAGCATTGTCAGTATCTCCTGCCGTTTTATTGGCAGTTTTGCAAACGCCTCTGCCAACCGTTCCTCTTCAAAATCAAAAGCAGATCCTGATATTCCACAATGTGAGGTTTGTTCAAGAACAGATAAAGCGCTCTCTGGTAATTCCTCAATTGAAACTGTATCTACCTTGGGTTTCTCCCGTTCCAAATATTTGAGTCTGGCACGGTAAACTGTAGTTTCCAGCCAAACTGTAAATCTGGCTCGCAGCTCGTCACGTTCAGACTTCTGCTGGTGGTTCATCTTTGTACCTCCTTACGGGGCACACCACCAGGGCAAAAGTCAAGGCACGCCGTGATGGCGTGCCTTAATTTTCTCGACTTGTTACCTTTTTGCAGCTGTCAATGGTTTAATCCAATGGGACCACCTCCTTGTATTCAGATAACAAAAAACGACCATACTGCACTTTCGTGTAGCATAGCCGTTCTATAAAGCGTAAACTTTTTTCTGTTTGGTTATATGCGCATTATTCATCTGTTTGACTGAATTTTTCAATGGTATTCAAAAATTCAGCCAGACCTTCGCAAGCGTATACACGCTGCTTTACCGGATACTTCTCAATACGTTCCGCAATCTCTCGCAAATAGACCTTCTCAGGTTCTGAATAATACTCTTTGAGCAATTGATCTACTGTTACTGAAAGAGCATTTGCAATCCGTACAATCATATCCAGACTTGGAATCCCTCTCGCATTTTCTATTTGGCCGATATGGCTATTCCCGCAATCACAGATCTCCGCCAAATCTTCCTGGCGCATTCCGCGCATTTGTCGGTACTTCCGAATATTCTTGCCTAAAATAACATAGTCCATGGTTTTACATTCTCCTTACATTTCTATTTTATATAATCTGACAATGGAATTGAAGAACTTGATATTCCAATATACGCACTATAAGTGGAATATCAACTCATTTACATGGACTTTTTTAATTTTCAAGCGTTAAAAAGCCATTGTTGAACCTATTAAATGCACTGTCGGTCTATGAAAACATATCCAGGTTGTCCAACATCTGTGCAATGTCTGCCTCCAGAGTATCTGTCTTACTCTCCTCTGAAAAAGCCATCTGGGGTTCGTCACGGCGAACCGCTGCAAGTCTTTCCTCAACAATGCGCCGTATGATTTCCTCAATTCCATCTCGATTATAGCCAGGTGTTAGCTTGACTTCTATTTTACAATGTGCATCCTGTAAATTCGGGTTAGAATCAAGATAATCATTCAAGGCTGCAACAACAACCGCACTTTTCCTGTTTCCCAGCCTTTCGAGCAACTCTCCAGCCCTTACCTGTTCCTCTGAATCTGCGCTAAATTGAAGCGAGAAGCGGTATTTTCCATCCTTTTTCATTATATTGTCCCTCCGTCCCTTATCCAAGTGGACGAAGAGAAAGCGTTTTCCTGCCCAACATTTCATATCCCAGCGCATTCGCATTCGGAGATTCCACAAAATCCGCCTTTGCTACCAGAGGCGAATTTATCAGGAAAGGTCTTAAAAGTATACTTCCCCCTCCGATAAAAACTGCCGGATTAGAACGCAAATCCACTTGCAATTCTCTAAGCTGGTTCAGAATATCCTGTGCATGTAACTTCGTCGCTTCACGAATTGTCTCCTTGACATCCTCCGGCAGAATGGTATTCTCGCACTGAAGCACTGCACTAATATGCTCATCTTCGATACGCATATCATGAAGCGCACCAACCTTTCGTATGATTTCATTGTTCATAGTAATAATACCAGTTTCCAGGCTCCGGCAAAACTGCAAATCTGGTTTTCCATTCTTCAAGAGCAGCACATCGGTGGTATAACCACCAATATCAACGATAAACATACGAACCGTATGAACCACCAGACTGCTCTGGGGAATAACAGCGGCATATGCCTGCGGGAACACCATAACACGGTCTATCTTAATGCTGTATGGCCTGTCACCATAAACAAATTTGATAATTCCGTCTCTTTTGAAATAATTGGCGAATCTGTCTTTTAAAGCACCAAAATGCTCAGGTGGTAGTCCAACAGCCAGCTGAACCTGTTCGACCGGCGTATAATTGCCTCCGTTCTCTAGCTCTTTGGCGATTGCAAATAATGTCAGGATGAAATAACGGTCATCCTGGGTTTTGTCCCTCATATAACTCAGACGGCGTCCACTCAAAGTCCAGTATTTTCCTCCATACTCCAAAATCTCATCTGTCATGGGCGGCTTCACCGTGTGCTCAGAAAGCCCGGAAATGAAAGAATGGTTTGTAGTCTTAATGGCGTAATTGCCGTGGTCGATTGCGATTAACATATGTATACCTCCTGCAAAAATTATTCTTATATTTATCATTACACGATTCGCCATGCGCATTTACAACTTTTATACGCATTCGATTCAAAAAACGCGCGAAAAAAGGGTGAAGCATTTTTGCTCCACCCCAGTTTTAATGCCTCTTTTGAAAACAATATTCCCAGATATAATCATCCAGTCCCTTATAGCGTGGATCCCACAGGTAAGTACCGAACTGAAATCCCATATTGCCAAGAAGACTGAGAAGATTGTTGTAACCGTTTTGTACATGGTAGTTGGTCGCAAAATCCATATCAAAAGCAGTCTTAATCTCTGCAACCCCTTCTGCACGTAAATCGCTAAGGGTTGTTTCAAGCTGTGTCAGAGAATTAACACCAGGAACCGCCAGCACTGTCAGACCAGTCAGTGCATGAATCACGTCAGCTTTCATAGGACCTTCTGTCAGCACCAGCATAGGCCTAACCGGGCCTGCAAGATGTGTCCATCCTTCTGCAGGGCAACCATCCGGCCGCTCTGTACTGGATACCCAGCGAAATTTTCTCTTTTTTACTTTATCTCTGCGTATCTGAAGTCCCTGAATCCTTCCTTGCCTATCCCTCATTGGAATTAAGATGCCGCGCTCTTCATGAATAAAAGTCCATGTACCGCTTTCATTCCTATAAAAACCAGGAACCCCAGCTAAGTACATCCCTTCAGATTGAAGTTTATCGGCAATCGCTGTCATCCCGACCACAGGTGTTGTTCTATATCCAAGCCGAATAATATCATCCTCCGTCAGCCCTCTGCCAAGCAGGTTCTCTTTATGGTCTGCCGCCAGCGTCAGCTTATCAAGCAGCGCACTGTATGTGGCATGACGGGTATCAACATCCGTTATTGGGCATTCAGGCTTTGCCTGCGGCTGTATCCTCTTTTGGGGTTTAGGCCGGTGATCAGGCATTCCCAGTTTCTCAACCAGAGCTTTTCGCACTTTGTCACGCGGAACTCCGGTATATAAGGAATACAGATCAAATATACCACCAGATATTCCGCACCGCGGACAGCGATACACTTCTTTTTTCAAATTGATGTTCAAATGCTTTTTCCGTGGGCTTTCATCACAGCATGGGCACTGCACATAATAGGAGCTTCTTCCAGACGGCGGCATCGGGATTCCCAACAGCGAAACAACATCTCTCATATGAAATATTTCCATGCTGCCTCCTTTCCCTTTTCAAATTTGCGGGGAACAGCACGCTGTCCCCCGCTTCTTCTCATTGCTGTTTTCCTTATAACCCACAGTTTTCCTTAAATGATGCAACCCCTGTAGGATCGTATTCCGCCAGCTTTTCCAGATCGAATGCCACCGCCGCATATCTGCCGTATCCAGATTTCACGGTATATGGCAACACCTTTCCCAGCTTGTTCTCCCTGATAAACCTTAACAGGTCTTTGCTGATATCTCCGTTAATAAATGCTTCGTTATCCTCCAGATCATAGGCCGGTAGGTTGACCGTCATATCTGCAAAGGGTTCCGGACCATCTTCTCCGTAATTGATCATACCGATGTGCAGCCGCCCGCCATAAGCATATTGATTGACATGCAGCGAGACCATTTCATCTCCAAACTCCCATTTGAAACGAAGCTTTTTTGTTTTTTTACACATTTTTTTGTCCTCCTTTTCGTCTTGTTCCCGGTTAGGGGATGACTGCATGAATCCCCTGGTCTTTAGCGCCTGTTATGCAATTGTCTGTTGAAGGGAAAATTCACAAATCAGCTTCGCGGCAGCTTTAATTTCCTCGCCGCCAGTGAATTTCGTTGCCACCCATTTAATTGCACCAGGATCCAGCGATAATACCTCGCCAAGCGTTTTCCCGCTGAATTTTGAAATTGGGCAAGGCACATTCATTGCCTGTGCCAGCTTTTCTTCTGGAGTCAGTTCCTTTTGCACCGGTTCATTTACAGTGTATTCCTCTTGTGCCGGTTCCGATTTTGGTTCTGTCATCTCTTGTTTCTCTGCTGATTCTGTTTGAGCTTGAGCGGCGGAGATTCCCAGCTCATCCACAGCAGAAGACTCAAAATCTTCACCTGCCATGGAAAACTGAAGTCCAAAACCTGCATTTCGGAGAGCAATTCCGACAGCAGCTGTCTGGGCCCATTCCCGTGGTGAAACCGAAGGTTTCTCCTCACAATATCCTCTGGATGCCGTCGCTTCTGCCAGATAACAGTCCGTTGCATCCTTATAGTTTGGATACACGCGGGCTGTTGCCACAAAGCAATCCTTTGCAGAATTCACCTGTACCGCAATGCGTCCTTCCGGATATTTCAGACGGAACCACGCCATCTGAATCATGACCGGGAGGCGCTTACGCACCTCTCCGGTTCCCAGATCCGTATAATCCACAGCAAACGGCGTAGGATCAAATCCATCCACCTGATGAATAGTTTCGATTTTGGCGAGCATTGCCGCCTTCTCATTCGAGTTATTCTGACTCATTATTGTAGCCTCCTTATAAATTGATATATGTGTTCCGATACTGCATCCAAACCGGCAGAATCGTATGAACATATTGACTGATGCTTGTTTTGTACTGCTCCTGTGTCCCTGCCTTAAAGCTGGAAAACCGCTTTCTGCCGTCCTGTACAACACGCTCAAAAGAACTGAGTGCTGTTTTACGACGCTTCTGGCCTTCTGCATCGGCTTTTAATCCGAATCGTCTTTCATTTAAGGTAAAACGTACATACGCATCTACCATTTGAAAGTGATAGCCCATGACCTTTGTATCCATTGTGATTGGCGCGGACTTACAAAAAGACTGAAATGTTTCCAAGACGCAAATGCGGTAATTCAGTTCCTGCATAATCAGCAAATCTTCCGGCGGAAGACTGTTCTCGGCAATCTGGGACCTGATAGAATTCTGTTTCTCAAGATATTGATCTAATATTGTAGCCATAGCTGCTCCTTTCTTCAAGCAAGCCCCTGCAGCCGCTTAGCGAGGCAGGTGCCGCGTTTTTCTGTGTCAGTTCTTTTGATTGAAATACAAAGCGCCCTTTTTTCCCCGACAATGGTTACACGCTCTTTTCCTCGTGTAATTGCCGTATAGATAAGAGGCCTTGTCAGCATGATGGAATGGGCGCACTGCAGATTGATGATGACGGACTGGTACTCCGATCCCTGCGATTTATGGATAGTAGAGGCATAACCTAAATCCAACATATCCAATCCACTGGAATCGTACTCTTTCATGCGCCCGTCACCAAAGTCCACATGAACTGTAGTGTCATCGCCAATGCGGATAATTTTTCTGATATAGCCGATATCGCCGTTATTGACATCATCATGGTTTTTGATCTGCATGACCTTATCCCCACACCGAAATTTTCGATTTCCGAAAACAACCTCCGGTTTCTGTGCATCCGGCGGGTTCACCTTCTCACGCAAGTGCTCATTCAGCGCATTGACTCCGGTTTCCGTCTTTTGCCGGTATGGCGTAAGCAGCGCCACGTTATCGACCCCATATTTCTCAGTTTCCCGCAGATAGAGATCGACAATGAGTTCGGCAGAATTAGAGAGTCTGGGAGAATTGATAAACTGAAAGTCGTCCCCATACTCCAGACCCACATTCCCATGGCGGATCAGCTTCGCATTTGTCGCGATGCGGCTTCCCGCATTCTGACGAAATACCTTGTCCAACCGCACAACTGGGATACATCCGCTGGCAATCATCTCACTGAGCACTGCGCCGGGCCCCACCGAAGGTAGCTGATCTGCATCGCCAATCAGCACCATCTGTGCGCCATATTTCACTGCATCAAACAGATATCCGGCCAGATAAACATCCAGCATGGAAATCTCATCTACCACAATCAGATCTGCAGTAAGCGCTTCGGGTCCGTCATAGTCTCCGTCCTCATCCGCCATCAGCCCAAGGGCTTTATGAACGGTTGAAGCCGGAACCCCGGTTGCCTGCTCCATCCTCCTTGCTGCCCTACCCGTAGGAGCACAACAGCAGATTTCACTTTTGGGATTGTTTTTTTGATAAATATCTAAAATGGCACGTTGTATCAAAGTCTTTCCTGTTCCAGGTCCACCAGTGATAATGGAAAGTCCCTGCGTCA
The DNA here is from genome assembly GCA_910574865.1 of Lachnospiraceae bacterium. GTDB lineage: Bacteria > Bacillota > Clostridia > Lachnospirales > Lachnospiraceae > Schaedlerella. The sequence goes on along the minus strand of CAJTDN010000004.1, from coordinate 258,971 downwards.
GAGCCATCTTTACCGCTTCGCGCTGCTCCGGTGCAAACTTCATTTTCAGCTTCTGCTCCTCTGCATCTATGGCGGCATCCAAATCCCCATAGCTGTGCATCTTCCGGTGCTTCATCTGCTGATGAATGGCGGAGGCAAGTTGTTCTTCCACATGTACAGTTTTTGCCCTATACACATTGCCCTGATACGACACCAACTGTCCGCTGAAAACCAGCCTTGCGGCGCGATTCGCCACCATTTCTGAAGTCAGTGCAGGCGTATCCAGAATTTTTAGACAAGCTTTCACAAACTCATGTTTCTCCATACAGAGATGCCCTTTAGCTTCCGCATCCGCCAGCGTATACAGGAGTCCTTCATCCACACGCTCAGTCGATAGCTGGTCAAACCCCATGCTCATAGCAATATGGTCTGCCGTCTTGAAGCCAATCCCGGCCATGTCGCAGAGCTGGTAGGGATGGTTTTTTACAATATCCATCGTCTTTTCCCCATACTCTTTGTATAGGCGTACCGCTCGGTTCGGCGTAATGCCATGCGGTGACAGAAATGCCACCACATCCCGGGCGCCACGATTAACCAGATAAGAATCATAGATTTTTTTCAGTTTTATCTCACTGATACCTGGTATGGCAAGAAGCCTTTCCGGTTCTTTATCCAGTACCTCCAGTGACTGCTGGCCAAAAACTGCGTAAATTTTCTCCGCTATCTTGGGACCAATCCCTTTAATCTGCCCGGAAGAAAGATAGGCAATGATGCCTTCCTTCGTCGGTATTACCACTTCGTTGTAACTCTCCACTTCAAACTGGACGCCAAATTTGGGATTTTTACTCCAATGCCCAAGCATGTCGTAGCGCAGATTGCTTGATGTAGGTAAGCAATATCCCACTGCTTTCACCTGCGTAACCGTGTTCCCTGTGCTATCTTTGATCTTTTCACATGGATGGTAGAGTGCAATCATATAACTGCTGGCATCAACAGCCGTAATACTCTGTGGATATATGAGCCTATCAAATTCACATAGCAAAATTATTACTCCTTTCTCTGAGTCGTGTTATAGATACAAAAAACTCCCGAATCGTATCCAAAGATACAACGGGAGTTTTTTGTGAAGCTGCAGCCAGTTGGTCTCTCATCGGAACATCGCTGCGTTTTCAAGATATGACAAAGGAGCAGAGATACCCATCAGAAAATTCTCCCTGTCCAGGCGAACTTTCCGCTTATCGCAGCCACGCTTTGTCAGTTCTTTCTGTACTTCCAGATATATACCCTCATCAAAAGCAATCATTGGCATTTTCAGGCGGATTGCATGGGCAATTTCCCCACGCATCCCGCTGCTGATCCGATTACCGCATATCAACAGAATATCGCTGTCTTTCAGCAGTTCCAGGCCGAACTGAAGGGCGAGTGCTCTATCAGACGGAATATTGTCGCAAAGAATCATCGGGATGTACGCATGTGGCGCACTTGCGTTCATGCACATCCTTTTCATGGCATAGAACATATACGCCCTTGCCGCCTGCATATTCTGTGCAATCCCTTCATTCGTGTCTGCGCTGAGCGGCGAGCAGATATACGCCCTCTTTTTGCACCTGTCATATGGGAGAAACTGATAAACCAGCTCCTGTTCCCAACCTTCATGATAAATGTTTTCCATTATGATCTCCTTCCTAAATTGGCTGGACCGACACCTTTACCTTACGGCTTTCCGACGCTTTCAAAACATCGGTATATATTGCCGGGTACTTTTCTTTCAAGGCTTTGGAATCGGGCCTGCGGGTTGTTTTTGTCACGAAATCAATCAGAAGCTTATCACTGGTCGTCTCCAAGACGCCATGCTCATGCTCCTTCATGACTTCGGCAATTCGCACACTATGTGCTTCAATCTCCTTTTCATATGTTTTGATTTCTCTGTTACATTCAGAGATTTTCCCTTGAAGCATTGCAATTCTGCGCAAGGGCGATTCATACTTGCGGGAAAACTCTATTGTTGGAAGTCCCGCCTGACTTGCACCATAAATCCTTGCCAGTGACTCCAAAGCAAGCTTTGGTGCAACATCCGCCATTGTCGGGGGTTTGTCATTCTCAAGGCTCCAGATCCATTCGTCCAGGCGTTCAAAGATCATATCCTCCTTCGCCTTATCACGAATAATCTCAGGCATTGCCAGATCATTGTCCGGATTATTTCCCCAAACGGCAGAAAAAGCGCCGATGTTCACATCCGCCACCGCAAGATAAAACCTCAGCTGCAGTTCATAGTAGAGTGGAATTGCTCCATCTGCCCACTCATCCGCTTTGTGATAAGTGCAGCTTTTACACTCCAAAATCCCTGGTTCGTTATCGGATGCTCGGGTAAAGCGCCGGTCGAAATTGGCAAGAGCGTAAGGATGGTCTGCGTGCTGATACAGATTCGTGTCTTCTGTAACGGTATTGCCTGTCTTTGCACCATACCAATAGGCAGCAACCGGCTCTAAAAGATGTCCCATCTGCAATTGATTGGCATTGGCTTTTTTTGCAGGCTTCATTTGCCCTTTTTTGATTTTCCACAGCTCCAGCGGAGTCGTCCATGGTGATACACCAAAAATAGCTGCAACATCGCTTCCACCCACGGTATAGGGAATATCCCCTTTGGGGCCGTGCATACGGCATTCCAGCCATCTGTCATTCGTCATACCTGCGGTATCACAAAGAACAATCGGTTTTGCCATCAGTAACTCACCGCCTTTGCAAGGTCGTAATCACTCCATCTGAATGAAAGCGCACGAGCCATATTTTCTTCTATGACCAGCATCTTACTTTCCGGCGTGTTTTCAGTCCTCAAAATAAACGGGATCTCCTGCATAGCAAGAAATACGTCATGGGCTGTCGCCGGGCCGCCTCCGTATGCCATCTCGTACATGGCGATAGCTTCGACTGCAGCCTTTTTTGGCAGACTAAGTTTTTTACATACCCTGGTCATAGCGTTTACCGGATAATCCAAATGGATCTCCAGCAGTTTCTGCAGTTTGGCAATGCTATCCCCGAATTGGGCAAACAGCTGATCCAACGCTGTATCAAAGTCGGAAACCTTGGACTGATGCCTGTGGTCAACTGCGATGCAGCCCCCGATATGGATAGAACGCTTTCCGCTCACCAGTAGGGCTGAGACCTTTGCTGAAGCCACTCCAGTATCCGAACTCATAAAACGGACACCCGGAGTCAGTTTGGAAGCCATAGCCGTTTTTCCTTGGGAATCCAGCAGCTTTGTGTACGCTCCTAGCAAATCCTCTTTTTGATCTGGCATCGTCCATGCTGCGCTTACCATCGCATGGTCACAGTAGCCGGACTCAAACTCGTTTCCTGAAAAACGGGCATCCAGCTTTGTCTTCAGAGCAGTGAGCAGCTCATCAATCGGTAGCACTGAATAATCAACAGCATCCCCGGAATGAACCGCCGCAACTTTTTCATCACGAATCAGCAAAAGTGCATCCGCTGAATAAAGACGCAGGCAGGCGTTTAACACCTCCGCCAGCACTTCACGGCTCAGTTTAGGGAGCGCCGTGCCACCGATTTTTGCCCTGTCCAAAAGGCTTTTGTAGGCTGTCATGCGCATGGGGAAGAGTTCCCCGTCAACACGCATGGCCAGGCCGAGATTGTTTGCTGTGTCATCCACAGCGTCCTGTGTGGTTCCTGACGCAAATGCCGGCAGATCAGTGCTCAGGGCAGAGCCTTTGCCCAGCGGCTGAATTTCAAGGTCACTGACCCTGGCTTTCACCCAGCGGCTGTTCTTGGACTGCTCCTTGTGATAATCCAGCATAAAGGGATAGGAACTGAATGTGGTGTAGAAACCATCCTGACATTGTTTTTGCATATTTCATGCTCCTTTCTTTTCTGGCGGGATTGCCGCCTTGATATATAACAAAAGCCAGCAATCCCGAAAGACTGCTGGCTTATGCTCAAATGAATTGGCCGGAAAACAAAAAAAGTGCCATCTGCAAAATTGCAAATGACACTTTGATAAACTCTGTTAAACTGTGTTTAGCCGTAGCCAAACTTGATACTGATGTAAATATTATAACAGATTTATTTGCAATAGTCAATCCACCAGGAAAAAAGAGCATTCTTACTGCAAATGTTTACTCCGAGCGCTTATTTCTGTAAGTTCGGTTAATCTGAAACATACACATAAAAACAACGCCAAACACGCTGCCGCCTATAAAACTAAGGATACCTATCAACCATCCCATACTATATACCTCCTTTTTGATATAAAAAAGAGATGCTGATAATCAACATCTCCGGGTTACAATATTCTTTTTATTTCAAACACTTTATGATTTGATAAATCAGAAGTTGTCAAAGTAACTCAATTAGCCAATTATCAAGGAATTGCATTTGTTCCTCGGTGTGAAACCAATGCTCTCCGTTCTCCATAATGGTAAGCGAAATGTTATGTTCTAAGGCAAAATCCGAAACCGTACCATGAGAGATTAAATTATCCTTTGCTCCGTACAATATGGCTGTTGGAACCGTCCATACAAAAGGGTTTTCCCTGACATAACAGAGGTAATCCCATGATAAGGTTTCTCCAAGGGCAGTTTCAATCTCTTTTCTTTCCCGCAACTCGTTTTCCGTCACATTTGCCCATAACATCATATCACAAATTAGCTTCTCCATGTTTACAACAGGTGAAATAAAGAAAGCTCGTTCTATGTTTTCCCTCTGCAAAGCGTTCATAGCAAAGAAAGCACCTATGCTATTTGCAATGAGGATAACGGAATGATAACCCCTGCAAGCCTTATGAAACAGGGCAGGAAATTCCTCGTTTGCTTCCCACGGTGTTTGAGAGTGATAATCTAAACCAAGTACATCACTTTGGGAAAACAGGGGTTTGTAATGCTCCGCTTCATCGGGGCTACCACCTTTCCCATGAATATATAAAACTAATTCGTTCATATCATTACCTCGTCAAAATTCCGATTTCTATTATAAGTGTTTCAAAAAAATTTAATCTTTTCTTACTTGATATCACAAATCAAGAATCTTTGCAATTTCGTCCACTGTATCAAGAACTTCATTGAATTTCAAATCTCCAATGTATTTGTTGTCCGCAGCATAATTATCCCACAGAAGATATAACTGCGGCTCTTCACGGATATCCTTCAAGATATCTCTCCAGTCCCTGATATCATCAACCGAATCTCTTTTCTCCGCAGTATGAATAACTGCTGCCCTCAGAACCTCCATCTGAACCACATCTTTACGGCTGCGGTAAAGAGTATGTAAATCATAATAATCCCTTGCCCTTGTAGTTCCAATGTTTCTGCGGATAATCGTTTCATATTTTTCCGCAAGCACTGTCTCAAGCGTATATGCCATGACCGGAACCGTTTTCTCCTCAAACACAAACGGGAAATCATAACGAATGGCTGCAGGCGTAATAATATCTCCGGTAGTAATGTCTATCTTCATTGGACTGTCAATCTTCCCGTATTTTGCACGCAGATGAACCCGGAAATTATTGTACGCATCATCCTCGCGGATTGGTTCAATTTTCTGAAATTCAAAAGAAATTCCGTCTCCCACATCCATTGCGATAATCTCTTTGACTGCAGAAACGATCTCGTCCTCTTCCATCTGAATACCACGCACCGTTGTGTCCATATCCATAGTAGTGCGTTCACCAATACCGATCATTGATGATATCAAGAGTCCGCCCTTCAAAATAAAATTGTCCCGAAAGGATGAAGCTGCCAAACGATCAATGATTCTTTCAAATAAAAACATCTGCAGCACTTCCTGTGCACGAAGATTTTTCTTCGCTGCCATGCTGCGAATGGCTCCTTTTAGTTGTTCCGGTGTCTTCATTATAAAACCTCCATATATGTTCTTATCTTATCTTCAATTCCAAATACCTTGCCATATTTCAGCAGTTTTCGGTTATTTGGATTTGTCTTAAAATAGTCCTTAATTGCCTGCGTAAAAAGCTGGAGCTCAATTTGATCCTTATCCCGGATCACATCACAAATACAGCGCTCCCTGTCATACAGCTTTACCATCCCGCCTTGAGGGGATTTTGTTTCTGTTATTCCAAGATCGTAAACTTCCGTCTGCACATAATGACAACGCAAATTCGGATTATCACGCCTTAACCTGCTGATGTTCGTTCCGCGAGGCAGCGTTATATCCAAGATGTTCGGCGCCCTGTCCGACATCCCCCAAAAGAACAGTGCGGTGCCATATGAATATATTATCTTTGCACTTTGTGCCTGAAGAAGCGCAAACTCGTCAGTAAATTCATCGGTCAAAGTATATAACCCTTTTCGCACCGGATCTAATTTCCCCATATCAACATACTTTTTCAACATCGGTCTGCTGATTCCAGCCGCCTCAATATCAGAAGTCTTAACAAACCCATTGCTTTTTTCTGCAATTGTTTGAATTTTAGTCCAAATCGTGTCCGTATCAATGCACCTCCTTGGTTTCATTTACATCCGCACTCCACATTATACACTATTGAAGTGCGAATGTAAATAGAACCCTCGGAGATTAGTATATCCAAATTGAAAACAGTTATACAAAAAGGGATGCCGCCGAAACGACATCCCTAAGAAAAAAATCAGAATCTACTCGTACTTTACTGTTTTAAACCCTCCGATTGAGGTAAACAGTTCGATAAAAGTCTCGTTAATATTCGCCATATAAAGATGCTCATACAGAAACCTTATTACTTCTGGATTTGATATTTCCATGACAGTACACTCTTGTTTATCAATAAGAAAATATTGTCTGGTCTCGCCATTGATAAAAAATTTTTGCTGGATACCACCCCAACGGTCCAGCATATAATTGAACGAATTTATATCAGCATTTTTGCCCCAATCATATACCCAACATTCTTCACCATTTCTGATAATTTTTCTGTACGTTTCCGGATTATAATAAACAGACATATTTCGCCTCCTGTTCATAAGTATATTTGTATTATAGCAAAAAAGCCATCCTTCTTCTACATATAGTTAAAGCAACTGAGGGATGCCTACAAAAGACATCCCCCAGACGCAGATACTATGCTGCACTTCTGTTCAACGACCACATTCCCCTGCCATCATGAAAGAAGTATGTAGGATTGATCTGAAGTGTTTGGCGGATTTTTTCTTTCCACCACTTATTTGCCTGTGCTTTTTTATGCGGCTCTATTTTCTCATAGAGAAACGTGAGCGTCACCGGCTCGCTGCACTGTTCCAAAACGGCAGCAACTACATCACGCCATGTTGCTCCTGGCATATCCCGGATATCGACCTCCGCTTTCTTTGCCATGATAATCGGAACCAGAAGCGGTGAATCCTTTCGGACAATCATCACATACTCATGTAAGATCGGTATGAATTTCCCGCTATACTGGATCTGGTCTGAAAAGCAGTTATGCTGAGCCTTGATGATGATATTCTCCAAGGAGCCCGGCTTGACGATTTCAAAAAGCATACTGTAAAGCACGCCTTTTTTCTTAATGTCTCCCATTAAAACCGCCATCCTGCCACCTTTTTCAAGGGCAGAAAACTGCTTCATCATGGCATAGTTCATTTTATCAACAAAGCTTTCCCAATCTGGTATGCGCGATAGATCATACTGTCTTGGATCATATCCGTAGTTCTTTTGGACATCTGAGGCTTTATACATGACATCCGAATAGGTCACGATATCCCAGTATGGAGGGTGCCAGAATATAAACTCCGGGCGCTCCGGGATCTCGCAGTTCATGATGTCAAAACCGCTGTGCAGGTCATAGAGATGACTGCCAATACCCAGCTTGTCCGCCGCCGCTTTGGTCGTCCCGCTTCCGCACATATAATCGCAGATTTCTGCCGGCTGGAAGAACTCCAGAAGGTCCTCGATCAGCCTGGGGGAACAGTTCCCCCGGTAACGGTTGTTGCCGCCTTCGCCACGCTCCGGATAGGAGACGATGCTGGTCAGCGGCCTTGTATCGCTTTTATAAGGCATAACGCCACCTCCTAACCTCCATTCTCAACAGACTGGTAATCTATTTCTATCGCCTCATCTGTCAAAATGGAAACATATTTTCGGAAAAGCTCTGCGACGGCCTCCTCCGTCATGAGCTGTCTGTGTTTTCCCATGTTCCAGGGATAATCCGGCACATAGAGCAGATAATCCGTGCCGTCATGGCTGTCGCACGCCACAAGATCAATGTCCTCTGCCTCAAGGATCACTTCTTTTAAGATGGTTGCCAGGCCAAGCATATAGTCCTGGTCGAACTCCAGATAATCCTCGTAGGCCGGCTCCGATATCTCACACTCATCCAGCCATGCCTGTATTTTCTTTTGGTACCCCGGTGCCAGGGAAATCAGCTTCTGCAGGCGTTCCACAGACTCATCCGTAATATCGGAAACGCAGATCCCATAGCCGTAAGTATGCCATTCTGAGTAACTCATACTGCACCTCCTAATGGCACGTCATCATGCCAGTTGTTTTTCGCACTGCGGAACAACTCCAAGAGCTGCACCACAGTCATGTCAACATTGGAAACATTTTCGGTAGCCTCAAACCCATCTGCACTTAATTCAAACCAGCAATGGTCCACCTCCTCGTCAAACCTGTCAAAGCGTTTTTCAGGAAGCCCCACCTGCCGGGGAATGAAATATTCCCCACAGTCCAGACAGGATATGACTTCTGCGATTTGCACTTCGCTTATCTCGCCAATAACCACACAGGAATTTGGCATCTTGTAGTTGTCTGCATCCCGGTAGAGATAGTTAATCCTTGTATTCATAGTCTTTATGTCTCCTTTTTCAGATACTCACTCACAAACTCATGTGCAACCTCTGAAACGCTCTCCCAGTAAGATTCCCAGTAAGAATCGTTTTTGCCCAGCTTGTTCTGGAGCCTTTCCGGGAAACGGGGATCCTGGACCATGCGGTTATATTGCTCATCGGTCAGCTGATCCAATTCATCCCAGTCTGACACCTGTGATACAAAATCTTCAAGCTGGCAGGACGCCTGGTAAAGCCATCCCATCTCCCTGACAAACCGATTGGAAACGCAGAACTGCTGAGAGACGATTGCGATATGGTAATGGCTCTCGCAGTATTCGCCGTCAATGTAACATTCATAGAGGGAGTCCGTGGAATGCTCCTTGAACTTCTCATCATCCGCCCATTGCGGAATACAGCCGCTTTCCTGCTCCTCTTTCAGTTTCTGGACCAGTATGCGTTTCGCATCATTGAAGTCCGTATAGACCTCGGAAGAATTTCCCTGTTCGCCGTCAACCGCCCAATCTTCCAAAAGAATATAAATCCTTGGATGCTGGCGACACTCTTTCAGGTCATCAAGCGGCTCCACCATAGACGGAGCCATGATGACAAGATCCAGGATGATGTCGTCAATGGTCTTTTTCTGGTCATACAGTTCAGAGAAAACCTCTTCCAGCTTTTTTACTTCACAGGGCAGTGCAGGAACTTCAAAAGAGCAATATAGATCCAGCGTTTCATTTTCCGTTTCCTTATCCTCTCCATCACGGATTTCCGTAATCGTCCCATACAGACCCTCATACTCGCTTTCCGGCGTTCCCACGATGGGAGCGCCGATTACATAATTTGTGCCTTCATATTCAAACTCAGCACCGATTCGATTGATAATCATTTTTTGATACCTCCTTTATTCTGAAACTTTTATTGCAAACAGACAGCGTGGATCATAGCGCATTTGGGTGGCCGCCTTTTTGCAGGCTTCCTCCTCGCTTTCCGCCTTTATGACTGCGATAAACGGGGTCGGCTCCATATCGTGCCATCTGCCTTCGTTATCTGTGCCGCACATATCAATATCCGTCAGTTCTTCATCTGTCAGACCGACAATATCAAACATTTCTGAGTCACGAACCCATACAGAGTCCATACAAATAACATATGTATTCATCTGAATCCTCCTCACATATGATAATCTACGGCAACCAGTACCGTATCCTCATCCACATCATCAATGTAGCCATCTATGCAGCTGCGCCAGTCTACTGGAACATATTTTTCAGATTCTGCATCCAGCACACTGTCATCTTTGCTCAGCCACTGGCCCTCATCCACGATGTCATGCGAGCCTACCGGATACTTCCAGCTGCCCGGAATCCCATATCCCTCCAGGTATTCCTCCAAGGTAGAGCCCTTGCGGTAAACCAGTTCGCCCCAGTGCATAACTCCGTCTGGGACAATCTCTCCATGGAAATCTGGATCCGTCTTTCCTGCCAGGAACATCTGTTCAAGCTTATGGAACCGCTCTGCGGCTTTCTGGTTTCGCCAGTCCCGCATGGCATCCCACGCAATGTCCTTTTTCCTGGCAGCGCATACCCACCGGTATCCTTCCGGTGCCTCTGATTTCCGGTCCGAGTTGCACCAGCTTCGCTCACCGATAGAATACTCAGTGCAGTCATCCTTTACCAGGAACATCTCCGGCCATCGCCCGCCAATGGAATACCAATCCCATATGGCGTTTGGATTATAATAATATCCATAGCCTTGATGCTTTTCATCAAAAGAAAAGCCACACCTTTCTTCTGCATATTTCTCAAAACTCTTATAGAGCTTTTTGCGGGGATAATTAGGCAGAGCCACCATTCGTTTTGCTTTCTTTGTACGCTTTTCATGATGAAGCGATCCTGCATCCCTTTGGAACACTTTTCCGTCACGGACAACAAATCTGCCCCAGAGTGGATCGCCATACTGCTCCACAACTGTTCCTTGAGGCAGCTTTATGCAATCAACCGCATCCTCATATTCCTCGCGCAGTTTTTCTGTCCGATCTTCAAATTCCAGATATTCCGGATCCTCCAGCGACTCACAATAAGGATACATCAGCTCAGAAACGCCGTCATTCACTGCACGGGAGAACGATGACTGAAGATTTTGACATCTCCCAATCGCAAAATCCAGCATAAAATTCTTTGTTTCAATTTGCTTCTGAAGCTCCAATTCCTTCAGCGCCTCTGCTATTTGGTTGTCCAATTCCTTGTCTTCCTGTATCTGAGAGATTTCTAAAGCTGCTAATGTTAAAAAGTGCATAATTACCTTCCTTTCTGAATAACAGGCGGGCAGCTGTAGAAATCCAGCTGCCCGTCGTCTTTTTTATGATTTGATATTGTTATACCCTCACATGCCGCTTCACAACAGCGGTTAGTTTTGTGGGCAGTTGGTTTAAATCCGAGATATCCAGGAATGAGTCTCCGTAGATTCTCTCAATGTTCTGCTATTCCGATAGGTAATCCTTTGATGATATCTCCAGATTTTCCCCCGGTTCACACCGTGCATGAGACTTTCGCCTCACACGGCGTTCCATCGGCTTTTCTTTGCTCTGTGTAGTGTAGGCTTACAACTATTTTGTGAAACAGTTTATTGTTCGATTTCGGCCAGTCCAGCCGATTTTCTCAAGGAATTAACCTTGTTGAGTTGCCTTTTTGTTAGATTTAGCATGGCGAGGTATTTAGCGATTGTTTCGGGTGCGGTTGCATGGATTAGCCTGTGAACGTCAACATGGACGATTATCAGATTTTCATAGCGGTCTGTGCCATAAAAGGGTGGTTCTTTTGGTATCTTGTGATGACAATGTATCTCATCTACCATCAGTTCTCGCCCAGTAATAGCACATTTTCCATATTGAGCGCACCATAGGGAAAGTCTGTTATCCATAAATTCCACACTTCCCGTAGGGGTGCTTGTCTTCATAAGCTGTAAGAGAATAGACATATTCAATTTCAACCCATCATGAATTTCTGCTCGTCCCTCTGGTGTATAGCTGTTAATTGTCCGCTTCTTCGACATTGGTTTTTTGTGTTGGACAGAACCTATTGGTGCTATTGGACATCCATAAATGAACTGAATATCTTTACTCTGTCCGTACCGTTGTCGAATATATTTTCCTACAACTTGCCCCGTTTTTGTGATTTTGTGCCTTAACCTGTTATGCAAGCATATGTTTATGTTTCGACGGATTGTTTTGCAGTCTAAGTTGACATCCGTGGCAATCTGATAGTAGTTGTGGATACCAATAACCATTGCATTATACTTGGTTACGGCCAAGGCTCCGTTGGCAGCATCTTGAGGATGCTGCATGTCCTTAATTTGCTCTATCAGCGCATGCGTTTCTCTTTGAATGGCTTTCTGGCATATATGCGACCTTACCACCCATTTTTTACGCTTCTGAACCACTTTTAGCTCGAATCCTAGAAACTCTGAGTAATGCCGCTTTAGACTTACTACCTTCGACTTTTCCTCGCTGATTTCCAGTTTGAGCCGCTCAGCCAGCCATTGCTTGATAGCAAAGTAGGCTTTATTGGCATCATCCCTTTTTCGGCAAAAGATTTTGAAGTCGTCAGCATACCGCACTATGTACATTTCTTTGAGATTACTGCGTTTCAGTGCCCTGTAGATGCTCCCTCTATCCTGGTGCCCTTCTTTGTGCTCAATAATCTTATATGGAGTATGCGTCGGGTGAGTTTCCCATTGCGAACTAATCCACCAATCCAGTTCATTGAGCACTATATTGGCAAGCAGGGGTGAGAGAACACCGCCTTGTGGTGTTCCTTTTTGCGGTAACACCTTACTACCATCCGGCAGAATAATAGGCGCTTTCAGCATTTCTTTTATAATACATAGCAAAGTTTTATCTCGAATACCCAATGACCACATTTGCTTGATGAGCTTACTGTGGTTTACATTATCAAAAAATCCTTTAATGTCCATGTCCACCACATAGTACAGCTTAGTGAAATGTATCAGGTTCTGAACCTTGGAGATTGCATTTTCTGCCGACCTATTTGGCCTGAAGCCATAGCTATACTCATGAAATTTGGCTTCACAGATTGGCTCTAATACCTGTTTGATGCTTTGCTGTACCAACCTATCAAACATAGTGGGGATACCGAGGGGTCTGATACCGCCATTTGGTTTTGGAATTTCTACTCGCTTTACAGGTTTTGGTTTATACCACGCCAGCTTCTTCTGCACAGTGCGGATATATTTTTCCGCGGGCATTTGTTCAATGTCTCGGATTGTTATTCCATCCACACCTGGGGTTACACTGCCTCCATTTCTCTTGATATTCCTATATGCTAATTGGATGTTTTCCTCGGAGCAGATTATTCCCATAAGGTTCTGGAACACCTGCCCGTTTTGACTTTTTGCATACAGTTCATCAAAAGTGGATTGCATATCATAGTATTCACTGTTTCTGAGTGTCTGTTTCTTTTTGGTTGCCATAGGCATCACCCTCCTTCCGGAGCATGATTTTCTTTGTCATACTCGAAGCTATGGATTGCCTACTACACACATTGCATTGCTAAACCGACTACCGGCTATCCCTCCACCTACTTTCATAGGCTTCACTGGTACTGTGCCGGCACTCTCACTGGAACAAAACAGGATTTAGTTTGCACAATCTCCTGTACCATTTCATAAGTCTGCAATGACCTCCATGTTTCCAGCTTTCCACGTTCCGATAATCCTATCATTGACTGCTTTTAGGTGCTTCCTATGAGCCCGCATGCACATCGCCGCCTATAACGGCGCAAGGTCTTTCATAACGACAATATTTTACTCAACCTCACATGCACCCTTTACAGGGCTATCGCATTTCTACGAAATCGGCTTTCAGACCCGTACATTCGGAAGTTCGTCAGTGATTTTAACACATTCTCACCGTGAGCAATCGACACCCGGCATATCTGCAACACCATCCACCTCTGGGCAGCTTTCGACATAGTATTACTAAATCTATGTTACGGTTGCATTCTGCCGTCTTCACCGAGCTTCTGACCTTTCTGCTATTGCACGCAGTAACGCCAGTCGGAGTATTAGTGAGAGCCTTTCAGGGCGTTACCCCATCATTCGACTCTTCGGATTATCAGTTCTCCAAAAGAGAACTATTACGTTCTTTTTCTTTTGTGCCTGCGCTTTTCCCGCAGGAACGTGTCACACTGTCATCTCCGATTGCCGCAGCGACAAACAAAATACCTTTACGCTGATACTCCTGCTTGATGCCGCGAAGGTCCTCCTCAGCTGCGGAACCTCCATACCCACTGTCAGCAGGCTGTCCGTCAGAAACCAGTATGAGGATTTTTACTGCTTCCGGTCGCTTAGACAGCTGCTCCGCAACAAAACGGAGTGCCGCCCCGTCACGGTTACTGCCTCTGGCCGCAATATCCATCATGCGGTATTTATCATCATGATCAAAGCCATCAAATTCCGCATAGGAATACAATGCTACTGTATTTCCGACATCGGTATAATCAGTGGAATGGCCATAGACCATAACCGGGATATCCAGGCTCTGGCAGAAATCATACAGAATGATAGCTGAAGCTCTGGCATAAGTACAGCGGTCACAGGAACACATGGACCCTGACTCATCCAGAAGCAGGCCGACTGCCAGTTCCGGGATCTCATTGGGCAGATTGTTCTTATAAAACACCTTGCCGTCATTCCTGCACAGTGCGTGAGCATCCAGACGGCGGCCCATGATAAGCCCGGTCTGTTTACCGCCTCTCCGATTTTCCTTGAGCTGCTTGAGCAAACTCTTCTGCAGCTGGCGGGAAATATTCAGCAAAGGTCCTGAAATAGCATCGTACTGTTCCATAAGCTCCTCATCCACAGAGGCAATCCGGTTGATTCGGATAGGTACTCCTTCATGGATATTCCCATAGGAAATGTTCTGAGCGACATCGTTAAGCTCCTGAATCCTTTCATTCTCCAGTTGCTCACAGGCCGCCTTTTCTGCCATCTTATCTAGAAGACGTTCAATATCGGCAGCCGCACTGTCGTAATGCTCCCGCTCATAATCTTCGTTTTTTTCCACGGAACCACCAACAGGTTCTGAAAGTGATTCTGACTGGTGATAAGGAATACGTCCCTGCTCAGTATCTGAAGTTTCTTGTTTCCCTGAACCGGAACTGCCACCATCTATCGGGGCAGCGTCTTCATTTGAAGAATTATCGCATTCCCCAGACTCAGATGGATTTTCTTCCGTTTCAGAGTCAGTCTGGGAGCTGTCTGTTTCCTCAGAGTCATCTTCACTGTCGGCATCTGCATGGGTCTGTGCCCGTTTGCCGGCCGTCGCAGATTCTTCTGACCCGCCAGAGGCTTCCGGCACCGGTGTACTACTTCCTTCACCCATTTCGGAACCACCGGCAATTGCACCCAACACTTCCGACAAGGTTTCTGCAAGACTGGCGGAGCCGCCGGAGGCTACTGCCTCTTCCTGACGCTTTTTGCATTCTTCACAAAAAGATTCGATATAGTCCCAGCACCTTACCAGTACCATGTTGACAACATTCAACCGGTCTTTTCCGGACCTGCTCAGTAAAGCGCTGTCAATATCGGTAATCAAACCAAACACCGCCTGAATTCTTTCATCGCTGAGCGGTTCGTCCCCGTATTTGATTTCACCAAACTTGGCATAAGAGAGCATGATCTGAAGAATGCTTTCAAAAATATGCTTTCCTTCATCTTCACTCTCAATCATCTGCGTCACCGTTTCGATATGCTCAAAATGCTGCTCCCGCAGCTTTTCAAGACCGTACCCCAATGTGCCTGGAAAATTGTTCAGCATCCTGTTTTCGATATACCCATCCTCAATTACATTGGAAATATAATGGGCAATCATCTGCACCATCTCCAGATTTTTCGGATCAGTTTTCACATAATTCCAGAATGCTTTCTCGTTCCGCGCATCCGCCGTAGTCTTCAAATCCGGCGGATAGGGATACCAGCGTCCGCTTCCTAAATAGTTGGTATGTGTCTGTGCTGCCAGAAAGTCCGTATAGAGGACATGTCCCAGTTCGTGTGCAAACAAACCGCACACAATCTGGTAACGGTTTTCCCGCCCTTTTACCTTTGTAACCAGGGAATTTCCGGTATTGATACGCACAAACATATTGTCCGTTGACGCCACATGCTTTTCTCTCGGTTTCCAGTACAGATTGACGCGGACCCGGCGGTTATAGCGATACCGCCTTGTCTGTGCTGCAGCCAGATCTTCAAAATGTCCCGCCAAAAGACGGGACGAGAAGAATTGTCGGTCTGAAATTTTACTGCGCTGCTCATTGAGCCGCTGTTTTACTAACTTGTGATTCACCCTCGCCATACAGGGTTGACCTCCTTTCTACTACATTTATGCGGTTGCTTTTTTTCGCTTCTTTGTGAAAATCGGTTCCAGAACGGCACTGACCAGTGCCTCACGGTCTACTTCATCCGTGGTCGCCTTGCTGATGATCGTATATAGCGCCGACTCATATACATCGCCGGTAATCTCACTGCTTACGATCCAGTCGATCAGACTGCGCATACCATACGAACCGTCTGTAATACTGTTTTTTCGGCAATACTCCGACAGATCATTGACCACCTGCACCATCTGGGAAATCTGGTACTCATCTGTTGCACCTGTAACTGACATGGCGCGCTGCACCATCACTTCAGGCGTCGGCAGCTCCACGTCCCGCACCAGACTCATTCTGTCGATAACGGACTGGTTCATGCCTCGGCACCCTTCGTATTCGATGTTGGTTGTTACTACTACGACTGCATCCGGATGACGCTTTATCACCTCCCCTGTGGGAAGGGTGATTGTCCCGGTCTGCTCCAACAGGGAATTCAGTCCTACCAGAACGCCTGGCTGAACAATTGTGGAAGGTTCCTGGATCTCAATGACATACCCATTCTTCAGAGCCTTAATAAAATCCGTCTCCGTGTAGGTATAGGTCTGACCGCTGTTCTTGGAATTTTCATCCCGTCTGGACAGAGCACGTACCTTCTCTGTTACACGATCCAGCACAATGCTCATACAATCCTGAGATGTGGCAGCCGCATTCTCTACGCCCGTCAGTGCCTGATATACCCCCGCCGGATCGTAGTCCATATCATCCAAATCGGGAATGTTCATCATCTTGGACACATTAGCATAATTTATGCCGCCCATACTCGTCAAAATTGCTTTTTCGTGATCCAGCTGGGCGTCTCCGGTAGAACACGAATCCGAGTCCGGAAATATCTGACCGATGAAGTCAAATATCTCTGTGCCTGCCGAGCAGGTGTATGCCATATACGGAAGCCCCAGCCCTGCGGCAATCGCCTTTGCGCTCATGGTCTTTCCGGTTCCAGCCGGTCCTCTAAGGAGAAAATTCCTCATCTGTGTCGGTTTCCCGGTAGTGGCCTGAGCATGTTTACAGATATCAACGACCTCCTGTGGAATGATGTACCATTCCGGAAGCACCGGTATCAGCTGTTTTTCCTGACTGCTCATAGTCCTTGGATGCAGTTCGTACTTGCCGACAAAATCCGTGTGTTCCACAATGGTATCTGCGCTCTTCACAATAACCCCCGCTGTTTTTGCAAAAATCGTAAATTCCCCCGCAATCACATGGGTAGGCTCAAAAGCGCCGGAATCCAGCTGCACCTGAGATACACGCATCAGATTTCCGGCCTTGTCCACACTCACCTTGACGGCTGCTGTACAGGCGGCATCTTTGATGCGTCTGTAGGCGTTATCACATAGCATTGCCATGTACTCTGTAGCCGAGGGTAAATCCGAAAATCCATGACTAAACTGATCGCGGTACAATTCAAAATTATCACTGAATTCCTCGTCATTCATAAGTACCGGAAACAGTGCCATCATAACGGCAGCTCCGTCACGCCCTGATGCGTTCAGCACATAGTTTTCAAAAGTTTCCGTGTTCTTGTCATACACACTTGCCATTAACGAACCGGAGTTGCTGTCATATACTACCAGATGATACTCATCAGGCCCCATGGACGATTTGTATTCAGCAACTGTCCTGTGGTCGATGACCCCGACAGCTCCTTCGGCACTGCCATCCATGCAGCGGCAAACTGCATGTACCGCTTTTATGACTGTTGAACACAAAGTTGCATTTGTCCCATCTCCATATTTCGATGATACTGACACCTTTTTGTTCGTCAGCGTATCAAACGGTTCCGGTAAGGGACGGCTGTAATTAAAGATGTTGTTCATGTATGCACTCATACGTTATTTCCTTTCTGCATTTGACTGCGTAAGATTAATTTTGATTCCCTCAGATACACACTGAACATCCGTAAGCCCGGCTCTTATCAGTTCCCGGCAGATATCTGCCCAACTCTCCCGGACCGGAAGTTCTTCTGCGAGCAAAATCAATTCTGAGAGATTTTCCCCAATTGCTTCATTACATCTGGCATTCAGCTCAAAAATATGAGCATCTGCCCACTCAAAAGCCAGCAGTTCGTAATTTTGTACCTCTGGTTCTTCTTCAGGTTCCGGGGCATTATCCTCCGGCTCCAAAACCGCATTCTCCTCAACCTGTGGATTGTACTCAATTCCAACCACCTGCAGATTTCGGATCACAACCTTGGCACGCCGATAACCACCGGCACGATTGAGTAAAATAAAAACCTCCTGACTTTCCTGAATAACTTTTTCTGCATTCGGTGCCTCCCAGACCCATCTTGCTTCCGGATACTCGGATAGTACCAGCTCTGTAACCCGTCTGAGTATGACTGAATATGCAAGTACCTGTACATCCTTCTCGGTCGCTTCTTTTACCGGTTCCGGTAAAAGAGGAAGTGGTACAATTACTTCAATCTTTCTGGACGAAAGAAAAAGCAGTCTTATCACCGCTGCAAAAATACCGAGAATAATCAATAACAGGATGAGCCATAGCCGACATATAAAAGTAAGCAAAGCCAGCATACCCAACAGTACCAGCGCCTCATATGCCATGTGCCTTTTTTGATCTTTCTTATTCATCACTCTGTTCCTTTCTGACTTCGTTCCTTTGGAATAAAGATATAGAGGCAGTTTACATCGCTGCAGTCAACAGCATCATGCAAAATTACTGCCGCCGCCTGCGATGAGTCAAATTGTTCTCCCGGTATTTCTCCAATACCTGCGGCTGCATGACCAAGAATGATTCTTCTTTTGAGACCATCCGTCGCTGTCAAAACGCGGCAAAACTCCTCCCCGTCTCGGTAAACCGAAATAGCATACTGTCTGTTCAGGGAAATGCTCATCAGGATGCTATGAAGTTCTTCTTCATTCAGACATCCTTTTGTCTTGCCCTTCATTGCAGCCTTAAATTTTGTGTGTTTCTCCTCCTCAGAGAGAAGGCAAAAGGTTTCATTTGTCATAAGACACCTCCTTTGAAACGCAAAAAAGCGCACATGAGCATACAGTGTCTGTAACTCATGTGCGCCTTAATACGCCCGATTCAATTGTTGCTCCAATCAATTCTCATCAAAGAATGATCCGCAGCCAAATGCTTCATATCCGGTAAAATTTCCGGATGCTTCAGCGCCTGTCGCAGGAGCTGAAGCAGCATTTTGCGGAGCAGTATTCTGGGGAGCCGCATTCTGCTGTCCTGCAGCTGCCTGGTTTTCCTTGGACTTGCCTCCACCGGAAGCATACTCAATGTCATCCAGAATAATAACCATCATTTTTCTGGTTTCTTTGGTATCCTTATCTTCCCAGGAATCTTCGTCCAGCCTGCCAATCAGATTCACAAAGGAACCCTCTTTCAGCTGCATCTTCTTGATGCGCTCGCATACGCCGTTAAACGCTTTGACCGGAAGGTTGATCCAGCGACTGTCGTTTTCAGCATGAGGGTCATAGACCTTCTTGCCGATTCGGAACCTCACAGAATCACCATTCTCAGAAAAGCGAAGAGCTGGCGTGTTGTCATAACCTTTGGATACGACGACTTGTGTTGCAAAAACTTTTAACATGGAAATCTCCTTTCTCGCAGGGGTTACCTGCTATAAAAATAATTTATTTCAAACCTGCTTTACAGGTAGAAACCAAAAGAAACAAAAAAAGTGCCAACCAGCACAATTGTGCTAATTGACACTTTGAAAACTCGGATACTCGTGATTTCTCTTTGGAAATCTTGAAACTGATACAAGTATTATAGCATATGCAGCTTCAATAGTCAATCCATCTGAAAAATCACTTAAAAATAGCCTTTTCGATCTCCGTTTTTGCGAAATCCAAAGCAATGACTGCCTTCAGCAAGTCAAATCGGTAGGTGCCGTCTTCATTTTCGTTTTCCTTGACCAACTCCTGTATTTCGTTCAAGAGCCGATTCAACATCTCCTTATCTGCTTCCATTTTAATTACCTCTCTTTTCTATTCCCAGTGCATAGTAGCTGCATATCATATAATTGCCCTCATGCTCATATACCGGGGTTTTGTCTGATAAGTATATAATAACAGTATCGCCAATAGAGAGCACCTTCATTCTTTGCCGAATAGGAATTTTCACTACGTTTCCCTCCAGTTGAACCCAGATCCCCTTGGTTCTTTTTCGGAGCCCGACCGTTTCAATTTTCTCGCAGGTTCCCTGGATGCACATATAGTTGCCAGCAAAGCTATTATAGCATAGTCGAATCCCATTTATAAGCAGAAACCCGGACAACAGCAGGCAGGGTAAACTAAAATAGAAATCCCGGAAACCAAGCAAGATGATAACAAACAACAGCAGGAAAACAGCACCCCCTACAATTCTTATGGCAATCTGCTTTTGTAAAGGTGCTGGCAACTCATAAAATCTCTCCTTCATCTGCTTCACCTCACAATACGATTAGTTTCTTTTTCTTCAGCAGGCCGAGCAATATCCTCATGGTTTCATCCCTGCATTCTGCGCATTCCATGATCTGCTCCAGACAATTATCTGCGATGGTATTCTTTGTGTAGATCGCCTCCACCAACGCCTGCCGGTTTTCAGAATGGAGATATCGAGGTTCAGGCCTGATCTTATGCTCTCTAAGATAGATAAGTTCTGCTACCGTCAGCCGAAGTCCGGCATTCCGAAGCCAGGTTAATGCTTCCTTTTCTGCGTGGCTCAAAAAAATTTCCGGTTTTGCATTGACCGCCGGGCAGCAAACGCACTGTGTGAGGATTCTGTATCTTGCCACATCAGTATTTTCTGCTCCCGTTTCTGCCAGACCCATTCTTGCCAAATGCTTCAGCGTCCGTTTCTCCGATTCTGTTTTCGCTTCGGAAAAACCAAACCTCCCGTTCAGCCACAATGCCGCCTGTTCTCCGGATAAACTATATTCCTGACCACATCTCGCCACTCGGAGAAGATGTTCCGTGGAGTTTTCTTTTACAATCCCTTTGGACAAATAAATCATGTTCATCACCTCTTTGACCTTTCAATTACATTACACGATTGGATAAGGTGATTTACAACATTTTATTACGCTGTTTATATCAAGTACATAAGTGCAACACAAGCTCCGGCAATTAAGAGAACACAGACCACCACCAATATAATCTTTTTAACCAGCGCCTTGTCAATCTCCTCACGCCCTCCCCCTTCATCAAAGGGACGGACATCATCATAATAGCCGTCATAATCATCTTCTCTTACCGGCTCAGATGCCTCACCAGCTTTCACAGGAACAGCTGGTCTTTTTGTTTTACCTGAATATCTTCTTTTCTTTACATGTTTCTTGCTACTCTTTTTCTTCTCCCGGTGCGCTTCGGCAACCGGCGCTTCCTCCGGAACCGCAGAGGATAACGATTCCCCGCATTCCGTACAAAAAGATGCTGCCGGATTTGCAAGTTCTCCGCCGCAATATGGACAGTATTTCATAGTATCGAACTCCTTTCCTGAAAATAAAAAAACAAGCAGATTCCTGAGAACCCACTTGTAGACGATATAAGTATAACAGATTTTCTTTTCCATGTCATCGGCATTTCCTATGCCACTTTTGTGCCATTTTATCTGCCATACCACGCCAAAGAAGTTCTTCACTACGCAATCCTCACTATATGGCCATTATCAAAGCATGAACCGCATTGGTCGCAGACAATCATAAAAAAAACATATTTCCATCTAAACAAGATAATAAATATCCACCCTATCCAACATTATATCTTGTTTCAGTATAAAATCAATAGACACGATAAAAAATATCTAAATAAGACAGAGAAAATGGAGATTTTTGAATGGGTAGAAGCATGTTTACAATAAAAGGAAATATATGCTCTGATAAAGTAAGATTGGGCCGCGCACTGCAAAAGCCTCCGATTACACAAGAGGAGCTTGCCCAAAGGATTCAGTTTATGGGCATGGAGGATATGACGCCTCTGATCATATCGCGTATAGAGAAGAACCAGCGACATGTCTGCGATGCAGAGCTGCATATGTTGGCAAAAGCCTTGCATGTTTCAATGGAATGGCTGGTTAGTGATACAGACGAGATAAAGCTAAAATAAAATCTATCAGCAGCGAAAAAACGATGCAATCAGCAGACTGCATCGCAGGTCATAGACCAACCGGGCAAATATAGAAGTGTTATGAAGTTGATTTACATGGTATAGTGCATACTCGTGGCCGCTTGTCCCCGTCACCAGGGTCAGACTTTTTTTGACTGTGTACCTATCGTCAGGGCGTCGTCATTCTGTGTGGAGGGCAAAAGAACGGCGGCCTTGATTTATTCAAAGCCGCCGCTGATAGAACAGGCGTGTCAAAAGAGCTGCTGCACGACGGCTTTTTTTCTTTTGCCGTCATCCGGCAGCAAGCATTTATCACGATCATTTATAGGGCTGTTTCACGGTTTAAGCGGTGTAGCGCCCAGCTAAAACTGATACCTCCCATTACCAAATAGAGAATAAACACGAAAAGCAGTTCCCTAGTTGCAAGTGTTCCGTTCAGCAATAAAGAACGTAAAGCATTGATGATATGAGTAAAAGGGTTTAGATTGACGATAACGCCTAAAATCCCATCCATTCCTCCTGCCGGAAACAGTGCGGTACTAAGGAAAAATAGAGGCAGTACGATTGCGTTCATTACTGTTTCATAAACGACTTCATTCGGGAGAATAAGGCTAATTCCATACGCCATCCCTGATATAAAGAAAGCCCCTAAAAACACCAGTAGTATAGCCAGCAAAATTGCTCCAATGTCAGCGGCAATTTCTACGGAGAACAAAAGGCTGATAGCTCCCATAATGAAAACTTCAAGAAATGTGCATAGCACCGCCTCTAAAAGCTGCCCTAAAACAATGGATGTCCGTCTTACCGGCGCAATCAAAATGCGGTAAAAGCTGCCGTCTGCTTTCATCATGTAGTTCATAATTCCTCCGCTGCTGCAAGCGGAAAAGCTCACCAATATAATAAGACCGGGCAGGATAAAGCCTGTATAATTGACAATCCCTGTTCCCTGCATTGTTTGAGAAGCAACCGCACTGTAAAGCACTAACCAAAGGAGTGGCTGCAAAATCGTCACAATAATGGTAAAGGAATTGTGAAAGCGCCATTTGATATTCCGATACAAAATAGTAAAAACACTCATGCACATCCCTCCCGTCCGTCCTGTGTCAAACGCAGAAAAACATCTTCCAATGTGGGCTGCAAGATTTCAATTCCTAACAATGGAATGTGATATTCCAAAAGGAAAGACATCAAATCGGCCATGCTGGGATGTTCATCACTGGAATTACAGAGTACAGAGGCGTTCCGTATAGAGAATGTTTGAGCGGGCTGGTGCTGCTGCAAAAGGGGGAGATATTTTTGTGCGTCCTTGCTGTCCGCAAACTTCACCTGAATAACAGATTGACGAAGTATGGACTTTAAGGTGTCTGGACTGCCCTGTATGGCTTCCTTTCCCCCTTTCATAATGCAGATTGCGTCACTTAGCTGATCTGCTTCCTCCAAATAGTGGGTTGTGAGAAAAATTGTCGTTCCAAAATCATCCCGGATTTTTCTCATCATATCCCACATAGCCATGCGTGACTGAATATCCATGCCAACCGTAGGTTCATCCAAAAACAAAATGTGCGGATTTGACATCATGTTTAATGCAATATCCAGTCGGCGTTTCACACCGCCAGAGTAAGAAGATACAGGATATTTCCGATATTTGCTTAAATCAAAATCTGCGATCAGCTTCTCCATTCGCTTCTGTGCGGCAGCTTTCGGGATTTTATATAAACGGCTTTGAAATATCATGTTTTCCTCTAAAGAAAGGTGCGTGTCAATGGAAATATGCTGTGAAACACAGGCAATTTCAGAACGGATAGCTGCTGCTTCGCTATAAATATCCTTTCCGAGCATAGTAACTTCACCGGCTGTTGGCTGCAAATATGTTGTCAAAATACGAATGAGTGTTGATTTGCCCGCCCCGTTCTGACCCAGCAGGGAAAAGATTTGCCCTTTCTGAACAGATAGGCTTAACCGATCTAACGCCTGCACACCATTTTTATATTTTTTAACCACTTTATTGACTTCAATAGCATACATGGCACTTAGTTCTCCTGGATGGGAAATTGTATTTCCGTGATATATTTGTCTGGATTTCCTTTCAAAAACATTCCAGGGCCTTTAATGAAAACTTCCCGGAAAGGCGGACACAGCTTCAAACGGTTTTCTGCCGCATAGCTGTCAATCGCAGCATAAGCAGATGTGAGCGTTTCATAGGAACCAATATGTGTTACACACACGGCCTTTATCCGGGGTATTTCCTTTACTTCAATTCCATTTCCCGCAGGAGTGGCTTCCGTCGGCACACAGAGTTCCATATCGCCCATTTTGGTCTCCTGGTTCATTGACAAATAACAGAAGAACGGCGCTCCGTTTGATTGCCCTCGAATAGATTTGAATACATTTGGAAACACTTTGTTTGCTTCCGGGGCAAACCCTTTGAATTTGATGTAAGCCACGCGCACAGGCTCTATTTCTCTGATCTCAATTTGATACTCCATTTTCATTCTCCTTTTCTTTTCTTATAGCAATCCATACTTCGGAATGGCCGGACTGGACTGTTTTGTTTTGGATAGGATATACTTCAATGTCCGGCAGACCGGCATACTCGTACCCCGAAAAAGGCAGCCATTCCGTATAAAGTCTTCTAAAGACTGATTGGACATTCTCTTTGAAATATCCATCGTTTTCAAAAACAACCCATGTAGAGGCGGGAATTTCATATTCGCATATTCCATCAGGTGCCTTATTGGTGCTGGACGTTGCAATATAATAAAAGATATTTTCGGGATTTTCATATACGCTGATACCTAAAATCCCATTTGGCGCAGCATTGTTTAATTCGCACAGTTCGGAAAAGCGCCTGTCATTCAACGCTTGTTCCCAAAAAAGAGGAACGTTTTTCTGATTTTCTTCCATATCGTCAACCAAATTCATACGGATACCTACGATATGAAAAGCAGGCTTCTCAATAATGTGGTAGGACATTGCACTCCCTCCTGAAACTTTTACGGAAAATCGGATTGGCGGGTAAGCGTTTAGAACAGCCCCTTTTTGTTTGGCTGCAACAGGGGAAATCCCATGTACGGACTGAAACGTTCTGTTAAAAGAAGTCGGGGAGGCATACCCATATTTTAAGGCAATCTCCAAAACTTTTTTATCTGTTCGCTGTAATTCAAAGGCAGCTTGCGTCATTCTGCGCCTGCGGATATATTCTGCCAACGATATACCGGCGACATAAGAGAAAATCCGCTGAAAGTAATAGGTTGAACAGCTCGCAATCCGGGCCGCTTCGTCAAACGATATTTCCTGCTCTAAGTGATTTTCGATATATTCAATGGCCTTACTTAGACTATTTAACCATTCCATGTCTTTGACCTCCTTACATATAGCATACAGCAAATAGCAATTTTATTCCTCGCCGTTTCTGCGAACTTTGGTAAACTAACGATAACGTATTATTTTTTTCTTTTCAAGAGGCATGAGGAATAATAAAATGTAGGTTTGACGCATATAGCAACATTCCACGGGCAGAGTATGAAATATACAATGTAGGTGGGAGGTGCCATATGGCAAACATTGAAGATTGCCTTGCATGTTTCAATGGAATGGTTGGTTAGTGATACAAACGAGATAAAGCTAAAATAAAATCTATTTGTGGCAAAAAAACGATGCAGACTGCATCGCTTTTTTATTCTTAATTTTAGAACATCGGATCCGAAGTATATTCTGATTCTTCTGATACTGTGCCCTGTGTGTCGTTATGGGAAAACAAGTATTTTGGTTTCAAAACATTTTTTTGGGGAAACAGCATAAAGAATTGTTTTCGGAAAACGGCGCGGCTTTTGGGGCTATGCCGTTTCTCCGTTATGGATATGTGCCAAATCTGCTTGAAGTGTAAAAAACTTCAAGTATAATGATATACAAGAGGTGATAAGATGTTTAGAATAGGTGAATTTTCAAAGCTGACACAAGTATCTATTCGTATGCTTCGATATTATGATGAAGTGGGGCTGTTGAAACCAGCAGAAGTCGATAAATGGACGGGACACCGAATGTACTCTGTAACTCAAATCCCCCGTCTGAACAGAATATTGTATTTGCGTGACAGTGGCTTTCTTGTTTCTGAAATTGCACTTGCGCTTGAAATGAATGATCGTTTACTTCTTGAAACCCTTGAAAAAAAACGATTAGAAATCGAGCAGACTATACAAAACGAGCAGGAGAAAATACGGAAAATTGCGATAGCAAAAAACGAGATACAAGAAAGCAAAGGGGAACTTCATTACAATATTTCCATTAAGGCGATACCAGAGTATCAAGTGTTATCTTTGCGTAGAGTTGTTCCGACATATTACTCCGAGGGTGATTTATGGAATGAACTTTCTGCTTTTGCCAAAGAGCAGAAAATAGAAATGTCCAATCATACATTTTCCGTTTATCACGACACAGAATATAAGGAACAAAATGTAGATATTGAGTTATGCGTTCCTGTAAATAAGTTATGCAAAGATATTGCTCCATTCTGTTTCCGCACGATTGAGCCTGTACCTGTTATGGCCTGTACGATGGTGTATGGTGATTTTTCAAATATCAAAGGAGCGTATATTGCTTTTGCTGAATGGCTGCAAAAAAACAGTGAATATCGAATGTCCAATCCTATGCGCCAAATTGTGCATAGAGGGGCATGGAATGAAAGTAATCCGGCAAAGTACCTGACTGAAATACAAATACCTTTGGAATTAAGGTAGTAATGTCCTGCAAAAATGCAGGGCATTTTTATTTTCCCTCTTGTATCTCACATGATGTGAGGTATTATACTGAACTCACAACGAAAAACAGGAGGTACGATATGAACGATTATCAATTAAAGCCTATTGGAAAGGTAAAGAATGATCACAATGGAGCATTTATAGAATTAGAGCCGGAATATATTCCTGGACTGCAAGCATTGGAAGGATTTAGTCATATCAATGTAGTGTGGTGGTTCAGTGATTGTGATAATCAATCAGACAGAAAGATATTACAAACCGAACAGCCATATAAAAATGCACCATCAGTAATGGGCGTTTTCGCCACAAGGTCGCCCGCCCGTCCTAACCCTATTGCTTTAACAACATCAGAAATTATCAGTATTGATCTTAACAGGGGAATTATTCGGCTTACTTTTATTGACGCGAACGACAACACTCCCGTATTGGATATAAAGCCATATACGCCGAGTTTTGACAGAGTGGAGACCCCCGGCGTTCCCGTATGGTGCAGTGAATGGCCGAAAAGCACAGAAGCGTCCGGATGCTTTAATTGGGAACAAGTATTCAATTTCTAAGGGGGCTTTATGAAACTACAAGATTATATTCAGAACAAACCGATACTTGATACAGAAAGGCTCCTATTACGTCCTTTGCAGTATGATGATATTGATGATTTGAAAGAATGGTTGGGCGACAAATCGTTGTATCAATATTGGGGGAAACGTCCCGGAAAAAGTGACTTAAACCCGGAATTGTTATTTCAAAAAAAGGAACGACCTACAAAGAGCTTTCATTGGGGAATTGTTTATAAAAAGGACAATAAAGTAATTGGTGAGATGTGGGTATATCTCATTGAAAATGATCGCATGGCAAAGGTGGCGTTCCGGCTTTCTCCGATTTATCAAGGAAATGGTCTTATGGCAGAAGCATTAACTGAAGTAGTGATTTTTTGTTTTGAAAAAACAGAATTACAACGATTATGGGCTGATGTCCATGTTCTAAATATCGCGTCATATAAAACATTGGAAAACGCAGGGTTTAAGCGTGAGGGACATATCCGCGACGGAAAAATGGTGAATACCTATTGCGATTACTATTTATATGGTATGACGAGAACCGATTATTATGAAACAAAGGGTATGACACAGCTGCAAAACGGGTAATAGAAAAACCGTTGTTGTGGTGGCGGGATTTTCATGCGCCCAAACAAAATAAAGGTAGCCTACAGCAGCCCTTTTTCATGCCACATTTACCGAGTATGTACTATACCATGTAAATCAACTTCATAATACTTCTATATTCGCCCGGTTGGCCTACGACCTGCCGGGCGAAATTTGTTGTTTTCTGCGGCCTGCTCTACACCCTGAAAATCATTTCAAAAAATTTCCCCAGAGGAGGCGTTTAGCGGGCAGGCACCATGTCCTCTCTGATCCTATTACGGGTTTTGCTCCCACAAAGAGAGAATAAGAGCCATCCCATATTACTTGTTACTCCCATCTGAAAAAGCGAAAGGACACACCGATACAAATGACAGCAAGTACCGCCATGACAATAAGAGAAACAAAAATATTCTCAATTGGAAGTCCTAACGAAGCAGCTTTCAAAATCTTTATCCCCTGTGTCAAAGGCAGAATATCCGCTATCTTTTGCAATGCACTCGGCATTACCTCATACGGCAGGGTTGCTCCAGAAAAAATAAGCATTGGGAAATAGAGCAGGCTTGCGATCACGCTCGCTGTCTGAGAGCTGGGAGAGATTCCCCCAACCATCATACCAATGCTGAATATGGAGAGCATTACCAATATATATCCGCCAAGGAAAGCAGGCAGAGAACCAAGCAGGTGGAAGCCAAAAAAGAGCGTGGATACTATATAGAGCAATGCAAGCGATGCAACGGAATAAATTATGTAAATCACCACCTGCACCGTTAAAATCATTACGGGGCTGACAGGAGTGACCTTAAAGCGTTTCAATATCCTTCTGCTTCGGTAATCGGATACCACAAGAGGCAACCCCATAACGCCGCCTGCACAAATCGCAATCGTTGACAACGCTCCAAAGGACTGATCGAGAAATGTGTACTCTGCACCTTCAAAAGCTGGTTTGTCGCCGTAAATAACGCCAAGTATAATCAAAACCACGAGTGGAATACAGATTGCAAATATGA
The DNA here is from genome assembly GCA_910574865.1 of Lachnospiraceae bacterium. Classification (GTDB taxonomy): domain Bacteria; phylum Bacillota; class Clostridia; order Lachnospirales; family Lachnospiraceae; genus Schaedlerella. The sequence continues at coordinate 229,820 of CAJTDN010000004.1, read as the reverse complement.
CCATGTTCATATCCCTCAGGGACAGTTTCATTTCGTTTTTCAGCATTGTTTTAAATGTTCTCATTTTCGCTTACCCCCTCGTCAGAATACCATAAGTACGCATCTTCAAATTTGTCATAAGGACTGCCTGCAATGGCTTCTTCTACTGTTCCATAAAAGACGGCTTTCCCCTTTTTTAGTATGCAGATTGTGTCGCATAATGCTTCTACCTCATCCATAAAATGCGAGGTCAGAAAAATGGTCAGTCCTTTTTCTTTGAGGTCAGATAAGATTTTCCATACCTCTCGTCTGGCTTTTGCGTCAAGCCCCGTGGTCAGCTCGTCCAGAAAAACAACTTTAGGCTGCGGTATCAAAGCCAAAACAATAAACAGCTTTTGCCGCTGTCCTCCTGAAAGCTCCTTTACCATACTTTTTGCTTTATCAAAGATGCCAAACTGTTTCAGAAGTTCCCCATAATCTGCAGCATTCTTATAGAGCGACTGTGTTACTTCGCACAATTCGGAAACCGTCACTTTATCTTGATAATTCGCTTCCTGGAATTGAACACCGACATTTTCAAAAAGCTGTTTTCTTTGCAGGAGTGGGGCCATCCCTAAAATGGAAACCGTACCTGCATCGGGTTTTCTTGTGCCTAACATACATTCGATTGTGGTGCTTTTTCCTGCACCGTTTGCCCCAAGCAACCCGAAGACCGAACCTTGTGTTACTGACAAATCCAGGCCCTGCACGGCATTCAATCTGCCATAAGATTTTGAAAGTTGTTTTACGCTGATGATTTCTTCCATCAACCTGTCCTCCTTTTTCGTTTTTACTACATTATTTTAGCAGTTCAAAAAAGGTTGGTGTAAAGGTGGAGGGTTAGGAAAATATACTTTTCATATCATTAAGAATGCCTATCATTTTCTTGGCATTTTCCGCTGCCTTTTGCAATGAGATAATCAGTCTGTCGCATACGGATATAATATCCGTATCGTCTTTTGGAGTATTAAGTACCCGTTTTATATTGGTATGAGGGTCGTCTGAGAGCGCATGGAGCATACGCAGGATTGCTTCCAATGAATAATTGGCACACCGAAGTGATCTTATTATTTTTAATCGCTTTATGTCTTCGTCTGTGTAATAGCGATAGCCATTTTGTTTACGTTTTATTCGCATCAGCCCGTTTAGTTCCCAATTTCGGAGTGTATCCATGGAAATATTCAGATATTCCGAAACTTCTTTACGTTTCAAGCAAAGCGGCGGTGTTTCGGATATTGCTCTTCCCTCTAAAATCTGCCGTGTTATAGCAATGGCTTCTTCCGCATTTCTTACTTCCTTTTGTATCTGACTCAGATATTCATTTGCCAAAACAAGTGCTTGATCAAAGTCTTTCTTTGCTGAAACCTTAACCGTTTCCACAATCTTTATTCTCAGTCCGTTCTGAAGGACCTCTATTTGAAATGCGGTACGGGCAAGCCGAAACTGTTCGATATGAAAATCGGTAAATACACGATAACCGTTTGCTTTACGTTCTGCCTTTGGTATCAATTCCCATTCTTCATAAAGCCGTACAGTATTCGGATGTATGCCTATAATCTTTGCTACTTCCGAAGTAGTATATGTATTCATTTGTAACCACCTCCGTTCTGTTAAGCATACCATATATAAAAAGTATGGTGTTAGAGTGGAGGGTTTATTATAGCAAAATTTCTTTGTATTCGCAAATATGCCAACGCCGACAAATGGTTCAACTCACAAGTCCACTGATTCTGTATCTTTGCATCTGGCTCGGATTCAGCCCATGGAAACAGGCCCCTCAAGGCGCAAAAAACGGTGCAATCATCAGACTGCACCGCTTTTTCATTCTACTTTAGAACATTGGATTAGAAGCGTATTCTGCTTCTCCCTGATTCTCCTGATACTGCGGGTTTTCCTGTGCCTGTGCTGTTCGCTGGCTGCCCGGATGATATTGGTTTGCATACCATGCACCCAGCCATGCTGAATAGTGCAGTCTTGTCGTAAGCAGCAGTTCACTGAATGTTTCAAATGTCATACTGACTGCCACATGATTTTCCGGCTTGCTTCCGAACTTGGGAACGATTAAACCTTTCTGATCTGTTTCACCAGGCCCGCTGTCCGCTACAAACAAGAAATCCGATTTGCTTCCTGCCAATAGCTGTGCTGTTCTGGACAGGCTTTTTCCATCTGCCCGAGAACGCCCGTATTTTGCAAGCTTTTCGGCAGAAGTGCCACCCAGGCACTGATAAAGCGGTGTTTTATCCCCGCTTGTCTTCTTATTCTTCAGCAGATAACGAAGTTCCCCGCCTTCCAGCTTGCGGCATAATTCCAGAAACTCGTCCACCGCAATGTAAATATGGATGTTGTTTGTCTGCCGTTGTCCAATCGGACGGCTCAGATCGTAGGTCGCAAAAGCAAGATGAATTCTCCCAATCTCAAAAGCGTCATTCAGGCTCTCCACAAAGCAGTTGCGAGCATCCTTTCGGATAATCTGATGCTGGTTACGATCCTCATTCATTTGCTCTACCGCCTTCCTTTATGGGCGCCATCTGCAGCAGTGCAGTGATTTCCCGGACATTCTTTTCAAACTGCGGCAGAAATTCCTGATCAGTTTCATAATGCAGATATAAGCCGACAAAAGCCGCTGTCCATGACAGCTCCATGATACGCCCACTGGCCGTCTTTTCCGCTTCACGGAAAAACTGCCCGAATTCCATGATTGCCTGCTGCCACTTGACAAAAAACTCATCCTCCAGTGACATTCCAAACTCTCCAAGCCATTCCCGCACCGTATGGGTTTCAGCATTATCACCGCACCCAGGATTAGTAAAAATATACTGTATCTGGCTTGCTGAAATTTTCTCTGAAGGATTTGAATCCTTTTCAAACATCAAGCATCTTCCTATCGGGAACAGAGCACATACCGCCGGTTTTGCCTTATGGACAGAGCATTTTCTGTCTTTCAGCAGCGGGCATCTTTTTATGGATCCACGGGGCTTCAATCTAACTATGGGCATACGGGAATCGCAGCCGACATAAGTTTCGCAGTAGGTTTTAAACAGTTTTGCGGTCGTTATCCCAAGCTCCTTTGCCATGTTATAGATATCTCGCGGCGTCAAAAGGATATCCTCCCGATTGATGCAGCATTTGCCGCACATGGTGCAGTGAAACGGAAACGGCTCATCCACACCGATCTTCATTGCCTCAAAATTGTCTACGATATTTTTTAATCTTTCATCCATGGTATTTCCTCCTAAAAATAATTAAGGCGCCGGATTCCGACGCCTTGTTGTTGTGTCATACTGACTTGAAAATTTAGTTATCTTTGTCATCCGCCATTTTGCGCAGAACCTCTAGCAGCTTATCGTTATTGCTTTTAAACTGTGAAAGGAAAGACTTATCCAGATCATAATCCGAATACTTGTAGAAAAGGAACATCATCACAGCCCTTGTCCGGTTATACTCAGGAATCTTCTTCAGTAATTTTTCTATCTCCTGCGCTGAACCAATATCCGTGTTCAAAAATTCAAAATCCTGTTTACTACAGCGCTTTTGAATCCATTTTTTCACGGACATCTGCGGACCCGAATAGTGTAGTGGCTGCTCCATACTGAGATACTGTTCATACCCGCCAAGTTCATATGGTCCGACAGCAATAGGATATGTACGGCATGCCCGCGGATGAACAGAATGAATCGTACACCGATTATCTTTCAGAAAAATGCACGCATCATCCGCTCCAACCGTTTTCAGCATAAATACCGTATACCCGTTTTCACTAAGTAAGACAGGCTCTGCATAGGCAGCAAGCACATCTTCCACACAGCTCACATTTTCACCTTTGTCCCTCAGATGTTTGGCAAGCCGAAAAGCATCCAGACTCTCCAGCGGCACGCTTTCCTTGACATGCCGGCAGCAAGCGCCGCACATCCTGCATTTGAATGGAAATCGGTCTGACAGATTGACAGGAACCATTTTTGTCATAAATTCTTTCATACGTCCTCCTCGCTTACCAGATATCCCTGTACGGAATAAACTCCACAACGGTATCTTCGGCAATCGGCGTATCCGGCTCTCCATCAAACTCATTGTTGTATTTCGTACAAATATTCGGTTTCCAGCCTTTGCGTGGATCCACATCCACATACAGCCGGCCTTCCGATTCATAAACCGGTCTGTCCCAGCTGTCGCGCCCTTTATAGTTCAATATCAGTTTCTTCATGATTGTATCCTTTCTGCGCCCTACAGGCGCCCCAAATCAGCTTTTTCCTTTTCAAACGCAATCTCCTCAAACCCGAACCGGTCGCAGAAGTAAAACCTGCTTTCCTTTTCAGAACGGATGACCTCGACTACATCCGACATGGTCATAGACCGTCCACGGAAGCCTTCCGGATGCGATACGTTAAAACGTACATATACCGCTTCCAGTTCGGCAAGTTCTTGATCCATTTTGTTTTTGGCATTCCGGGGCACGGCAATGTCCAGATCCCCGCTGAATACTGCTTCGTAAATCTCAGCCGGAACATGTCCGCCGCTTGCCGCCCGGATGCTTCTCAGATCGCTGAATATCAAGTATCTGTTTTCCGGTTCCGGGATGATTTGATACAACGTGATTTTCATGATGGTATCCCCCTTTCTACGCAGAGCTCATCTGTCTTCAAGAGCTGCAGACAGTATGGGAGCATACAATCTCCTTCCCCTGGGAAGATATTGTTCGCATCCGGTATGATGACCCGCAAAACCTTGCGCCCAGTTTCCTCATACTCGTCCAAGCGCACATCGCAGTCTTCATAAATTCCGGAAACCATATCCCCAGACCGGAAGCGTTCTCCTGACTGAACTCTTAGCCCCAAAGTATTGAGGATTCGTCCAATCTCCTCCGTCGGCAAAAGAAGTACCATTTGGAAATCCAAGTGCCCATAGCGTTCCAGCCCGTGGGTGTGGGCATTGCACGTATAGGGCAAAAAGTCTGTTTCTACCTCACCACATTCATCACAGGCTCCGTTGGCCACCAGATGGATGAGCCAGTCAATTTTCTGATTCATGATGCTCCTCCTCTCTGCGGTAAAACGCCCTCATGCCCTGCATGGCGGAGCGTAAATCCCGGTCGAAGCTATCCCACTCCGTTATGAGATTCTCCATAGATTCTCTGTCACACATTTTGGCATCGTCCAGACAAAGCAGCTCATAGTCCACCTTATCCGCATCGTCATAAGGAAGCGCCAGAACGCCTTCCTTTACGAGAACGAAAAACGTGCCAAGATGCAGCCCATCAGAGATTGGATAGTTCCAGCAGAGTTCGTTGTGATACCGCTCCCTGTAATCTGCGCAGAAATCCATCAGCGTGGAGTGCGTTGGACCGTTTTCGTGGAGATAAACAATCAATTCACTTTTGCTCCTGAGATTATCCAAATAAATATCATGCGGGCTGATCTCAACAATCCGTTTATAGACTGCCAGCCGTTTTTCCCGGACGTTGACCAGCCAAAGAGTCGATTCCGTGGTACTCTCATGGCACCATGACAGTCTTAAAGCTTTTTCCAACAGAGCACGGGACAAACTCTCTCCGATTGCGGCTGATTTGTCTGAATCCTGAGGAATTGCTTCTTGTTGCATCTCCTCATCCCCATTAACAAACCGGATAAGCTTGTCTATTTCGGCAATGGTAAAACGATCAGTGGTCGCCTGAAAGCCCCAGTAATGATCATCCTCATAACCCGCTGTGCCATGAATGGTTCTGTCTAAAATTTTGCCTGCACATTCTGCGATCAGTCTGGATACTTCTTTCCAGTCCAGTTTGAGTGTGCGGCAGTATATGTAATTACTCATTTGATTCCCTTTCTGCCATATATGGCTTGTAATAAACTGTGTCTTCCTTGTCAGACTGGTAAGCTCCAATGCAGACCTCGTGGCAGGGACCGCGTTCAGGATTGTATTCTGCAAAACAGATTGGCCCATCAATCTCCGGCTTTTCTGTATCCCAGTAAACATTGATTGCAGGAAAATTCTCATCGTCGATTGCAACTGCCCTAAGACTGCTTCCATCCGGCAACGGCAGTACAATGGTCGGATATTTCGGCAGGGAAGCATACTGTTCGTTCGACAGCGAAAACCTTTTCTTGTAAGACCGGGTATATCGCTTCTGTGCTCTGTCCAGTTCATCCCGCAATGTAGCAAAAATCTGCTGTACCTGCTCTTGCGTAAAAGCATATACGGCAGGATTGGAACAATTTCCAAGCAGTCTTACCATTTTGATAATCTTGTTGACCCGGGCTTCTGCCACACGGCGGAAGCGGTCTGGCCTTGACTCTCTCATGCTGTGACACCTCCGTTCTGTACGCATTCGATTTCAAATGCGTATCCCGAGAAAAATTTGTGGTTACTGTCCAGGTAGCCCTGCGCTGCCTTTTTGCTCTTGAACTTTCGGACCATCTGCGCCTGTGGCTCCTGGAACCTTGCAAACCAGATCCTCCGGCTGCTCCGCTTCACGAAATACCCCTGCGCTGCACGCAGCACATAAAATTCCGGCAGCGTGCCGAAATCAAAGGGCGTTCCCTTGCGCCGCATAGGCGGGTGGGTAACGTGGCGGTCATCCCAGAAGGATACCGTTATGCTGTGGCCGGAAAGCTCTTTCATCTTATCCAGAAGTTCCTCTGTCGTGGAAACGCAGTGCCTCCGCCAGCAGGGTTGGCCATAGTCAACCACCGTCACGGTGTTCCCGTGCTTTTTGTAGTCCTCCACGGTATGTGCCGATTTCATCCCCGCCAGGATCCAGCGCCCGAACTCGCCCTCTTCAAACGTGCGGTTCCGGCTTTTGCGTGTCCCGCCCCGGTTGCTCATATTGGCTTCCTCGTGGACGGCAGCTATCTCCCGCATTTCCTCAGCAGTAAACAGCATCCTCCCGGTATGAGGGTAGTTCAGAACCGACCAATGCTTTTCTGGGATCTCACGGCCCCGACTATCAAAGTCAAAGCAGTTTGACGAGCCATGATTTACAACGGGGATATATTTGTCCCCAACAAGGATGAATGCCTTGTCATAAAAAATTTCACTGCTCATACCGTCACCTCCTGCCGGATAAGATGCAGGCGGTAGTTGGTATTACAAGTCTCAAAACGGATCTCATCAGGAGAAATCCTCTCCATCCGAAGAACCTTACTTGTCCTGCGCATCCCGCCATTTTCTGCGATAAAAGCTGCAGTTCCAACAGACAGTGGACAGATAAGCCTGCCAGTGATTTCAAGATTCTTTTTTTGTTGGTTCATATTCTTTGTCTCCTTTCCATTCCTCAGACTGATTTCTAAACTCACGTCCCGCTGCGCTGAAGCCACAATTGGCACAATCCCAAATGTCATTCTCATCAGGATAATGCGTGACCTCGACGCACTCATTTAGAGATTCCAGAAAGGTTCCGTTACAGTCGATCTTCCAGTCCTGCGTGACGTGAGCTGTCACCTCAAAGCTTTCTGCTCCGCAAGCAGGACAGCGATATTTTGGATTCATCTTCTTTTCCTTTCTATGAAAAAGTGAAAGGCGGAGCAGAAAATCTGCCCCGCCACTGTTATTCCGGCGAATTTACGCCAGCATTGCTTCAAATTCTTCCTCCGTCAGTGTTCTGATACCGAGCTGCTGCGCTTTCGTAAGCTTACTGCCGGCCTTTTCACCAACAATCAGATAATCGGTCTTTTTCGTTACCGAGCTTGCCGGTTTTGCCCCCAGCTGCATCAGCTTCATCTGGATGCCGTCACGGGTGTAATTCTCCAGTTTGCCGGTTGCCACTACGGTCTTGCCATAGAAGGGATTTGCTGTATTTGTATTCATATCAAAATTCTCCTTTTCAAATTCAATTTTTTCAAGCAGCGGGCGCCAGAGTTTCGCTTCCTCTGTATCCGCATACCAGGTGTAAATGTTATTGTGCATCGTCTCGCCGAAATCCGGTAGCTGCGTAAAGTCGAAGCCGTCCTGGATAGCCTGCTCAAAGGCTTCCCACGAGCCGTGGAAATGCCTGTCCAGGTCACGCCCGGCATGTCTGCCGACCATGGGAATACCCAAGCCTGCAATAAATTTTGCCAACGTGCAATGGCGGCTTTTCTCAATGGATGCCTGCAGACGCTCAAAGGATTTCTCCCCAAAGCCTTCCGTCTGGATAATCTCATCACGGTGTTGATCCAGCGCATAAAGATCTGCAAATGTCCGAATCCAGCCATGACTTACAAACTGCTCCAGAGTTTTTTCCGACAGGCCCTCGATATTCATCCTCGTTTTCTCACAAAAGTGGACAAATTTTCGCACCAGTTTGGCAGAACAATGCGGATTTTCACAGAACAGCTGGCGAATACCGCCGCTGCTTTTCCGGAAATTCAGCATCTTGCCACAGCAGGGACAATTGAGCGGAACACAGCAGGTTCCGGTCTTATTGAGGTTCTCTGCAATCTGCGGAATGATCATGTTCGCCTTATACACGCGGATTTTATCACCACGCCCTAAGGCAAGGTCCAAATAATTCTCGTAGTTATGCAGATACGCCCGGCTGACTTGAGTACCGTCAATAGACACCGGCTCAAAGATGCCTGTCAGACTGACCATCCCAGTGCGAGTGACTGCCACATCCAGACCAATGAATGTGGTTTCATACAGTTCATCTTCCCACTTCAATGCAATCAAACGGTTTTCATGATGCCCTGTGGCTCCCAGACCTTTTCCATAGACAACATCATCATATTCCATGATAATTCCGTCTACCGGGTAAGGGAACTTCTTCGGATCCATAGCAGAAATTGCATCACGCACCATTGTTTCATCGTGAACCGCATCCAGATAGATGTAGGGCACAACAGAAAAACCGTTATGTACCAAAAACTGCTGCTGAGCAAGCTTACTCTCCGGCTCCAGATAATCGCTCACAAGCTCAAATGCCCAAAACTCAAGCAATCGCTTTTTAGCTTCGCCGGCGTCGAGCTTACGCGTGCTGCCGGATGCGAGATTTCTCGGGTGAGTATAGGGCTCCTCCAGACCGGAATTGATTTTCTCAAAGTTTGCCCATGAGATGACACCCTCACCTCGGACTTCAAACGAATCTTTCGTAGGAATGGTAAGCGGCACATTAAGAAACGTGCGCACAGTATGTGTTACATCCTCACCAATGATCCCTTCACGCCCGCGGGTGATCGCCTGAACTAGTTCTCCGTGTTCATAACGAAGTACCAGTGTCAGACCGTCCATTTTCCAGCTTATCAGCACCGGCTGCTTGGCAGCAAACTTCACCAGATCCTCAACAGATTTTGTTTTATCCGCTGAAAGCATAGGTTTACTGTGGCGTACCTCGGCCAGGCTTTCCAATATTTCTCCAGACACCTTTTGGGTCGGGGAACCGGAAAGAACCAACCCGGTTCGGCTCTCAATATCTTTCAATTCGTCCATCAGGATATCGTAATCCCGGTCTGTCATAATGGGATTATCATCCCGATAATAGGCAATATCTGCCTTTGTGAGCTGCTCGATCAGCTCAAGCATACGCTCATGGTTTGTTTTATATTTCGCACTCATGTGCATTCTCCTTTCAGTCAATTCTGTACATCAATTCCCGAATCGCCTCATACCGGAACTGAAGATCTTTTTCCATCTCTTCCGTCCGTTCCATTGAGTCAAAATCAAGAATTTCCGCATACATCTCAGTTTCTGTTTTTGTGCTGTAGATTTCTTCTACCCTGCCGCCTTTTACAATGATAAACAGCTTATCCATTTCCGCTCACCTCCTTAGGCGTGCAGACCTGAAACTGGGAACACCGGCCGCATATCGGGCATGTAATCCCTAAAGCGTTTCCGGCAGACTGATCCAGCTGCTCCTGTGTAATTTGCCCGGGTATCCCACAGCATTCTGTTTGAACCCATACCAGTCTGGCAGATTCCAGAACCTCCGGCCGATACTTCCGGTTGAACGGGATATAGGCCACCCAGAGCGGATCATCAAAAATTCTGGCCATATGAAGTTCCAGTGCAGTCATCTCCATCTCTTTTGGGGAACTCTTGCAATAATTATGCTCCTGCTCCCACTCCAGCAGATTTTTCTGCAGCTGCTGCTCTCCGCTTTTCAGAATCAGACCCGTGGCCAGCTGTATCCAATCTTTTTCCTCTAGGTCTCCCAGATCTGTCTTAACGCCTTTTCGGTAGCCGTAAACATTCCTTCTATACTCCTGTCTGATCAGGAAAGCACGTCCGGTTCCGTAATGGACTCGCAGATCAGCAAAGGTCAAATGGTCCAAGGATTTTTTTGTACTATCCACTTGTCGCCGCCCCTTTCTCTGTGCTATTGACAGCGCATTCCCTTTTTATGAAAGGAACAGACGCCAACGGAGTGTACCATCGGGACCATTCTTTCATTGCTAAGGTGTCGCCATGAATGACCACCGCAGGAATTCCATACAGACTGAGCTGGATATATGCCATCCACACACAGCGGATGTCAATATCCTGGGCAACAAAAAAACTCTTGTGCCGAAAATCGAAATCTTTCTGCTTCATGGCCCATACTGCACCAATCACCATCGTACCCGAACCGCAAGTAGGCTCGTTGATCATGATGGGATCTTCCTCTTCAGGACGCTCATCCACTGGGTTTACAAGCTGCGCCATCATCCGGCAAACATTATCGGGAGTGAAATACTGTCCGTTCCACTCGTTATTTAAGCGAAGCTCATGATAGATACTGCCAAGAATATCGCAGGGATCCTCCTCATGCTCATGAATAGCAAACGCCAGCAGAGCGAGCATATGTGCATAGCAGTTGAGGGTTTTAGGATCCATAGCAGATGTCATTTCCTCATATCGCTTCTCGCGTTCTTCTGCGTTTGACGGATCCATCTCTGCAGAGATACAGGTTGCTGAAATCTCCAAAAAAGTAGTAAAGACATGATTCAGCCCTTGTGACTGCCCCAGACCCCTGATTTCATCAACCAGCTCGCCTCTGTACGTTTTTTTCTTACCCATAGACGCCACTTCCTTCCGCACTGCCGCCTTCACTGACCCGTTCAAAATGAAACGGAATCCCGGCTTGATATGGATAAAGTGTAAAGTCATGGTCACTCCATATACGCATTGCATGGCCGCCCTTGAATTTTGAAATCAGGACCCGCTTACTCTTGTCGAACAGCATGTCCATCTGTGCCGGACTATACCGGCTTACATACTCAAGCAATTCAAAAATATATGACTTCTCCGTTTCCTTTACTGACATAACAATCCGGTATCGGTCAAATATTCCGTTATCGTGTTCGGCGATATATTTTCCGCTTTTCAACATGCGATCACCTCACCACTTTCGTTCTGACAAACAATGTTTCCATGTAAAATCGGAGCTTCAAACGCCAATCGTCTGCCATCGTCTTCAAATTCCATCGAAGTGATACAGATATTGGGAGGAGTATCGCTTTCAGAATACAAACCGATATCGGTTATTTTCATATCCTGCAGCTGCTCCAGTCTGCCATTGGCATAGACCTCTCCAAAATACACCCCTTTGTATCGGGCACTGAAACCGTCGTCAGCCCGCCCAATATCACTTTCATCCCAATTAAGGGATGCGGTTTCTCCGTTTGCCAATTCCACCTCAATATAGTCAATCATCAGATCCTTGACGGTAGTTCTGGCATCCAAATAAAGAATCATAGGCATTTCCTTTCTGCATTCCTGCGTGGTTTTATCTATATACACGGGTATGCCGAAAGGCTCCCCGGAACAAAGATTAGGGGAGCCGTAAAAGCTCCGATCTATATAAAAAAAACACCCAAAGAACCGAAATTCTCTGAGTGCCTTTATTGCCCGAGGGCCTGATATGAAATTGTAGCAGATGGGCGGAGGGCTTGTGCCTCCGGACTCCCCATTCTGTGCTTCTTGGAAAAGAAGCAGAAGAAACAAAAAAAGTGCCTGAAAGTATATACTCTCAGACACTGTGCAACCGGAAAAACTCTAATCGCTCGAAAGCAATTACTGATACTGATGTAGGTAGTATAACATATCTATTTTAGATTTTCAAGTGGTGATATATGCTCTAAGTGACTTCTTAATCATGGTTTTTCTCATGGTTACTGAAAACACTTAGAGCATTTTTCATGCAAGGAGGACGCGAATATGAGAAACGAGAAAATTACCCCATTGTACGAGCGTTTAAGCCACGACGACGAGCTGCAAGGCGAGAGTATGAGCATACAGCACTAGAAGCAAATGCTGGAAGAATACGCCCGTCAGAATCATTTTCCTAACCCTATCCACTTCACGGACGACGGCATTTCCGGCACCCGGTTTGACCGGCCTGGCTTCACGGTCATGATGGAGGGAGTCGAGGCCGGCGCGTGGAGGCAATCATCATCAAGGACATGAGCCGGTTAGGGCGTGACTATCTCAAAGTCGGTCAAGTCATGGAGATTTTGCGGTAACAAGGGCAGCATTGAAACCACGCAGGAGGTTGAAATCTATTTTAACTTTGTGGGCCGATATGTGCCTCCCCACTTCGGAGAAGTAAACCTCACCCCGGAGGAACAGGCGGCCCTACGGAAGAAAGAGGAACGCAAGAACAGACTGCACCAGAACTATCTACGCCACAAAGCTAATGGAAAACAACGCGAGTATGAGGACAGTATAAAGACCGAGAAGCGGCGGCAGATGGAGGCCAAGAAAGCAGCTTTACGAGCCGAGGACATGGCCAATGGTGTGTATGCCCTCACTAGCAGCTTACCGAGGAAAGAACCACAAAAAGGCATTCTATCAGCCCGAAGCGCTGTTATTTGATAAAAATGTGCCGCAACACGAATGCAACCTATAATTGCGTAATAGTTGGTAGCTGCAACACGACAATTTTGATAAAATAAAGCCATAACAAAGAAGAAAGGAGCTTCCTGTATAATTCAAGTATAGGGAATTCTGAGAAAGAAGGTTGAGAAAAAAATACCTCAGTGTAAAATAAGATTACTGACTTTGCCGGTTAGTAAAAAATCTTATTGAACAAAGAGGTATCTAAAATGAATTGTAACACACAGAACGCAAAAATTGCATCCATAACTGAAAAACTCTGATTGTTGGTATTGATGTTGGCAGTGTAACTCATTATGTCAGGGCATTTGACTGGCGGAATTACGAGTATACGAAGAAACCACTGGAATTCAGTAATACTGAGGCGGGTTTCATGACATTCAAAGCTTGGATTGAAGATATAGCAGAAAAACATGGTAAAACCGCTGTCATTCCTGGAATGGAGCCAACCGGACACTATTGGTTTGCACTGGGGAAGTTCCTTCAGGACAACGGAATGAAGCCGGTGCATGTGAATCCACACCATGTCAAAAAGTCGAAGGAACTGGATGACAACAACCCCAGCAAGAATGACCGTAAGGATCCGAAGACGATTGCTGCGCTGGTTAATGAAGGGCGATTTTCCTATCCCTATATTCCGACCGGTATCTATGCAGAAATCAGAAGCTTGTCAAACCTGCGCTTCCAAACCCAGGAGGAACTTACGAGAATCAAGAATCGAATCGCCAGATGGTTTGCCATTTACTTCCCTGAATATAAAGACGTTTATAGGGATTTAAAGGCGGTCAGCGGAAGAATGGTACTGAAAGTGGCTCCGCTGCCGGAAGAGATTAAGAAACTTGGGGTGGAAGGTGTGAACCAGATCTGGAGGGAAGCAAAGCTGAGAGGTGCTGGAATGAAGAGGGCAAAGACCTTGGTATCAGCAGCAGAGCATAGCGTTGGAAGTAAGGAAGCACCGGAAGCGGCGAGGATGGAGCTGAAAAACCTGCTGAATGACATGGAGGTATATGCATCAAGGATGAAAGAGTTAATCCAGTGCATCGAGGGAAAACTGAAGGAGATTCCATATATTGACAAGCTGATGGAAATCAAAGGAGTCGGGCTGGTTACAGTCAGTGGTTTCATTGCAGAAGTGGGAGACATTAGACGTTTTGATAATCCCAAACAGCTGCAGAAGCTGGCAGGATATGCAATCGTGGCAAATGATTCCGGAAAGCATAACGGTGAAAGCCGAATCAGCTACAGAGGCAGGAAACGGCTGAGATATGTACTGTATGAAGCGGCAATATCATTGATAGGGAAAAATGCTGAGTTCAGGGCGATTCATGAGTACTATCGAAGCCGCAAGGAGAACCCGTTAAAGAAGATGCAGTCGGTAGTAGCAGTGGCGTGTAAGATACTGAGGGTGTTCTATGCAATACTGACAAAGGGTGTGGATTATGATCCTTTGAAACTGATGGGAGATATTAAGAGGATGCAGATGCAGGCAGCATAACAGACAGAAGTAAAAGAGGTAATAGACTGTCACGGTTGAATTGAGGCTTTAGCAGATGGTATTAAGGGCTGAATTCAGCCGTGACAGGAAGGCTGAAAAGTATGAAGAACGAGTCGGGAAAACGTCTGCCGCAAGGTACCGTTAGGGAATCATACAGAACAGGTCAGTAAGACTTAAAACAAAAGAATGAGCCAGTAGTCGGCAGGGATATACACCATAGGGCATGACCCTGCAAAGGAGCTAAGCTGACACCCTGGTTATGGACAGGCGGGAGGAAGGAAGTTAGAACCCAGCAAAAAAGCAGGAGATCCTGGTAGACACGGGAGGTTCGCCGCCGTAGATGGAAGGGTATACACAAGGCCATGTAGAACGAAAAAGAAATGACGTTTTATTTCGTGTACCCTAAACCTTCTACTTTCGTACCAGATACAGAGAAATGTCCATCCTTTTGGCTCATTCAACTGAGATATAGAACTAAAAAACCTTGAAAAATAAGGAAAAAGACTTGACTAAATAGGGAGGCGTACCCATATGAAATCTTCTATAACGTCTATTTTGGTTGGTGTAATCTTTATCGGCGTGTTTGTTACTTTGTTTGTTCTCATTGTTCGTGCTTTCCTGAAATATCTGAAATCGAGTAATGTTCGTAAAGAGAAAGCTGCCGTGAGTCAATCTCTCGGAGAAACATTAAAAGCGCACCGAACCCATTGTCAAATGACACAAGAGTTTGTGGCAGAAACAATAGGGGTCAGCAGACAAGCAGTATCAAAATGGGAAAATGGAACATCCGACCCAAGTACTTCAAACTTGTTTGCATTAGCAAAGCTATATGGTATATCGGTAGAAGAATTAATAAAAGATGTAAAATAACTTCAATAGTTGCCGCACGACGGCAAAGAAAAAAAGCCGTCGTGTAGCAACTATATTTCCACGCACCTTATTAGTTTCGGCGGCTTTGAAATAATCAAGGCCGCTATTTTTATGCGGCCAGTGGAGGGCCGCAATGAGCAAATATCCCTTTTGACGCGCCTCTTACATGGGCGACAAGCCACAATAAAATAGCGAAAACGTCCACCAGGGCGCAAGTGAAAAGCCAATCACTTGCGCCCTTTTTTTATGCGACAATACATGAGCTATTCCGTTGCGGTTCGTCTGCGATTGCAGACGAGTGCCGGGGATATTTGCAGAAATTCAGAGCCTTTGTTTTTACCGGGCCTCCAGTTTACAAGAAAATAAAAAAATTCTGCGCAGGAGGGCCGGAAACCTCTCTTTTTCAGACGGTAAAATTCGGGTCAAGTTGGCCCGATGTTCGGCACTGTTGCCGCTCTCCGCCTCCCCCGTTTCGATTCGCACCAAACCCAATCGAAACGGAGGAAAGGCAGATGGAAGTCATCATCAAAATAAACGGACAAGCCCTGTCCGTGGAAGTCAGCGTTGAGGTCTATGAGTTCCTTGACCGGGCCGACCACAAGGAGGAAAACCTATCCCATGAGCAGCGGCGGCATTGGGACATAAGGGAGTTTGACGAGTACATAGTCGCCGCCGAGGGCCGCACCTACCAAGAAACGCCAGAGCAATACGTTTGCCGGAGGGAAACGCTGGACGAACTGCTTTCCATGTTGGAGAGCTGCACCGCCACACAGCGCCGCCGGTTCCTGCTCTACGCGCTGGACGGATTGAGCTATGAGCAGATTGCCCGGCTGGACGGCTGCTCCAAGTACACCGTGAGGGATTCCGTGGAGGCGGCCAGAAAAAAGTTTCAAGATTTTTTCAAAAACAGACCCCACGAAACGCGATTTTCAGGCTAACCAAGTGAGGGGAACAATCTCCATCACCGAGAGGGACAGGCAGTAGCAAGCTGCTTGTCCCTCTCGCCATTTTAGGAGGTCAGCCCATGACAGTAATCAATTTGAAACGCTACTACTATCCCCTTGTAAAAACGGACATGTTTGTGGTGGTGACAATTTGATGCTACTGGATGTTTTTGCGTATTTACGCATTTTAGGTCAACAGAAAGGCTTTGGAAATAGTTTTACCATCGCTCCTTTACAAGTCGTTTATCGTTTCTGTGATTTTCATATTACGTATCCTTTTGGTTGGAGCATGCACTGCCAAAACTGTCGCAAGCACAACAAACAAAATGATGATTGCCACCAGAGATACCGGGAAACTCCACACTGCATAACTGAAATGCTCCGTAATGAGAAAATCGTACAGCAGTTTGCTAAAAGGCAATCCAATCCCGCACCCGACTACACATCCCCAAAAAGCATAGGTAAATGCTTCTGCAGTAATCATCTTTGAAATCTGGCGATCATCCATTCCCACCGCACGCATTGCCCCATATTGCTTCATCCTTGCCGATACGCTCATGGAAATACTGTTGACAATGTTCAGCACCGTAACTAATGTAATAATTGCCAGAAAGCCGTAGACACAGGCAACAAATGCCAGATATGTTCCGCCTGTCTGCTCATCGCGCTTATCGCTAAAACGATAATCATTTCCTACTGTGTCAGAAATCGCCTGAACATTTGTATCCGTTGCATCACGCTCCATCTGTACCATGAGAAGGGAATAGTCGGTTTCACCCGTCAAACGAGCAAAGGTTTCACCGGAGATTATGAGGGTCATCTTTCCACCTGTAAGACCATCACTGCTAAATAAATCATGTTTTAGCAATCCGGCAATTTCAAGTTCTTCATCCCCGACCAGAATTTTATCTCCAATTTCCCAGGAACAGCTTCGATCCCATGTTGCAAGGGCATAATGGCTGTTCCCATAAATATCTGACAAATTGCTGCCCCGCTGCAGCATACCGTCTTTTTCCAGACACTCCAGATCGAAATCATCGAAAGAAATCATGTCAATTGTGCCGGAAAGCGTCGTGTCACCATTTAATCCTGCGAGGATATCAAAGGCACTCCTGCGGCCATAGACTTGTTTTACGCCTTCCATGCTGCTGATCGTGTCCGCCAAACTGTTGTTGATGGAATTAACGCCATCACTACTTGAAATACTTATATCAGCAGCTGCGGCGGATTGGGGCATCAAATGATTGACAAAATCAATCAGAACGGAAAAGCTTAAAAACAGGATAATGCTGAGGGCAAAGGATCCCGTCATCAGGATCAGGTTTTTTTTCACGGAAGCCGCATGGTGAATCCCCAGCGCAGTCTCAATTTTTGAAATCCGGGTGTTTACGGAACGACGTACCTTTTTGCCATTTTCAGAATTACCTGAAACTGCTGTAATAGGAGACACCTTTGCCGCCCGTTTAGATGGGGAGCTCGCCGCAAATAATACTGTCACCACACCAACGATAATGCCGCTGACAATCCCAATGATGCTGACACTGAAAAGAGGAATCTCGGAAAATTCTTCGCCAACAAGAAACCGCAAAGCTGCGCACAGTCCCCAGGTAGTGACAATTCCAAGTCCTAAACCAATGGGAACCGCTGTTTTACACCAATTCAAAGCTTCCAGTCTCACAAAGCGAATAATTTGTTCTCTGCTCATTCCGATACAGCGCATCATTCCAAAGAACTTTGTTCTCTGAGCCACAATGCTGTTCATGCCGCTCGAAATCATCAATACGCCTGCAATCAAAATCAGAAAGAATAACACTCCCGCTATCAGGATCAGTGATTGCCCCATCTCACTGCTGAACAACCCCTGAAAGGACAGGCTGCCATGTTTCTCCAATAGCCTTGCCTGTTCCATTCTGGCGCCCATCTCCGCCATACTAAATACTGCCGTAACCATGAACACAGAAAAGATAATACATAGAAGCGTCATACGGTTCTGCCGTCTGCGGACCTTTGCGGAGATTGGAATAAGGCTAAGATAACTTCTCATTCACGACACCTCCCCAGATCCGTTAGCACACCATCCATTACCTGCAATACCCGGTCTGCGGTCTGTGCAATACTGTTATTATGTGTGATCATGATAATGGTCTGCTCATACATCTTGGAAGCTTCTTTCAGAAGCGCAATGACCTCACTGCTGTTTTGAGAATCCAAATTTCCGGTCGGTTCGTCTGCAAGGATCAAGGACGGACGTGTGATAAGCGCACGGCCGATGGCCACTCTCTGCTGCTGGCCGCCAGATAACTGGTTTGGCAGATGGTTTCTGCGTCCTTTCAGATTCAGCACCTCAAGCAGTTCCTCCAAATATTTTTTATTTGGTTTCTGATAGTCCAGCAGCACCGGGAAAATCATATTCTGCTCAACCGTCAGCTCCGGAATCAAATTGAATCCCTGAAAAATAAAACCGATATTCCGGCGGCGGAAGACTGTCAGCTCCTTTTCTTTCATCGTAAAAATATCCTTGCCATCAATCCGCACCTTGCCGGATGTAGGCGTGTCAAGTGCCCCCAGCATATTTAAAAGTGTACTTTTGCCGGAGCCGGATTCGCCGACAATCGCTACATATTCTCCTTTCGGAACAGAAAAGCTGACATCTTTCAGTGCATTTACAGCGGTTTCACCGCTGCCATAAGTCTTACATATATGATTGACTTCTAATAAATTCATAGGTAAGAACCCCTTTCAAAATATTTCGGATCAGCACACTGTTTTGTCTTTCGTATGCCTCACCGTAGTAAAAGGATAGCATCAAAACCCTACAGCCCTCTTACAGTAAGCCTACAATTTTGTAGGAATTAAGAAGTTCAGGACAAATGTAGTGCCCATTCCCAATTCGCTGTGTACTTCTATGGTTCCTTTATGTGCCTCAACGATCATTTTTGTAAGCGGAAGCCCAAGGCCTACTCCCTGCTTGTCTTTGGAAAACCGGCTCCGGTAAAACCGCTTAAAGATATGATGCAGATCCTCCTGGTGGATTCCGCTTCCGTTGTCTTTTATAACAATCTGAATCATGGGTACAGACTGCTTCCACTCGATTCGGATGAAATCCCCGCTGCCTGTATGGTCAAAGGCGTTCTTTACAATGTTTTCTACCGCCTCTATCATCCAATCGTGGTCACAAAGCAATAAGATTTGTTCTTCCCCTGACAAAACCAGTTCCTTTTCTTCCTGCTTCGCACGGTATGCAAAATGCAGCTCCACCTCTCCCATCATATCCGCCACATTTTCAAAAGCCTTCTCAAACACAATGGAGCCAGCGTCCAGCTTCGTAATCTTTAGTAAATTCTGCACCAGCATTTCAATCCGGTCAAGTTCCTTCTCCGACAGCAGTATGAGTTCTCGAAGCTCTGGCAGCTCCGCCACCTCTTCCTTTAGGAGCCCATTATAAATATTTAACGCCGCAAGGGGCGTTTTCAATTGATGAGAGATATCCGATATGGTATTTTTCAAAAAAAGCTTTGATTTTCTCTCGTTTTCTGCACTCGCATTCAAGATGGCCGCCAGAGAATTCACCTCATGGAACAGTCTGTACAATTCTCCTTCTTCATCACATGCAATCCGAATCTCACGGCTGCCAGTGATATAGTCCGTAATTTGCTCCACGGCATTTTCCATGATTTCGTTCTGCTTTTTAAAATATCCATAGCAGACAGCCAATATAATAATTCCCATGCCCAGAGAAGATAACAATATATAAAGCGCTGCATTTTCTGGTTTCAGAACCAGGAAGGCCACAGATAATAAGGTAAGAGCCAGCATACATATCAAAATTTTATAAAATAAGGCTTTGATTTTTTGATTTGCAAATATCCTCATTTGACACCTCAACAATCCGTGTTCCATTTATAGCCCAAACGCCGGACCGTTATAATACGGGTTGGGTTCCCAGGATCGTCTTCAATCTTTTTCCGCAGTCTGCGTATATATACGGAAAGAGAATTGTTATCAATATAGTTTTCATCACAATCCCACAGCCTGCTTAAAATCTGCTCCTGCGAAAGTACCCTGTCTGGATTTTCCATAAACAAGCACAGCAACTTATATTCACTGGCTGTCAATTCAATCTGCTGGTTGTTCTTATAGACCTCGCTCTTCAGGAGATGAACCGAAATTCCATTGGAATTTAATTCGGCATCTGCCTCACTGAAATTATCACTCCTCCGAAGCAGGGCATTGACCCGCGACATAAAAATTGCCAGTTTGAATGGCTTCGTGATATAGTCATCGCCGCCCATATCGAGCCCCATGATTACATCCGTTTCCTCATCCGCCGCAGTCAGGAACATAATCGGTACTTTTGATGTCTGGCGTATTCTTCTGCATAGATCAAATCCGGAGCCATCCGGCAATGACACATCCAAAACCACCAGATCATATTTCCCTTCTGCCCATATCTGATCTGCCTCACGGAAAGTTCGGGCAACATCCAGCATATACCCCTGCTTTTTTATGGCAAAGGACAATCCATTGATTAAACTCAGGTCATCCTCAACTAAAAATATTCGTTTCATTCATTTTTACCATCCTTCTTATAGACTCTAAATTTCAATAAAACCAGCTCTATGTCCTATTACCAATGCACTTATCGGGCAACAGTATGCCACAGCTTATTTTACCCATAATGGCATATTACCACAACTTTATCCTCAACAGCACAAAAGAGTTGATAGACTCACCTGTTACCAGATGCCTGCTACCAACTCTATTCGTTCCTTATGTATATAACGAGATCCGTGACTTATCATTCAACTACAAGTGACAAACTTCCAGTGAAATCATGGCCTTTGAGAACAATAAAGTTATATCCGGCATCAAAAGTAAATTTATAAACATCCTCAGCAGTTACTTCCGCAATCATATGCTGCTCTTTATCTCCTATAAGAATGTGCCCATCTGCACTTTCGAGCCAATAAAGAGCAGCCTTACCGGATTCAATATTTAGTGAATAAGTCACCTTCAGTGCGCTGCCGTTCTTACGGTCTGGCAAAGTGCCACCGAAAATATATTCTTCTCCGTTAAACCGGATGTACTCAGCTTCATAACTTCCAACATAATCATCCATACCGGGTTCCCGCTCACCTTTTAATTTTTTATCCTCGGTAAGTGTGTATTGAGTTATCGAATCTATCCAGTCATTGAATTCATTGAGCATACCATCCTTCAGTTCACGAAACTCACTTATAATACCATCTTTATTATCTTCATACTCCTTAATGATTCCACGGATTAAATCCGTACCGCATCCCGTAAGGCATGTCATCACTATCACCAGAAGTAGTAATGCAGAAATTAATTTGCGCAACATAACGGGTCCTCCTTGATTTGCTAATTCGCTACGAAGCTTTTTCGCTGTCCTATTATTCCTATAATGTTTTAAGGAAAATCAGATAAATAATCCGATACGATTTTATGGGCATTTAGTCGAACCGTTTCAACCAGTTCCAATAGTTTTTGCCTGGCAGTAGAATCTTTAAACACATCCAGTCCCTGCTTGGCTTCTTTCGCGTATTCATCCATTATTCTCAAAGTATACTGGAAGCCATCTGAAGCACTGATGAGTTCTGCTATACGATTGTCTGCCAACTCACTATACAGACCATTTTTGATATCCATTGCAATTTTTCTTAATTCGGCTCCATACCTGCAATCAGAAAATGTATGGATAGCCGGAAGCGTATAATATCCGTTCCAAAAATCATTATGTACGATCTTCCCTGGCAAATCTCCTGTAGGCAGAAAATCCATCAAGTCGTCTCTCAATTGAAAAATCAGGCCAAAGTTTTCAGCATATCGTTTGATTGCTGATATCTCATTATCACTACATTTTCCTTCATATGCACCGGCTTCACAGGCTATACAAAACATTGCCGAAGTCTTTCCTATAATGTTTTCAATATACTTTTCCTCTGAGATTTCTATATCAAAACGATGCTCAAATTGGCTGACCTCTCCATCACACATTCTTTCCAATTGCTCAAATATCGAACTGTAATAGTGCTTCTTCCTTATTCCGGTTCGGCTGATTGCGGCGAAAATCATAAAATCCCCAGCATATACCGCCATTTCCCTGCCAAATTTCTTTTGAACAGAAAGCTGTCCCCTGCGGGTATCCGCTTCGTCAATTATATCATCGTGGATCAGGGACGCAGTATGGCACATTTCAATGATTGCCGCTATCTCTGTCACGTCAACAGATTTCCCATTCAACCTTGCACATATAAGTGTCAAAAGCGGACGGATCTGCTTGCCTCTTGCACTCAATACCCAATCCAGTAATTTCTGCATGGACTCACTGTTTGACTGGCATAAACGATCTATATGTGCATTTACCATTTGCAGCTCTGTATTCATTTCCGGCATCTCTATCATAAAGTTCCTCCTCATCCAGCAATATCAATTTTTTCTGTGTTTGCAGTTCATAAGCGCCTCTTTCCCATATTTTCATACAGAAAGTATGCCATAGTTACCTTACTGCAATATTACTGAAAGTCTACAATTTTGTAGGAATAGAATATCCGGGATACATGTAACCGCAGCCTTATCCCCGCTCTTAATCATCCAATACCTTTGACCAATACAACGAGCACTGCCACTATACCAATCACAAGAGCGTGTCGCTTCCGTGTTAAACTCAAATACCCAATAAATTCACGGATTAACGCATTCAACGTAAAATACCATTTTGTCTTTGCCCCAAAACCCACACATTTTATTCTCTGCTGCTTTGCCAGAATCAATGCTCTGAACACATGATACGCCGTTGTAACGATGATAATTTTAGGGCTTTTTTTCTCCATCAGCTTCCTTGAAAACAACAGGTTTTCTTTCGTTGATACTGATTCTTCTTCCTTTATAATCCTTTCTGGATTCACGCCTTTCTCTACCGCATACGCAGCCATAGCCTCGCTTTCTGGAACGGCTTCGCCAGGGCCTTGTCCACCGGACATAATTAGTACCGCGTTTGGATTCCACTTCAGCAACTCCATTCCTCTTTCAATTCGGGCTGCAAGCAGCGGTGTGACCCGCTTTCCAATCACTCCACATCCCAGAACAACAATATAATCTGCATTCCTTTTCTTTTTGAAGTGAATAAGATTTAGGACAGCAGAGAGTGAATACATGGCCATTAAGGATAATAAATACACTGCTGAGAAACCAATAATTATATAAATAATCGTTCCTAATGTATTCTTGTTTAGGTTTCCAATCATTGGCCAGACGGTCAAATACACAAATAGCAAGACAGAGAACAGCAACGACAATAAGTTAGATGGCTTCATTCCTTCATGCCTGGCGACCTTTATACCTTCTATGAAAAACACCGCAGTCAAAGTGATCGGGAACACAAGTATGCAGCCTACGGCCAAAGCAAATAGGAAAATCAGGATCCCGATTACCACATCATGTGAAGCCAGCCACGCCGAATATCTATATAGAATAAAAAACAGGGCAATTGAGAGACATATCAACATGAAAAAGAATGTCAGTCCACTCCATAATGATCTGGGCTCACGCACCATGACTCCTGCAAATATACAAAAAGATATTAAAAACGCAAAAAAAGTTAATTGCCACATAGTTTCCTCTCTTTATTTATCATAACCCGACCAAAATTTAAGCATTGATCCGAATTACATTATCTCTCCTCCTGAATTTCGTGATTAAGTCGGAGAAGGCATTTGGAATTACTGCCGGTAACATAAATGTCTGCGTTCTTGATATGCACTGGATAATATGATGAGAATAATTGGGGGAACGCATTTTTTCATAATAGCATTCCCCCGATTCGATCAATTATTCTGTTTTCTTCTGAATCCGTTACTCTTCCGGCTTTAATACGCCCAGCAATACAAACCTGGCATTGTTAAACTCGTAGCTGCAGGTGGAGAGCGTCAGGATCCGGTCTGTGACTGCCGGAGTAATTCCGCTGGTAAAGCACGAGCGTTCTTTTGTCTTATCCAGCCACTCTGTAAAATCCGGGTCTGAGGGGAAATCCAATTCCCAAGCTTTATCCTGGACACTGGCCACATATCCGGCGAAAAATTCTATCTCATAATTTTTATCCGGTGTCAGCAGCAAAGCCACAGAATGTGAATCATAAAACTCCTGCTTCTTATATTCCGTAAGCCCGGAAAACATGCTGCCATTTTTCATATGATGTCCATAAATGATGCTGTGCCGGTCCGAGAAATCCGCTCTGTTTCTGCTGTCCAGAAAGATGCAGCCGGATCCGTTCCACTCACCGCTGAACAAATGCTTCAAGTAATACTGGTTATCGTTACCCTGCACAACCGGATAATTGATTTCTGTCCTTTCAATATAAATCCATCCTACAATATCCGGATTGATTTCCTGCAGGGAAGCAAAATCTACAGCCGGCCACTCCCGTCCCCCAGACTCAGTTTCATCATCCACTGAGGATGCCGAAGGCGCCTCCGGTTCCTCCGGCAGCTTCACATAGTCCTCCAAATCAGTATAGGAGTCCTCGCCTTCAGAATACTCATGGTACTGCTTATATAACTGAATGGCGCCTATCACAATGCCGCTAGTAAATATTAAAATCAGCATGATGCAAATAATCTTTTTTTTCTTCATGTCCATTCGCCTCCTTATTTTCATTACACGATTCGGCAGGACAATCTACAACCTCTTAAATTAAAAAAGCCCACACAAAACATATGATTTGTACGAGCCTTTAAAGCTGTATTGCATTCGATTTTTGTAAAGATTTATTAAATTGTATTTGATTGTATAGAATTGTACTTAAAGCTTTCCATAAAGTTAGCCCCCTTAAAGCACTTTCTAGGATCTAAAACATCATTCTACAACATAACAGATTTCAATAAACCTTAATACATCTTGTCGTCCTCGCTATCTTTTGAACGATTGTTAGAATTTCTCTTTTGGTTATACTTCTTCATAATTACAAGTTTAAGTAAACCAACGACAATCAAAACCACAACAATGATAATCCACCAGTATTGTTCCATAACCTACTTCCCTCCTTTCCCTTTCAATAGTCTTAAATCATCTTCCCTGTCCTATGTAGAATAGAGAAGTTCATTCGCATTAACATGTACCATACAATGTTTACATTGTGGAAAGTTGTTTTCAATCGTTTGATGGACTGCCTCAGCAATTCTATGAGCGTCATAAAGAGCTAAATTACCATCAGCTAATATTTCAATATCTACATACATTTTCGTTCCAAACATACGGGTTTTTAATTCATCAATGCCATCAACCCCTTGCTGCTTAAGCACTACTTCCCTAATCTTTGTTTCAGTAGCATTGTCACAACTATGGTCTACCATTTTGTTAATGCTTTCTTTGAAAATGTCCAAAGCCGCTTTTAAGATACAACCGCAAATCACAACGCTTGCAATAGGATCGAGAATAGCATAGCCTAAACGCGCTCCTAAAATGCCAATTAAGGAACCAACCGACGAGAGTGCATCAGAGCGGTGGTGCCATGCGTCAGCCATAAGCGCGTCAGAATTTGTATGCTTTGCAGCACTTCTTGTAAACCAGTACATCCACTCTTTTATAACAATGGATAAGACTGCTGCCATAAGTGCGATTCCACTAGGGACAGAAAGCATATTGTACTGTCCTGAAAAGATTTTCTTGATCCCTGAATATCCTATTCCAGCACCCGTTATAGCCAATGCAACAGAGAGAATAATGGAAGTCACACATTCCATACGTTCATGCCCATAAGGATGTTCTTTATCAGGCTGTTTTTCTGATATTTTAATTCCAACCATCACAACGATAGTGCTTAATACATCAGAAGCCGAGTGTACAGCGTCCGACAGCATGGCACTTGACTTTCCTATATATCCGGCAGTAAATTTAAGTAGCGATAAACCCAGGTTGATGATTAATGTGATTTTGGAAACCTGAATAGCCTTATTTATATTTTCGTTTTGCAGAAGTTTACCTTTTTCCATAGTATGCCTCCTTATCCTGCCAGCTTCCGAAACAGACGTTTTGTAAGGAAGTAGTACCAGACTAAAGCTACCACCAATCCTATGGAGAAATAAAGAACCTCTTCATTCTGCAAGGCTTTCGCTACCCAAAATGATGGAAGGAAGCCAACCAAGAACTGGTAATAACTATCAATAAAAAAGGGAGCTGGTATTCCGAGTAATGTAAGTGCAGCTAGTTTTGTAACTGCCATACCCTCTAATTTATTACTTGATAATGTAATAATCATAAGCGAAACAATAATTGCCTGTACTGAGCCGAGAAGCGCCAAACATATTGTCATTCCAATGGACAACTTTTCTAATGAAAAAAGTAACAGTACAATAAAAGCGATGACCGCCGAAATAATTGAGGGTACTCCCAACCTTGTAAAGAGATACCCCGACTTACCAAGAGGGGTAATCGAAAAGTACCGTGACACTTTATCGTCGATTTCCTCTAACGTAATCATTGCAAATGCAAAGCAGAGCAATACAGGAGCCATGATAGAAAATAATAAATCAAAAATCGGATAGTATTCTTGCAAAGAAAAATCTGTTATCCTTTCAAGAAACGGAATACCGAATTTAATCAAAGCTCCCATGACAAAAGGCGTAAAACAAGCTGCAAACATCATAGGGTCGCTCTTGATTTGCTTAAATATCTGCATGGTACTGGATAATACCCTTTTCATATCTTTACACCTCCCAAACTTTTCCACATATGCCGAACTGTACGTCGCGCAACTATGTAGAGGATCATCAACGTAGCAATTACAAGTACCATATCAAACGATAGTAAACTGTTTTTCCCGGTTATAAGGTTCATGCAGGCGGTAAAAGGGAAAAAGCGGAATATATCTGGTAACTTTACAAACAGACCAACGATAGGTGGAACAAAGCAAACAATCTCTATGGGCATAATCACAATGAGAAATTGGTTTAAGTTTGAAATTTTTGTAGCCGCAATAATGCCAAGCATAGTAAAGATTGCTGATGTCAATGCCGTACCAACTGCGATACTAAGTAACTGATTGCTACCGGAAACGAATCCTAATATCATTGCAATTACCGTAGATATGGCAATTAACGCAACTGTTTTTGAAAGTATATACTCTGACACTTTTACAGGCGATACCACCATAGCATTTAATACCTTTTGGCTTTTTTCTAAAAGGACAATCGCCCCCATAAAAAACAATCCCATAGCTGCCGGGTCAGAGTATATCATGATAGAAGCAATATCCGTTTTCCAATATCCCGTCAAAGCGGCAATCCCACACACATATAAAACTGTTAATATAAAGTAGATAAAATAGAAACCATATTTCCATTGGAAATGTATATCACCACAAATTAAACGTCCCAATCTCATTGAAGTGTCCTCCCTGTAATATCAACAAAAATATCATTTAATGTAGGCTCACTACTATGAATAGAAAGCAAACGGTTTTCGGAAATTAAACTTTTTAACAACTTATCTTCTGTGGTTCTATCGAGCAGACATTCTCCGGTTTTCTCGCCTTTATCATAGTAAGTATATTGTATTTTTGCAGCTCCCCTTGACATAATCAAATTATGCGGGCTATCCAATGCACTGACTTTTCCGGCAACGATAAAGGCTACTTGGTCACATAGCTCTGTTGCGTCAAACATATTGTGAGTAGTAATGATAATCGTTTTTCCACGTTTCTTTTCTGCAAGAATAATGTCTTTCATTAAACGATTATTTGTAGGGTCAAGACCGCTTGTAGGTTCATCAAGGAATAATATATCAGGGTCATGTACTAACGCTTTAATGAAATTCAAGCGAGAACGCATACCTTTGGAAAAGTCAGCAACTTTTTTGTCTCCATCATTTTCCAAACCTACCATATGCAATAATTCATCGATAGACCTAGGTTGCTTTTCATATAGAGAAGCAAAATAGGCGAGATTTTGTCGTGCTGTGAATTTCTCGTAGCAGGTAGAAAATTCAAAGTCCACTCCAATATTCTCATAAAACCGATTTGTACGTTCCTTTATTTCAATACCTGCAACTTTTACGCTGCCTTTATATTTTGTATTAAGCCCAGTCAATACTTTTTGTATGGTTGACTTCCCAGCTCCAGAGGGTCCTAAAAAGCCGAAAATTTCTCCACGTCCAACATGGAAACTCACATCTTCAACAAAGGGCTTTTCAGTATAGCTGAAATACAGTTTTTTTACATCAATCATTATTTTTCCTCCTTTAACCTTATGACGCTTATAGATATATAGTCATATAAAATGTAAAAAATTTGTTTGGCTACCTGCCTGTCAAATAACCAAACAAAATTGTTACTCTGCTACTACTTGCTGAATAATCCCATTCACTAAAAGGTTTTGTATCATATTCAGTTCTTCATCCTCTTTGAATTGTTCCAAACAGGACAAAACAGAATACAGGGATTTTATAATAACCGTATGCGGAACCAAAAATACAACCCCTAGATCTTCCAGTATCTCCAATATACGAATATCATTGTGCATATGGCTTTCAAAAATATCCGGTGATAATTTTCTTTGCAGATAGTCCATTATAGATAGGTCAATCTGCGAAAGAATAGGTGAAGTAATCAAACCCGTTAAACTTAGCATAATAACGTCTTTTGCTAAATCTCTATGGTTCTTATATTTTTTCTTTTTAATTGTTGCTTCTATACTTTCAAATAGCTCTTTTTGTAAGCGAAAATTGATTTCCACATATAGATGTTCTTTACTGGGATAAAAAGCATAGAAAGATCCCTTTGATATATTTACGGCGGCCACTAAATCATCAACCGTTACTTTTTTCAAACCGTGTAATGCAAACAGCTTTTCTCCCTCTATCAAAAGTTTATTGCTGATGATCTCTTTCTCTTGTTCTGTAAATCGTGGCAATTCTCATAACCTCCTTATGACTAAATTGTTAGCATCGTCACGAAAAGCATAACATTTACTGCTCATATTATCAATATACTATCCGAGATATTTATGCAATGTAGGTTCCAATGCGTTTATCGTCGTGTCTGTATCCTCATTAAAAATCATGTGACGATTAAGCTCTAAAGTAAGTAATTCCTTTTGCGGCGCATGAATTAAATCAAATACTTTGCTGGTATAATCAAAGCTAAAAAGCGGATCGCCTTTGGCAGTAATTAAAATAACAGGACATTGTATAGACCCATTCTCCAGGCACGATAAGTCAGCATTGAATAAACTGGCGACAAATCTTAAAGGATAATAGGGTAAAAGCATAGGGTCATTTAAGCAATCGTATTTTGCCTGTTCACTATAAAATACTCTGTCATAGTCTAAATAAGCGTCTCCTGGAACTTTGTAGTTGGGCAGCAATTTTCCACCTACACGAAAGCCCCACTGTATCAGCCCCATAAAATGGTGTGACCATGCGGGATATTTTGTTAGACTCATAGTTTCTTTTAATGTAGTCAGCATGATATTATGTGGAAAAACAGCTTTTAACCTTGTGTCCCTACCCGCCGCCATTGCAGCTAAAATCCCGCCTTGACTGGAACCCATGACAGCTATGTTTTTACCGAAATTTTCTATTCCGTAAGTCGTTGCGTCATATACATTATGCAACATATCTTCCAATGTATAATTTTTCTTGATTTTAGGGCTTTTTCCGTGTGAAAGATAATGAACGCCTATTATATTAAATCCTCTTTCACTCAATCCACATAGAAAATTCTCATACATGAGAGGGTGTGACATCGTACCCGGCAAAAAAACAATGGTAGGACTCCTTCTTTCTGTATACCAAATAGAAAGTGTTATCGGAACATTATTTGAAGAAATTCCAACTTCTTCATACATACCTTATGCCTCCTATATGACTAAATCGATTTTATAGTCATATTATAACTTGTTGCAAGCGGAAAGTCAATAGCTATAAATATATGATTTATGTATAAAAATGAGGTAAGAAATGAGAAAAGGAAAAAGTGTAGCCGGAAATCATTCTGACATTTTTAGCAAAACCCTTGATATTATTCCGCAAACCGAATATAATATATAAAGTTAAGGGGGCGATAAATTATGAAATTTATTTCAACAACGGAAGCCGGCAAAAAGTGGGGACTTTCTTCTCGCCGTGTAGGTATCCTCTGCAGCGAGGGTCGTATCCCCGGAACTCAGAAAACCGGTAACACATGGCTTATTCCTGAAGATGCAGAAAAGCCAGCCGATGCACGCATTAAAAGCGGTAAATATATAAAGAAATGCGAGGAACAAAGCAATGCCTGAGATGCAGATTATAGAATGGAAAGAAATTTGGAAAGATGACTATCTGGCATGGATCTGTGGTTTTGCGAATGCACAGGGCGGCACGCTTTACATCGGCAAAAACGATAATGGCGAAACCGTAGGCCTGTCTAATTCCCATAAGCTACTTGAGGATCTTCCGAATAAAATCCGTGATGCTATGGGTATTATTGTGCCTGTCAACCTTCATACAGATGGCGAAACCGAGTATATTGAAATTTCTGTACAGCCCTATCCTATTGCTATCTCATACAAAGGCGTTTATTATTACCGCAGTGGCAGTACGAATCAGAAATTAACCGGATTGGAACTGGAAAGCTTTTTGCTCCGTAAACAGGGCGCAACCTGGGACAACCTTCCTTTGCCGTCCTTCACAATCTCTGATATTGATAATGGTGTTGTTAAGCGTTTTATAAAGTGGGCGGCCAAAAAGGGACGTATTGATGAGAGCGCTTTAGATGAGCAAAAAGAGACGCTGATGAAAAAGCTGCACTTAATGAATAATGACTACTTAACAAATGCTGCCATGCTCCTTTTTGCAAACGATCCCGAAGAGTGGCAGCTTGGTGCTTTTACAAAAATCGGTTATTTTGAAAGTGATTCTGAACTTCGGTATCAGGATGAAATACATGGTTCACTGCTTGACCAGATTGATCGGATTATCGAAACTATCCATCTGAAGTATATGAAAGCAAAGATCACATACGAAGGAATGCAACGAATCGAGCGTTATTTCGTCCCAGATGCGGCACTGCGCGAGGCTCTCTTGAATGCCCTGTGCCATAAGGACTATGCCCGTGGCATACCGATTCAGGTAAGTGTATATAATGACAGATTATATATTGCAAACTGCGGCCGACTGCCTGAAAACTGGTCTGCAGAGAAGCTCATGGAAAAGCACTCGTCTGAGCCATTTAACCCTAATATTGCCCATGTATATTATCTTGCCGGTTTTATTGAAAGCTGGGGGCGCGGCATAGAAAAGATCTGTGATGCCTGCCGTGAAGATGGTGTACCATTGCCGGAATACGATATTACCGGAAATTCGGTTATGATCAAATTTATTGCACCAAAAGATCGGATTGTATATGGACCAGGGGAAACTGCAAATGGAACTGTAAATGGAACTGTAAACGGAACTGTAAATTTAAGTGACAAAGAAAAAGAGATTCTTGCTCTTCTTTCTGAGGATCCTGCTTACACCTATCAAAATCTTGCTGATAAATTGAATATCGGAAGAAAAGCTGTATTTGGGAGAATCAAAAGCTTAAAGGAAAAAGGTATTATTGAAAGAATCGGCTCAGATAAAAATGGTTATTGGCAAATAAACGAATAAAGGTGGTGAACAGATGCCAAGACAATTCAAACAGGCACGGCTGATCAACAAATTAAAGATGACAGAGGCTGCCGAAAAACTCGGCATCTCTCAGCCAACCCTAAGCGCATGGGAGGGAGAACGCAAGTCTCCTTCCATTGACGGACTTGAGAAAATGTCTGTTCTCTATGGTGTAACAACGGATTTTCTCCTCGGACGGTCAGAGCAGGGGGTCTCAGTCCAATCTGTACCAATTGCTCCGGAAACCCTTCCAATCTTTCACGGAAAACCAGTCTGGTCTGCGGAGTATGGATGGATGCTGGTTGATGCCGGCAATCATACTCTATTGCTCCCAAATGGACAGACCGTTCCGTTTGCTGACGCCAAAAGGCTGTTTACGCTGCCCCAGTTATTTTCCGAACCGAGCCTGCCATCCGGAAAACCGCTAATCTTATCTGAGATCCAGCAGTTTACCCGGATATGGCTGGAGCCAATCTCTCCAGACCCAGATTTACGGACTGAATTGCGGGGCTGGTATCAGGTCAAAAAGCATTTTGTCCAAAATGAGTATGGGAATCGGTTTTATTTGGATACCTATAGAGCAAAATGGCTTGCCTTTCATCCTGAACAGCAATGAAGAAAGCACCGATACCCGATATAATATCAGGCATCGGTGCATTTGTTGTTTACGCTTTTGAACAGGCCGCCAAACAATATTCAGTTGTAAGACTTATGTTCAACCACGGACAACAGTGTAAGGAGAATTTTTATTCCCTCTATAAGGATACTGCACCTCCTCCCCTTCAATTCACCTGACTTAAGCAGTGGACTTCTTCCATCTGCTTTTGTTGTGTAAATTGTATCAGGGAGGATTCTGCTTTCTTTCCCGATGTATCCTTCTGTTGTCCTATTTTTTGTGAATTTTTATAATTTAATGGTTGAAGCATATCGCCTCAAACTGCTCGATAACACGCCAGGCCCATATTTTCGATTGAAAACATAATCACTTTTCAAAAACCAAGTCAATTTTTCTGATGCAGCCGTTTGCCCCTACTTCCGTAGGGACAAAACCGATATATCGAAAGCCTTTCTCCGCGTAACTGTCTATGATTTCCCTATGCTTTTCAACATAAGAAAACACCACGCCTTTTGCCGAATATTCGATATTAACATACTCATATTTTTTCATAGCAATCTCTCCTATCTTACAATTCTTGTTTCAAAAAAATCCGATAACTGATCTGATACATTCCATAACCCCAAACCAACGCGATAAGCGGGGAACAGCATAAAAGGATAAACACCGTCTGATCTGTCAGCTCCACTCCCAACATTGCAAGCAGCTTATATGCCCCAAAACAAATTGCTGCTGGAATGAGGAACGATACCAGAAGCAAAACGCGCCCTTTTTCGGCTCCAAATTTAAACACCAGCGGGATTGACATACTTCCAAAAATGAGGGAAATTACCGTTGCCGCTAAGGTTAAAAACAGCAGTTCCACAATAGCGGCAGGGCTGAATGTAATTTTGCCTGCTATGCCTCCGCCGACCAAGCCTACAGCCAAGCCGAATACACTTCCAATCGCACAAAAGATTGCTAAGACAATAAACTTTCCAATCACTAAATCTCTTTTTGAAATGGGCATTATCATAGCATATCGCGCCCATTTGGAGTTATCATCAAAAGAAAAAGTGGTTACGATCATCATACTGCATAAGATGCCGCAGATGAAAATATATGCTCCCACACCAGAGGTAGGAATAAAAGCTACAGCAAACACCAAAAGTATAAACAGCATGGATTTTGTATTGTGTCCGATATTATATAGATCTTTCAATATAAGGCTTTTCATTTCGCCCGCTCTCCTTTCACATACAGCAGCAGAATATCGTCAATCGCAGCATCATCAACGACGGCCGCTTTATATTTTTTCCTGGCCTTTTCTTTATCAGCCACCAGCACATTCCACTGGTAATCGTCTTTGCGGTAAGCGAGGATCTCCGCTTTATCAATCTGGTCGAAAACGGCTGCACCGCAGCGGATAATTCCATATTTGTAGCGCAGTTCATCCTTTGTCTTGCAAAACAGGACTTTTCCCTGATGAATAAAGGTAATATAGTCGGCAACCTTTTCCAAATCCGTGGTGATATGGGAGGACATCAGGATTGAATGGTTTTCATCCTGCACGAAATCCAAAAAGACATCAAGGATATCATCCCGCATAACCGGGTCAAGACCACTGGTGGCTTCGTCCAAAATCAGCAGCTTCGGTTTATGGGAAAGCGCCACAGCGATACACAATTTCATTTTCATGCCTTTAGAAAGTGTTTTGATTTCTTTATCCAAAGGAAGCCCGAAGCGTTTCAAATAATCCTGATACAGGTATTCATCCCATTGCTTATAGGCTGCTCCGGAGATCTTACCCACTTTCGCAGGCGTCAATGTTTCATAGAAATTGATTCCGTCGAACACAACGCCTATGTCCTCTTTCAGCTGTTTTGATGAGGCTAATTCCTGCCCCCAAAAAGTAACCGTACCGTCATCTTTCTTAATCAGATCAAGAATCGCATTGATCGTTGTACTCTTTCCGGCTCCATTCTCGCCAATCAGTCCCATAATCGTTCCTTTCGGAAGGTCAAACGAAACGTGGTCCAGCTGAAAGCCTTCATACTGTTTCGTTAAATTTTCCACCTGTAAGATTGTATCCATAGTCACTCCTCCTCTTGATAAAACATAGTCAAAAGCTCAACTAATTTTCCCAACGATATTCCACTGGTTCTGCCAATATCAGCGGCCTCCTGTAAATGCTCTTCCGCTAACCGCTGCTGTTCCTCTTGATAAAAGTCTTTATTCTGTGCCGCTACAAAACTTCCACGCCCGACTGTCGTTTCGATAAACCCATCCCTTTGTAGATCTTCATATGCCTTTTGAACGGTAATAACGCTTACATGGATCGACTTTGCCAATGCCCGCATAGAGGGGATCGGATCGCCCGTCTGCAGTTCGCCGCTCATAATCATAGCTTTTATCTGTGAGGTAATCTGCTCATAAATGGGTTTACTCGTATTACTGCTTATTATAATTTCCACAGGATCCCTCCATCCGTCATATAATGTACTTATTGGCTAAGTACATTATAGCAACTTCAGTCACAATTGTCAATAAGGTAATGGCAAGTGGCAAAATTCTTATGAGAACAATAACAAATGGGATCTGTTCTCTGGAAAAGGAGCATAAATAAAACAAGACCACAAGGGAAGTAAAATCCTTGTGATCTTTGTTATGGTATTTCAAATTTATAACCTACACCGACAATATTTTTGATATATTCTAGGCTGTCCGGTGTTATCTTCAATTTCTTCCGCAGATTGCTCACATGGTTGCTTACCGCTTTGCGTGAGTAACAGGCAGCAGCCTCATCCCAGACCAGTTCCATGATCAGCTCGTATGTGAATACCCGCTGGGGGTGCATGATCAGCAGGGCAAGAATATCAAATTCTTTCGCCGTCAGTTCGACCACTTGCCCGTCCACTCGTACCAACCGCTGCTCCAGGCAAAAGTATAAGTCACCCATATGAATCTCTGTGAAGATACCTTCATTCTCTGTCAACAGCTCATAAGCTCCGGAGCGGATACACAGGATATCAGCTGAACCACCATTCTGCTTTTCTTTGCCAAAAAGATAGTTTACTAACTCCTGCCGCTGTCTTGCGTCCAACAGCATAAGCAGCTTTTCTCCGATTTTATCTCCCGGCTCGGATATTTCCAGTACAGCTAATTTCCCAAGGATATCACCTCCGTTCCCTTTACGCCCCTCCGTCCTTCAGCATTCTATGATAAACTATAAACATGACAGCGTTCTGTCATATTTCATATCTTTTTTGTGCAATGACGCCTTACCCGGGCTTTATGCCCCTACCCTTTTCGCACTGGCCTTATATACTTAAAATACTGTTCCGGATCATAAAAAAGTACATGACTCTTCCCGGTGAAGTATCAAGGCAGCATCCGGCTTCTTCATAATCAAACTCGGCCGTCTCTTGATTTTATTGCTATAATCTTTGAAGAACAATAGAAATAAAATTCAAATATTTACCTCCGCCAGCCTCCATAGCTTTACGATCACTGATTGCATACTCGTTTTCTTGCTTTAACCAGTCGTTCCATACTTCCTCATTACTTTCCATCTCATGAATGGAAAGTACCCTGGCCCCTTTGCAATGGCGGATTATATTTTCCCAATACATTATATCGTGCATATAATCAAGCTGTTCCGGTGTCCATGAGAGAAGTAATTCTGGTGGCAGATTACTATGACAATCTTTTTTCATTCCAGGAATGGCAATATAAATATAGCCACCATGTTTAAGATATGGGAGCAATTTATCGTCAAGGAATTTAGGATCTCGCCCAAAATAATTATAGGAATCCGTACTGATGATTGCATCGAAAAATTCTTCCTCAAACGGAAGTGCTGTGGCATCTGCCTTAACCGGAATAATCTGCTCATCGGACAACCCCATTTTGCGAAAGAATTTTCGATTATCTTCCGGATCGCTCCACAAATCCGTGGCATATACAGTAAACCCGTACTCTTTTACAAGAAAGAGGGAAGTCAACCCCTGACCGCTGCCAAGATCACATACTATGGCGTTTGGGGAGATTTTGCAATGAAGTAAAAGTTCCTCCTCCAGTTTGACTGGATTTGGCCCCATAATTTTAGCCTGTAATTCAGGAATGTTATATTTTTGACTACGAATATATTTCATTTTTGTTTTCCCTTTCCTTTGTGTGAGATTCTATAAAAAAATCAATATGCTTTATTAGCCGTTTTTCAATATCCACATAAGATTCATTTTCATCTGACATATTGATAAGTAAAAAAAGCGGGGAGAAAAATTCTATTGCAAGTTGGTATGGGTCATTCTCCTTTAACACACCACATCTAATCATCTCACGAAAAATATCTTTTAAATAAAGAACAGGCCCACGCACAAGGCTATCCTGATACAACTTGTTTAATTCTAGATTACGATACTGCTCTAAAGTGAGCATTTTACGATAATCAGCGGCGAATTCATCTGAAGTCCAAAACCGGTATTGTGAAACGGCAAAATTTTTTAGATTTTTCAATCCGATTTTCTCATATTGATCCGGTGCACAATCAAACACATTTTCTGGCACACCATATTTTCGTGCTATTTCATGATCCGATTGTGACATACGCGCAACAATACTGTTGAAAATATCCTTCTTGTTTTCATAATGCTTATACAGCGCCCCTTTCGTAATTCCCAATTTTTCTGCTATTTTACTGACGGAAACTGCCTCATATCCGTCTTTTGCAAATAATTGCAATGCAACGGCCAATATTTTTTCCTTTGTATCAGTCATTCTATGTACCTCCTACAATGTAAACAATCGTTTACCTCTTCCTTTTGATATTATAGTAAACGCTCGTTTACTTGTCAAGAGGATTTTTATGAGCCAATCTGTGCAAAGCATTTCCTATCGTAAAAGTGAGAATCGCTGGTTCTCATTTATCATATTGTTTTCTGGCCTGCTCTAAAAATGCCTTGATATCATCCCGCAGCGTCTTTGGCTCTATAATTTCCGCTTTATCCCCCAAGCTTGCAAAAGTGCTTACGATCCACTCCGGGTATTCCGTATAAAAAGAAACGTAGAGAGAATTGTTTTCTTCCCGGATATTGCTCTGGCCAAAGAAATCAATCGCCAGAAACTCATAAGATTTATCCATTCTGACTGTAACCAATTGCCCCACGCCATTTGAAAATGCGCTCTGCAATACCGGAATTTCATAATCTGCCCGTTCCGTATAGGTCTGTTCGCAAAGCGCCAGCTTCGATACTCTGTTGAGCCTAAAAACACGGAAATCCTGCCTTTGTGTGCAGTAGGCGAAAAGATACCAGTATTCTTCCTTGAAGATGAGCTTGTAGGGTTCCACGGTTCTTTTGGAGTATCCATTGCTGCTGTAATACTCCAGTTCCAACAGGCGCCGGGAGGCAATCGCAGAACGGATGATTTTAATTTTTTCAATGGTCATATTCTTATGATTCCAGGATGTGAAATCAATGATGATATCATTCTCCAGCAGCAGCTTATCTTCCTGCCCAAGGCGCAGCTTCGCAAGCAGTGTCTTTATTTTTGAACTCTCATCTATGCTTGCAAACCCCTGTATGCCGGACACAATTAGATCTATGTCCTCTTTATTCAGGACTGATTTGTTGTATTTAAAGTTTGGCAGCAAAGATATGCCGCCGCCAGTGCCCTGCTGTGTAGTCACTGGGAACCCTGCGCTGGACAAATCCAACAAATCCCTATGGATCGTGCGCACAGAGACCTCAAAATACTCTGCCAGATCCTGTGCCGTTATTTTTTCCCGCTCCAATAAAATACATAATATACCGAACATTCTGTTGCTTTTCATTTAAGGCACCTCCTCTGTCAATTTCACCGAAATAAGACATCGAATGTCAAGTTTTTGTAATAACAAACAGAGCCCCCTATTTGTGGTACAGTAGATCAGAACCTGTTTTGCCAAGTTAATCGCCCCGCAGCACGCTGACGGGGCATCTGAGCAAATTCATCATGCAATGCAAAAATCAAAGTATGTCTCGTCCGCCAAGACGTAATGCCACCATTCATAACGATAGGCTTCAAATCCGCTGCTCTCCATGATATAACGCAGGCACTGCCGGTTTTTTGATTCCTCTTCGCTCAGACCGCTTGCGGCATGGTGTGACCGTTCATCCATAAAATCGAAATCTCCGCCCATTGGCACAAGCATTCCACTATTCAAATGAAAAATTGTAAGGTCAACCGTACTTCCACGGCTGTGGCTGGACTGGGAAGCCACGTACCCCTTCGCAACCATTTCATTCCTTTTGATATTTGGATAGTAACGCTTTTTCGTCAGATTGTCTTCCGGTTGGGAAGCCCAATTCAGAAAACAATTCACTGCGCACTGGGGGCGATAGCCGTCCCATAAGAGCAAACCATATCCCAGTTTCTCTGCTATCTTCTGAGCCTTACGCAAAGCAACTCCCAACTCCTTCGTTCCCATAACACGGTTTACCATATATCCGTCTACCGGTTTCCCGGTGAAATTGTCCCATGTGGCATATTTGGCATCCCATCGGATACCGGGCAGCATTTCATCCAAAAAGACAAAGTTCTTTTCCATGATGGTTACCTCCTAAGTGAAAGTCCAATCAAGCGGTCCAATATTTCAGAAAGCGTAAACCCTGTTGCTGTCATCATGCGTGGATAACGGCTATAGGAAGTAAATCCAGGCATGGTGTTCACTTCATTCAGGACAATGCTTCCATCCTCCCGTAAAAACAAATCAATGCGGGCCAGACCTCTGCAGCCAAGTACCCGGTAAATCTTCTTCGCCGTTTCCTGAATCTGCTCCCTAACTTCATCTGGCAGGGCGGCTGGAACTCTAATCACAGCATTTTCAGACCCCTTTTCCGGCTGTGCTTCCTGATGGATCTTAAAAAACCCGTGTTTCAATTCAATCTGATCGACCTCGCCGGCGATGAGATCGTTTCCGTTTCCCAGTATGGCACATCCTACCTCACTCCCGGAAACGGCCTCCTCAACCAATATTTTGCTGTCATACTTACCCGCCTCAGTGACCGCTGCCTGCAGTTCCTCTGCCCGACATACCTTATTCACGCCAAAAGAGGAGCCGGAACGGGCAGGCTTTACAAAGGCTGGGTACGAGAGCGTCTCTGCTTCCAGGCTGTCCCCCTTTTGTAGAACTCGAAACCCAGGTACCTCAATTCCCGCATTTTTCACAACCATATAAGCGAGCGACTTATCCATACAGGTTACAGAACTTTGAATGTCGCATCCCACATAAGGAATGCCGGACAGCTCAAGCAGACCCTGTATGGTTCCGTCCTCGCCAAATTTTCCATGAATCATCGGAAGCACCACGTCTACAGGCTGGCTCTCATATCCGCCGTCCTTTTGTATCAGCAGGCCATGGGTCCTTCTGTCCGGAGAAATCACAGCCGGGTATCCCGCATAGTTCTCCCAGTCCCGACAGGGCTTATCGCATAGTTTCCATGCGCCGGATTTTGTGATTCCAATATAAAATAGCTGGTATTTTTCCTTGTTTATATTTGCTGCAACCTCCATCGCTGATTTCACTGAAACATCATGTTCCTCTGAGCAGCCTCCAAACAGGACTGCAATTTTAAGCTTATACATTTCCAAGACTCCTTTCAAAATTCAGACAATTTCGGATGGTATTGCTCACGGTATCGACCAGTACCCGGTCCGTATGATAGGCCGTATGCGGCGTAACAATGACATTGGGCATTTTCTGCAAAGCGGATAGGTAAGGATGCCCTATCGTTTTTTGTGTGCATTCATGGTAAAAGATGCCTTCTTCCCCTTCCAGGACATCTAAGGCGGCTCCGCCGATTTTTTGTTCTTTCAGCGCAGCAACCAGTGCAGCCGTATCCACTAAAGCCCCCCGTGCCGTGTTGATCAGAAGTGCCTCCCTCTTCATCATCTCTAGCTGCTCGCGCCCAATCATATGGCGGGTATCCTCTGCCAGAGGCACATGCAGCGTAACAATGTCGCTGCTCTTCAATAATTCACAAAACGAAACATAATTCGCTCCTGCTTTGTGATTTCGGTCGTAGGCCAATACCTTGCAGCCGAATCCCTCCAGGCGTTCCATGACTGCCTGTCCGATTCGTCCGGTTCCCAAGACGCCAATCGTCAAATCCTGCAGTTCTTTTCCACGGCAGTCATTCAGACAATAATTCTGCTTCTGGGTTCCTCGCAGGACCGACTTTGTGCCGCGCAGCAGCATAAGCATCAGCATGACGGTATAATCAGCCACGCTTCCCGGTGAGTATGCCACTGTGCCAACAGCCATGCCCAACTGACCTGCAGCCTGTATATCAATATGGTTGAAGCCAATGCTCCGGGTACTGATGTATTTCACTCCTGCGTGTTTCAGCGCAAGGAGAAGCTGCTCCGACAGCTCCGCCTTATGGCTTACGCTGACACACTGGCATCCGTCCGCTAATTTTGCATTGTGCTCTGATACGGCATCTTCGATAAGCGAAACTGTGATGCCATACTCAGATGAAAGTTTACGGAATACCGCCGCTTCATCCCGCTCACACCCAAAAACCGTAATATCTATTTTTTCCT
The DNA here is from genome assembly GCA_910574865.1 of Lachnospiraceae bacterium. Taxonomy (GTDB): domain Bacteria; phylum Bacillota; class Clostridia; order Lachnospirales; family Lachnospiraceae; genus Schaedlerella. The sequence continues at coordinate 188,884 of CAJTDN010000004.1, read as the reverse complement.
GCATTCGTTTCCTCCTTAACATTTCACTGGGCCTTGATTTTATCCAAAATGGCAACGCTGTCCTGAAACCTGCTTTCTTTCGTAGAGCCCATGACTACGCAGATATAGGTTTCTCCGTCAATCACTGCTGCGGAGACGACACAGGCACCACCACGGCTGCTGGTCCCGGTTTTCAGGCCGATGACCTCCGGACGATAATAGGGACTGTTCGGATCAAGAAGCTCATTGGAATTGTTGTAAGTGACCTCCCTTCCGTTCGGCCATCTTTCATATGACGTATTGCTCGCCACAATTTCTGAAATAATGGGATCCTCCAAACATGCCTTTGCAATGATGGCAAGATCATAGGCCGTGGTATACTGCCCCTCGGCGTCATACCCATCCGGAACCACAAAATTCGAGTCTGTAACGCCAATTGCCTTGGCCTTCTCATTTACCTTATCCATGAATATTTGAATGGCCTGCTGATTGGACAGGCTATTATCACCCGCAATGGTCTTTCCGGTATTGACTGCAAGGGTATAGGCCGCATCATTGCCGGACGGAAGCATCAGGGCAATCAGGAGCTGCCTGACAGTCAGGGTATCGCCTTTCATAAGCCATGCGGTTGACGAATCACTATGGATCATTTCAATCTCCGCACCGACTCTCATCTCATCCTCCGGAGAACAATATTCAAGCACGGTCAACGCTGTAATCATTTTTGCTGTACTGGCCGGCGCAATTCTGTCCGTGCCGTTTTTTTGATACAATAACGCATCGGTGTCTTTATTCACCACAATGGCATTTTCTGCTATAATGTTCAGGTCAATCGCATTCGCCCGGTTGGATATGGCTGGCTCCGAAGCTGGAGACTCCTCCTCACTCTGGCCGTCGGCCAGAAATGAATAGTCCTTGCTTGTCTTTGTATTTTCTTTGGATGGAAGAGCGGGATCTTTACTCTCTCTCAGAAAATACACAGCTCCAAAAATTACACAGACTATGAGCAGACCGAGCATGGCACATGCTGCTCTGTAAAAAAACAATTTTCTTCTTTTGTCTTTTCTGCGGTTCCTTCCATACTGGTTTTCATTGTTATTTTGACGTTCCACGTTTCTCTTAACTCCTTTCCACATACAAAAAAATCGCTCCCTCTGATATAAAGAATACCAGAATGGAGCGATTTATTTTTTCGCATTATTTTATGGATAACACACGGTTTATCTCGGAATTTCTTACGATTTTCCTACGGTGGGCAATGTAACCTCAAAACTGGTGATACCGTTTTCGCTGCGGGCAGTGATCTGTCCATGGTGCAGTTCCACAATCTCCCTTGCAATCGCAAGTCCCAGACCGGCTCCGCCGGTGCTTGAGCTTCGTGACACATCCAGGCGGTAAAACTGCTCAAAGATTCTTTCCAATCTCTCCCCGGGAATCATATCCCCTTCGTTTATGACTTGGATGAGCACATGGTCTTCTGTCAGCCTGGCTTTCACTTGAATGGTAGTATTCTCATAACAGTAGCTGACGGCATTTCTCAGCAGATTATCGAACACTCTCTGCAGTTTGTTGGCATCACAGGACAGCATCATGTCCGGCTGAACATCAAATTCACATTTGAGATTTTTCCCGGCCAGCATCGGCTTAAACTCGTGCCCCAGCTGTTCCAGCATCATCGTCAGATTGATTTTGCTGTACACAAGCGTGATGTTTGAAAGATTAAACCTCGTAATTTCAAAAAACTCATTGATCAGCTCTTCCAGACGTTCAGCTTTATCCAGTGAAATGGACAGATATTTTTCCCGGAGTTCCTCGGAGATTTGATTCTCATCCCTTAACAGGTTTAAATACCCTATAACCGATGAAAGCGGAGTCTTCAAGTCATGAGCCAGGTACATAACAAGGTCGTTTTTCCGCTGTTCCGCAAGCTCGGCGTCCGTTTTCCGTTTCGTCAGTGTATGCCGTATGGAATTGATTTTCCTTTCGGTCGAAGCCAGTTCCGGAGGCAGGGCGATATCATTGGTATCTTCATGCACCAGGGTATCAATCCCCCGGTTGATCTCCTTAAAATACTTTGAGATACTGTCCAGATAACGGCGAAAGATCATAAAAAACACGCCCATAACCGCTATCAGAAAAAGCCATATCTCATACGCCTTAAAGGTTCTCAGATAAACAGCCACCGCCTCATCCCGATCATGATAGATAAAGCTGTCTAAAATGGCTACCACCACATTTGCAAAATTATCTTTTAAGACGAACAGATAAACCACCGCTATAATCAGAATGGAGCACGCCATCATCAGAAGTATTTTAACGGACAGTCTGTTTTTAAAAAGTAAATAGTCATCTTCATGACTGGTTTTATCTCTATTTTTCAATGGTATATCCCACTCCCCACACGGTTTTTATAAATTTCGGATTTCTTGACGGTTCCTTCATTTTTTCCCGGAGACGCCCGATATGCGCCATCACGGTATTATTGCTGTCAAAATACCGTTCACCCCATACTGCTTCAAATAATTCCTCCGTAGAAACAACCGTCCCCTGACGCTCGCACAGATACCAAAGAATCGAAAATTCCGTTGGCGTCAGCTGAATCTCCTTTCCAAACAAGATACATTTATGGCTGCTCTTGCTAATTGTCATCCCTCTGATATCGTATTCTGTGCATTCAGCCTCTTGCTTTAAGCTGGGCTGCTTGTACCGCATGTACTGCCTTAGCTGCGCCTTTACCCTCGCAACCACTTCCAGCGGGTTAAACGGCTTCGTAATATAATCATCTGCCACGGACAGTCCCATGATTTTATCCCCGTCCTCCACTTTTGCTGTCAGCATGATAACAGGGAAGTAAAACTTTTCCCGGATTTTCTGGCAGATCTGAAACCCGTCTACATCCGGAAGCATGATATCCAATATGGCTAAATCCAGTTCCACGGATTCAATACACTTTAGTGCATCCTTGCCATTATAAAATTTATAAACGGTATATCCATCGTTTTTCAGATATACTTCAACTAAGTCGGCCAATTCTTTTTCATCATCAACCACTAAGATTTTTTCATTCATTGCATTACTCCTTACATTGCGATAATCTGTCTTTATTATGTGTCAAAACCGTATATGAAACAACAGTAGCAGAATCGCAAATAATCGTCAAGGCACGGCGAACTGACGGGCCAGTTTATCCAGATTCTTGACGATTACCGCTATTCTGCTAACAATGGCAAATTATATGTTTTTTATGGTGCGTCAAATTTATAGCCGACACCAACAATGTTTTTAATATAGTCCAAAGCATCCGGTGTAACTTTGAGTTTCTTCCGCAGGTTACTCATGTGATTGCTTACCGCTTTTTTGGAATAAAAAGTATAATCCTCGTTCCAGACCAACTCCATGATCAGTTCATAAGTAAATACCCTTTTGGGATGTGTGAGCAATAGCGCAAGAATATCAAATTCTTTTGCTGTTAACTCAATCACTTGTCCTCTCACACGTACAAGCCGCTGCTCCAAACAAAAGTACAGCTCTCCCATCTCGATCTCTGTGAATCCCCTATCGGCTTCCGCCTGTGGATCATGGATTTGAAAGCCGTCACATGGGCTATCAGCTGAATCGGTATCCTTCTTTTCTTCACTAAGAAGGTATTTTATTAATGCCTGCCGCTGCTGGACATTTAACAGCATAAGCAGTTTTTCTCCAATTTTATCTCCTGACTCAGAGATTTCTATCACGACTAATTTCCCATATCATCATCTCCTGTTAGTGTGGATCTATACCCAACAAAAAATACATTTTAAGCGTTATAAAGCTTGCTATATTGTTTTGGAGTAACCATGGCATATTTTTTAAAAAAATTAGTAAAGTGACTTTGGCTGCTAAATCCAAGCTGATAGGTAATATTTGATAAGTCTTCCCCAGCCTTCAGCATTTTTTTTGCTTCAGTCATTTTAATACATTCAATAAAGCGATAGGGAGATATCCCCTTTTCTTTCGTAAACATCCGAATAAAGTGGTACTTGCTGAAACCCGTAAAGGAACTTAAATCGCATAAGGCAATATTTGAGGCATAATGCCTTTCAATATACTCACAAGCACGTTTTATAACATCTGAAACATCTATCTGTTCGTATTCCACTGGTTGGGAGTAGTCGGCAACCAAATCGCCAATGATCATATAAAGCAATTCTTCCTTTTGCAAGTCACAATATGAGCCATTTTCAATTAAGTCAATCAATTCTGTGATCTGCGGAATCAGGTCGCTCTGATAAACAATCTGCGGTTCAAAATAAGGACATATGGCATATCCTAAACATTCCAATGTCAATTCTTCCATGCGATCAGTCGTAATGTGAAAGCATCTAAAATCCAGCATTTCCTTTTTCAATTCTAAACAAGTATGATTATCATTCGGGTTAAAAAGGAGCAGGTCATTTTTTCCTATGGTATATTCCTTACCCTGGCATATTACCCGTCGGCTTCCGCTTTCTATATAGCCTAATTCATAGTAATCATGAAAATGCGGAGGCAAACTTTCAATCATCCCTGTCAGTGTCAATACCTCTATATTAAGTTTTTCGTCAAAAACGATTTTACTGCCAGTGTTATTCATGAGTCACCTCCGCAAAATGATTCCGATAATATCATTATAGTGTATTCGTATTTCTTTTTCTTGCATAATGTTGCTCTTTGTGTTAAGGTCTGTCGAATATCGTACTTTTATACCTGTATAAAAATACGAACAAGCGTTACGGAGGCAATGATCCTGAATCATTTCCATAACGCTTGCTATTCTTTTTTATGTTCCAGGTATCTCGTCTATATTCATTCTATTTAGATAATTACACCATCCTGTACAGTAATCATGCAGCTGGTGCTTCTTGCCGCTTCCGGAGAATGCGTTACCATGATGATCGTCTGGCCGGTCGTCTGATTGATCTCCCGAAGCAAGCTCATAATCTCCGCTCCGGTCTCGCTTGTCCAGGTTTCCCATCCTCTTTTGATGTGACGAAAACCGGAATATCCAGACCAAACCGTTCTTTTATCATCGTTTCAATCCGGTTTGTAAGGCTTCCGCTTGATGGCTAATATCTGCACAAAATCTCCAAACAAAGACGTATCAATGGGCTCAAACATCAATAACTTATTCATAAAAGCATCCTCCATAAATTCATATTTATCGCTCTGACATATATTTCTGTATTTCATCAGACGTTAATTTTCTTATCTGCGTATTTGCGTATTCTTTGTATTCTTCAACAATGAAAATAGGTTTCATTGTTTCACAAGTTTTTCTATTGTTCTTTTTTAGGTATAATTGCAAAGCCTCGCTGTCCGCAAAGATTTTGTATGAAAGTCTGCCATTTTCACTTTTCATCTCATAAATACCACATGGCTTTTTCATACTGTAATCAGCAGTACGCAAATATAATTTCGCAATTTCTAACGACTTAAAAGGGAAATTCCACCGTTGCAATCCACGCTTGGGGTCATGTTCAATACAAATACACCGCCCACAAGTCCCACAAATGTATTGTGAGTGGTTTGCTAAACAATCCAATGGATTTAATAGTGGTGTTATTCTGTTTTCATTAATATAACATTCCATGCACATTTCAATTTCACTCCCTCTGCAACTTCCGATTTTCTCAATTCCATAAACTAGGATTTATTAAATTCGTTCAAATCAGAATTTATAGCTATTCAATCCGTTAGTAGTGCTGGAACAGCTATCCTTGCTCCTGTACTTGCATCTGCGCCAAAGTTAAAACTTGGAGCTATATCATATGCGAATTTATATCCATATAAGGCAGGATTATATTTTCCTATCGCTGCATATGTGATCTCAATCGCCTTACAGAAGTCCTCTTCATTCTCGTATGGTTCACTTTGAAAATAAAGCATGATACATTCTGGAAGTTCCACTGTTTTATATGTTTCTGGAAGTTCTTTGTCATAATCTAATGGCACTTCAACGCCTGCTGCTATCTTTGAAAAACCATTTTCGACTAATTTGTCTGGTAATTCAATCAAAGCAGCAGGTTCAAATTTTTCTGGAATACTATTTAGCAGACCTTCCCATTCACAGCCAACTTCTTCGCAATACGAAAAATAATCTTGTGCATGATGTGATGGGAGATAAATCAACTTTCTTCTTTCACGTTCTTTGACAGTAATCATACAAAAACTTAAATCATTACCCATAAATAATTCCTCCTTATGTTTAAGCAAAGCAAAATAGTGACTAATCGGATATTGTATGAATAATGGAATAGCAGTTTTTTTCTCACGATATACAGAGGGAGTGATATGAAATCTTTTATAAAAGGAGCGCAAAAACCCCTCGTGTGTTTCATAATGACTGTTCAATGCAACTTCCAAAATTGTTTTTTTTGTATTCAGTAATTCATTTGCGCTTTCCGTTAAACAAACTGCATTAACATATTCTTGTAGTGTTTTGTTCAGATACTTCTTGAAAAGCCTGTCAGCCTGTCTCCTTGAATACCCAATCTTAGAACAAACATCATTTGTATTGAAATTATCATCTTTATGATGTATGCGTATATAGTCCTGTATTTTCTGTATCGTTTCTATTTCTCTCATTTTGCTATAGCCACCATCTAATTATATCCATATCAAATATACATAGTATCAATGAATCTATCTTGATTTATTTAGACAAATCACAATTTATCTCTCAAATTTCATAGGTGTGTATTTCATACCATCAGATAATTGTTCTATATCTGTATCTACAAAACCCAATTTACGATAAACAGGAACGGCATATGGTGAAGAATTTACCGTGATAATTTCACTGGAGCTATTTTCTAAAAGACATTCCCAAAGCTTCCTCCCAATTCCTTGTTTATGATACTGCGCTTTGACAAAAAAACAGCATATATGCTTTCTATTCTCATTTGTAGCAATAACACCTTTTAACTCATTGTACTCATAAGCACCCCAAAATTCTAATGTTTGAATAATTTCTTTATCCTCAATAAAATTTTTAAACGACTGTACACCTTCAACGGAATACTCTGGGGCTTCAAACTGTAAAAATGTTTTCCAAATCAGGTTAATTGCATTACTGATTTGGAAAACATCTATTTTTTTGATTTCCATGCAACATACCTCCGTAAATTCCAGTTTTTTCATTCCTCGTCACTCTGCATACGAATCAATCAGCTCCTGCACTTCATTGAAAAACCTTGAAAGATGAAAGCCATCTGCCACAGCATGATGAATATTCATAGTAAGCGGCATAAGTGCATTGCCGTTTTGCACTTCATATTTCCCCCATGTCAAAACAGGAGCTAAAAACTTTCCCTCGTCAAATACATGAACATCAAAATGCTTATACTTTACCCATGGCAAACAGGAAACATCGAAGAAGTTCTGCGGCTGGTTTCCGATGATCGCCCGCTCTTCTTGATATTTTCTCTGGTCGTCCACAGTCCGTTGATAGAATTCAAATATATCATCCGTATATTCCGTTACAAACTTAGAGAAAAACTCGTCATCCCGATTAAATACCGTATAGGACGGTGAAATAGAATCCCAACGGATCAGATTCCCGTCCGCGTCCCAGCTGTATTTAAACTCATCATGGGAATTGATTACCTTAGATACAACCCATATCATGGCCGGATAGAATTTCAGAGCATTCTTCTTTGTATAGGTAATCAGCGGCGCCACATTAATATCGACGGTCAAACTCATAACAATACGCATTTTTTCGATATAAAATTGAAAGAGACTTCCTCTACTCCATTCATCTATATCAACTTTCGTATAATTCATAGTGAATCATTCCTCCTTGTCTTTCTGATTCATCAAACTTTGTTCTACCAGATACGAAATGGTATGACCGCTCTCATAATGATGGCAAAAACAGCCCCTACTCCTAACATACCTATTGTTTCCTTAAAAGATCTGCGTAAAACAATCACGCCAATCGCCAGCATTAAAAGCTCAAGCCCCGAACTGATATCTATATAAAACATCCCATAGCTAAACGCACAGTTCAGCAATACCCCTATAACACCTGGGGACAGAAAAAAGCAACCAGCCCTGTACCTTTAGCATACCAACACAAAAAAGAGGATGCAACTGTAAATGCTATCCAGACAAGGGCATAGCTTTTCGGGAAAAATCCAGCTACGAAATTGCTGTACCAATAGTAGCTTGATACCATTCCCGCAAAAAGATGCCAACCCTTATAGGAGTTGTGCTGTAAACGGCAATGCACACCGCAATAACAATCCATGGTGCTAATTTCCCCAGAAAGTTATGCAGATCCACCGCACTGTCAATCAGATGTAATAACGCCGGGAGGTTTGCCTGCCGGTAATCCAAATATTTTGAAAAGACCCCCATAAAAACTCCAAAAAGTATGATTTTGGGGAGTCCGTATTTTACCCAAAAACTCCTTCATTGTTTGCTCCTCCTTCTCAAAGGAAGTTCCGCATATTTCAAATCATCTTATTCTGCAGAGAGCGTCATGCAAATCAACGGCCATGTGTCCTCTTGCGGATGCATCGATAATTCACGCACTTTGCAATAAATTGATTTATTTTGCATGATTTCATCTGTGGTAAGGCATAGTGTCTTTTTCTTCTCAACGAGCTCTTTCATATTTACGGTGCCAATCCAAGTATCTTTTTGAAATGGTAATGTCAGCATATGCGCTTCCGAAAAGTAATCTACCAGACGTACAAACTGACTTTTTGATTCTTCTTGCCACAGCGCAACGCATTCTTGATAATCTGCTATGCTGCCAATCTGGGATAGCCCCGGAATGATATACTGCTGCATATCATTTGCAATGATGGCTTGAATCTCCTCATAGGGGGTATCCATCGGCTTGTAGTTTTTATAACCGTCAATGACATAACCCCGTATATCACGGAGCGGGTGTAACCTGCCTTGATGCGGCAAAAAGCAAGCTTCTGTAAAAGATTTGAAAAAAGTAACATCTTGTAGTTGTTCATCTGAAAGGTCAGGCGTATCTACTACGATATTCAGCCAAAAGGAAAACCCGGTAACATTGCTGTTAAATTGGGAGCTTTGAATATTTACGGCGATTGTGCAAGCTTCCTTATGGATGGAAAAAGCCTGTGTTCCCCGAAGGCTGTGAAAACCTGCTTCTTTGAGCGCCGGTTTGATAACTTGTTGAATTACTTTATTTTTCTTTTCTCGTGAAGTCATATTCTTGTACCGCTCTTTCTGTGAATTCTTTATTGCTATCTTTGCTGTTCCTGTACCTTATGCACCGTGATGATCGTATAGCTATAAGCGTTGACCGTAATGATACACCCGTCAACCGTTATATACCAGTTCTTTCCTTTTCTCGATATGGATGCTTCAACAGAAGATATCCTATTTCTGCACCAATCAACAACATGATCGATATCCAAAGCAAGGTTTCTCTTGATTCTTTCTACACCCAATTCGGTCGTATGTAGCTTATCCAAATGATTCAGTAATTCGTTGTTCTGCATATTTTTCACCCCTCAAACCGGAATTTGAGAAACAACTACATTCCGGCAATCTTCCTGACAGTGTTTGCCGTTCTGATTGTCGGTTTGCCGCTGATGTTCGCACTTGCCGTCTCCCTCCACCAGTTTGTTTTTTGATAATCCTTTCGGCTGAAAGACCAGAATACCGCTACCTTATAATTCTTAATCTTTTCTAATCCTTCCCTGAGTTCTCCAATCTCACCCCATACTTCAGCAAATGTAGCTGGAGCCATAATAAAAATCAGATTATCATAGATTTTTTTATTTACATCGCCCCACCAAGCCGACGCATGTTGCAAAATATCTTCGAGATCCTCCTTTGATATAACGAAAATCGGAATATCCAGACCAAACCGTTCTTTTATCATCGTTTCAATTCGGTTTGTAAGGCTTCCGCTTGATGGCTAATATCTGCACAAAATCTCCAAACAAAGACGTATCAATGGACTCAAACATCAATAACTTATTCATAAAAGCATCCTCCATAAATCTGAATTTGAAAATCACTTCTTCATGATAAGTTTCAGTGCTATATTTCTTCTTTCAGCAATTTTCTGAAACACCTCTTTCTTACTCTGTTTTCTCCTGCTGGCGAGACCTCCCCGAGTACCACACACTTCTTTCTCTCCATATATCTGCCACATTTATTACAGCTAATTCCGAGTAGTTATTGGACTTTAGTTTGTATAGCCACCTTATCCTTAACTGCAACCTGATGTGATTTCTGTTTGTCAGACCAGAGATTTGCTTACAGCTTCCTTCATATTCCACCTCACGATGGACACCCTTGCTGTTCGGCTGTGTCCTTCCCACTACTAAGGCAGACTAGGGATTTTCACCCTTTAGAAGCGTGTGCCGTCGGGCTCACTATAAAAAACCAGGTTTGAAAAACTGCTTTTTTATATATGAAGTATCATTGTTGCCAGCCAGAAATAAATTAAAAGTGAAAGCGCATCCATAACCGTCGTAATAAACGGAGATGATATTACAGCCGGGTCAAGCTTCATTTTTTTTGCAAGAATAGGAAATACGCATCCAACCATTTTGGCAAAAATAATTTCGATTATAAGTGTCAGACTGATTACAAGATCAACCTGAATAGTAATAGCACTCATACCGAACAATATTCTGTCAACAAACCATATTTTAACAAAATTGACAGCAGCAAGTGTAATTCCGCACAGAACACCTACTCTGAATTCCTTCCATATAACTTTAGAAATATCTTTAAAATCTATTTCTTTAAGTGAAAGAGCACGGATAATAACGGCACTCGCCTGCCCTCCCGAATTACCACTTGTTCCCGTAAGCATAGGCACAAACGAGGTCAGTACAATCAGTGCCGAAAGCTTGTCCTCAAAAGCATTTAAAATCATACTCGTAAATGTTGCACTTATCATAAGAAACAAAAGCCACGTAATTCTAGATTTCCATGTTTCAAAAATGCCTGTTTTGAGATAAGGTTTCTCGTTAGGCATAATAGCGTGCATCTTCTGGATATCCTCAGTATTCTCTTCCTGCAATACGTCAATAGCATCATCGACTGTAATGATACCCACAAGCCTGTTTTCCATATCCACAACAGGAAGAGCAAGAAAGTTATACTTATCAAGGAAATTTGCCGCTATTTCTTTATCATCATGCGTGTTTACAAAAATTGTATTTGTTTCCATAAACTCTTCAATCTTATCGCCATAATCGTGTAACAAAAGTTCTTTTACTGTAGTTACACCAATAAGATGCCTTGAGCTGTCAGTAACGTAACAAGTATAAATTGTTTCCTTATCAACACCTGTACGTCTTATTCTTTTAAAGGCATCCTCAACAGTGTTATCCTTTTTCAGATCAACAAACTCAGGGGTCATAATTGAGCCTGCGCTGTCCTCAGGATATTTTAAAAGAGTGTTAATTGATTTTCGTGTCTGTGCATCAGTATTTCTGAGTATTCTTTTTACAATTGTCGCAGGCATTTCCTCAATAATATCAACTGTATCATCAAGGTAAAGCTCGTCAATAACCTCACGAAGCTCTGTATCTGAAAAAGCATGGATGAGAGCTTCCTGCGTTTCACCGTCAAGCTCAACGAATGTTTCAGCCGCCTCTTCTTTAGGAAGAAGACGGAAGAGCAAAATCCTCTGTTCATTTGGAAATTCATCAAAAAGAACAGCAATATCAGTTGGATTAATGTCTGCTAAAATGCTTTTAAGCTGTGAATATTTCTTCTCTCTGTAAAGAGTGGAGATTTGCTCTATAAGCTTTTCAAATTCAAGTTTTTTAAGATTCATGGTCCGTATCTCCTTTCGTTTTTTATTCTATTCCATAGTATTGTTACCTCCTTATGTATCAAAACTGTTAAATTAGAATTTATCATAATGAATTAAGGATATTATAGGTTTAAGTAGTAGCAAGACTTTAATAAAGCAGAAAAGCCTCACTTGAATTTCTATACCAGATTAGTTACTGTGTATAACCTCCATATAAACGTCCTCTTCCATCATTTGTTCTTTTGATTTTTTATCCAGATATAGCAGATAACCACTCCGATTAAGGCTATCCCTCCCGTGGTTATATATGGTAATTCAATATTGCTTTCATACAGATACCCAGTTAATAAAGGAGCAATAACTTTGCTAAGATTTCCGGCGGTACTGGCAAATCCCATCAGTGTTCCTTTATGCTGATTGTCAGTTTTTGAAAGGGTTGCGTTTAATGTGGGTACTGTAATAGCAGAAGATACCGCAAATAAGCCAAAAATCACCAACACACTAACAAACCCAGTTGTCAATACCATGGCAAACGCTACTAAGGCTTTGCAAAACATACCTATCAGTATTAGTCGCTTCTCACCAATTTTTTTTGCTAAAGGACCAGTCAAAAAGCCTTGTACTACAATCAAAATACCTGCTAGAGCCATCCAAATAACACCAACTTGCTTAGTGGAAAATCCAAACTTATCTACGACATACAGCCCCGTAATTCCTTGCAAGCCTGTTTGACAGAAATTCACGACGAAAATAAGTATCAAAACCATTCCTGCTGAGCCAAAAATTATACTTTTCAGGTCTGAAAAATCAAAGGGTTTTCTTTTTTCCGTCTGTCCTGAACGCTCAATTGACTCTGGCAAAAGTGTTAGAATTAGCAGAAAGGCAATAAATGAAATGCCAGCTCCTGTAAAAAATGGGAGCGCAAGCGAATAGCCTGCAAGAATGCCTCCCAATAATGGTCCCATCATTACGCCAACGCTCATTGAAGCTCCAAGTTGACTCATATTCTTGCTTCTTTCTTCCTCCGAGCTGGAATCTCCAACATATGCCAAAGATGCAACGGACGTAGCAGATGACAATATACCCGATAAACTGCGAGCTATAAATAGTATCCAAAAGGATGAAGCCAAACCGAACAGGAACAGACTGATGGAATATCCTATAATACCAATGCTGATAATCGGCTTTCTACCAATTCGGTCAGACAGTGCACCCCAAAAAGGTGCGCATACTGTTTGTGCCAGAGCATATACGGCAGTGAGCCATCCAAGCTCACGACCGCCAGCACCTAGATTTTCCATGTAAAATGGCATGACCGGAAGAATTAAGCTATATCCTAACGCAATCACCAAAGTAGCAAGCTTTAAAGCGAAAATAGGCTTTTTATTCATCAATCGTCACCGTCCCCTCCGAGCCGTCCACCGTTATCATTTGTCCATTTTTAATACTTCTCGTGGCTGTGTGTGTCGCCATGACAGCGGGGATACCATATTCACGGGCAACAATGCTTGAATGGCTAAGAGGGCCGCCAATGTCTGTTACAATCGCACTTGCGGAGGCAAACAACTGCGTCCATGCAGGAGTTGTGGTAACGGCGATCAAGATACTTCCCGGCTGGAATTTCTCAAAATCTGCCGGGCTGTTCAGTACACAGGCGGGAGCCGTAACAACGCCTGCGCTGGTTCCTATGCCCGTCAATACAATTTTCCCATCTTTCTGTATTTGAGTTGCATGTGATACGGCTTTTTTGTTTTTTTCCGGCAACTGGGAAGGCGACACATAACCTCGGAATGTATCATGCTCCGCTTGTCGAGCAGGGATTGCCTCACTCAGATTAGATAGGGGTATATTTTTTTCAAGCTGTGTTATGAGCGTTTCCAATTCTGTTTTTGTGAGCCAGTAAATATCGTCCAGATGTGAAATAGCTCCGCCAGTTAAGAGACGTTCAGAAATTTCTTGTAACATACGGCGAATCAGCGGGTGCCCCATCCCCATCAAATAAATAGCGTTTTCACGCATGGGGGCAGTATTTTGTGCCCAATGGAGCAGCTTCAAAAACAGCTTTTTACGGTGACCGCCTATCTGTTGCAAAATCTCGTTTTCGGCTTGTTTCCTGCGCTTTTCAAATGCGATTTGGCGCGAATACGGATTTTCCCCTTTCTCCTCCAAAAATGCTTTTATGGATTCAAAGGTTGGCGTAAGTATCTCCTGTGGTGTGGCATATGCAAAATCAAATTCATAAGCAGTACAGCCAAACTCTTTGAAATAGGCATTAATTCGGCTTTTCCACTCTACCCACACCTCCTGCGAAACTTGCGCAGGCAAAATGGAGGACTTGAAATCTTCTGCTATCTTTGTTGCAGGATTGCTTTTCAGATAGAAGCCTAAAGTGTTATTTTGCTTTGCCCATTCCGAAAGATCCCACAGGTTCTTTTCCGATTGCAGCGCAATCGTATCAAACCCAAGCAAGAGAACGGAAGTGTCTGTTATACCGGCACGGCGGGCCGCTCCCTGAAAAAATTTTGTAAATAATGTTTCGCTGATAGAGGCGGCTGGCAATGTAAGCTGAATCCTCGTGAAATAAATACACGCTCCATAAAACACAGTCTGAATCCCCTCCATTATTTGATGAGCATTCAGCATATGCATGGGCTTTTCTTCCCATTGTTTAATCACATCCTCAAATTCTTTTCGTGCTGTTTCCCAGCGCGCAACACTGTTCGTGAGCGCACGGCGTAAAGATCGGGGTGAAAGGGATTTGACAGCAATCAAAAGAGGCTTTGAATTAGCGGAAAGATAAACATATCCGTTAATTATCGTATATGCTCCGTTTTCTGGCAGTAACTTTTTCGCACTTTTACCAAACATATCTATCCATAAAAGCGCCGACGCGCGGTTGACTATTTCAAGTCCAAGTGTGGCGAATAAGGGCGTAACAGGATTTGGCAAGTGTTCCGCCAGACTGCCTTTTGTATATATAACATCCTTTTCCGGTAACGTCCATTCCGGCGGCAGGACAGTAATGGGGCGGGCCTGAACAATATACAACTTATCTTTTTCCAGTGCCCACTCTACATCCATAGGCATTTCATAATACTTCTCAATTTTTTCCCCAAGCTGTGTCAATCGCATAACTTGATTGCGAGTAAGAGCATGTTTTTTCCTCAACTGTTCAGGAGTTGGGATTTCTTCTGTTCCATCTGAGGTGCGGACTGTCATAATCTCTTTGTTTGCTGCTTCATACGATACAATTCGTTCAGCATTTTTATCTACAACGATTGTATCAGGGGTGACTAAGCTAGAAACCACCGATTCGCCAAGTCCCCACGCGGCGTTAACAATCATTGCGCTACGTCTGCCATTGATAGGGTTTAGCGTGAACATAACACCGGACGCATCGGAAAACACAAGCTTTTGTACTACAACAGCAAGTGCAACAATTTCCTGCTTTATACCATTCTTCACGCGGTAAGCAATAGCGCAAGCTGTCCATAGGGAAGCCCAGCATCTCTTTACAGCGTCAAGAACTTCATTCTCACCTTGTATGTTAAGATAGGTTTCCTGCTGGCCTGCAAAAGAAGCGTCGGGCAAATCCTCGGCGGTTGCGGAGGAACGGACAGCCACCGCTATATTTCCCAATCCGGCATATGCGGTTTTAATTGCATCTGATACTTCCTGCGGCATTTCTCCATTATGGAAAAGCATCCCTATCTGCGTAGATACATTTTCAAGCTGGCTGGTATTGTTAGAGTCAATACCGTCCAGCAACTTATTAATATGAGGCTGAATATGGTTCTTTTCAACAAAAATCTTGTATGAAGCAGTCGTAACATGAAAGCCCTCCGGCACAGGGATACCCGCTGTCAAAAGTTTTGATAAAGACATACCTTTTCCGCCGACCATTTCAAGGGTTGCCTGTTTATGCAACAAGGGTAGAGTATAATAAATCATAATAATTCACCTCCATCTTTCATAATTCCATGTAGAAATATATCCATTGTTTCATCAAGCATTTTCTCCGGACTGGCTGATGGTCGGGATGTGTAAATGATTGATATAATGGAGTTAATTAACAAACGCGCCACTAAATCGGCATCCGTCTTACGGAAGACGCCTGATTCCACTCCATTTTCAATTACAGATTTTATAATATCCTGATATGCGTAACGCGCAGTTTTCAGCCGCTTTCGATAATCTTCTTCTAAATAGTCAGATTCTGTATTTAACCACATCAGCACCGTTCGATACTGCTTTGGTACTCCAAGATGATTTAGCATGATTTTTCTAAGACACTGTTCCGGCGAGGATTCATCGGCAATAATCCTATGAACCTTTTTAATTGTTTCTTCTATTTCTTTCTCAACTGCATATACAACAATCTCGTCTTTCGTTTTGAAAAAATCATACAGACTGGACTTTCCCATGTTCGCTAAAATCGCAATTTCCCTCATTGATGTTTTTTGGAATCCATTTTTCTCTATGAGCTGCAAAGCAACACTGATTATTTCTTCTCGGCGCTCTTCTTGTTGTTCTGGTGTAAGCATAATTCCTTTTGGCATATTATGATACCTCCTCATATCGACCATCGGTCGTTTCTTGTTTGGTCTTCATTATATAGCGACCGATGGTCGATTGTCAAGTCTAATTTTCTACACAAAAATTGGTAAAATGACTTTGGCTACTAAAGCCAAGCTGATAGGTGATATCTAATAAAGCTTCGCCAGCTTTCAGCAGCTTTTTTGCTTCTATACCATAGAATGGGTCCTGCAGTTTTTGTTTTTTTATTATAGTGTTGCCTTATATTGTCCATCTTGTTTCCTCAACCTACCTATAACAATCCTATCCCCACAACCTACCCCATATCCAACCTGTCAACTCAACCCTACGCCAATTTTCGCCATAGACCAGTTCCCACAAAACTATGAAGCGAAAAAAATCCGGGAGCCGGAACTACCCATCGGCAATTCCCAACTCCCGGAAACCCCTTGTTTAGCAAGGCTTTTCTTCTGTGAGAGCTGTCATCTCCTGTTTGAGAGCCGCAGTATCCGGCAGCTTTTGAACGCCCATCTGTTTTAGGGCTTTGGCTGCACTCTCAAATAAGATGATCTTACTTTCTTGTCCTCTCAGGAATTTTTCCTTATCCGCAGACTTTCGGTAACGGTCATAGACAGGCTTATATTCCCGATAGGTGGAGGTGTGCTTTATCAACAGACCGATCTCCGCTATCCGCTGTTCCTTTGCTTTCATGGAGGACAGCAGCCGGTCCTGTGAAGTCATTACCTCGTCAAATTTCTCCTGCAACTGTCCATACTGGGAAATGCCATGCTCCGTGAGGAAGTTGATGGTCTTGGCTGCCTGCTTTAGGTTATTGATTTTCGCCCAGTGAGCAAAGCCGGCGCTCTCCTGGGCTTTCAGATTATTTTGAATGTCAATGAGCAGGCTGATCTTCTGATCGGCTGCCTTTGGCTGTCTGGATGGGCGGGGAGCTCCGTCTATCCGAGCTGCAACAGTTTCCTCCGTATAGTCCACACCTAAAGTCTTGAAACGGGTAAACCGTTCCTGACCGACTGCCCGACAGGAGATATACTTGCCTCTTTTGATTTCGTATCCCTCTGCCTCTAACCGCTTTAGCAGTTCCTCAAAATTGGATACCTGGGGGATAAGCCGGTCAATAGCAGCTTTCAGTTTTGCTTTATAGCTGGTTCCTGCTTTAGCGGTGCTGTGTTCAACATAGCTCTTTCCTTTGTCCGGTCCTGGCACGATCACGGACAGACCATGTTCCTTGCAGAGGCGGTCACTTGTACGGCGGATGAAATGATAGCTCCGCTTATTGGAATGGTACTTCCGATAATCCACAAAACTGACTGAATTAAAAATGATGTGATTATGGATGTGACCTTTATCTATGTGGGTGGTAAGGACAAACTCATACTTTCCGCCCAACACCTCCTGGGCCAGCTTCATCCCGATCTCATGAGCCTGTTCCGGTGTGGTCTCCCCAGGCTCAAAAGCCTGTATCAGGTGGCGGCCCAGGTTCGTTCCCTTATCAATGGCGTGGCGGCGGGTCCAGGAAAATTCTATGTCGGCACTTTCCGCTGAACAGCCAAAAGAAGATACCAGCAGCATACCATCTGTTTTATCAGGATTGCAGATATAGGAGATTGCCTTATTCAGAGCTGTTTTGATAGGATGTGTCTTTGTAACTGCCATATCTCCTCCTGCCTCTCTCTGATTTCCTGAATGTCTGCCTCATATGTGGGGCCTCCCGCATTGAGCCTCTTTGCAATCTGGTTTATGTTCCGGCTGATGGCAGACAGGATTTTATTCATCTCCTTAATATCCGTGGTGTCTGTATAAATGATATATCCGTCAATCGCCATCTTCCGAAGATAAGCCCCATACCTCTGTGTGGGGAGCTGCTTCATCTTTTCGTCTATCAGTTCCTTTTCCTCTGGTGTCACCCAGAATTTCATCTGTATATTTCGCTTTCTGTTCGCCATCATCTGCCTCCGTTCTTTATAAGGGTTTGGGATTATCCCAACAAGCATTTTTCATTTTCGGGCAAGGGACCTGAAAATAGGAAAAATCGCAAACGGGTACTCGTTTGCTGTGCTTGCTGTTTTTCTTCTCTCCTATGTAAGTAACTGCGAAAACCTCATTTTGGCTACCTAAAAAGCAACAAAAAAACACTATGAGAGCAGATTTCCCATAGTGTCTTATAATTTCTGTTTTGTTGTGATCGGAGGACTATTCTTCTTCCTGTCCTGCCTCCTGTATGCCTCGTGCTGTGGCGGTCATAATCGTTAGTTCCTTACTTCCCATTTCATCCAGCATGGTATCAAGCTGGCGACGCTGTGTGGATTTATCCACTTCCGCGTTCGGGAAAAAGAACTGATCGACAGATACCTCCAAAAATGTCACCAGCTCATAGAAGATTTGCAGACTTGGATGTTGCCCGCTGTTTTCAATGGAGGCAATATACCGTGGAGAAATCCCCATTTTGTCTGCTAATTGGTTTCTTGATATTCCTTTAGCTTTGCGTGCGGCTTTAATAGCTGCTCCGAAAGCCTTAAAATCATAAAGTTCTGTTTCTCTTTTCATGCTTATTTCACCCATCTACATTTTACCGTTCACCTTTCCTTTGAGATATGAGTACACAGTTCATAGTATTGACTGAAATAAAGCATATATTAAGTTGTTTTGTGCATTCTAGCATCGCATTGACAAAATGTGTTATATCTGTTATAGTGTTATACATAAAACCATAACAGTTTGGTTAGTGGAGGAGGCAGAGATGAAACTTATTATTTCAAATGTATCTGGTGTCCCCATTTATGAGCAAATCAAGCAACAGATAAAAGCTGCTATTTTGTCGAGAGAACTACAAGAAGAAGAAATGCTCCCGTCCCTAAGAACTCTTGCTAAAGATCTGAAAATAAGTGTGCTAACAGTAACAAGAGCATACACAGAACTGGAACAAGAGGGCTTTGTTAGAAATGTGCAGGGTCGCGGATGTTTCGTAATGGGGTCTGGTTCAGAGCTGATTAAAGAACAGCTCATTTGTAAAGTGGAAAGTAGTTTGACAGAGGCAATAAAAGCTGCAAGATTGGCAAACCTATCCACAGAAGAATTACATCATCTTTTAGAAATTTTAACGGAGGTAAAAACAGATGAATAATTATTTGGAAGTAACAAATTTGTCAAAGTCATTTAATTCTTTTCAACTTCACAATATCAGTTTCACCTTGCCTAAAGGGTACATTATGGGGCTGATTGGACCGAACGGCTCTGG
Organism: Lachnospiraceae bacterium; assembly: GCA_910574865.1. Lineage (GTDB taxonomy): Bacteria > Bacillota > Clostridia > Lachnospirales > Lachnospiraceae > Schaedlerella. Next base: position 169,328 of record CAJTDN010000004.1, on the reverse strand, counting down.
CAAAACAACCACCATTAAGCTCATTTTGAATATGTTGGCGCGTAACGGTGGCGAAATTAAGATTATGGGATTAGATAATATATCTGATGAGCAAAAGGTAAAATCTGAACTTGGCGTTGTTTTTGACACAAATTATTTCAGTGATGATTGGAAAGTTTCTCAGGTTGAAAAAGCTATCTCAGTTTTTTATACGAATTGGAGCAGTAAAATATTTGCTGACATGCTGAAAAAATTTCATATAGCCCCGGACAAAAAGGTAAAAGAACTTTCTAAAGGTATGCAGATGAAGTTAATGATTGCCTGTGCATTTTCCTATGACGCAAAATTACTTATTCTGGATGAACCAACTAGCGGACTTGACCCTGTTTCCAGGGATGAACTTTTGAAAATCCTTTCAGAGTATATCGAGGATGGAGAACATAGTGTTTTGTTCTCTACGCATATTACAGGTGATTTGGAACGTGCTGCTGATTACATTACTTATATCAGCTATGGGGAACTTTTTTTCAGTGGTAGTAAAGATGAATTTATTGATATGTTCCGTATTGTCAAAGGTGGCAATGATGAACTGTCTGCAAATTTAAGCAACAAAGCAGTTGGTATCCGCACATTTCCAACAGGATTTGAAGCTTTGGTAAAAACAGAACATATTGGCGAGTTCTCAGACCTTAGTATCGAACCTGCTACGATTGATGAAATTATTGTTTTCACAAGCAAGAGAGGTGAAGATTATGAATAACATTTTGAAAGCTGCAAAATTAGATGTTGCCTTAGTAAAACCCTATATAAAAACCATTTGCTTTACGCTGGTTCTTCCGATTGTATTTGCTGCAATTAACCGTTCTCTGTTGACAGGAGTTTCTTTTGCTATGTGCTTTATCGCCATGACAACAGGTTATACATTCTCCGTAACGGAAAAAAACAGCATGGAGCGTCTGTACGGAATTTTACCTATCAAAAAAAGTGAAATGGTGATCGGCCGCTATCTCTTTGTTCTTGTGTTAGGTATGTTTGCCCTGGTGATTTCTCTTATCACTCAGCCGATTGTGCTACGTTCAATGGGCGAAAACATTAGGGTATTAGATATTGTTAGTGCAGCCATAGGTGGACTGTTCATGTTCGCTCTCTATACTGTATTTCAAATTCCTGGATATTACAAGTATGGTGCCATCAAGGGGCGTGTGTTCATGTATATTCCTGTTGTGGGATTTTTGGCAACGCTGTTTCTTCTCCCCCAAATACCCGCAGATAACCCCATTGTTGTTACGATTGCAAATTCACCTATTCTGCTTATGCTTCTTGCGATTGTACTTGTCGTTGTGATGTACGCTGTGTCTATCTGGTTTTCCATTCGGATTATGGAAAGCAAAGAAATGTGAGGTGAGTAATATGGATTTTACTATTTTAGCGGTAGTTCTACTTATTGGTATCGGTGTCCCTGTTCGGAATAAGCTCATTCGTAAATATCGGGAAGAAAAAAAGAAAAAAGACAATGAACAGGACATAAAGTGATGGGAATAGTAAAAACAGATTTCATCCGTTGCCCCATTTGTGGAAATAAAACACGCGATAAAATTAGAGAAGATACCATTCTCAAAAACTTTCCGCTTTTTTGCCCGAAGTGTAAGAGTGAGTGCTTAATTGATGTTGCACAATTTCATATAACTGTTATCAAAGCGCCAGACGCACAGCCGCAGAGCCGATAACACACAAGGTTTATTCCCTTGTGGTTATCGGCTCTTTGCTTTATTATGTGGAAAATCTAAAATAATAAAATTTGAAAACTATACTTGATCAGAAAAAGAAAGGACTGAATTTTATGAGTATTTTACAGACCATTGACTTAAAAAAGTATTATGGCACAGAGCCGAACATCACCCGCGCCCTTGACGGTGTGAACTTCTCCGTGGAACAGGGTGAGTTTGTGGGTATCATGGGAGCATCCGGCTCTGGTAAGACCACATTGTTAAACTGCATTTCAACCATTGATACGGCTACCAGCGGACATATTAACCTGAACGGGAAAGATATTCTGGAAATCAAGGAAAAGGAAATTGCCCGTTTTCGACGTGAAAACTTAGGCTTCATCTTTCAGGACTTCAATCTGTTGGACACATTAACGATTTATGAGAATATCGCTCTGGCATTGACAATCAATAAGCAGTCCGCAAATCAGATCGACGGAAAGGTGCAGGACATAGCGGGACAGCTTGCTATCAGGGATGTTCTGGCGAAATATCCCTATCAAGTATCTGGCGGCCAGAAGCAGCGTTGCGCTTGTGCGCGGGCCATTATCAATCAGCCCCAGCTTATTTTGGCTGACGAACCGACAGGAGCTTTAGACAGCAATTCTTCCCGCAATCTGCTGGAAACTATGCAGGATATGAATAGGCGCATGGGCGCTACAATTCTCATGGTAACACATGACGCTGTTTCTGCCAGCTATGCTTCTCGTATTCTCTTTTTGAAAGACGGGCAGATATACAAGGAACTGCTAAAGGGGAAGCATGATAACCGACACTTCTTCAACCAGATTTTAGATATAATGGCGGAGTTGGGAGGTGTTCAGGATGATGTACGCTAAACTGGCCTTGCGGAATGTGAAACGCTCTGCAAAAGATTATGCGATTTATTTCGCAACACTTTCCTTAACAGCAACGCTGCTGTGTGCATTTCTATCCCTTGGGTTTTCTTCGGATATTATCGGCATGACGGAAAATATGTCCATGCTTACATCGGGTATTCTTGCCCTTTCAGTTTTGGTGGCATTGATTGCCTCATTCGTAATCCGTTATGCAGTTCGTTTTATGCTCGGTCAAAGAAAACGCGAGTTTGCGACCTATGAAATTCTTGGGATGGAATTACGATCTATTCAAAGATTGTTTCTGATTGAAAATATTTTGATCGGTGCCGGTGCTTTTTTGATTGGTATTGTTTTGGGCAGTGGTTTGTCTGGCTTGTTGGCTATATTTGTAAAGAGCATTTTCCATACCCCCCATAACTACTCGGTCTATTTCTCACTCAAAGCGGTACTTGTTACAATGCTGCTTTTTGCGCTGATGTACGGTTCCGGCTTGATACAAGCAGCGAAGATCATACGCAGGAAAAAGATTATTGAATTGCTGTATGATGAAAAGAAAAACGAAAAAGTCAAAGATAAAAGTATTATCCGTCTGGTTGTTAGCGGTGTATGTACTATTTTGGAAATTACAGCAGGCGTTTTACTGCTGGTGAATGGGCTGAAAATCCAAACAAATGTAGCTATGTTATTTCTTGGCGGCGGGGCTGGCTTGCTTCTTTTGGCGGTATATAGCATATACCGCAATCTTCCGTTCCTATTGATCGGAAGTGTCCATAGAAAGAAAAATTATCTTTTGCATGGAGAACGCCTTTTTCTAATGGGCCAGCTAAAGCAACGGTTCAATTCGGTAGGAAAAACCCTGGCAGTTATCGCGACTTTGCTGACAGTATCACTTCTTACAATGTTTGCGGGCCTGACGATGGGTGCTGGATATGAAGCGAATATGGAGGCTTATTACCCTTATGACTTTGGTGTGGCTGTGGATGCGCCTCTAACAAAGGAAAGTTTCGATGATGTGATTTCTTTTGTTGATACGCAGTCAACCGTAGAGGACAGCTTGACGTATTACCTTTATTCTGCTGGGACTTACGGCGTAGAAGCGTTATCTATATCGGACTATAATCATTTGAGATATATTCTTGGTCTGGAACCGAAAACATTAAGACAAGATCGTTTTCTTATTCATTGCGACACGTGGATTTATATGGAGCCGATTAAAAGCGCACTATCAGAAAGCGCGACCATTGAGTTGGCAGGATACAAATTGCAGAGTTCATCCGAAGAAATATTTACAGAACCGATGGAGCAATATCAAATGGCCGGAACCAAAGGTTATGTGATAGTTGTTCCTGATGAAGTGGCTTCACAGCTTCCGGCTGAAAAAATCCGTTTGGTATGTAAATTAAAAGATGGTGGGACGCCTGCATTAAAAAATGACGCAAGAACCAATCTAAATTCGGGCAAATGGAAACCAACAGTCCAGCCTGGAATGGAGATACCTGAACATGCCACACTTGGAATTACCGTAAAGGCATGGGGAATTGCAAATTCCTTGACAGGCTATACCACAATCTCGTTTTGCGGATTGTATTTAAGCATTGTCTTTATCATACTGTCTTGCACAATACTGGCGTTTGAACAGCTTTCGCGTATGGAAACTAATCGCAAGCATTTTCAGGTGATATATCGCCTGGGCGTTGACAGGCAGCAACAGAAACGGTTGATAGTACAGGAATTATCAGGATTTTTTGTTTTACCGTTAATCGTTCCATCCATTTTTCTGCTCTTTGCCACAATCGGATTTCATAAATTTTTTGGTGAAGCTATATTGCAGGCAAACCTTATCCCACTTAATGCTGGAATTACGCTGCTGATCTTTTTGGTTGTTTATAGCGTGTATTTCTGTGCAACATATTTCATTTATTCAAGAACAGTGACGGCAGAGAGCCACAATTCTCATTGAAAGGAGTATTTTGAACATAAGTATTTTACAGATTATTGGGTTGATTTTATTCTTTTCTATAAGCTCTAAACTGTAATATCTAAAATCATCTGCCCAGCGGCAGAAAAGAAAAAAACCGCTGACGGGCAGATACTTTCCTGCGCTCATTCTATCTATCTCTAACACGGCGGTTTTGAATTATCAAGGCCGCCATTTCTTTTTGCTTCGACGACCCCTGTACCGTGTATCTGGCATGGCGGCTTTAGGAGGTAGCTGCCATGTACCATCTTTTTAATCGACAAAGTTCGACAAGTGATAGCTCATTAAAAAAAGCCTACATCTTACTTGGGATTATTATGGTTTTGATTATGAACACACACATCATTATGTAACAGATAATATTTCCATCTGCCCGACTGTATTTTTCAGTCGGGCTTTTTTGTGTTTTGGGAAGTATTCCGCTGTCTGTTGGAAATTTTCAAAATTTTTTCTCTTTCGAGGTAGCCAAATTGCGATTTCTGTGATTACCCCTGCGAAAGGGAGAAAATCCATCACCCGCTTTCGTGCGACTGCGAAAGGAGGTGAGAAAATGAAAGACTCCTATGAGCAGCGTGTTCAAAATCAGTTTGGTGGTTTTTGTAACAGGGTTTTGAAGAACGAAGTCAACCGTATTATGAATGAATACGCAAGACAACGTGACCGAGAAAAATCTTTGGACGCTCTAACACCGGACGAGCTGACACAGTCCGCCTCCTATGACAAGTATTTTCAGGACGAATATGTCTTTGAAGTGCTTGGGCGAAAGATTATTGTAGTTGGCGATTTGCTGGCAGAGGCATTAGCGCAGTTGCCGGAAAGTAAGCGGGATGTAATCCTGCTGTCCTACTTCCTGGGAATGACGGATATCGAAATCAGCCAAAGGCTGAATGCAGTCCGTTCTACCATCAGCAAACGGCGCAACAGTATTTTGAAAGAATTACGCGAGTATTTGGAAAAGGAGGGATTTGAATGCTGTTCTCAATCATTATAAGGGCTATATTCGTTTCCTCGCCATGAGACCTATGAAAGACGAATACGGCAACGAACATCTCTGTGTGGATGAAGATATGAGGCTCCGATTAGAGGCTAAGCTGCTGTATAGTATCGTAACAGGTTTCAAGGTACTGCCGGAATAACCTACATATCATCAGGCGTGTTTCTCCCTTTCCTCGCCCCGATGAAATAGCTTGAACCGGCATTGTTCCAGTTCTTTGACAAAGAAAGTCCGGTGGATAATACCGTGACAGTATAAGGCAGACAGATACATTCTTTCTGTATTGAGCCATTCAGCCGGTGCGCCATGACCTCTTACGAGTGAGCGATCAACACCGATCTGTAAAACAGGTGCAGCAACCTGTAGGTCATGACGTCCAGAAAGGACAATGATACTCCCTTACAGCCACCAGTCCGAGCGTGCAGCGGTTTAGGAACCGTGAGGCGTCACAGGCAATGGGTAGGGCCGCATGAGAACCATGTGGGGGTGAAAATCCCGTGGAGCTGTGCTGACAGCCATCTGTACTGTCTCTTTCTTTATTAACAGTTTTTTGTATATAGAAAGGGTGAAGTTATCTAATGCAAAAAAATGAAAAACAGGCATCTTCTATGGTGCGTGAATATAAAATCGGGAATACCGCTTATGTGGTAACTTCCCGTTCTAAGGAAACAGCCACGGAGAATGCCGTGGACAAAATAAAACGACTAATTAGAAATGACCTCCGAAAAACAGTTTCTAATTAACCATGAAAACAGCAGACAGTTCCCAGACAGCGCGGTATAATAAAGATAGGCAAAGCATTGTCTGTTTGACTGTCAGATAGGAGGTTATATGTTACAGCAGTCAAACAAATTAAACGTACTTCGCAATTCTGTGGAACTTCTGACAGATGATGTAACGGCTTTATACTGCCGTTTATCCCAGGACGACAAACAGGAGGGTGATAGCAACAGTATTGTAAATCAGAAAAAAATCCTTAAAAAATACGCTCTGGACCACGGCTATTCAAATTATCTGTATTATATTGATGATGGATTTTCAGGAACAAATTTCAACAGACCTGACTTCCAGAGGATGATTGCCGGTGTTGAAAGCGGAAAAATCAAGCGGATTATCGTCAAGGATATGTCCCGTCTTGGACGTGACTATCTGCAAGTAGGTATGTATACGGAACTACACTGGACAAGGACATAAAAAGATACTGGCCTGACGGTATGCCCGCCGTCAGATTTTCCACTCAATTTGCAGCTTCTCGCTGGTGGCGCGAATAACGGTAATCATCAAATCCACCACCTGCTGCTTATCCTCAAAACTGACATTCTCCCAATCATCCAGGTAGTTGGAAATCGTGTCAATCTGCTCCGGGGACACCGCCTCGGCGGTCAGTTTGGCAATCTCGCTGGCAAGGGCTTGACGGCGGCTGTCCAATTCCTCAATCTTGGCGTTGGCGTAGGAGATCAGCACCGGGGTCGCGCCCGTCAGCGTGTCCAGCAGCTTTTCGATCTCGCTCTCCACCTGGGCCAACTCCGTCTGCTTCGCCGTCAGCTTTGGGCTGGCGGCTTTTTTCTTTTTGCGGCCCGTCAGTGTTTTGTAGTCCTTCAGCTTCTTCACCATCTGCTGGTAAACTAACGCCTCCAACTCCCGCATTTTAATCGTGCCGCAACCGGGGCAGGATTTGTTTTCAGCGTGCTTCGTACAGCGCAGATAGAGATACCCGCAGGAGTGGGCCGACATCAAAGCGTAACCGCAATTCCCGCATTTGATTTTCCCCGCCATCCAGGTATTGCGGGCTTTTCTCGCGGGCTGGTAGCTTTGGCTCGCCATGATTTTCTTCCGCACCCGAAGCCACAACTCGGACGGGATGAAACCCTCGCTGGGGGCCAACACCAACATCTGGCCTTGCAGATATTTGTGCTTGTTGTCAATATTGCCCTTACTGCGATAGTAATAGCAGCCGTTGGTTCCTGCGAAATCGGCGACATCGTTGTAAATCTCCGTTCCCTGGCTCTTGAAAAACTCGTAGATGTCCAGGTCAGCCATTGCGTAAATTGGATTGCGGAGGATTAGGCTGATTGTTGACCTGGAAAACGGTTTTCCATAGAATGACCTCACGCCTTGGGCTGTAAGCTGAGTGGCAATGTCGTGGAGCGAAATGCGCGGGTCGATATACATATCGTACATCTTGCGAACGAACGCCGCCTCTGTCGGTTCAATCACCAGCTTCTTGGTGTGAATGCCGTCAATGATGATAGGCTCTGTCCGAAAACCGTAGGGCGCACGCCCGCCCATTTTGAAACCGCGCTGACACCGGGAATACCATGCGTCCTGCACCCGCTTCTGGATAGTCTCTCGCTCCAACTGCGCGAACACAATGCAGATGTTCAGCATCGCCCGGCCCATCGGTGTGGACGTGTCGAACTTCTCCGTGGAAGAAATAAATTCCACATTGTACTCCTGAAACAGCACCATCATGTTTGCGAAGTCCAGAATGGAACGACTGATGCGGTCGAGTTTGTAAACGACCACCCTGGCAATCAGCCCACGCTTGATGTCCTCCACCAGCATTTGAAACTGGGGCCTGTCCGTATTCTTACCACTGTAGCCCTTATCTTGATACTCCTGGCAGCTTCCACCTCTCAACTCATATTTGCAAAACTCAATCTGACTTTCGATAGAAATACTATCCTTCTTGTCGATGGACTGTCTTGCATAGATCGCGTCAATTCGATTATTCATTTTGCGCTCCCTTTCTGAAAAGAAACGGAGCTGCTGACGCTATGATTATATCATCAGCAGCCCCGCAAAGCAACGGCGCGGCAAAAATTTAGCCGGCCGGTTCCTCCGCCTGCTGGTGGCTGGCGTACTTACGGAACACCTCATAGAGCCGCTGCTCCAACTCCCGGCGCTTCATCGCCTCCTGTTCTGGGGTGAGGATAGGCGTGAGGTTTTCCAGCGGGATTTCCCGGCCCTGGAAATTGACAATCTCGGTCTGCGTCTTGTAGCTGATATGCTCCATAGGCAACTCCTTGTTTTCAAAATTTTCATGGTGGACATTTGTCCAAAAAGTGGGCGCTATTTACTCCCACTCGTTTTATTTATACTTGTTATTGTTCTTATAGTTCTTATTAGGGGACAGGTTTTTTACCTGCGTCAGCCAGGTTTTTGCCCTATTACAAGAACAGTTTTCCAGCCATGGCGAAAGACAAGATTTTATCCATCAGGGGTGGCTAAATCTTTGTCCATCAGGCAGTTTCACATAGATATGATTGGGCTTGGAGAACTGCTGCCGTCTGCGCTCAATCAGCCCCGCCGCCTCTAATTCCGCTAATACGTTCTTCGCGGTGGTCATGCTCTTGCCGAGCATTTCGGCTATCTTCTCAATCGGGAAGATGATATAAACTCTCCCAGCTTCATCCGTCCACCCGTTGAGCTGGGATAGCCGCGCCCGGTCAAGCAGAAGGGCATAGGTCAGCTTGGCGGTAAGGGTCAAGTCCATATCCAGCAGGAACCAGGGGAAGAAGAAATAGGGTGGCAATTCGGTAGTTATCTTCATGTAGTCGGTCATGGTATTAGCCTCCTTGGTGTGGGGCTGTCAGACCGCCGCTGTGGGCCGTTAGAGGCCCGTTTTCGGGGGTGGAAAGGAAATGTATCAGGCTCCCGTCGAGGGCGGTCTTGAAAGCCCTGATATTACTGCATTTTCAGCGGGTACTTTTTCTACACATCGGCCCGGTTTTTCCTGGCCCATGCTCGCTTGCTCCGTTTGGCCCGCTCTGCTGCACAGGTGGAGCAGTAAATGGTGTTGTGCCTGGGTGGGGCAAATGACCTACCACACTCCCGGCAGCGTCTCCGTCTGACAGCGGGCGGAGGGAACAGCGCGGCGCACAGACCAGCGTCCAGGGGAAGGACGGCGGCGCAGAACCATTTGCAAATCAGGGAGTAGGTGATGCTCTGCGGACAGACGCATTCCTCGCCGTTGTCCAGGAGCAGACAGTTCCCGCAATCATAGTTGTAGCACTCATGCACCAGCCGCCGGGCTGTGCGGTACTGCTGATAGGTCATTTGGGGGATTTCGGATACAACCATTTCACATGCTCTCCTGGCAAAATCCTAAAAACGTCAGATTTGCGTTTTTAACGTGAGTGCCAATCTGGCAGTGACGATACCTGACCCGCAGGAAAGGAACAGACGCAAAGCGGGTGTTCCTTTCCTGCGGGTGCGCAAGGGGTTTGGGGAGTGCAGCTCCCCATCGCGTCCGAAGGACGCAACGCCCCCGGCAGGGCGCACGACACCGGAATGGTGTATAAGTGCGCCGTAAGAAACGGACGCACTCTTGCTGAAGCTGAATTATCGCTGACATTTTGGCCTCCTTGATGTAGGAGGGAAACAGCTTGTCCCTCCCGGTGATAGGGCGGTTGCCCCTCACCTGGTAGCCATCATGCCGGGGTGATCGTCAGGGCGGTCAGCGGAAAAATTTGAAAAACTTTTTCCGAACGCCCTCAATGCTGTCATAGACTGCGGCCTTGGAGCAGCCGCACATCCGCCCAATCTCCGCATAGCTGAAATCATACAGCGCATAGAGCAGAAACCGCTCCCGCTGGGTAGGCGTGCAGAGGGCCAGCACCGCCAGAATTTCATCCAGTGTTTCCTGCTGGCAGACCAGTTCTTCCGGGGTGGCACAGTAGGGCAGAACGCCCTGGGCGGCAATTATGTACTCGTCACATTCGCGTCCGTCCCAGTGCCGCCGCTGTTCCCGGTCAAGGCTCCGCTCGGTGCGCTTGGCCAGCTCCCAGAACTCGTCCAGGGTGGCGGCGTTCTCGTAGGTCAGCTTGCGGCTGTATCTCTTGATGGTGATCTCCATCTTGTTGTCCTCCTGTTCAGATTTGGGGTAAGCGAAATCTGAACAGGAGGGGCGGGCCGCGACACCGGGGCCTGATAGAACGGCCCACGGAAAAAGCAAAAGCGCCCGAACAGCACAAGGCTATTCGGGCGCTGGGGGTGGCAGTATGGACAGGCTGGAAACGACTATTTTCGCAACCTTGGGTGAGGTGCGCCGCTGCGGGGATCAGGCTTTTTTTGACAAGTGCCTATCTATCCATAATCGCATGGCGGCATCCTCCTATGTGCCGCCAAAACGAAAAAAAGCGGCGGCTCTGATTTCTCAAAGCCGCCGCTCCTTCTTGACTTAGCCACGACTTTTCAAATGCAAAGCCGATAACCATAGGGAAAACTTCCATATGTTATCGGCTCTGCGTCTGTGCGTCTGGCTCTATGATTGACGTATTCAGTTGTCGGACACTGATTAACATTTCCTGCTTGCATTTGGGGCAATATAGCGGAAATCGTTCAAGCACTGTATCTTTGTATACCTTTATCCGGGTTTTCCCGCCACAGGCAGGGCAGCATATCCAGTGAGAAGTATTTTGCGTTGCGTTCATTCACACCACCTTACTTCATCAATGTTCCTGGGGTAGAGTGGAAATATGATTTTCCGCTGTCCGCAATTCTCTGTGCAGCCGAACCGCCATAAGTGCTGTGACAATAGCCGAAATGACATCTGCAATCGGCTGTGCGTAGAGAACACCACTCAATCCCAAAACCAACGGAAGTATCAAAATGACGGGGACAAAGCAAATTCCCTGGCGGCAAGCGCCCAGGACACAGCCCTCTGCGGCTTTCCCCATCACAAGGAACAGGAAGGAGTACACTGTGTAAAAGCCAAAGAGGACAAAAGAAAGTCCATTTCCCCGTAGAGCAATCGAACCGATACGAACCATCTCTGCATCTTCCTTTGTGAACAGGGACACTATTTGCGTAGAGAATACGGCAGCAACAAAACCAAAAATCACGCAAAAAATGGTAGACCAAAGGACAGCGGTTCTAATTGCCTCCCGCAGTCGGTCAAACTTTTTCGCTCCATAGCTAAATCCAGCGATAGGCTGAAATCCTTTCAGAAAACCAAAAACGATCAGCGTCCCCATTGACATGATTTTTGTAACCGGCCCCATAGCGGCTAGGGCGGAGCCTCCATATTCTTTTGCCGCACTGTTTATCATGCCAATGGAAAGGCTGGTCAGAAGTTGAAATATCAGTGTAGGAATACCAATTTTCAAAATTTCGGATATAATTTCTTTTGCAAAACAGCACTCTTTGATGCTGAAATTGAACACGCTCTTTTTCCGAAGAATGTAGCACAAATAAACCAATGTGGAGATGACTTGAGAAATTGCCGTTGCAATCGCCGCACCAACTACGCCGAGGTTCAGCGCATAGATGAAAACAGGGTCTAAAATTACATTCAGTACCGCGCCAGCCATCAGCGCACACATAGCCGTTTTTGCCGCGCCTTCACTGGAAACGATGTTGTTCATGGTGACATTGAACACGTTGAAAATAGAGAACACGATATAGATGCGGCTGTAGGTGACTGCATAGGGTATAACGCTTTCGATTGCTCCGGCCTGTTTCAAAATCGGTTCCAGGAAGATGATAGAGAATAAGATCACGATTGCCCCAATCGAAACGCCGCTGTATATGGCTGTACTCGCTACCTTGTTCGCCGTGTCTTTGTCGCCACGGCCTAACAGCCTGGACAGATAGGCGGCAGCACCGTTCCCAAACAACAGGCCCAGCCCTACAACGATCTGCCCCAGAGGGAAGGCCACTGTAACGGCCCCCATCTGATCGGTTCCCAGCCCACCCACAAAGTAGGTATCTACCAGGTTGTAGAGCGCGTTAATGAGCATACCAATCATTGTTGGGATGCCCAGTGCCAGGAGAGCTTTGGGAATGGGCGCGCTCCCCAAAAGCGCCATTTTTTTGTTTCCGTCCATATTGTACTCCTTTCTCTTGACAGCCAGAGTCATGTGAAGTAGTATATTTTATAGTAGCTGTCAGTCAACACATACTACTATAAATTATAGTAGCTGTCAAGTGCGAAAGGAGAACTCTGCATGGCAACGATAGATTTGATTGTCCTTGGGATGCTCAAAAAGCAATCGTTGAGCGCTTACGACATTCAAAAGCTGGTGGAATACCGCAACATTTCAAAATGGGTAAAAATCAGCACACCATCCATCTACAAAAAGGTCATTCAGTTAGAAGAAAAAGGTCTGCTCCAGAGTGTCCCTGTGCGGGAGAACAATATGCCGGAAAAGGCGGTTTACTCGCTGACGGACAGCGGTGAACAGGAATTTGAACGGCTCATGGGAGAACTTTCCGCCCAGCCTATCCGTATGTTTCTGGACTTCAATGCTGTGATTGTAAATTTGGACAGTGTACCTTTGAGAATGCAAAAATCCTGCGTTGCCAATATTGAAAAAAATGTGCAGGACTTGAAATCATATCTGGAAGAAAATCTCCGGGAAAAAGAAAATGCGCCAGAGGTTCCTGAAATCGGTATGGCTGTTTTACGACAGCAATTTGTTTTGGCTGAAACGATTGAAACCTGGATTGCAGAATTGAAAAAGCGATTTTAGCGGCTAATTTTCAGGCAAGCAAAAAAGAAAAAAGGGGCAAGGAAATCACAGATCAATGTGGTTTCCCCGCCTCTTTTTGTAACTATTCTGCGAAATAAGTGTAAATTGTCAGCAGTCCGTTTCGCAATTTGATTTTGTGGTCTTGTCCATATCAGTGAAATCATTTTCCCAGACCATGACATTCACTTTATTGCTGTAAATGATGGAGTGGACAGTACCCAGGGAGACAATGAGTTTACTCCATTCCGTAATATCATCAATGAATGGTATGCCAAAGACACCAGCAAGAAAATTCGTGCGGTGAAAAAAGCTAAGGGAATGGCAGGTGAGCATATCGGCTCTCACGCTCCATACGGATACCGCAAAAACCCAGACAACTTAAAAGAGTGGCTGGTGGATGATGAGGCAGCGGCTATTGTCCGTGAAATCTTCTCACTATGTGTTGAGGGATATGGTCCTACACAAATTGCAAATCTGCTGACGGATAGAAAAGTTCTGTGTCCGACCATGTATGCAGTCAGCAAAGGATTAAAACAACCCTCTGTAATTCCCGAAGTGCCTTACCAGTGGAATGCAACAGTAGTTGCACATATCCTGGACCGTATGGAGTATCTGGGGCATACAGTCAACTTCAAAACCCATGTTAAATCTTATAAGGTGAAAAAGAAGATTGACAATGACCCCTCCCAGTGGAAAATTTTCCGTGACACACATGAGGCAATCATAGATCAGGAAACTTTCGATATAGTACAGAAAATCCGTCAAGGCAAAAAACGTCCTACTAAAATGGGTGCCATGCCTATGTTCTCTGGTCTGCTCTTTTGTGCGGATTGTGGCAGCAAAATGAGTTTTCACCGCAGAGTGGATGAACCTGCTGAAAAACATAGCTATGTATGTTCTAATTACAGGAGGAATACTAACGCCTGTACCATGCACTATATCCGTAATGTAGTTGTGGAGCAGATTGTTCTTGATAACTTACGGGAAGTAATCGGTTATGTTTCACAGTATGAGGATGAATTCATCCGCATGGTAATGGATACGGATGTACGACAGAGAAACAAGGAACTGGCAAAACAGAGAAAGCGCTTGTCGGAAATCCAAACGCGAATGAAAGAACTGGATAATCTTTTCCAGCGTATCTATGAGGACAACATCAGTGGCAAATTGTCAGATGATCGGTTTATGAAACTCTCAAAAGGATACGATACCGAACAGGCTGATTTACAAGAAGAACAGACACAACTTCAGAAAAATATTCAGCAGGAAGAATAGCAGACAGTAAGTGTTGAGCGTTTCCTGGCAGTTGTCAAGAAGTACACAGATTTAACAGAGCTTACCCCTGAAATACTGCATGAGTTTATAGATAAGATTATCGTCCATGCTCCCGATAAGAGTAGCGGACGACGGTTACAGGAAATTGAAATCATCTATAATCACATCGGGGTATTCGACCATTCAAAAGTCACTTTATGGAAAGGAAAAGCGGTATAGCACATCAAAATGCCATACCGCAAATCCTAAACCTTAAAAACATCCTTATGAAACCCTTACATTTCTACACTTTTTATACTTTTATTTTTCCGCCCTGACATCAAAACTACCGTCTCCACATGGATGCTTCAACAGAAGGTATCATATTTCTGCACCAATCAACAACATGATCGGTATCCAAAGCAAGGTTTCTCTTGATTCTTACTACACCCAATTCGGTCGTATGTAGCTTATCAAAATGATTCAGCAATTCGTTGTTCTGCATATTTTTCACCCAACAAACCGGAATTTGAGAAACAACTACATTCCGGCAATCTTCCTGACAGTGTTTGCCGTTCTGATTGTCAGTTTGCCGCTGATGTTCGCACTTGCCGTCTCCCTCCACCAGTTTGTTTTTTGATAATCCTTTCGGCTGAAAGACCAGAATACCGCTTCCTTATAATCCTGAATCTTTTCCAAACCCTCCCTGGGTTCTCCGATCTCGTCCCGCACTTCAGCAAATGTAGCCGGAGGCATAATAAAAATCAGATTATCATAGATTTCCTTATTTTCATCACCCCACCAGTCAGGCGCGTGTTGCAAAATATCTTCGAGTTCCTCTTTTGATGTGACGAAAACCGGAATATCCAGACCAAACCACTTTTTTATCGTTGTTTCAATCCGGTCTGTAAGGATCCCTATATTCTCTTCATTACTTGAAAAAATCACATTGCCGCTGTTCAGATAGGTCTTAACCGCTCCGAACCCAAGCTCCTCAAAAGCTTTCTTTAGTTCAGCCATCGGAACTTTATTTTTTCCACTTATATTGACACCGCGCAAAAACGCAATATATCTCGTTGCTTCCTCCATGCAAATCACCATTTCGCCTTATTCTGATATACTTTCAAGGACAGAAAGATCATGCTTGTTCTTATCCCTTAACTCATATTAACTGCTGAAGTTTTTCTTGTATATTGTCCGTTCCCTTTATGCCTATCATGGGAATAGATATGTTTTCTCGCAAAAGCCGGCAAAATTTTTATCTATAAACAATCCCATACCATTGATTTCTGCATCATTGTCCGAAGTTGTTTCGACACCACAATTTGGAGAACGATTTGCCCCAATAATACCGATAACTTCAAATCCATATTTTTATATTCCATGATATGTTGTACTACATAATCAGCCAGTCTTGTTAGTTTCAAATTTGAGTCATCATTTTGCATTGCTGAACGTATGCGTGTATTCTCTACCACTACCAGGCTATCAGCGCCATGAATATTTCCCCTATCAAGTCCGAGACAGCAAATCTCCGGACAGGGCATTTGGACAATACCAATATCTCCATTTAAGAAAAAATCAACAACATCTTTATTTGCTGCCGGATAAATCGCCGTTCCATCAGAAATAGAATTTTGATTTAAAAAGCAATGCGCAACAAAAACAACCTTTTTACTTCTACCATCATTGAACATAGTATATACTCTCACAAAATTTAATTATTAACCCGAAAGTCAGTGTAGATTTGTTCCAATCACCTTTGCCAATTTCCACCGTGGAACTGTACCGTCATCACCCCAATACTTATCCATTGAAATAATCATCTTTCCTAGTCATTGGTATTTTCTATTGCTTTCAAACTTTTTGCCGTCTCTTGCGCTGTATTACCTAAGTTTTCATAGGCATAAATGCCGTCTTTCCAATTTTTCAGATTGCGAAGTCTTGCTCCGTGATCACCATGCTCTGGATCATCGAACAGGTCTCTGAGCTTTTGGCAGGGCATATCTGAGCATTCCCCACAATGTTCAAGCCCCTTTTCAATACAGCATATCGCTTTATCGCACTTACCCCAAAACATGATTCCTCTATTGGCCTTACAACCCTTACATCCGATTTGGTCTTTCCATTCGCACACTCCGCAATATGTACCGCAAAAGGCTATCATTTTTTTATTTATCATCGAGAACTCTCCTTTACTATTTATCTATTAGCATTTCCAAATCTCTGCACTCCTGTCAAACCGATTCGTCATTTCTTACTTTTCGATTGAAATAAACGGAGGAAAGGTATCGGAGCTATCGTTACGCCGCATAGTTTTTGAGTCCACATCAAAACACTTGCCGTTGTATTCATAGTGTAGCTTATTAGCTTTAACATAAAAACGATGTTCCGATTGAAATGCAACGGGCTTAAAATGTCCTTCTTGTATCGGCTGATCCCGATACAAGACCTGATCTTCCGATAACTTCAGCACATCATTTTCAAGACGCAAATCATAAATTCCACTTACGATAGCCTCTGCTGCTACATTTTTCCCTGAGGCTGAAATGAAACGAAAACAGCCCGTCAAACTATTCGTGCTTTTTCGCTCCGCCAGTTCAAATCGGAACAGGGATACACCACTGAAATCTTTTCGCAATTTTTCCCGTTCTCCATCCTTTCCCATGAGCCATATCTTCTCATTAGATACAATAAACATATCCAACTGAAATCCGCTCTGAGAATATTTTAGATTAGAGAAAGATATTTGATCTGAGTAAACGCCCTGCAACACACCATTTTCAAGTTCGTAAACTAATTCCTTTGTAAACAGCGTTTTGCCATCCACATTCGCTTCAATGAAGTTGATGATTTCTTTCATTAGCACCCGACCATCCTTTCAATTTGAAATACACCTTTTCCACCAAGAACGCATAAAAGCAACTTAAAATTTTCAAGCCCCACAACTTCTGACTTTCTTTCCCGCTCAGCTATACAGCAGCTTTTCTAAATACTCGCCAACCGCTATGAGATGCTCGTCCAGATCTCTGCTGTGTTACTTACCGACAAACCTAAATTTATAGAAACACTACTTTATCAACCCACCTTGGTTTGTTTATAAAGTAACCCACCTTTGACAAGTAATAGCAAAAATGCAACTACTATTGCATATGGTTCTCTCATCATCGCCAAAAACAAAACAGCAAAAACACTGAACCCAACGGACAATGAATTAACTACCTTTTTGCCCTTTTCAAATTTGAAATAGACCATTAGTATTTTTACAATTCCAATGATTGTTAAACCGATAAACAATGCCCAATAGATTGTAATAAACAAAACATCATTATCTACATAATCAAAGAGATTTACTGCATAGATATATCCATTGACCGGTTTTGGATACAGCGGTAGAAAAATAAGCATCAAAGAAAACAAGTCAACAAACCCCAATAATAAGTTGCATACAGTATTGAGATTGGATTTATTTTCTTTTTCTGCAATTGTAATCAACTGTTCTCCTGATAACAGATCATCAATAGACACTGCAAAGTATCTTGATATTTCTTTCAATGAATCTATGCTTGGATATCCTCTTCTTGATTCCCATTTTGAAATAGCAGTTCTGGAAACAAACAATGCCTCTGCCAGTTCTTCTTGTGTCAATCCTCGGCTCTTTCTTAATTCCCGAAGTTTTTCATGGAATTCCAAAACCTGCACCTCCCTTGCTTATTCTATTGATTCTTTGTCGATAGCATAACTACTGCTTTATAAATAGTAAACAATCCCATACTTAAAATTACTCCACCTACAATATCCGTGAACCAGTGTACTCCTGAAATCAATCTTCCGATAACCATAAATACTGAAAAAGCCATTACTGTAATCGTAATAATTTGTTTAGTTGCAACACAGGTCAGTCTACGCTGAATCTGTTCGATTAAAGTAGGCATCACACACAATATCAATAAAGTAGTAGAAGATGGATAAGAAGCCTCCATCACTCCTTCAATTAAGATTGGTCTGTAATTAATTGGGATAATTTCAAAAATTGAATATGCCAGTATCACGATACTATAATATACACCCAAAATAATGATATCTGAATCCACCTTAAAAAGACGTCTTCTCTTAATTAACTGAACCAGTCCAATTCCTGCAAAAATCAGACATACAACAATTGGCACAAGACCCATCCAGTCGGTAATCGTATAAAGCGTCATATGAACACCTGTCAAACGATGAAACCAGCAGTTGAATGTTGCAAATCCAATATTGGTTCCATTCTGCCCAAGAGGTTGCACATCAACAATCTGAATCAAAGCTGTCCATATTACAAATGTTGCAAGGAGTATCACTCCAAATAATAAATTCTTTTTTCCGTTCTTTTTCATTATTCTACGTCCTTTCAAAAGTTAATCTGTCTTTTCGACAATTTAACGTTATCAAAAAACGTAAAATAACAACAGAATCTCTCTGTCGCATGTATGATACGATTCGTATCATTCCTTCAAATACTTGTTTTCCTGATTCATCAGCCCTACAATTTCCAGTTTTTTCATTCTTCGTCACTCTACATACGAATCAATCAGCTCCTGCACTTCATTGAAAAACCTTGAAAGATGAAAGCCATCTGCCACAGCATGATGAATATTCATAGTAAGCGGCATAAGTGCATTGCCGTTTTGCGCTTCATATTTCCCCCATGTCAAAACAGGAGCTAAAAACTTTCCCTCGTCAAATACATGAACATCAAAATGCTTATACTTTACCCATGGCAAACAGGAAACATCGAAGAAGTTCTGCGGCTGGTTTCCGATGATCGCCCGCTCTTCTTGATATTTTCTCTGGTCGTCCACAGTCCGTTGATAGAATTCAAATATATCATCCGTATATTCCGTTACAAACTTAGAGAAGCACTCGTCATCCCGATTAAATATCGTATAGGACGGTGAAATAGAATCCCAACGGATCAGATTCCCGTCCGTGTCCCAGCTGTATTTGAACTCATCATGGGAATTGATTACCTTAGATACAACCCATATCATGGCCGGATAGAATTTCAGAGCATTCTTCTTTGTATAGGTAATCAGCGGCGCCACATTAATATCGACGGTCAAACTCATAACAATACGCATTTTTTCGATATAAAATTGAAAGAGACTTCCTCTACTCCATTCATCTATATCAACTTTCGTATAATTCATAGTGAATCATTCCTCCTTGTCTTTCTGATTCATCAAACCAGAAGTTTTGTTAAATCCTCCACAGAAGCGTCCATTTTTACGGAAACTTCTTCCATAGATATTCCGGCATTTAGAAAACGCTTGACCACCATTTTCATATCCCCACCAACCCCTATAAGATGCTCGTCCAGATCTCTGTTGCGTTACTCACCGACAAATAGGAATTGATTTATACAACAATCTCCTCAATAAACTTGGATTTGTAGTTAAATCTTTCTTAACGATAAAAACAATAATAGCATATTAATACTGCTAATATCATTATAAAGGGAACAGCAACTATTACCCAATATGAAAAATGTTTTTTCTTTTTAGCTTCATTAATTGCATATTGGTACTCATCTTCCGTTACTTCTGATTTGAGTTCTTGAAACTCAATATTACTTTCACATTGACTATTGTTATTTATTGAAGTTTCTATGCTGTCTGTTAGTAAGTAATCGGTTGTTACGTTAAAATATTTGCTTAAAGCTACTAACTTTTCTAAATCTGGAGTACTCTGATTGTTCTCCCATTTAGAAACAGCTTGACGAGATGTATTTAATTTATTAGCCAGTTCTTCTTGAGAGATTCCTTTCTTTTTTCTTAATAATACTATTTTTTCTGCTATATTCATTGAAACGCCCCTCCTTTAATTTTGACTACATTATACAGGCTAGTATGGTTGCATTTCTACCAATCATATACAGCAATTTGTCAACTAGCGGTTGCATTTGATAAATTTGAATTGATAAAAGAGGGTCTATATTGAAATCCAGTATCGTTGAATAATTCCACTTTCACTAAGTCCTACTGTATCAGGGATTTCTTTTTCCAACACGCCCCCATTTTTTACAATCGTTTTTTGTGATGCTTCATTCTTTTTATCGCATGTTAGTAAAACTTTGCTTTTTCCAAACTCACGACAGATAGGTAAAATCAATCTTAACATTTCGGACGCATAGCCTTTCTGCCGTTCCGATGGACGAACACTATATCCGATATTACCTCCAAAATTAAAGAGGAAGTCGGATAATGGGTGTCGAAAATCAATCATGCCAACAACATAGTTATCTTTTTTTCGTATAGCCAAAAACACTTCTGATGGAACATATCCATCCTTGTATTTTGCTTTTAATCTTGCTTCAAAATCAATCCATTCCTCAAATGATTGTACATTTTCAAGACCAGCACAACCGTCAAAACTATCTCCATTTTGTGACATTTCTTCTTTATATGACATAACTTGGTCTGCATATTGTTTAGACGGTCTGACTAACAATATTTTACACATCGCACTTCTCCCTCCAAAATACCGATTGTTTATTCCCTTACCATATATTAGTTGTTTAGAAGTTTTGTCAAATCCTCAATAGATACGTCCATTTTCGCAGATACTTCTTCCATAGTCATTCCAGAAGCAAGGAACCGCTTTACTACCATCTGCATATCCTCGCCAACCTCTATGAGATGTTCGTCCAGATCGTAGAACCGGATTACACGCTGCCCCCAGCTATGTTCGATAACTTCTCCCAGATACTCAATCTCCGGGTATTCTTTCAGCTTATTCAGGAAGCCATCGAAATCCTGCTCCTCAAAAACCACTTCTGCATTATTGGATTTCTTCAATACTTTTTCCTTTGGTATATTTACCAGCCAGTCAAAATCCTGCTGTAATGCCAGACCGCAGGTAAAAGCGATATTCTTTCCGTAATCCTGGTATACCTCTAGCCCGAACAGTTCCTCATAAAACTTTCTTGCGGCGCTGATATCCGCTACCGATATAACTGTACATACATACTTCATAGAAATGCTCCTTTCAAGCCTTTTTCGCTGTTCTTTAGTTCTGATAAAACCTTTTGTATAGCACACAACTAAATGAAATTATACTGCTTCCTTCTCTCTATAACCATACTGCCCAATCTCCATAGTCAAATGTACCGCTGCCGTGATGTAATTTACCATCTTCCCGTAACTGCCTGAACGCATTTCTCATTCTGCTTAAAATCTCCGGCTGAATATCCAAACTGTGATGAGCAGGAAAAACCTTCTTGACTGGAAGCTCCGAAATCTTTTCAAGAGAAGCAAGGTATGCGTCCGGGTCTGTTGACGGATAATAGGCAAATAAAGTGTCCTTGTAAACCAAGTCTCCGGTAAACAGATAACCTCTGTCTGATTCCCAGAAACACATATGCCCCGGAGCATGGCCCGGGGTATGCAATACCTGTATATTCCGTCCACCTAATTCAATATTCTCTCCATCCTCCAGTACCTTTGTTGGCGTCCCCTGGAAAAACTCATAAGTGCCTGTATCGTAACCGTCTGGTAAATCGCAGCGGTCTGCCACCATCTCTCTAATTGTTTCTATTGTCAGCGGAAACTCACCGTTCAGCCAGCTCAATTCTTCCGCATGGGCATAAAAGTCCGGAAAATACTTATGGCCGCCAATATGATCCCAATGAATATGGGTAGCCACGGCCGTAACAGGCTTATTTGTCAGCTTCATTACTTCATCATAAATATTGCAGATTCCCAGACCCGTATCAATCAATAAGCTGCGGCTGGAGCCATTTAAAAGATAGCAATGCGTCTCCTCCCAATGCCGGTATTCGCTGATAATATATGTATCTTCATCAATCTGGTCAATCGTGAACCATTTATCCATTTACAAGCATACCTCCATAATTAATATCTGATTTCCTTTGCAGAACATCACTTGTTTTTCTGCAAAGGGGCGTTTATTACGTTCATTTATCTATATTATTTACTCTTTTGCCGTCTCTTCCTCTACAGGGCGCCACGCCTCTCCAAATTTTATATCCTTGAATAACGTGGCAAGACCTGTAATCTGCTTGAGACGCAAAATTTCATCTCTATCCATTCCCAAATGCTTTGAGATCCATGCGTCTGATCGCCCAAACTCATGAAGCTCCTTTACGATGTTGCTCATCAGATCCACATCGTGAGTGCCTCGTGCCCTGTTATGGCGAACGGTGCTGGCCATACGTTTATCAATCGATTTTTCAATGACGGAAACCGGCAGCAATCCCTGTTCTCTCTCGTAAATATCCGGATAATCCATCATCACCTGATACCGGTGGAAACCGTCCACAATCAAATAAACGTCCTGCGATTTTACATAATAGCATACGACCGGCATCGTATATCCGTCTTCTTTGATGCTCTCATAAAGCAGCCTCATTTCAGGCGGAGCAACCTTATTTGGATTGTAGTTATTGGGCCGTACCTTCTCTATTGGAACAGCTGTCACATTATAAACTGGGCTTTTATACTTCATAATCGAATTCCTCTATGCTTTTGTATTTACGGCGTATGATATCCAACCGTTTCTGTTGCTGCCGTGTCATCCCAAATCCCATGAAGCGGCAGATATGGTCATTTTTCAAAATGCAGTAACACATCCGCTTCCAGCTGGGGATATCCTTTGTAGATTTGATATCGTCCGTGTGATCCGGTATGGGTCCCACAAATACAATCCGTGATTTTAGGTTCAATGTATAATTGGAAACACCGTTTCGTCTGATTTGATAGCCTTTCTCCTGAAGCTCCTGAATCACAGACTCATCCAACCCGCCGCCTGTCTCGTGCCAGAACCGGATAGAGGTGTTAAATTTCTTCACATAATTATTCCGCAGCCTTTTAGGCAGCGTATCCAGCAAAAACTTTGTATAGGATTTCCACGTATGCCCCTCCGGCAAAGTAATGTTCCGGTAGCCCATCGCTTTGCTCTTTCCATAAATGGAAGCGAAATTTGCTCCCTGAACACGACCTACAAGCTTGCACCACATCTCCGGGTCTATGACGCGGTATAGATTTAAGGCATCCTTCGCATAGTCATTAAACGGGGAGGCCACACGCATCTGCGAGGGCTTCAGGCCAGCCATATAATAGAGATCATACAGACGGTTATAGTCATAACCAAACAAATAGGTGGCATGCCATACATCATCCGTAGACCAGTCATATAAAGGGGAGGCACACCAGACGTCTTTAAACTGTTTGCTGATCCAGCAGGTATCCTTATACCCATATTTTTTATTCAGGAACCCACTGTACCGCTGCAGGGATTCGTCTGCCCGCATTCCAAGCAGGCATACTGTTTTTCCGCCGTCATGGGCGTCCCGGTACCAGCGCCCGAATTGTTTTGCCAAATCTTCCTGGTGCATCCGGTAGCGGTATGTAGTCATTCTGTTATTTTCCAGATTGATGACATATTCTTTTTGTGGCATCTCCCGGACCCAGAGTTCCTTCTTCGTATCATCCCATGGATACCAGTACATCTCATAGCTGCTTAATGCGGTTCTGGTGGCCATGGGCAAGCAGACCCAATAAGGCTCAACCTGATCCCTGATCCGTTCAAAGGTGCGTTCCACATACTCAGTCGTCACCGAATACTGTGCCTCAAAATCCTGATGGAACACGCCAATGGTTCTTTCCGGATAGTGCTGATTCCGATAATCCAGAACCAGATTGAGCAGCAAACCGCTGTCCTTGCCTCCGGAAAAAGAGACATAAATATGATCAAACTCCTCAAAGAGAAAATGCATTCGTGCTAAAAACGCATCATAAACATTCATATGCAGATACTCTCTTACCAAAAATACACCTCTCTTCTTCTGTCCTTTCCAAGAACCGGATATCTTTAGATGAACTCATTTCGGTCCTCTATTTTTCCTCATTCCTTAATGAGCGATGGCTGTATCCAATTCTCACTTTTTCTTTCGCAGTTTCAAGTCAATATTATTTTTTGCTGCCGCCGCCTTCAGCAGCCATACGGCAAAAGTGCTTTTTTCTTTGAGCGTCAGCGTTTCCAAATCAGCTCTGTCCTCAATTTGCCTGAGTACCGCCTGCAGGTCTTGCAGATCCAAAAGAGATACTGCTGTACAAAACAGTGTCTTTTTCCGCCCGTCATTAAAATCGGACAGGAGAATCTCCAGTATTTTTGTCTTTTCCATCTGCTCCGCATTATAAGCTTCTATTCCCAACTGCCGGGCCCTCTCCATATCGGATTTTCGGCCCTGGTGTGTCATAAAGGAATCAAAGTCATCTATATGCTCGTATTTTGGACAAGGGTATTCATCGCACTGAAAGCAGTATTCCACACCATTATGCTCCATGCTGCATCTTGCAATTTTACAGGACTGATTTCCCTCGCCGCCCCCGCAGCCGGGGCAATATTTATTCAAAAACATAGGGCAAAGCCCGCAGTTCAATCCGCAAAGAGAAAATAATTGATTTTGTCGGTTAAATCCTTTCATGGTATTGGCGCCTCCTCCGGTTCCTGGTTTGTATTTTTTATCAAGTAATTTTTTAATTCACCTACCGTTTCAAAGATATAATCGGCATTGATGCTTTTCAATTCTTCTGCCTTTGCAGTTGTTCCCCACAAAGCAGACAAGCATATGACTCCGGCTTTTCCTGCCTCTGACACATCTGATACCGCATCCCCTATATACACACATTGTGCAGGAAGCAAATCATATTTTTTTAGCAGCAGCTTCAATGACTGCGCCTTAACATTTTCACTTTCACTGCCCGTCAGGATTTCATCAAAATCATGTTCCATCCCAAACTCATTCAAAGTAATCTGGCAGCTTCTTTCGCCCTTTCCCGTTATCAATGCAAGGATAAATCCTTTTGCCCGCAGAGCGGCAATCAACTCCCGGATGCCCTCATAAGGCTGGGAGCACTCATAATGCAGTTTCTCATATAGAGAATAGAAATCACGTAACGCCTGCTCCCAATTCTCCGGAACGATGGATTTTATCATTCCGATTTCATTCAATCCAAAGGTTTCAACAATCTCCCTGTCTGTCAGCAAATGCCCTGCATAGGGGGATACCGCCTGTCTGAACGCCTTTATACACATTGGTATCGTATCTCCGATTGTTCCATCCAAGTCAAACGCCACTAATTTAACCATGCTCTGATTCCTCGTTAATTTTGCGTATCACTCTGCATGGATTTCCGACCGCCACACAATTTGGCGGGATATCCCGGGTAACAACGCTTCCTGCTCCAATCACACTGCCAGCCCCGATTTTAATCCCGGGAAGTATGATGACGCCACCGCCGATCCAGCACCCGTCCCCGATCTCAACCGGCAGCGCATATACCTGGCAGAAATGCTTTCCGCTCTCCGGGGTCCAGTCTGGCGTCAGGCGTTCTGCCAGTTCCACGGGATGCGTTGCCGTATAAATCTGGACATTGGAAGCAATCATGACGTTATTTCCAATTTTTATCTGATTGCAGTCGATAAAGGAGCAGTTCATATTGATCGACACATTGCTGCCGGTAATAATATTACATCCATAATCACACAGGAACGGCGCCCCTACCGACACGTTTGTTCCAATCCCGCCGAACAGCTTATGTAAAATCCCTTTCTTCTCTTCTTTCTGGTCATAGGTCAGTCTGTTATAAATGTCAAGCAGCTCTTTTGCCTGTTTCTTATATTGCAGAAAAATTTCATCATGGCAATTATATAATTCGCCGGCCATACATTTTTCTAACTCTGTCACAGAAACACCTCCTGTTCAATTCTGCTATCTGCGTTTTTCAGTTTACACAATAATTTCCATGCCATCATAGGCAAAGAAAACATGATCAAGTTTCTTCTCCAGTTCGCTGTAATAGCCATATGATTTTCCCCATATTTCATCAATATGAGTAACGATAATCCTCTTGATCCTGTAATATTTTTTCAGCTCCATTACCTCGCCTAAGGTGAAAATCTCATCTTTAAACGGTGCATCCTTCAGCTCTGTCCCGTCGCCTAATATGCCGTCATCAGATACCAGACTGATAATCAAAACATCTGCGTCAAAATATAAGTCATTATGCGCAAAGGGTTTCGGGTTGCAGCAGGCATAGATAACCTTTTTCGCACCCTCTCTTATAACATAAAAGGTGATATTCCTGTCCGGATTATTATTGATCAGGTCTATATCAATGTTGTCTATTTCTATGTGCGATGTCCCATTGACGCAGATACACCGAAGAATATCCCCATAATATTTCAGGCAGTCGCCGTTCATCCGGTTTATATCTTCTATCACTTCCGGCAGAGCGTAAAATCCAATAGGCATACATTTCTCCTGAATGAAATCATAGCCTATTTTCTCAACAATCCTCATCCCTTTGACATGGTCCGGATCACTGTGAGAAATCGAAAGGCGCTTTACCTCGGATATTTTTTGTCTGTTGCAGGCTACCGCGATTTCTTCCGGTGTATCTATAAGCATTTTTATATCATCAATATACAAGCTTGGGCCTAACCGTTCATACCTTCCGCCCTTTTCCCTGGCTTCCTGACATATCTTACATTTGCAGAAGGAACTCGGAATGATTGACATGCCGCCGCTTCCAACGATTTTTAACTTCAATGGTTTTACGCCTCCTCTTGTCTTAACACTCGTTGATTTATCGGTTCATCTTCTTACGAATTATGATTTTAATGAGCACGCAAATTATTAAAACTACAATCAATGCTATGCCAGAAATTTGAATGCCGGTATACCATGGTGCAGATTGCATAACAAACAGCTCAGGATGATTTTTGTAGTCAAGATATCTGAATATGCTTCCTCCGATAAATGCACCAATGAAGCCTCCTATAAGTATGTTTATAAAGCTATTTATCGTTTTAAGCATTTTCTTCACCTCACCCAATCATCCATCTTTAATTTCCACAGGCATCAGTTATCAGAGAAATCTATGTCATACCTCGTGCCATGAGAGAAAAGAATCCCCTCTGTTAATTGAACACATAAGATGATCGTATTTTCATCATCAAAATTGTTGTGTCCGTTATCAATCCATTCGCTGAATGCCTGTCTCAGCTTTTGGGCCATTTCATAGTTTTCCTTTTTGCAGAACCACCCAAGGTTTACCCCCTTGCCATGCGCAGTAAACCATTCGCCGGCCACCGCTACTATGGGGTTATTACCTATCTGCTTCATCTTGTTGGAGGCAGCGTATGTGATGATATAAAAACAGCCATCCTCATAATAAGCATTCACCGTTCTCACATGCGGGATGTTTTGGTCCGTAGTGGCAAGTGATAGTAAGGTATCGTGCCCAAATCTTTCATCCATTATCTTTTTCGCTTCCTGCGGGAATTTTTCGCTCATAAACATATTCCTCCTTAATACCAATCATTATTTTCTATTCATCTTAGTAAAGTTTACTTGAATATATCGCTTAATTTCTCCACTCAACAATATCTTCTATTCTTTTGCGTGGTCTTTCTTCTGGGAATTCGTCCGGATAACCAAATGCAATAGCGGCAATAAGTTGTCCTTCGCTATTCAGCCATTCACATAATTCCGAATATGCGAAATAGATATCACATATCCAAAGGCTGCCTATTCCTTTTTCCGTAGCGGCAAGAAGCATATTTTGAACAGAGGCGCCTATGGACTGTATATTGCAGATCTCATAAACATGTTCTTCCGGCGTCATTTCCCCCATTTCATTTTTTCCCAATGAATTAACAACGAAAACGATTGTCGGTGCTGCTTCCATTACATCAACAGTATGTTTCGCTGCGGCAATATAGCGTTTACTCTGAGGCAGCAACGCACATTCGTTTTCTTCCCTTGCAATTCCCTGACGGAAAACCCTTAACATTTCTTCTTTCGCATCTCCCTGTACCACAATGTACTTCCAGGGCTGTCTGTTTTTAGATGAAGGCGCTTTCATTCCGCTTTGGATAATATCTGTCATATCACTTTTCGATATGTCTCTTGTTAAAAATTTTCTTGTGCTCCGCCTTTCATAAATTGCTGATATCATATTAACTACCTCCTACCTCTTTTCCCCTTCGTGTAGTTCCCAACAAATGAGAAGTTATCAGCTCAACAGTCCATTGATTGCCTTGTGTACAAAAGGAACATACATAGAAAACAGAGTTAGCCGTTCCCATAATCCCTCATACTTTAATACCGAGTTTTGAAATTGCTCCTTATCTCCCATCACAAAACAGACAAAGAAAATAAGTGACAAGATAAATGAGCTAATGTCCACTATACCTCCAACAATATCATTTTGCTTGAATAGCATAACTCCACTTAACAGAGGAAAAAACAGCAGCAGCATAAAACCGATTGCGGCGCCTACCCCATGTATCTTTGAGGCAGTAGTAGCCATATCTTTAGTTTCATTTACACTGAACATGCCCGAAATAACCCCTGCTCCAACCGCAAAAATCCCAATCGAAAGAAGCACTAAGATAGATAAAATTGGAAACTCTGCTCTTGTAGAAAAATAGTAAGCAAGCGCTACAAATAGCAAAAAAGCTCCAAGCCATATCAACCATACATTATAAATCAATCGAACAGGACTTTGCGGGCTGCCCAATACGCTCATCACCTTAGTTTTACTGTTGTACCCTTTATAATATCGTCCCAGTACCCAGGGGAGAAAGAACTCTCCAACAATTGTAAAGAGCAAAAGAAAATTAAATAATCTGCTGCTCATTACATTTTCCATCATGTATCGTGCCATATGTTTTATCTCCATAAATTACTTGCAATCCATTGATTTCATTTTGCAGGTTTGCTAAGAACTTGCCCGCATGAGCACCATCCATCTGCGTATGGTGAAACTGAAAGGATATCGTCAGATAGTACCTGAACAGCTTCTTTTTGTATCTGCCCCAAATGATAAATGGGTTATTATAAATACCGCTGTTCATACCGACTGCTCCATCAATCTCTGTATCTATGATTGCTGATGTGCCAATCACCATACTGTCCGTCAGGCCCGGTTCTCGCAGCTGTCAGCCACCTGCATGGTATATCTCAGGTAATCCTGATTGAACTTCGCCAGATCTTCCGTGAAGAGAATATCGCAGGAGCTGACTTCTCCTTCTTTGTTCTTCACAATAGTATTCACGGCAATGGAATCGTACTGAACCAGTTCATGGCCGACGGGGAGAATATAAAACTCCTTGACGCCTGAAGCCGCCTTACCAATGCAATAGTCAAGAAGCATATTAAACTTCAGCTTCCTTTTCTTATTTATTTTGATCAGCGGCGTAACATCCAAGATCTTAAAGAATGTCACCATCGGATTCGGCGCATCCATCCATAATTCAAAAGCCATTGCCCGTTTTGTTTGTTTTGGGTCTATTTTTTTGCCATCTTCTCCTCCAAGGCTCTCTATTTCCTGTTCGGTCTTCTCTTAACAGCCAACAGCTGCATGAAATCTCCAAACAAAGATGTATCAACAGGCTCAAACATCAGCCATTTCCCATCGTGATAGGTTTTTGAGTCATCGTAAACCTTCTGAACGCTTTCCGAATACTCACTTCGGCCGGCTTCAAATTTCGCCCGCTCGTCTTTTCCCAGTATTACCATAAAGCCAACGCAGTTCTCCCTTGCGTATAGGGCGCAGAGTGTTTTTCCGCCCCTGCGGTATTTGTATTCATAGGTCCATGCCTTACCGCCGTTGTTCCAAATGCGGTCCATATCATATTGCTTGTCAATCGCAGTGCATAGCTTTTGCCACACGTCATATAAAGACTGTCCAATTAAAGCGGTCATCTCGTCCATATTTGGTATTTTATCAAGCATATCCGGTTTCCCTTCTTTTATCTTTTTCTAATCAAAAAACTTTCCTTTAAAAAAGTTCTCATTTCCAAGTTTTTTCGCTGTCAAGCGGAACATCACACATCCATCCGGGCATACGATTTCCTTGCAGTATTTACCGATACCGCCAATGTTTTCTAAATCCCCGCCACTTCTGACTGCCTCCATAATAGGAAACAGCATCATCATTACCTTGGAACAAATTCCTTGCCCATCCGCATTTACAGGACATCCATAAGTACAGGTGTATTTATCTCCGACTTCCTCTCCGTTTCGGCAATACCGCTCTGTGTGATCACCACGAAGAAACCCTGTTACCTCAATTTCAAATTCGTATTCTTCGTCATACCATTTTTTCATGAATGACCTCCATCCCATCATTTTTCAGACAATTATCATTTTTAAAGGCTTTATTATATCATGGAACTGCCTGCGGCTCCACTCTTTTTATACATCATTGCTTCCAAGATTTATCCTTTTTTTGTCCAAGTTTAGTCCTACCGGAATTTCACGCAATTCTTTATGAAAGCGGTGCGCAAAACGGATCGTCTTCACCGTACCGCCTGTCTCTCTCCCATCGTACACAGCGATCACGCGGTCCGAATGCTCAACCATATAACGGTTACGCTGTGAATAGACGCTGGGCTGGTATTCCTCTTGAATTACCACCATCTCAGTACAGGCATTCAGCAAAGCACTTGTTTGTTCTTTGCGATTTAGTCCCTTCACACGATCCCTGTATGGGAGTACTGCGATCAGTTCTAAATTCTGATTTTCTTTCTGCAGCTCAATAACGATTTCTGCAAAGTATTGATCCACACCATCGGCAAATCCGGATAGAAAGACAGTGAAGCCATCCTTCACTGCTTTTTTTATTTCCTTATGCAGAGCTTTTTTTATGCTACCAATTTCCTCACAAGGCATATCCCTGTGTCCGGTAACACAACAGGTTTTAACTTTCATCTGATATCTCCAGTCGATAGTTATATTTTTTCACCTAATCCAATTATAATAGATTTATTTCTTCAAGTCAATTCAAACACCCCTTTCAAATCTGCGAATAAGACATATGTGTAAGGTACAATCTACTATAGAATGGGAGGTGAAAGCGATGTATGAAGATTTTGTCCCGGAACGGCTGGCAAAACTGAGAGCACAAAAAGGTGTGTCCGCACGCGACATGTCACTGTCGTTGGGGCAAGCAAACAACTACATCAATAACATTGAAAATAAAAAGTCACTTCCGGCCATGCAATCCTTCTTTTACATCTGTGAATATTT
The DNA here is from genome assembly GCA_910574865.1 of Lachnospiraceae bacterium. Lineage (GTDB taxonomy): Bacteria > Bacillota > Clostridia > Lachnospirales > Lachnospiraceae > Schaedlerella. Next base: position 137,942 of record CAJTDN010000004.1, on the reverse strand, counting down.
AGGTGTAACGCCGCAGGAATTCTTTGATGAAGGAAACCTTTATCCGACAGCCCTGCAGGAGTTTATCGAAGAGGGAAAGAAACTGGATCCCAAGTCGATGGCTTATCTCCTCGGCATTATGAAGGAACTAAACAGTAAGAAGTAAAGTAGCCACACGCAGGTTGGCTGCTTTTTTCTTATTATTATCTCTTATGTGTTCCTAGATTGTTCCTCGAAATATCCTATATTTATTCTTTTTCATCTATAATGTCAAAACTACACTGCTGCCTAATTCAAATACAGCCTATTTCATAATGTCTGTTTTCATATGAAACGGAGTAAAAAATCTTATGGCCAAATCAATCTCGCCACAATATCCTCTTGCTTTACAAAAGGATTTTCCCAGTACCTTGAATCCAGTGAATGCTCCGCATTATCCCCAAGAACATAATAACAGCCTTCCGGCACTGTCAGACTGGCTCCGTTATGCTCTACCTGTTCACCTTCCTCCGCTGCAATACGCTTCACCAGCAGCTTCCCGTCATGATGGAAAATAATGATATCGCCTATTTCAAGTTTGGAGAAAATCCGGGTTCCAACGATATAGCTGTCTTTTTTCAACGTCGGTTCCATGGACTCTGTTGGCACATAACCCAACAAAAATACTGCCTTAAATAAAATCAGCGTAATGGCCATAATAAGAAATGGAATCAGCCATATCCAGATATTCTTTTTTCTTATATTCATAATTTGCCTCCAAAATAAAAAAATCGGGATGCTGAAAACCAAACAAGGCTGTCAGCATCCCTTATGTTCTACCCGTCATCATTCCAAGTGATAGGCAGCTGCAATCTGTGCAAACTCCGGCCGGCTCTTCAAAAACTTCCGTGCCTTGGAAACCCATGCACACACAAGCTTTGCCGAAGCATCCATTTTTTCTCCAATTTCGCTGCTTGTATACCCTTTCGACATCATGCAGATAGCATCTATGCCTTTCCTGGTGGAAGGCGGTGCATCAGCCTTTGCCTGTTCGAGTGCCCGTTTGATATCCATGCGGAAATCCGACAGCTCCTCTGGGGTTTCCTGTTTTGCAGCAATGTACGGCGTCACATCACAAGCGGTCTCCTTCGTCTGCCGCCTGGTTGCATAAATCATGGCATCACAGATTTGGTGCCAGATCAACCGGTAGGCATAGGTCGAAAATGTCCCGCCTTTGTCTGTTGACGCTGCTTTACAAAGCCCAATGCAGCCGATCTGGAAAAGATCCTCGTAGGAATACATACCCACCTGATATGGAGGCTGCAGCTTATCCCGAATCACCGTATGTACCAGACCGATATTTTTTTCAATCTTTTCCCGTTCTTTCTCAGTCAGTGTCATGAAGCCGCCACTCTCCCTTCTAATGCCCGAAATCGGCACCTGTTCTTTCCTGATTTCTGGCGCTCCAACAGCCTGCGGCTCTCCTCAATGACCTGCTTGCAGTAATACTCGCCCAGATAACCGATATGCGCCTCCGATAAAGGTGCGCAGATCAAATCCGCCAGCCACTGATAGGCGTCTTGTTTGCTCATCATTCCAGACTGGTGCAGCTGATCAAAATAATGATGTGCGGTCCGTCTGAGTGTGCGAAGCTCATGATTGGCCAGACTTCCCACCGGGATATTGGTTCCGGCATGGACTCTTACATAAGCGTCACACTCCGGATAATGACTGCACACATAGAGCATTGTTTTTTTACTGTTGTCATGATAAATCCCATCTGCGCTTCTATAGATCACCGGGCTGCCACAATAAGGGCATCGCATGGAACCTGCCTGAAATCCCTTTCTTTTCTTTTTTTGTTTTTTCATCGTCTTACCTCCGTTTGGATAAAAGAAAAAGCCGGAAGGTCTGCAAAAAAGCATACAGAGCCAAGGCACTGGAATTTCAATGTCTCATCCAGCAAATTGACTCTGTAAGTATTTAAGCAGCCTTCCGGCCTTAATATTCAATTGACTTGCGTTGTTGTGGATCCGCTCAATGCGCAGAATCCGTAACGGTTCCCTGATTCCCTTGAATCAGGTCTGACGCTATACCACAAACGTACCGAGAGCCTGAACGCAAGCCCCTGCCACGGTTATAGTATAGCAAATAAAGCCCCGCGCGTCAAGCCTTATAGGAATATTTATTTTGTTTTTTTGCACAAAATATTCCCTTTAGGGCTTTTCGTGTATTATGGACTCAGTCTGGGACTAATCATCCTCATATTCATCTTCATCCTCATACTCCGCATCGCTTTCTCTGCGTTTTTTCATCACCCGCATTGCAACCAGGCTGCCGACGGCCAAAACCATGCCGCCTGCAAACAGTACCAGATGAAGGATCGGGATACCGGCAACTGTGCCCTTTGTATCTTGCCCGCTATTTGAGCCATTGCTTTCCTGGCCCTCATTGCTCTCATTTTGCGCTTCCTCTGTTGTGGCAGGGGCCTGCGTCGCTTCTGGGACAGATACGGATGAATTCATACAGGTCAGCACATAGGATTTGCTGCCGCCCAGTTCCATTCTCAGAACACCGTCTTCTCCGACGGCTATGGTGCCGGGATACAGCCCTGAATCCGTTTTCAGCTGAAACTCTACGCCAGCCCAGTCTGCACCAAGCTGAATCTCCAGTTTCTCGGGCTCTATGACCTGCATTTCCGTCCCATCTGTCCCCTGCGGCTCCGCATAAATCGGCGTAACCGGAATACAGAGGATACAGATGAGAGAGAGGACTGTCAAAACCCCTTTTAACAATTTTACCTTCATGATCATTTCCTCCTAAAAAAGGCTGCCCCTTTAAGGACAGCCCATGATAATCATATGAATTTTTAAGTGTCTTTTCGTAAAATATCCAGATACTCCTGATAAGCAAATACCCTGTTTCTGCTTGCGTTGTTGGTCTGCATTAAGATTCCCTCTTTCACAAACCTGCCCACTGCTGCGGATACTGTGCTAAAAGAGAGTCCCAATTCATCTGCTGTCTTCCTAATATCAATAATAGGGTTTTGCTCCAGATAGGAAAACAGTTTTTCTGCTGTCTGCGCTGCACGCCCCATCTGCTTAATGGCCGCATAGTTACGGTCATGCAGAGCGGAAAGCTTATGGATGGCCTCCGTTGCATCCTCAGCAGATTCTTTCACTGCCTGCAGGAAAAACCTGACCCACTGCTCATAATTATCCTTGTTTCTGACTTCACTCATACGGTCATAATATTCGATACGGTTTTTCTTCAGAAAATAGGAAATATACAGAGCTGGTGTTTTCAAGGCTTTTTTCTCAATTAAAAACAAAGTAATCAGAAGTCTCCCTACACGGCCGTTTCCATCTAAAAACGGATGGATCGTTTCAAACTGATAATGAAGAAGCGCCGCTTGGATCAGGATATCCAGCGTATCATCCGAATGGATGTACTTTTCCAGATCGGACATTGCTTTTTGCATGTCCTCTGGACGCGGCGGAATATATCTCGCATTTTTCAGCGTGCTTCCTGCCGCTCCGATCCAGTTCTGAGAGATCCGGAACTCGCCCGGACTCTTTTCCTGGCCTCTGACGCCTTCCATCAAAACAGCGTGAGTCTCTTTAATCAGCCGATTGCAAAGCGGCAAAGTTTCTAACCGATTCAGTGCAAATTCGGTAGCCTTGATATAATTGATGACATCCGACACATTCTGGTTTGCATTCTGTTCAATGAGTGGATCCAGCACATCCTCCAGCGTAGCCTGTGTACCCTCGATCTGAGAGGACAACAACGCCTCCTTACGCACATACATGGAGATAAAAAGGCTCATATTGGGAATGTTAGCAGAAAGAGTGTCCAGTGTAGCCAATGCTTTTGTCGCTCCGATTAAAGCAGCAATCATATCCGCATCCATTTCCAATAACGGTGGAAGTGGCGCCGGACAAAAAGATTTGTATTCTGCCTCTCCGCTTAAATTCTTGATATATTCTCCCGCTCTTCCCATAAAGGACACCTCCAAGTCAAAATAACGCCCTTATTATACCTCTGTTATTTCGATTTGTCAAGTTAATCCAAAATAGTGCTTTTGATTATTAGTATTTTCACATTTAAGTCATAATATTTATCCTCCAAAACTTTTTTAATTTTGATTTCATAGCAACAACGGATGTGAGAAAAGGAAAACCGGGCAGAGAATTTCTACCCGGCTCCTTCCTGCTTCATAGATCCTTACTTAGCTGCCTTCTTCTTGCGTTTTTTGGCCCAGAAGATGCTCGCACCCAGTCCAACGGTGCTGGCGGCAATCAGGCCAACCCAAATCCACGGATTGAAGTTATCGCCTGTCTTCGGAACATCCACAGTGACTTTATCATTATGAACATTCACCGTCAATGTTTCATCCTTCACCAGCTCTACAGTTACCGGATCCGGACGTTTGTAGCCTGCACTGACGCTGTCCTCCACTTCGGTCACGGTGTACTTGCCCACACGCAGGTTCTCGATGAAGATCTCACCATTTGCATCAGTCTGGAACGTCTTGTCATAATTATCACCGACAATGCGGAAGCTAAAGCCTTCCACTTTTCCATCGGAAGAAGTCTTGACAATCCTTAAGTTGCCTCTGAACGCCTGATTATAGAAGCCCTTGCCGGCCTCATTCTCGACTTCATAGGTCTTTCCATCGGTGTCAATCATGATATAATAGGTATTTTCATCAAGATAGAAACCGTCCGGAGCTGTCTTCTCTCTGATGAGCACACCGCCGTACAAGAGATCTTTCATCTCATACTGACCGGGCTCTGTCTCTTCCATTACACCAAGCAGCTCATCCTCTTTATCAAGCTCTTTGTTACCGTTGGTATCACGATATACCTCAAATACTGCACCGCTGAGCTTGTTCTCCGGATAATCCTTGTCAAACTTGGTCAGATGCAGGTTTCCGCGGATAAACTCATTGGTGATTTCCACTTCGATTACCTGCGCGTCTTCGTTAATTACGACCGGGAACTGCTCTGTGCAAAGCACGAAACCTTCCGGCTGCTCAATCTCCCTGACAATCCATTTTCCGTATGGGATATCACTGAAGGAGAAAGTGCCATCCTCAGCAGAAGTCGTTACAACGATTGCATTCTCCTCCGTAAACTCTGTAACGGAAGGTGCAAACAGGCCAATCTTGGCACCGCCCAGTGCGTCTCCATTTTCATCAATTTTTCTGCCGGATACCGAACCATAGATCAGCTCATTGACAATGGCTTCGCCATCATTGGCTTTCACCGTAATAACAGCGTCCTCCTGACTGCCGTAGGAGAATGTAACCGGATATTTCTCATCACTCAAAATGTAGTGGGCATCGGTACTATGCTCCCTCAGATAATAGTTTCCAAAAGGAAGGTCTGTTTTGACCACGCCATTGCCGTCTGCATCAATGCCGACAACCTCGATGAGGCCGTCTGCCGGGATGACAGCACCATCTGCTGCGGTAATGTCCTCCGCCGCATACAGGCCAAATGTGACATTGGTAAGCTCATTGTTATTGCCGATGCCAAAGATCTCGTTCACCTCAAGCATCTTCTCCAGACTCATCTGGACTTTCTGGCGTTCATTGTAGAAGCCCGAAGAAACTTCTGTTACGTCGATCTCCTGGCCGGCATATACAAGCTCTACCTGCTTGCTTTCCTGATTGAGTACCATACCGAAAGGCGCCTCGGTCTCACGGATCTCATATTTCCCCAGATAGAGCTCCTTGCTGGAGGCAATTCCGTTTCCGGCGGTCGTAATGGTATCGACTACATCGCCTTTTGCGGCTCTTAAGGTTCCGTCTGGCGTATAGATGTCTTCCGCTGCACGGATTTCATAGGTTGCGCCTTCAAGTCCACGGATTTCATAAACAGGCTGGTACATAATCTCTGCGCCATCCTTATCCACACCGTCCATTTCCGCAACGGTAGCAAAGACCTCGCCGGTCTTTGTGATATGGATGATGCCCTTCTGAGGCATATTATGCTTTTCGACCACGACCACATCCTGTGTGCCGTCTACCGTGAAAGGCACCGGCTCACTGTCCAAAACATAGCCAAAACAGGTTTCCTGTTCAATCAGCTCATACTGGCCGTAGGAAAGCTCGCAGGGGAGCATCAGCCAGCCCTCATCATTGGTGAAAAATGTGTCGATGGTAACAGGTGTCGGATAATACACTATCTGAGAAATAATTTCTCCTGTGGACAGGTCTCGTACCTGGAAACCGACTCCCGCTGCAGGAATAATTTTTCCGGTTTCTGCATCATGCTTCTCCACGCGGATAAAGCTGGACTGGGTCAGGTTGTTCAGGATATAGGAATATGTCTGCTCATCAGAACGGATAAACACCGTGAAATCCGGTATGAATGCCTGTCCCTCCATGCCCTCGGTCTGATGGACAACATATCGTCCATAAGGCAGATCTTTGGAGATGGCAAACCCGTCCGCATCGGTAATCAGCTCGTCTCGCTCTGCTTCGCGGGCACTTTCAAAACTGCCTGCGCTGGCAAGGTAAATCTGGAACTTGGCACCTTTCTCAGGCTGTTCGATTATACCTTCATGTCCAGATGCTTCGATTTCGTCCATAGGAACCGGGTCTGGCTCATAAGGATTCGTTTCCGGTTCAGTTTCCGGGACAGCACTTTCTTCTGTACCGGATTCTTCAGGTTCCTGAGCCTCTTCATCGCTTACTTCAGGTTCTGTGTTTTCTGTCTCGGTCTGGGCATCGTTGCCGTTTACAGTTTCCTCAGTCTGGACATCAGCACCGTCTACGTCTTCTTCAGGCTGGTCGTCCACGCTTACGGCCGCAAGCATTACCATACCCGCTTCCTGTTCTCTTGCTGCAGGTGTGCTTTCAGGATCCTCCAGTTCTGAATCAATGTGTTTGATCAGGCGGATACGACCCATGATAACCTGTTCCGTAACATCCATCGGAATTTGGTTCAGTTCAACCGTAAAATTACCAGGTTCTGCTGGAATCGGATAAATGGTCTCATCCAAAAGATATCCCGGAGAAGGGCTGATTTCACGGAGCGTCCAGTTAGAATCACAAATGAAATAATCACTGATAAAGGAGCCATTGGCATCTGTTGTGTAAGAAGCGATTAACTCATCGCCCTGATACAGACCGTACACCGCCCCTGCCAGACTGGCATCGCCCTGAGCATAGCCGGTTACGTGGTCCGTTTTGACCACTTCAACCCGGAATTTTTTCAGGATATTCTCGAAGTTTCTCTTTGTCACCTGTTTCCACTGAATCGGCGCTGTCTGATCGTCCGGTACGACATAACGGATTGCCGTATCGACTTCTTCCACAGTGTAAGGTTCATTTCCGCTGATCAAGACATTTTCAAATTTCGCTACACCGGAAGCATCTGTTATGGCATACTCATCTACGGGCAAACCTGCGAGGGAAGTGCCAAATAAATGGAATGTAACGCCTTCCACGAAATCATCTTCTGAAGATTTGATAACCTCCAGAGAGCCGCGCTTGAGCTTATTGTTAAATGTTACCGTTGAAGTCTGTCCGCTGGCAATAGTGATTTTCTGAGTATCCTGCGGCAGATAGCGGTCTATCGACTGCTCTGTTACTGTATAAGTCCCAGGCATCAGCTGGATATCCACTGTACCGTCTTCCTTTGTGGTTACAGTCTTGTCCACACCATTACCGGAAATATGGAAACTGATTCCGGATACCACGCCGTCTTCTGAGGTCTTGCGGATGCGCCCGGTACCATAGGTTTCCGTATCAATCTTCATGTAGAATACTACCGGATCATCGGCGCCGCACATCATCGTCTGGAAACCGACGCGGCCCCAGATCAACATATCGTTTTTCACCCCAGGCACATTCTTCTGCACGCTGATGGATACCGGGCTGGTAATCATTTTGCTACTGGTGAAGGTATACTTGTTTCCGGAACGGCTTACCGTAATCCCATCACTGCTGCTGAATTTAAGATCTGCCATCGTATTATTGGTATCTGTTAGCGTGAGGGAGTATTTCTTGGTTGCCGGGTCATACTTTAGCGTATGTACCTGTGCAGAACTGCTTTTGCCCGATGCAAAGCTCGGAATGGTCGTATGCTGCGACATCTGACCTAAAATCCAGTTATAGCACTGTTCCGCCGGGCGGCCCTGAATGGTACGCAGGTAGTTGTCCGCACGGATACCTGCCGAATTGGCGTGCAGATCCTGCGGGCTGGTTCTGAGCTGCTGCTGGTATTCCCACAGAAGAACCTGTGTAGCCACCGCATAGTCATCCTCGTTAGCGCCTGACACAGGAGAGCTTTTCCCCGGCTGCCATCCATACACGCTGGTCAGCATAATACCATACTGGGCGCTGTAAGGGAGGTTCTGAAAATATGCGCTGTTCTTTCCGCTCTGGGATCTATATCCATTATCAGATGTACCGTAATTAATGCCAGACTCAATACAATACACGAATCGGCTCTCTGAACCATTGGAAATCATGTATTTCTTTCTGGCATTTCCGGCAGAGATGGTTTGCACGGAAGTATTGCCATCGCTGTCATACACCAGAAAACTGTATGAACTTGCGGAATAATAATAGTTTCCGTCCGCGCTGACATAATAATCGCCATAAAAGGAGGATACGGTCTGTCCCTCCGATGGTGTAAAAGCAAAAACCGTCGTCGGTATCAAGCCGATGACGGTCAGGAGACTTAAAAATGCGGCAAGCAGGCGCTTGCCTTTTTCTTTGATGATCTTCTTCATTAAGGTTTACCTTCCTTTCAATTTTGGGCACAAAAAAAGCTCCCCGTATCATACAGGGAGCCAGGCTTATGCTTAGTATAGAAAATAAAATGTATAGCTTCCTCCTCCGTTGTCCCGCACATAAATGGTAAAACAGGTAATCTGCGTGCCTCCATAGGAAGCAATGGTAGACGGCATAGAGGTTACATAGTTTTGAAGCGCCCGTTTCAGGTTACTGCCCTGAAAGGATTCAGACGCTGTTACCGGAGAAGCCCAGGAACAGGTATCCGGTGTGCATGGAATCCCATCATCATCCGTAATATGTGTCAGACCCATGGACTGCCCAAGTGCAATAAGCTCTGAGCGTATGGCTTCTACATCAAACGCATAATCATAGATGGTTTTCGGAGACTCCGGTTCGACAGCAGATACAGGAGTTTCTTCCTGCTTCGGCTCTGCCGGTGGTTCTGTGGGTTTGGGTGGTTCCGGTTGTTTTGGCTCCGGCGTGGCCTGTCCATTGCCTGCGGCAGGCTGCTTTGGTTCGGGAACATTTTCCTCCGCCCGGTTCTGCGTCTCTTTCCCAGACTCAGACTTTTTATCCATTTCATGAACCGGATCCGAAAGGGATACCTCCTCTTTCGCCTCACTCTGGGAAACTGGTTTTGGTTCCTCTATTGGAGCAGTCTCCTTCAGGTCCTCATCTTCAGATTCTTTTTCTGTCTGAGACTGAGCGGTATGTTTACTTTCCTGCCCATGGTCATCCGAAGTACCCACATCTTTGGAACAGGCCGTAAGTGCCAGAAACACTGCCAGTACCACAAATAATACGCATTTTTTCATGACGCATTCCTCCTTTTGTCGCTTTTACTTACATTACACGACTGAGTATGGAGAAATACAACGCATCTTAACCCGCAAGCTTGTAGAACCCACGGTCCGCCTCATCGACGCACCGATCAAGTATCTCAAAAAAACGCGGTGCATCCAGTTCTGCGTCAAGCCACTGGGTCGCACGGTATGAATAGCAACCGACCTCATCATTGATGGCATGGCTGCCAAGGATGCTGTGCAGATTCAGCTCGTTTGTCATCTGCCTCTGTCTGTCAGTGCTCGGTTTCTCAAGTGCCTTGGCCAAACAGAACACCAAAAGTGGATGAAGCTCAGAAAACGAAATCTGCAGATAATAATCCCGGTATCCCGCCATCAGGGATATGTCGTCCTGACTTTCAATTTTGAGTTCGGACAGGATCATCTTTCGGGTATGCTCGGCAATTTCTTTGCGCTTCTTCTGCTCAGCCGGGCTGAGATCACAATGGTTCATGGATTTCCTCCTTTCTCTCAGATTGAGTTTCCTATACTATCTGGGCGCTGCGATATGGGTGATGGCGCCCCAGATTCGGTTGGAATCATGGTTGATTCCCAGTATGCGTACTGTTACTCTCGACCCTCTGGGCGGGCGGCCACGCTTGGGATAACTACACAAGCAGTCGATGCCGCCGTCCAGCGCCACAAATACGCCGTTGGTGTCCACCATACTGACCGTACCCACATAGCGATTGCCGACGGAATACCTGCGCAGCGCTTTTTCATACGGGTTCTCACCAGACTGCTTGACCGAAGCTGTTGCCTTGACATGGTTCCGGTCGCTCCTGTCCACCTCCAGCACCTTCACCAGGATACGCTGCCCCGGCTGGAAATGGGCCGCTGCGTCCATCCACCTCTGATAGCTGAGTTCTCTGAGTGGAATATAGATCTCCAGACCGAACAAGTCCACAAAAATGCCGGCACGAATCACCGACACGATTCTGGCTTCTGCGCACACACCTGAGTAGAGCAGGTTGTTCCCATCCCTGTCCGTACCCAGATAATACTGCTTGCGTTTTGCCTTCATCGCATCCAAACGGCTCGCCGCCGCAATGCCCGATGCCGGGTCGATTCCTTTGACGATATAATCCACCTCCGCGCCCAGTCGCTTGGTAAGCATGTAATGCAGCACGTCCTCCGGAAGCCTGCCGCGATAATCCGCTGGCGGCTCCACCGCTTCCTCTGCAGGAATGATGACTTTGAACTCACCGTGGTAAATGACTGCGAAAGAACGGGAGGGGTTGTCCTCGGGGCGCTCCACACCCTGGATGGTTCCGGTCAGAATGCGGCCGGTTTTCTGGGACTCCAGTAAGTCCAACAAATCGTTCTTTGCTTTTTCTGCATCTGTCTCGACGCTGAGCTGGTCATCAATGGCCAGCACCGGCGAAACCGGTCTAGCAGACGCACGCTTTCTTTTGGGCTTAGGCGCCTTTTCGACGCCGTCGGATGCATTCTCTTCTCCTGAATCCGCTTCTGTGTCAGACTGGGATGGATTTTCCTTGGTCTTCCTACGCCCGCGGGGCTTTTTCACTTTCTCCGGCTCAGTCTGGGGGGAGCCCTCTTGGGGAGTAGTTTTGTCCGATGCGTTTTCTGAAGAGGTGTCGTCTTCGGCACTCTCCATATCCGTCTGTGAAGATATTTCTTCTGCCGACTCCGAAGGCGGCTGCCCGTCATTTGTTTCCATATCAATCTGGGAGACGGGAGCTTCTGCCGCTTCTGCATCCCTGAATTCCTCTGAAGAGGCGCCTTCTGTTGAAGTTTCAGAGTCAGTCTGGGGCAGTGCCGTATCCGGGGAGCTGTCTTCAGGCTGGGACATCTCCTCAAGCTCCGGATTCACATCAGTCTGAGGGGCTGCTTCCTGCAGAGCTTCCTCCTCAGGGAGCAATTCTTGTTTTTTTGTTGCCATAGTTAGTACCTCCTGTAAAATTAAAATTCAGCCGGCGGTTTTGCCGAACTGTAAAGACTTTTTTTGCGTGCCGGCTTTTTCTCCGGCTCTGCCACTGGGACAGGTTCACTGAGTATCGGTGCCGTAAATATTGTTGCCGGCTGGTAATCCATGATGGATGTCCTCACAATCCGCTTCGACATGGGATGTTTTGTAAAATCCAGTTTTGTGAGCTTCAAGAGGTTACAGCCTCGTATGACGCAGAGCATTTCTTCGTTTGGAAGCCGCAGGACCTCATCCGGAGTCAGAAGTCTTCTCCGTCCCTGTCCCTCAGTATGACGATACTGGGGAATGACCTGAGCGATTGCAATGGTTTGCCGCACTGTCATAGTAGAATTTACCTGTACGGACATATCCCCTGATCTTGCCGAGATATACTCAGCCGTAACCTCGTCGGTACATCCCAACATCAATTGGATATCGCAGTTGCCGATAATCTCGGCCCACAGGTTATTGGGATACCGGTTCTGTAACTGACCCAAGCTCTGCACTGCCAGCATGACCCGGATATCTCTGGAACGGACAACCGAAAGAGACCGGGCAAAATCCGACCCGTCTTCTGCACCACCAATGCGGCCCACATTGTTAAACTCATCCAAGATTAAATTTACAGGCACATCGCAGCGGCCATTTGGCCGACTGTCTGCATACCGAGTCAGTTTGATAAACATGAACGAAAAAAAGAGCGATGACAGGAATGCCATAGTGGCGTCCTGGTCGCTCAGGATAATATAATATGCACATTTGTGTCTGGCAGGGGAAGTCAAATCAATGTCAGACTGACTTGTGATCCGCTGAACCGCCTGGTTCTGCAGCACCTGCAGCCGTGTGCCGAGTCCTAAGATAATGCCAGATTTCACGGTGTCGCTGGACTGAGCGAATAAATTAAAAGGCGCCCTTGCCGGATGATCAAGCGGAAGCTTGTCAAACATTGCCGTCAGCTGCCGCTCGCTGTTCTGGGTCAGGAGCTGATATACTGCAGTAAGGTGTTTCATATCGGGACTTCGGGTTCTGTCCTGGTCTACCAGAAGAATCAAAGACTTCAACAAGTTTCCTTCTCCATTGTCCCAAAAATGGTCACCTTTGCCGGAACTGGTATTGCCGATAATGACGTTAGTGAGTACCTGAGCCATCAGGGTATCGCCGTTTAGGTCTGACATGCAGTTCCACGAATCCCCATGCTCAGGCGTGACCAGGTTAAAGATTTTTACCTCGTAGCCTGCCTGCCGGTACATCTCTGCCGTATCGGCATATAATTCTGCCTTACTGTCCGTGATAATCACAGACTCACCACGCTTTAGTGCCTGGAATAGTGAATTCCGGATGACAGCGCGTGATTTCATGGTACCCGATGCACCGAATATGGCGATATGCCGGTTGAGTCTGGTGTCCTTCGGCATACAGACCGCTTTTCCCTTATACTCACCCAGAATCGTTCCTTCTGCTTTATCGACAGAGGACACCTCCAGCACCTCGTGCATTTCTTTTTCTTCCATCCATGAGGCGGTTCCGTAAATTCCGGTCTTGCTTTTGGTGAAACCTCTAGGGTCATAGCTTTTTCCGTCAAACTTATCATGAAGCTTGACATATGCAAAGACTCCTCCGCCAAGAACCAAGATTCCGAGCAATCCTTTCAGCCCGTCTGGGGTAAACGCCATTGGGAAGCACACCACAGGGTTCCAACTGACCGGTTTCATAGCCGCCTCACCAGCAAGCCCATCCGCCTGCATCCAGGCTGCGTAATTTGAAAACAATTGGCCAAGCATTCCGCCAAGATAGAAAAACGCTGTGCATCCCAGTATGACAGCCATGGTAATGCCGACTGTCCTTTTTTTATCTTTCAAACAAATTCCTCCTCTCTGGGCAAAGCTCCGCTTCCACCGAGTCCATTCCGATGGTTTTGATGCTGGCAAGCCCGCCCAAGTATTCCCGGAGGAAGTGCGTCTGGTGGGGAAAGCATAGAACCTCAAACCGTCCGGTTTGGTTTTCAATTGCATCCCGAAAGCGAATGAGTCTTGCAATGTCCCCATCCAGATGCGATAAGATATTTACGCCATTCACACAGGCGTCGTATTCAAAAAGCCCTCGGTCATAGGATCTGACCTCAGGCTCAAATAAAAGTTCAAGGAGCTGCGCTTTCCAATCTGGTGCAGAAAGAAGACGCAGCTGCCGGATACCGTCCCCGTTCATTGGGATAAAATGGACATGGCGGTAAATGGAATCGAATCGAAACTCCAGCCGTCTGGTTTTGTCTGATTCTAACAGGGTTCGCAGCGCTGTCTCTCCAGACTGACCAAACAGTATCGCTGAATCCACCTCCAAAATACCGGCATTCAGTCTTGCCAGCTCGATCAGACTGTGGAGGGCTTTATACTCACCCATGCCGCTCCACTTCATCACAGCATCCCTCGTATTATAAACGGCATAACATCTGCCGGAAGAAAATAATGCGCCGGCCATGCGGGTGAACATGGTCTTGTTCATCTCCGCTTCCCCAACTTTCTTCAGATCCTTAGCCAGATAAAAACAGGGCGTACCATGCACAACCTGCAGAATCTCCCTGTTCTGAAGCCTGGGGAGAAGATATGGCCTTGCCTCCATACCGGCTTTCAGGAACATCGCCGCAGCTTCCGCAACCCGGTGGTTCCTGTCCCGGTGTGATACGTCTCCTGGAAAGCGGTGTCCCCAGAATGAATCCATATAATATCCATACACACCCGGATGCAGCCATTCCAGTATGGGAAGCGCACCCTTGTAGAGCCGTATGGTCTTGCCCGCCCCTTTCCCGGATACGGTCAGGAGGCGGCAGGTGATTTCGTCACCGGAATTGAAATTACGAATCGTCTGAAGCGTAGTCAGTCTGGAAATAAGAGCCTTATAGACCCGTTCACTCCCAAGCAGAGAGAGGCTTTTGAATGGGAACTCCCCCACAAATGAAAGGAGCGTGATGATCTGCCAGACCTGACTGCCCGGGCGGAAATGAACCATAGACCCTCACCTCCGCTCATAAGCATTTTCCGACAACATGACTGCTCTCTTTGTCGGAATTTCCGGCGTAATGACGCCCCCAAACTGCTGCTATACTGGGCTTTTTTGCCCTCTCAGAAGATATGTATTTTTTCTCCGCCCGATAAGCATCGTTTTTACATATGTTTTTTCGGTTAAATTTACCTTTTTTCATAGAGCAGTACCCCCTCATCCGGTATCCCTGTTTCCTTTACCAGCCAAATGGGGAAGTCCCATTTTGGCACTACATAAACCTCAGTCCGGTCCTCCGATCCTTCTGCGCTGCAGTAATAATGAGAGCAGACCGATGGGCCATCGTCCGTCATCACATACATGGCTACGATATCCGAAACCATATTGATTTCAATGTTGTCATGATCCCGCTTTTTTCTTTCGGGTCTGGCTTTGTCATATACATGACGATAAATCAGGATACCGTCCCGATACCGCACAGGAGGCTGCTTTTCAAAAAAAGCCCGCATAGCAGGATATAAAAAAGAGCGGATATAATCCGCCGACCCGCCCGACTTTTTCGGAAGCAAAGCCGGGATGCGGAGACAAAACCAGCCCTCCGCCGTAAAACCGATTTCTACGGGAATACAATCCTTTATCCGACGCTCTACCTCAAGCTTTGCATTCGGCACACCGATGTAAGCGGGAAGCGTCCGTGTCAAAAGAACCAGCCGCTCCGCTGTTTCTTCCATATTAAGTGAATGCAGATAAACTTCATAAGTGCTCCCATTTTCACAAAACCATTGTATAGAAGCAAGCTGCTCCTGCAATCGCTTTTCCAATCTCACGATTTTACCCATCGTGTCCAGAAATTTTATCATCGCTCACCGCCTCCTCTGAATAGAAAGTAACCCCTGGCTCCTCATCCCCCTGAAAATCCACAGTCGCAAACAGGCAGGGAGCATAAGGAAGCCGCATCCCGTATGCCATAGAGATACGGGGAAGGACAATAATATACTTCAAATCCTCCTGAGGCTGGAGCAGTTTCAAAAGATTCTGCTCGCCTTCGTATAACACCACGATTTCGTAACCGGTATTCTCCTTTAAGAAAAAAAGCTGAGATGGATAAACCGCTGGATAATGCGCCATTGGGTCAACATAATCAATGAATTTCAAAAGAACCCATACGGCAAGAATAGTCCGCTGATCCGGTTTATCCATCGCATCCAGCCCAATATAATAGCCGCTCGACACATCCGCAATCCGCATCTGCTTCTTCAGGTTCCGAAGGATTTTATCTGCGGTCTGGGCTGGCTTTTGCAGCATTCGTGTAATCTGAGTTTTCGGCAGGGCTCCGTACTGTGAGAGCCACTTTACAACATACTGCTCATCTTGCAGCAGCATAGGCAACACCTCCTTTTTGTGCGTATTTTTCTTAAAATGCGTATTTTACGCAGAATGTGTTTGTTCCTGCTGGCGCTCCTTTAAAAGCGCCTCCAACTCAGCCCGGTCGGTTGTAATCATTTCCTGCTCCTCTTTGGAAGCTTTGATCACAACAGGAACTTTGTTATTGTTAGAACAGACCAATGCTTCGCCCCTCTCAAACCGGGTAACAGAACGGATCTCTGTTTTGGTCAGTTTCAGCACTTCCTGCACATACTTGGCTTCATCCGGCTCCAGATTCAGAATAATCTTATTCTTGCTGTTATTGATAATCGCACGTCCATACTTGCCATCCTCCAAACCGAAGAAATCGGACAAGTCTTGTGTTGCGGAGACGGCGGCACCACCAAAGCCCCTTATGGTTTTGAAGATAGTTAAGCAGAACTCTGCCGCCATCCGGTTGGAGCTGGCGCCGATCAGCTGCCATATTTCATCAATCATAATGGCTTTCTTTTTGGTACGATCTGCCTTAACCGTATCCCACACGTAATCGAGTGCAATGAACATACCGACCGGAAGTAATTTGCCTTTCAGTTCCGAAAGGTCAAGCACGATATATTTATTGGACAGGTCCACGTTGGTCTGTTGGTTGAAGCTCTGGGCGGAACCTGTTACAAAGCGGCTGATGATAATAGCAATGCGCTTCGTCATGGGATTTTTCAGCAATTCCTCATGAAGATCCCCGATAATCGGCATTTTTTTCATCTTCGGCGGGGAGACGCTGCGACTTACATACAGCGAATCATTGTCGTGTGTGATTCCGAACTTTGCATAAGTCTGAATCAAAGCCTCGTCCAGCATCTGCTCTTCCTCATTGGACATATCCGGAATCAGCAGGGAGAAGAACGTCATCAGCTGCTGAATCTTACGAGCCAGCATGGAATCCATTTCACTGTAGTCAATCTCGTCAATCAGCTCCATCTCCGGAGAGATGGTATGCCGGATTTCCATGATGTTGATGCAGTGCGGGGAACCGGGAGCAATCTTGATGAACTCGCCGCCGATCTTCTTGCAGGCCCTGCGGAACTCGTGTCCCTTGATTGGTGCCAGGATAAAACACTGGATCCCCCTCATTCTCATACGGAGCGCCAGAAGCTGCATGGTAAAGGTCTTGCCTGCGCCGCTGGTGCCAAGCAGATTCAGGTTGGCGTTCTTGTTTTTCTTTGTATTGAACAGATCCACGATACACAGCGAATTATTGTGCCGGTTGATGCCCAGCAGCACGCCTGTATCGTCCGACATTTCAAAAGATGTAAACATATAGGCAGAGGCTGCGCCGCTGGTCAGCACATTCCGTTTTGATTTCTTTTCCAGTGACGGCTCA
Source organism: Lachnospiraceae bacterium (assembly GCA_910574865.1). Classification (GTDB taxonomy): domain Bacteria; phylum Bacillota; class Clostridia; order Lachnospirales; family Lachnospiraceae; genus Schaedlerella. The sequence goes on along the minus strand of CAJTDN010000004.1, from coordinate 120,720 downwards.
ATCTTTAAGAACGGCATCACAGAGCGGAGCGCCGCTTCCTGCTGGAAACGACAGTCGCTCACATACATATCCATAGACTTTAACATATCCACGATTTGCTGTTTACGCCACATCAGTTCCTCATAGCCTTTGGCGGAAACCGTAACGAACACGGACATATAGAACAAGTCCTCATTGTTGTTGGCAATGCCATTCTTTATGAAGTAGCCCGCCTGTATGGAATTGGTCAATTCCTCATAGTCGGTGCTGGTATCCTGCATGCTTTTCAGCTTCGTGCGGTTGAGGCGAATGCGCTGTGCTACTTTATCAATTGTCTTACTCCGATTCTCACGCCGCAGCTGCACATCTATGTCAATCCCGTCCCCGGCATTGATGAGTGCCGACATCCATCCTGCCCGTACCATACCCGGATAACCGTTTCCTTTGATAAACAGGAACGAATAATACAATCCGTCCATCACAACATAATTATGATGGGTCAGATCAATGCCGCGCGGCGACAGAAAATGCGCCATGCGGATCGGCGGGATGGGATCCACGCCAATGACCTTATCCTTTGCCGCCATCGTATCCACGACCACACGGTTCACGCGGGAGGAAAACGGCTCATCCACACAAGACCGACGGTTAAAAAACATATATAAAATCTCCGCCGTTGCCTCATCCGGATCTTTCGGCTGGAGAATCGTATTCCCACACTGCAGAAAATAAGCACGGGCATTCTGCTCCGCTGTCTGCATCATGCCATAAATCTGGGAGAAATCATCTCCATCTCCACGGCGGATTTCTTCATACTGGAAAATTAAAAAGAAGCGCCTTGTAAGCGCTTCCCTGCTTCCCACATCCTTAATCAGACGGATATAACCTTCTCCAAGGTGCCGGCATTCTTCACTTTCCTCTGCTTCCAGTTCTTCGTGAATCATGGCGACGTGCTTATCTGAGTCTGCCTTTCTGGTAATGCTTTTAAACTGAAGCCGCATAGGAGAAATTTTCAGCCAGCTGGCAAAAGACGATATGATATTAAACTGTTCTTCTCCGGAACGCAGCATAAAGTTAATCGGCTCAATTTCAAGAATCCGAATATATCTCCCATCAGTCGTTTCAATAATACCATTCTGGAGACTTTTAACCGGAATGAAGTCCTGAACGAACTCCAGCTTTTCCGGTTTTTTTGCCTTTTTTCTTTGCCGAGCTGCCTTTTTTCTTTTTTCGGAGCTGCTTTGGGTCATATCTATATCCCACCCTTCTGTAATGTAATTTTCTCCTGCTTGCAAAATACCGAATGATGTGTCCTATATACTGAAACAGCGAATCGCCGTCAATACCCATCATGGAAAGAACAGCAAGAGGTAAAAGTGTTAGCGTCATAACGACGATGCGAATCGTTCCGGACATGGGAATCAACATCAATTCCGGATATCCCAAAATGACTAATAATATCCCTGTCTCTACTGCATTCCTCGGCTCCAGCATTCCGCCAAAAATCTTGCCGGAATCTGTATAGTTCGCCGGTATGGCATAAATATTGCTGTACTCCTTTTCATCCAAAATTTCTCACCTGCCTATTCTGTAAATCGTAGCTGTTGTCTTGTATCTGCCCAAACGCAGCGCTTCGTTATGATCCGGCACAAAAATATCCACACGGTGGATGTCATTTTCAATGCCGGAACCACCGCGATCCTCTACGGTATACATGGTTCCGTTTATCATAATCTGCGTGCCAAACGGATAATAGCTTGACATTGCCACCATGCCGCGGGCCGCCTGTTTGCCGCGGGCGGTAATTCCGTCTGCATTACTGCCGCAGCATTTTGCACATGCACAGTAATGGGTGACATCCACTTCTAAAGTAGAAATGGGTGTTCCTGAAATCTCACCCAATACCGGTGCATCGTAATCTACAATGCTAAGACGCCGGTAGGAAAGGCTTCCTTCATAACTTGGCGTATTTAGAATAACGCCCTGTCCACCAGAAGAATGCACCCACATTCGTTCTCCGCTCTCCCCATACCCGGCAAAAATAAGGACATGTCCCCATCCGTCATCATCTGCTAAAAATCCCAAATCACCAGGCAAAAGCTCTGATGCAGAAATCCCATAGGTATTTGGATATTGCCCGTTACAACCTGCACCAATTTCTACACCCACAGCAGTATTAAATACCCATGTACTGAAGCCTGAACAGTCCAGCCCATAAGGACGTATCGTGCCTGTCGTAGAAGATCCTGCAGCTGTTACCAGTTTTGGCGTATTCCATTCATCGTTCCACCCGGGTGCTGACTTACCACCCCAGAAATAAGGAACCTTGCCCACAAGGGACAGAGCGGTGCTCAAGATGTGCTTTCTTGTCGCACTACAGTTCTGCCGGTTCACAAAAGCAATCAGCTCGGCGTCCGTCAGGGGAACCGCCTGTCCGCCGCTCACAGAACCATACAGCGTCCGTTTTAACGCATTCGCCATGTTCTGGATTACTTCGCCATAAGTAAGGTTAAACTGATCGTATTTTGCATTTAGGTCAATGCCAAACGCTTTGGCAACCACTGTATTATCAAATGGATGAATGGTACACTCCAGATATTTGATGATCTCTGTACCTGGGGTCAGTGTTTCCTGTCCGTTAGCCACATAATAGCTTGCCGTGGTTGTTCCCGTAATCTTCCCACCGGAATAAACGGGAATATCCACCGCCACCTCTTTATAGGCATCCACCGTGACAGCCGTATCGCTGCTATACGCCTCATCCGGAAGATAGTAGGTCTTTGATGCCGTATCATACCGATATTGGGGCGTACCGTTAATCGTCCCGGTCTGCACCTTATTCGTAACTACGGTAAGTGTTATCGGCTTATATGTATAATAGGAAACAGGAATGATGATCTCTTTTTCCTTTTCTTCTGATGTAACGGGGAACATCTCCCCGGCACAGCCTCTAAGCTTTGATACCATATCATCCTTGCCTGTATTTTGCTGTTGCATGGACGCTGAATAAGCTGCCAGTATATAACAGACATCATATCCGGCGGAACTCTGTGCGTAATTGATAAGTGCATCCATCGAAAGATCATAATCATATCCACCGTTTGTAATCAGCTGATCCACATGAGAAAGCGATTGGTTATATCCTTCATCTACCACACCAGACACGGCACCTGACATCTCCGTATAGGCTGACATCAGGGTTGCTCCTTCTGTCGGCTTTGTACCATCCAGTCCGAAAATACTGTTTGATACAATCGTCGGCAGGGAAACAATCATGGTAATCAGGAACAACAGAAACAGACAGATACATACCAGTATTTTAAAAAGAGTATGGCGCATTGCCCATGCCGCAGACAGGATAGCGCCCCATGGACCACCTGCGGCAGTACCGGCAGCGATTTCTGCGGCGGCCTTTCCACCCTCCACACTGGCCTTTACTGTAGCGGCGGCCGCATTAGCCGTAGCCTCCGCACCTTTTGCTGCCGTTTGCTTTGCTGCTTCCTGGCCTGCCTGCTTTGCCGCTTTTGCCATTTGCCCGGCTGCCTGTCCATAATTATCAGAGCCATCACCGATTTGCTGTTTTTCTGGCTCAGCCATTGGGTCCACCTCCTTATATCAAGCTGCTGCAAAAGCAGCGTAATTTCAACATGAAATATGCAAAACAGCCGAACCAGCATCTCTCTGATTCGGCTGCCTGCACTTATTTTACCGTTTCCGCCTCGGCGGTTTCATTTCCCCATGGCTGCGGGGTTTTGGCTCTCCAAAGCGTGATGGCGTATTCTTATACCGAACAGTTTCCACAGAGACTGTCCGTACACTGTCACCGTCATAAACCGGCTTGCCATCCTGGTACACCGGCTTGCGTTCCACGGCGGCTTCGCCGCGAATCGCATACCACTGGCCTCCGCGGGCGTCTTCAAACACCTGATAATCCCCACGGGGAGCCGCATACTGGGATGTATCATAGAACATGGTTCCGGATCCATTTTCATGGCGAACCTCAAAATGGCCATCCTTACGCCCGGATCCATCCACAGAGGATACCTGCTGTTCATATCCCGGCATAAACTGCTGGAACTGCGCCTGGTTATAGGCAAAAGCTGCCTCGCCCTGCTCAAAGGCAGGTGTTTCTGCGTGCTGCTGCATCGCATACCAGTCTACACCGTTTGCCGACTGCATAATCGTATGCGGCGCATCCGGCTCATCATAGTAGGCACTGTTGTACCACATGGTATTGCCAGACTCGGAGCTTGCCTCGATCACGCCATCGCCAACCGTCCTGAGGGTCGTTCCCTCGGAAGCATCGGGGAAAGCCGCCGCAACCTGCGCCGCTTCTGACGGGCTTCCCATAAATGCCGGCGCATCATAAAATGCACCTGCCCCGGCTCCGCTTGCCATCTGGTACCACTGGCTTCCATCAGAAGCTGTAACCACGGAATGTGGCGCATCTGGTTTCTCAAACTGTGATGCGTTATACATTTCAAGCGCTGTGCTCTTTCCATTTGCACCAATTGAAGTTGTACTGATCTGACCTCCTGTAATCTGGGTGTCTTTCAGTTGGTGGCCCTGCAGCTGGGGCATATAGCCCGCAAGGCTGCGGTCTGCAATGTCCCCGGCAATTGTCCCGGAAACACCAGGATTTCTTGAAGCTACAGAAGAAATGGAGTCTCCTGTAAGAGTAGCACCATTACGTGCCGCCATGCCGCCAAAGGCACGACCGACAAAACCGATGCTGCCACCGGCACCCATACGGCTTCCGCCATCCACAACTGCGTCACGGACAAAAGAATTTGGCTTGAAGCGTGATGCGAACCCGGAAGCAAATCCGCTTGCGGCTGCACCCGTTCCGGTTGCAGTGCTTGCACTATGGAACATACTGCCTGCATTTTTCACACCGCCACCCACGCCGCTGATCACCCGCGCTGCCATCAAAAGCTCCATACCCATGCTGGAACCGGTCTGGGCAACATTCAGCCCCATGGCCGCCAGGTAGCTGTCAAACTTCTGCGCCGTCTTCAAAAATGCCAGCGCACAGAACAGCCAGAGAAAAATACTGCCCTGACCTGTGGAGAGCGCACCGCCATTTCCGATATACTGTCCCATGGAGCTGTTAAAGCCCCTGAGGAACCATACATTCATCACCAGCAACAAAAGCTGTGAGCCCACCATACGACACCAGCTTTTGAAAACCGGCGCCGTTGTTTTGGAAGCACCCATAGAAAAAGCCAGAGGGGAGGTGTAACAGAGTACGCCAACCACAATATAGCGTTCAACGGTTTCCAGTAACAGCTTAAAATAATTCCACCCAAGGGCAATCTCCAAAATGATGAGAAGCAGCAGCCCTACCACCGATACGATAGCTACAATCGTGGTCAAACCATTGGACAGCGCCTGTTCCACACCTGCAAAGGTAAAATCCTCTGCCGACATGGTAATCTCCATCAAAGCCGTATATGGCGCACGGGCGATATCCAGCACAATCATGAAAATCGGCTTTGCATAGCCAATCAATAAAGCAAAGATTGAACCTCTTGCCAAAAGCACCCACGGATTTTCTGCCTCTGTGATTGGTCCTCCAAAGACACGGAAAAGCTGCCATACCGTTACAAGGAACAGAATCGCCCATGCTGTGTACTGCATGACCGTAAATGCCTTAGACACGAATGGAAAGTATTCTTCCATCGCTGTCATATCCGTTCCCAAAGCTTGAAGGAACAAACCAGATACCGCATCCATCATCTGTGAGACAATGCTGCTGATCCAATTTACAATTCCCTCAAAAATCCAATCAAGCATCTTTTATCACCTCCTCCATCTGCTTTCTCTTTTCTGGTTATCCTGTGTAGTTGCCGCCGGCAATGAGGGGCTGCAGATAGGCAACAATGAAACCCAGGGAATTGAGGACAATCCAAGTCACTACAATTCGTTTGAGCCATGAAGTCGCTTCATCGACTGCACGCTGGTTTCTGGAAATCATCCTGACAATCAGCGCAATAGCCGCTGCCGTTACCGCCACAATGGTACTGATTCCCACCAGTTGACCGTACACATCCTTCATGATCGTGGAAAAACGATTCCAGATTGTGTCTGCCATGACAGGCTGCAGCGAAATCAGCATTGCAGACGCCATACCAACCAGCGACCAGTACGCGGTCTTCATGCGCCCTCCGCCTCTTTTGATTTGTTTAACCATGCCGAGTACCTCCTTTTTGATTTTAGACGATAAAAAATGCCGCCTCTAAAAGCATTTCAGCTTCAGAAACGGCATCTTTGTCTGCCCAATCCCAGTTTGGGATGATACAAGTATAGCACGGCTTTATTCCCCTGTCATCGGCGGAACATATGCCATTTTTGTGCCAATTTATTCACCCTGAAATTGTCATTCCAAATGTTCAAAAAGTGTCAGCAGCTCCAGCCATACATCCACATCCTCACTGGGTGCTGACCACAGACGAATGGAAAGAATGGAGATTGCCTGCTCACGAAGCCTGTAATAATGCCTCTGTGACAAATCCAACCGGAACAGGATCTCCTCCAGCTTCAGCTTTTCCGGCGCCAGATAGGCCGTATAAATCAGCTGATACAGCTTTTCACCTCGTGTCGGCTCCTTACGGAGAACCGCCATTGCCTCGTTAAACCGATCCAGCAGCAGTCTCGACCTTGCCGCAGCTTCCAGACGGCTCTCCATCCTTTTGTTCCCAATGGCCATCTCCAGATCCAGCCTGTCCACCATCCGGTCAAAGTTCTCAAACGGAGCTTCCAGTTCCTGCAAAATCTCCTCCGGGTAACAGCTGAACACCCAAACCATCTTCCGGTAATTCTTGAGAAGCATCTGGGTATTGTGATAAGCATTCCGCTTTTTCTCCTTCTGGGCAGCACGCACCTTTTCATCATCAATTTTTTGATCTCCAAGAATCCCTCGCTTTGTAAGAAGGGAAATAAATGCGTCTGACTGCGCCAATATCCTGTTTTCCTGCTGTTCATACAGCTTTTTTTCATCCTGCCTGCTCATATGTAAAATACTCCTTTGCTATTTTTGTGATATCCACTGGCTCACATGGCCCGCGGATTTTACTCGTTTCAATCACTGCCTGTGTTATATAACCTTTACCTTGGCAGTCATATCCACAATTCTTACAATTCCTACACGGAGAAAGATACGCGCGTATTATAGGGTCTGAAAGTGCAACGCGATTTTCAGCATTCTGTATGGCTGCATCTGACAGGTTACTTCCAGTCAGTCTGCGGCTATACCATGTAATGAGCTTATTCATATGCTCATGGTCTGAACCTGACTTCTGCGTATTTGCACCACAAATGCGTATTTTGCCAAGAATACGCATAACTTCCTCCTGGCTTGGAACTGAAACCTCTGATCCTGTCGGATACAGTTTATTAAAAATGAGACAGCCATAAGAGCCTGGAAGGCGGTATAGGGCAAAGACATCCCCATGCTTTTTCATAAACCTCCATACCTTTGTCTTTTCCCAGCCCCAGCGCTGTCCCAAGGTTTCCAATGTGAGTAAAGCCCCGTACTTCCCATACTGGACAGTTGGAGCCATAAAAGAAAACGCATTGTTTGGATCCTCTGATACTGAATGACACCAAAGGTCAAGCCATGCGTCCGCCTCTTCAAATTTATATCGCTGATCGGCAAGTCTGTCCGTGATATCGCGGGGAAGGCATAGAAAACCATAGCCCTCTGTGGCATAAACAGTGCCCTGCATACATTCCTCTCCGGAACATTTCACTACCCAATCTGTAATTTGATATGTCAGTTTTTTCGTTTTAGAGTCAAGCGTATACTGCACATAACCTAGGTCAGCCAGCGTCTGAACCACTTCCAGAGCCTTCTGACGGCTTTTTAAGCCGAGGACGCTCTTTAACCCTACGACACCTCCTGACCACATTCCGGGGCTTACAGCGTTTATATGCCCACAGTAGAGGGCTTGTCCCTTGCGGAATGCCGCACGGGATGCCAGACGCGCCCATGCGCCCATTACCCCCTTGCCCTCAGGCAGACGATTTCTGGGCAGCTTTACCCACTGATATTTCATCAGACACTTCACTCGGAACACCTCCTCTTTTGAAAATGGGCATAAAAAAAGGGCGGCTCCTGTAAATAGAAACCGCCCGGCGATAAGTTACTATTAAATTCTTACAATCAGACCTTCAAGATTGTCCGTCTTGATCCCAGTCAGATACCAACCGTCTCCCATTTCAATTCTGGTCGGTACCCAATCTCCATTGATAAGAATATCCAGACACTCTCCGCAGTGGAGACCTCCGTAATAATTCTCCAGATCAAATCGGATGTCCATTCGCCCAGTCTGGGCATCTAACGTTAACGCTCCTTGTCTCATATCATTATCCTCACTTTTCGTATTTTCATCCTGCTCAGACGCATCTTCTTTGCGTCGCAATATTCTGAGATATTCTTCAAAAATATCTCGCCGTATTAAAACCCGTTTTCCAATCTTATATACCGCCCCTGCCTCATGAGCCAATCTTGTAAAAACCTTCAGACCCAGTCCGTAATAATCAGCACCTTCATAGTAGGTGACGAATTCATGCTGTATCATCTTTGCATCCTCATCATCCAGCATATCCGAGAACATCCATAGATTTCCGCTCATTCTTTATCCTCCTGTGAAGCCAAGGTACTCGGCTCATGAAACTGTTCCAGATATTCATCAAAAATATCCCGGTTAATCAGAACGGTTCCATCCATTCGATATATGGCTCCTGCTTTACCCGCGAGCTCCAACAGTTTCTTGTGCGTAATGCTATAGACGATTTCTGCATCCTTATACCGGAGGAACTGCCTGCGCAGTCTCTTTGCACTTTCTCGCACATCATTTCGTTTTTTCAAATCATAATAGGCTTTCGTCCTGTCACTAATCATAAATTAAATCCTCCATTCAATTTGTTGTTCGACAGAGAGTTGCACCAAACGAAAAAAAGAGAACACCTTTGAAATTTCTTTCAAAAAGTGTTCTCTCAGCGATACGTGCTGTATTGCGTTTCAGCCGCCAACTATTCATTCTGCGTCGTAATTCTTCGTATTGATACGAAAAATTGTTGTCAATTTGTTGTCAACTCGGATTTGAGGAGCCGGAAACCCTTGATTTTACTGGGTTTATTTGTCGATGGGCTTCATTGTCGGGAACGCGATTACGTCCCGTATCGCCGCGGAGTCCGTAAGCAGCATGCACATCCTGTCTATCCCGAAACCTATGCCCCCGGTCGGCGGCATGCCGATTTCCAGCGCGTTCATAAAGTCCTCGTCCGTCGTGTTGGCCTCCTCGTCGCCCTGCGCGAGCAATGCCTCCTGCGCCTTGAAACGCTCCCGCTGGTCAATCGGGTCATTCAACTCGGAGTAGGCGTTCGCCATCTCCCAACCGTTCATGAAGAACTCGAAACGCTCCACGTAATCCGGATTTTCCGGCTTCTTCTTCGTCAACGGGGAAATCTCCACCGGATGATCCATCACGAACGTCGGCTGCACCAAGTGTTCCTCCACGAATTCCTCGAAGAAGAGGTTCAGGATGTCACCCTTCTTGTGCCGCTCCTCGTACTCCACGTGATGCTCCTTCGCCAGCGCGCGCGCCTCGTCCAGTGTCTTTACCTCGTTCCAGTCCACGCCGGAGTATTTCTTCACGGCATCCACCATGGTAATGCGCTCGAACGGACGTCCCAAATCCATCTCCACCCCGCCGTAGACGATTTTCGTCGTCCCGAGCACTTCCTGCGCCACGTGGCGGTAGAGATTTTCCGTCAAGTCCATCATGCCGTGGTAATCCGTATAGGCCTGGTAAAGTTCCATCAGGGTAAACTCCGGGTTGTGCCTCGTGTCGAGTCCCTCGTTCCGAAACACGCGCCCGATTTCGTAGACGCGCTCCAACCCGCCGACAATTAACCGCTTCAAATATAATTCCAGCGAAATGCGCAGCTTGATGTCCTCGTCCAACGCGTTGAAATGCGTCTCGAACGGCCTCGCTGCCGCGCCTCCCGCGTTTGGTACCAGCATCGGGGTCTCCACTTCCATGAAGCCCTCCCCGTTCAAATACGCGCGGATGGCACTGATGATTTTCGAACGCTTGACAAACGTTTCCTTCGCCCCGGGATTCATGATCAAGTCCACGTACCGCTGGCGGTAACGCAAGTCCGTGTTCGTCAGGCCGTGGTATTTCTCCGGCAAAATCTGCAGGCTCTTTGCCAGCAACGTGATGTTGGCGGCATGGACGGAGATTTCCCCCGTCTTCGTCCGAAAGACCTCGCCCTCGATGCCGACCAAATCGCCCACGTCAAATTTCTTAAAGTCCTTGTATGCCTCCTCGCCCACGCTGTCCCGCGCCACGTAGGACTGGATGTTCCCCTTCAAATCCTGCAAGTTACAGAAAGAAGCTTTTCCCATCACGCGTTTGGACATCATGCGGCCCGCGATGGAAACTTGTTTTCCTTCCAGCTCGTCAAACTTGTCCTTGATTTCCTGGCTGTGATGCGTCTGTTCATACTTCGTGATGACGAACGGATCCTTGCCATCCGCCTGCAACTGCGCCAATTTCTCCCGGCGTACCTTCCGAAGCTGGTTTATGTCTGGTTCCTGCGCCTGCGCGTTCTTCTGCTGCTCGCCCATTTTTTCTCCTTCCTCCTGCCATGTCCTACCGCGATATCACCGCGTTCCCGCGATACCGCCTCTTTCCCACGGCCCCGCAAATCCTTCCCGTCCTTACATCGACCGGCTAATCTCCAGCACCTTGTACTGTATCACCCCGGCCTGCGTCTCGACATCCACCACGTCGCCGACCTTTTTGCCCATCAACGCCTGCCCTACCGGCGACTCGTTGGAAATCTTCCCTTCCAGGCTGTTCGCCTCGGTGGAACCGACGATTTTAAACTCCATTTCCTCGTCAAAAGTGACGTCGAACACTTTGATGGCGCATCCGACGTTAATCTTGTCGAAATCAACTTCGTCCTCTACCACCACTTCCGCGTTCTTCAGAATTCCTTCCAATTCCTCGATTCGCGCCTCGATATCGCGCTGCTCGTCCTTGGCCGCGTCGTACTCGGCATTCTCCGACAAGTCTCCCTGCTCCCTGGCCTCTTTAATCTTAGTAGCAACTTCCTTACGTTTTACGACTTTCAGTTCCTCCAGCTCGTCCTCCAAGGCCTTGAGCCCCGCATAAGTCAGTAGTTTTTTCTTTGACTCTGCCATGATCACCAATTCCTTTCTTTACCTATAATAAATATTTAAACCTTCCACCCCGTAGTCGCCATCTCATCCGTCGAAATGATGCCGAGGCCAAAATACCTTTTGTCCCCAACACCATTTATATTTCACAATTTCAATATTATACCCAATCGGCCGAATGATGTCAAGCAATTTATCTTTGTCTCGCCGCCATTCCCCCTAATCGCCCAGTTCCGCCAGTTTCGCGACCATTTTTTCCAACTCCGCATACGTGGACACCACGTTCGTCTCCCCGCGGAACTTCGCCGCCCCGCGGATTCCCTTGGTATACCACGCCATGTGTTTGCGCATTTCCCGGATGCCGGCAAGTTCGCCCTTGTGGTCCACCTGCAGCCTTGCATGCCGCAAAATCATCTCCTGCACTTCCGCCACCGATGGCCGGGGCGGATGCATCCCCGTTTCCTCGTACGTGGTCAGCTCCGAAAAAATCCACGGATTGCCCTGCGCGCCCCGGGCAATCATCACCCCGTCGCAACCGGTCTGTCTCATCATGGCGGCGGCCGTCTCCCCCGACGTGACGTCACCGTTTCCGATGACCGGTATGCGCACCGCCTCCTTCACTTGCCGAATAATATCCCAATCCGCCCGGCCGGAGTAATATTGCTCCCGCGTGCGCCCATGCACCGCCACGGCCGAGGCCCCGGCCTCTTCGGCAATGCGGGCGATTTCCATGGCATTGACGTGCATGTCGTCGAAACCCTTGCGAATTTTCACGGTGACCGGCTTCTTTATCGCCTTTACCGTCGCGTTTACCAACTCGTACACCAACCCCGGGTTTTTCATCAGCGCGGAACCCTCGCCGTTTTTCACGACCTTCGGCACCGGGCAGCCCATGTTGATGTCCAAGATGGAAAACGGCCGTTCCTCGATTCGTTTCGCCATCTCGCTGACGATTTTCGGGTCGGAACCGAACAGCTGAAGGGAAACCGGCGGCTCCTTTGGATGGATGGCCAACAACGCCTCGGTATTCTTGTTATGATAATAAATGGCCTTGGCACTGACCATTTCCATGCACAAAAGCCCTGCCCCTTGTTCCCGGCAGAGCAAGCGAAATGGCAGGTCGGTCACGCCTGCCATGGGTCCCAGTATATATGAGTTGTCAAGAATCACGTTTCCTATTGTTAACTTTTTCATAAAAAATCATACCTGCTTCTTGTTTCATTTTCACGTTCCGGCTTTTCCACGGGCCGTCCATGCTTTTCCACTCTCCCGCGTCAAACCCGTTTCCTATTTTTCTCGTAAATCAGCCGCAGGCCGGTCAATGTCAAATCCGGATCGTACACGTCTATGACGTCCGTTTCCTCCGCGATAATCCGCCCCAGGCCGCCCGTCGCGACCACCTTGGCATTTTCGTGACCGGACTCCTCCTTCATCCTGCGGACAATATACTCCGTCTGCCCGATGGCTCCGTAAACCAGTCCCGCCTGCATGCTGGAAATGGTTTCCTTGGCCAAAATCGAGGACGGCTTGCGGATTTCGATTGCCGGCAGCATCGCCGCCCCGCCCCAAAGGGAACGCCCCGCCGTCTCGATGCCGGGCGCGGTCACTCCCGCCTCGAAGGTTCCGTTCGGCCCAATCAAGTCGTACGTGGTCGCCGTCCCGAAATCCACAACGATGGCCGCGCCCTTCGCCAGCTCATACCCGGCCACCGCGTCCACGATACGGTCCGGCCCGATTTCCTTCGGGTTCTCGGTCACGATGCGGATCCCCGTCTTCACGCCCGCGGACACAACCAGCGGACGGACGTTCAAATATTTGATGATGCCGCTCGATAGGGAATGCATGATGTCGGGCACGACGGAAGCCACGATGACGGCATGGATACCCTCCGCCTTAATTCCCCGATGCTCCAAAATCCCGCAAATCTGAAATCCATATTCGTCGGACGTCCTCGGCTGCTTGGTCGTCATGCGGAACGTCCCCCGCAGCACGTCGCCCTCGAACACGCCCATTGTCACGTTCGTATTTCCCACGTCAATCGTCAAGAGCATGGCATTTCCTCCCCCATGAATACAATTTTATAATATAGTTCCAATGATTCAAACAGTTCCCGCTTCGTCTGTTGTAATTGCTTGATTTTCAGCGCGCCGCCAATCTCGTCATAAGCGAAATCATTTTCCTTGTGTTCCACTTTCAATTGCAGATATCCGTCCTCGTCAAAGGCCACGAGCAAAATACCTCCAATTTCCTCCGTGTAAAGGACGCACATGATTTGTAATTCCTGGCGAACCTCCTCCGGAAGGTCCTTAAACTCGGGATTTAAATAAAATTTCTGCTCGTAGGCGCTGGCCGCGCACAGCACGATTTCTTCCATGTCATTGATTTCCATATCCTTATTTCCTCACAAAACATTTCCGCCGCCCATCCTTGCGACCGCCACTTTCCATGGCATCCCGGACGTCACTTTAAACGTACCCGTAAAGGCCGCGCACCGACACTTCCCCCGCGTAAACTGCCTCCTCGCGGCCGTCCTCGCGGCGCACCAGCAGCTCGCCATTGTCATTGATTCCCAGGGCATGCGCCCGATATGCTCCCCTCGCGTCATGAACCATCACGTCTTTCCCCTTGTTGGCAAGCAACTCGTCATATTCTTCCCGCAAGAAGGACAAGTCCCCTTGACGGACGAACCGTTCATAATTTTTTTCAAACTGACACATCGCTTCCACGATAAGCGGCGCCCGCCGAAAGCGCCGCCCCGCCTCAATCCGCAGCGAGGTTGCCGCCTCCCTTATTTCCCCGGGGACGCTTTCCATGTTGACGTTGATTCCCACCCCGATGACCACGTGGCTGATGTAGTCAACCTGCGTACTCATTTCCGTGAGTATGCCAACGATTTTTTTACCGTTTAACACGATGTCGTTTGGCCACTTTATTTGAATTTTTTGTTCCTTGCGCGAAACGGCTTCCGTTGTCCCATCCCCCATGGATGACGTGGAAATCCACGCCTCCGGGCCTACGCGAGACGTCTCCTCATCCGCGGCAAGGCAGTGTTGCAACGCCCGCGCGACGCTATACGCCATAATCAACGTCAGCATCGCCGCCTTGTCCGGCTCAAACGTCGGCCGCAGCAGCAAGGACATGTAAATGCTTCCACCCGGGGGCGACATCCACCCTCGCCCGCGCCGGCCGCGCCCGGCCGTCTGCGTTTCCGCCACCACGAGCGTACCGTGCGGCCCGCCCTGTTCTCCCGCTTGTTTTGCCTGAATGTTCGTGGAATCCGTCTCCTGAAAATAGCGGACATTCTGCCCGGCCCAGACGGTCTTACGGTACATCAAACTATCCAGTTCCTCCTTCGTGCAGACATCGGGGCTGTCCATGATGCGATACCCCCGGTTACGCACCGCGTCCACCTGGTATCCTTCTTCTTTTAACTGGTTTATGACTTTCCACACCGCGGTGCGGGACACGCCAAACAAGTCACACAACTGCTGCCCGGACACATAGTCCCCGCTCTCGCGCAGCACATTTAAGATTTCCGCTTTCAAAATTTCCTACTCCTTCATGCCCCGGCCTCGCACGGCGATGGCCGGACGATGCCATTTACTTCACCGCGCCCGGCCGCGCGGCGACGGCCAATACCATTTACGCCTCCACGCCAAGCGTCGCCATCATGACCGCCTTTATCGTGTGCATGCGGTTTTCCGCCTCGTCAAACACCTTGGACTGCTCCGACTCGAACACTTCGTCCGTCACTTCCATCTCCGTGATGCCAAAACGCCCGCCCATCTCGCCGCCAATCCGGGTCTTGAGGTCATGGAACGATGGCAGGCAATGTAAGAAGATGGCATCCTTTTTGGCATTCGCCATCACGTCCTTCGTCACCTTGTACGGGGTCAATTCACGAATACGCTCTTCCCATACCTCGTCCGGCTCACCCATCGACACCCATACGTCCGTGCAGACCACGTCGGCATCCCTGCTTCCCTCTTTGACATCCTCGGTCAGCGTGACGCTGCCGCCGCTTTCGGCCGCATACTCCTTACAAGCCGCCACCAATTCTTCGTTCGGGAAATATTTCGCCGTCGTACACGCCACGAAATGCATTCCCAGTTTGGAACACGCCACCATCAAGGAATTTCCCATATTGTAACGGGCGTCCCCGAGATACACCAGCTTCACGCCCTCCAACCTGCCAAGGCTCTCCCGAATCGTCAGCATGTCCGCCAGCATCTGCGTCGGATGATACTCGTTCGTCAGGCCGTTCCATACCGGCACGCCTGCATATTTCGCAATTTCCTCCACGATGTCCTGACCAAAGCCGCGATACTCGATTCCGTCATACATCCTGCCAAGCACCCGCGCCGTGTCCTCGATGCTCTCCTTCTTGCCCATCTGGGAGCCGGTCGGCCCAAGGTATGTCGCACCCATTCCCATGTCATGCGCCGCCACCTCGAACGCGCAGCGCGTCCTGGTGCTGTCCTTCTCAAACAAAAGCACGACGTTCTTTCCCCTATAATTGTCCACCGGAATGCCCTTCTTCTTTTTATTCTTCACCTCCTCGGACAAATCCAGCAAATACAAAATTTCCTCCGTCGTAAAATCACGCAGGGTTAAAAAATTCCTTCCTTTCAAATTCATGTTTCTCATCCTTCCTTTTAATATTTAATGTCAGCGTCGGTGTACAAAAAGACAACACGCCGGCAACAGTTCGGCCAAAGGTGAACCGTACGGCATATGGCCATTAAAATCACTCTGCGATGGGCCGCACGCCTTTCCTCCATCACGTTTTCGCACGGTCGGCACGAATGAACACACCAACCCGGCTAAACTGTTACTCCCGCCGCTGCCTTGCCACCTCGAACATCAAGACTCCCGCCGCGATTGCCGCGTTCAATGACTCCGCGCGTCCGGCCATGGGAATGCGAACGCGCACGTCGGCCATCTCCTCCACCTCCCGACGCAGGCCGTTTCCCTCGTTCCCGACCAAGAACGCCGTCTTTTTTCGGTAATCCTCGCGGTCATAAGAACGTTCCCCTTGTAAATGAGCCGCAAACACGCAAATGCCCTTCTCCTTCATCCTGGCAATCGTCCCGGGTAAATCTTCCACGTACACGAACGGCTGGCGGAAAATCGCGCCCATCGTGGAACGAACCGTCTTCGGGTTGTAAATGTCGGCACAGTCACGGCTCAAAAACACTCCGGTCACGCCCGCCGCCTCCGCCGTGCGGAAAATCGTTCCCAAATTGCCCGGATCTTGTATGTTGTCCAACACGAGCAGGTGCGCGTCCTTCGCGTCCATCAACGCCTCCTTTGCAAAACCACCCTGCCGCACGACAGCCAGTACCCCCTGCGGGGTCTTCGTGTCCGACATGTAGGAAAACACCGTCGGGGTCACCAACTCCAAGACCTTCCCTTGCGCCGCCTCTTCCCGCAAAGGCTCCTTCCCCTGCGGGGAGGCCCTTTTGCGTGACATTGCCTGCTCTTGTAGCAACGCCTTCCCTTTCTTCTTGTAGAACTCCTCCGTCATGTACATTTTCTCGATTCGTTCCATCGGAATCTCCTGCACCATGCGCAGCCCTTCCACGAGAAAAATCCCCCGCTCATTACGCAGGCGGCTCTTCTTCTGTAATTGCACGATTTCTTTGATTTTAACATTCGACGTACTGGTAATCATAAAAACTTTATCCTTTCCAACCGCTCGCCGTGATGCCCGCGAACCGCATGCTCACTCCGCACTCTCCAGATTGTCACGCACCGTGACACCCACGAACCGCTGCGCACTTCGTGCTCAAGCGATTCTGAAAACATTCGAATTCCGCCCTACTCGGGCTACATTCTCATGTTTTGGCGGGGCTCAAAGTCATGCGTCCTCATGCAAGCATGAACCGCATGACTTTTTGCCCCCGGCATCACACCTTGAACCGGTATCCCACGCCCCAAATCGTCTCGATGTACTGCGGGTGCGAGGTATCGTATTCCACCTTCTCACGGATTTTCTTAATGTGCACGGTCACGGTGGCAATGTCCCCGATGGATTCCATGTCCCAGATTTCGCGGAACAGTTCTTCCTTCGTATACACATGGTTCGGATGTCCCGCCAGGAACGTGAGCAGGTCGAACTCCTTCGTCGTGAACGACCGTTCCTCCCCGTTGACCCACACGCGCCTCGCGGTGGTGTCAATCTTCAATCCGCGAATCTCAATAATCTCGTTCTCCTCCACGCTGCTGCCAATCAGCCGCTCATATCTGGCCAGGTGCGCCTTCACGCGCGCCACCAGCTCGCTCGGGCTGAAAGGCTTGGTCATGTAGTCGTCCGCCCCGAGCCCCAAGCCGCGAATCTTGTCAATGTCGTCCTTCTTGGCAGACACCATGATAATCGGCACGTTTTTGCTGTCACGCACTTGGCGGCAGATTTCAAAGCCGTCCACCCCCGGCAGCATCAGGTCGAGAATCATCAAGTCGAAATCCTCACTCAGCGCCCGGTTTAAGCCCACGGACCCGTCGTTGGCCACCTCGACCTCGAAACCGCTCAGTTCCAGGTAGTCCTTTTCCAAATCCGCGATGCTCTCTTCATCTTCCACGATAAAAATACGTTTACTCATTTACTGGTACCTCCTGATATTTTCTCACCACGAAAAACATGGTCGTGCCTTCCCCCTCCACGCTTGTCGCCCAAATTTTCCCGCCATGCTCTTCCACGATTTTCTTCACGATGGAAAGCCCGATGCCGCTTCCTCCCTTGGAAGAATTACGCGACGCGTCCGCCCGGTAAAACCGGTCGAAAACATATGGCAGGTCCTTTGCCGCGATTCCCCTGGCGTTATCACCCAGCTCCACTTGCACAAAATCTCCCACGTCCCTTAAATTCATCGTAATGTGTCCTTGCGGCTTGTCCATATATTTCACCGAGTTCGAGACGATGTTGTTAATCACCCTCCGCATTTGCTCGGGATCCACGATGATTTTGGAATCCTCGTCAATATAATTGCCGTACTCGAACTCCGTTCCCTTCGACTCCAGCTCGATTGCCAAATCGTCCGCGCAGTCCCCGAAATATTCTATCGCCGAAATCGTCGTGAAATCATAAGGGATGCGGTTCGTGTCAATCTTGGCGTACAGCGTCAGCTCGTTAATCAGCAAATCCATCTCGTTCGCCTTATTATATATCGTTTTGATGTATCTGTCCATCTTTTCCGGCGTATCAGCCACGCCGTCCATGATTCCCTCCACGTAACCCTTGATGGCGGTAATCGGCGTCTTCAAGTCATGGGAAATATTGCTGATCAGCTCCTTGTTCTCCCGCTCCGTCTCCTGCTGCTCCTCCGCGTTGGCCTTCAGACGTTGGCGCATCTCGTCAAAATCCTGGCAGAGCTGCCCAATCTCGTCATCCGCGTCCGCCCGAATCTCAAAATCCAGATTTCCCTCCTTGATATTGCGCGCGGCCTTCTGCAGCTTGGATAGAGGCACGGACACCGTCCGGTAAATCCAATAAATCAACACCCCTGAAGTGACGAACACCATCAGCAGGAACAACTGCTGCATCTCTATGATTTGCCTTTCTCCCGCAAAAAATGCCACAAGCGTCATAAGTACCGTCGGAAATGTCATGACCACCATGAACGCGATAATCAACTTGGTCTTTAACTTCATACGTTTTTCCTTTCATCTGACTATGAATCGTAACCAATACGTGCGCCTGCTGGCAAACATCCCTTGGCTTTGCCGACCGGCACGAGTTCCCCTTCCCCAATTTTGCCCAAACATGCCCGTTTGTAAAATTGAACAAGGGACGGTGTTTTCACCGTCCCCTCCATTTTACAGATATTTTTTCAATACGTCAACCTTATCAAGCTTTTCCCATGGTAAATTCAAATCATTTCTGCCAAAATGTCCATATGCGGCCGTCTGCTTGTAAATCGGCCTCCTCAAATCCAGCATGCGGATGATGCCCGCCGGGCGCAGGTCGAAGTTCTCGCGAATGATTTCCACCAGCTTCTCATCCGAAACCTTGCCGGTTCCGAACGTGTCCACCATGACAGACATCGGTTGCGCCACGCCAATCGCGTAGGAGAGCTGGATTTCACACTTCTTCGCCAGCCCCGCCGCCACGATGTTCTTGGCCGCGTAACGCGCCGCATAGGCAGCCGAGCGGTCCACCTTCGTGCAGTCCTTCCCGGAGAACGCGCCGCCGCCGTGACGCGCCATGCCGCCATATGTATCAACGATAATCTTGCGCCCCGTCAACCCGCTGTCCCCATGCGGCCCGCCGATGACGAAGCGTCCGGTCGGGTTCACGAAAACTTTCGTGTTTTCATCAACCAGCTCTGCCGGAAGCACCGGGCCAAACACATATTTCTTAATATCCTCGCGAATCTGTTCCTGCGAAACATCCGGGTCATGCTGCGTGGACAACACCACCGCATCCAGCCTTTGCGGCACGCCGTTCTCGTCATATTCGACGGTCACCTGCGACTTGCCGTCCGGGCGCAGGTAGGGAAGCGTCGCGTCCTTCCTCACCTTGGTAAGCTGCAGTGCCAGCTTGTGCGCGAGCGCGATCGGGTACGGCATGTACTCTTCCGTCTCGTCACACGCATAACCGAACATCATGCCCTGGTCGCCGGCCCCGATTGCCTCGATCTCGTCCTCGGACATGCGGTTTTCCTTTGCCTCCAGCGCCTTGTCCACTCCCATGGCGATGTCGGCCGACTGCTCGTCGATTACCGTGAGCACGCCGCAGGTATTCGCGTCAAACCCATATTCCGCGTTGGTGTAGCCAATCTCGCGCACCGTGTCGCGCACGATTTTCTGCATGTCCACGTAGGCCTTGGTCGTAATCTCGCCCATCACCATCACGATACCCGTCGTCGTGCAAGTCTCGCACGCAACGCGGCTCATCGGATCCTGCTCCATGAGCGCGTCCAGAATCGCGTCTGAAATCTGGTCGCACATCTTGTCCGGGTGCCCTTCCGTTACTGATTCTGATGTAAATAATCTCTTTTCCATCATGTTCTCCTTTCTTTTTGCTTTCTCTTTTGGAGGATTTGCCCGCTTAGAACAAAGTTTCCTATGACAAGAAAAAAGCAGTCCCCAAAAAGTGGACTGCCATTCATTCATAACAATCCCCTTATTGTTCGATTACTCGCTCAGGCTGGCACCTTCCTTTTCCAAGGGGTTGCCGCAGTTTCACAGATCCTTTGTATCTCCACTGCTCTGAATAAGAGAAAGTTGATAAAGTGTTATTTTGTTTTCCTTTTCCCCGGTGGGGAAATTCTGCCGCCGGCCTCTCGCCGATGACAATATTCATTCTACACGCTCATCCTATAAATGTCAATAAATATGACGCAAAAAATACAGACAGATTAAGGCAAATGCCTAATTCGGCTTGGCTATTTTGTTCAATTTTTCATTTAATTCCAGCATCCCTTCCCTTCCTATCTGCGCCTCCTTGCTTCGTCCCCCCATCACGGAGAGCAGCCGCTTTACCGACATGCCGGAAATGACGTCCATTGCCTTATTTACGTCCGTCTCGGCCGTGCCTCCTTCCAAGTTCTTCGATTCCGGCCGTTTCCCGAACATTCTTGCCATCAAGGAGCCAAGGCATTCCTTTCCCTCCTCCGTCGCCATGATGTCTTTCAGTTTGTCCTTCAGGGAAAAATACCCTTCCGGCTCTTCAATCTCATACCAATTAAGCACGTCGCCGCTCTCCTTCATCCGATACGCCTCGTAAAACTCGTCCACCTTGCAAATACGGGCCTCGTCATGGCACATGCCTGCTTTCGCCACCAACCTTGTCTCGCCTTGATTGGGTACGTCAAAATAGAAGAAACATTCCCCCTCCTGCCGCGCGGCCAATTTGTCATTTGCATAAAGCTCCACCCACGGCTGGTTGGAATACACCGTGACGCGCGTAACGTCCTCCGCCCGGTTCACGTAGCGTTTCCCGCAAATATGCACGAATGGTTCGTCAGACAACCATGCCTTGTACGCATAATAGGAATCCTTGCAATAACTGCGGTCAAAATTGACCAGGCCCTTGCAGTTCATGCCGTTGATTCCGCCCTCCGCCCTGGCGTCGGACGCGAAATCGAACATGTTCCACACATGCGTCGCCCACAGCCACGGGCGCGCGGCAACTTGCTTGATTAACTCTTCGTGATAATGCGCCTGGTATTCTTCCGTATAATCCCCCTGCCGCGGCTTGGAACTGTGCCAGTTCAAAGGCGCCTCGCACCCGTATTCGCTCATTCCAAGCGGCCGATTCGGATATTTTTCATGGAAACGGTCAAGGAATTTTCCGTTATCCTCAATCGTCCCCTCGTACCAGCCAAGGTACAGATTATAGGAAACCGTGTCCGGAACGTGCACGTACTCGTCATCCATGTTGCAAGATCCAATTACCGCCATGGTAGTGAGCCTCGTCGGATCCATCTCGTGTACCATGTCGTTTAACACATGGTGATTGTCCATCAAATCCGGGTTATTCGCGCCCCGCATGCTGATTTCATTCGACAATCCCCACACCACGATGCTCGGATGGTGGTGGTTCTGCACGATTAATTCCTTCATCTGCGAAATGGTATTTTCCCTTCCCTCCGGCATGTGCACAGAAATGTAAGGTATCTCCGCCCACACGACCAGTCCCTTTTCATCACACAAATCATAAAAATACTGGTCATGCTGGTAATGTGCCAGCCGAATCGTGGTCGCCCCCATTTCATAAATCAGCTCCATGTCCCTTTCGTGGTGTTCCTTGTGAAGCGCGTTCCCGATGTCCTTCCAGTCCTGATGACGGGCAACGCCGCGCAGCGGATATGGCTCCCCGTTCAAGAAGAATCCTTTCTGCGAATCCACGAAAAACGTTCGGCAACCGAACCGGATTTCGCGTTCATCCAAGACCCGTCCGTCCTCGACCAGTTTCACCGCCAACGTGTACAAATGCGGATCCTTTCGCCCGTTCCACAAATGCACCTTTGGAATCTGCATGCGGGCGCAGTTTAGCGTGGCGCGTCCTCCGTCTTGTGGCGCCGCCCCGCTTGGGGAAACGCCCTTCGTCACGGCTCCCCCTTCGTCACGCATCGCTTCCATGACGCATTGCGCCACGACGTGCTCCCCGTCCAAAATGGCATACTCCAGCCGCTCCGTCCCTTCGGTTCCAACGCACCGCGCTTCGACTTGCACGGTCGCGCCTTCCCCTTCCACCTTCGGGACGACGCGCACGCCCGCACTTCCATAATACTCCAGGTCAAAGTGTTTCTTTCCAGCCGTCAAAAGGTTCACGCCACGATACAACCCGCCGTAAAAGGTAAAGTCCGCCATCTGCGGATACACCGTCTGATTCGGCGCGTTGTCCACCGCCACGACGATTTCGTTTTCTGCCGAAAGGTATGGCGTGAGATTTGCGCGCCAAGTCGAATACCCGCCGTCATGGTGCGCGGCCAGGTTGCCGTTCACGTAACAATCCGCCGAGGAATTGGCTCCTAAAAACTCAAGGTAAACTTCCCCATCGAAAGCCTCTTTCAGCGACAATGTTTTCACGTACAAGCAGGTTCCCCGGTAATAATCCTCGCCGCCGTCCTGGCCGTCCTTCCCGTTCCATGTATGCGGCAGGGATACGTCCTCCCATGCCCCCCGCCGCAAGACGGAACCCGCGTCCCTGGATTCGATGATTTCCCTTTCCAGCTTTTCCTTCGAAAACTTCCACCCGTCGTTCCATTCCATCCTAGTCATCATGATTCATCCTTTCCTTCCATTGTGATTTCCTCCATGTAATATAAGGGCCGCCCGTTTTTTGACAGCCCCTTCCATTACGTTCCACCCCTCATGCACGTACGGTCTATCATGTACGGTTCATCCCACGACCTTCTTTACTCGATTCCCTTCGAGACGTTCGCCAAATCCACGTATTTCTGCAGATATTCCAACGCCGCGCCCGGTTCCAACGCGTCGATGCCCGCCACATAGTCTTCCCAGTTCATCGTTCCCTTTATGACATTGGGAATGGTTTGCGCCTGGTAATCGGCGAGTACCGTAGAAATCTTGCCATAGCTTTCCGATTCCTCCGTATTCAAAAGCTGCGAATAAACCAGCACGTTGCCCTTGTTCAAATATTGTCTCCATGCATTGACCGCGTCCTGATTCACCTTCGGATTTCCCGTATCGACGATATAATTCTCATTTGTCGTCGGTTTGAGCCCGATATCCATACGCTGGCCATTGGTCGCGTTAAACAGCGTACTCGATTTATCCACGTTCGCCTTATAAACCGTGACCCCTTCCTCGTTTTCCGTCACCTCGTAAGCACTTTCCACGTCATACTCCGCATACACATCCGGATCCAGGGTCACGGATGCCAACTGCTCGGCGGTCAGACCCAGACGGATGGTCCTGGCTCCCTCCATCGTATATGCCCAATCGAGATAAGTAAACAACGTGGCCAGTTCCTCTTCCGACTTCTCCTGCGCCTTCGACGTGATGCCGATTCCCGTCCCCTTGCGGCTCTGTTGGTACATCGCGTCCGGCTCCTTATACATTTGTTCCGCGGTTCCATACATGTCGTTTATCGGAAGCGCGCAACCCATGACATAGGCGTCCGCCATATCCTCCTCATTCTGGCAGGAAACTCGAATCGCCGTTCCCAAAGAGCTTACCATGCCGCACCACATGCCCACCTTTCCCTGATTGGTTCCGGCAGTATTGATTTGATAAAACGCGTCATTTGCCCGCGTGTTAAACTGAGAGTCGAGCCATCCTTTTTCGTACCAATTGCCCACGCATTCCAGATACGTCCTGAAATTCTCGGAAGTCCCATCATATGACACTTCTCCGTCATTTACATAGTAGGAACCCGTTCCTCCGCCAAAGGACGAAACCAGGTCACCCGTCCCGGAATATCCCGAATAAGGAATCGTATAGACATAGGAATTGCTGTCCCCCGACCATCCGCGCTCGTCAATCGCCTTGTTAAACGCCTCGAACATCCACTCCCAGTCGCTGATTGTCAGCGGGTCGCTCTTGCCACTTGGGAAAACCACGTTGTCCGTGTAATCTTCTGACGGGTTTTCCCCGCAATCCGAGGTAAACTTCGTCACCTCGTTTTTCTTCCATCCCTCCAGGTTGTTCTCTTTCACGGCCTTTTCAAGCGGCGTCACTTCCGGGTGTCCGTTTTCCTTCACGTAATCGCTGTCCCAGTCCCACACGTATTCCGTCGGCGTAGCATATTTTACCACCCAGTCGCGGCGATAGCAAGTACCCTGCCACGGATCCTCCACGCCGTCCACGAATGAATGGATGGCATAATAATGAATCTTCCCGTCGTCCGACTTCACCGTCACCAAAGGCTTTAATTCCGGATTCGCGTCCAGGTACGCCAAATAATTCGGCATATATTTCTCCACGTACTCCGTAACCTCCATCAAGATTCCCGACTCGCACATCGCCTGCGGACTCTCCGTTGCCGCATGCAAGACGAACATCTCCGGATAATCCCCGGTCGAAAGCATCGTGTTGAAATTGTTCCGCTCCTCCCCCGTAATCGGCGTCAAGAAGGAAAGGTGCAGCCGATTTCCATTTCCCGCCTCGGCGATGCCGCCGTTTTCAATGTCCCAATATTGCTGGTTGACAAACTGCACCACCGGGCTGTCCTCGTAGTCCTCATAATACATGCCCTGCCCGTCATGCGTGTAAAGCCACCACGTAAACTCGGCCGTAATCCCGCTTCCGCCTTTCGTCTCCCCGCCCGAAACCTTCTCGTCCGAGCCTTTCTTGTCATCCGCGTTGCCGCCGCAACCGGCAAGCAGGCCTGCCGCGAGCAATGCCGACAAGGCTCCTGCCAAAAATCGCTTCACTATCTTGTTTTTCATCCTTTTTCTCCTTTACATTCCAAAACTCAAATTTTTATGTGCCGTTTCATCGCGCGATTATGAAATCTTGCAAAGAGTATATCACCTTTTCCACCACATTACTTGTTCTTTTTTTGTTGCATTTGTCTATTTTTTGGATTATAATCAGGAACGAAAGAATCGTACCAAGACGGGAGAAAGATTTATGTTAATCACGCAAGCACAAACGGTCAAAGAGGCTTTTCCATTTATCCGCCAAATCTTGACGGACGCGTTTAAAGTTGACGCGTATTATTTCTCTTACCCTTACCAGGGACTGGAACAAATTGACAAAGGATTCCGCGAGATGGTCTGGGCGGACTTTTCTAACGAAAACGACGGAAGGTGGGACGTTCACAACCAGACTTTGGCCGACCGCCACCAGTTCTTCCTCGTCGAGAGCGTGCTCGGCTTCTACAACCTCATCGCCTTCACGACCCCCGGGGAAAATCCGGATTTCATTACCATCGGCCCGTTTTGCACCCATTCCATCACTGATTCTTTTTTCAAAAAAATCATTGCGAGCGCGCCCATCTTACAAGGACACGTTCCCGTTTTAAAGCAATTCTACGAATCCCTGCCCGTCGTGGACCCGGACGAGCTGACTGCCATGACAAGCCACCTTGTCGGCGCCTTTCTGCCCCAGTTCGAATCCGCCCCGTTAAAGTTCATACGGTATTCTAAAAATGAGCGTTTCTTCACGGAAAACGAAACGCAAGTCTACGTGTTTTCCTCCGAAATGGCGGAAAATTTTACAAAAGAACTGCAAGCTTTACTGGAACTTATCGAGCGCGGACATGCACGGGAAGCCTGGGCGCGGATGCAAAAACTTTTGTCCTCGCGCCACATTTCCGACATGACCCCGGCCAGTAAATTAAAAACCGAACTGGCAGGCTTCAACACCCTCTTTTTCGGAAGGATGCTGGACACCCACATTCCCGCGTTCTCCATATGCCGTCTCTGGCACACGATGAGCCAACGCATCCAATTTGAAACAAAAGGCATCGCCTTGTACAAATTATTTCACGAGATGGTTCGAAAATACTGCCTCTTGTCCCAGAACCACGCGAATTCTGAATGCTCCCTCCTGACATGGAAAATCAGATTGTACGTGGAAGAGCATTTTGCGGAAAGCCTTTCCCTGCAAGTCCTTGCCGACAATCTAGGAAAAAACGCTTCCTACCTCTCCGCGCTTTTCAAAAAAGAAACCGGGCAGACCGTCACGGAATATATTCAAAAGGAGCGCGTCCGCGCCGCAGTGCGCCTGTTTAACGAGGGCGCGACTTCCGTCACGCAGGTGGCCTCCGCGGTCGGCATCCCAGACTGCTGCCGCTTTTCGCGCGTTTTCAAAAAATATACGGACATCACGCCCAGCCAGTATCGGAAAATGATGCGGATGTGAAAGGCCTGCCTTGTCATTTCAGCAACCAGTCCAACGCGTTCATCTGCTTAATTCCATTATGTGATACCATTGGAACAAAATCCATCGTCAACAAATATTTCGGATTGTGGTCATGGATGGATTCCAATGGCGCCAATTCCCTCCGCAGCGTCTTCTCCTCCATCACCGTCCGGGACACTTGGTAATACTCTTCCCCCTCGTCATTGATGGCGATAAAATCCACCTCCGCGTCCCCCGCCTTTCCCACATGCACTTCATAACCCCGCCGAAGCAGTTCCAGATATACGACATTTTCCAAAATATGGCCCATGTCCGCTTGTTTCGTCCCCAGCAAATAATATCGCAATCCAATGTCCGTGACATAATATTTGGCGCCGGTGGTCAAACGTTGCTTCCCCTTTACATCGTACCTATCCGCCTTATACACGATAAAACTGTCACGCAACGCGGCCAAATAGCCTTCCACCGTCGGCACGCTAATTCTTCGTCCTGCCGAAGTCATCGTATTTGCCACCTTCGTGGAAGAACACAGATTTCCAATGTTGTCAAACACAAATTCCACCACGCTTTCAAGCAAGGCGGGATCCGCGATTCTTTTTCTTGTCACGACGTCTTTTAACAAAATCGTGTTATAAATCCCCTCCAAATACGCCCGGACATCCTTTTTCCTATTTAACTCCAGCGTTCCCGGGAAGGAACTGTTCGTCAAATAATTCATGTATAATGCCGCGACATTTTGATTTTCGGGAAACGCCGACACGTATTCCTTAAATGACAGCGGCAACATTTTAATCTCAACGTATCTGCCGGACAATAACGTGGCGAGTTCTCCCGAAAGCAAAAACGCATTCGAGCCCGTGATATACAAATCTACGTTTTTCTTCACATAGAGCCAATCTACCGCCCTCTGAAAATCCGGCACTTGCTGGATTTCGTCGAGAAACACATAATTCATTCGCCCTGTAATCAAAAGATTTTCAATATAATCATACAAGCGTTGCGGATCACGAAGCATTCGATAGTTCCCGTCTTCCAAATTAATCGAAACAATCCGCTCCTTTTCAATCCCCTGACTGACAAGATAGTCCTGATATAGCTCGAACATGGTTGACTTCCCGCATCTGCGAATGCCGGTAATTACTTTGATTACTTTCTTTTCTTTAAAATTTATAAGATTTTCCAAATATTCTTTTCTATCTATCATAAAGTCACCTCTTTCCATTAAGCACTCTTCGAGTCCGTCAAAGTATAAAATACATTTTAATGTTTCTTTATCAATATATCAAGTTTGTAAAATACACTTTACATTTTATCTAAATACTACTTTTTTCCAATATCTGTTTTTTATTTTTCCAATCATGACATCGGTACACAGATGGGGTGAGGCATGTTGTCATCTGTACACCGACTCTAAAACCATTTTACAACCACAAAAAACCTTCCAAAAATATAACAAGCACAGACCTCCTCTCGGAAATCTGTGCCGTCATTTCTATTCCCTTTTTATTCCACTTTCCACTCGACGGCCATTTCGCCGACATAATCGCCGTTCCCCTACGACACCTTGAACTGGAATTTTTGTATTTCCTTCTCGCTGGCCACCCGCTCAATCATACCGCCCAGGCCCTGCAGCTTTTCCTCAAAACGCTCGTAGCCCCTCTGGATATACTTGATATCGTCAATAACCGTGATGCCGTCCGTCGCCAGCCCCGCTATACAGAGGGCCGCCCCGGCCCGCAAGTCCAACGCGCTGATGCGCGCCCCCGAAAGTTTTTTCACGCCCTCAATCGTGGCGGAATTCCCCTCTATCTTGATGTTGGCCCCCATCCTCGCCAATTCGTCAAGGTATTTGAACCGGTTTTCGAAAATGCTTTCCGTGATGGTACTCGTCCCCTTGGCCAATGCCAGGGCCACGCCAATCTGCGGCTGCATATCCGTCGGGTAACCCGGATACGGCAAAGTCTTTACCTGCGTGCAGCGAAGCTGTTTGTTCGCCACCACGCGCACCGCGTCATCCGACTCCCGTATCTCGCAGCCAATGTCAATCAACTTGGAAATCGTCGCGTCCAAGTGCTTGGGAATCACGTTCTTCACGGTCACGTCGCCCCGCGTCACCGCCGCCGCGAACATGAACGTTCCGGCCTCGATCTGATCCGGAATGATGGAATACTCGGTCTTGTGCAAGGACTTCACGCCGCGAATCCGAATCACGTCCGTCCCCGCGCCACGGATATTAGCCCCCATGCTGTTCAGGAAGTTCGCCACGTCCACCACGTGCGGCTCCTTGGCCACGTTCTCCATGATCGTCACGCCGTCCGCCATGGCCGCCGCCATCATGACATTAATCGTCGCGCCCACCGTCACCACGTCGAAATACAGATGCGTCCCCCGCAAGTGGTCCGCCTCGGCCACGATTTTGCCACGCTCAATATCCACGTCCGCCCCCAAGGCACGAAACCCTTTCAAGTGCTGGTCTATCGGCCTGCTGCCGATGTTGCACCCGCCGGGCAGGGCCACTTCCGCCCGCTTGTATTTCCCCAGCAGCGCACCCAGAAGATAATAGGAAGCCCGAATCTTCTTTATAAACTCATACTCGATGTTCAAGTCACGAATCGTGCCGCCGTTAATCTTGACCGTGTGGCGGTCAACCCGCTGCACCGTCGCGCCAATCCCGGCAATCGCCTCCAACATCACGTTCGTGTCGTTGACATCCGGCATGTTGTCAATCAATACCGTCTCGTCCGTCATGATTGCCGCCGCCAAGATTCCCAAAGCCGCATTCTTCGCGCCGCCAATCTCTACTTCTCCAACCAGCGGATTCCCGCCTTTTATAACATATTGCTCCATATAGCACCCCTATCATCCAATGAATTGTCAGGATTCTTCTGGTGGCCGCCAAGGCCCGCAAAAACTCGCCAGGCACCCCACAGTGCATACCCGGAAACCTTTGGTTTCCTCGTTCACGGGCGTCCGCCCTATCAAAACGCACCCTGGCAAATCCGCCTGAAGGCAGTCATTTTGTCATTTTACATTTTGGCACTGCACATTGCTTGCGTGGACATTATACCACATTTTACAATTTTGTAAAATCTTTTTTACAATTGTTTACAATTTTCTCTTATATTTTGGTTGTTTTGCACAATGGCAACGTGGAAGCCAGGCACTTAATTTGACAGCCTTCCCACTTGTTCCAGCACGCTTTCTATCGTTTCCTCTAGACGGCAGCCATCCTCGCAAATTGTGACATCTGCATATTTCTCAAACAGCCTGCCACGCTCCTCGTACAAGTCGCGCAAGGTCTGGCCCGGCCTTAATACGACGCCCCGTTTCCTGGGATCGCGAATCCTACTCTCTATTGTTTGATAAGAGACCTTTAAATATACCACCGTTCCAATTTCTTTATAATGTTTCATGGCATCTTCGCAGTACACGACGCTCCCGCCCGGGGAAATCACCGCGTTTTCGACATCCACGCCACAATTTACCTGGTTCTCGATTCGCAGGAACCCTTCTTCTCCCACTTCCGCAATAATCTCCCGCAGCAGCTTGTTCTCCCGCTCCTGGATCAGAAGGTCCGTGTCAACAAACTTCTTGCCCAGCCTTTTTGCCACGACCACGCCCACGGTGCTCTTGCCGACGGCCGGCATCCCTATGAAAATCAAGTTACTTCTTCCCGTACCATACTTTCTTTCGCCATCTTTTTTCATAACGTCCTCTTTCGTCATGGCGGCCAAAGGCCGCCCTCATCCACGCGCCGCACCCCTTCGTGGTTTTATGCCATGTTGAACGCAAAGCGTTCGCCCGCCCCATCGGGGCATGCGTTACGGGGTACCCTTGGGTATGCGAACGCGTACGGCAAAACACGCGATGCCGCTAACGACGATGCAACATTGTCTATTCTACTATCTTTTGTCCAAAAATACAACCATTTTTTCACCACGGGTACCGGTCCGTCATCCCGCCAGCCGGCATCCACCCAAAATGGCGGCCGACGCCTTCAAAATACTGTCCCCGGTTCTTAATAATATTTCCGCCGCGTCCTCCTGTCGTCGCTGCGCCGCTTGTATAACTCCTGGTACAGCATGACTTCCGCCAATTCCCCAAGCCACCTGTCATCCAGCGCTTTTTCCTTTTCCATGTCGAATTTCAATTCTTTTCTGGCCTTGTCGCAAATTCTTCCGCACATCATCCGAAGCTGCAGGCGATCCGGATACTCGTCGTACATCATGCTGCAAGGGCATTCGCAACGGTCACATTCCTCCTCGATAAAAGGAAGGAGCTTCTTTGCCGTTTCTGGATAAAGGCTTTTCATGTATTCATAATCGCGGCGTTCCACGCGCTCGTCATCGTATGCAAAAGGCATCGGATATGCCATGTAAAAAGGCAGTTTCAGGCTCATGTTCGCACTTCCTAATTTTAAAAATATACCTTACTATATGCACAAATGGAAAAAGGGTGCGTCAAGACGCACCCTCCACGTTATCCAAACCAATTTCCCTGGCTATTTCCATCCTCATTTCCCGCACCGTCTCCGCCACGGTTTCTTCCTTCCATTCCGAGTCCTCTTCCCGCACGGCCCCTTCCTTCCAATCCAAGGCCATCACCGGCGCCGTTTCTTCCTTCCAGCCCGAATCCATCACCGGCGCGGACTCTTCTCTCCACTCCGAATCCACTTTCCGCGCCGTCTCCTGCACGGACTCCATCATCTGTTCCGGTTCCACGAGCTGCCTTGGCAATGTGACGCAAATCTTGAACAAGTCGGCCTCCGTCGTGATTTTAAGCGTCCCTTTCTGCAGCTCCGTGAAGCTCTTGACGATTGCCAGCCCCAACCCCGATCCTTCCGCGTTGCGTGAAGCGTCGCCGCGTACGAAGCGGTCGGTAATCTCGTCCGTGTTAAAATCCATCTCGATTGCCGAGACGTTTTTCATGATGATGGACACTTCCCTCTCCGACGCCTGCATGTCGATGTAGGCCCGCGTGCCGGGGAGCGCGTACTTCGTGATGTTGACGACCAGGTTTTCAAAGATGCGGTACGTCTTCTGGCTGTCCAGGGCCATGACCACTTTCTCGTCCGGAAGCCTCCAACGGAACTTCACGTCCGCCACCTTGATTTTGTCTTCGTTTTCAAACACCACCTGCTTGAGCAGGCCGACGATGTCCACGTTCATCAAGTCAAGCGTCACCGTCCCGCTGGCGGCCTTGCTGATTTCAAACAAGTCCTCTATCAGTACCTTCAGCCGCTGCGACTTCCGATCCAAAATCGCCAAGTACTCCTCCCGCTTCCGCTCGTTTGGCTCGCCCTTAAGCAAATCGACATAAGTAATGATTGCCGTCAGCGGCGTCTTCAAGTCATGCGAAACGTTCGTAATCAGCTCCGTCTTCATGCGTTCGCTCTTGACTTCTTTCTGCACCGCCCGCTGAAAACCGGCCTGGATTTTTTTCAATTCATCCTTTACCGGGTTGTAAATCCCGAAGTCACCTTCAATCTCCACGTCCAAGTTGCCCGCCGCCAGCTGGTTGGTGGACTTTAAAAGCAACGTGTACTTCATGCGGATGTCATCAAAATAACGCCGCAGGAAATAGAACAAAAGTACCGAGTAAACCAACAGTGCGAACACGCCGTAGAACCAAAGCCACGTAATGGCCAGCAACACGAAGAAATTGATGACGACAATGGTCAGTATCGTGCGGTTCGTACGGTTTTGGAAGTCAATGTGCAAAAGCGTGTCATAAACGTTCAGGAAACATCCTTGGATCCCGTCCATCCAGCTTTTCAGGCACCTTCTCAGGCTGAACCGCTGCTTTTGCGCGCGCCCCTCGGCCACCGCCCGCTTATGCTCCGCCTTTTGTATCCTCCAACTGCGGAATTTGCGGATGCACCAGACTCGTTGGCGGAAATAATCGCCCCGCATCGTGAACACGGCGCGCAGGCAGGTTGCCGACCAGTACACGGCCGCGAACAGCAAAAACCAAATAAACATGTTCAGGAACACGTCATACAAACGTCCCGCCCTGAAAAGCCGCACGATTCCGTTACCCGAATAATTTGCCTGAACCTGCAATGCAGGCATCAAAACGCTGTACGTAAACGCGTTCGCAAAAAGCGAGATGAAAAACCAAACGGCCAGCACCGCTTCCAGGCAAACGGAGAAAATGCCTTCCCTGCTGATGTCCCACGCCTTGTTGAACGGAATCAAAAGGGCCACCAGCACGATGAATATCGCCCACGCGTACATACGGTTGGACAAACCGTCCAAGTAGAACTCGATAAGGTTCCCCGTCTCGTCATCGTTTATCGCATGCGTCGAATAGCCGTAAACCTCGTCTTCCCTCGTCAATTCCAAATATTCCTCCAACGACTGTTGCGATATCGCATAAACGGCCACCACATTCTCCGGCATGCGAATCTCCGTTTTCAGCCCCGAAATCTCGGTGTCATACGAATAGCACATCTGTTCCAACCCGTTCTGCAATTCCTTGTCTACCGCCCCGCCCGTCACATCCACCGACCGAAGTTCGCCATATTCGTCATACGCAAACCTCACATACAACGCGTAAGAATCCGCCCCCGCCAAAAGCTCCCCTTGCGCGTCCCCGCCCAAGGTGGACACTCTCACTTCGCCCTTCTCGTCCGTAATCTCATAAGAAAGAAATTTTTTCAACAAGAAAAAATCATCCTCTCCATAACTTTCCATGACGGTTTTATAGGTCATCTCATTTTCCGCCCGCTCGTTTACCTGCGCGGAAAGGAACATGGTCCCCCTCATCATGGTACGGACGATGTCAACCAGCTGGCCTTCCTGGTACTGTTGCTCCGTCGCCTCGCGGTCGATGCTGTTTACGTACCCCGGGTAGGAAACGACCATGTTACAAGCCGCGTAAAGAAGCAACATGGCTATGGCGACATAAATAAAGTTGCGGCTCGCCCCCGCCTTCTCCACGAGCTTCTTCCCTTCCCACTTCCAGTCAGGGCTGTTTTTCAATTTTGTATCCAACTCCCCACACCACCTTCAAATATTTTGGATTTTTGGGGTCCAGCTCGATTTTCTCACGGATGTTGCGCACGTGCACCATAATGGTGTCCGTGCTGATTGCCCGCTCCTGCCAGACTCGTTCATAGATTTCCTCAGCAGAGAACACGCGCCCCGGATGCTTCATCAAAAGTAATAGAATCTTGTACTCGATCGGCGTCACCTTCACCGGCTTCCCGTCCACCGACACCTCAATCGTATCCTCGTTCAGTTCCAGCCCGCCAATGACGTGCACGTTCTCCTTGGGTTCCAGCTTCTCCAGAAAACGACGATAACGACGCAATTGGGAGTTGACGCGGGCAATCAACTCCATCGGCTGGAAAGGCTTCGTGACATAATCATCGGCACCGATATTAAGTCCCATCACCTTATCCACTTCCTCCGACTTTGCCGACAGCATGATGACCGGGAAGTCATACTTCTCCCGCAGCTTCATCGTCATGTGAATGCCATCCATGCGCGGCATCATGATGTCCACGATGGCCAGGTGGATTTCCTCGCGTCCCATGACTTCCAACCCCTCGATGCCGTCGGCGGCCTGAAATACCTCGTATCCCTGGCTTTGCAGGTAGATTTTGATACCCTCGCGAATTTCCTTGTCGTCCTCCACGACCAAAATGTGATTTGTTTCCATAACGTGCGTTCTCCTTTTGCTGTTTTTTTAGTATAACGGACTCTCCTAAAGGAATAAACCGGGAGAAACCAAAGAAATTCTAAAGAATCCCCTTAAAAATCTTCCTCCGGCACCTCCATGGCCGTTCTGACATCCTGATTTTAGTTTTGCATTAACCGTAGTATAACATACGACCATTCTCATTTGCAACAAGGCAATCCATTATAGAAAATGTTCAAAAAAATAGCATCCCGCCATCTCTGGTCGAATGCTATTTGCTCCTTCATTGTCCGAACTCAATTTTTACTTTCGGTTCTGCAATTGTATTATAATTCTCATCCTCTATTTCCAACAATATTGAGGCTTCGGTAATATCGGACACGTTTGCAATGTCATATTCCTCCAACCCGTCCTCCTGAATCTCCATGTCAAGAAGGGCGCTTCTCCCGACATCCGCATACACGCCGTACATCGTATAATCCATCATGAAACCATTGACGGACAAAGAGTCATACACGTCCGAAACGCTGATTTCTTTCTCCCCGTCTTTATTTGTGAATTTTGCTTCCGATATGATTCTCACGCCGTTTTGCTCAAACAACTCACGCACCTCAAAATAGTCCACCGAGAAATTATGTTTCTTCTCCAGCGCCCCGCTGCCCCATGACCCAAACGGACTCCGCTATTATAAAGGATACTACCATATTATCGGGCGAACCCGCACGCGCAAGAATGGGGGCACATGTACTGGGGACATGCGGCGAGCAAGGATTTACTCCACCAGGTGCACCTTCCCCATGTCTTAGAACCCCAGCCAGAAATCTTAAACGCCAGGAATAAAAAGGCGGGGCTTTTTCCGGCAGCGCGGTGGCACTTGATGACAAAATCGTGTTTTATCTCACCAGGCCCTTCGGTCCGCCGGAGGACACGGAAAAGGATACCGTACATACCAGACCATGGTCACGTCGGCGGACGGCATCCATTTTATGCATGAGACGGAAATCATCCGAAAAACTAATGACGCGTTTTCATATAGTTTCCGCGACCCGAAAGTGTTTTTAATTGTCATTCACGTCACTCGGCCACCTACGCAGCAAACGCTCATACTCGTCTTGTGTCACCGGCATTACCGAACCATGTTTACATCCTTCCGGGAAAGTATAATCTTTTTCTGAAAGGCGATGGAAGATGCCTTTCTTCAGTTCTTGCGTCGATGCACTCAACGGAAAATAACCCTTTCCGCTATTCGGCCCCAAATGGCCATCCAGCAGCAATATCCATTTGTCCTGTTCAATCAGGTTATAGACACAAGGCCCTTCAACTCCTCGCTCGCCGGCCACCAAGGGCTCCACCATGGTATAATCAGCAATGACATGATTGCTTGTCTCACATTGTATCGTTTTCAAAACCTCGTTTTTAGTAAACCGATAATAGGAACCCTCCACGGGCACCGTGGTCGAATCAATAAACGTAATCCACTTTTTTGCAAACCCAATCTTCCCCCATTTTGCCTTGGACGTATTTTCCTTCTTGTCAATCAATACTCTCGGTTTTGTAAAGGATACAAAATCACTGGTGTAAACATACCATACTTTCAGATTTGTCGTGCCCGCCTCGCTGCCGGAAAAAAACATGGCATATTTGTTTTGTTCTTTATCAAAACACACCTTTGGAGCCCAAACACAGCCGATTGTTTCATCCGCTATGACAGCCAGACTTTGCTCCCCCCAGTCCACGAGGTTGT
The DNA here is from genome assembly GCA_910574865.1 of Lachnospiraceae bacterium. Lineage (GTDB taxonomy): Bacteria > Bacillota > Clostridia > Lachnospirales > Lachnospiraceae > Schaedlerella. The sequence goes on along the minus strand of CAJTDN010000004.1, from coordinate 84,880 downwards.
CCGATTGCCATATCGACATGGACTTGCTGCCATAAGCCATGTATTCATGCCACTTACATTTATTAGCATCAAGATCCGTGCCTAGCAAATAAAATTTTCCATCTAATTCAGAACGAAAAATATGCGGATCACGTATGCCTTTTGTTCCAAGCGTCGCTTCTATTATGGGGCGATTGTTGTTCAACGGAACAAAATGTAGCCCGTCACGGCTAAGGGCAAAATACACCTGCTGCAAATCCTGCCCCGGACGTATCCATCTAAAATATGCATATAAATATCCAGTATATAAATTCTTTTCTAATTCCATGCTTTTCTCCTCCCTTTCTCTTCCACTTTTTATTGTACCATAACCACTAAGCTCGCGGAACACCTCGCCAAGTGTTCATATTATACCATCAATGTCGCGTCATGTGTTAGAACAAATTATTTTTTTATGACAAAAGGACAATAGCAGTTATTTTGAAACTTATTATTGACAAATCATCGCAAAAAACTTATTATACTTTCATTGGGGCGCTAAGGATTGCCAGGACATGCCACATTGGCAGACCCATTCGGGCAATTCCACACATGGCTGAGATGTGTATTTACACAGACCCTTGTACGACTTTGTTTTTGCAAGCGGCAGGTGAAAGGCTTCCACGGCCTTGACAGTTACCGCGGGTGGCACTCGCAAAGTCGCACGGAACTTGATCCGGATAATGCCGGCGTAAGGAAGGAGAAAATGAATATGACCACGATTAGCACGACCCGCGGCACTTCCATGTCCGCGGTAAAAAAACTTGTATTTTCGGCGGCGGCAATCGCCCTCGCGACCGTCACCTCCTACATTAAGCTATGGGAGATGCCGATGGGCGGTTCTATTACTTTGATGTCCATGCTGTTTATTTGCCTGATTGGATACTGGTTCGGCCCCAAATACGGACTATTGACCGGTGTCGCCTACGGCTTGTTACAGTTTTTTATCGACCCGTACATTTTGAGCATCCCGCAGGTGCTTCTGGACTACCCACTGGCATTCGGGGCACTCGGGTTATCCGGGTTTTTCCATGACAAGAAATGGGGATTACAAATCGGCTACGTCATAGGCGTACTGGGACGTTTCGTCTGTTCCACGCTTTCCGGCGTCATCTTTTTCGCCGACTATGCCCCAAAGGGGATGCATCCGCTCGCGTATTCGGCCGCATACCAAGGTTCGTATCTGGGAGTGGAAGGCATCATTACCTTAATTATTATTTCGCTACCCCCGGTCATGAAAGCCATGCAACTCGTAAAGGCACAGACGAAAGCCTGATATAAAGAAGTTGCAGTTAACCACATTCGCACGTAGGCACTCAAAATACGAGTGCCAAGTGCTTGTAGCAAGGAAGTTGCACTGCACTAGGCTCGAAAATACCTCGCCAAGTTGCAGGTAACTACATTCGCACGTAGGCACTCAAAATACGAGTGCCAAGTGCTTGTAGCAAGGAAGTTGCACTGCACTAGGCTCGAAAACACCTCGCCAAGTTGCAGGTAACTACATTCGCACGTAGGCACTCAAAATACGAGTGCCAAGTGCTTGTAGCAAGGAAGTTACGCTGCACTAGGCTCGAAAACACCTCGCCAAGTTGCAGGTAACTACATTCGCACGTAGGCACTCAAAATACGAGTGCCAAGTGCTCATTGTAAGGAGGACGTTGCTTTATGAAAAAGTGTCTGAAAAAGGGGTTATCCCTCGCCCTGATTTTAATCCTTTGTCTTTCCCTCGCCGCTTGCGGCTCGAATGACGACGAAAACGCGGATTCCAAACAAGATGAAGCACCGGAGGGCTCGGCGGACGTGCTTTACCCGATTTCCATCGGAGAAACCGAGATTCGCGTCGGCGAGACGACCGTGCAAGCACTCCTGGACGCGGGTTTCAAAGTTACGGTGTCGGAGTTGGACGAGAACAACCAGTATACCCAGTATGAAATCGACCCGGAAATGGAAATGGAGCCAAACTCCTACTACAGCGGGGCCAGCATCTGGATTACCGACTCGATTTTCACCCATATTTCCGTGGTGACGACGCGAGCCACCAGGCGCATGGGCGACGCGGTAATCGCCCACCTGGAATTTTACCTGGATTATGACAATCCGGAGGCCAACGCGCAGATTTCCCTAAACGGGGTGCCGGTCAACGAGATTTCACGGGAAAAGGCCGGGGAAATGTTCCCGGACTTCACCGGCGACGACAACATGTGGTTTTCCCATTTGACCAAGGAATACGACTATAGCCTGATATTTGGTTCCGAGGACAAGATGCTGACGAGGTTCACCGTCGAGAAAAATTATGACGTGGACTGGAACAGCGGCAATTGAAAACGCATGGAAGACAAGTGAATCACCATAGCGGCTCAGCCGGGGCAGCGTAAGAGACGCATAGCCCCGGCTGAATTGAATTGGTAGCAACAATAACGACATCGGTGCCGACATCAAGTCACGTCAAAGATAATTCTTCACGACGCTTCTCTAACTGTTTGATTTTCTCCTCCTTTTGTAACAACAATTCTTCTTTACGGCGCAATGCCTCGTCTTTCTGACTCTGCTGCTTATCCTTCTGTCCCAGCAGTTCCTTCATCCCATCAATCTCGTCTTGCATTTCGTCAATCATCAGTTGAACGGTGTTCCTATCCATTATTTTTAGTTCTTCCGAAAATATTCCCATGATTCTCTCCACATTCTTGCAAATCGCGTAAGCCTCCTCATATAAAGGGACGAATTAGGGATACTACTGGATTAGCTTTTCTATCCATTTCGGTTCATCTACGCTCAAAAAGACCAACCACGCGTCCAACGGGGTTGCTATGCCCTGAAGTGCTTCACACTTGAACCTTCCCCAATTAAAACCTTTTTCCCCTGGAACGCGAACCCATAGTGCCGGATTTTCTCTTTCGGGATTTTCTTGTCAAGCAGTTCCGAGTCGTACGCCTTTTCCTCAATCTGTTTTAGCGCGTTCGCCACCGTATCTTCCAACGAAGTTTCATCATCCTCGTCATGAACCTTGAACTCCATGATGATGGCATCATCAGACTTCTCCTTCGGTTCCATGATGACATCATATCGCCCGAAACCGCTCTCGCGGTTGGAACGGATATTGTATCTCCCCGCCAAATCCACAACCAAGCCTAACACAAATCCATGGTAGAAGCGTTCCGGCTCCGCCGTCTCCGACGGTTTGTTCCCCGTATCAAACGTACTGAACATCACCTTCGCCACGTCGTTCATGAAACGGTTCATGTATTTTAAGTCTCCTTGTACCAGGGCTTTCTTGAAATTTCCATACGACGTACGGTATGCTGAAAACCACCCGGAAACCATTTTCCGGAACATGAACAATGTCTCGTTATTCGTAATCTGCAACCGATACTTAGACTCGCCGGAATCCATCAAATACTCCATACTCACCGGCTTCAGATAACCGCTGGCCATAAGAAGACTGAAGACGGCACCGGGCGTATCCTCCAATTGTTCAAAAATGATTTGCTCATCGAAAATCACTTCCAAAGCCTTCCCTTCCAGAAGGTCTTCCAACTGCATTTTCAATTCCGGGTCACCTTGACGGAACAACATAGAGACAAAGGCATTGGAACTGGTATCGGCCCAATATGTTCCATACTTTTTTGAATCCAGATATTTCGAAATCGACCAGGGGTTATAAATCTCACTTTTATTTCCAAACACGAAACCATCATACCAGAATTTCACATTTTCTTTTTCACCCGAAAGCCCGCGCTCGTCCAAGGCCCCGAACACCTCTTCCTCCGTGAATCCGAACGCGGTACAATATTTCTCCGAGGTCGTGGTCACGACTTCTAAATTATTCAAATCCGAGAAGATGGATTCCTTGCTCACGCGGGTGATGCCGGTCAGCAGGGCACGGTATAAGTACTCGTTCGTCTTGAACGTGTTGTTGAACAGTTCACGGATAAATTCCACCATTTCCTTCCAATAACCGTACACATATGCCTCCTGCAGCGGCGTGTCGTACTCGTCCAGAAAAATAAGAGCCTTCTTGCCATGATAACGTTCCAAATATTCAGCCAACACGTTCAATGCCGACGTTATAAGCGTCGTATTAATCTTCTTGTCTGGATCCGAATCAGTCGAATATTTTTGAAACACGTCATAATCCGCTTTTTCCGTAGCACTCAGGACATCACCATCTTTCAAATATCTATGTGCCTTATAAGTGTCTGAAATCACTTTCACGATGCCATCTCTCGCGTCCTGGAAATTGGTGGACTTTACTCCCGCGAAGCTTAGAGAGATGACCGGCCATGTTCCCTGCGTCTTCCGATATTCTTCCTCATCCCAGATGGAAAGCCCCTCGAACAAGTCCCCCCTCTGGGAGAATGTCGTGGAAAAGAAACAATTCATCATGCTTAAATTCAAAGTCTTGCCAAAACGGCGGGGACGGGTAATCAAGGTGACGATGTCCTTGCATTCCCACCACTCTTTGATAAACTTGGTTTTATCAATATAAAATGCTTTTTCTTTTCGTGCATACTCAAAACTCTGGTTTCCTATTGAAATTTTTGCGGGCATAACTTTGACACGCTCCTTCCTCTTGCTCCTATATTTATATTCCGATTCCTCCCCACAAAATGTATGCCGAATTGTGAATGCGGGTGGCGATTGCGGGAATGCCCTGCACGAAGCAATCGACTTTTACCCGTGGTGGTGTCGCCGTCAGACGACATGGATGTTTCGCTTATAAGTATAGACGATTTCCAAGGATTATACAAGAAAAAAAGAGAGGGATTTCCCTTGTTTCCTTGGGAAACCCCTCTCCTTTTTCTTGAGGGGGAGGAGGTTCTTTTCGCCAAGCTCGGCCCATGGCCTTGCTAATCTCAAAGAACAACCTCGCACTAAGTTCAATTTCGCCTATGGCTCAAATCGTAACATCCACTCAACTAGGCTCGAAGCACCTTGTCAAGTTTCGGGATGGGCTTTCTCGCTAGACTCGCGCGTCCCGCGCTCGCCAAGCGTTCAATGCCAATTGCTTTCGATTAATACCCGTGTGCCTCGGCCAGCATCATGTCCTTCACCTTCATCAGGCGGATTTGCGTGCTACGCTCGTTCTCGTCCAGCTTCATGGTAATATACTTGATATTCTTCTCCGTCTCCGGGATGATGACATGCTCAAGCGCGTTCACGCGCCGTCTCGTCTTCTCAATCTCGGCCGCCATCAGCTGGCACGACTTCTCGATTTCCGCCAGGCGGATCATGTCCGGCAGGATGTCTGCCAGGGACTTGACCGCCCCGTCCAAATCGCTGGACGTGAACGCGAAACCGTAAGAATAAATGTCGTTCTCGTCCGCCGTCCTCGTCTTATATTCAAAGGTGGGAACGTCAACACTCATGACATTTCGCTGCCCCGCGACCAGGTTGATTTCCTGCTTGGGAGCCAGAAGCGCCGTGTGCAGTTCCGCCTCCGACATGCCGGCCTTGGCAATCACGAAGTTCTTGTTGGCCGACAAGATGCCGGCCTCCACCCGTTTGCGGACTTCCATGTTCTCGCGCACGAGGTCAAGATACTGGCGCATCAGCTCGTCGCGCTTGTCTTTCAACAGCTTGTGTCCCCGCACCGCGGTGATTCGTTTCTTCTTTAACCGGGTCAGCTCCATACGGGTAGGATTTACTTGTGTAGATGCCAAGCTCTCTCACCTCTTTCCGTTTTCTGCTTTTTCGTTGTCACTATTCACAGCCGGATAAAACTTTGTATGCGAAACGGCCGTGAATAGCAACCTTCATTTATGTCCGTCAGCCCTTGTAATACTGGTCTAAGAACTTGTCATCAATACGTTTGAGCTCCGACCTCGGCAACATGGACAACAGCTCCCAGCCGATGTCCAACGTCTCCTGGATGCTCCGGTCCGTCGTGTACCCCTGGGAAACATACTTTTCCTCGAAAGCGTCGGCAAACTTCGCATACAAGATGTCTATTTCCGTCAACGCGGCCTCGCCCAGGATGACCATCAATTCCTTCGCGTCCTTTCCTCTCGCGTAGGCGGAGAAAAGCTGGTTCATCGTGTTGGCGTGGTCAGCACGGGTCTTGCCTTCGCCGATTCCCTTGTCTTTCAGACGGGAAAGTGACGGCAGCACGTCGATTGGCGGCATCGCGCCCTTACGGTACAAGTCACGGCTCAGGATGATCTGTCCCTCCGTGATATATCCGGTCAAGTCCGGAATCGGATGCGTCTTGTCATCCTCCGGCATGGTCAGGATCGGTATCATCGTGATACTGCCCTTCTTGCCGTTCTGCCGGCCGGCACGCTCATACATCGTCGCCAGGTCGGTGTACATATATCCCGGATACCCGCGGCGTCCCGGAACCTCCTTGCGGGCCGCGGAAACCTCGCGCAACGCGTCCGCGTAGTTCGTGATGTCGGTCAGGATGACCAATACGTGCATGTCCTTTTCAAACGCCAGGTACTCGGCGGCGGTCAGCGCCACCTTCGGCGTGGAAATACGCTCGATGGCCGGGTCGTTCGCCAGGTTGATGAACAACACGGTACGGTCGATGGCTCCCGTCTCCTTGAAACTCTCGATAAAGAAGTTGGATTCCTCAAACGTGATACCCATGGCGGCGAACACGACGGCGAAATTCTCGTCCGTTCCCAGCACCTTGGCCTGTCTTGCAATCTGCGCCGCCAGCTGCGCGTGCGGCAAACCGGATGCCGAGAAAATCGGCAGTTTCTGTCCACGAACCAGCGTGTTCAGTCCGTCAATGGCGGAAACGCCGGTCTGGATGAACTCCTCCGGATAACTTCTGGCGGCCGGGTTCATCGGCAGGCCGTTGATGTCCATGCGCGCCTCCGGCAAGATTTCCGGGCCGTCGTCAATCGGGTTACCCATGCCGTCAAAGACACGGCCAAGCATGTCCTCGGACACTCCCAGCTCCATGCTACGCCCCAAAAACCTCACCTTGCTGTTGGAAAGGTTGATGCCCGTCGAGCTTTCGAACAGCTGTACCATCGCGTCGCTGCCGTTGATTTCCAATACCTTGCAACGGCGAACCTCGCCGTTCGCCAACTCGATTTCTCCCAATTCATCATAGGAAACATTCTCCACGCCGCGCACCAGCATCAGGGGACCCGCTACTTCTTGTATGGTTCTATATTCTTTTGGCATTTAGAACTCCTCCTTTTTCATGCTGTTGGCGATTTCAATGTGAAGCTCCTCGCTCACCTTCGCATACTCCACGTCCAAATCCTCTTCCTTCGTGTATTTGAAACGGCCGATTTGCTCGCGCACCGGCATGGAAATCAACGCGTTCAGCGCCGCGCCGCCCGCCAATGCCTCCACGGCCTGCTCATAATATGCGAGTACCAGTTTCATCATCATATACTGCTTCTTGAGCGATGAATACGTGTCAATCTCATGGAACGAATTCTGGTGCAGGAAGTCCTCGCGGATGGAACGTGCCGCCTCCATCTTCAGGCGGTCGCCCGCGGAGAGCGCGTCCATGCCGACCATCTTGACGATTTCGTCCAGTTCCGCCTCTTCCTGCAAAAGAAGCATCATCTTCTGCCGGTTATCCATCCAGTCCGGCTCCACCTCCTCATTGAACCAGTTCGCCATGTTGTCCAAATAAAGCGAATAGCTGGTCAGCCAGTTGATGGCCGGGAAATGCCTCTTGTAAGCCAACGCCGAATCCAGTCCCCAGAACACTTTCACGATACGCAGCGTCGCCTGCGACACCGGCTCGGAAATATCTCCGCCCGGAGGTGACACGGCCCCGATAACCGACAACGCGCCGACCCTTCCTTCTTTTCCAAGTGCCACGACCTGTCCCGCACGCTCGTAGAACTGCGCCAGGCGGCTTCCCAAGTACGCGGGGTAGCCTTCCTCGCCCGGCATCTCTTCCAGACGTCCTGACATCTCACGCAGCGCCTCCGCCCAACGGGACGTGGAGTCCGCCATCAACGCCACGGAAAAGCCCATGTCGCGGAAATACTCCGCAATCGTGATACCCGTGTAAATGGATGCCTCGCGCGCCGCCACCGGCATGTCGGAGGTATTGGCAATCAACACCGTCCGCTGCATCAGGGACTGCCCCGTCTTCGGATCCTTCAACTCCGGGAACTCGTTCAAAACGTCCGTCATCTCGTTTCCACGCTCGCCGCATCCGATATAGACGACGATGTCGGCCTCGGCCCACTTCGCCAACTGGTGCTGGATGACGGTCTTGCCGCTTCCAAACGGCCCCGGCACCGCGGCCACGCCGCCCTTGGCAATCGGGAAGAACGTGTCGACAACGCGCTGCCCCGTAACAAGCGGCATCACCGGGGGAAGCTTCTTCTGGTACGGACGGCCGCGGCGAACCGGCCACTTCTGCATCATGGTCAGCTCCTTGTCGCCCTCGGCGGTTTCCACCACGGCAACCACATCTTCCACCGTGAACTTCCCGGCCTTGATTTCCTTGACCGTACCCTTGATTCCATAAGGAACCATGATTTTCTGTTGCACGACGATGGTCTCCTGCACGGTTCCCAACACGTCGCCGGCCTCCACCTCGTCGCCGACCTTCGCCACGGGAACGAACTCCCACTTGAGGTCGCGCTTCAACGAAGGCACCTCGACACCCCTCTTTAAGTTATTGCCCGACACCTTCATGATGTCGTCAAGCGGCCTCTGGATGCCGTCGTAAATGCTGGTAATCAGTCCTGGCCCAAGTTCTACCGACATCGGCACTTCCGAGGACTCTACCGGCTCTCCCGGCCCCAGGCCGGAAGTCTCCTCATATACCTGAATGGAGGCCTCGTCACCGTGCATCTCGATGATTTCCCCAATCAGTCTCTGTTCACTTACACGAACCACGTCAAACATGTTCGCGTCACGCATACCCGATGCAATGACCAGCGGGCCTGCGACTTTTTTTATCACGCCTCTGCTCATGTAACGTCCTACCTTTCTATTTACAAGCGGTTATACTAACGCCTGCCAAATACGTCCGCCCGATCCGTCCCCTGCAAATCGCTTTCGCGGGGCTTGGCGTCACGGACGTTTCTTGAAAATTTACTCCGCCGAGAACAAAATGTCCGAACCGACCGCCTGCTCCACGGTCTTCTTTACATTTTCCACGCCCGCTCCCGTGTTGCCGGATACGCCCGGTATCTGGATGATGGCCGGAAATGTCTGTTCCCGATACTTCTCAATCTCTTCGCCAAGCTGCGCCGCGACGCTTTCCGTCACGTAAATGACGCCATACTTCTCACCGGCCGCCAACTGCCTGAACATGTCGCTTGCTTCTTCCCGAGTCTTTACCGGACAGATGCTAAGACCCAGCGTGGCAAACCCGTAAATGCTGTCGTAATCGCCCAATACCGCAATCTTATACATACATCGCCCTTACCCTTTCCCGAATCATCTCGTCTGAAAAGCCGTTCTGCTTCCCGGTCAGGATAATCCGTACCGTCTTAATCTCGTTCTGTCTCGCAAACAAGTATGCCACCAGCGGTCCCACGGAAAACGCGTTATATTTCTGCGGGCGCATCGTCTCCATCATGCGGTTGTCACACCACCGCTCGAACGCCGACGGCGATTCCTCCAAGGCCGCCGCTCCTTCCGCATACGTGGTCGTGCCTAGATATTCCTTGACGGAATCCGTCCCGCCCTGGGCGGCCCTGACCAACTCGTTTATGTTAAGGCTGCCACATGGCGCCATCGCGCGCTTCATGAACTCCTGCGACTTGCCGGTCTTCGCGCCGCGCACGGCCACCTTGATGTCGGCGATGGCCACGGTCGACTCCGCATAATCACGGATAATCTCGTCCTTCGACTGCCTGCCGGCCGCGTAAATCGCGTCCAGCGCCGCCCTGTCGATGATGATGTCGCACAACTGCCCGTCCCGGGTCTGAAGCAAGGTCTCGTAAGCCTCCCTTGCCGCGTTTGCCATGTGGCCTGGCAGGCGGGAAAACTCCTTGTTTTCCACGATTCCCATCATTTCCCGACCGGAAATTTTCGCGTCCTCGTAGAAAATGTTGCCGCCCCGCACGTCCGTGCAGACCGCCTTGACGGCCGCCTTCAGGTTATGGTACAGCTTCTGCAGGGAAAGCACGTCAAACACGGACAAGTCGGGCGCCACGTCCATGATGGCCTCCCACGCCTTCTCCTCCTCGCGCTTAAGCATTCCCTCCGCGTCAACGTCCGCGTCATGCGCCCCCCAGCCCTTTTCCTCCAAGAGCTGCAGGCATTGCTCCGTCGTCTTGCAATTTACCAGCTGGTCGATGGTGGAATCGGTGAGCAGGGATGTTTCCAACGCACGCACGCGGGCGACCGCATACGTATATTCTAATTCGTTCAATCTCATACCCTCCTAAAAAAGAACTTTCTGCACCAAATCCGACCACTCGTCCCGTTTGGCCGCAAACATGGCCTTAATCGTACAATTCTCCTCGACGCCGCCATATACCAGCACAAACCCGCCGTCCTTTTCTTTCGACTCATTGGAAATCGTAAGGCTTCCGCCCTTCGACTTCGCAATTTTATCCACCTCTGCTTCAAATCCTTCCGGCAGTCTTGCCAGGTCCGCCTTGTTAAAGTACATCACGCCCTCTTCCGGCTGCACGTACTGCGCAAGGATGTTCGTGACCATGGCAAAATACTTCTCCGGCGGTAATGACAACACGCGCTCGTACGCCTTGTCGAGCACGTCCGTAATCATCCGTTGCTTGGCGTCCAGAAGAGCCTTGCGCCGTTGCATGTCACAAGCCGACGCGACGCGCTCGGCATGGTTTTTCACCTTTTCCTCGGCCTGGCGCGCGCATCTTTCACTCTCTTCCGCCACTTCCTGTTCCACCTTGGTCAGTATCGCGTCCGCCTCTTTCTTGGCACGGGCAATTTTTTCCGCCGCCGACGCGTTGGCCTCATTAAGGATTTGACTCTTGATTTTGTCTAATCCGCTCATATCTTCCGCTCCTCGTTATTAGAGTTTTCTATATTTAGAGTTTAATTCCACTTACCGCCAAGAAAGAAATCAGCAGTGCCAAAATCGCGTACGTCTCAACCATGGCCGGGAAAAGCATGGCCTTTACGAACTGGTCCGGTTTCTTCGCCACGATACCGATACAAGCGGCAGCCGTCTTGCCCTGTGCGCGTCCGGAAATCAATCCCACGATGCCGATTGGCAGGCAGGCGGCCAAAATCAAAAGACCATTTTGCACGGAAACGTCCACCGGCTTCCCGCTCAGGATTCCAATATTGGACAACGCGATAAATCCAACCAACAAACCGTACAATCCCTGCGTACCGGGAAGCAGCTGCAAAACCAGAACCTTCGCGAACTTGCTCGGATCCTCCGAGACGACGCCCGCCGCCGCCTGGCCGGCGATGCCTACGCCCAACGCGCTGCCCGCGCCTGCCAACAATACCGCGATAGCCGCTCCCAACAATGCATAAACAATACCCATTTGCTCAAAAAGACTCATGATTAAAGTTCCTCCTTTATACTTGTATACTTTGTATTTTCTTTAAACGGTGCAAACGCCCTGCCGCCACCCTCGTAGAACTTTCCAAAGAATTCCACATATTGGAGACGGTTGGTATGCACGTAAGCGCCCAACATGTTGATGGCCATGTTCAACGCGTGGCCGATAACGAATATGACGGCAAATAAAATTGCCCCGACCACGCCACCGCCAAACATGCTCGCCATCTGGTTGATGACCTGCGCGATGACCCCTGTCGCCAGTCCCAGCGCCAAAAGGCGGGAATACGACAACACGTCGCTTAACCAGCCAGAAATGTTATATAAGTCATATGCTCCAAGCGCGATGCGCAACGCAAAATTTTTATTCGCCCTGCCGGACATCAAAAGGATGCCCACGGCTCCCACGATGGCCATGGCTTTCGCCAGGAAATTCAGCACCGGCGGGAACACGATGGTCATCTGTATGATTGAAGCAAAAATGCTGCTCGGTATCAGCATTAAAAGCAATCCAACCAGCAAGAGATACCAAAGCACCGTGTCACACAGGAAGTCCATGTACTTTTTGTCACGCAGGCTCAGGTAACCCTTGATGCCGAAGCCCACGAACAAATGCACGACACCGATGGCCAGCGAATACACGAGAAGCCTCATCGGGTCGTCCAACGGCGCGAACCACAATGCCGGCGCGCCCACCTCGTGCCCGAAAAACGTCCGCGACACGACGTTGACCACGTCGCCAAAGTACCCGCCAAACAACACGCCCCACACGAGCGTGGACAGCCCGCACCAGAAGAACAACTGCAACGACTTCTTCATGCCCTCCCCCATGCGCGGGAATTTCAAGAGCGCCCATCCGCACGCCACCGCCATGATGGCGCCATAGGCCGCGTCCGAAAGCATCATGCCGAACAGAAACACGTAAAACACGGTCATGAGCATCGTCGGGTCAATCTCTCCCTTGTGCGGCAAGCCAAACGACTCCAATATGCCCTCGCCGCTGGACGCGAACTTGTTGTTTTGAAGCAATACCGGTGCTTCCTCGTCTTCCTTTAACTCTTCCACGTCAATGACGCAGTCATAATCCTTCAGTGCCTTTTCCAGGCGTCCCACCTGCCTCGTGGGAACATACCCGCTGATGAAAAACGTCCTCTCCGACTGCGGCAACGTCCCAAGAACCTGGTACTTGTCAGCCCGCACCCGGTAATAGTCCGCCAGGATCCTCAAGTCCCCGCGGTTGTCCGCAAGCGAGACGATCTCCGACCTGGCCGCCTCCATCTCGTCCGTGTGCTTCGCGATCTCCGCCGACAAATCTTCCTTTACTTCGGCCGGCGTCTTGGGCCACACTTGCGACGGTCTGGCAAAACCATGCGCGCGCAAGACGTTCTCCACGCCCTCCGCGTCCCGCCCCATACAGCAGACCACCATGCAGGACTGATCTTTCCCTGCCGAAACCACGCTGACGTCCACCTTGTCCACGTCGGGCGCTGCCTCGGCCAACATCCGGTAAACGTCTTCCGCCGCCACCGCGCCCGGCATCGTGCCAAGAATCACGGCCGTCGTCTTCGTCTTCGCCAAGTTCATGGGAATGTCAAGCGACATCCACGGAACCAGGCTTTCGATGCTGTTTTCCAGCTTGACGATTTCCGCCTTCTTTTCCGCAATCTGCTTATCCAGTGCCTGGATTTTCGTCGCCGTGCGCTGCAACGCCTCTTTCCGTGAGGCCGCCTCGCGCATCACCTCCGCGTCCACCAAGGTCTTCCCCTCCAGCGACGCGAACAAGGACTTCTTTTCCGGCGCGTAAGAATCCAGAAGTTCCAGTGCCCGGTCGGCCTGGGCGGCCGCCTTCTCGAAACTGATCCTGGCGTTCGCGGTATCCATGTGCGCGAACCCCGCGTCATCTTCCAAGATATCGCCAACCTCCATCAGTCCGAGGGCCTGGACGCGTTCCAACACGGCTTTTCGGTTCTTTTTCATCGCGCAGATACTGACTCGCTGCATCTGCAATACCGCCATATTGTCCTCCTCCTCTTTTTCTAAATCTAGTTGCCCGCCTAAAGGCGCGCATGAATTCTTCTTTTTGTGTCAGGACACCCGCGTGGCGTGCCGCTGACTTGCCCAAATGTCAATGGCTCAGGACACCAGCTTCGACAATACCATGTCAATGGCCGCCTCTTCCTTCTGCGAGGCAAGCTCCTTAAGTGCCGCCACCTCTTTCTCGGTCACCTCGGCCGCTTCGGCCCGCGCTTTCTCGCCATCCGACTTCGCGGTTTCCATGCGCGCATCAGCCAATACCTTGGACTTTTCACTGCCGGAGGCCTTTTTCTGCCGTGCCGTTTCCCTGGCTTCCGTCAAAATCTGCTCGCACTTTTGCTCCGCCTCCCTGACAATGGTTTCCGCTTCGGCTTCCGCCTTCCGGATTGTCTCAATGGTTTCTTCCACCATACTTTCCTCACCACCTTTTCCCCGTCCGCCACTTTCACGGCAGGCAGTTTTTCTTTGGTCCCCCCAAAATTGCTGGACCTCTTGTTAATGGCAAGTCGTTCCCATTTCTTCCCATAACAACATACTAGTTAAGAATAGCACAATTCATCTATTCAGTCCATCATTTTTTACGATTTTTTCATATTTTTCTTATACAATTGTTTGTATTTGCCACATTTTTTATGCAAATTTCCAATCCCTACCAATGCAGTTCATGTAACCGCCCCATTAAGTTCATTCCCGCGAACCCGTTCTGCCTGAGTGCCTCGTAGAGCACCACGGCCACCGAATTGCCAAGGTTCAAAGACCGAATTCCCCCTATCATCGGGATGCGCACACAATTTTGCTCGTTCTCCACCAGCAACGTTTCCGGTATCCCCGCGCTCTCCTTGCCGAACATGATGTAGCAGTCCGGCTCGTAAGCCGCCTGCGTGTACACCTTTCTGGCCTTTGTCGTCGCCATGTAAATCTTCGCCCCCGGATTCTTCTCCAAAAACTCCTCATAGTTGACATACGTGGTCACGTCCAAGTCCTTCCAGTAGTCCATCCCCGCACGGCGCAACGACTTCTCGTCCAACCGGAATCCGAGCGGCTCGACAAGGTGCAGCCGCGTCCCCGTCGCCACGCAGGTCCTGCCGATATTTCCGGTGTTTGCCGGGATTTCCGGCTCGTATAAAACAATGTTCAACATGATTTTTGCAACCCTTCCATAAAAATGCTCAACGCGGTTTTTGCAGCCCTTCCATAAAAATGCTCAACGCGGTTTTTGCAGCCCTTTTATAAAATGCTCAATCCTCTCCAGCGCGACTTTCAAGTCCTCCAGCGAGTACGCGTAGGAAATCCGCAGGAACCCTTCCCCGCACGCGCCGAAAGCCGTGCCCGGCACGACCGCGATTTTTTCTTCATATAATAGGCGGCTGGCAAATTCGTCCGATGTCATGCCGAACTTGCGGATGTCCGGGAACACGTAAAACGCCCCGAACGGCTCGAAGCAATCCAGCCCGATCCGCTTGAACTCGTGCATCAGGAAACGTCTGCGCTGGTCATAGGCCTTGCGCATTTCTTCCACCTCTTCCCCGCAATGGCGCAACCCTTCGACGGCCGCGTACTGGCTGTTCGTCGGTGCGCACATGATGGCGAACTGGTGCAGCTTAATCATCTGCTTCAAAATGTTTTCCGGCCCGCAGCAATACCCCAGCCGCCAACCAGTCATGGCAAATCCCTTGGAAAACCCGTTAATCACGATGGTGCGTTCGCGCATGCCGGGGAAACTGGCAATCGACACGTGCTTTCCCTTGTAGCTTAATTCGGAATAAATCTCGTCCGAAAGCACGTACAAGTCATGCTCCTCCACGAATTTCGCGATCGGCCCCAAATCCTCCCCCGTCATGATGGCCCCGGTCGGATTGTTCGGGAACGGCATCACCAGAATCTTCGTACGTTCACTCACGTGCTTTTCCAAATCGGCCACCGTCAGCTTGAACTCGTTCTCATTTTTCAATTCAACAATGACCGGCACGCCGTCCGCCATCACGGTACAAGGCAGGTAGGAAACATAGCTCGGCTGCGGGATCAGCACCTCGTCGCCCGGGTCGAGCATGCACCGAAGGGCCACGTCAATCGCCTCGCTGCCGCCGACCGTCACCATCGTCTCCTTCTGCGGGTCATATTGCACCCCGATTTTCCTATTTAAGTAATTGCAGATTTCCTTGCGCAACTCCAAAAGTCCCGCGTTGGACGTATAGAACGTGCGGCCGCGTTCCAACGAGAAGATGCCCTCCTCGCGAATGCGCCACGGCGTGTCAAAATCCGGTTCGCCCACCCCGAGGGAAATCACGTCGTCCATCTCGTTTGCCAAGTCAAAAAACTTGCGGATGCCGGAGGGCTGCACCTGGACAATTTTTTTCGATAATGGGTTCTTCATCACGGTGTCACCAGCATCCTTTCCGACCCGGCCTTTTTCGCCATAATCGTGCCGTGGTCCTTATATTTTTTCAAAATAAAATGCGTTGCCGTGCTGATGACGGAATCGCTGGTGGAAAGCTTTTCCGACACGAAGCTGGACACTTCCTTCAAAGTCTTTCCCTCCAACGTCACCAGCAAGTCGTAGCCGCCGGAAATCAAATATACGGAGTTGACCTCCGGATAATTGTAAATGCGCTCCGCAATGTGGTCAAACCCCTGGTTCCTCTGCGGGGTCACGCGCACCTCGATCAACGCCGTCACCGTCTCCACCCCGGTCTTGTCCCAGTCAATCATCGTGTGGTATCCGCAAATAATGTTTTCCTTCTCCATCGCGGCCACCTCGTTTGCCACCTCGGCCTCGGGAAATCCCAAAAGCACCGCCAGCTCGCCCAGGTCAATCCGGCCGTTCCTTTCCAGATTGCGCAAAATCTCCATCCTTATCGTTTCCTTCTCTTTCATGACACGCACCTCTTTCTTCATGATATTTCAATATTCAAGATGTTGGGGTCAAAACAAGTTTTGCCCCACCCCGTCCACATGCCGGCCCGCGTTCCTGAAACCTTGCCAGCTCGTCCGGCGCGGGGCGCTCCAAAAACCTTTTCTCCCCGCCATTTAACACGATTCGCGCCTTGTCGGCGGTAATCCTGCCGATTCGCGCCCCCCCAGCCCCATTTTCCGCCAGTTCGTCCAGTACTCCTTCCGCGTCGTCCGTCACCAGCAGCACGCATCCCGCCGAGGTCATCTGGTACGGGTTCAATTGATAACACTCGCAAACCTCTATCGTTTCCTGCCGTATCGGGATTTTCTTCAAATCAACCTCCAGGCCGGTTCCCGCCGCCTCACAAAGTTCCCACAAGGCGGCAAAAATGCCGCCCGACGCCGCCTGTTGCATGGCAAAGACACGAGGAACCACCGGCGTGACCTGCCGTGCGGCTGGCGAGGGCGCCCCTGCCTGCCCTATTTCACCCTCATGCCATTCCCTCGCCACTTGCAACGCGCCCGCCTGGCCCAAATGTACCTTCAGTCCCTCCATTTGCCGTAAAAAGGCCGGGGCAAACCGTCCTTCCAGTTCCGCCTTACGCTCCCCGGCAATCCGCAGGCTCCCTTCCAATCCGGCAAAACCGCACGCCACGATTTCCTGCCCGGCCCGCGCATCCTGCATGCGCAGCAAACGTGCCGCATGGGCGCGTGCCGTCACCGACACGAGGATTTGTCCCACCGCGGGAACGACCTGTGCCTGGAACGCGGCAAGTTCCACATCAAGGCGGTCGCAAATGCTTTGCGCCGCGCCCACCAATGCTCGGACGTGCGCTTCCTCGGCCCAGACGGGAAACAACACTTGCAATTCCACGCTCCGTGGCACGCCTCCCCGGCAAATCGCGTCATTGGCCGCCTGGAGAACGGCGTGTTCCGCAATCGACACGCGGTTTCCCGACACGGACGCGTAAGCACTGACGAAAAAGCAGCCTGCCGCATGGCAGCTTTCCCGACAGTGCTCTCCCGTGCCGCATTCCATATGCTTCACGGCCGTGCAGCGTTCCCCCGGCACCGGTGGAAGCAACCACGTTCCTTCTTTTTTATGAAGCTGTCCTGATTGCAGTTGTCTTGACACGGACCGCCGCCATACGGTCTGTGACAAATTTCCGACCTTCACGGCTTATATCAGGTATGGAATGACCATGGTGGCCACCATCGCCACGATAATCACCAATATCAGGGCGGATACCCACCGCCGGAACCTTTTGTCATACAATTTCATGATTACACGACCTTCTTTCTTCCTAGTTTTATGACTCTTTCGAATTGCGGAGGCACGATGCGCGGGGCAATTCGCAAGTACCAAGGGTCAACACACCTCCTGGCCGAACAGCGGCGTGGAAAAATACCGCTCCGCCGTATCCGGCAATATCGTCACGACCGTCCTGCCCTTTCCCAGCTTCTTTGCCAGCCTGAGTGCCGCCGCCACGTTCGTCCCGCTGGAAATCCCGCACAGGAGCCCTTCCTTTTTCGCCAAGTCCTTTGCCGTCTGCAAAGCCTCCTCGTCCGAGACGATGGCGATGTCGTCGTAAATGTCCTGGTTCAAGATCTTCGGCACCACGCCATCCCCGATGCCCATCTGGATATGCGTGCCAATCGTGCCACCCGCCAATATCGCCGCGTTCTCCGGCTCCACGGCCCAAATCACGATGTCCGGGTTCTGGGCCTTCAGCGTCTCCCCAATGCCGGTAATCGTGCCGCCGGTGCCGACACCGGAGCAGAATCCGTCAATCGGGCCGGCCACCTGCTGCAAAATCTCCAATCCGGTATAATGCTTGTGCACCTCGGGATTGGCCTCGTTCTCGAACTGCTGGGGGATGAACACGTGCGGATTCTTCGCCGCCATGCGCCTCGCCCTCTTCACGCACTCCTCGATACATTCCCCGATGTTGCCCGCGTCGTGCACCAATATCACACGCGCCCCATAATGCTCCACCAGGTACCTGCGCTCGACACTGACCGAATCCGGCATGATGATGACGGTCTGGTATCCTTTCACCGCGCCGACGAGCGCGAGCCCGATTCCCTGGTTCCCACTGGTCGGCTCCACGATGACGGACTCGCTGTCGAGAAGTCCCGCTTCCTCCGCCTTGCGAATCATGTTGTAGGCCGTCCGCGTCTTAATCGAACCGCCCACGTTAAGCCCCTCGAACTTCACCAGCACGCGCGCCGACTCCGGGTCGGCCATACGTTGCAATTGCACGAGCGGGGTGCGTCCGATTGCCTCTAATATGTTTTTACAAACCATAACCTTCGCCTTTCCCAAGTTATTTCACATACTTAAATTATGCAGCCTTCGTATCATTGACCATGGCTTCCATTGCATACGGAACCCCTATCTATAGAATTGTATCAAAAAAAATCACTTCTGTACAGAATAAATTTTCAATGCTATAATTGTGTGAGAGTTGCACCATGCGTCGTCTGGTAAGTTCGAAAAAACCTCACTGACGGCGACGACGTGTATCGCACGTAAGCACCCAAAATACAGGTGCTAAGTGCTCATGACAAGCCCATAGTAAGGAGGAAACACACATGAACCCTACGGTAAGTATCATTGTCCCCATATATAATGCGGAAAAGTATTTAAACCGCTGTGTGGACAGTATTTTGAACCAGGAATATACGGATTTCGAGTTAATCCTGGTCAACGACGGAAGCAAGGACGCTTCCCCGCAGATTTGCGACGAATATGCAAAAGAGGACGCACGCGTCCGTGTCATCCACAAGGAAAACACCGGTGTTTCCGACACCCGCAACATCGCCATCGGCCACGCGGCGGGCAAGTACCTGCAGTTTTTGGATAGTGACGACTGGATCACGCCGGATGCCACCAAGCTGTTGGTCCGCGCCGCCGAAAACTACCATTGCGACATGGTCATCTCTGATTTTTACCGCGTCGTCGGCGAACATCTGGCACACAAGGGCGACATCGAGGCGGACGGCGTGATGACGTTGGAAACGTTTGCCGCCCACATGGTGGAAAATCCGGCCGACTTCTATTACGGCGTACTCTGGAACAAGCTCTTCCGCCGTGATATCGTGGAAGAGCACCACCTGCGCATGAACACGGAAATCAGCTGGTGCGAGGACTTCATGTTCAACCTGGAATATTTCCGCCATGCGAAGGTATTTTACGCGCTGCAAGTGCCGATTTATTACTATGTGAGGACGAAGGGTTCCCTTGCCAGTCAGGGCATGAGCATCAGCAATACCGTGAAAATGAAATTGATGGTATTTGAATATTATAATAATTTTTACAAACAAGTACTGACGGAGGAGGACTACGAGGCCAACCGCCACCAGGTCTACCGCTATTTTATGGACAGTGCCAGCGACGGCTTCGTGTTGCCCGTTCCCTTGCCCGGCACGCACAAGCTGGGGGACGAGCGTTTGAGCCTGCGCCCGGAATCCATCGCCGGGGACGGGATGCTTATTCGGGCCTATCGGGGACGGAAGCTCCTGGAACGTTACCTGGAGACGGTCGCCTTAAAGAATAACCTGACCCTGAACGACACGTTATTGATTTTGTACTTGTCGGAAACCGACCATGCCGTCTCCCAAAAGGAAATCGCCGACTGCCTCGGCATCTCCCGCAACGCCCTGATTCTTTCCCTGGGGAAACTGGCGGTCAAAAACCTCGTTACCACTTCCGAGCCAGCCGGCAAGGGAGCGGCGGGAAAAACAGAAAAAACGGAACGGGCAGAAAAAACGGACAAGGCGGAAAAAACAGACAAGACACAAGTTTACCGACTGCTCGAAGCCGCCGATTCCATCCTCAAGGACATCGAGGACGCGCGAAGGGATTATGAAAAAGCCCTTTTCGCCGGCTTTGACGGGAAAGAAATCGCCGACTATCAGGAATTTGCAAGGCGAATTGGTAAAAACACGCTGGACGCGCTATCATAAAAGCGCCCGGCATAATCGTCCCTCCATAGAAAACAAAGAGGTCACGGATAGTGGAAAAGATGTCCTATCCGTAACCTCTTTCTTTCAACTTCTATTCATGCCGCAGCGCGTCAATCGGGTTCATGTTCGCCGCCTTCACCGACGGAACCATGCCAAACACCACGCCAATCACCGTGGAAAACGCCACCGCCAACGCGATGGCCGGGCCGCTGATGGCCACCGGGGCCGACGAAATCCCGGAAATGACGTACGCCAATATGATGCCGACGATGATGCCGAGGATTCCTCCCATCAACGTCAGTACGGCGGCCTCCGTCAAAAACTGCACCAGAATCTTCGATTTTTTCGCGCCCAGAGCCTTTTTCAAGCCAATCTCGCGGGTACGCTCCGTCACCGACACCAGCATGATGTTCATGACGCCGATTCCTCCCACCAAAAGGGAAATGCTGGCAATCCAGATGAGCTGCTGGTTCGTGGCGTTACTCAGCTCCTGCAGCTTGTTGGCCTGCTCGAGCAAGTCCTCGCCTTTATATTTGATGGTCTCGTCCGTCACCGTCAGGTATGCGTTCAATATGTCCGCCGCCTTTTCACCGGCGTCCGTCATGTCATCCGTGCTCCTCGCCCGCACCATCAGGTTCTGTGGCTCGTCAAACTGGTAAATGATCGGCCACACCGCGTCCGTCACGCATACGACGCCGCTGGAATTATTCGACATGTAGCGGTAATAATCCTCCATCGAATTGATGACCGGCTGGGCGGTCGCCTTCTTGCCAACCAGGCCGATCACGGTGAACGGCTCGCCCTTGATCTCTATGGTCTTTCCAATCGGATCCGTCCCCGAAAACAAGTTGGATGCCGCTATCTTATCCAGCAAGGCGACCTTGCGGTTGCCCGTAAAGTCCTTTTCCACGAAACCGCGCCCCTTGGTAATCTGATATCCATACACGTTCAGGTAATTTTCATCCACGCCGAGAATCAAGCCGCCGTTGAGCGTCTGGATGCCATTTGACACGGCATCATACTCGTTTCTCGTATAATAGAGCGAAGCATCCTCCACCTCGTCGAGCGCCTTCACTTCCTCCAGCACCTCCTGGGAAATCACCGGCACGCCGTCAGGCGGCGACTGGTAACTTAAATCCAACGTCCAGTCCCCCTGGTAAAGCTGGATGTTCACCGCGTTATTTCCCGAACCGACGAGGTTCTCCTTTATCTGCTCGTTCGTCCCCTTGATCGTGGACACGATGGCAATGATGGAGCCGATTCCTATGATAATTCCCAGCATCGTCAATATGGACCGCAGCTTGTGATCCCACACTCCCTGAAATGCCAGTCTTATGTTTTCAAGCATGAGACCACCTCCTAATAATATTCATATAAAGAATCAACACTTTCCGTCCTGGCCCCCTCTTTCACGTCCTTGCCATACGGAAAAGCGATTTCGTCCTCCATCGAAAGTCCCGAGCGAATCTCGTAGCTTCCATAAACGATTTTCCCAACTTCCACGTACTGCTTGGTCAATCGGTCATTTTCGCCCTTCTTGTACACGTAATACTGGTTTCCTTCCTCCCTGACAAAGGCCTGGTCCAAATAAATTCCATCCCCGCCGCCCATCTGGCCCATGCCGTCGACGGAAATGCCAACGCCCTCGCCATTGTGCAAGTCCGCGTCACCCTTGATGACCGCGGTAAACGGATAGTAGGACATGTTCGCGTTATTTCCATAATACCCTTGCATCGGCGCGGTGCCAACTCCGGTGATGGTGGCCTCGTACATGGCCCCGCTGTTCCAAGAATTAACCGTGATCGGCATGCCCACCGGCACTTTGTCCAGTGCCGTCTCCGCCACGGTTCCCGTGATATAGAAGCCTTCCTCGCCCACCACGCTGATGAGCGGGGTTCCCTGCAGTTTCGCGTTCTCTTCGTCCTGCACGCTCTTGACCGTGCCGTCCACGGTGCTGGTGACAATCCCGTTGTTCAATTTCTTCTGCAACTTGCGAAGTTCCAGTTCCGCCGCCCTCTTGTTCAAACTCAGTTCCTTTAGCTGCTCTTCCTTTTCCTTAATCAGGCGCTGTATCTCCTCATAAGAAGGACCAACCGGCACGTCCGGCTCCACCACCGGATCATCGCTCTCCGGAACCCGCCCGTCAAGCGACCAGGAATACAAGATATAGGACGGGTTCTGAACGTCGTCCACCACCTCGAACACGCAGACCGTCTGTCCGCCCAGCACGCCCATCATAAATGAAGCGTCTATTGCCGCTCCCGGCGCGCAAAGGAAACGGTACGGGTGCTCCGCGCTCCCGTCCGCCTCTTCCTGGTTGTAAGCCTGGGACTCTGCCGAAATCATCGTGTGGATTTCCTTGCCGCGCAGTTCTTCCGGAAACGGTGTTCCAATCGTCGGCCTGGCCGGCTCTTCGTTCCCGCCCGGGGGATTCTGATCCCCTTCCGGCGGGTTCGTACCATCCGGCCGGTCCTCTCCCGAAGAATCCGACCCGCCCGACGGGTCTTCACCTTCTCCCAACGAGCCCGGTCCGCCCGGCGGGTTCCCGCCTTCTCCTGACGAATCCGATCCGCCCGGCGGGTTCGTGCCTTCCCCTGGCGTTTGCGGGCCACCTGGTTGGCTTTCCCCCTCCCCC
Source organism: Lachnospiraceae bacterium (assembly GCA_910574865.1). Lineage (GTDB taxonomy): Bacteria > Bacillota > Clostridia > Lachnospirales > Lachnospiraceae > Schaedlerella. The sequence continues at coordinate 61,898 of CAJTDN010000004.1, read as the reverse complement.
GGTAATCCGGCGCCGTCACCCGGCGAAGTTACACCCGCCCCTGACGAATCCGAATTTTCCGGCTGGCCGGCTGCCGATAAGTTCATGAGGCCGTTCCCATTTCCCACATTGGCATTTGAAGCGCACGTTCTTCCCGCCGCCAGGCTTTCATGGCGAAATTCTCCGCCCGATGAAGAAACGTTGTAGAACAATCCGGCAGAATCCAACGCGGCACGTCCCGTCGTTGCCGGGTTCATTCCGCGAAGCTGGTTGATTTCCTGCTGTATGGACTGCATCTGCAACCCGAGCCCGTCAATCTCCATCTGCTTCATTTCCAGTTCCAGTGACAACAATGTGGTATCATATGCAATCAACGGATCCCCCGTCTTCACGGCATCGCCTTCTTGAACGAACACCTGCGTGATTGTCAGCGTATCGTCGCAATAAATGTCCTGGTTCATGTTCGTCGTGACGTTGCCGTAATCGGAAATTTCGTTGTTTCCACCCCCAAATCCTCCGCTCACGTTGCTGACCGGCGTCACTTTCACGGCCTCGCCGCCGTTTTTGAGGGCGAAAAAAATGCCGGTTCCCGCCAACGCGACCACCAAGACGGCCGCCACCACGATAATCACTATCTTTTTACTCTTCGCCTTCAAACCGTGCTTCCTCCTCCCCGTCGGCATATCCCGCTTCTTCCCAGGCCACGTCCGCGCCACCCGCGTTTTTGTCTTTCCTTCCGGCCGAAACCTTGGCACCGTTCATGCCACTTAAGACGCCGTCCCGAATCAGCATGACGCGCTCCGCATGGGAAGCGATTTCCGAGTCATGCGTAATCATGATGACCGTCATCCCCTCATGGTTGAGCCGACCGAACAAATCCATCACTTGCCTCCCCGACGCGGAGTCAAGCGCGCCCGTCGGTTCGTCCGCCAATAAAATGTCCGGGTTGGTCACGATGGCACGGGCAATCGCCACCCGCTGCTTCTGCCCGCCGGAAAGCTGCGTCGGCTTGAAGTCCACGCGGTCGCTTAAGCCCACCTTCTCCAATGCCTTCCTGGCCCGTTCCATGCGCTCCTTGCGCGAAACGCCCGCGTACAAAAGAGGCAGCGCCACGTTTTCCTGTGCCGTCTGCTTCGGCAAGAGGTTGAACGTCTGGAACACGAATCCGATGGATTCGTTGCGAATCTGCGATAATTGGTTGTCACTGCAATCTTTTAAATCATTTCCATTCAGCTGGTACGTCCCCGACGACGGAACGTCCAGACAACCGATGATATTCATCAAGGTCGTCTTGCCCGAGCCGGACGGACCCATGATGGCCACGTACTCGCCACGTTCAACATGAAGCGTCACGTCCTTGAGCACGGGAACCACCATTTTATCCTGCGTGTAATCCTTGAAAATGTGGTCGAGTCTGAGAATCATAAGCCGCCCTCCGTTCCCGCCGCGTTGCCGTCTTCCGTCCCGGCCGGCTGCGCGCCATCGGAAACATCGCCCTCGGGAATGTCACCATGTTCCATGCCTTCGGGAACGACACTGTTTTCCATGCCGTCCAGCGGCATCACGCCGCCATCGCTTCCGCCCATCTCACCGCCTTCACCGAAATCATCCGTGCCGCCGGAACCTCCCATGTCCACGCCGTCCATGCCACCCATGTCACCGGAACCTTCCATGCCGCCCATGTCATCGGAGCCGCCCATGCCGCCTATCGGCATGGAACCGTCGTTCTTATAAACCGTCACGCCCTTCCTGCAGTCCTCGCTCGGCCACACGATATAATCCGTCGGCTTCAACCCGTCGAGAATCTCGTATGTGTCCATCTCCTCATCGTACCCGCCGACCTTGATTTGCCTCTTCTCCAGCTTGTCATCCTTCCCGGCCGCCCAGACATACGGACTGCCTTTTGGATCCACGATATACCCGCTCATCAGCCACATGCCGTTGTCCTCGCTGTCCTGTCCCATGTTCGGCTCGATGTAAACATGCTGCCCGAGCATCAGCCCGTCGCTCGAATCCAACGTCACGTAGAACGGATATTTCGACGCCTGCATGGTACTGTCGCTGCTGCCATAAAACATGGACTGGTTGGAAGACTCCGGCTTCTCCGTGTCAATGGAATCCACCATGCCCGACCAAACCAGGTCCTCGTCCACGCGCGAATGCACGATGACCTGCATGCCCGGGAACAAGTTTCCCATGTTTTGCTCGCTGATGGTACCCTTGACGCGATATTTTCCTGTGGCAAGAATCGTCATGAAAGCTTGTTGCTCGCCCGTGTACCCGTCCATGCCCGGGTTCTCGTTAATCTCCTGGACGACGCCGCCAATCGTGGAGTTCACGGTGGCAGACGCCAGGGACTTTTTGATCCGCTCAATCTCCATCTGCTTCACCTTGTAATTGTACTCCTCTTGTTTGACGTTCGTCTGCAACCCCTGGATCTGCGTCGTATAGGAGAGCTGCTCGCTTGACGGCGCGGACGCCTTTTCCGTGTTCAACGCCGCAATTTGGCTGTTCAAGTTGCTGATACTATTGGCAATCCGCTCCAGCTCCAGGTTCGCCTGCTCCAGGTTCATGCTGATTTCATCCGTGTCATACGCAAACAACGGGGTCCCGACCTCCACGGTCTGCCCCTTTTCCACGAATATCTCCTTCACGGTCTGCCCCGAGGTCAGGTTGATCTTCAACGTGTCCTGCGCCTCGACGACCCCTGAAAAGCGGTTCTGCGTCCCCAGTCCCGTGCCGGTCAACATGCCGACGGAATCCGCGTACAACACGTTTTCACCATCCGCCGCGCCATCGCCGGCCATCTTCCAGATGCCAAAGCCCACCAACGCGGCCGCCAGCACGACGCCCACGCCAATCAACACCTTCGCCTTCACCGGCATCTTACCTTTGGACTTGCTTTTCTTCGTCGTATCCATTTTTTCCACCGCTTATGCCCTCCTACCTAAATTACACAGTCTTTGCTTCTATAATTCCTTATTATTCCTATAATAGCATCATCCACTCATGAAAGTAAAGTTAAAACACGGAATCTTAAAAAAAGATTAAGGAAAAAGTTTATTTTTATAATACCGCCCCATGACACCAAGGATGTCTCACACGGCCTTGGGGATTTTAAGCAACATCTTTATCATCCCCAAGACGCCGCCAGGCTTGCGCCGGTACGGCTTTCCCCCGTAATATGTCCCTGTTGGGCGAAATTCCCCGATTTCCTTGGCCGGAAGCCGGAAGAAATCTTTGTCCGCGGTAAAAAAGTCCGCCCGTTTTCCCACCTCCAGCGTACCATAGTTTTCCTCCTCGCACATGGCCCTGGCCGGATTCGCCGTATAAGCCCGAAACGCCTGGTACGCGGTAAGGGACTCCCGGGTATTATAGAACTCCACCATGCCCAGCATCTGCGTATACGGGTTCATGTCTTGTACCGGCGAATCACTGGAACCACAAACGCACAAGCCCCCGTCGAAAAACGTGCGCAACCGCATCTCATCCATACAGCGCGGATGTAAAAACTGCTCATAAGTATGTAGGTAATGCTTGTCAATCCACGCATACCCCGGCTGCATGACCACCGCCAGCCCGTCCTTCCCCCAGGATACTAATTTTTCCAGTGTCTCCTCCGTGATGAATTCGCAGTGCTCGATGCGGTGCATCCGCCTTGAATCCGTCCCCGCCAACGCCTGCAAAATCCGCTCCACCGCCCTGTCTCCGATGGCGTGGCTGGCAATCTGGTATCCTGCCCGGTCAAACGTCTGCACCGCCCGGTCAACTTCCTCTTGTGAATAATAACATTCCGAAACATTTCCCGTGTCCCGAAACGGAAGACGAAACGCCGCACTGTGCGAGCCGACCGAACCGTCCATCTCCCAGTCGCCGCACCCGCCGACGCGTGGATTCTTTTGATATTTTACAAATTTCTCCGCCTTTTTTTGATCCATATATTGAAAATAAAAGCGAACCCCGACGTCAAACCGCCTGGCCAATCTGACAATCAGTCCCGTGGTCACGTCCCCCTCGGAATCCCCGTTCCCTTCCAGCGCGCCAACGAGGGCAATACCGTAATCCGCACAATGATTGTGGAAATTGGCAATCCCCCTGGCCAGGACGGACGGCGTAACGGCCGAGGCGACCACGTCCGTGAGCTTCCCCTGTACCCGCTCGTGCGCCTCCCCCATGAGAATCCCGTCGTGCCCATCAGGCACAATCCCGATTTTTTTCAACATTTCCGTGGAAAGCGCGCTGCTGTGCCCGTCAATATTGTACACCACGACCGGCCGCCCGCCGCCCCACACGTCAAGCTCCGTCTTCGTGGGAAGCCTGCGCTCCTTTATGGTAGAAACGATGTAGTTACTTGCGGCAATGATTGCGTCCTTGCCCTGCTCGGCCGCATAATCGCGAATCCGCCGCTCCGCCCCGGCCAAATCGTCCGGCCTCACGCCGTCCTTCGTAATCTCGCACACGGAAACCCCCATGGCCTGCACGGCAATGGTCTGAAGCAAATGGACGTGCGCGTCAATCAGGCACGGGTAGACGTGCTGCCCCCGAAGCGAAATCTCCCGGCAAGGCCTGCCCCACTCCGGCTTCGTCTGGTAAGTCCCCACAATCCGCCCCCGTTCCACCGCCATATGGTGAAAGACGTCCGTCTCCGTCTTTCCAGAATGAAAAATGCCGTCCGTAAACAAAATCCTGCCCATCACTTCGTACCTCGCTCCCAGTTCCCGCTCATACTGACACCACGCTCCCGATTCCCATCAAAATGTACGCCAAAATAATCAAGGACTGCACCCATGTCGCGCCGTACCGCCCCAGCAGGGAGCCGTCCACCTCGTTCCGCGCGTTCCGGTAGGCGGGCACGACCATCACCGCCACCACGATGGCAATCAGCCCGCCGGCCAGCCGCATGAATTCCATGAAGCCCCCTAATGGCAGCAAGGACAATACAAGCGACGGCAGCGTGGCTAAAATCCAACAAGGACGCGCGCCCAGCTTCGTCTGTTCCTGCACGATGGCACCAAGTGCGAGAGAAATCGACCAATACGTCGTCAGCATTGCCAAAATGGTAAACACCCCGCCCACGATTTGCGCCCATTCGCCGATGCCCGCGCTCCAGCCGACCATCGCCACCTCGGTCACCTCGGCCGACGCGAGCAAGGCACAGACGGAAATCACGACAATTAAAACAAAATTATTAAAAAGCCCAAGGAACACCGCTTTCTTGACCTTTTCCCCGTCCCCGCCCAGGCCTTCCACGGCCTGCGGGATGGAAAAGAACGCCGACATGGCAAACATCGCCATGCCAAAATAGGCCAGCGCCGCCTTGCCCGAAGCCCCCGCCAGGACAATCTCATGATGGTCGGCAAACAGCGAAGCGACCGCCAAAATTCCAATCAACACGAAGATGGCGGCGATCGCGATTTTCTCGCTCACGCCCACGGCCTTTAGGCCGAACAGTACCACCGCCGCCGCTGCCAAGTAAAAAAGAAGCTTGGCCATAAGCCCCGGGATAGGCAAAAGCTCCACCATGATTTCCTCCGCCCCGGAAATATAGGCCGCCAGGTTCGTGCACAAAATCAACGCCATCAGCACGAAAAAAAGGATGGTCAGCGCCATCTTCCCCTTCCCCCGGAACAAGAACCTGGAAAGGCAGGAAATAATCTGGCCTCCTTCGCTTTTCACCGCCAGGTCCGCAATCATCAAGTGCAGCACGTAGCTGGCCAAAAGCGCGACACCCAAAATGGCCAGCGAAACCAAAAACCCCGTCTTCTCCGTCAAATACGGCATGCTCATCACGCCCCCGCCAACACCGTAGCCCGTGATGATGCAGGCACTTTCCCAAACCGTAAGTCTCTTCTTATCCATCGTTACTCCCATCCTTCTTTTTTATAAAGCATGTTTCCCACGCGTTCCCCATAGAGTTTTGCATCATAGGGAACAAAGTTTCCTATGATGGAACAAAAAGTCCGGCTTGCCGGACTCTCGCGCCGGAGCGCGGCTGCGTCAGCAGCCATTTTCTTCATGCGCGAAGTGCGCATCCCCCGGAGGGTTTCGCTTTATAGGGAACGAAGTTTCCTAATAAAGCGAAAAAAGGGACGCCCAAGCACGTCCCCTTGTCTTGTCACCTGCGACACTCAATAATTTTCAGCCCGAACTTCAAAATAGCTCTGCGGGTGGTTGCATACCGGACAAACCTCCGGCGCCCCAGTTCCTACCACGACATGGCCACAATTCCTGCACTCCCAAACCTGCACGCCGCTCTTCTCGAACACCTGCTTCGTCTCCACGTTTTGAAGCAGCGCGCGGTATCTTTCTTCATGCTGCTTCTCAATCGCCGCCACGCCGCGAAATTGTGCCGCCAACTCCGTAAATCCCTCTTCCTCCGCATCGCGCGCCATGCGCTCGTACATGTCCGTCCACTCGGCATTCTCACCCTCTGCTGCGTGCAACAGGTTCTCCGCGGTATCGCCAAGCCCGCCCAACGCCTTGAACCACAACTTCGCATGCTCCTTCTCGTTCTCCGCGGTCTTCAAAAACAACGCCGCAATCTGTTCGTATCCCGCCTTCTTGGCAACGGAAGCAAAATATGTATACTTGTTCCTTGCCTGGGACTCGCCCGCGAACGCCTCCCATAAGTTCTTCTCCGTCTTCGTCCCCGCATACTTGTTCGTTCCCATCACAATTCCCCTTTCGATACTTTTCATGATACGATCCAACCCCCGGCCGGCATCGTGACCGGACAATGTCGAAACCAAGTTTCCCATGGCAAAAGTATACGTCATGCGCCAGGCATTGTCAAGAGACGAAAATTTGAACGTCACCGCTGGTACTCGACACCGAAACCCGCGAAAGCGCCCCGTCCCCGATTGTCGTTTCCCCACGCTTCTTCGTCATGTTCGCCGTCAACGGCAGGTTTGTCGAGAAATCGCCGCTGACCGTCCGATAGGAAACATGCATGCCGTCCCCGCGCGGCAACTCTACCGCGCAATCGCCGGATACCGACGTGGCCTCCACTTTCCTCGGCACGTTTTCCAACTTCACCTGCACGTCTCCGCTGGTGCTGGAGCACAAGGCCTCGCTTCCCCCGCCGAAAAATTCCACGTCGCCGCTGATGGAGCGCAGCTCGCAACGCCCAAGCCGTCCCCGCACCGTCACGTCGCCGCTCTTCGTCGCCGCATACAGGTTTCCCGCCAAGTCCTTCACGTCGATGTCTCCGCTCCCGGAATGGCATACCACGTTATCGCCGACCACGCGGCTCATCAAAATGTCGCCGCTTGCCGTGGAAACATGCAGTTCCTGGCACTCCAGTTCCTGCTCTATCGAAACATCCCCGTTCACCGTGGAAACGCTGACACGGTTCCATACCTTTTTCGGTAACCTGACCACGATGTTGCAGTGGCGCATGCCGCGCAGGAAGAAGAAGGACGCGCTCGCCGTATTCTCCTGCACGATGGACAGCACCCCGTCATCCCGCAAAACCGTATCCACCTCCTGCGTGTCGCCGTCCACCTCGATGTACGTGTCGTCTTTGTCCACCACGCGCACCAGGACGTCGCCGTTCATCAAGCGAATGTCCAATGAATGAATCGCGTCCGTCACTGCCACCGCCGTACATTCCGACTTCTGGCCCCGTGCCCCCTCATATTGGGAAAACACGCCGTCCGGATATCGTTCCTTCCACTGTTCCGACACGTCCTTCCATTGCTCCGTCACGTCCTTCGCCACGCCCTTCGCATGGACGACCGTGGCCTTGGCCGTTTCCTGTGCCACCTTGGCCGTGTCAAACGCGATGTCCTGCGCCACTTTTGCCTTGTCCAACGCCAGGTTTACGAACGCGTCAATCCCGCTTTCCAAATCCTTGATGCCGCTTTCCAGGTCTCTCTTGAACTCGGCCGACCAGTCTCGTTCCTGCCGGCCATTTTCCTTTTGCGCCCCTGAACCGCCTTCCGCGTCCGTTGCCGCGTCATCCGTACGCGCGTCGCTTCCCTCTTCCGGCGCCGCGTCATCCGTACGCGCGTCGCTTCCCTCTTCCGGCGCCGCGTCATCCGCACGCGCGTCGCTTCCCCCTTCCGGCGCCGTGTCCTTCCCACGCGCGTCGCTTCCTTCTTCCGTCACGGCCTCTGTCCGTGCTTCCCCTGCACGCGCGTTCTCTGCCCGTACTTCCTCTGGCTTCGCGCCTTCCGCTTGTGCACGTCCCTCTTGTACATGTTCCGCGTCTCCCCCTTCCTCTTCCGACTCCCTCAAGAAAGTAAGCAGTTCGCCCACGTCCCCTAACGTTTCCATCGCCCTTTCAAGTGCCTCGTCCTCCGGCATCCCCTGTCCGGCCAACTCCAAATACCGCTGGTATAGGTTCTCGCTTACCTCCTCAATCATCTCCGTCTTGGTATCGCTTTCCTTCGCCGGCGCCAACTGGTTCGTCACCATAATGATAATCTTCGTTTCAATTCGATTCATAATCCACCTCCACTGTAAGCAATGCATCTAAAATCGCGCGGCTTTCCTGCCACTCCTGGCTCCGCGCCTTCCACTGTGCCTTTCCTTCCTCGGTAATCTTATAATAACGCCTTCTGGCTCCCGTCCCCTCTTCCCCCCAATAGGAAGTAATCAGGCCGTTCTGGCTCAGCCGCTTAAACGCCGTGTAGAGGGTCGCCTCCTTAAACTCATGCTTTCCGTCCGTGCGCCGCTGCACGTTCTTGTTAATCTCGTACCCGTAACTGTCTTTCTCCATCAACCGGGTGAGAATAATCGTATCCGTATAACCGCGCAAAACATCCGATGAAATCGACAAATCCATTCCTCCTCTCGTACAACATGCTCGCGACGCCTTGAAAATACATCACGCCCGCGCCGGCATGGGCGAAAATACGTCACGCTTACTTTAATCGACGAAGTCATCTTATCACGATATACTTCGTCTGTCAAGGTATTTCTTCAGATAATTTTAACTATGAAAATGGTTGATTATCTCAAAAAAGCCTTGATTTACGGGCATACAAGCAGGATTTCAAGCTGAATTTACTACCAATTTACTACTTTTGAGGGAAAGAGCCTTGATATGCCGCCCGGAACCCTGCCAGCCCAGCCACCAGCACACAGCATTGAGAAAGAATAAATGAAAACTGAATACGACGCAGACGCGGCGTTTCTCTATCCCTATACAGGGAGAACAGGAACGCCGCTTTTTTTATGCCCTCATGTTACGCAGTAGGGGCGAAAAGAGCCTTGCTATATGCGGCTTTGCGGGCGCGTTTCTGCCGGGGATAGGGATTTATACCTAACCCCGGCAAAATGGCGTTCTATCGCGTAACAAATCCACAACCAAAGGAGTGATGAAGCTATGGCAGTTTTCCGAGTGGAGCGCAACAAGGGCTATACCGTTATGAGCAACCACCATTTACGAAATAAGGAGCTGACCTTAAAGGCAAAGGGGCTTTTGTCGCAAATGCTTTCCCTGCCCGAAGATTGGGACTACACCCTTGCGGGGCTGTCACAGATCAACCGGGAGAAGATAGACGCTATCCGGGAAGCCATTAAGGAACTGGAACGCGCCGGGTATATCGTCCGTTCAAGGGAGCGCGACGAAAAGGGACGCTTGCGGGGAGCCGATTATGTGATCTATGAGCAGCCCCATACAGAACCTACGCCGGATTTACCTACATTGGAAAATCCAACATTGGATAATCCAACGCAGGAAAAACCAATGTTGGAAAAACCTACGTTGGAAAATCCAATGCAATTAAATAAAGATATACAAAGAACTGACTTACCAAAAAAAGAAAAAATAATTACTGATGAACAAAGTACCCATTCCATTCCTATCCTTTCCCCTAACCCCTCTCCTATGGAGCAGGAAGCGGCTACGCCGCCGGAACGGAAACGAAAGGAAGCGGACACACAGAGCGCATACGAGATTTACCGGGAGATCATCAAGGACAATATCGACTATGACATTCTCATGCAGGATATGAAGTTTGACGGTGACAGGCTGAATGAAATCGTTGACCTCATGCTGGAAACCGTCTGCACCCGGAGAAAGACAATCCGCATTGCCGGGGACGACTACCCCGCCGAGCTGGTGAAAGCTAAGTTTATGAAGTTAGACAGCGAGCATATCCGCTTTGTGCTGGACTGTATGCGGGAGAACACAACGAAAATCCGCAACATCAAGCAGTATCTACGGGCGGTGCTTTTCAATGCCCCGTCCACTATCGGCAATTATTATACGTCCCTTGTGGCGCACGACATGGCAAGCGGCGCACTTGCGCCAAAGGAGCCGCACGACCCCTATTCATTCAGACCGGGCGAAAGCCTGTAACCACCCACAACCACAAAAAGGAGGATTTTTATTATGGCACAGAAAATGACGGGAGCATTGGTATTTGACGAGCGCACAGACCGCTACGACATTCGCTTTGACCTTGCCAGCTACTACGGCGGGCTGCATTGCGGGGACTGTTTCGACGTGTTCACCCGCGGCAAATGGAAGCCGACCCGCATTGAAATGAATATGGCGCAGGAATGGTACTTGGTAGGTATCAGAGCCGACGACCTTAACGGGCTGCGGGTGCGTATCTGACCGCCGCCCATAGACTACCCCGAAAGGAGGGAAAGACCCCATGCAGGACGAAGTAAACGAAAAAACCGTTGCCCTGTATATCAAGACCGGGAAGCTGACCGCCGAAGTGCTGCAAAAGGCAATCAAAAAGCTGCTTGCACAGTCAAAGAAGCAGATCGGGAAGCAGCGCCACGGGAAACAGACCCTAAAGCAGCTTATGAAACAGAACACGGGCGTTTCCAACATTGAGATCACCAACGACAATATCAAGGCGTTTGAGAGTACCGCCAAAAAGTACGGTATCGACTTTGCGCTGAAAAAGGACAGCACGGAAACCCCGCCTCGCTACCTTGTATTCTTCAAGGGCAGGGACGCGGACGTGCTGACCGCCGCTTTCAAGGAGTTTTCCGCAAAGAAGCTGACGCAGGAGAAAAAGCCCTCTATCCGAAAGGCATTGGCGGCTTTCCGGGAAAAGGCAAAGGCGCTGAACGCCAGTCGCCAGCAGACCAAACACAAGGACAGGGAGGTGTCGCTATGAAGCCGGAGATCAAGAAGCTGCTTATCTTAAACGCGCCCTATCTGCTCTTTGTGTACCTGTTTGACAAAGTAGGCGCGGCTGTCCGGCTTTCCCCCGGCATGGACGCAAGCCAGAAGATTTTACACTTGGGGGAGGGCTTCACCGCCGCCTTTGCCAGCGCAGCCCCCAGCTTCCACCCCGCCGACCTGCTAATCGGCATTGCCGGGGCTGTCATTATCCGGCTTGCCGTTTACATGAAAGGCAAGAACGCGAAGAAATACCGCAAGGGCATTGAGTACGGCTCCGCACGTTGGGGAACGGCAGAGGACATAAAGCCGTACACAGACCCGGTATTTGAGAATAATATCCCCCTCACGCAGACGGAACGGCTTACCATGAACAGCCGCCCGAAGCAGCCGAAATATGCCCGCAACAAGAACATTCTTGTAATCGGCGGTTCCGGCAGCGGCAAGACAAGGTTTTTCGTCAAACCGTCGCTTATGCAAATGCACAGCAGCTATGTTGTCACTGACCCGAAAGGCACTGTCTTAATCGAGTGCGGGAAGCTCTTACAGCGGGGCGGCTATAAGATAAAAGTGCTGAACACAATCAATTTCAAGAAGTCCATGCGCTACAACCCCTTTGCGTATATCCGCAGCGAAAAGGACATTTTGAAGCTGGTAAATACCATTATCGCCAACACCAAAGGCGACGGGGAGAAATCCGGGGAGGATTTTTGGGTGAAGTCGGAACGGCTTTTCTACTGCGCCCTTATCGGTTATATCCACTACGAAGCCCCGGAGGAAGAAAAGAACTTCACGACGCTGCTTGAAATGATTAACGCCAGCGAAGCCCGCGAGGACGACCCGGAATTTCAAAGCCCGGTTGACCTCATGTTTGAACGGCTGGAAGAAAAAGACCCGGAGCATTTCGCTGTCCGGCAGTACAAGAAATTCCTGTTATCGGCGGGCAAGACGCGAAGCTCTATCCTCATTTCCTGCGGTGCGCGGCTTGCGCCCTTTGACATTCGGGAGCTGCGGGAGCTAATGGAAACGGACGAAATGGAGCTTGACACGCTGGGGGACAGAAAGACCGCCCTTTTCGTCATTATCAGCGACACCGACGACACCTTTAACTTTGTCGTGAGTATTCTCTACACCCAGCTATTCAACCTCTTGTGTGACAAGGCTGATGATGAATACGGCGGGCGGCTTCCCGTCCATGTAAGGTGCTTGCTTGATGAATTTGCGAATATCGGGCAGATACCGAAGTTTGAAAAGCTCATAGCCACCATAAGGAGCCGGGAAATATCCGCGTCAATCATTTTGCAGTCACAGAGCCAGTTAAAGGCAATCTACAAGGACAACGCCGACACGATCACAGGGAATTGCGACACGACCCTTTTCTTGGGCGGCAAGGAGAAAACGACGCTCAAAGAAATGTCGGAGCTTTTAGGCAAGGAAACCATAGACAGCTTTAACACGTCCGAAACCAGAGGGCGGGAGCTTTCCCACGGGCTGAACTATCAGAAGTTGGGAAAGGAGCTTATGACGCAGGACGAGATCGCGGTCATGGACGGGGGCAAGTGCATTTTACAGGTGCGCGGGGTGCGCCCGTTCTTTTCAGATAAGTTTGATATAACCCGACACCCGAAGTACAAGTATCTCTCTGACGCAGACCCGAAAAACGCCTTTGACATGGAGAAGCACATCAAACGCCGCCCTGCCATTGTGAAGCCGGACGAGGAATTTGACGTTTACGAGATTGACGGGGCAGAGTTACAGGAGGACGCAGACAGTGAATGAACGCCCCGGCACAGACAGGCGGCGGTTTACGGTGCTTGTCAACCCGAAAATCCGGGAGGAACAGCGGCGGCAAGCTGCCCTAAGAAAATTTATCAAGGATTGTGAACGGCTTTACGAAAGGAACCGGGCGCATTTACAGGAGGACGCAGACCATGAATGAGCGTATCAGCAAAGAAACAGAGATACGGGAGGTTATGAAGTGGCAGCGGCTAATTGCCGGGGCGGTTGACGCTGTCATAAAGGGGACAGAAATCTATATCCGACACATGGAACTGTCCCGCCAGCAGGGAGAAAGGAGGGATTGAGATCAAGGGCATAAAAACCGGGCATGAGATACGCGCCCCTTGCGGCATGGAAATGTGGATAACAGGCTATGGGATCATGGATAACTCCATTCACAGCACATGGAAAAGCCAAAGTGCGGCTTTCCCACGTCCTGCAAACAGAGTTACCCACAATCCCAAAAGAGCAGCCAGTTACCCACATTCCCACACCGCCGACGACTACGGAAACACACCCTTTCCTACCTGTCATTCAAAAAAAGATTTTTTAAGGAGCTGATCGGAAATCAAGAACGTAAACACGGGCTACATGGTACGCGCCCCTACCGGGGGACGTACCGCCCAACCCCTTACAACTGAATACCGCCGCGCCGCAGAACTTACGCGGCGTGGGGACACCGCCTTTCATACAGGGCGGTTTTTTTATGCGGCGGCGACCATACGCTGACCGCCTTTTGTCCGCTTGCCGGACAGCCGCAGACGCGGCAGAAAGGATTTTACATGGCATTTTTTAATTCAGCAGTAGGCGTTTTGCAGACACTTGTTGTAGCTCTTGGAGCCGGGCTTGGCATTTGGGGCGTTATCAATCTCATGGAGGGCTACGGCAACGACAACCCCGGCGCGAATGCTCATGTGCGATAAAGTAACACAAAGATTTTGATAAGCAGCCACCCACTATTCCGTGCAACTTATAAGAAAAACTTTTGTAAAGGAACCTTGACAAAACCGCCTTATCCTACTATAATGAAATTGTAAAGGAACCTTGTCAAAACGGAGGTGACATTATTTGGAAAACAGGGTTGAAGAATTAAGGAAAAGATTAGGCATGAATCAAGAAGATTTTGCAAAAGCACTTAAAGTTTCAAGGCAAACCGTCAGTTCAATCGAAACGGGGAAATATAATCCCTCTTTAGAATTAGCTTTTGTAATATCAGATTTTTTTGGTAAACAAATCGAAGAAATTTTTATTCATGAAAGGAGTTGCAAAGATGAAAAAAGGTAATTTATTAGAGGGTATTTTGTTTGTTTTGACAGGCATTATTCTTTTGGGTGTAGCGCTGCTAACTGATAGTGTGCTGGACAGTTTGCTTATCGGTTTTGCTGCCGGAGCTATTTGTTCTGGTACTGTTATGACTTGTAAATATTTCTATTGGAGTACACCTAAAAACAAAGAACGGTATCAAGAAAAAATAGAAAATGAAAAAATCGAACTTCACGATGAATTAAAATCAAAATTAAGAGATAAATCCGGACGCTATGCGTATGCTATCGGGCTTATGACTGTTAGTATTTCAATAATCATCTTCTCCATATTGGGACAACTTGAAGTCATTGATAATTCACGCTTAATAGTGCTATATCTGGGCGGCTATTTAATTTTTCAAATTGTAATAGGTATCGTAATATTTAAACAGTTATTAAAAAAGTATGAATAGCAAAACCAGCCAAGCCAGTCAACGGTCAAGATGAACGGGCTTCGCCCGCCGTTGACAGCCCCGTCTGTTTTCGCAGTTGAGTAGACAAGGGGCAACAGCAAAAAATGCTGCCGCCCTTTATCATCATAAAAAGGCAACTATTAACCAACCATTTCCTCATGTGGGAGAAAGGGGGGGGAATCATTTATGCCTTGTACAGAAGCATATAAAGAACATATCGAATACACATTTAACGCCTTTTGCAGAGTTGTTATACGCTATGCCGCTATCAACGCATGGCGTAATAGAAACAAGCGGCGGCAAAGAGAAATATCTCTTGAATATCTCACAGAAGAAAAGTTTTACCCGTTCAGTACGTCAGATAAATTGTTTATAGACCCCTATAAACAATACCCAGTTATGATATGCGGTCAGAGGGTTATCTTCACAAACGGGGAGCTTGCCGAAGCCTTGTCTGCCTTGCCAGAGAAAAAGAGGGAAATCATTTACCTTTATTTTTTCGGACGTTACACACAGCAGGAAATCGGGGAACTATACGGACGCTGCCGAAGTACGGCGTGGCATCACATACACAGTGCCTTACAAATGCTGCATAAAGAAATGGAGGTGCTTTTCCATGAGGAATCCTAAACTTGTACCGTATGAAACGATTATCAGAGCAACCAGCGGAGAGCCGGAAGCCATTGACGAGGTTTTGCGGCATTACAGCAAGAGAATCCGGCTTGCTTCCCTTGAAAACGGACAGGTCAACAAGGACACCGAGGACAACATTAAACGGCGGCTTATCGCTGCCCTGTTCCAGTTCCGCTTTGACGGACAACCTACCTAACAGGAGGTGAGATTTGTCGCAAAAATAGTCATGCTTATATTTAACGACACAGAAGAAAAAGCGGTTGAGAAAGCCATAGCCGCCCTTGCCGATATGATACCGCTGGAAACCATGCAGCCGCCCCACTCCCCGGCACTTACTTTTCCGGGATTAGAAATAAAATTGCACCAACGCCGTGTATTAAAAAACGGCACAGATATTTCTCTTACCCGTTTAGAGTACGGCACACTCTGCTACCTTGCCGCCAGTCCGGGGCAGGTATTCACAAAGGCGCAAATTTTTGAATCCGTGTGGAGCATGGAAAGTGAAAGCTGCCAGTCAAACGTGGCAAATGTGATATGCAATCTACGGAAAAAGATAGAGCCGGACAGCGGCAAGCCCACTTACATAAAGACCGTTTTAGGCGTGGGCTACAAGTTCGCTTCCGGGGAATAACAACAGAATAACCGCCACCCATCAGCGGCAGCCAAAGACAGGAAATCAAGAAAAGGTTTCCTGTTTTTTTGCGTCAAAAACCAAGCCGGATTTTGCGCCGCAATAAAATAATTCAAATACTTTTGGAAAACATTGCCTAAATTTTCTTTTTTCCCGTAGTAGGTAATAAGGGGAAAAATAATTGCCGGAAAGTTTGGCATTTTTTGAAACCGTCCGTATATCACTGCAAAACGGAACTGATTCTTCCGTTTTTGTCAAATTCTGTTACGAAAACACGAAAAGAAATTCCGGGGAACTTTGCCAGATTTGCCTTGCCGTGCGTAGTAAGTAATAGAGGGAGAAATACCGCCGCATAGTTGGCAGAATCCACGCCGAACAAGCCGGGGTATCAGCAAAAGCCTACACAGAGGAAGCCGCCACTTTCTTAGAGCAAGATTCTACCACAGTACCAAATTTCGCCTATCGGCTCAATTTGTCCTATGGGAATCTTGTTGGGGTTGCCACCCCAAGCCCGCCTTTTTGCGGCTTGCGCCGCTTGAAAAATCCCCGAAAAAATTTTTCGGATTTTTCAAAAAACACTTCCGCTTATGCCCCTGTTTTTCTCCTATTGGTGAGAGGGCAAAGCATAAAAAGAAAGGAGTTGAAGCCCGTGAGAAAATACAACACGCCCCACCGCCACCGGGTAATCAAAACCCGTTTGACCGGGGAAGAATACGCCGAGTTTTCCGAGCGTGTCACCCTCTGCAAAATGAGCCAAGCCGAGTTTATCCGGCAAGCCCTTATCAAGTCAAGCATACGCCCGGTTATCACCGTTTCCCCGGTCAATGATGAACTGCTGTCTGCCGTTGGGAAACTTACAGCCGAGTACGGGAAAATCGGCGGCAACTTGAACCAGATTGCCCGCTGTCTGAACGAATACGGCGCACCTTATAACGCCCTCTCCCAAGAGGTACGAGCCGCCACAGCGGAGCTTGCCGCCTTGAAGTTTGAAGTCTTGCAGAAAGTAGGTGAAGCCGTTGGCAACATTCAAACATATCAGCTCTAAAAATGCCGATTACGGAGCTGCCGAGCAGTACCTAACCTTTGAGCATGACGAGTTTACCATGAAGCCCACACTGGACGGGAACGGGCGGCTTGTTCTCCGTGACGATTACCGCATATCTTCCCTTAATTGCGGTGATGAAGATTTCGCCATAGCTTGTATGCGCTCCAATCTGAAATACGGCAAGAACCAAAAGCGGGAGGACGTAAAGAGCCACCACTACATTATCAGTTTTGACCCCCGTGACGCACCCGACAACGGCTTGACCGTAGACCGGGCGCAAGCGTTGGGCGAGGAATTTTGCAAGACGCATTTTCCCGGACACCAAGCGTTGGTATGCACCCACCCGGACGGGCATAACCACAGCGGCAACATTCATGTGCATATCGTAATCAATTCCCTACGGATTGCGGAAGTACCACTATTGCCGTACATGGAAAGACCAGCCGACACAAGGGAGGGCTGCAAGCACCGCTGTACAGACGCAGCTATGGAATACTTCAAAGCGGAAGTCATGGAGATGTGCCACCGGGAAAACCTCTATCAGATTGACTTGCTGAACGGGAGCAAGAACCGAGTTACCGAGCGTGAGTATTGGGCGAAGCGGAAAGGACAAGCCGCACTGGATAAGGAGAACGCTTCCCAAGCCGCCACGGGAGAGCCGCCCAAACAGACCAAGTTTGAAACCGACAAGGAGAAGCTACGGCGCACAATCCGAGCCGCCCTGTCCTCTGCCGTTTCCTTTGAGGATTTTTCCGGGAAGCTGCTGCAACAGGGCGTGACCGTCAAGGAGAGCCGGCGAAGATTGAGCTATCTCACCCCGGACAGGACGAAGCCCATTACCGCCCGGAAATTAGGTGATGATTTTGACCGTGCCGCCGTACTGGAAGCACTCACCATAAACGCACAGAACGCCGCCAGAGCCGCCGAAAAGCCCCTACCCAAACAGGAATACCCCCGCAGCATAAAAGACCGCTTACAGCGCAACAAAGCCGCCATAAACGCCCCAAAGAATGACGAAGTACAGCGCATGGTAGACATAGCTGCCAAGAAAGCCGAGGGCAAAGGGAAAGGCTACGAGAAATGGGCGACTTTGCACAATCTGAAGCAAATGGCGGCGACAATGAGTATTTATGAGGAATCCGGCTTTTCTTCCCCGGAAGAACTGGAAGCCGCCCTTGCCGCCGCCAGTGTGGGCTTGCATGAAGTGACCGGGAAACTGAAAGCCGTGGAAAGCACCTTGCGGGAGAAAAAGGACTTGCAGAAGCAGCTATTAGCCTACATCAAGACCAAGCCAGCCCGTGACGGATTGCGGGCGCAGAAAACAGAGAAAGCACGGAGAGCTTACCGGGAGCAGCACGAAAGCGAGTTTATCATTTCCGAATCTGCCGCCCGGTATTTCAAGGCACAGGGAATCTCCAAACTGCCAGCTTCCAAGACCTTACAAACGGAGATTGAGCAGCTTACCAAAGAGAAAAACGCCCTTTATAACGAGTACCGGGAGAAGAAAGGGAACGTCCGGGAATTGCAGACCGTGAAAAGCAATCTTGACAAAATCTTGCGCCGTGAGCCGGAACGGGGAAAGGGGCAGGAAAATGAACGGTAAACGCCCCTACATGGACTACCCACAGTACAGAGCCGCCCGCCGCCTTGTGCATGAGTGCTGCAACTACGATAACGGCAACTGCATTGTGCTGGATAACGGCGAGCCTTGCGTATGTGTGCAGAGTATCAGCTATTCCCTCTTGTGCCGCTGGTTCACCGCCGCCGTTCTGCCACTGGACGGGAATCTGGAAGCCGCCCTTTTGCACCGGGCAGACAGGAAACGCTGTACCGAGTGCGGCGGGTATTTTCTCCCCAAGTCAAACCGGGGGAAATACTGCCCGGACTGCGCCGCAAGAGTGCGCCGCCGGAAAGAAGCCGACAGACAGCGGAAAAGATACCACCTTTCTACGCATTTAGGCTATGAAAGAAGCCCGTAAATCAAGGCTTTTTTGACCGCCCTCAAAGGGTAGACGATACATTTATCCTTTACCCCCGAAAACAGCGTTTTAACTGCGTAACAAGAAGCCACAGACAGGAGGTGAGAACCATAACCGATTACATCACAGCCGACACCATTATGCCGCCGTTTTTCCGATACCCCCGTTTTCTGCTGAAAATGGACTTGTCACAGACCGCAAAGCTGCTTTATTCGCTGCTCCTTGACCGTTCCGAACTCTCACAGAAGAACGGCTGGCAGGACAGCGAGGGCAGGACATACATTGTCTACCCTGTTTCGGAGATAGCGGAAATGCTGGATAAAGGCAGCACCGCCATAAAAGCCGCACTGAACGAGCTGGACGCTGCCGGGCTTCTGGTGAGGGAACGCCGGGGCTTTTCCGCACCGAACCGCCTTTATGTGAAAGTGCCGCAAGTGCCAGTGGTACAGTTTTCCGACCATATGACCGCCATACAGCCGGAAAACCGACCCTCTGATAGCCGGAAAAGCGACCCTCATAAGGACGGAAAACCGACCTTTGCGTTGGACGGAAAACCGACCCCTAACCAACTTACTATAAACAAACTAAAAGAGAACCAACTAAAAGGAGCGAGTGAGAAGCCGCCCGCCCCATTTGGCAGATATAAAAATATTTTCCTCTCTGAAAGCGAATATGCGGAGCTGAAAGAGGAATACCCGGACAGGCTGGAACGGTTCATTGAGGAATTAAGCCAGCATATAGCCGCCAACGGGAAAAGCTACATCAACTATGCCGCCGCTATCCGTATATGGGCGGGGCGTGACAGGAAAGGCACGGGGAAGAAAGGAATCCCCGATTATTCCTACAAAGAGGGCGAGAGCCTTTGACAACAGAGATAGAACGCCCCGTAAACAGGGCGTAAAAGACCATGAACAAGGAGGACGATTTTATGAGCGATTATGATAACGCCATTTTCCGGCTTGCCACGGCACAGGAAGCAGAGCCGGAGGACTACACGGGCGAGGACGGGCTTTTGTATTGCGGGAGCTGCCGCCAGCCCAAAGAAGCCTATTTTGCAGAGGGAAAGACGCTTTTCGGACGTGACCGCCACCCCAAAGAATGTGACTGCCAGCGGAAACGCCGGGAAACGCTGGAAGCCAGCCACCGGGAATACAAGCGCCGGGAGGAAATGGAACGGCTGAAACGAAAGGGATTTACAGACCCAGCTATGCGGGAATGGACGTTTGAAAACGACAACGGGAAATGCCCCCAAATGCACAAAGCCTATTCCTATGTGGAGCAATGGGAACGGGTAAGCACCGGGAACTATGGATTGATTTTGTGGGGAAGTGTCGGCACAGGGAAAAGCTATTTTGCCGGGTGTATCGCCAACGCCCTCATGGAGAAAGAAGTTTCCGTGTGCATGACAAACTTTGCCCTTATCCTCAATGACCTTGCCGCCAGCTATAAGGACAGGAACGAGTACATAGCCCGCCTTTGCAGCTTCCCTCTGCTTATCCTTGACGATTTCGGCATGGAGCGTGGCACAGAATACGGGCTTGAACAGGTTTACAACGTGATTGACAGCCGATACCGCAGCAGAAAGCCGCTGATTGTCACAACAAATTTGACACTGGAAGAATTGCAGAACCCGGAGGACACCGCCCACGCCCGGATATATGACCGCCTTACGGAAATGTGTACCCCCGTCCGCATTACCGGGGAGAATTTCAGAAAAGCCAGAGCACGGGAGAAAATGGAACGCCTTAAAAAGCTGCTGAACGGAAAGGAGATTTGCCTATGACCGACACGCCCAAGAAAAGCACCGCCACCACCGCCCGCCGCCCGGATTGCGTGACCGAGGTACGCCGGGGCAACACCGTCCTTGTGGTTTCCGGCTATTTCAAACAAGGAACTACCGCCACCGCCGCCGACAAGATGATGAAAGTGCTGGAAGCGGAAAGCGCGGCCGGGCACAAGCCGATTTACAGCGCATGACAACCCGCAGATAAAAACCGTCATTTTGACGGGCGGTAAAGAAGCAAAAAAGACTGTACAGCCAGCCCCGCCCTATGGTATAATAGACCTACGGAATAGTGGGGCTGGCTGTCGGAAATGGAGGAAACCATGACAAGACAGACCACCCAAAAACTGATTACCGCCCTTTATCCGAGATTGTCGCACGAGGACACGCTCCAAGGCGAATCCAACTCCATAAGCAACCAGAAGCGAATCCTTGAAGCCTACGCAAAACAGAACGGCTTTTCCAACCTCAAATGGTACACGGACGACGGATTCTCCGGGGCAAATTTCCAAAGACCCGGCTTCCAGTCCATGCTTGCCGACATTGAAGCGGGGCTTGTGGGAACGGTTATCGTAAAGGATATGTCAAGGTTAGGGCGAAATTACTTACAAGTGGGAATGTACACGGAAATGATTTTCCCACAGAACGGCGTCCGCTTCATTGCTATCAATGACGGCGTTGACAGCGCACAGGGCGACAACGATTTTGCGCCCTTGCGTAATATTTTTAACGAATGGCTGGTGAGAGATACGAGCAAGAAAATCCGGGCGGTAAAACGCTCAAAAGGAATGAGTGGGAAGCCCGTCACAAGCAAGCCCGTGTACGGCTACCTCATGGACGAGGACGAAAATTTCATCATTGACGAAGAAGCCGCCCCCGTGGTAAAGCAGATTTACAGCCTATGCCTTGCCGGGAACGGTCCGACCAAGATAGCCCGTATGCTTGCGGAGCAGGAAATCCCCACGCCGGGAACGCTGGAATACCGCCGGACGGGAAGCACCCGCCGCTACCACCCCGGCTATGAGTGCAAATGGGCGACAAACACCGTGGCGCATATCCTTGAAAACCGGGAGTACACGGGCTGCCTTGTGAACTTCAAGACCGAGAAAGTGTCCTACAAGGTGAAGCAGAGCAAGGAGAACCCCGTGGAGAAACAGGCAATCTTTGAGAACCACCACGAAGCAATCATTGACCGGGAAACATGGGAGCGTGTGCAGGAGCTGCGCAAGCAGCGCAAACGCCCTAACCGCTATGATGAAGTGGGCTTGTTCTCCGGCATACTCTTTTGTGCCGACTGCGGCAGCGTCATGTACCAGCAGAGATACCAGACGGACAAGCGGCGGCAGGACTGCTACATATGCGGCAGCTACAAGAAGCGCACCCGTGACTGTACGGCGCACTTTATCCGCACCGACCTTTTGACCGAGGGAGTGACCGAGAATTTACGGAAAGTCACCAGCTACGCCGCCAAGCATGAAGCCCGGTTTATGAAGCTGTTGACCGACCAGACCGAGGACGGGAGCAAACGCCGGAACGCCGCAAAAAAGAAAGAGCTGGAAGCGGCAGAAAAACGGATTGCGGAAATCTCCGCTATCTTCAAGCGGCTGTATGAGGACAGCGTGACTGGGCGTATATCGGACGAGCGTTTCACGGAGCTTTCGGCAGACTACGAAGCCGAGCAAAAGGAACTGAAAGAGAAAGCCGCCGCTTTGCAGAGCGAGCTTTCTAAAACGCTGGAAGCCACGGCAAACGCTGAAAAGTTTATGAAAGTAGTACGCAAGTACACCAGCTTTGAGGAACTCACCCCTACCCTGTTACGGGAGTTTGTGGAGAAAATCGTAATCCACGAATCGGAAGCCCTTGACGGGAAACGCCGGGGGAAGCTCCGCAGACAGGAAATCGAAATCTATTACTCTTTTGTCGGCAAGGTAGAACTGCCCGACTAAAGCCCGACCCGTCCGGCAGTCAGCCGGACAGGGAACGGCAAAATTTTTTACACTTCTTTTACTTCTTTATCTCACATGAGCAAAATCGCAGGGAATGAAGCAGCTCATGGCGGGCGGCGGCGTTGCCCTTATCGGCATGACCCTTGTACCCCTGCTTTCCGGGCTGTTCGGCTAAGAAGCGCGGGTAAGAGCCTATGCAGAGCATACTTGACGCGATCACGGAATGGATAAAGGAAATCCTCATAGGAGCCATTAACGGGAACCTGTCAACTATGTTCGGGGACGTAAACGAGAAAGTCGGCACGATTGCCGCCGAGGTAGGGCAGACCCCGCAGGGCTGGAACGCGGGCATATTCAGCATGATACGCACGTTATCAGAGAATGTGATCGTACCCATTGCGGGGCTTGTCATTACCTACGTCCTATGCGTGGAGCTTATCAGCATGGTAACGGAAAAGAACAATATGCACGACGTTGACACTTTCATGTTTTTCAAGTGGTTTTTCAAGGCGTGGGTGGCGGTGTACCTTGTCACCCACACCTTTGATATTACTATGGCGGTGTTCGACGTGGCGCAGCACGTCGTTTCCGGCGCGGCAGGGGTGATAAGCGGCAGCACCAGCATTGATGTTGCCGCCGCCCTTGCTTCCATGCAGTCCGGGCTTGACGCAATGGAAATCCCCGAATTACTTTTGCTTGTCATGGAAACAAGCCTTGTGAGCTTGTGCATGAAGATCATGTCGGTACTCATTACCGTTGTCCTGTACGGCAGAATGATTGAAATATACCTTTACTGTTCCGTGTCGCCTATCCCATTTGCAACAATGACGAACCGGGAATGGGGGCAGATCGGAAACAACTACCTAAAAGCCCTGTTCGCTATCGGCTTTCAAGGCTTCCTCCTTATGGTGTGCGTCGGCATTTACGCGGTGCTGGTAAACAGCATGACCGTAGCGGATAACCTACACAGCGCGATATTTTCCCTTGCAGCATATACGGTTATCCTCTGCTTTTCCCTGTTCAAATCCGGCGCGCTTGCGAAGTCGATCTTTTCAGCGCACTAAAGGCGTGTCAAGGGCAGGGTGGAGATTTTCAGAGCGAAGCGGCGAAAATACGACCCGACCTTGACGCGGGGAAAACCCCATAGAATAGGGACAGGCAAAGGGCAAAAATTGACCTTTGCCTTGATTGCCCTTTATGGGGGATTGCAGGAAGCACACAGAAAGGAGGGACAAGAACCCATTGAAAAGAAATACGGCATAATCTACGCCGATCCCCCGTGGAAGTACGCACAGAAGCGGCTTTCCGGCGCGGCAGAACACCACTACCCGACCATGAGCATAGAGGAACTTTGTGCGCTCCCCGTGGCTGACCTTGCGGCAGAGGACAGCGCACTTTTTTTGTGGGCGACATTCCCTCAGCTTCCCGAAGCCCTGCGGCTTATCAAGGCTTGGGGCTTTACCTACAAGACAGCCGCTTTTGTATGGCTGAAACTCAATAAAAAATCCTATACATGGTTTTACGGCTTGGGATTTTGGACGAGAGGAAACGCGGAACTCTGCTTACTTGCCACACGGGGACACCCAAAGCGCAAGTCGGCGGGAATACATCAATTCATTATCTCCCCCATAGAGCAGCACAGCAAAAAGCCGGACATTACGCGGGACAAAATCGTTGCCCTCATGGGCGACATTCCCCGGATAGAGCTTTTCGCAAGGCAGGAAACGGCGGGCTGGGACACATGGGGGAATGAAACCAAAAATAGCATAGAACTCTGACAGAAAGGAGGTTTTCGGTATGGCGTATGTACCCGTACCAAAGGATTTATCAAAGATAAAAACGAAAGTCGCCTTTAACCTTACGAAGCGGCAGATCGTTTGTTTTGCGGTAGCCCTTATTATCGGCTTGCCGCTTTTTTTCTTGCTAAAGGACAGCGCGGGAACCAGCGCGGCGGCGTTCGTGATGATCGTCGTCATGCTCCCCTGCTTCCTCATGGCAATGTACGAGAAGCACGGACAGCCCCTTGAAGTCGTGGTGAAAAACATCATTCAGACAAAATTTATCCGACCAAAGGAGCGACCCTATCAAACACAGAATTTATACGCTGTCTTGGAGAAGCAGCGGAAACTGGAAAAGGAGGTATCAGCGATTGTCAAAGGAAACAACCAAAGGCGGCGCACCGGGAAAAAGCCCCGGAACTAAACCGAAGCGGAAGCTGACCCGCGAGGAAAAGAAGCAGATCGCCGCCATGATCAGACAGGCAAAGGGGGACGGAAAGGCGCACACCGCCCAGCAGACAATCCCCTATATCAACCTGTACCCGGACGGGATATGCCGGGTGACGGAAAAGAAATACAGCAAGAGCATTGTCTACGAGGATATAAACTACCAGCTTGCACAGGCAGACGACAAGACCGCCATTTTTGAGAACTGGTGCGACTTCCTCAACTACTTTGACGCTTCCGTGTCGGTGCAGCTCTCTTTCATCAATCAAGGGACTAAACGGGAGGAAGCGGAAAAGGCGATCAACATTCCGGCGCAGGACGACGCTTTCAATTCTATCCGCACGGAATACGGGGATATGCTCAAAAGCCAGCTTTCCAAAGGGAACAACGGGCTTGTGAAGCACAAATATATCACGTTCAGTATCGAAGCCGACAGCATGAGCGCGGCAAAATCCCGCCTTTCCCGTATTGAAACAGACATACTGAACAATTTCAAGGTTTTAGGCGTGACCGCCCGCCCCATGACGGGCTATGAACGCTTACAGACCATGCACGGGGTATTCCACCCGGAGGGGGAGCCGTTCAATTTTGACTTCTCTTGGCTTGCCCCGTCCGGGCTTACCACAAAGGACTTTATCGCCCCGCCCTCATTCCGTTTTGGCGAGGGGCGGTATTTCCGCATGGGGCGCAAGATCGGCGCGGTGTCGTTCTTACAGATACTTGCGCCGGAACTGAATGACCGTATGCTTGCGGATATGTTAGACCTTGAAACGGGCGTGATCGTAAACTTACATATCCACAGTATCGACCAGACGGAAGCAATCAAGACCGTCAAGCGGAAAATCACCGACCTTGACAAAATGAAGATCGAGGAACAGAAAAAAGCCGTCCGCGCCGGGTATGACATGGATATTATACCCTCTGACCTTGCCACGTTCGGCGGCGAAGCGAAAAATCTCTTGCAGGACTTACAGAGCCGCAATGAAAGAATGTTCCTCTTGACGTTCCTTGTGGTGAACATGGCAGACACGAAGCGGAAACTGGAAAATGATATTTTCGCGGCGGCGGGCATTGCACAGAAATATAACTGCGCCCTCACCCGGCTTGACTACCAGCAGGAAGCGGGGCTGATGTCAAGCGTCCCTATCGGTGAGAACCTTATCCCCATACAGCGGGGCTTGACGACTTCCAGCACGGCAATCTTTATCCCCTTTATCACGCAGGAGCTTTTTCAGAGGGGCGCAAGCCTTTACTATGGGCTGAACGCGCTTTCCAACAACATGATCTTATGCGACCGCAAGCAGCTTAAAAACCCCAACGGCTTAATCTTGGGAACGCCGGGAAGCGGGAAATCCTTTGCGGCAAAGCGGGAAATGACAAACGCTTTCCTCATTACCGACGACGACATTATTATTTGCGACCCGGAAGCCGAGTATTACCCCCTTGTGCAGCGGTTACAGGGACAGGTGATAAGGATTTCCCCTACCAGCCCGCACTACGTCAACCCTATGGATATAAACCTCAACTATTCCGAGGACGACAACCCGCTTGCGCTGAAAAGCGACTTTATCCTCTCCCTTTGTGAGCTGATTGTCGGCGGCAAGGAGGGCTTGCAGCCCGTAGATAAGACCGTCATTGACCGCGCCGTTAGGAACGTGTACCGTCCTTTCCTTGCAGCACCCGACCCGGCAAAAATGCCGATATTGGGCGACCTTTACGACGAGCTTTTGAAGCAGCCGGAGCCGGAAGCGGCGCGTATCGCGGCGGCATTGGAGCTTTACGTTTCCGGGAGCCTTAACGTCTTTAACCACAGGACGAATGTAGAACTTTCCAATCGCCTTGTCTGCTTTGACATTAAACAGCTTGGGAAGCAGCTCAAAAAGCTGGGTATGCTGATTGTTCAAGATCAAGTGTGGAACCGTGTCACCGTGAACCGGGCGGCGAAGAAATCCACACGGTATTTCATGGACGAATTTCACTTGCTTTTGAAAGACGAGCAGACCGCCGCCTATTCCGTGGAGATTTGGAAGCGTTTCAGAAAATGGGGCGGCATACCCACAGCCATTACGCAGAACGTCAAAGATTTGCTTGCTTCCCGCGAAGTGGAGAATATTTTTGAGAACAGCGATTTTGTCCTCATGCTCAATCAAGCGGCGGGCGACCGGGCTATCCTTGCGAAGCAGCTCAACATTTCCCCGCAGCAAATGAGCTACGTCACCCATTCCGAAGCGGGCGAGGGGCTTTTGTTCTATGGCAACGTCATTCTGCCCTTTGTAGACCGCTTCCCGAAAGATACCGAGCTGTACCGCGTTATGACGACGAAGCCGGAGGAAGTGGGCGGCGCGTAACCCGCAGATTATTTTACCAACCTTGCGCCCTCTTGGGCGCAGATCGGAGGTGACAGACCATGCAGCAGTACAAAGCCCGCGACAAGATCACGCAGAAAATGACCCGTGACGGGGCTATCGAAGTGAACGAAAGCAAAGGCACAAAAAAGCGTATCAGCAAACGGGCGCGGGAAGCTGCCTTACAGAGAACCCCGGAGCAACAGGCGGCGCAGGACGCACAGGCAGCGCAGCCCATACCGGGCAATCCCGCGCCGGACATATCCCCCAACGCGCCGCCCCTGCCCCATGCGCCGGGGACGGAAGCCGCACAGGACACGGGAGCCGCCGAACGTGTTTTTGAACATATCGACGGGGCGCACACCCGCGCAGCCAGCAAAAAGGCGGCACGGAAAGCACAGGCAGAAGCAGAAAGCCGCGCCCACACTTCCCGGCTGCAATTCACCGAGGAAGAACGGGCAACGCCGGAGCTGGAAAAATACATCAAAAAATCCGACAAAGCCGCTGACAGGCTGGACGAAGCAAGGGAGAAAATCCCAAAGGAAAAGAAACTTGTCAAGGAACGGACTTTTGACGAAGCCACCGGGAAAGGCAAGACCCGCCTACGTTTTGAGGAACGGGAAAAGCCAATGAATGGCGGCAAAGACCATAAAAACCCGTTATCCCGCCCCGCGCAGGAAGCGGGTATTTTCGTCCACAACAAGATACATTCCGTGGAAAAGGACAATTCCGGCGTGGAGGGTGCGCACAAGTCCGAGGAAACCGCCGAGAAAGCCGCAAAGTACGGGGCGCGGAAAGTCAAGGAGGGCTACCGCAGCCACAAGCTCAAACCCTACCGGGCGGCGGCAAAGGCTGAAAAGGCGGCGCAGAAAGCAAACGCCAATTATCTTTACCAAAAGGCACTCCACGACAACCCGCAGATCGCCGCGTCCAACCCGTTCTCCCGGTATATGCAGAAGCAGCGCATTAAAAAGCAGTATGCAAAGACCGTCAAGGCGCAGGGCGCGAAGTCTGTCAAGAACGCAGCCGAGAACACCCGGAAAGCCGCGAAAAAGACCGCCGAGGAAACAAAGAAAGCTATCGCATTTGTGGGACGACACCCGGCGGGTGTCTGTATTGCCGTAGGTGCGCTATTGCTGTTCATTATGATTTCTTCCGCGCTGTCCTCATGCGGGGCTATGTTTTCCGGCATGGTAAACGGCATTGTCGGGACTTCCTACACGTCGGAGGACGCGGATTTAGTCGCCGTGGAAAACAATTACGCAGCACTGGAAACGGACTTGCAGCGCAGGATTGACAATATCGAGCGCGACAACCCCGGCTATGACGAGTACCGCTATGACCTTGACAGTATCGGGCATAACCCCCATGAATTAGCGTCCTACCTCACCGCGCTTTTACAGACCTACACCCCGGCGACCGCACAGGCAGAAATACAGCGTATCTTTGCGCTGCAATATACCCTCACGCTGACGGAGGAAGTGGAGGTACGCCACCGCACGGAAACCCGGACAGGGACAAGGGAAGTCACCGACCCGGTAACGGGCGCGACAAGTACGGAAACCTACGAATACGAGGTAGACGTAGCCTATAACTATTACATTCTCAACGTCAAGCTGGAGAACAAGCCCATATCCGACCTTGCACCGGGGCTGCTTACCCCGGAGCAGCTTGAAATGTTCCGGGTGTACTTGGAAACTAGCGGGAACAAACCCCTCATTTTCGGCGGCGGCACTCCCGACACGGGAGCGTCCGAGGATTTAAGCGGCGTACAGCTTGTAAACGGCACACGCCCCGGAAACACCGCCATTGTAGACCGGGCAAAGTCACAGGTAGGCAATGTAGGGGGACAGCCCTATTGGAGCTGGTACGGCTTCAACAGCCGCGTGGAATGGTGCGCCTGTTTCGTTTCATGGTGCTACAATCAAGCCGGGAAAAGCGAGCCGCGCTTTGCAGCCTGCCAGTCGCAGGGCGTACCGTGGTTCCAGTCACGGGGGCAATGGGGCGCGAGGGGCTACGCGAATATCGCCCCCGGCGACGCGATCTTTTTTGACTGGGACGGGGACGGGAGCGCAGACCATGTAGGGCTTGTGATCGGCACGGACGGGCAGCGCGTTTACACCGTCGAGGGCAATTCCGGGGACGCTTGCAAGATTAAGAGCTATCCCCTTGACTATGGCTGTATCAAAGGCTACGGCTTAATGAATTGGAACTGAAAACCGAACAAAAACCAAAAATCTGAAAGGAGCATTTATTTATGGCAGTAAACAAAATCGACCGTATCAACCGGGAAATTGAAAAGACCCGCGAGAAGATCACCGAGTATCAGAACAAACTGAAAGGGCTGGAAGCGCAGAAAACCGAAGCGGAGAATTTGCAGATCGTCCAGCTTGTGCGCTCCATGCGGCTTTCCCCCGCAGAGCTTACTTCCATGCTGTCCGGGGGCGCAATCCCCGGTATGACACCCGCGCCCGCTTTTAACGGCGCAGACAACGACGAACAGGAGGAAAACGAAAATGAAGAATAAGAAGATTTTTAATGCCCTGCTGACCTTATGCGCCGCCCTTATCCTCATGGGCGGCTTTTCCGTCACCGCCTACGCGCAGACCCCGGAGGGGCAGGACGACGCGACCGACGACAGCGGCGTTGTCTACGAGGAACCCGAAAAGGAAGAACCCCTCACCCCGGACGGGAACGCGACCCTTGTAGACGATTTCGGCGGCAACAAGCAGCTTATCACCGTGACGACCAAAAACGGCAATTACTTTTATATCCTCATTGACCGGGACGACGAGGGAGAAAACACCGTGCATTTCCTCAATCAAGTGGACGAAGCCGACCTTATGGCACTGATCGAGGACGGGGAAACGAAAACGGAGCCGCCCGCAGTCTGCAACTGTACGGAGAAATGCGAAGCGGGCGCGGTCAATACCCTTTGCCCGGTATGCAGCACCAACATGACCGCTTGCAGCGGCAAGGCAGCGGAGCCGGAAACGGAGGAACCCACGGAAAAGCCGGAGAAGAAAACAGGCACGGGCGGGCTGCTGCTCTTTCTGATTGTCGCCATTGCCGGGGGCGGCGGCGCGTTCTACTACTTTAAGGTTATGAAGCCGAAGCAGGACGTAAAGGGCGGCACAGACCTTGACGATTTCGATTTTGACGATTACGACGAGGACGAGCCGGAACCCGACGAAGAAACCGGGGACGACGGGGGAACGGAGGACGACGAGGAATGACCCTGTTCACCGACAACCTCTTAGAAAGAATGATGATACAGAAACCGGGTGACGGGCGGCGTGGAAAATCGCCGCCCGCTTCCATTTCCCCGCGCTGCAAGGGCTGTCCCTACAACCGGGAGCCGCCCTGCGTGGGGTACTGTATCAAGAAGCTGACAGAGAAGAAAACCACGGGAAAATGAAAGGAGGATTTCTAATTGACTTCACATAGATTAGTGATCGCAGAAAAGCCCAGCGTCGCGGGAAGTATCGCCGCCGCGCTTGGCGTTAAGGAAAAGAAAGACGGATATATCGAGGGCGGGGGCTACCTCATTTCTTGGTGCGTCGGTCATTTGGTAGAGCTTGCGGACGCTGCCGCCTACGGGGAGCAGTATAAAAAATGGAGCTATGAGAGCTTACCCATTCTGCCGGAGGAATGGCAGTACACCGTCGCTGCCGACAAAGGGAAACAATTCAAGACCTTAAAAGAGCTTATGCACCGCACCGACGTTTCCGAAGTGGTGAACGCTTGCGACGCTGGACGCGAGGGGGAATTGATCTTCCGCTTTGTGTACGACGTGGCACAGTGTAACAAGCCCATGCGCCGCTTGTGGATTTCCTCAATGGAGGATAAGGCGATCAAGGCGGGCTTTGCCGATCTCAAAGACGGGCGGGACTATGACGCGCTCTATGCTTCCGCATTGTGCAGGGCAAAAGCCGACTGGATAATCGGTATCAACGCGACGCGCCTTTTCTCCTGCCTGTATAACAAGACCTTGAACGTGGGGCGGGTGCAGACCCCCACACTGAAAATGCTGGTAGACCGGGGCGAAGCGATCTCCCATTTCAAGAAAGAAAAATACTACCATGTGCGCCTTGACTTATCCGGCGCGGAAGCTGCCAGCGAAAGGATTTCAGATAAAGCGGGAGCCGATACACTGAAAGCGGCTTGTGAAGCGGAAACGGCGGTATGCGTTTCCCTTACCAAAGAGAAAAAGACCGCCGCCCCGCCGAGGTTATTTGACCTCACTTCCTTACAGCGGGAAGCCAATAAAATCTACGGCTACACGGCGAAGCAGACCCTTGACCTTGCGCAGACCTTGTATGAAAAACGGCTGCTTACCTATCCCCGGACAGACAGCGCATTTCTGACGGACGACATGGGGGACACGGCGGCAAAGACCGTTTCCATGCTTTCCGAAAAGCTCCCCTTTATGGAGGGCGTAGCGTTTACCCCGGACGTTTCCCGGACGCTTGACAGCAGCAAGGTTTCAGACCACCACGCCATTATCCCCACTATGGAGCTTGCAAAGACGGATATTTCAACGCTGCCGGAAAGTGAAAGGAATATCCTCACCCTTGCCGGGGCGCGTCTTATTTTGGCAGCCGCCGCGCCGCATATCTTTGAAGCGGTCACGGCGGTTTTCTCATGCGCCGGTACGGAGTTTACAGCGCGGGGAAAGACGGTGCTTGTGGGCGGCTGGAAAGACCTTGAACGCCGCTACCGGGCGACCTTAAAAGGCAAGCCCGACCCAGAGGATATGGAGGAAGAAAACACCCTGCCGGAGCTTTCCGAGGGACAGACCTTTACAAACCCCACGGCAAAGGTGACAGAGCATTTCACAACGCCGCCGAAACCCCACAACGAAGCAACCCTTTTGTCGGCAATGGAACGCGCCGGGAATGAGGACACCGACCCGGACGCGGAACGCCGGGGGCTTGGCACACCCGCCACCCGCGCCGCTGTCATTGAAAAGCTGGTGAAATCCGGCTTTGCGGAACGCAAGGGAAAACAGCTTATCCCCACACAGAACGGAGCCGCCCTTGTTTCTGTCCTGCCGGATATGCTGACTTCCCCGCAGCTTACCGCCGAATGGGAAAACAATCTGACGCAGATCGCAAAGGGAGCCGCCGAAGCCGGGGAGTTCATGCAACGCATTGAAACTATGGCACGGGAGCTGGTGACGGAGAACACCGCCGCCGACAAAGGCAAGGCAGCTTTCACGGGCGGGGAGGAAAAGCCCTCTATCGGGAAATGCCCCCGATGCGGTAGCCCCGTCCATGAGGGCAAGAAGAATTACTACTGCTCTGACCGGGAGTGTGCCTTTACCATGTGGAAAAACGACCGTTTCTTTGAGGAAAGGAAAGTCACGTTTTCCGTGAAGATTGCCGCCGCGCTGCTCAAATCCGGCAAGGCGAATGTCAAGGGCTTGTATTCCCCGAAAACAGGCAAAACCTACGACGGAACCGTTGTTTTAGCCGATACGGGCGGGAAGTACGTCAACTACAAGATAGAGATACCGAAGAAAAAATAAGTTCCGTAGCAAGCATAGGAAAAGAGTACCCTTTTCCGTAAATCCCCATTCGCCGCTGACGCGCCGGACGGGGATTTTGCTTGTTGGGAAGTTTCCCAAACCCTCTTGAAAAAGCATAAAAATCTTGGCAGAACGCGCCGCCCCACCGTAGTACGGGGCGAACCCAAAAAGCGCGGCGGTGCGCCGCCATTTCAGAAAGGAGCGATTGCATTATATGTCTTATTCATCATTTGAAAATGACAAGCTGGAACCCGCTGACAAACTACGGATTGACCGAAAAATCTATTTTGAACAGAGCAAAGCGGACATATCCGGGCTGACCGCGTTACCGTTAGAGAAGCTACGCGCCATGCGCGAGGAAAGCGCAGCGGAGGAACAGGCGGTTTTTGAACGGCTGCAACAGCAGTCTAAAGAATGGGAAGAACAGGCGGGAAAGACCCTCTTGATCGACAAGGCGATTGAATACGCCCGAACACCCGAAGCGCAGCATACCTCTAACCAATGGGAGCAGCCGGACGAGTACCGCCATGTAATGAGCAACATGGTTTACCGCATGCAATACAGTATTTCCGAGAATACCCGCTATGACCGGGAAACGCAAAAGTCTATCCCCTATTCGTGGACGCTCTCTTGGAGCATTTACACCAACAGCCCGGACGGGTACAACGGGGCGAAGATTGCAGGACAGAGCCGGAAAGTCTTTGGCACAAAGGAAGAAATGGAAAAATATCTGAATGGGCGTATCAAAGCCTATCAAAACCTGTTTACTGAAATATCGCCGCCCATTCCACAGGAGTATGCAGAACATTTCAAAGTGAACGGTCTGCTTTTACCCGGTTATACCATTGAGGGCGAAACTCTGACAGAGCAAAAAGAGCAGCCTGTTAAACAGTCGCCGCCCCCGCAGGAGCCGCCAGCACAGCAGGAAGCGACCCCCGAAAAAAAGGAGGGAACCACGCCGGAACAGGAAGCCGCCCCACAGGAGCAGGAGCCGCAGCCGGAAACACCGCCCCAGCCGCGCCCGGTGAACCCGATCATTCTCACCGCCGACAAGCCCGCTGAAAAGATCAAGGAGATTACAGACCGCTTGGAGCAGGGTATCACGGAATTATTTGACAGTGAACGCTACAAGGAATATCTGCAAGTCATGTCAAAGTTCCATAATTACAGCTTCAACAATACGCTGCTGATCGCCATGCAGAAGCCCGACGCTTCCCTTATCGCCGGATTTAACGCATGGAAAAATAACTTTGGCAGGAACGTAATGCGCGGGGAAAAGGGCATACGCATACTTGCCCCGTCGCCGTACAAAATCCGGCAGGAGGTAGAGAAGAAAGACCCGCAGACGGGAAAGACGGTGATCGGCAGCGACGGGAAGCCCGTCACCGAAACAAAGGAAATCCAAATCCCCGCCTATAAAGTTGTCGCCGTTTTCGACGTGTCGCAGACCGAGGGGCGGGAGCTTCCCAGCATTTCCGCAAACGAGCTGACCGGGGACGTGGAACAGTACGAGGATTTTTATACCGCGCTGGAAAAGACCTCTCCCGTGCCTATGGGTTTTGAGAAGATCGAGGGCAGCGCACACGGCTACTACCACTTGGAGGAAAAGCGGATTGCCATAGACGAGGGCATGAGCCAGCTTCAGAACCTAAAGACCGCTATCCATGAGATCGCCCACGCGAAGCTGCACGACATTGACCTTAACGCCCCGGAGCAGCCGGACAGACCCGACCGCCGCACCCGTGAGGTACAAGCTGAAAGTATCGCCTATACGGTATGCCAGCACTACGGGCTTGACACTTCCGACTATTCCTTTGGGTACGTCGCCGGGTGGAGCAGCGGGCGGGAGCTTGCGGAGCTGAAAACTTCCCTTGAAACAATCCGC
This sequence comes from Lachnospiraceae bacterium, assembly GCA_910574865.1. Taxonomy (GTDB): domain Bacteria; phylum Bacillota; class Clostridia; order Lachnospirales; family Lachnospiraceae; genus Schaedlerella. The sequence continues at coordinate 27,329 of CAJTDN010000004.1, read as the reverse complement.
GCCACCGCCGCCGAGATCATCAACAGCATTGACGGGCATTTTGCGGAGCTTCAAAAGGCGCGGGAAGCACAGAAAGCGCAGGAAGCAGAGAAAGAGCCGACACCCGACCTTACGGCAGAGCCGACCGTTACAATCCTTTACAGCGAAAGTCCCCAGCTACGGGAGAGCGATACATTCCCCCTGTCCCGTGCCAATGCCCTTATCGAAGCCATTGACGAAGCGAACCTTGCAAGCCCCGGATATGATAAAACGGAGTTCCGCATTGATTATGTGATGAACGGCATACCCGACCACTACGAGGGGCGGCAGGATTTAGGCGACGGGGAGGGCGCATTGATAGAGCATATCGAAAAGTACCATACCTACTATGCCAATGATCCGAATTGGGAAAACTTTCTTTTACAGCATGAGGGCAAGGAAGCACTGGAAGCCGACAAGGAACACCGGGCAATGTTGCTGAATGAGTTTATCCCCTATCTGAAACTGCATTGTAACTTATCCGAAATGGAGCGTATCGCCGGGGAAGCCCTGCAATCCGGGGACAATCTGACGCCCACTGAAACAGCCTACCATACCGCCATACAAGCCTATGTTGCCGAGTGCCGGGGACTTGTCAATCAAGGTGAATACAATTTGCCGCCTGTCCCCCAGCTTAAAGATTTTGACGCGGAGCTTGCCGACTACAAGGAGCACGTCAAGGAGGAAATCGCGCACGAAGCAGCCGCCGCAGGAATGACCGTGGAGGAATACGCCGCCAATGGGTACGAGCCTTACGCCGCGCCGGAACAGCAACAGGAAACGGAACCGGGAAGCACGGACGCGCCGCCGGAGAAACCTTTTGAGCCGGAAACCTTTTATAAAGTGCGACAGGACCCGTACAGCGACAGCCCGGAAAACAGCTCTATTTTGCAGGAGTATATGACGCAGGAAAGCGGCATGGCGAAGCTGGGGGATATTCTCTACACAGGAACGCCGGAGAAATGCGGGGAGCTTTTGGGAAAACTGGAAGCCGGGGAACTGACACCGGGCGACATTAAGGAGCTTTCCACAAAGAAGCCGGAAGCCGCACAGGAAGCACAGACCACCGCCGAGCCGGGACAGGACACGCCCGCCGCAAGACTGACAGAGTTGCAGCAAAAGGCGGTTGAGATCGCAAAGGGATATGAAAGGCTGCCTATGCGGGACAAGATCGGCATTATCGCACAGTCATTCGGCGGCACGTCGGGAAAGATTGAAACGTCCCCCTGTACGGGGAAATGGCGTGGCACAAGCGACATATCTATCAAGTTTGACAATGGTACTTCCCTGTTTATCGGAAACCACAGGACACCACAAGCCAAAACCGTAAAGGTACAGAATGAGTATATCAACAGTGCATTGGTGCGCTATAACCCGGAGATCATCAGCGCAACAAAGGAAGCCGCCATTACCGCACTTAGGGCGCGGGAAACGAAAGACAATGAGCTTGCCGCACAGAAAGGATTGAAGCCCTACTCCCTGCTTAATGTGGAATTTAACGACGGTACGGACGAGAAAAGCAGCGGTCACATGGGCTGGTATTATGTGACGCTTGTCGTTGACGGTAAAATCTGTTCCCACATAGAAACCGGGCTGAATTATGCCATATCGGACGGGAAAATAAGTGAAATGCCTACGAGGGAAAATTATTTTGCGGCAGGAGCCTTGAAAGAAAGTGACGTTGACTATGTTTTCAACAACGTGGGTTTTTCTTCAACCTCTGACCTGTATTCGCTTCCGATCAGCGGGGAAGTCCGGGAACGTGCGGAAAAGACGCTTGCGGAGCGTATGGAAGCACAGCCCGCAGCAGAGCCGGACAAGGACACCTTTACTATTTACCAGCTAAAGGACGGGGACGGTATGCGGGACTACCATTTTGAGCCTTACGACCGCCTGCAGGCGGCGGGGCTTTCCGTGGAAGCGGCAAATTATGACCGTATCTATACCGCAGAGCTTACGCCGGGGACTTCCCTTGAAGATATTTATACCCGCTTCAATATCGACCACCCCAAAGACTTTAGGGGGCACAGCCTTTCCGTATCGGATATAGTGGTGCTTCATCAGAACGGCGAGGACACGGCGCATTACGTTGACAGCTTCGGCTATAAGGAAGTGCCGGAATTTTTGCAGGAGCAGACCCCGCAGCTTACCCCCGACAGCCGCATGACCGGGGAGCAGATCAGAACGCCACGGGGGAGCTTTTCTGTAACCGACATGACCGCCGAACAAATGCGGGAAGCCGGGTATGGGCTTCACCACACGTCGGAGGACGGGAAATATCTCATTATGGGGAACGGGACACAGGCGTTTGCAGTCGCCGCCGAGCAGCCGGAAAAGACAAACCCCTTAAAGCACGTCGAGGACACTATCGAGCAGAACGACAACAGCTTTGACGGTATCATCAACAACACGCCCACGCCTACCGCTGACGAGCTGGAAGCAAAGGCGAGAAGCGGCGAACAGATCTCCCTTGCCGAGTATGCCGCCGCGCTGAAAGCGGAAAAGGAACAGGGCAAAAAAGCGGAGCCGGGGAAAAAGCCGGAAAAGAAGCCCTCTATCCGGGCGCAGCTCAAAGCCGACAAGGAACGGGCGGCGCAGAAAAAACAGGCAAGGAGTAAGTCACAGGACTTGGAAAGGAGCTGACCCTATGGGGAAACTGAATAAATTTGAAGATGTGGACGTACTGGCTTCCCTTGAAGCCATTCTGAAACAGAACACGGGATTTTATCAGAGCGATTTTGACATTGACAGACAGATCATTGCGGAAAAGGCGGCAAGCCCCGATAAGGCAGACAAGAGCCTTTTATGGCTTTCCCGCCCGTCCGGGACGTACTGCTTCCGGGAGCGCGACGTTTTCATCAGTGACACCGCACCGCACAATACATGGCGTTTCTACAAGGAGCAGACCCGCGACCATATCCTTGCGTATGCCGTGGAGCTGACCGGGGTACAGGACGGGAAGATCAAGGGCAACCTGTACGAGCTAGACTATGAAAAGCACTATGAGCGTGTCAAGGACAATACCCTTGCCGCCGGGACGGTGACGCTCATGTATGAGCATGGGACGCGGGAGCAGCCCGCAGACCGACGCTTTGACGGTTATCCCGACCCCCAGCTTGGGAAGTTTGAACGCTTCGAGGTACAGCCAAAAGACCCGGAAGCCCTGCAATCCCTGTTACGGGAGGAAAAGGAAAGCCGGGATAAGCTGAAACCGGGGAACTTCGAGGAACATATCGCCGCATTGCATGAGGGCATGATCGACCGGGAAGCGCGGCGCATTGTGGCAGACATGAAAAAGCTGTCTGCCCCCAACAGCCCGGACAGATCGCATTTCATGGTGGAGCTGTCCCCGTCCTTTGAACGGCTTGCGTCCACAAAGGACACGGAACGGCTTTTCTCCATGCTGCCCTATAAGACCCTTGCTTTCTCACAGATCAAGAACAGTTACGGCACATACGCGCTGATCGGCAAGGACGAGAACCGGGACAGGGAGGTAAGGAAGCCCCGCCCCTCTATCCGGGCGCAGCTTGCGCAGGACGCAAAGAAAACCGCCCCGAAGAAAACGGCGGCGAAAACAAAAAATCACAGTTTGGAGGTATGAGCATGAACACATATAACAATTTCACGGTGGAGGAAACCAACCTTTTGAGTATCTACATGACAGGCAGCAAGGAGGGGCTTGTCGTGGCTATGAACGCCGCGCTGCCCTTTATGGACGGGGAAATGCGGGACTTTGCCGCCCGCACCCTTGCCAAAGTGGTACACATGACCGAAGCGGAGTTTGCGGGGCTTGCCCTTTACCCCGCAGACGAGGTATGAGCGAGATCAAGCGGCTAACGCCGCCCCAGAGCCGGAAAGTCAATACCCTTGTGCGCCGGACGTGCTGCAACTGCGATAACGGGAATTGTATCTTGCTGGACGACGGGGACGAGTGCGTTTGTCCGCAGCTTATTTCCTATTCCCTGCTCTGTAAATGGTTCCGTATCGCCGTACTGCCCGCAGATAAGGAGCTGTACGCCGAGATTTACCAAACGGGGGATATGCGCCGTTGTAGCGTGTGCGGTGCGCCCTTTGCTTCCAGCTCCAACCGGGCTATTTACTGCCCGGACTGCCGGAAGCGTATCACCCGCAGACAAACCGCCGAGCGCATGAGGAAACTGCGGGCGAATGTGACGCGATAGGGGCGAAAAAAGCCTTGTAATATACGGCTTTCCGGGCGGGAAAATAAGGCGGCAAGGGATTTATACCTTTCCCCCTCAAAATGGCGTTCTATTGCGTCACAATCCAATCTCTGCACCCATGAAAAAACCGGGGCGCGGTGGCTGTCTGATAGCTGCCGCGTCCCGGTTTTTCTTTACCCAACAAATTGGATTTACTTATTTCTTTTGGCAAACTTATCAATAATATTGTCTACCCAAAAAGTGATAGAGAAATCAGCAATCTCTGCAAATAAATTAACAATAAAATCAACCATATAAGCTTCCTCCAAATTTGTCTAATATCGAATTGACAGTTCCTATTATATGATTTCAAAACTCAAAATGCAATAGCTCTTTATACGTTGCCTGTAACAAACCACCGAGCGCATGAGGAAACTGCGGGCGAATGTGACGCGATAGGGGCGAAAAAAGCCTTGATTTATGCGGCTTTCCGGGCGGGAAAATAAGGCGGCAAGGGATTTATACCTTTACCCCCGAAAATGGCGTTCTATTGCGTCACAATCCAATCTCTGCACCCATAAGAAAACCGGGGCGCGGTGGCTATCTGATAGCTGCCGCGTCCCGGCTCTTTTTTGTGCTTTTATCCGCGCTCTGTTTCCCTTTCCCGTTCCGGCTGCTTCTCTGTCTGTAAAATGCTGTCTATGTTCCGCTTGATAACGTCATATTCCTGTACCTGTTTTTTCAGCTTGCCATAATCGGCGTAAAGGCTTTCTTTCTGCGCTTGGAGCTTTTCATACTCTGTTTGCAGGGCGGGGACGCTGGGGAACTTGCCGCCGATCTGCGCCGCCTTTAGTGCCTTTGCCGCCGCTTCATGAAGGATAATACCCCGTTCATGCTCTGCCCGGTACTTCTCCTTGTTCCGGGCTTTTCGGTAGGCTTCATAGAGGGGCTTTGTCTTTTGGTAGGTAGTGACGTTCTTAATGAGCAACGCCATATCCGAAAGACGCTTTTCCACTTCCTTTAGGCTGTCCCCCGCCTTTTCGCTTGCCGTGGCGGTTTCCTCTATCCGGGTGAGCAGATCGGCGTACTGTTCAATCTTGTTTTCAGTGAGGAAGTTCATAGTCTTTGCCGCCTGTTTCAGATTGTGGATTTTCGCCCACTGTTCATAGCCCCGGCTCTGCTGCGCCTTGATACTGTTCTCAATGTCAATGAGCAGATTAACGCCCCTGCGCTCTGCCTTTGGAGCTTTGGCGGCGCGGATGCGCTTGCCCGCTATCCGTTCCCTTATGGCTTCCTCTGTATAGTCCGCGCCGAGGGTTTTTAGGCGGGTAAAGCGTTCCTGCCCCGGTGCGCGGCACGACACATATTTTCCCGGCTTGATCTCATAGCCCGCCGCCTGTAACCGCTGCAATAGTTCCTCAAAACTGGAAACTTGGGGAATGAGCGCGTCCACGGCAATCTTTAGCTTGCCTTTCCAGCTTGTCCCGGTTTTCTCCGCTTGATATTCCGCATAGCTCTTTCCCTTGCTGCCCTTGCCGGGGACGACCACGGAAAGCCCGTTGTCCCGGCACAGCTTGTCACTCATGTTGCGTATGCCGTAGTACGTCCGTTTGTTGGAAACATACTTGTGATGATCTACGAAGTTGACCGCGCAGAAAATAATGTGATTGTGTATATGCCCCTTGTCAATGTGCGTCGTTAATACATACTCATGCTGCCCCTTTGTTACCGCGTCGGCAAGCTGCCGCCCGATCTCATGGGCTTTCTCATAGTCTACTTCCCCCGGCGCAAAGGACTGTATCAAGTGAAAAGCTAAGTTGTTGCCCTTATCCCGCGCTTGAGACAGGGTATAGCCAAACTCAATATCTGCCGTTTCATAGGAGCAGCCGAAAGAGGATATGAGCATTTTTTCGTCCGTCTTGTCCGGGTTTTCGATATAGTCAAGGGCTTTGCTCAAAGTGCTTTTAACAGGCTTAATCTTTGTAACCGCCATATCTCCGCAAGCACCCCCTTGATTTCGTCTATGTCCTCTTTGTATGCGTTCCCCGTCGCGTTTACGCGACGTGCAATCTGATTGACATTGACCCCGATCTTCTGTATCTCCGCTGTCATTTCCTTTATGTCCGTGTGGTCTACTTGGATAACGTACCCGTCAATGGCGATCTTACGCAGATACGCCGCCATGTTGCTTGTGGGGACGAGCTTCATTTTTTCCTCAATCAGTTTTCTTTCTTCCTCTGTCACATAGAATTTGACCTGTATTGTCCTTTTACGTCCGTTCATGGGTTTTCGCTCCTTTCCGTTCTCATAGAGGGTTTGGGACACTTCCCAACAAGCAATTTCTGACCGACCGGGCGGGCAGAAATACGGAAAAGGGTACTCTTTTCCTATGCTTGCTACGAAAGTTTTTCTTCACTCCCTACAACACCCAAAAAACGGTTTTGCCAAACTCCGACAAAAGAAAACGCTGCAATCTTCAAAAGGTTGCAGCGCTTCTCAAACCGTATTCAGTTGTACGTTGGACGTTTATTCGTCCCTTGTTTCGACTTTCCTAATCTCTTTTGCTGTTGCGGTAACAATCTGCAATCCCGTATCGCTCATACCGTCAAGCAGCGTTTCAAGCTGTCTGCGCTGCGTGGACTTACTTGCGACCTTATCCGGGAAAAAGAACTGATCTACCGAAATGTCAAAAAAGGTGCAAAGCTCATACAGCACTTGCAGACTTGGGTGTTGCCCCTCATTTTCTATGGAAACAAGGTAGCGGGGAGCTAAATTCAGCTCATGCCCCAACTTTTTACGGGAATATCCCGCTGCTCTGCGTGCTTTCTTTATGGCTTGCCCGAAAGCCTTGAAATCGTAAACAATTTCGACTTCTCTTTTCATTCAGACATCACCCTGTATGAGTTTACAACTCCTATTCTTGTATTGAAATGAGTATACATAGCAAATCATTTACCTAAATATAGCAATTTTCTCTTGCCTATACCGAAAATATCTTTTATAATATTCCGTGTGCAGGGCAAAAAAATTCTTCGATTTTTCTTTACTCTAACACTATGCGAGGGTTTACACTTTATGTTGGAGGTGATATTATGCTACGGATTGGCGAATTTTCGGTGCTATCACAAATCAGTATCTATATGCTACGACATTACAATGAGATAGGGCTACTTATCCCGGAGCATATAGATCAATTTACCGGGTACAGGTATTACAGCGAAAACCAGTTACCGATTGCAAATAAAATACAGGCATTAAAAAATATGGGGTTGAGCCTATCCCTAATTAAAGAAATCCTAACGAAATATACAAATAATGAGGAATTGAAGAAATACCTTGAACTCCATGCTACTGAACAAAGAGAAAAAATTGCAGATATGCAGCGGCAGCTAAACTTGATTGAAACTACTATTGAAAATTTAGGGCATACATCCCCTATTCCTTTGTATAGTGTGGCTCTAAAGAAATTTCCCGCCCACAATGTTATCAGTGTTAGGGGGATAATCGCAACCCCCGATCAAGAAGCTGTTCTTTGGAAACAACTTGCACATGAAAGAAACGCTCAAAACATACAGCTATCAAATCCGGCATGGAATATTGCTAAATTTCATAATGAGGGGTTTGTCGAAGAAAATCTTGATGTGGAAATTCAGCAAACGGTTGTTGGACAATACAAAGATACGGAAATAATGAAATTTAAGGCTGTCAAGGAAATCACAGCAGCTACACTTACTTTCAGAGGTAAATATGAATTGCTGCCCGAAGCAAACGAAGAAGTAATACGGTGGATAGCAGATAATCATTATGAACTTACTGGAAGCCACTTTAATATTTACCATATATCGCCCGAAACAGAACAAAGCATAGAAAATATGATTACCGAAGTATGCTTTCCCATTAAGCCGAAATAAAAAGACGCTGCAAGCCGCAGCGTTTTTTTATTTCCCCTATTGACTCTAAGATAGTGCGAGGGTTTAGAGTGGAAACATACAAGGAGGTAGAAGATGAAAATATTAAAAATACCACATCAATTAGCAGATTATTTATGCCCCATTAACGGACTATGTGATATTTATGAGTGGAAAACTGGAAACCGAATACCAGATGATTTGTTGTTCTACTCAAAGGCGGGTTTTCAGCTAATTTCTCAAAAAAGAGCTACACCGCCTAAAATGATTTTTTTCGGGCAAAGCAGCATAGGAAAGAGGGAATACAATTACTGGAAAAATCTCATTGGTTATGAGATTGTTTCAAATGAGGGGAGAGCCTTTAAGACAACCCTAAAAGAAATACAGTCTTTATTGGATAATGATGTTCCGACAATTTTATTTGGGCTGGATATGTACCATTTACCTTATCAACAGAAGTTTTATCACGAGTGCCACATTCCGGGACACGTTGTACTAATGGTTGGATATGATGAAAAAAATGTGTACGTCCATGATAATTCCAAAATCGGAGTACAAACAATTCCAGTGGACGATCTGCGGCTTGCATGGGCAAATGATTATATCGGTATCAGCAAAAGAAATGCGTATTTTGGAATTGATATGAAATCTCCCAACCATGACATTTCCCATATTATCCAACAAGGAATTAGTCGCAATGCAAACCTGTACCTAAATGCTCCTTTAGGATTTATCGGAATAAAAGGCATTAGCAAATTTATAAAGGAATTTCCGTCATGGGAAAAAACTTTTTCGGAAGAAGAACTAAAAAACATTTATTTACATTTTGTTGAATACAGCGGAAGCGTACTCCCGGAACTCCCCCATGAGTTGAGCAATCATAACTCCGGGATTGACAATCCGCACCGAGCTTCAAGGGATAAATTAGCGGCTGCCCTATTAAACTATAAATCTGCTTTTGGTACTCCCCATTGGGAAGAAGCAGCACATCATTTTCAACTTAGTGGCGCGATTATTGAAAGTATTGTTTCGGGCTTTGTAGAGGACATTCAACATCAAACATTTACAAGAGCTGACAGGTATATTCCGTTGTTTGAAAAATTGAAAGAAGTGGAAAGGAAAGCATTTAAGCCACTCCTGCATACGCAGGAAATAGACAGGTCTAAAAAAACAGAATTGATGTTGTAGGGAATGACCGCCCAACGGTAATAAAAAAAACCGTTGTGTGGCGGCATAGTTTTCATGCGCCTATACAATATATAGTCAAGCCTAACGGCGGTTTTGAAATAAATTCAAAGCCGCTGTTTTCGATTTTAGATTGAAATATAGAGGGTGTATTAAAATCACTTTTTTATCGGGACAAGCGGTATCAGAAAGGTATTGCTATGTCTCATTTTTATTTACGGGCTGTATTGCTAAATAAGAAATTGTCAAAAAAATTCTTGTCAAATCACAGGACAGGAATACCTTAGAAGTTACCTACACACATCACAATATAATCGTTGATATTTCCTCTTTTCCCGGCTGTATTATGCAGTCGGGTTTTTTTGTGCTTTTCAAGACACGCTTTTTGAAAATTTCGACAAAAAAGTTTGCCGTTTTCATTTGGCAACTCTCAAAAAGCGGTGGTGTGGGTACTGAAAGGGGAAGTCATAAAAAATCACCCGCTTTCGCGGCTGCGAAAGGAGGTGAGAACATGAATGAGCCTAATCGTACCGAATGGGAAATCCGCTGCGCTTTTAATGGCTTTTGTAAGAAAGCCATTAAGTGTGAAGCCAGCAACGCCCACCGCGACGTAAGACGACACCAACTGCGTGAAGTTACGTTATCGAGCTTGTCCCCGCAGGAAGAAAGCCAGCTTTATACCGTTGACCGCTATTTTGTCAAGGAATACACTGACAATTCTATCTGCGTGGCGGGTAAAAGAATTACGCCGAAGCTGTTAGCCGAAGCACTCCGCACTTTGCCGGAAGAAAAACGTAACGCCGTCCTGCTGTACTATTTCGAGGGCATGACTGATAACGACATCGCAAAGCTCCTCAACATTTCAAGAAGCACAGTACAGTATCGCAGGACAAGCTCTTTTGAGCTGCTAAAACGCTATTTGGAGGAACGCGCTTATGACGACGAAGAAATTTGACAGCGATTTTGACGAGCGCGGCTTGTTACCTTACCCGGTAATTGTTGCCGCGACCAAAGGCGACCCGGACGCAATGAAAATTGTGTTGCAGAACTACGACGCACAGATCGCCGCCCTGTCCGTCCGAAAATACCGTGATGAACGCGGAAATACATATTTCGGAATTGACGAGGACATACGCGACCGTCTGCGGTCAAGACTGATACGGGCTGTCTTGGACTTCCAGTTTTGATGTAAAGCCGCTGCCTATGTTCCCCTTTCCGTAGGTACGGCACATCAGAGCTTTTTGAACCTTGACAAAGAAAGCGGCGCAAGATAACGGCGGCGCAGCATAGGGCAGATCGGATACGTCCCTTTTGCGCCGAGCCATACGGCGGGTGCGCCATGACGCTATCCCGGCGGGGTTTTCTTCTCCCTGCCGGGACAGCCGAGCGACCAACACCGCGCCGGGGAGCAAGTTTAGCAGCTTGCGGGCGACGACAGCGCAGAATATATAATGATACTCCCTTACCGCCACAGTCCGAGCGTTCAAAGCGTCGCAGGCAATGGGTAGGGCTGCATGAGAACCATGCAGGGGTGAAACTCCCGTGAGGTTACGCTATTAACCGTCCGATCACAGCCCCTTTTTCACTATTAACCTTTTACCCATTTTGAAAGGGGGATTTATAGAATGAACAATGCTGATGTGCCTATTTGGGAAAAGTACACGCTTACCATTGAGGAAGCGTCAAAATATTTCCGCATTGGGGAAAACAAGCTGCGGAAACTTGCAGAGGAAAACCCCACGGCGGGCTGGGTAATCTTGAACGGCAACCGTATTCAGATCAAGAGGAAACAGTTTGAAAAAATCATTGACACACTGGACGCAATTTAGCGAAAAAGATAGTGAAAAGGAGCCTTGAATGTGCTATAATAAATGTAGGCATATCAAGGCTCTTTCCGACACGGAAAGGAGCAAAACAATGTCGGAGAAAAGACGTGATAATAAAAACCGCATTTTGCGTTCGGGAGAGAGCCAGAGAAAAGACGGGAGATATGCTTACAAATATACCGATACTTTTGGTAAAGTGCAATTTGTCTATGCGTGGAAGTTAGTGCCTACGGACAAGACCCCAGCCGGGAAACGTGACGACATATCCCTTAGAGAAAAGGAAAAAGAGATACAGAAAGACCTTGACGACGGGATAGACACAATCGGAAAGAAAATGACCGTCTGCGAGCTTTACGCGAAGCAGAACCGCCACCGGGGGAACGTAAGGCACAACACCACAAAGGGGCGCGAACGGCTGATGAAGCTGTTGGAAGCGGATAAACTTGGTTCCTGCCCCATTGACAGTGTGAAGCTGTCCGACGCGAAAGAATGGGCGTTGCGCATGAAAGAAAAGGGAATATCCTACAAGACCATAAGCAATGACAAGCGTTCTCTGAAAGCTGCTTTTTACACAGCGATACAGGACGACTGTATAAGGAAAAATCCCTTTGACTTCCAGCTAAACACCGTGATCGAGGACGACACCGAGCCGAAAGTACCCCTCACAGGAGAACAGGAAGAAAGCCTTTTATCCTTTATGCAAGGTGACAGCGTCTATCAGAAATACCGTGACGAGGTTATCATACTGCTGGGGACGGGGCTTAGGATTTCCGAACTCTGCGGACTGACTGAAACCGACCTTGACTTTGAAAACCGGGTAATCAATGTAGACCACCAGCTTTTACGGAGCGCGGAAACAGGCTACTACATAGAGAAGCCCAAAACGCAGAGCGGTATCAGACAAATTCCAATGAGTGAAAAAGTGTATGAAGCGTTGGGGCGCGTGTTAGAGAACCGCAAGGGAGCGAAGCAGATCACCGTTGACGGGTACAGCAATTTCCTTTTCCTCAACCGGGACGACTGCCCGAAAACGGGTGTGAATTATTCCAATATGTTCCGGGGACTTGTAAAGAAGTACAACAAGTGCCATGAGGAAGCCTTACCCAAAGTAATGACACCCCACACCCTGCGCCATACGTTCTGCACCAACTTAGCCAATGCGGGAATGAACCCGAAAGCTTTACAGTATATCATGGGACATTCCAACATCACTATGACGCTGAACTATTACGCACACGCAACTTTCGCTTCCGCAAAGGCTGAAATGGAAAGGCTGATTGCAGCATAGCCGCAGACGGATTTACTACTTCTTTTACTACCATTGAGAGGGAAAACCTAAGAGGTTATGAGGGTATATAAGAACTTCTCCCCATATCTAAAATGCCGGGAAAGCCCGAAAATACGGGCTATACCGACATATAAGAACTTCTAAAGAGATAATCTAAATTCACCATAAATTTTCTTATAAAAAACAACGGCTTGATTCCGTTCAAGCCGTTACACTCTTAAATTACCACCTCATTAAAACCATCTATCATTTTTCACATAACATCAATTGCGACCTCTGAATATTGCGCTCTATGTTCCATAATGATTTCCCTATCACAATTTTTTAATATCCTCATAAAAATTGAATTTTCCCTAATACTTCTACCACCATAACGTCAATGCACTGCTTATTAACATTGAATTAATAGTTAAACTCTATACCCGTCAAGACGGCATTGAAGTCACATGACGGCAAGGATTCAAAATAGTCTGTCTGTAATCCGACATCCAAAACATACATAAAATCATCAAAATCATAAATCATAGGCTCACCGTGATTGTCCATGATGTTCTTTCGGACACTTTCTGTTTTCGCAATCAAACAAGTGTATTGATAATCCTTATCTATGACAGATGTATTGCCATTAGGGTGAGCTTTTTGCAAATGCTGTCCGCTTGTTAATGCAATCAGATTCTCCATATACTCTGCAATGACACGATATCTACTCTTTGGAAAAATGTGGTGCATATGTGTTGCTTTTTCTCCAACCGAAAAACGATCCAAGATTTCCGACTGACCTTCATTATATTTATCATTAAACTGGTGTAAATATTTGATTGCCCTAGATACACGATATCGATATTCATCATTCGTCTGCGCCACCGGCACATAATCTCCACGGGCAATATTTTTGTCTTTCCCGACCGCGTCATCTCTCCAATTCGTCTGATTATACATGATTTTATTGTAAGTAATCATAGATTGGGAAAGATGACCCTTTTCTGTTCCCTTTTTATGGTACTTGCACGCCAATTGATTTAAAACCTTCGTAAATATCCTGCTTGGTTCTTTCTTCTTATTCATCGGTGTGTAGCAAATACAGAACTTAATAAAGCCTGCTTTTAACTCTTGTAACAAATCCTCCGTCTGTTCATCAAAAAATGTTTCGAAATCATCCCATAAACCACTGTCTTTTAATGTCTTTTCGATATACAGACACAAGAAATCAAACGCATTTCTCTCTCGAAGGGCAATATATTGTAAGACATCAACATTATTGATTCTAAATTGAATGGTATTATGTATAACGCCATCCTCACACAGTACCCCGGCTGCCGCAAGCATTTTCATTGGTTGCCGAAAAAACTTGTTATATTCATCCGCCGTTGTTCTTCGAAGCGGATCTGGCTTGCAAAAAATATTCTGCACATTGGTTACGGCATACTCGGAATGCCATATATCCGGTGACTGAAACGGCTGCCGACCACCATTTTGAATATAATCCATAATACAATCAGCGACAAAGCAGACCGCATCAAATGTACATTTCTGGTCAATCCATCTGCCATTACCAGAAATTCTTATGTCATATTGCCGTTCTTCTAAAAATCTCGTAATCAAATTATTGTTCATCTCTTAACACCCCATAGTAAAACACGCTATTATTATCTACATTTATTGATTGAGTGGACAAATTTCTTGCAATTCCATAAAATCTTCTATACTCTTCAGATGAGAAAAACGCTTTCTGTCTGGCGGTGAGTTTCATCGGCTTTTTGGGAATCAGCACGGCAACCGAGCCATCCGGAATCGTATTCGGCAGGTTGTCAATGACCCTTGGATTGTAAGTCATATTCGGGGTCAAATAGACATTGTCGTCATTTACGAACCTTGATGCAGAAATGGTCTGTGCCAATCGTTTTGGAAGAAATGCATCGTAATTCGGAATATGGGTAACACCCATGCCATCATCATCAATATTCCTTGCCTTAATCACCCAAAGACAATCCCCATTTCTTGTTGACTTTGTGAGCGACTTCGTAATTTGTCGGTCACGGAATACTGAAAACACATCAAAATTCAACTTTTCTGCCACACTATCAAACTGCTCATCCCTATAAATCAGGAACGACGGGTATGTTTCATCCGTAATATAGGCTTGATCATGGACATACTTTTTATTATATTTCATGCTATATACCGTTGTCTCTTTCGGCTTTTTCCTTGGATACACCACCATGCACATAGTTTCTATGGAAACACCGGTAAACCCGTATCGGCCAAAATCCACAATTGACTCTATCTTTACTGTCCGTAGCAGATTTCTTGTCTCCAAATATTCATCTGTCGAAAGTATATTCTTGTTCAACACAAGTGCCACACAATCACTGCACCTCATGCACTTTTCCAAAAAAAGTGCCGCAAGGTTATTTGTTGTCTGGTTTTTATTGTCCTTCGTTGCTTCAATTATTTCAGGGGTCTTTTTCTTCAGCTTGGAAAATGGTGGATTTCCAACAACCAAATCATACCGATACGCCGGTTTCCATGTCAAAAAATCATGACAGATACGATTTACCGTAAAGTTGTGTGCTATCCCGATTTTATCAAGCAACAAATCAAATGCCTCAAGACTATCTTGATCAATATCGACCACATCCAAAATCACATGAGGAACATTCTCGTACAGCTTAAATAGAAACGGCACGAAACTTCCGGATCCTACTGACGGCTCCAAAATGCGAACTTCATCTTTACTGAAAGTAGGAAGCCACCCCATAATCTCATTTACAATAAATTTGTTTGTGTAAAACGCAGCATTTTTTTCTCTATGGGCATTGCAAAGTTCCGTAATTCGCATCAAGGAAGCAATATCTAAACCAAGGGGATTTTCTAAAACAAATGCCATAAAATTCTCCCTTTGGACAAGCTTCTTCTCAGAAATAATTCTATTTACCTCCGATGCATCACTCCTTTTAATCTTTAAGGCCACTCTTATATTAACAGCAAGTTGTCGCATGATTTCTGTCGGAACCGCTTCGCCTAGGCATTGACGAATATTAACCTCGTTTTCTTTATACAGTTTTTTCTTTTCTGTTTCATTCAAAGCATTCAGTTCATCAAGACCGTAATCTACCCATCTGAAATCGTGGGGGACAGTCATCATCTTCATAAGTTCCCGAATACTGTAGACTCTGTCCTGCTCCGGATGAATCGTATTCTGAGCCGCAAGCTGGTCATTTCTGGTATGAACACACTGAATAAATCTATCCCAAGGTTGTCTGGTATATTTATCTCGATTTTTACGGATATTCTCAACAATTTCGCCATTCACAATTTTATGTGGCCTCTTTATGCAATCTTTATTATCAAATGCCGACTCCCCCTCTTTCAAATCATGAATCCAACTCCGCATCCTCTGATCATAGGTTCTAAACGCATGATAAAAATCATCCTTGCAAATTTCTCCCCATTCCAATCGGGGAAACTCATAAATTACATCCCGAAGAGTTTTCTCGGGTCTATACGCTGGATACAAATCATATGGAGTAATATTGTTTCTGTATTTCTTGTCCACGCCAATCATCAAAGTACGAGTACGTGATGAATTCGAACCATAATTCATAAAATTCAGAACTCTTCCTGAAATGATATAATCCGGACCCAAAGTCTCTTTTATATATTCTCCTATTGGCATCGCCCGATCCTCAGGCGTAACACATAGAGTCTTCTGAAAAGCCATCACGTTTTCAAAAACAAAAAAACGAGGCTTAATTTTCTCAATAATCTCAACCGACTCAACCACAAGGCTATTACGATTAATTTCCTTTGCATTCTTCTTATGATTAATGACACTTATCCCTTGGCAGGGAGGAGTTGCAACAAGCACGTCAACACGATCATTTCCTTTTTTCCCCCATCGATCAACTTCATCATATATTCTCTGCTTTATCTCCGCACTGGTAATGTCACCATCGATATAGCCGGTATCATATTCACACTTATGATTTGCACGCTGTACATCCAAGCGTCTTGGAAGCAGCTCATTGGTAGCTATACATCGGTAACCTTCTATATGAAACCCATAGCAACCAACGCCGGCCGAACTAAATAACGATATGTATGTCAGTGTACTGTTTTTCAACAATGCTCCGTACCTCCCGGTTATTTATTCGCCATGAACCTATACATTCAATATTATACTCCAAATCGACCTCCAACACCTCACATATCTTTTCCAAACGCTTCTATGTACCGAATCATATTATACCCCAAACATTTGTTCTCGTCAATATCAATTCGCATTTTGTTTAGAATTTCTTTTCTAAATCTAACCAAGCATTGTCTTGTCAAGGAAAATAGTTTCCAAACATAATGGTTGCACTACCGTTTCCTATTCATCATCAAGCCAATTTTTCATTTTCCTGCACTTCTTTATTTTTAATTTGCGCCCCATAATACTTCAAAATATTTCTCATGATATTTTTTATTCTACAAAATAATAGTGTCGGTATACGGATGGATATACGCATTACCATCCGTGCACCGACACTAAAGTACTGTCAATTCACCCTCTGAAAAATGCCGAAAGTACCGCGGCAGAGTGCTCTGCCGCCGTATGCTTGAACGCCTCATAATCACCGCCCCCGCCGTTAATGCCATCCGAAATCGAGCGGAGAATGGCGCACTCCACCCCGTTCACATAACAAGCCTGCGCAATGCCGCCGCCCTCCATCTCACACGCGACGGTGTCAAACGTCTCCGCGATATGCTCTTTTTTCTCCCTCGACGCGACAAACGTGTCCCCGGAGGCAACCGTTCCCGCAAGAACAGGAATCTGAAGGGCTTTCGCTGCCGCAAACAAGCCTTCGGATAATTTCGGGGAACACGGAATCTTCACGATATTAATACCTGAAATCAAGCCGACCGGGTCGCCAACGGCCGACGTGTCCATGTCGTACTGTACCACGTCATTTGCCACGACGATGTCGCCGACCGAAAGCCCTTCCACGATTCCCCCGGCCACCCCGATGTTGATAATGCGGTCAGGATGGTATTTCAAAATCATGGTCTGCGCGCAGATGGCCGAAAAACACTTCCCGACGCCACAGACCGCCAGAACCGCATCGCCTCCAAAAAGCTTCCCCCGGTGAAAGGTCACGTTGCTTATCGTGGCACATTCCTCCTCTTCCAAAAGATTAATAAGCGCCTCCATCTCCAAATCCATCGCGCCAATAATTCCCGTAAGTGACATATCCATTTCTCTCCCTTCTTTAACTTCGGCATGCGGATGACAGCACACCTTTTGCCCTTTGACGTTCCTTTTTTTATTCCTCTTTTCCTATATCCCTCTTTACGCTTTCTCCCCGAGCCCGATTCTCGGCAGGTTCCAATGATAATGCGCCGCCAGATACCGCATGACGACGACCGCCGCCGCCGAAAGAAACATCGCCCACGCCGCGCCCAGCCACGGATACAGCACGGCGCACAAAAACGCGCCCAAAATGGAAGCGCAGGCGTAAACGTGCCGCACGAAAATATACGGCGGGTTGCCCGCCATCATGTCGCGCAACAGCCCGCCGCCCACGCCGGTGACGGTTCCCACGAACACGAGCAGGAACAATTCATGCGGATGGTCGTTCATAATTCCCGTGTTCACCCCCACCGCCGTGAAAATCCCCAGCCCGACGGAATCCATGGCCAGCATGGCCCGGTCATATATTTTGCCGAAATCCCCATCCATGCGCATCTGCCGGAAATACATTCCCACGAACACCAGGCACGAGGTCACGACCGCCACCAGCACGTACGCCGGCTTCTCGAACACGCCCGGCGGGTGGATGCCGAGCACGATGTCCCGCGTCATCCCGCCGCCCACGGCCGTCACGACGCCAAGCACGCAGACCCCGAAAATGTCCATCGACTTTTCGATACCGACCATCGCCCCGGATGCCGCAAAGGCAACCGTCCCCACGATTTCCATACTGAAAATAATGATTTGCTGCAAGTTCATCCGCGCCTACAAACCTCCGCTATAAGCTATAAATATTTCCATATTTTTCCTTAAAATGTTTGATAATCGGCCCCGCCGACACTTCCTTCTTGCACACCCTTTGTATCATCTCGCGGGAATTGTACATGGCGCCGTGACGGTGGATGTTCTCGTTCAGCCACTTCGTGATTTCCAAAATCCGCCCCTCGGCCAAAACCGCGTCCACGCTGCCAAGTTCCGTCTCCAAAGCCTCCAGAAGCATCCCGTCATAAATCGTCCCGAGCAAATACGACGGGAAATATCCGAACGCCCCTTCCGACCAGTGCATGTCCTGCAAAATACCTTCCGCGTCATTTGCCGGGCAAATGCCGAGCAGCTCCTGCATTTTCTGGTTCCAGAGGGCGGGCAGTTCTTCGGCCGTCACACCGTCACGGAAAATGGCCCGCTCCAGCTCGTAGCGCAAAATCACGTGGAACGCGTACGTCACCTCGTCCGCCTCCGTCCGAATCATGCTGCACTGCACCTTATTGATTTCCCGGTAAAAACGCTCCAGCGAAATCTCCTTGAATTTCGGCAAATATTCGCCCACCTTCGCATAAATCGGCTCCCAGAAGTGGATGTTCCTGCCGAGAATATTTTCAAAAAACCGTGACTGGCTCTCGTGCAGCCCCATCATGTACACCTCGTCAACCGCCGTGCCCGCGTACGCCGGGTCAATTTTCTGCTCGAAAATCGCGTGCCCGCCCTCGTGGATGGCAGAAAACATCGCATTAATCGCCTCGTCCTCGCGAAAATGGTTCGACACCCGCACGTCGCCGAACGATATCGTCGTGGTATAAGGGTGCTCCGTCTCCCCCGTCGTCCCGGAGTCAAAGTCGAACCCGATATACTCCAGCAAAAATTTCTGCAGTTCCTTCTGGGCGTTTATGTCATAATGACCCACGAATTCCGACGAATCCGGCCGCCCCTTTTCTTCGATTTCCCGCACGAGCGGCACCAGCTCGCGCTTCAACTCGCCGAACAGCCCGTCAATCGCCGCGCCGTCCATGCCCGGTTCATACTCGGCCAGCATGGCCTCGTACACGTCCTCCCCCGGATGTCCGTACGCCGTCATCTGCCTCGCCATGTCAATCATCGTCTGTAAATGCGGGCAGAAAATGCCAAAGTCGGCCGCCTGCTTCGCCTCCTGCCAGGCTTGTCTCGAACGCGCCCGGGCCTTCACGAACTCCGTGTAAAATTCCGCCGGAACCCTCTTGTTTTCCTCGTAAAGTTTCCGATATCTCCTGACGGTAAACTTCATAGCCTCGTCAAGCCGGTCAAATTCCTCCGGCTCGGACAAATCCGCGAGCAATTTTCCGTACTCGTCGGACGTCTTAAGGGCGAATTGTTTTTCCGACAAAAAACCCAATGTGCCAATTAAGTTCTCCATGCCGTTTTTCGGTACTTCCGTGTCCATGTCCCAACCAATCAAGGTAATTGCCGTGTCATAATGGGACACCGTCTCCAGATAATCCTTTAGTTTTCCCGCCTTTTCAGTCATCATTTTTCCTCCTGTTTCTATAATAATCCGCCAAACCTGACCTCGCTGTCCTTTCGGTAAAACGCCACCCCGTAATATTCCATCATCTGCAACACTTCCGATTCCGTGAACCCGAAATGCTCGCTATAACTCTTGTCCAGCACCAAAACAATGTTCAGATGGTTCAGTCCTGTAAAGATGCTTTCCTTTGAAATATGGAGGCACCCGGTAATAGCGGCAAACTGCAGGTAATCATTCGTCTTCAACGCGGACTCGAAAAGAGCGCGGATAAAATCAACCATTTTCTCGTAAAAACCCCTGAAATAGGCGTTCTCCAACGGCACGTCATACTCGTCTATCAAAATCACCGTGTTCTTCCCCGTGGCCTTGTACATGCATTGGCAAAATAATCGCAGGGAATCCCTGACTTCCCTTTCACTTGCCCTCTCCTCGGCAATATTTATATACCGCCCATATTCTTTGGCCGAGAGCCGTTCCTTGCCTTTTTCGATAATGCCCCGGTGCCTTTCAAATTCCCTGGCTAGCGTCGGTGTACAGTAGGCAACACGGTCGATGAAGGGCATATTTCCCCTCTTTCATCGTTACTTTCACTCCGCGTACGTCCTTGTACGCGTCGCTTAAGTGCCTTGAAAGAGGGGAAATATGCCTCTTCACGACTCTACGACCTCACCCATAGGGATTTCAAGGGTTTTCAAGGAAGATGAATGAGGCGTACAAGGACGTACGCCGATTGAAGATGACGCTGAAAACCCTTGAAATCACATGGGTTGAGGCGTGTTGCCCTCCGTACACCGACGCTATGGAAATCTGAAGCATGCTCAGCCCCAATGTCTTCCCGAACCGCCTGGGACGCAGAAACAAATTCACCTTCCCCTTTAAATCCAGAAGTTCTTTAATGAATTTCGTTTTATCCACATAGTAGTATTCGTTTTTCACCATATCAGCAAAATTTTCAATTCCAATTGGCAACGGCCTTTTCATCATTTGACCCCTTTCCTTCCATGGTGTTTCCCCTCGCGGCGCGCCTCGAAAAACCAGCGGTTTTTCTCGTTCACGAGCATTATACCCCATTTCACCCATTTGCACAATACGTTACTTCCTATAAAAAAGAATGGTAACAAAATTTCCAATTTCGCAACCCGTCCCTTGCCCTTAAAGACGGAGGAAAGAGGTTCTCCGTAAACCACGTCGGCGCACTTACAATTCACGGCTTAATGCTCATGTACGGTAAAGAAGCAAGCAACCGAAAACAAGAAACAGACCGCCAGCACCACACTATTCCGAACCAAAGAAGCTAAAAATCAAAAGACAAGCATTGTGGAAAAATCAAAACTTTTGGATTTGCGGAAATGTGCATAACTGGCTACGGAATCCCTCTCATTCCTCATATCAAAGAGTATAAATTTTAAAATTTGGTACCAAAATAGCATTTTTTATTAAGACACGTATATTTAGACGTGCTATAATAGATAAGAGCGCAAGGAGGATATGATGAAAGACCAAAAAGAAGTTGTAAAAAAAGTCATAGATTATATCGAGAAGAATTTAGAGAAAGAAATCAACTTAGATAATATATCAAAAAATATTGGTTATTCCAAATTCTATCTTAATCGCATTTTTGCAGAGTATACAGGAATTACCATGTATAAATATTTACTAAACCGCAGACTCACTGTTGCTGCTGAAAAGCTGGTAAAAACAGATAAGCCAATAATGCAAATTGCGTATGAAGCTGGATATGATACACAACAGTCATTTTCGTTTGCTTTTAAACAAATATATTTATATCCACCTAAAATTTATAGGGATATTGGAATCTTTATGCCAAAACAAAACAGAATTTCCATGTGTTGTTCTTATATCTTTAGTTACAAATTCATTACACGAATTAAGGAGATTGCTGCATGAGTACGATACCTTATGTAATTGAACAGACAAGCCGTGGAGAAAGAAGTCATGATATTTTCTCACGGTTACTATCCGATAGAATTGTTTTTTTGGGGGAAGAAGTAAGCGATATGTCAGCCAGTCTGATTATTGCTCAAATGTTGTTTTTAGAAGCACAAGACCCCGAAAAAGATATACAGTTATATATAAACAGTCCCGGAGGTTCTGTATCAGCCGGTTTTGCTATTTATGATACAATGCAATATATAAAATGTGATGTTTCAACTATTTGTATTGGTCTTGCCGCCAGCTTTGGAGCTTTTTTATTAGCTGGTGGAACGAAAGGAAAACGTATCGCTTTGCCAAACGCAGAAATAATGATACACCAGCCAGCAATTCATGGAAATGGTATTCAAGGACAGGCAACAGATATAAAAATAACATCCGACCATATACAAAAAAGTAAAGAACGCCTAAACTCTATTTTAGCAGGGAATACTGGAAAAAGCATTGAGGAAATTGCCCTTGCAACAGAACGCGATAACTATATGTCAGCAACTGAGGCAATGGATTTTGGGTTAATTGATAAAATCATAGATAAGCGTTAAAATGTTAGAATAAAAAGCCAACAAACAAATATCCCTTGAATACCTCACAGAAGAAAAGTTTTATCCTTTAGGCACAACAGACGAATATTTTAAAGCACCCTATGAAGAATATCCCGTTACGACATGCGGTCAGACAGTTATCCTCACCAATGGGGAGCTTTCGGCTATATCCTTCCCACTACCGGGCGGATTCCAGACTTTCACTGGTTAGAAACGTGCGTCGCCCGGCGTACTTATAAAGGGCGGTTGCAGTACGCACCCGCCCTGAAAATCTCATGTTCAATCCCCTCTCTCGTTGTCTTCTCATCAACGGGACGCACCGCTTAGCCGCGATAAACCTATCGCATCCATTTTCCAGCGACAACACGCCCGCCCATCCTGGCAACGTGCCGCTTAGCCCTCGATGGCAATATAATGCTTATCCTCCACGGCCGGCTTCGCCTCCATCTTCGGAATGTCCAGCTTCAAAACGCCGTCCTCGAACCTGGCCTTGATGTCGGCCTCCGTCACCTGCTTGCCCACGTAAAAGCTCCTGCTGCAGGATCCGCTGTAACGCTCCCGGCGGATGAACCTGCCCTCGTCATCCTTGGTATCATTGCTCGTGTTCGTGGTGGCGTTAATCGTCAGGTATCCGTCCTTTAGCTCGGCCTGCACGTCCTCTTTCTTAAATCCCGGCAAGTCCATCGCAATTTCATAGGCATTACCCAAATCCTTCACGTCCGTATTCATCAGCTTCTGGCTGTTCGTAAATCCCCTGCCGGAAATACGCGGCATATCAAAAAAGTCATCCAACAAATTTTCTCCAAATAAACTCGGCATCAACATAAGTCATTCCTCCTACTCTTTATGGTTGTTATTGTTTATATGTTCCCCGCACGGCGGAAGTTCGTCCTTGGCCGAATGACCGGCCAAAATATCTCACCGTGCCAGTGCACCAGAGCCCGGGAATCAAAGACCCTGCTTTCATGGTTTCCAGTCCGGCCAGATTCCATACCCGGTAATCCAGGAAAATCGGCGTCTCACATCTGTTCTTCCGTGGAAATCATTTTCCTTTTCCCTTGCTCTATCTGTGTTATAACACATATTGTTAGCCACGTCAAGTGTCGAGTGCTAATTTTTTGTGAAAAATTTGTGAACTGGCCTTTCCAAACTCATTCAGCTAGCAAAAAGGAAAGAGCAGCCACAGTGAGTTAACACCACCATTTGTAGCGTCGGTGTACAGAAGGCAACACGTCCGGACCCATGTGATTTCAAGGGTTTTCTGAACTCGCATTGCGGGCCACTTAACGTATTAATTAACAGCTCGAGCGGTTTAATTGATTGCTGATTCATCGCCCCTATATATGAAGCCCTGATTATTCGCAATCGCATATTGCCTATTTATTTGTATTAATTGACATTTCTTTATCCCCTTACTTTTACTAGTTTTACATATCCCATCATTATGCGTAAAACTAATTTCATTATACACTTTTTAACATCAATGTTAATGACATTTTCAAACCAATTTATTATTGTTACAGTTCATGGCCTAACCGGTCGCGGACTGTGACCCTACCTCAGTTCCTCCGCGTAAATCTCATACACCGCCTCGTCCTCGTTCATTTTCAGTATCGTCTCCTTGTCGGCAATCGCCACGCATCCGTAAACTACCAGCCCGTGTTCTTCCACGTAGTCCGCCGCTTCGGAATAATATCGACTGCTCGTTTCCTTGTCCACGACACCCGCTCCCTGCGCCCCTTCTATCATCGCTAGAAAATCCTTTTGTTCCGCCATATAGCGGAGCAGGCTGACAAAATGTGTCCTCATATAGGACTCATCCCCCAGGTTCTTTTCTAACTCGTCCCATTCCACCCATTCCGGATGCGTACTATTATCGGCCCACAAGAAAAGATTCGGATACTCTTCCTGATTCCACTCCAGACTACAGGAACTATGCGGACTACACACAAACCCCAGATTTTTCGAGTAAAAATGATCCGGCTTTTCATCAACCCCGTTTTCCGTACAGACCGTACACCAATTGATGGGGTATCCGCTTTCCCGGACAAAATCCACGAACTCCCCGTACGGCATCATCCGATCCAACGTGACATATGCCACATAGGTCTCCGTATCACTTAGTCTTCTCAAATTTTCCGTGGCCTTCCCGCGGTCTCCCGCCGCGCTTTGTAGCCTTGCCCCTCCCGCAACCAATTCCCGAAGCGAATCGTTACTGCCGCCGGGCATTTGATACCACGCAAATACATTTATCGCCGAACGTTGCAGCAAATTCACATCATATAAATGCAGCCTTCCCTTTTTGATGGTTCCTCCCACATTTGTCATTTTCCCGTTCAATGAATACCACTGACAAATAGTAATGTCATAATTGCCATAACCGTTTTCCTGAATCCTGACCGTGTCACGAAGGTAGCCCGGAATCGCAAGCTCCGTGTACACCCGCAGGTCGCGGGCAAATTGTGATGTGTTTTCCGCCACTTCCTTGGCCGGATTATAATAAAACAGCGAAACGACCTGCGGCAGGGCGAACATGACAAACAACAAAATCGCCAGCACGACCGCGCCCACCACGGTTCCCATCTTAATAAACGCCCTCCGAATCAGGCGGTTTACCTGGCGCGTGAACTTCAACGCGTCCTCTTGTGACAACGTCCCCATTCGTGGCCCGCCGCCAGCTTTCGCCGCGCCGTATTCCGATTCGCCGCTCCTGGATTGATTAGTTCCGCCCCTTTCGTCCCCGGACTCGTCACTTCCCGCCCCATCGTCCGCCGAAAAAAACTCGCCGTCCTTCTCAAACAGATACTCGCCGATGGCGTCCTGCCTCTCAATATCCCGGGAAACCCGCTCCATTTCCTCCTTTGACAATTCCCTCTTGTCATATAATTTTAATAAATCACGATACCTCATAACCTGCCTCCTTCATGATTTTTTTCACTTCCTGCTTCGCCCTGTGGCTCAGCACCCGTACGTTTTCCTGCCTCACGCCCACGATTGCCGCCACCTGCCGAAGCGGCAGTCCGCTAAAATATTGTAATTCCAGGATTTCCCGTTTTACCGGGCTTAACTTGGACAACGCCATGTAAAGCATCTGCTCCTCTTCCTTCTGAATCAGGCCGTCAAGCACGTCATCCGACCCGGGCATGGCATCCAAGGCGCCACACGCCCTGGACGCGTGGCCGCTTCGCCGCCCGCCTGCCGACAAATTTCCCCGTGTGTGCGGCTCTTTTCCAGATGAACCGCCTCCCGGCGCATCACCCGGCTCCGCCCCCTCCCAAGGGACTTCCCGCTTCCGCTTGCGGCACATGTCATAATAAAGGTTCCGGGCGACCATGTAGAGCCACGCCCGCACGTTCGCATGCCCGTCGGGAAGCGAGAGCAACGCCTTGACAAACGTTTCCTGCATCAAGTCCTCCGCCGTCTCCCTGCTTTTGCAAAGAGAATACAAATATAAAAACAATTCCCGTCCGTACGCCTCGTACAGCCGAAGCAAGACTTGTCCATCCACGCCCCCACCTCCTTACTATGAGCACTTGCAATAAACGCTTAGCGAGGTTTCACACGAGCTTAGTGTGAATGCACTCCGCATACCTTGGCGAGGTTTTTTCGAGCCTATTTATGTGGAGTTTCCTCTATGCCACGCCTACGTGCGAATGTAGTTGCGGGCCACTTAACGAGGTTCTTTCGAGTTTAGTGGCAGCGCAGCTTCCCTGAAAGCACTCATTTATTAATATAACGCATGTTCGCGAAAAATGTTACAGCGGCATTAATATTTTACAAAGAAAAAATAAGACACGCCAGACTTTCACGTCTGCCATGTCCTATCATTCGTTCATTCATGCAAAACCCGTTCCCCTTCCAATCTTTTCTTTTTTAAATGCAGACAATACGTGCCATATCCGAGCACTGCCGCAAACATCAAATTTATAACGCACCATCCGCTATATTGCAGCATGTTCAGCCCGGCGAGCAAATTTCCCCCTGCGACAAATGCCACGAGCTCAAGAATACGTTTCAAATGACGAATCCTGGAATCAATGTCCGAAAATAACTCAAAACCGCCGTCCGCCACTTTTTTACGGAAATACACCCACTTCATCACACGCCCCACGTACTCCGCCCCGGTTTCCTCCACGAAGGCGATATATTCCTGGCTGACGTTCGTGTCCACGGCGTTTTGCAGCAGTTCCAGGCGCACGGCGTATTCCCCCGGCTCGCAGGACTTGAACTCGTAGGTGCAATAACCCACGCCGTCAAGCACCCAGCCCCGCGCGGCCTCCTCGTTCAGCCACCGCTCTTCCACATCAAACCTCCACGCCCAAATCCATCTTCTAACTGTCTTTCTCGCCATCTTCCAACCCTCCTATCATCTTGTGCCGCTGACTTTCAGGCAAATCATTCGACTGGAAACCAGCAGTCCCTAACACGCTCTCTCCGTTCTCCACCAGCTGTCGCAGCCTCGCAAGCTCCCGCTGCAAAATGTCAAAGCCGTCCGCCGTAATTTTGTACTCCTTCTTCCTGCTTCCGTCCTCCTCCGGCAACGCCTCGATCCAGCCCTTCCTGCACAAACTGTTCAGCGCGCCGTACAGCGTCCCTGCCGCCAGCCGCACGCGCCCGCCGGACAACTCCTCCGCCATCTGCATGATGCCATACCCGTGCCGCGCCTTGACAAGCGACAACAAAATATAATACACCGCCTCCGTCAAAACAAGGTTCTCTCCCATATAATCCTACCTTCCTTTTCGAACCCATCGTCCCCCGTTATATCGTCTTCCACTATATCGTCTTACGATATAGTGATAATAACATCAAATCGTCGCTATGTCAAGCACCTTTGTTTCTAAACCCTCATGCCACACATTTGGCACCACCATAAATGAAACTATGCAAGCGATAGGTTATTGAATTTGTTTTTGCCATTGTCTATACTATAACCAA